>JAFABI010000072.1 GCA_023426125.1 Bacillota bacterium
TTATTCATATTTCACCGGATACCAGCAGTAAACGATGCTTTCGCAATCCGCTCGGTCGTCCGGGTTCAGTTTACCGATCCTGCCGTCGGGTCTTACATAGAGCGAACCGGAAAGAGTTCCGTTCCATGTATATCCCAGCTTCATGCAGATACTGTGGTCGTCAAACGGTTCTTCTTTTTTATGTTCGATAATCAACCACCGTGAAGCATCTAAGGTTCTGACATATGGATTATGCTTCATAATCGCATCCATATCCGTAATATCGGCTTCTTGTAAACAAATTGACCAACGCCAGCCGCCCCGTATTTGCGAATCCATATCTAGCGAACCGAATCCTAAGATTGGCGCACCGGGCTTCTTGTATTTATTTAATAAATCCAAGCGGCCATCTGTAATCAATTCTTCTTCGAATTCTTGGGGATTCGTATCCGGGGTCATGATTTTTGTGAATCCAACGATCTTGAATTTATTTTTAGTGACGATGCTTGCTTTGAAACCGCACTTCTCTTTACTACCGGGAATGGAGACAGGCACATCGTTAATTTCTTGATGCTTTTTTATCGGAAAGAATACGTCATATTGAATATCCGAACAGGGATTATGATATATCTCGTAAAAATTAAGAATTTCTTCCGGATCGAGCCTTGTTCCGCCGAAGCTATCGATTTCTTCAATCGGTGGCGTGACACGCGTCAGGTTGCCGTCATAGTCATATTGGTACTTTTCATTTTCATTGATCCAATCCTGCATTCCAAGATAGGTCAAAAATCCGTCGTCACCCAATAAATGCGCCGCATATTGCCCACCGTGGAATTTCTTTTTGATGAGCAGAGTCGGGACATCATAATCATTGGGGATGGATACCCACACTTCATGACCGAAATTCTGTCCGGTCGCATTGGACAAGTCTATTCTGAACACCCGTAAGTCGGGTTTAATTTCAAAAAGATTATTTTGTTTTATAAAATCGTTTATCGCTGTCCACGCTTTTTCATTGGGTTTTTCGCCTGTAAAATGTGCAGCCGCCACAGTCATGGGAGGGAGATATACGATTCTTACATCTTTCAGCTTGTTCAAAACATCTGCCGCTTTGTTCAAATCGTTTATGGAATGAGTTTCTTTTACATTTTTTTGAATCAGGGAGAGTGTTCCGGTTGATTTCAAAACAGTATCATCGCTTAAAAAGTCAAGATTCAAATCGAGATCAGATATTTTTTCAAGTTCTTTTACAAAATGATCAAGAATGCTTTTGATGGTCGATAAAGCCGTTATTTCGCTGTCCAGCTCCGATATGTTCTTATTGAAAATATCAATAACAGTTTCGGCTTCCGGATTGCTCAGAATAACGCATATCTGCTTGACCGGGATTTGCAATTTACGCAGAATTATAATCTGCTGCACACGTTTCAAAGCGGCGTCATCGTAATATCTATAAGAATTCTCTTCGTTTCTGATGCTTTTTATAAGACCAACTTGCTCGTAATAACGCAGCATTCTCGTAGAAATATCATATGTTTTTGAAACTTGACTGATCGTCTGTAATTCCACGAATGAACCTCCTTTTGCGGATTCTATAAAAAGTATAAACTATAACATCGTGTCAATGTCAAGTGGTTTTGTGAAGATATACAGTAGGCGAATCAGGATATGGCGCAGACTGGGTAATGGCACTCACAGACGAAGAAGGTTATCCCGCTGCCTCTATGATTACTGCCGCAAGGGCGGACGGGTTTAAATGGATAGCTTTTTGTACAGCCTCATAATAAGTTTTATAAACCGACAATCCAAAGAGATAGGCAGCCGGAAATGGCAAAATCGGAGGACTCTATCGATTAGCCGACAGGCAAATTTGATGAAAACGCCTCCGTGTACACACGGAGGCGTCGCTTGCCGGTATTATTCCAACGACATCTTTCGATACTCTCCCGGTAGCAATCCACTACTTTTTCTGAATAGCTCTGCAAAACGGCTGGCTTTAGAATAACCAACACTTTCCGCTACCTGCCCAATGGACAACTCAGTATTTGCCAACAAGTATTCAGCCTGACTCATACAGCGCTGTTGAATATAAGCAGTAATGGTGCAGCCGTGATACTCTTTGAATGTTGTTTGCAGCTTCGTAGCGCTCATACAGGCGATTTTTACGAGTTGATCTATGGACGTGTCCTGCGCATAGTGATCGTTCAGGTATAAGGTAATCAATTCTATTTGCTGTATATCCTGCGCGGAGAGCCGGCGCCTGGTATCTTTTTTTTGCTGGAATTTCCTGCTCCGCTCCACAACAAGCGACACTGCCTCAGCGACCTTGCCATCAAAAAACAGCTTTGCCGCCATGCCCTCGCCCCGATAATGCTTTACCTGGCCCAGGAGCCGGGACATCTCCGGGAAATCCGTCGTCTGGCCGACTGCCGCAAAAGCGTCCTGGGGGCTGGCATATTCTCCGGGATATTGCTTCCTCAAATGATCCTCATAATAGCTGGGCATAATCTCAATCCCAATAGAACGGATCGGAATTTTTTTATGTATCAGCGCCTTGTAAGGCTTATACCCCCCGATAAAGCTCCTGACGCTTCCGGCCTCCAGCCTGCGGTACGGGGAAAGATCTTCGCCTGATATGGACTCGTACTGCATGATGCCGAGGCATTCCGGCATATCAAATTCCAGCACGGTGTCCTGATGCAAAAGGAAATCGTGAATCTTAATATCAAATAGGTCCTTCTGGCCGTAAATCCAAAAGGTTCCCTCGCCGATAGCCTGAGAGAGCGTCCATGTCGAACCGATGCTGCAATAAGTCTGATTTTCTTCGTCCGGCAGGAAGCCTTCTTCTATGAATTTCCCCTTATAATAAGTCTCAACAATATCATTCATCCGTTTCATTCACTCCTTATGCCACGATTACACAAATGTTTACCCTGATTACACAAATATGCCTTCAAAGGATTGAAGGCTTGCGCATCATACGGTACGATTATTGTTGTAGTTAGAAACGTCTAACCCGATGATAGCACATCATACTGAAAGCGTCAAGAAAATGGCGCTTCACAAAAGGAGGACTCTTTATGGCAACACAATCATCGTATTTCGATAAAAAAGGTCTGACGATCAAAGACCTGGTAACCATCGGCATTTTTACCGCGCTGTTTTTTGTTTTTCAGTTGATCGGCTCCCTGCCGTTTGCACCGAATCCCGCGCTCACATTCTATCAGCCGTTTGGTATCGCCCTGCTCTGCGGCCCCGTGTTCCTGCTGATGGTGGCAAAAGCTCCGAAGCGCGGTACGATTTCCATCCTGGGGATCATTAACGGTATCATCTGGTTCGTGCTGGGGATGCATTGGGGCATGGATTTGGGGTATGTCGTCATGGGTATCGTCGCTGATATTGTAGCTGGTACAAAGGGGTATAAGAGTGTGAAAATGAACATTTTTGCCTATGGGCTGTTTTGCCTTGGGCCTGCCGGAGTCTCTGTCGCATACTTTGCCAATCCGGCAGCATGGGCTGGTACGATGCTGAGCAAGGGAGTCGTGCAGGAATACATCGACACAATGAATTCTTCCGCTTTTACCGGGATGCTGCCGGTCATCTTGATCGGGACTCTGGTCATTGCGGCCGCCAGCGGTTTCGTTGGGAGCAAGCTGCTCAAAAAACAATTTGAAAAGGCGGGAATTACGGCATGAGCCACGGAACCGTGCGCTCCGGCCTGTGGATTGACCCGCGTACCAAAATCGTGCTCCTGCTCCTGTGCGTGCTGTCTGCCGCAATGGCTCCGTCGCTGCTCTACGAAATGCTGCTGGTCGTGCTGATCGCCAGCTTTGGAATGGCGTGCCGGAGGGTACGGTATTCCCTTGCGGGCGCGGCTGCCTATATCGCCATATACTTTTTGACAATAGGCGTTTTACAACTGCATGGATCGCTTCAGGTCATATTGATCGCCTTCTTGGGACTGGTACATAAGGTTTACCCCTGTGGCATGCTGGCGGGCATCATCCTTTCCACAACAAAAGTAGGCGAGTTTTTGTCGGCTATGTACCGAAGCCACATTTCTAAAAAAATCGTGATTCCGATAGCTGTTATGCTGAGGTATGTTCCCACCATCCGGGAGGACTGGCGCTTTATCAAGGACGCCATGCGGATGCGGGATGTGTCGCCCTCCCTGAAAGGTTTTCTGACGCACCCCGGCATGACGGTTGAGTGTATCTATGTTCCGCTGATGATGACGGCCTCCAAGGCGGCGGATGAGCTGACGGTTGCCTCCGTCACCAGGGGCATCGAAACCCCGAAACCCCGTACTTCTTTGGTGCGAATTGGTTTTGGAGTGGCAGACCTGATTGTGATTATCTGTTTCCTTGCGACGTTTCTGATTGGGCAGCTTTGCAAGGGGGTATTCCTATGATTTCTTTGGAGCATGTATCGTTTTCCTATCCGGGCCAGAAGCGAGGCGGATTACGGGATGTCAGCCTGACCGTGCAGGATGGCGAGTGCATCCTGCTCTGCGGACGAAGCGGCTGCGGAAAAACGACCATTACGAGGCTTGTCAACAGCTTGATCCCGAGGTTCTATCCCGGTGAGTTGAGCGGGACTGTTTTGGTGAATGGTCGCAATATAGTCGATCTGCCAATGTACGAAATTGCGGAGCATGTGGGCTCGGTGTTCCAGAATCCCCGTACCCAATTCTTTAATGTGGACAGCGACAGCGAGATCGCCTTTGGCCTTGAAAATGAAGCTCGCCCGCCGGATGAGCTGCAAAAACAGGTGGAGGCGGCCGTAATGGACTTGGGCATACAGGCGCTACGTGGCCGATCACTCCATGAACTGTCCGGGGGTGAAAAACAAAAAATCGCCTTTGCTTCCGTCTATGCGATGAACCCCGACGTCTATCTGCTGGATGAGCCGTCCTCCAATCTGGACATGGAATCCATTGCCGGCCTGAAGGAACATTTGCGGCTTATAAAAAACCGGGGCAAGACCATTTTAATTTCGGAACACCGCCTGTATTATCTCATGGACATAGCAGACCGTATCATCTATTTGGATGAGGGGTGTATCGCCGGCGTTTATACACCGGCGCAGTTTCAGCAGCTATCACAGCAGGAGCGGGAACAAATGGGGCTGCGGGCCACGGATTTGAGGGAAGTACACCCTGCGTCCGTTCAGACTGCGCCGTCTGCGGGGCTTTTGGAGCTTAGGGATGTGTCTATGCACTATAAAAAACATCCTGTTTTGGAGGGCATCAGCCTGTCGGCCGGCCCAGGGGAAGTGATCGGCGTCGTATGCCACAACGGGGCCGGAAAAACGACCTTCTCGCGAACGCTGTGCGGCTTGCATAAGGATTCGCATGGGCAATTCCTCTGGAATGGGCGGGCCCAGGAAAGAAAAGCGCGTCTGAAATACTCTTACATGGTGATGCAGGATGTGAACTATCAGATGTTTGCGGAAAGCGTGGAAGCCGAGTGCTCCTTTGGCATCCGCAATCCGGACCGGGCATTGGTTGAGGCCACAATGGAAAAGCTGGAGCTGACCCCCTATCGGGCCAACCACCCCAACACCCTTTCCGGAGGTCAAAAGCAGCGCGTGGCGGTGGCGGTCAGCATGATTTCCGGGAAGGAGCTGCTGGTGTTTGACGAACCGACCAGCGGACTGGATTTCGACAGCATGGCCCAGGTAGCCGGCCTTGTTAAGGAGCTGGCGGCAATGGGAAAGCTGATTTTTATCGTGACCCACGATTACGAGTTTATCGGCCGTACCTGTACACGCGTCCTGCATGTGGATCGCGGTGAGCAATGCAACGATTTTCCCGTATGCGCCGCCACGGAAGAACAACTAAAAAAGCTGTTTTCTATTTAACAGAGCAGCTTAGGAAGAAAGGGTCATTTTATGCAAAAAAAGAAAAAGCCAGTCGCTCTCCTGCTTGGATGGGCGGGACGCGAAAAATATTGGATGTATTTATCCGTTGTCCTGGCGTTCTTCAGCGGGCTTTGCATCATGATTCCCTATTACGGAATCTACCGGCTGATGGACGCAGTCTATAATCGGACCTGTACAGCGGAGTTTGTGATCCAAAACGCCGCAATGATAGCGACAGGCGTGGGGATTCGCTTTGTACTGTTCGGCAGCTCGGGCATAGCCTCTCACAAGGGCGCCTACCGAGCGCTGTTTAAGGTGCGCTGCATGGTCGCCGATCATATGGCAAAGATCCCTCTTGGCGCATTGGATGAGCGCAGCACCGGCGAGATCAAAACCGTGCTGAATGAAGACATCGAAAAGCTGGAGCTGTTTCTCGCCCACAACATACCGGAGCTGGTTTGCTATCTGGTCGGACCCGTCGCCGTCTTTATCTACCTGATGACCGTCAATGTGCCGCTGGCGCTGATTTCCCTGATTCCGCTGGTGCTGGCTATGGTCGTAATGGTCATGATGTTTGCAGGCGCATCCGGGATGATGGACCGGGCCAACCGCTCTGTCGCCGGCCTGAACTCGGTCATGGTTGAATACATCAGCGGCATGAAGCTCATCAAAGCCTACAATATGGGCAGCAAATCCTTTCAGAAGTTTTCCGCCGCGGTAAAAGAGGAAAACGACGTCTGGAACGAAATGTCCAGGAAGATGGGGAAATTCTACGCCGCGTTTATCGTGGTGATTGAATGTGGCATGCTGCTTATGGTTCCGCTTGGAGGTATGTTCTTCTTAAAAGGCTCCATTACGGCCAGTATCTTCCTACTGTTAGCTTTCGTCGGCTCGATGTACCTGACGGAGATCAGGCCGTTGCAGGAACTTGCCAGCAGCTTTGCCCAGGTGCTTACCGGCATTACCAAAACTGAGGAAATCCTGAGTATCCCCACTTATGAGGGCGGTGGCGATTTCCCGGAGAAGCGCGATATTGAGCTTCGGAATGTGCGTTTTTCCTATGACGGCAAAACCGATGTATTGGGGCATTGCAATCTCAGTGTCAAGGATGGAGAGCGCATGGCGCTGGTAGGCCGCTCCGGCGCGGGCAAGAGCACCGTGATTGAATTGATTTCCCGCTTCTATGATGTGCAGGAGGGTGAAGTGCTGATTGGCGGCAAAAACGTCAGGGATATCAACTATGAAACCCTGCTGCAAAATATCGCCATTGTGTTCCAAAAAACCTTCTTGACACGGGACAGCGTATTGGAAAATATCCGTATGGGCAGTGACGCCAGCCTGGAAGAAGTGCGCGCCGCGGCGAAAGAGGCCCAAATTGATGATTTCATTATGACGCTTCCGGATGGCTACGACACAAAGGTAGGCAGCTTTGGCACCCGTTTCTCCGGCGGTGAGAAGCAGAGGATTGCAATCGCAAGAGCGGTTCTGAAAAACGCTCCCATCCTGATTTTTGATGAAGCGACTTCGGCGGCCGACCCCGAAAATCAGGTGGAAATCGACAAGGCCATTGCGAACCTGTGCAAAGGCAAAACCGTGATCATTGTGGCACACCGCCTGAGCGCCTTAAAAATGTGTGACCGGGTGGCGGTTGTGGAAAACCACACCATACCCTGTGTTGGAACCCATGAAGAAGTTCGGGCGAACAACGACTATTACCGGCAGGCCTGGGCCGACTATGAGAAAGCCCGGAGCATCACCTATCGTCTGGAAGGAAGTGGGACATATGCAGGATAACCCAATGCGGAAAAACAAAAAATTCTATATCGGCATGACCTTGAATGTAATAGAGGGCCTATTATCCGGCTGCAATTTTTTGCTTATTTACGAAGTAATGAAAACCTTATGGGATGGAAGCGTGGATTTGTCCCGCCTGCTTCGGCTGGCAGCATTCCTCGGCGTGATCTTTGTGCTGAGAATCGTCATTTACGGCATCGGATACACCGACAGCCAGATCGGCGGCGCCGCCGTGAGCAAACGGGTACGGCTGTTCCTGGGCGATAAGATCAAGCGGATACCCCTGTCCCGTTTTACCCAGGGCCAGACGGGCGATTACATCAATATCATCACCAGCGATGTAAACGGCTATGAAAAGATTTTGACCCATACGGTAGGCGACCTTGTCAAGAATACCGCCTTTACGCTCCTGATGGTTGTCTTTGTGGGAACCTTCTGGCTGCCGGGCGGCGTGATCCTGTTTTGCATCGGACTGCTGCTGATCCCATTTCTCTGGCGGTCCTTCCGGGTAATCCGGAAATACGGTACGGAAAAGAACGCGGTCTGTGCGGAAAATGTCAGCAGTATTGTGGAATATGTTTCCGGCATCCAGACCTTCCGGGCCTATGGCGTCGGCGGAACCAAGAATAAAACGGTGACCTCCGCCATGAAGCAATTCAGCGACATCAGTTTCAGCTATGAGGCCCACGGTATTCCCATCAACGCCGTACAGTGCGTCTGCCTTTGGATGGGCCTGCCTATAATGATATGGGCGGCCTCCGGTCCGATGCTGTCAGGGGCACTGGACCCGGTTTCCTATCTGTTCATTTGTATGCTGCCCATGATTTTTGCGAAGCTGTCCGATACAATTTCCAGAAACCTCATGAGCTACAGGAACCTGATGATTTCAAAAAACAAGATCACGGCGATTATCGACGAGAAAGAAGAAACCGGCAGCATGGAGCCGCTTGTTACAGATACCCACGAAATCGTCTTTCAGGACATAAGCTTTTCCTATGTGGCGGGCGAGCCTGTCCTGAAAGCCGCTTCCTTTTCCATACCGGATCAGAAGCTGACTGCCATTGTGGGTGATTCCGGCTCGGGCAAATCCACCATCCTGAATCTGATTGCCAAGTATTACGAGGCGGACGGGGGAACGATCCTGATCGGCAACAAGCCAATCAATCAGGCTGCGGCGGAGCGTGTGCTGGAGCGGATATCCATGGTTGACCAGGATGTATTCCTGTTTGATGATAACATCCGGGACAACATCCGCTATGCCCGCTCCGATGCCACGGATGAGGAAATCGAGGCTGCCTGCCGGGAAGCCAACTGTGACAGCTTCATCCGCAGGATGGAAAAGGGCTACGATATGCCTGCCGGAGAGAACGGCAACCTGCTCTCCGGCGGTGAGCGCCAGCGTCTTTCCATCGCCCGCGCTATCCTGAAAAACAGCCCCATCCTGCTGCTGGATGAGGCTACGGCATCCCTTGATATCGAAAATGAACTGGCGGTCAAGCAGGCCATCGCCAATCTGCTGAAGGAGAAAAAGACGGTAGTGATGATTGCGCACACTCTGTCCATTGTGAAAAATGCGGATCAGATTTTGGTGGTGTCAGGCGGTCAAATCGCCGAGGCTGGAACGCACGATGAGCTCCTTGGGAAAGGCGGCAAATATGCAGCAATGTGGCAGGCGGAACAACAGCTTTCGGTCGTGAGCTGAAGCAGGTCATCAAGTGTTGTACTGCTTTAAAGGAACATTTCTTTCCAACTCAGAGAGTTATGATTGGGCTGATGAAATAGATGATACGTCTGAAAACTATGCAGTATGGTGCCTGGTGGCCAGGGCCCGAAAGAAGCTCCGGGCTGTGCCGGATACACTGGACTACATCAAGGCCCCCGGTACTCGCCGGGGGCCTTGCGCTTGAGGGTTAGCCTTCCGCAGGAGAACCTGCCTCTGTACCCGTCATCCACAACTGGTCGGTGTACCGCTAAAAACCTGAAATTTGAGCAATCAAAAAAGACACAGGTTTGAGGCTGCGGTTAGATTGAAGGTGTATCGGAATCATTCCAAACAAAGAGCAAACCATATCTAAAAAATTATATCGTTGGGGAATAAAACCAAAGAAAAAATCTTACCTGTTTCTTTCAAAAAAGGCTGTAATACAAGAAGGTATATGAAAAAATTAATTATATATTCACAATTGTTGTCAGATATAATAAAATAATATACAGAAATAAACTATATCAAGAGAAACGGTGCATTTATAAATGCCTGGAAGGTATTATTTGATTTTGGAGGGGTAGTTTTATGGGCAGCATGCTGAATGCAGGGGATCAATTGAACTCTGTCAACAATGTCGCGTATCAGGTCGTCAGGCTTCTGGGGGCAGGGGGACAGGGGGAGGTCTACGAAGTCAGCGCCGGAGGGAAGGGCTACGCGTTAAAATGGTACTATGAGCGCACGGCAACAAATGAGCAGAGGGCGATAATCGACAACCTGATATCAAAAGGGACCCCTGACGGCAAATTCCTGTGGCCGAAGGATAAAATTGAAAAGAACAACACCTTTGGCTATATCATGGACCTAAGGCCCCAGAAGTTCAAAAGCATCATTGACCTGATGAAAAGGAAAACGGAGCCCACCTTCAGTACGCTTTGCATGGCGGGGATCAATGTGGCGGACGGGTATCACAAGATGCATGCATCAGGTTATTGCTATAGGGACATTTCTTTCGGCAACCTTTTCTTTGACCCGGACAACGGGGATGTGCTGATATGCGACAATGACAATGTGACGGTGAATGGGACCAGGGATTGCAGCATATACGGCACTCAGAGGTTTATGGCTCCGGAGATCGTAAGGGGTGAACAACCGCCGTCAACGGATACGGACTTGTTTTCCCTGGCAGTGCTGCTGTTTTATATGTTCATGATACATCATCCTCTGGAAGGTACCATCGAGTCGAACATCAAATGCTTCGACATGGCCGCCATGAACATGATTTACGGTAAAAACCCCATATTCATATGGGACCCTGTCAATGATTCCAACAGGCCTGTCGCAGGGTATCAGGACAATGCCATCGTTTTCTGGGACCTGTATCCGCAAGCCTTGAAGGATGTTTTCACCACTGCGTTCACCGAAGGGTTGGCAAATCCCCGGAAACGTATCCTGGAATATCAGTGGAAGGATGCCTTGATCCAGCTTAAAAACAGCATCATATACTGCCCTGCGTGCCAGAGCGAGAATTTCTATGACATCCAGAAGGTGAAAAACGGGGTGGAGCATATTTGCTGGAATTGCAAAAAGGCCATATCCCTTCCTCCAAGGATGAAGATCGGGAACAGCCTGATCATGCTCAACAGAGGCTCGAAGATATATTCGCACCATGTTGAGGGGAATTATGACATGGTAACGGCTGTCGGAGAAGTGAACCAGCACCCTCTGGACCCATCCAAATGGGGGATCAGGAATGTTTCCAATGGCATATGGACATATATCAAAAAAGACGGTGCCAGCTTGACTGTTGAAAACGGGAAAAATGCGCCTCTGTCCGCCGGAGCTAAAATTAATTTCGGCTCCAGGGTAGGGGAAATAAAAACAATATAAGGGGGATCAGATATGCCAACTACAATAAATAGGCCTGGCAAAGAGATGTCGACGAGGCCATTGCATTTCATATGGATCGTCGATTGTTCCGGCTCTATGGCAGGTGAAAAGATTCAAACGGTCAATTATGCCGTAAGGCAGGCGATACCGGAAATGAAATCGGCGGCGGGCGAAAATCCAAATGCGCAATTGCTAGTGAGGACGATCAGGTTTTCAAACGGGGCGCAATGGCTCGTTGCCGCGCCCACGCCGGTCGAAGACTTTGATTGGGCTGATCTGGGTGCAGACGGCGTAACGGATATGGGCAAGGCGTTCGAGCTGCTGTCCGAGCAGATGAAGATCCCGCCGATGCCTGAACGCGCGTTGCCGCCGGTGCTTGTGCTGATCACCGACGGGCAGCCCACCGATGATTACAAGACCCCCCTCAACAAGCTGTTGAACTTGAACTGGGGCAAAAAGGCGGTCAGGATAGCGATTGCCATCGGACAGGATGCAGACCACAGTGTCCTGGAGGAATTTACAAAAAACAAGGAACTGGTCTTGCATGCGAAGAATTCGAATAGTCTGGTGCAGTTCATAAAATGGGCTTCGACACTGGCCAAAGCGGTTTCACAGCCGGCGGTCAATCCTGATGCGGGCTCGACGGGGCCGGCAAATATAGACAAAAACAGCATACCTGTTGTCAGTGACGATGACGCCGATGTTTGGTGAGAGATGGCTTAAGTTGCGCTTTCAGGAGGTGTTGTATTGGTCTGGGATACGTTTGACAAGAAAATCCGCGGGGTCTCCCACGAAAAGAGCGGGGCCCCATGCCAGGATGATTACATAGTATCAAGGAATGAACACGGCATTATCGCGGTTGTTGCCGACGGGCATGGAAGCAAGGCTTGCCCTTATAGCAAGGACGGTTCCCGGATAGCTGCAGAGGTTGTTTCGGAGATGTTTACGGACATCCTGTCCTGCAACGGCGCAAACAACGCTTATCGGTTCATCCGCCAGAACATTGAGGATAAGGTTTTGAAAAGCATAGAATACGGATGGAAAAGCAAGGTTGCGGAATTCCACGCCCGGAACGGCAGGGAGCCCCTCGACAGGGAAAAACTTTATGTACTGTACGGGACGACCCTGCTGGCCCTCATCGTCACAGGGGTTTTTATCCTGGCGGTTCAGTTGGGGGACGGGGACATCCTGTCCGTCTCGGATACCGGCGAAACCTCCTGGATATTCGATAAAGAAAAGATCGGCACAGAAACGGAATCACTGTGCCTGAAGGATTCATGGAAATACATAGGCTACAAGCTGCTTCCGGTGGTAGACGACATCAAGATGCCGGTCCTGTTCACGTTGAGCACTGACGGCTACAGGGACAGCTTTACCGAAAAGGAAGGCTTCAAAGCCATAGGTAAGGATTATTTGACGCTTCTTAGGGCCAATGGGAAGGAATATATCGAAAACATGCTGGAGGAGTGGCTGTATGAAGCTTCGCGCAACAGCGGGGACGATATAACTCTTGTAGGCGTTTTCAACGAAGAGTGGCTTAAAGCCGACAGGTTGAAAAACGATGCACCCGTCCGCTGGGTTGGGGAAGCCGCCACGGATGACGAAGCGGAGAGAGATAAGAGAACCGACAGGGACAGGGAAGCCGACAAAGAGGATAGGTCCATAACGGATAGAGTCATGGCGGGGAAGACAGGTGTTAAGCCTGCGCAGGACGTAGATGGGGAAGCTGCTGAAAAAGGCAGGCCTATGCCGACCGGATGCAATGAAGCAGAAGAAAAGAAAATACTTAAATTTCTGGTAGATATCAATTACAATGTAAGCAGGTCGGAAATCATCAAGCGGTTCAGGACTATGGACAGGGACTTGCTTGACGCTGTCCTTTACTACATAGACACCGGCGAAGTCAGTGATATTTTCGTAAAGAATATGACCAGCAATAAGATACTGAACAAAAAAAGCATCATCACCCATGCCGCAAATATGGATGCCAAAAGGAAAGGGCAGTACAGCTGATCATGTTATGCGGGGGACCGATAAGTTTTTGTGAAAGGTTATGATGGCTACAGTGGAAATCAAGGAAAAAGTCAAGCAAGTAATTGACCGATACGGACAAGACATCTGCGAGGATCAAAGACGGCTGGAGTCTATCCTGAGCGATTTCATCGTCAATGACAAAAAAAACTTCAACCTCCTGGTTAATGCCTGCAAGGCGGGCATTTGCCTTAAGCTGTATGAAACCGCCGGCGGTGAAGTGGATGAGATTACAAGGAACCAACTGGTCAAAAAGCTTGTCGACGAGTATGCAATCATGGGAGATAATGCGGCATGGGCTGTAGACACATGGATATATGCCTATGGGAAAAGCTGCAGCGCATCATTCCGCCCCCTGACCCGGCAGCCGGAGGAAGACGGAAACAATGGCACGCCCAAAGGTCATGCGAATGTGACAGGTGTAAATATAGCTTATAGCAATATTGTCATACATATTGGTGAGACCGAGAAAGTAAAGCTTAATAACGGTCTCGCCAACAGGTCCACTTTAAAATGGCATTCGGATAACAGTGGTATTGCATCTGTTGACCAGAACGGATTTGTAAAAGGGGTTTCAACCGGTATGGCGATGATTACCATCAGTGATAAAACCGGTACGTTCCTTGACTCATGTCCTGTCAATGTTTTAAACATTAAAACCGGCGCCAATAAGCAGACTGCCGGGCCGATAAAACAGGCCGGATATTCTCAGACGGCCAGTAAAGCCAGTCCCGGCGGCAATATTGTAAAAATAGTGCTCATGACTGTTTCCACAAGCATGTTTGTAAGGGATAAGCGGCAGTTGGAGGCAGTTGTCACTCCTTCCGGCACACCGGTTGTTTGGTTTTCCGACACCCCGGATATTGTAAGCGTGAGCAACACTGGCTTCATAGAGGCATTGAAGGAAGGAAGGGCGCGTATCACCGTGTCCGCCTCCGGTGGGGCATATAAGGCTACATGTACCATCAACGTCATCGGTCCGAATAAAAATATACAGAGCAGTTATACAGGCACAAATACATCCGGCAATACGTCGACTCAGAGCACAGCCCCGAAAACCGGGAGCATAGCCGGAGTTTTCTTCAAAAGCCTTTTTAAGGGGCTGATCCTTTCCTGTATTATCTTTTGGGTCCTGGCGTTCCTGGAATACAGAAAAATACAAGTGACCTGCTTGTTTAGCTATGCGGTGACGCAATATTACAAGGCGCAGAACATTTACAGCATGTTTGCCGCAAACGGTTACTCGCAGCTGAAAGCCTATTATATGGCATTTGGAGTCCTGTTCAACGTATTTTTGGTATTTATATCGCCTACCTTCTTTTTCTTCTTTGCCAAGGGACTGATCAGATTGAGGAGGTCCAGGGGTAATATTCCGACAAACACATATCAAAGCAGGTCCGGAAGTTTTTTCAAAAAGGCTTTTTCAGCAATATGCCTGACAGTTGGGCTGACTGTCCCTGTTTATGTCATGGGGCTGAGTCTTTTCACGGGCTTTGTGAAGGATAACGCTTATTACCAGGTTTTAAACGCCCCCGGTGCTGTGGTTTCCAGCCAGGAGGGAACCGACGACGGAGGCGAGGCTTATGTGGTCATAAATGTAGGTTACGCATATGTCAGGGAAGGGCCGGCTCTTGACAGCAAAGACATCGGGAGCTATAAGCAGGACACAAAGCTTGTGTATTTGAACCAAAGCCGGCAGGATGAGGACGGAAGAGTCTGGTACCAGGTCAAAACACCGGAGGGCAAGACAGGCTGGATCAGCGAAAAAACTGTAAACGCACCTATCAACGCGCAATAGCCATGCCGCGGAGCGCGGGGGGAGTGGGTGGGGGTAGCCACGGGAAGCCTTACGGTGATAAACCGGGGCACTCCGGTTCTGGAGCCCTTTTTGAACCTGACGGATGCTGAGATAAGCAAGCTGATCCTTGATTCCACTCCCATGAATCATGAAATAAAGCCGGCCGGAAGGTCCTATATTGAAGGCATGGCGGCATATGCCAGGGTCAGGGTTAAAGAGCCCTATCTGAATATGTTTTTGAACTGCCCTTATGGCGAATTGTTTAACCATGAAACAAAAACCCTGAACCTAAGCACAAAAAGGGAGCACATCGTCAAGCCCGAGGAAATCAGCCGCATGGGCTTTTATGAGGCGTATATCTGCGACAGTTTCAGAAGGGAACTGGCTCATGTGGAGATAACGTGAAAAAATTTTTTGTTGCTATTTGTGCCACCGGGCATGGAGCTTAAAATAAGGAGCGGATATTTTATGAAGGTGTTCATTGTTTTGTCTAAATGCACTCAGTCCAAAAGAGCATATGGCATTAGAGTGGAAGATACAGGTAAGAACCAGTGGGATTGCGACTGGGCGTTTCCTGTTGATGAGGCAAGGGCAAAAAGAGAAGGATATGACAGGGTACAGATAAAGGGAACATTCTCTATTTCGCCCAAATATCCTGGGTGTCCCTCCTGCGGGAACAAGTCGTTTTTTAAATGTGGGAAGTGCAGCAAGCTCACTTGCTGGGACTCCAACAAGAAGCAAATCACCTGTGCGTGGTGCGGTACTCAAGGTTATATCGAAAGTGAAATAGGCGATATGGAGGGCGGAGGCTTTTAGGTTGCGGCCGTATGCCCTGATTCCCAGCCGTCCTTATCCATGGCGGTTTTGCCTTGTTGCTGATATAGACCGGCCTGCCTTCAAGGTCACTCTCGGTGATGCGGAACGAGTCTTCGATCCTTGATAAACCGTGGTACTTGCCGATGGTCTCACGGTCACTTTTGTCAATCTCGGATATCATGATGGTGTAATACCCCCAGCAAGGTCATGTATTCTCGTATTTTTCCTTTTTCTATACCATAATTTTTTATCACGTCTGTGCTTTGCGCTGTGGCTGCAGGAAAAAGCTTTTTATGATATAATAAACTCCGGCTTGGAGATGAAGCAGCCTGAAAAGCGCTAAAAACCATGCTGGAAAGGAACAAGCCATTATGAACAACCTGAAGTCTATGAAAAAATCGCCGTTGAGGTGTGTGCCGGGATGGAAGCGTCACTTCAGGCCATCGCAGTGGAGAATGAACCTAACCCGGCGAAAATTACCTGGAAATGCTGATTGAGGAAAGGATACAGTATGAGTTTTGACAACAACCCTTTTAGAGGAATAATGCTGGTCACTGACATGGACGGTACGCTGCTGGACGGCAAAAGCCGTATAAGTGAAGGGAACCAGAAGGCGATAAAGAGGTTCATCGCAGGCGGAGGACTGTTTACCGTAGCCACAGGCCGTATGTTCAAGGCTGTGGAGCCGTATCTTCCGGTGCTGCCCATGAACATCCCGGCCATCGTATACAATGGGGCGGCAATTTATGATTTTTCCGCAAAAAAAGTATTGTGGCAGGACTGCCTTCCGGCCAATCTTGAAAATGTGGCGGAAAGCGTCCTCCGGCAGTTTCCCGATACCGGGCTCGAAGTATTTCATGGGGAGGACATTTATCTGGCGGCGCAGAACGAAGAAACAGACAGTCATATGGTGCGGGAGGGCTTCCATCCCATATATGCCTCCCTTAAGGATATTCCCCAGCCATGGCTGAAATTGCTGGTAGCTGCAGAGCCCGGACGGCTGTTGGAAGTGGAGGACTTTCTTAAAGAAAGAAAGGAGGAATTCCATGCAGTATATTCCGAGCCGCAATTTCTCGAGCTGCTGAACAAAAGTGTTTCAAAGGGCAGCGCGTTGAGGCACCTGGCAGCCATGCTCAATTTCCCATGCAGTTGTATTGTCGCCGTGGGAGATAACAGAAATGACCTGGAGATGCTTAAGGAAGCGGGTATCGGCATCGCTGTCGCAAACGCCCACAAAGATGCTGCCGGGGCGGCGGACCTTATGTGCCGCCATCATGACCGGGATGCCATCGCCGAAGTGATAGGCTGGATCGAGGATGGCACGATCCAATGCGGCGTAGCGGTCTGAGACTATAATTTTTTGCAGGGCTGTCCCCACTTGCGTTCTTGTTTTCATCGCCGCATTGATGTAAAATATTATTAATGCAGGGTGTAAATACTGACATTTAAGTAAATTATAAATATACATCGGGAAAGAGGAAACCTCATGAACAGGAATCTGGTAAAATGGATCGCACTGATAACGGTGATATTGTTTTTTATCACCTCGCTGGGCTTGATCGGTTATTCGGCTATTTTCGGAATTTAGGAGCACTGTCCCCGACCTTATAACTAAGGAGGCTTTCTATTATGGGCGGAATTACCAGGGCATATATTTTTCCCCATCCTCCCATCCTTGTCCCTGAAGTAGGCAAAGGAGAAAGAGGAAAGGCTTCGGCAACCATCCAGGCTTTTGAAAGGGCCGCAGAGGAAATCGGTAAAGCAGCCCCTGCGACGATTATTGTCACTACGCCCCATGGCCCCATGTTCCAGGATTTCATCCACATCTCGCTATCCCCTCAATTAAGCGGTGATTTCGGCAGATTCGGCGCTCCTCAGGTAAGTCTGGAGTTTTCGAACAATTTGCCTCTGGTAAACAGGATCATAGAACTTGGAAACGCCGAAGGCATATATTGCGGCGGCCTGGAGGATTCGCTGGCCAGGAAGTACAAAGTGTCCAGGGAGCTGGACCATGGCGCGCTGGTTCCTTTGTATTTCATTGCGCGCAAGTACGGCGGCTTCAAATTGGCGCATATCTCCATCGCAGGGATGCCTTATACCGATTTATACAAATTTGGCAAATGCATCGCACGCGCTTTAAATGAATCCGGGGAAAAGGCGGTGTTTGCAGCCAGCGGCGATCTATCCCACAAGCTTTCTGCCGAAGGTCCCTACGGCTTTGACAAAAGCGGGCCGGAATTTGACCGGAGGCTGGTGGAAAGCCTGAAGCCTGCAAAGCCGGAAAAGCTTCTCTCCATGGACGAAGGCTTTTGTGAAAAGGCAGGGGAGTGCGGCTTGAGATCCTTCATTATCATGTTTGGCGCCATGGACGGATATGAAATCAAGTCCGAGGTGTATTCTTACGAAGGCCCTTTCGGGGTAGGCTACTGTGTCGCAGCTTTTGAGCCGGGCGAAGCCATGGAGGGCAAGGGAGTCCTGGAGAAAAAGGAGGAAGCTGAGCTGGAAAAAATGAAAAACATCCGGGCGGATGAAGATCCCTATGTGGCACTTGCAAGGAAGACGCTTGAAACCTATGTGAAAAGCAAAAAGAAAATACCGGTGTCCGGTGAGCTTCCGGAGGAAATGCTGAAAGAACGCGCCGGGGTGTTTGTATCCATCAAGAAATTCGGGCAGTTGAGGGGCTGCATCGGCACAATTTCACCGGTTGCGGGAAATATTGCCGAAGAGATCGTCAACAATGCAATAAGCGCCGGCACCCAGGACCCGAGATTTGATCCGGTGGAAGCCAATGAACTGGAAAATCTGGTTTATTCGGTGGACGTCCTGATGAAACCCGAACCCATCCTGTCCATCGATGAACTGGACATTTTAAAATACGGTGTAATTGTAAGGTCGGGAATGCGCTCCGGCTTGCTGCTTCCCAACCTGGAGGGAGTGGATACTCCGGAGCAGCAGGTTGCCATTGCTTTGCAGAAAGCCGGAATAAGGCAGGATGACAAATACAGGATGGAAAGGTTTGAAGTAATAAGGCACAAATAATGAAGAGAGCGCTGTTTTTTGAAAAAATGGAAAATGACAGGGTCCACTGTTATCTATGTCCCCACAACTGCGTAATAAAACCAGGGAGTACCGGAGTTTGCAGGGTAAGGAAAAATACCGGCGGAGACCTTTATTCACTGAACTATGCAAGGATTGCCTCCCTGTCCATGGACCCCATTGAAAAAAAGCCCCTGTCCCGCTTTCATCCGGGTTCCATGATTTTGTCGGCGGGCACTTTCGGCTGTAATTTGAAATGCTCCTTTTGCCAGAACTGGAGCATAGCCCATAAGGATGCGGATACCGTAGAAATGCCGCCTGAGCAGCTGGTAAACAAGGCACTCGAGTATAAAAAGGCAGGCAATATCGGGATCGCATATACCTATAACGAGCCCTCCATCTGGTACGAGTACGTCTATGACTGTGCGGCCATGGCGAACAAAAGGGGACTTTTAAATGTACTTGTCACAAACGGGTTCATCGGTGAAAAGCCTCTGATGGAGCTTCTGCCGTATATCGACGCCATGAATATCGATGTAAAGGCCTTTACGGCAGATTTTTACAAGGAGATATGCAAAGCCGCCCTGGAAAATGTAAAAAAAACGGTGGAGCTGGCGGCGCCCCACTGCCATGTTGAAGTCACAACGCTTGTCATACCCGGGTTGAACGATTCTGTGGAAGAAATCGCCGAATTGTCCGCCTGGCTTGCCTCAATTTCCACAGCGATACCTTTGCATCTAAGCCGGTTTTTTCCAAATTACAGGATGACCGACAGGCCGCCCACTCCGCTGCAAACTCTTGAAAGGGCCAGGAGAAAGGCTTCTGAGTACCTCGAATATGTATATCTTGGAAATGTTTAAGTATGTTTGTGGAGATTGCACAAAAAACTTCCTGAAAATTTTTAATAAAAAATATTGCAAAAGAGCTTACATATGTTAAAAAAAAAGGTATAATTCTATTGAGGATTTATAGGTCACCTTGAGGCAGGGGTGTGAGGGTTATTGGACTTCTTTTACAATTTGAACATTAAGGACTTGCTGGATAATTTTAGCACTTATATCGGCATCAGGGATCCTTTGTCCATTCTCAGGGCTGTCATTGATATCAGTGTAATTTCCTATATCATTTATAAATTAATCATTCTGGTTAAGGAAACAAGAGCCTGGCAATTGATCAAAGGCATCCTTTTCATTCTTGCCGCCACGGAATTGAGCAAGCTGCTGGGTTTGAAGACCATAAACTTTATTTTGCAGAATACGCTGCCGATCCTGGCCACCGGCGCCATCGTCCTTTTCCAGCCTGAGTTGAGAAGAGGCCTTGAACAGATAGGCAGAAGCCGCTTCAAGGATATATTCAACCTGGATGAGACCAATACTCGCATTCAGACAACTGCCCTCATCGAAGAGATCGTAAAAGCGTGTACGGAGCTTTCAAAGACTTATACCGGAGCCCTCATGGTCATCGAAAAGGAGACGAAGGTAGGAGAAATCATAAATACCGGCATACAGCTGGATTCCCACGTATCGGCGGAACTGCTGATGAATATATTTACGCCCAATACACCTTTGCATGACGGAGCTGCGATCATCCGGGACAACAGGCTGAAAGCGGCCGCATGCTTTCTGCCCCTTACAGACAACCCCAATCTCAGCAAGGAATTGGGGACCCGGCACAGAGCGGCCCTGGGAATCACCGAGGTATCGGATTCCATCGCCGTCGTTGTATCGGAAGAATCAGGAAAAATATCTTTTGCCCTGAATGGAGGCCTCACAAGAAACCTGACCTCCGACACCCTCAGGAAAGCCCTGAACAAGAATCTGCTTGAGAAAAACACACCCAACAAAAAACTGGCGATATGGAGGGTGAAATCCAAGTGAAGGACCTGCTGAAAAAAGATTTGAATATAAAGATCATATCGGTTCTGGCGGCCATACTGTTCTGGCTCTATGTCTATAATGTTTCGGACAATCCTTATAAAACCAAGATCTTTTACAATGTGCCCCTGATGGCTGAAAACGAAGATACTCTTCAGGATAAGAACCTGGTGATCAAGAATAATTACAGAAGAACCATCGACATAACCATCCGGGGACGCCAGAGTTTTCTGGACAAGGTGAGGGAAAGTGATTTTAAAGCAATTCTGGACTTTTCCAGGGTCACTTCGCCCAATGATACTACCGTTGAAATCTCGCAGCCGGAATGCACACAGAAGGATGTCAACATAGAAAACTGGAGTCCGACCAAGATCGATATTGTTGTTGCCAGGATAAAGAGCAATACCTTTAAGATAGAAATAACCCCAAATGTCACTTTAAAGTCGGGGTATAAAATATTGGACATTACGCCTGCTGTCGATTCTGTGACACTGGAAGGGGAAGAAGCACAGATCGACAGCGTGGATCTGGTTAAAGGAAACCTTGACATAAAGGATCTGGACAGGGATATGACAAAGCGTGTGGAGCTAAAGGTCTACAACAAGGACAGCCAGGAAATAGCTTCCCTGGGCAGGAACCTCTATGTTGAAGTTAAGGTGGCGGTTGCAAAGGAGGTTCCGCTGAATCTGGTGGTAACCGGCACACCCAATGAAGATTATGTGGAGGTGTCAAGAAGCGTATCGCCCGATAAGGTGCGGATCACCGGTACCCCGGAAGCGCTGGCCGCCGTGTCTTCCCTCAATACCGAGCCTGTCAGCATTGACGGTATCAAGCAGAATTTAAATGCAACAGGCGTGATCAAGCTTCCCAACGGAGTTACGCTGGCAGACCAACCGAAAGAAGTAACTGTCAATATCGCTGTGGAACAATTGATCTTAAAGGATTTTGCCATTGACAAAGGTACGGTCGGTATTAAAAATACGAATAATGATGCTGCTCTAGGTTATGAGATAAAAACGGACAGTGTCGGTATTCAGCTCAAAGGGAGGGCCTCGATACTGAACACCCTGGATATCGGCAGCCTGCAGCCGGCGGTAGATGTTTCGGGATTGGCCGAGGGCACGCACAAGGTACCTTTGAATATTTCACTGCCTCCCCAGGTAAAACTAATGGGTGAAGCCCTTGTTGAAGTCAAGGTGGCGAAAACTGTGACAACAGAAGAGCCATAGGGGATATCAGTTTGTTGCCGCAGCACACCTGAACATGAAAAGTATAAGGGCGCGCATTGCGCGTCCGCATAAATGAGACAGAAAATGAATTCATTGCAAGGGTGGCAATGGTCGTCTGGTATTTGCTACCTGAACATGAAAAAGCGTAGGGGCGCGCATTGCGCGTCCGCATAAATGTGATTGGATTGGCGGTTAATTTTAGTATGAAGCTTATGGTAAATAATTTGCGAATGCCTCTCGACAGCGGGGTTGAGCAATTGAAAAAGGCTGCTGCGGCAAAGATCGGCGTAGGCGCCGGTGATATAAAGGTCTTTAAAATAACAAAAGAATCCATTGATGCAAGAAGAAAACCCGACATCCGCCGGGTTTATTCAGTTCTGGCCGAGGTAGACGGAAATATCAGGCTGCCGGACAGCAGTGAGGTCAGGGTAGTGGAAGAGCCCCCTGAAGAAGCTCTGGTGCCAGGCAGCCGAAGGATCCCTAACCGCCCTGTGGTTATCGGCACCGGGCCTGCGGGCATATTTGCCGGGCTGCTTTTGGCTCAGCACGGTTATAAACCTCTCATCTTTGAAAGAGGCGAATGTGTAGAACACCGTACTGCCGCAGTGGAAAAATATTGGACGGCCGGAAACCTGGATCCGGAGAGCAATGTGCAATTCGGCGAGGGTGGAGCCGGTACGTTTTCAGACGGTAAGCTTACGACCAGGATTCATGACCGGCGGTGCGACAGGGTGCTGGAAGAGCTTTTCAAATCGGGAGCGGACGAGGACATCCTTTATAAAGCCAGGCCCCACATTGGATCCGATGTCTTAAAACGAGTGACGGTTTCCATGAGAAAAAGGATAGAGGAGCTGGGCGGAGAAATAAGGTTCAACTCTAGAATGACCTCCCTGAAGCTAGATGACGGTAAAATAACCGGTATTCTCATCAATGATTCGGAAGAAGTGGAAGCCGAGGTTGTTGTGCTGGCCGTAGGACACAGTGCGCGGGATACTTTTTACAGCCTGTTGAAGGCCGGAGTGATTTTTCAGCAGAAGCCGTTTTCCATCGGCGTCAGAATCGAGCATCCCCAGCAGTTGATCAACCGCGCCCAATATGGGAGCGCTGAGAGCCATCCTGCCCTGGGGGCTGCCGATTACCAGTTGTTCCATAAAACCGGCGGCAGAACCGCCTATTCCTTTTGCATGTGCCCGGGAGGCATTGTAGTCGCGTCGGCTTCGGAGCATGGAATGATCGTTACCAACGGAATGAGCGAATTTGCCAGAGACAGGGAAAACGCCAACAGCGCCTTTGTGGTTTCGGTTGAGCCGGGAGATTTTGGCGAAAGCCATCCCCTGGCAGGGGTAGAATTTCAAAGAAGCTGGGAAAGAAAAGCCTTCGAGGCGGGAGGAAAGGACAATTCGGCACCGGTTCAGAGACTGGCGGATTTCATCAGCGGGAATGTATCCGGCAGGTTCGGAAGCGTGGCGCCAAGCTACACCGGGTCCGTACGGCAGGCCGATTTGAATCTGTGCCTGCCGTCCTATGTAACGGGGGCTTTGAAGGAAGCCACCGGCTATTTTGACCGCAAGTTGAAGGGATTTGCCATGGGAGATGCGGTTCTGACGGGAGTGGAGACAAGGACATCTTCGCCTGTCCGGATTCCGCGCGGAGATTCGCTGGAAGCCGAAGGCATTCGCGGCCTTTATCCAGCCGGCGAAGGAGCGGGCTATGCCGGCGGAATCGTGAGCGCCGCCGTTGACGGCATGCGGGTGGCGGAACAGATCATCAGGACCTATGCGCCGATTGGATAATAGCGGTAGAAAGTGTAGGGGCGCGCATTGCGCGTCCGCAGAATGCAATCCATAGAGTGAGCTTATACTATCGTTGCAAATTTATACCATCATAAAGAAGCACCGTTCCGTTCTCCTAAACGAGGTGCAATCCCAAAATTATGAAAAAAAACAACTCGACAAAAGGCTTGTGATAATAATGCCAAGTAGTTATAATAGGATTATTGCAATATTACAATTCAATTATATGATATTTTAGAGGGTGTGGAGGTTTACATAAATGGGAAGACTTTTCGGAACGGATGGAGTCAGAGGCGTAGCAAATTCTGAGCTTACGGCGGAGCTGGCATATAAGCTGGGGAGGGCGGGTGCGTTTGTACTGACGGCAGAAACAAAGCATGTGCCGAAGATCCTGGTGGGTATGGATACGCGCATTTCAGGCCATATGCTGGAAGCGGCGCTGGTAGCCGGTATTTGCTCGGTAGGCGCCGAAGCCATATGCCTGGGGATTATTCCAACGCCTGGAGTAGCTTATCTTACAAGGCATTATAAAGCGGATGCGGGAATAGTGATTTCGGCTTCGCACAATCCTTTCGAGTTCAACGGGATTAAATTTTTTGATGCAAAGGGCTATAAACTGCCTGATGCCATCGAAGACCGGATCGAGGCAATTATTCTGGAGGAAAACGATCAGCTGCCTTCTCCCACGGGAGACAGGGTAGGAGTAAAAAGCGTCATGGAAGATGCCTTAAAGGATTACATCAATTTTTTAAAGAACACCACATCGGCTGATCTGAAGGGCATAAAAATAGCAGTGGACTGCGCCAACGGCGCCGCCTATAAGGCAGCTCCGGAAGCGCTGCTTCAGCTTGGCGCGGACGTATGCGTCATCCATAACAAACCTGACGGAGTAAATATAAATGACAACTGCGGCTCTACCCATATGGAGAGTCTGCAAAAATTCGTATGTGAATGCGGCGCGGACATCGGCCTGGCCTTTGACGGGGATGCGGACAGAATGCTGGCAGTGGATGAAAACGGTCATCTGGTTGACGGAGACCGGATTATGGCCATCATCGGCCTTGACCTTAAGAAAAGGAACAGGCTGGTGAAGGACACCATTGTTGCAACGGTGATGAGCAATATGGGGCTGGACATTATGGCTGGACAATATGGTCTGAACATCGCCAAAACAAAAGTCGGAGACAGATACGTACTGGAAGAGATGCTGGAGAAGGGATATATCCTGGGTGGAGAGCAGTCCGGCCATGTAATTTTCCTTGAACACAATACGACGGGCGACGGACTCCTGACGGCCCTGAACCTTCTGAACGCAATGCGATCCTCCGGCTGCAAGCTGTCCGAACTGGCTTCGGTCATGCAGGTGCTGCCTCAGGTCATAAAGAATGCCAGAGTAAAAAATCATAACAAGCATAAGTATATGGAAGATGAGATTATTGCCGGGTTGTGCCGTCAGCTGGAATCCGAGTTCCATGGCGAGGGCAGGGTGCTGATCAGGCCTTCGGGCACGGAACCTCTGGTCAGAGTGATGATCGAGGGCAAGGATAAGGACTACATCGCCGGCAGAGCGTTTGAACTGGTAAAAATCATAGAGGAAAGGCTAAGCTGAAGGGTTTAATAGACGCTGCGAAATTTGTTGTTCTGTAGAGGCGCGCATTGCGTGTCCGTGCGACAGGGGACGGTACACCATTATATAAATGTAACCTAAACCGGAAAAATAATTTGACAATCCGGGCTTCAATTGA
This sequence comes from Bacillota bacterium, assembly GCA_023426125.1. Taxonomy (GTDB): domain Bacteria; phylum Bacillota; class Clostridia; order Acetivibrionales; family DTU013; genus MnB-11. The sequence continues at coordinate 25,550 of JAFABI010000072.1, forward strand.
ATATACTATTAATGACGTTATTATCCAGGGAGGTGATGGAAGAAAGCAAAGAAAGGTTTGAATGATGAGAGGATTACGGCATTAGCCCGGAAAGGAGAAAATTTCATAGGGTACGAAAAGGCGCCAGGACACGGCAGCATATGCTGTGTCGACGAGGGGAAGGACGCCTGGCACAAACGGCTTTATGCCAAAAGTGCCGGGTATCGAAATATTCGGCGGATACCTTCCGGTTTATCACGATCGTTAAGACTTAACAAAAATTGCAGGCGACTGCATGGACAAAAAGAGTCTGTGTGATTGATCCTATACACGTCATTTATGCTGCAGACTGCTGCAGAACAATGAGCGGCGAATTCCCTGCTCATTTCCACTGTTTTTAATACAATTGAAAAGTATAATCAACCTCTGGTATTCAGGGCTGGAACCCATATCCGCCCGTATATGGCAATGCCCATGTAGCACCATTGAATCCCCTTTTTCTTACCATGCAATGGTAAAATGCAATGGTAGGTTTTTGCTCATTTGATGGTGTATAGCGGATGGGGTGTTTGTGTTTCCGGGCCCATGAAGTAGATCCTTTTAGGCATAAATATTGCCGGAAGGTGTCTTTTGTATGTTGCCAATAGAATTTAGTGTGCAGACTCAAATTATTTTGTTGTAAAGGAGATTGGAATATGTGCGGTATCGTTGGATATATAGGTGAAAAGGCGGCGGCGCCGGTATTGGTCAATGGCCTTAAAAAGCTGGAATACAGGGGCTATGACTCCTCAGGGGTGGCTGTATTCCACCAAACGGATTTAAAGGTGATCAAATGCAAGGGAAGGCTTGCGGCATTGGAAGAGAGGCTGAACAGTGAAAGCATCTCCGGTACAGTGGGAATAGGCCATACGCGATGGGCAACCCACGGAGAGCCCAATGACGTTAACTCGCATCCCCATATCAGCCAGTCGGGCAGAATTGCCGTTGTACATAACGGCATCATCGAGAATTACATTAAGATAAAGGAATTTTTACAAGCCAAAGGCTTCAATTTTGTCTCCGATACGGATACCGAGGTGGTAGCCCATCTTGTAGAATACCACTATGACGGCGATCTGGTCAAGGCGGTTACAGATACCGTACACGAACTGGAAGGATCTTATGCGCTGGGCGTTATCTGCAGGGACTGTGACGGCATGTTTGTAGCTGCCAGGAAGGACAGTCCTCTCATCGTAGGTATCGGTAAGGGGGAGAATTATATCGCCTCCGACATTCCGGCGATCCTTGAGCACACAAGGGATATCTATATCCTTGAAGACAAGGAGATTGCCGTTCTCCGCAGGGATAGCGTGATTGTCTACGATCAATACGGCGCAGAGGCTGTAAAGGAGGTTTTCCGCGTCAACTGGGATGTAAAGGCGGCTGAAAAGTCAGGCTACGAGCATTTTATGATGAAGGAAATGTGCGAAGAACCCAGGGTGTTGAGAGACACCATCTATCCAAGGGTTATCGACGGCAAGGTGGTACTGGATAAAATCGCCATTACGGCGGAAGAATTAAAAAACCTGGAGAAGATCTACATTGTTGCCTGTGGAACAGCTTACCATGCAGGCGTTGTCGGCAAGTACCTCATCGAAAAGCTGGCGCGTATCCCGGTAGAAACTGATCTTGCCTCGGAATTCAGGTACAGGGACCCAATGGTCAATGAAAAATGCCTGATGATCATTATCAGCCAGTCCGGCGAAACCATCGACACGTTATTCGCGCTGAGAGAGGCAAAGAAAAAAGGCGCCAAAGTACTTTCCGTAGTAAACGTAGTTGGCAGCTCCATTGCCAGGGAATCGGATAACGTTCTATATACCTGGGCGGGACCTGAAATCGCGGTAGCTTCCACAAAAGCTTACAACACCCAGCTTTCGGCATTATACCTCATTGCTCTTGACTTCGCTTATAAAAAAGGGACGATGGATCAAAAGGCCTTCGCAGCTGTCCTTGCAGGCCTGCAAAACGTGCCCGCGGCAGTGGAAAAAGTGCTTTCCAGCAAGGAAGACATCCAGAAGTTCGCAGCGCTTCACTATAACGCAAAGAGTATTTTCTTTATCGGCAGAGGGCTGGATTACGCACTGTCCATGGAAGGCTCCCTCAAGCTGAAGGAGATCTCGTATATCCATTCGGAGGCATATGCCGGCGGTGAACTGAAGCATGGAACCATCGCACTGATTGAGCATGGAACGCTGGTGGTGTGCCCGATGACCCAGGACTCCCTGCATGAGAAAATGGTGAGCAATATCCGGGAAGTCAAGGCCAGAGGCGCTGTCGTAATGGCGATAACCCAGGAACAGAATACCGGGTTGGAAAAGATAGCCGACATGGTAATCAACATCCCGGATGTGGATCCCTTGCTGGCTCCCATCGTGGCTGTAACCCCGATGCAGCTCTTTGCATATTACATGGCCGTACTCAAGGGCTGCGATGTCGACAAGCCCAGGAACCTGGCCAAGAGCGTCACGGTGGAGTAGAGGGGGAGAAGAGTTTTAAGTTTTTGATATCGTCTAGTAAAATCGTATCAAGTTTAAAAAATTCGTGTTAAGGATAAAAAAGTTATGTCAATGGCAAGGTTCTGGAACCAAGAAGGATTTATACTATGGAGCCATGAAGATTAATGTGCTATCTCCATGGATTGAAGAGAATGGATATGAAATTATTGGACCTCAGAGAGAATTGTACTTGAAAGGTGACTGGATGACTTCAGACCAAAATGAATACATTACAGAAATCCAGTTCCCAGTCCGAAAAATAAGTATTTAATGGTATTGACAGCATGGAAAATATATGTAATAATACCTGAAAAGTGAGTATGCTTGAGCATTGATGTGCGAGCAGCATAGGGACCATGAAGTCTTACACGAATGGTAATAAACCCTTCGGAGTCACTCTTACGAGTGATTCTGCGGGGTTTTTGTATTTCAGGGGGTGGTGTTAATGATTAGATTACTTATACAGTCTGACGAACAGATGGTTTTGGAATATCTTGAGAGAAATGAGATTGAAACTTCATTTTTATACGCTAACATCATTGAATTTGGTGTTGAGAATAGACAAGACACAAGAAGATGTGCAGATTATTATGGGTTCTTTGAGGGTCAAATGTTAAAGGGTATCTTACCATTTTATAATCTTGGTAGTTGCATACCTCACTATGAAGTTAATGATGCTGTTCCTTTATTTGCAGGGCTTATGAAAGAGAGAAATTTCGAGTTCTTATTGGGTATGCATAAGATTATAAAGCCTTTATATGAGGAGATTAAGGTATATAAAGAAATTCAGTCCTATGATGAAAGTGCATATTTTATAAACAGGGGTTTAAAGCCTTTTATATTGGATGGAGTAAATTTTATAGATGCAAATGGAGTAGATAGTGATGAAGTAGTCGATTTTATTGTGGGTGCGCGTGCTAATGGATTTAAGCAAGTTGTAACCAAGGAAGATATCAGGAAATCCTTAGCACAGAGGGGAAAAGAAGAGGATTTTATTATTGCAGAAAAGGATGGCAAAATGGTTGCCCAAGCATGTATACAGACATATACTCGACAAATAAACCAGATTGGCAGTGTTTATACTGCTGAAGAGGAAAGAAGTAAAGGTTATTGTAAGGCTATTGTCTCTGAAATGTGCCGAAGAATTTTTGCCAAAGGTAAGATGCCCACTCTTTCTGTTAAAAAGAAAAACATACCTGCTGTCAAAGCATATACGGCATTAGGATTTGAACCGTATGACGATTATTTGATTATTCGGTGTAATTGAGCATTGAGTATTCTTTAATGATAAATGGAGTCACGCATATACTAAATGGTTTACATGAAGTAAAAAAGTCGATTTTAAAGAATATGAGTTTGGCGGTCTTGGATTTTGGAGGTGTTTTGTAGTGTTTGAATTCAAAGATTTTGACTATTTAACAAATGGTGAAATTGATTTGAGAATTGAAACAAAACTTCCTGCTGATGAAACGAAAGGATATGTACCCACTGAATATAGGATAACCTTACATGGTTTGACAGAGCCAATCGGAAGGATTAGTTTAAGGATAGGATAGGCTGCATCAAGGAAAACCTGCGAAAGGATTGGTGCAAACCAATTGAGATAGTTGACTTACCACCTCATAATGAGCAGTACCAGGAAGGTGAAAGGCAAAAATGTATTGCTTCAAGTAGAGGAATATCAATGGAATTAGGGAAAGTAAGAGTGATTTTTATAAACCAAATACATAGTGAGAGGAAACAGGAGGGTTGGTGATGGGGCATTACAAAATAATAAAGTTAGAACCTAATGACTATTACAAATGTGCAAACATATGGAATATGGCTAAGAATCCTGATAGGACAAAAAAGTGGTATGATGAATTGGTAAACGGTAACAGAATTACTTTTGTTTACACCGAGAATGATGTGTTTATTGGTGAGGGTTCCCTGGTTTTTAAGAATGATGACCTTGATTATACAATTCCTGATAAAAGAATATATCTATCTCGTATGATTGTTAAAAATGAATACCGCAACCAAGGAATCGGTGGTATTATTATCGACTATTTGATTGATTATGCAAAACGACTCGGGTATGAGGAGATGTCTCTTGGAGTTGATACAATAAATTTAAACGCAAGGCATCTATATGAGAAAAAAGGCTTCACAAGTGTGATTTTCGAGGGAGTAGATGAGTACGGTGAATATGTAAAACTCCTTCGAAAGCTATGAATAGCTGATACAACCAAATAAACTCGTATTAAAAATAATAAACTCGCAGCAGAAATAATAAAGTCATGTTAAAAGTCATGGTAAAAGAGGGCTAAAACTCCTCACAACCCATGGCTTTTTTATTCAATTTTTTAATTGAAAAGGCTAAGAGAAAACACCCTGCCAAAGGCCAAAATAGTTGAATTGCTTAGTACTTAGTACTCAGGACTTTGTACTAAAGGAAAATGCTCCATCCTTTTTACTTTTTCCTCGCAACTTTCCACTCTTTTTACCGCGACTTTATTATCTGGGAGTATTTGGGAAATGGTAATAAGTGTTGAGTTTGAAGGATTTGGGGATTTGGGAGTAACACGAGTTTATAATGTTTATACACTTCCCTAAAACAAACTCAATTCAAGCATAATAAAGTCATGAGAAAGGGAACAGTGAAAACTGCCTCTGGACTCATGGCTTTTCTTTTTGCAATGGAAAGGATAAGTGGAAAAGAAAATGAATAAAGCATTGATTTTAAAGGAAGAGGGGCTAATAAAAAGTAAAAATGAAGTGTTCTTCTTCATTTTTTTTACTTTTCCAAGGATGCCTTTTTTAAATCCCCCTTACCTCCTCTGAAAACCTTTTAAACCCCAAACATCCAGCCTTTTTGCTCATTTCTTTTTCTTTGCTGCTAATCCTATTTGTAATTCAAGGACTTTATTATGTTTTTAGTGAATATGTTGTCTATTTTGTTACGTTCCCATAATGCTTGAGTCTACATAAGATTAGTTCTTTCATCTCTTGAATTGACTATATGGAAAATAATTGATATTATTGATGCGTATTAAATTACGGAATACGACTTAACTCGTCTGTGGAATATATAATTGGCAAGGTGATTTATGGAACAATATAGAAATACTTGGTTTATATATCGATGGTTTTATGAAGATGGTGAAGATTTAATCCATCCTGATGACTTGGAACGATTTAAGGAAAGGTTTCAATGTCATGGAAACTGCCTGTTTTTCTGTGTAGGAGAAGATGAAGAATATATTATCTTCAAATATAAAGAAGAGTTATTTAGAGTTAAACCCAAATTATATAAATGCGTATTCCGGATTATCCGGACGGCTATTCCGAAGGCATCCGGACAGTAAACCGGAAACATCAGGACACCTTATCGATGATTTGATTCTACAATAAAGTTTCAATTCAATCAATGATTTTAAATA
>JAFABI010000090.1 GCA_023426125.1 Bacillota bacterium
TAAAAGAGTACCAGTTTTTTATTATTTCGATAAGGTGTCCGGATGTGCCGTTACGCTGTCCGGATAATTCCGAAATGCTGTCCGGATGTTGCCGGAATCAGTGTCCGGATGCGTCCGAAATATGCAAATAGGCTTAGGATTTACAATGGATTGGAATATCTTAATCTATTTATCCAAGATCTTTACAAGATAACACTGGATATGTCAATTTTACCTCAATATATAGATAAACTGGAGGATATTTTTAACAGAATTATTACTGGTAAAACTCTAGAAAGGTATAGTACATTGAAATTGTTTGGAAGAAAAGGCCAGAATATTGACATATGCGAAACTATTATCAATCTATACACCTGTGTTAGGGGGATTATTTGCAAATATAAATTGTCATTACAATATGATTACAAATCTTTCGAAAAATCAGTAGAAAAACTAATTAAAATATTTGAACTTGAGAAATGCTGGTATGATTATATGTTTTCACTATGCGAAGCTTGAGAAGACAAGGACAAGAGCAACCTACAGTTAAATGGCGTTCTATTATCAGCAACATTATCGGTATCTTAACATATCATTTTATAGAGCTACCAAACCAGTTTTTGGTGAAGCTTTAGCTTGGACAGGTTATCTTGGAGAAATACATGATGGAGCTCCCGTGAAAGTGTCTTTATATGTAAATATATATGCGCAAATTATATATTTAAAAAATCCGCGGATAATGAAAAGTATTTGTTTACCATATTATCCAAACATGCATATTTTTGCAATTTCCTTATGTGAGTGAGAGGTTCAGAACTTTTACCCCATGTGTATAGAAAATATATCGTTGTTGAAAAGATGGCTGATGGGGAATTGCGAAAAGGTATAAACACAATACAATATATTAAATCGTTTATTTATAAAATCCGACTTGACGGTCGGAAGGCGTTTGCGTTATAATGTAACTAAACGGTTACTTTGGGAAAAACGGGGTTGATTATGGGCAGAATACGGGATTCCCAGAAATCCAGGGAAGACATTTTAAATGCCGCCGAGCAGGAATTTGCCGAAAAAGGGATTTACGGCGCCAGGATTGATGAGATCGCCAGGCAGGCCGGAATAAACAAGAGGATGATCTATGAATATTTCGGCAGCAAAGAGGAGTTGTACAAGACGGTTTTGACCACCGTATACAGCAGGTTGAGCAGGAGGGAGACTGTTCTCCTTTCTGAAGATATTCCATGCACGGAAGCAATAAAAAACATGATCGGCCTGTATTTTGATTTTTTAAATGCCAACCCCTCCTATGTGAATATGATTTTGTGGGAAAACCTCAATAAGGGAAGGTATATTCAGGACATCGACTTTAAAGACATTAAGGATCCTACGTTTGATTCCCTCCGGAAGATCATCGGCAAAGGGAAGCAGCAGGGAGTTTTTAAAGAGGACCTCGATGCGGAGCAGGTGATTTTATCGCTTCTGACCTATACCTTTTCATACTTCTCCAACAGGTATACCCTGGCCAAGCTGCTGGGGAGAAAGCTGGACAACGAGGAAAGCATCAGGAGCAGGGTACAGGATGTGACGGAAATGTTTCTCGGCTATATGTGCAAAAAATGAAAAATTTTGTCTATAAGTAACCATCTGGTTATTTACTATGATCACAGGAGGGAAATGTATGAGTAAAAAGGTAAAGGTTCTTTTGATAGGCGCCGCATTCAGTGCGGACCTTCACATGGATGGCTATTCAAGGTGTACGGATATTGCCGAAATCGTTGCCATCTGCGACAAGGATGTTTCCAGGGTGGAGGCGCTGGCCGGGAGGTATGGCCTTAGCGGTTACAAAACCTATGACAGCTATGAGAAGGCAATCGAAGAAACGGACTGTGACCTGGTGGATATATGCATGCCCAACTTTCTGCATCACCAGGTAGCACTGGCGGCTTTCAGAAAGGGCAGGGATGTTATCTCCGAAAAGCCTCTGGCAACGACGGTGGAGGATGCCGCCGAAATGGTAAAGGCGGCGGAGGAAGCTGGCAGGAAGCTGTATTACGCCGAAGATTGGCTTTTTGCTCCGGCACTTAACAAAGCGCTGAGCATCATCGAAGAGGGCGCTATCGGGAAGCCTTTATACATCAGGGCCCGTGAAAGCCACTGCGGTTCCCATTCACCTTTCGCACAAACCATAAAATACTGCGGAGGAGGCAGTATGGTTCACCTTGGCATTCATCCGGTAGGCTTCATGCTTGCACTGAAAAACGGCAGATGGACCGAACTGACGGCCATGACCTCCGGCGGCCTTGAAAACAATTTTATTCATAAGGGGATGGAAGGCGAAGACTGGGCGGCGTGCATGATTAAGTTCGACGACGGCACCTCGGCGCTCCTGGAAGCCAATTACCTCACCATGGGGGGGATGGAGGACGTGATCGACATCTATGGTGAAAAAGGCTGCATGCATCTGGATCTTACCTTTTCGTCCGCAATCAGCTGCTATTCCATCCCGGGCTTGAGTTATACGGTGGAAAAGGCCGAAATAACCACAGGCTGGTCAAAGCCTGCGGTGGATGAGAAATTCAACCTGGGCTATGTGAGCGAAATAAGGCACTTCATGGAATGCTGCCTGAAAAACGGGGATGCCAGGGTCGGCCTTCGCGGGATCGACGGCCTGGAAGCCTTAAAGGTGATAAACCTCATCTACAAGTCTGCAAAAGAAGGCGTGAAGATCGTAAATAAATAATACTACAGCGTTAATTTCATTTTTTGCGCGCCTGGCAGAAATAATCGCTAACGTTTAATGCGTTATTTCTGCCAGGATCATTCAGTAACTAACGTCGCAGTAATAATCGAATAATTTTTTAAAGGGATGTATGATTATGAGAAAAGATCTGTATCTACCCGTAGAAATTGCCGGCCTTACCTTTAAAAACCCCTTTTATGTCGCATCGGGGCCGACGACAAAATCCGTAAAGCAGTTAAAACGCATTGAAGAAACGGGCTGGGCGGCAGCCAGCATAAAGCTGACCATCGACCCGGCGCCCTATATCAACAGGGTTCCCCGGTATGCGATTTTTAATGACCGCAACGCTTTGTGCTTCACTGCCGAGAAAAGGCTTAAATTTTATGAAGGCCTGAAGCTGATGGAAGATGCGAAAAAAGAGCTGAAGGAACTGATCCTGATGGCCAATATCACCTATGCCGGCGATCAGGGCACCGAAGGCTGGGTCAATATGGCCAAAAAGTTTGAAGAAGCGGGCTCGGATATCATCGAGCTCAACATGTGCTGCCCCAACATGTCCTACAATGTAGAGCTTTCCTCGGGGGACGAAAACAGCTGCAAGGTGCGGACAGGCGCCAGCCTTGGGCAGCAGGGGGACGCGGTCGCTGAGATTGTCAGGGAAATTAAAAAGGTCATTAAAATACCGCTGTTTGTCAAGCTTACACCGGAGGGCGGGAAAATAGCACAGGTTGCAAAGGCGCTGTATGCGGCCGGAGCCGATGCCGTAGGCGGCACGGCAAACCGTCTGGGTATCCCTCCCATCAACCTTGACGATCCGGGAAAAGCGGCCTATCACCTGCAGGATGAAATAAGCATGTCCTGCCATTCGGGCGCATGGCTGAAGCCTCTGGCCCTGCGGGATACCTACGAAATCAGGAAGGTAAATGGCCCGGAGCCGCGGATCATGGCGGCGGGCGGCATGAGAAATTACAGGGACGCGGCCGAGATGTTCATGTGCGGGGCGGATCTTATCGGAATTTCCGCCGAGACGCTGATCAGCGGCTATGGATTCATTGAAGGTCTGATTTCCGATCTTAAGGACTATATGGAAGAGCACGGGTATGCCACGACCAGGGAAATGAGGGACATCATCGTGCCTCAGGTGAAAAGCGCTCCGGAGCTTACGCTGTATGAAGGCTACGCGAAGATAAGCGAGCCAAACCTGGCGGCTCCCTGCAAAGCGGCATGTCCACACCATGTGCCTGCCCAGGCTTATGTTCAAAAGGTCGCCAAAGGGGATATCCGGGGAGCTTATGACCTGATCATGGGAAAGAACCCCCTACAATCGGTTTGCGGGTGGGTATGCAGCCATCCCTGCGAGACGGAATGCACCCGTGGAGTCATTGGAACTGCAATTCCCATCAGGGAAATAAAAAGATATGTTATCGAATACGGAAAAAAGGCCGGTTGGAAGCCCCAACGGACCGGAGCGGGTCCAAGGACGGAAAAGATTGCCGTCGTAGGCTCGGGGCCGGCAGGCCTTTCATGCGCATACAATCTGGCGCTGGCAGGCTACAAGGTGACTGTCTTCGAGAAGGAGGATTATCTGGGAGGCATGCTGAGGTATGGATTGCCCAGGTTCAGGATGAACCATGCCGTGCTGGATGAAGAAATCGAAATGCTCCGGGATATGGGCATTGAATTTGCGACGGGGCAGTCCCTGGGGAGGGATTTTACCCTTGAAGCATTGAAAAAGCAAGACTTTTCAGCGGTATTTCTCGGCATTGGCGCACAAATGGGGCTGAAGCTTGGTGTTCCTGGTGAAGCTGCAAAGGGTGTATTTACTGCCCTTGAATTGTTGAAAAAAGTATACGACGGAGAAAAGCCGGAAATGGGAAACAGGGTAGTGGTCATCGGGGGCGGCTTTACGGCCGTGGACGCGGCACGTACCGCGAGAAGGCTGGGGGCCGGCGAAGTATATATCGCTTACCGCAGGACCAGGGATGAAATGCCTGCAACGGCTGAAGAAATTGCAGAGGCGGAAGCCGAGGGCATCCGGGTCATGTATCTTGTATCGCCTAGAAGCATAGAAGCCGCCGGCGGACGAGTAACCGGAATCCGGATGGTGAATCAGGTCCTGGGTGGGTCGGACCCGTCCGGCAGGAGGAAACCGGAAGAAGTATCGGGAGCGGAATTTACACTGCCCTGTGACACTGTGATCGCTGCTACGGGTCAAAAACCCGACTTGTCGGCATTGACCGGGCTGACCACAGATAAAGGGGGAATGCCTGTTGTCAATCTGTCTACGGGAGCCACCAGCATGGAAGCAGTTTATGCCGGCGGAGATGTAACAAATGTTGCAACGGTGATTGCGGCGATTGCCGACGGGAAAAGGGCGGCCTGTTCCATTGACAGGTTTATCGCGGGCAGCGCCGCGGTACTTGACGATGAGCCGGAATATCCTGTAGTATCAAAGGAGGCTGTCTTAAAGCGAAGCGGCTATTTCAAGGATGAAGAAGGTACAAATCTGTATACCATGGATGGCAGCCGGAGAGTAGAGAATTACAATACCTACCTGCGTACCCTTACGGACGAAGAAGCGGCCAGGGAAGCCTCACGGTGCCTGAATTGCGGCTGCGGCGAAGGATGCGGGCTTTGCGCTTCCATTTGCAGCGAATTTGCCATTCACCTGAAGGCCCCCGACCAATGGGAGATAAACTCCGAGGAATGTGTAGCCTGCGGGATGTGCTACAACAGGTGCCCCAACAAAAATATCGAAATGGTGAACAAAAATGTGCTGGTGAAGTAAGGCAATGATGGAGGTTTCATATGAAAGAAAAGATTTTAATTACCCCAAAATCCTTTTCCCAGGCAGGGGATGCTGCATATAAGCCTTTAAGGGAGGCGGGCTTCGAGGTCGTTGAGAATAAGACGGGGAAGACCCTTGACGAGGCTCAATTAATGGAGCAATGCGCCGACATTGACGGGATCGTCGTAGGCATTGACCCGTTGACGGAAGCAGTTCTAAAAAGTGCCAAAAAGCTGAAAGCCATATCCAAGTACGGAGCCGGACTGGACAATATCGACCTTAAGGCTGCAGCCGACCTTGGAATAAAGGTGGAGCGGGCGGCAGGGACCAATGCCGTCTCCGTTGCGGAGCTGGCCATAGGCCTGTTTTTCTCATTGGCCAGAAGCATACCTGCGGTGTCCGCCATAACCAAAAGCGGCAAGTGGGACAGGGTAAAAGGGGTGGAGCTGACGGGTAAAACCGTTGGGATCGTAGGCTTTGGCAATATCGGCAGGGAAGTTGCCAGAATGGCCTCCGGTTTGGGCATGAAGGTTTTGACCTACGATCCTTTGCTGGAGGCGGATGCGCATAGCCAGGAAAGCTCTCCGTTGAAAGAACTGAAGGAGTGCATAGGGAAATATTCCGTCAAAACGGATGGCCTGGATCAAGTAATAAAGGAAGCCGATTTCCTGACACTTCACCTTCCGCTTACCGGTGAAACAAAATATATGATCAACAGGGATACCTTGGCTTCCATGAAGAAAACGGCTTATCTTGTCAACACAGCCAGAGGTGAACTGGTAGATGAGGACGCACTTTATGATGCGTTGAAAAACGGCGTGATAGCCGGCGCAGCAGAGGACGTTTTTTCCACGGAGCCGCCGGAAGGGCATAAGCTCCTGACGTTGGACAACTTCCTTCTGACGTCGCATATAGGCGGCTTTACAGTGGAAGCGGTGGAAAAAATGGCGGTGCGGTCGGCGATAAATCTTGTCAATATGCTGAAAGGGGAGTAAAGAGAAATGAATTTATTTGATATCAAAGGTAAAAATGCAGCCATCCTTGGCGGAGGCGGAATCCTGGGAACGTCCATGGCCGAAGGCCTGGCATCGGCAGGTGCGAATGTGGCCATTTGCGACCTCAAGGAGGAGACGGCGGTGAAGATCGCCCAGGGGCTGGAGAAATACAACGTGAAAGCCAGGGGCTACGGGATGAACGCCATGGAATATGAGTCCCTGAAAAATGCCTGCGCCGCAGTGAAAAATGATTTCGGAAGCATCGATATCCTGGTAAATGCAGTCGGCGGCAACATGAAGGACGCTTCGACAACGGATACCGTATCTTATTTCGACCTGCCCAGGGAAGCCCTGGAAAAGGTGGTGGATTTGAACCTCATGGCCGGTGCAATGCTGCCCTGCCAGGTGTTTGGACGCGAGATGGCCGAGAGCGAAGAGGGAGGGTCCATTATCAACATCTCCTCCATGAATTATTACAGGCCGTTGACCAGAACGCCGGGATATTCGGCTGCCAAGGCTGCGGTAAGCAACTTTACCCAATGGCTGTCGGTTTATCTGGCACAGGCCTATGGCGATAAAATCAGGGTGAATGCAATTGCACCCGGGTTTTTCCTTACGGATCAGAACAGGTATCTGCTCACTGATCTGGCAACAGGCGAGCCCACGAAAAGAGGCAGGCAGATCATCGAACACACGCCCATGGGCAGGTATGGGGATCCGCGGGATCTTATAGGAACACTGGTTTGGCTGGCTTCGGATGCGGCAAAGTTTGTGACAGGCATTACGGTTCCGGTTGACGGTGGATTTTCAGCCTACTCGGGGGTATGAGAAACAGAGGGACGGTTCTCTTGTTCAAGGCTTGAAGCAAGAGAAATAATCAAAAGAACCGTCCCTTTGATTCCCTTCGAAGTATATTATTAACTTGAAAGCTGGTATGGAAGATATGGCAGAAGCATTTATGGGCATAGACATAGGGACTTCGGGCGTACGTGCGGCTGTTTTCGACAGAAAAGGCAGGCAGCTTGGCCTCGAGCATATTGAGTACCCCATGCTATGCACCGAAACCGATATGGCGGAGCTGGACCCCGACGTGGTATTGGATTCCCTGGTGAATGTCGTAAAGAAATCTCTGGAAATTGCGGAGGTAAGGGCGGAGGAACTGGAGGGTATAGGCCTCAGTACAAACTTGTTCAGTTTCATGGCGCTGGACGCGTCCGGGGGAAAACTGACAAATATCATTACCTGGGCGGATTTAAGGTCGATCCATCAGGCAGAGGAAATCGGAAGCACCTTTGACTGTTTACAGCTTTACAACCTTACGGGGTGCAGGGTGCAGCACCCCATGTACCCGCTGAGCAACATCCTCTGGCTGAAGCGGAAAAAGCCCGAGGTGTTCGCAAAAGCCGCGAAATTCATATCCCTCAAAGAATATATCCTTTTCAAGCTGTTTGGCGAGCTTATCATCGATATCACAGACGCTTCCACAACAGCCTGCTTCAACATACACCGCTTTACGTGGGATGATACGATTTTGAAGGAAGTCCTGGAGGTCTCTCCCGACAGGTTTGGCCAGCCGGTGGAATGCACCCATATCCTCAAAGGCATGAAATCCGAATATGCCGCGGCAATGGGCATATCGCGGGAAACGCCTGTGATTGTCGGCTCCGGCGACGGTATGCTGGCCAATTATGGCTGTGGTGTCGTTGACGATACTTCCATGTCCTGCACCATCGGAACGAGCGGCGCCCTTCGAATATCAGCAGGCTCTCCGCTGCTGGACCCACAGCAGCGCACCTGGTGCTACTGCTTCACCAGGGATACGTGGGTGGCAGGCGGTGCTATAAACAACGGCGGTATCGTTCTGAAATGGCTCAGGGATGAATACAGGAAACAGTATGAATTTGAGGCTGAAGCCGCAGGGATTGAGAGCATCTATGCGCTGTTTGACAGGTATGCATCGGAAATACGGCCCGGCTGCGACGGACTGGTCTTTTTGCCCTTTCTCACCGGCGAAAGGTCTCCCAACTGGAATGCAAATGCCCGGGGAACACTGCACGGCCTGAGGCTTATGCACGGGAGGAAGCATTTCATACGCGCGGCGATGGAAGGCGTCATGTACAGGATGTTTTCAGTTTTTGAAGCCATCGGAAGCATGGGAAAAAACCCCGCCCGGATCATCGCTAACGGAGGTTATGTCAACTCAGACATCTGGCTTCAGATGCAGGCCGATATCTTCAACAGGGAAATCGCTGTGGCAGGGGTGCCGGAAGCGGCGGTTTTCGGAGCTGCCTGCATCGCCATGATCGGTACCGGCGCCCTGGACGGCTTCGGCGCCCGCCTGGAATGCATGGAGCCGCAGAAGGTAATCAAACCGGAGGAAGGCAACAGCTTTGTATACAAGGAATGCTACAGACAATATAGAGAGCTTTATGATAGAATTAATTGACAGGAGGTATCTATATGTATTGGTATAATTCTACTGCTGATGAAATTGAACAAGGCAAGCCCGATATCGCAATTTTGCCTATCGGTTCCACAGAGCAGCACGGTTCGCATCTTCCCATCGCCACCGACTATCTTATTGCCTCCGCTTTTAGTGAGGCAATCGCTCAAAGCCTGGATGCATTTCTGCTGCCTTCGCTTCCCGTGTCAACATGCCTTGAGCATCGAGGAAAAAAGGGGAGTGTCTGGATAAAACCCGTCACTTTTATCAATGTCGTGAAAGATATCGTAACCTCCCTGAAGGACCAGGGCTTTCAAAAGATCGTGATTATAAACTGCCATGGCGGCAATTTTGCCCTCGGGCCGGCCGTAAGGGAGCTGAATGCGTCCAATCCGGACATTAAGGTCATTATCCTGGACTTTGAGAAATTCCTTCCCCAGGCCCTGGAGAAAAAGCTGCTGGAATGCAAGGACAACCTGCATGCCTGTGAATATGAGACCTCTCTTATCTTACATCTGCATCCTGAGCTTGTTAGGAAAGACCGAATCCAGGACTGCGTACCGTCTGTACCAAGGGAGTATATGAACTATGATTCCATTTTCAGGTACAGCAGCAGCGGTGTGTGGGGTAAGCCCAGCCTGGCTTCGGCCGAAAAGGGGGAAAAGATATTCAAGCATATGGTTAACAGCGGGGCGGATTATATTGCAAGAACCTTTACTTATTTTCAAGATTAGGTCACCGAATCGATCACGGATGGGGAATTTTGTTGAAATCCTTGAAACACTGGATAATCAGTGCTTCAAGGATTATAGTTTGTTGTAAATAAAAAAGTTATAGAAGGTATTTGTAGTTTTTAATTCCAGCGGCTTGTCATTGGGCATTTTGATTATTATGCACATAAAAATCCACGTATGAATGTATGTAAATTTGTGCTACACTTATAGGGATAAAGTATAAAATTGATTGCTTAATCCGGTATGCATGGAAAGGAGCCTTAACTGTATGATAAATAGACAACAAATTAATCTTGTTAATTATATGGTGGTATGTATTAATGAATTTGCAACCCGGTATAATTTGAGCAGTAAAGATGCTTTCGATTATTTATATAAACATGATGGAATAAATTTCTTAAAGGAGAATTATGAAATAGAGCATACACTCAGCATTGAAGATGCTATCGATGATATGGTGCTGGTATGCAGAAAAAATGGGGGATATCTGCTATGATTCTATATCACGGTTCCAATTCCCTTATTGAAAAAGTTGAACTACAAAGATGCAAGCCTTTTAAGGATTTCGGTAGAGGTTTCTACTGTATTACCATTAAAAGACAGGCAGAATTAATGGCTAAGAGGGTTGCGGCTATATTTGATGGTACTGTGAAAGGTATGGAATATAGAAGGTTGACAGATCAATACTCTTTTCATTCTGATAATTCTTTACGTTATCTCATATCATCGGGAGGTATTTAGAATGGATGTCAAAAAAGCATTGATTGAAGGTATTACCCAGGACTTAATTATATTTGTAGTTGAAGATAACCGGATTCCCATTGATGAAGCAATGAAGAAAGTATATGACTCTACTATATTTGAGAAACTTTCGAATTATGATACAGGTCTTTACAGGGAAAGCTCTGCCTATGTATATGAATTATTTAAGGATGAACTGAGAGAGGGCAGAATTGTTCAAAAAGAGTTGTAGGATACTTTACATTTAATCCCAAGGGGATTTGGAACTCCCGAAGAAATATGCAAAAACGCGGAAATAATGAAAAAACATTTGTTCGTAGAGGACGGAGGCTTGAGTGGGCAAAGCGAAATCGGCCACGACATTCCCTGGAAAATGTCAGAGCCGTGTTGAATTGCTGGTAGTGACGAAATTTCTATGACTTAGAAAAAAATCCAAATTTTATTTTTCTTTCAAAACTTACCGGATAAAGTTCATACAGGGTGTGAATAATAATCCCGTGAAACTATGAAAACACGGGAGGAAACGGAATGTTGACCAACACCTTTCTTATAATACAGTTTTTCTTTTCCATCATTATCGGCCTGTATTTTTTAAACCTGCTGAAATCACAGCAGGGGAATAAAAGCGCCATCGAAAAGGAATCCCGGAAGGAGCTGGAGAAGCTGAGGCGGCTCAAGGAAATCAAGCTGACGGAGCCCCTTTCTGAAAAGACACGCCCGGCTACCCTGCAGGATATCGTAGGGCAGGAACAGGGTCTTAAAGCGCTGCGTGCGGCCTTGTGCGGACCCAATCCCCAGCATGTCATCATCTATGGGCCTCCGGGGATAGGAAAAACGGCGGCTGCAAGGGTTATCCTGGAGGAAGCCAGGAATGTATCCATTTCACCTTTCAGGAAGGAAGCGAAGTTTGTTGAGGTGGATGCGACCATTTTGCGTTTTGATGAAAGAGGAATCGCCGATCCCTTGATAGGCTCCGTACATGATCCGATCTACCAGGGGGCGGGAGCCTACGGGGTAGCGGGGATTCCGCAGCCGAAACCGGGCGCCGTGACAAAAGCCCATGGCGGCATACTTTTTATTGATGAAATCGGTGAACTCCATCCGGTTCAGATGAACAAGCTTTTGAAAGTGCTGGAAGACAGGAAGGTTTTTCTCGAAAGCGCTTATTACAGCTCGGAGGACGGAAATATTCCCCTGCATATCCATGAAATCTTTCAGAAAGGGCTTCCCGCCGATTTCAGGCTTGTGGGAGCCACTACAAGGACGCCGGAAGAATTGCCTCCTGCGCTCAGGTCCAGGTGTGTGGAAATCTATTTCCGGCCTCTTCTCAGTGAAGAGGTATCCATTATCGCCAGGAATGCAGCGGTAAGAGGAGGTTTCAAAATAGAGGACGGAACGGAGGAGCTGATCGCCAGATATGCCCAGAACGGCAGGGATGCGGTGAATATCGTACAGATCGCGGGCGGCGTGGTGCAGGTGGAAAGCCGGAACAGGATCACCCGGAAGGATATCGAGTGGGTCGTGGAATTTGGCCATTACAGCCCGCGTATTGATAAGAAAATCTGTTCCAGCGAGCAGAGGATCGGCTGCATCAATGGGCTGGCCGTATTCGGAAACAGCACCGGGATGGTTATTGATATCGAGGTGTCGGCATATAAGGCAGCCGCCGGTAAAGGCACGATCAAGGTCACCGGGATCGTTGATGAAGAGGAAATCGACAACAGGGGGCATAAGCTGAAGAGATCAAGTTCAGCCAGGGCTTCTGTTGAAAATGTGCTGACGGTGCTTAAAAGGTTTCTGGATGTCGATGTCAGGGAATATGACATCCATATGAATTTTCCGGGGGGAATACCCATTGACGGCCCTTCTGCAGGCATTGCCATTGCCGTTGCGGTCTATTCGGCCATCATGAACCTCCCGGTCAGCAGCAATATCGCCATGACCGGCGAGCTTTCCATCAGGGGCAAAGTAAAGCCTGTCGGCGGTGTGGCTGCGAAAGTGGACGCCGCCAGGCTGGCGGGAATAGGCAAGGTGCTGGTGCCCCGCGAAAACTGGCAGGAAACCTTTAGCGATCTGGGAATTGAGGTTATCGCGGTGGAGGATATCGTCCAGGTTCTGGAGCTGGCCTTCAATGCAAAGATCGGCGAAAAAGGGGAGATACCTTTTCAAAAGCCGGCAGTGTCTATTATTGCCGCTTCAGCGGCAAGCATTGACAAGGGCTTTTGATGACAGACACGCAGGAACGGTTCCTGCGTGTTTTTTCCAATAGATACACGAACGGTTTTTACATGCTATGATACATGGGGACGGTTCTTGATTATTGGCGAAAATCAATTATATTTTTGCTAAAAGGCTATTTCAATGCCATATTCAGCTAATGAAAATACAGTAGAACCGTCCCCGTGTATTTCTGGGGACGGTTCTTGATTATTGGCAAAAATCAATTATATTTTTGCCAAAAGGGCTATTTCAATGCCATATTCAGCTAATGAAATACAGTAGAACCGTCCCCGTGTATTTAAAGCTGTCGGATCCTGTAAAAGCCCGGACTTATCCGGATGCCGCAGTAAAGGCATGTCTACATTTCCCTGTATAATTTGTTAAAAAAGTAAATGTAAATTCCAATGACAAGCAAATTGGCCCCTACCAGAAGCAATATTACAGTCACACCGGCATTCATCAAAGCGAAAGCAAGCATTAATGCGCTATTGATATAAATCATGGCACTAAATGCTTTGGCTTTTGCTGCATTGTTAATCAATTGGTTCCGCTCATCTTTTTGTTCAATTTCTATTCTGCGTGCTTCTGCCGGGTGGTTTTTAATTGTTTTGGCTTGAATTATGGAACCTAGATTTAGTCCAAACACACCAGAGGCTATACCTATTAAAACATAGGGTAAAGCCACGATTTCCGGCAACCAATTCATCTTTATGATGATACCGCCTGCCGCAGCCAGAATTACGGCGAATAGTATTCCGATGATATTTATACCGGTTTTTTTACTTTTCATTTTTTAAATCCTCCTCATAGATAAAGATCTCTTCGATGGTCATGCCAAAATAAATGGCAATTTTATAAGCCAGAATAATTGACGGATTATAGCGCCCACTTTCAAGGGAGCCAATGGTTTGCCTTGATACCTCAAGGGCATCTGCCAGTTCCTCCTGGGTAATACCCTTCTGTTTGCGTATTTCTTCCAATCGGTTTTTCAAGTCCCACACTCCTTTCTTTTAAACGATGTAAAGTTAACTTTACATTTATAGAATACTACCAAATCACATAAATGTCAAGCTAACTTTGCATTTTGTAAGTTGTACAATTTTATGGCAGCAGTTTTCTGTAGGAGTGAGTCTGCAGACGCAAGCAGAACCGGCCCCACGTGTGTCTCCTGTAGGGGCGCGCATTGCGCGTCCACATGAATGCAGTCTATGGTGACAAATACCTTTTGCGGCATTTTTTGCGGCATCACAAAATGGGAAAGACTTGAAAATAGAACGTATGTTTGGTATAATACATAAAGAATACCTGTTTAAAGGAGAAACAATGAAAAGATACATATTGCTTTTTGCTGCTGTTTTGTCCGCTGTGGCTTTCATTGCGGCAAACCTGGCAAACACCGGTACGCATAAATTGGTCATGCCGGAAGAAATGCCCGCTTTCAGGCTTGCCGATCTCAAAGAGGGTCTTGGCTCTCACAAGTATATCAAGGCCTATATCAGCGGTGTTACTGATGGAGACACGCTGGAAATTATTTACCGGAAGGAAGAATATAAAGTACGTCTTTTGTGTATTGATACGCCCGAAAGCGTAAAAAAGGGAATTGAAGTACAGCCATACGCTCGTGAAGCGTCCGAACTGACAAAAAAGCTGGCGCTTCACAAGAACGTACGGCTTGTTTTTGAAAAGGGCCTCCGGGATAGGTATGGACGCCTGCTGGCATATATAATATTGGAGAACGGGCAAAATCTCAATGCCTTGCTGGTTAGAAACGGCTATGCCAGGGCTGAGCTGGTAAGTCCCAATACAAGCAACAAGAAATATTTCCTGAAACTGCAAAAGGAGGCCATTGAGGACCGCATGGGCATGTGGCGCCTGGATGGCGCAAAACAGCCCTTTGTGAAAAACAGCGATGGGAATTACATACCAAGGTATTGGGAAACGAAAGAAGCTTCTTAACAAATGATTGCCGGTCATGGTATACTATCCTGGCAGGTTGCTGTGTGATAAGCACTGGCGCAAATATTGCTTATCCTTTGGATTTTCTGAAAATGCGGTCCCAATGCGCATGGCATTTTTGGGAGATCGTAAGAAATATTTTCAGTGCTCACAATGTGTTTTACCAAAATTTTTTGCCGGTGCTAAAGCGGCGGAAGGACGGCAAACATGACGGAAATCCAGGGCTTTATATTGGGGTTGATCCAGGGGCTTACGGAATTTCTTCCTGTGAGCAGCTCGGGACACCTGGTGCTCTTTCAGAAATTATTCGGGCTATCGGAGGGAACCTTCACCTTTAATGTTGCAGTCCACCTGGCCACACTTATCGGAGTAATCCTCGTATTGAAAAAAGAAGTGCTGGAAGTGGTAAGGAAGCCCTTTGGAAAGCTATCTCTTCTTGTGGTGGCCGGTACAATACCAACGGTAATCATAGCGGCGGTTTTTTACGGTATATTGAAAAAGTCTTTTGAAGCAGGAACGACGCTTGGGATGGAATTTCTGTTTACCGGACTGGTATTATGGTTTGCCGAAAGCATCCGAAGCAAAAACAAAGGGCTTGACCGGACTACCTATACGGATGCGGCCGTTATGGGGGTCGCCCAGGCGATAGCGATACTGCCCGCGGTTTCACGCTCGGGGCTGACCCTGGCAGGAGCCCTGATGCGGGGGCTGAACAGGGAATTTGCGTTAAAGCTTTCTTTTCTTATGTCTATACCTGCCATTCTGATGGGTGCAGCCAAAGACGGGTATGACCTGATTCAAGATGGAGGCGTTTCGTTAACGGTAGAACCGCTTCCGCTGATGATCGGTTTTGTTACCGCGGGCATCTCCGGTTATTTTGCCGTAAAATTCATGCTCAGGATTTTTTCTAGGACCAGCTTGAAAATGTTCGCATACTACGTATTGGTATTAGGCGTGTTAATCCTGGCAGACCAGCTGTTTTTCAACCTTTTGTTTCAAAAGCCGTTTTAATGGAATGGGGCCATGGTCCTATGAAAATAGTGCTATGACTCTACAACAAACAAGTACCATAGAACTATAGGAATCGGAAAATAATTCTGATATGATTAAAAAGAACATTAGCATTTCTCCTATTGGGGGCATGGAGTCTAACTCCATGTTTTTTTTGTTTTTTTTTAAAGATTATTAATTCCTCCTTTTTTTGAAAATAATATGTGATATGATGGTATATAATTGATAAAAGTCAGGAGTGGCCATATTGAAGGATATTACAATCTTGGGGATAGAAACGAGCTGCGACGAGACTTCCGCAGCAGTAGTGGCAAACGGCAGGACGATTTTATCCAATATCATCTCTTCCCAGGTGGACCTGCATAAAAAATTTGGGGGAGTTGTTCCTGAAATCGCATCCCGCAAGCACGTAGAGCTCGTTTTGCCGGTAATCAATCAGGCGCTTGAGGAAGCGTGCATAAAAACGGAAGAGGTGGATGCCGTCGGCGTCACCTATGGTCCGGGTCTTGTAGGCGCGCTGCTGGTGGGGCTGTCGGCGGCAAAGGGCATTGCATACGTTTTGAACAAGCCTCTGATAGGAGTTCATCATATCGAAGGGCATATTGCTGCAAATTATCTTGAAAATCCACTGCTGGAGCCTCCCTTCACCTGCCTTGTAGCATCGGGCGGACACAGTCATATCGTGTATGTGGAGGGCTTCGACAGTTTTGAAATCATGGGCCGGACAAGAGATGACGCAGCAGGCGAAGCTTTCGACAAAATTGCAAGGGCTGTAGGTCTTGGCTATCCGGGAGGGCCGCTGATCGATAAAACTGCCGTCCGTGGGAACAGCAGGGCAATCGATTTTCCAAGAGTACACTTTCCGGGCGGAAGCCTTGATTTCAGCTTCAGTGGCTTGAAAACAGCAGTTTTGAATTATCTTAACACGATGGAGCAAAAAGGTGAAAAAATCGTCATTGAGGATTTATGTGCCAGCTTTCAGCAAGCGGTTGTGGATGTATTGGTAAGGAATACGGTGGAGGCCGCACAGACGAAAAAAACAGGGAAAATAGCTCTCGCAGGAGGTGTGGCAGCAAACTCGCTTTTGCGGAGAAGCATGGCGGATGCTGCAGCGGAAAAGGGAATGGAAGTTTTTTATCCGAGACCCATCCTGTGTACCGATAATGCGGCCATGATTGCAGGAGCCGCATATTTCCAGTATAAATCGGGAAATACGGCGGATTTGTGTTTAAATGCCATACCCGGGTTAAAGCTGGGCGACAGATGATTGTGGATAACTACACAAATCGGCAGCAAATTTTTTATCAGGAAGAAATTTGGGATTCGTGCCTTGATGGAAAAATTCGACAGGTTCCCGGTCAAATGTCGAATATCCGCCATAGAGCGTTATAAGTCGTAGACACCGCATTTTCAAGGCCTTATGACAAAAGAGGCGGCGGAAATTGGTTGAAAAATGTTGAAAAACGGTATGTTAATAATGTGGAAATTTATCGTAAAGCCAGTATTTTGTAGCATTTTCTTGTGTGGATAAGTATGTGGATTGTGTGGATTATCAATATTTTTTGTTAGCCTTCGGAGTATTGGAAATAAAATTGCAGAACTTTATCCACATAATTTCTGGTTTCGTCAAAGGGCGGGATTCCGCTGTATTTTGTTACATTGCCCGGACCTGCGTTATAAGCCGCCAGCGCAAGACGCAGGTCACCGTCAAATGTGATCAGCTGGTCTTTCAGATATCTGGCGCCGCCTTCGATATTTTGCGTTATATCCCAAGGGTTATCGACACCAAGGCTATCGGCGGTGCCCGGCATCAGCTGCATGAGTCCCTGCGCACCTGAGCTGGATATTGCATACGGATTGAAATTGGATTCCTGCTTGACGACTGCCCGCAATAGGTCGGCATCGATGTGGTATTTTTCCGAGGCCTTTTGGATATTGTCGTTAATCATCAGCATCAATCTTGTTTTATCCGCAGGGATGAAAGAGGTATTGGCCGCCAGCGATTTCTGCGCTCTTTCAATATCATTGCTGTGGTCTGCCGACGTTTTGGCCGGTGCAGCCTCCTGCAGCTTATCCTGTTCTGTTTCGAGATATTCCTCAAAGGGGATGCTTTCCGCTGTCCTGATAATTTTCACGGGAATCCTGCTTTGAATTTCATTGAGTTTTTGTTGAAAAATATCCGACACTCTCGGAATCATTTTATTCACCCCTAAAAATAATTATAGCAAATAGAATATCGGAAAGATATAGTATTTGCTAAACACAAATTTTGAGAATCGGTTTTTTACAGCCTGTAAGACGGCTTATGAAACGATCGGCTCGGATTTCCGGGTGAATTTCGAGCATGCGTTTTTCATTTCGCCATTGAACTTCCTCACGGTAAACAGCTGGCAAAAGCCTATAGAAGCCGGTTCCGGCGAGTTTGCCGCATCAACGATATAGAATTCACACTCGATGCACTTGTTCTTTTGTGCCAGAAGGCTTCTTGAGATTGGAATCGCCTTGTATTTCGAGCAGGCAAAGTCATGGGAGACGACTCCTTTTATCCTGCATAATATATCCCGGTTAAAGTTGTTTGTCAGCCCGTTTGCACAGGTACTGCAGCTTTTAATGCATTTCATAACGGTACCCCCTGTTTGCTAAGGGTTTCTATAACCTGGTACATTGTAACACACTACAATAAAAATTACAAATAATGGGAAATATCTGACAGTTGGGAAAATGCTGTAATATTTTTATGGCAAAGGTATTATATGCCGTAATTTTTTATGGCATTGCAGCGATATCTTTTGTTTTCCAGCCTTTTTTAAGGTATAATACAAGTATGAATGTTAAGGCAGTGTCGCACCTCTCATAGGTGTGTGGATTGAAATAAATAAATAAGGTACAATATTGGAAAACGCGAAACTGGCTGTCATAAGGGGAAACGATGAAAAAACCTGTATTATTGAGAAAGCGATTTATACCTGAGGAAATTTCAGATATTTCCAGCGACGAACTGCTGTTTAGAAATGAACGGCTTCTTGTAACACGATGGGAAGCGATAAAGCCGAGGGCCGATTTTTATGGTGGAATTTCCTATACATTCCTTGAAGAAGGCATCAAGCTGGCCAGGTTTTATGACGGGAAGGGCATATTTCTTTATTGGTATTGCGATATTATTGATGTACTTTATCGTGCGGAAAGGGATGAATATACCTTTGAAGATTTGCTGGTGGATGTGAAAATACTGCCTGACGGGACAATTAAGGTGTTGGATACCGATGAACTGGCGGAAGCCCTGGAGAAGGGGCTCATCACTGTCGAGCAGGCCTGCAGGGCCTTACGGACGCTGGACAGGGTTCTCAAGCTGGTTTATGAGAAGAAATTTCCTCCGGAAGAATGCAAAGATTTTGAATATTAGTACTATAGCGAAAAATTTTTATTTTATCCGTGCATAAATGCGATGAATTAATGTTTTTTCGCTGTAGTATTCGTGGAAGGGTAGAAAATGAATCTAATTGACCTGCATACACATACAACTTCCTCCGACGGAAGCATGGCTCCGGCGGAATTGGTGAAATATGCAAAGCATAAAGGACTAAAGGCCATTGCCATAACGGACCATGATACGACGGACGGACTGCAGGAAGCCTTACAGGAAGGCAAAAGCACCGGTCTTGAAGTAATTCCCGGCATAGAGATAAGTGCTGATTTCAATCCTGAAATGCATATCCTCGGATATTTCCTGAAAGGTGACTATTCCAGGATTGCCGGGACTCTTGCCGGGCTTCGCTTAAAAAGAGATGAAAGAAACCCCAGGATAGTAAAGAGGCTGAACGAATTGGGGCTTGAGATATCCGTGGAGGAAGTCCTTGCCAGGTCGCGGGGCGGTGTCACGGGACGGCCGCATATCGCCAAGGTGTTGATTGAAAAAGGTTATGTTCACAGCAATGAGGAAGCTTTCGACAGATATCTTGGCAGCGGCAGGCCTGCATATTTTAAAAAGGATAAGCTTACACCCGGACAGTGTATCGGTGAAATTAGCGCAGCCGGCGGTCTGCCGGTATTGGCGCACCCCATTTATCTGGGTATGGAATACGGGCAATTGGACAGCTTGCTGGCGGAACTGGTACAAGACGGTTTGATGGGGATTGAAGCTTATTATGTGGACAATACTGCGCAGCAGACACGGATGCTATTAGAACTGGCTGAAAAACATCATTTGTTTGTTACCGGCGGCAGCGATTTTCACGGAAGCTTCAAGCCCCAGATTGACCTGGGGATCGGCAGGGGAAATTTACGGGTGCCTTATGAATTGCTGGAGAAAATGAAAAGGCTGTGAAGTACAAAAAAAAGACCTGTCCCGGCGGACAGGCGGAGTAAGGTATGGTGTTTATGGAAAATCTATTAATAAAATATTAAGGAGGACTTTCCAAATTTACTATTTTATTTTAAACCAGTCCGATACTTTCCACAATGAACAATAATACCCTGGTGGGAATAGGTCCGGAAACCCGGAACCGGGACTTATGACCTATACGTTTGTTATTTTTACTGCCTCAACCAGCCGGAAAAACAAGATTCCCAGGCCTCGCGGGCGAGCGGCAGGCAAAGCCTGCGATCAGCCCACGCCGTTTTGCTCCCCGGAATGACAAAGAAAATTTTAAATTATGAGTCGAAGAAAAAAGCATATCTGCTTGACAATAAGAACCTGGAGTGATAAAATGTTAGGCGTGACTAACAAATATTGGTACATACTGTTTTGGGATGGCTGTCTCAGGCAGAAGCAGGTGTTGCCGGACAATAAAAAAACCGGCATCATAAATGCAGGAAATGCCTGGAAGCCATCCGGGCCAGTGAAACTGACGAAGCCCGAATAGGTGAAAATACATGGCTGATAGCACGAATATTGTTACGCTGGCGCTGAGCGAGATGAAAGAAGGACAACGGGGAAGAGTTGTGAAGGTATCGACAAAAGGTGCAATTCGCCGGCGCATAATGGAAATGGGGATAATTACCGGCACCGAGATTCTGGTAAAAGGCTTCGCGCCGCTGGGAGATCCCATGGAGCTTGGAGTAAAGGGCTATAATTTAAGTTTGCGGAAGTCCGAAGCATCGGAAATTTTTGTAGAACTGCTCTAACAAAGGGGAAGCAGTTTTTTCAGCCTGCAAGTTAGGCCGAACTAACAGGGTGAGGGTATAAAGCAATGGAAACAGTTTTATCCGGAGAAAAAGAAATCGTAATCGCAATTGCAGGCAATCCGAATTGTGGAAAAACCGTTATTTTCAACACTTTAACAGGGGCAAGGCAGCATGTAGGGAACTGGCCGGGAGTTACCGTTGAAAAAAAAGAAGGCCGCTTTGTACATGGCGGAAGGCGCATTAAGGTAGTGGATCTTCCCGGTACATACAGCCTTGGCGCATATTCGGAGGATGAAGCGGTAGCAAGGGATTATATCTTATTTGAGAAGCCGGACGTGGTGGTCAATGTTGTCGATTCAACCAATATGGAACGGAACATGTACCTGACCTGCCAATTGCTGGAGATGGGCGTAAAAGTCGTCATGGCACTTAACATGTATGACGAGGCCAAAGCCAGGAAATTGGAGATCGATATGAAAAAGCTGTCGTTCCTTCTCGGAGTCCCGGTGATTCCCACGGTAGCTACAAAGAACCAGGGGATGACGGAGCTTATCCAGGCGGTGCTGGAATCCTCCGGTGTGCCGGGAGCACAGACGCCGGGGATTAACTATGGAAACGACGTGGAAGAGGTGGTTAAACGGCTGCAGGACGGAATAAAAAAGGATTCCGGACTATCGGCCTATAATGCCAGATTGCTGGCGGTGAAATTTCTCGAAAGGGATTCAACCATTGAAGAATTATTAAGAAAAAGTATGGAGTATGCAGCCCTGAAGGAATACCGCGACCATTGGGCGAAAAAGCTGGAAGCCATGTGGGGGGATGACATCGAAGTATTTTTTGCAGAAAAAAGATATGGTTTTATCAGTGGTATCGTCAGGGAAACATTGAAAAAATACATGTCCGCGGAAGAAAAGCAATCCATTTCGGACAAAATCGACAGGGTGGTCACGAACCGTTATCTTGGAATCCCCATTTTTCTGCTGGCCATGTGGGGCGTTTTTCAGTTTACCTTCACACTGGGGACTCCTCTGGCTGGCTTGATCGAGGCTTTCTTCGGATGGCTGGGCTCGCTGATCAATGGCGGACTTGCTGCTGCAGGAGCGCCTGTGCTGCTGAACTCCCTGATTGTCGATGGAATCATCGGCGGAGCCGGATCGGTAATCGTATTTATGCCCAATATCTTCCTGCTGTTCTTCGCAATCTCGCTTCTCGAGGACAGCGGCTACATGGCCAGGGCGGCATACATTACGGACCGTTTCATGCATACCCTCGGACTTCACGGCAAATCCTTCATTCCAATGATCGTCGGCTTCGGATGCAATGTGCCTGCAATCCTTGCCACCCGCACGCTGGATAACAAAAGGGACCGCCTGGTGACGATCCTTATAAATCCGCTTATGTCGTGTTCTGCCAGGCTACCGGTCTATATACTTTTTACAGGAGCTTTCTTTTCGGCCCAACAGGGCTTGATTATCTTCTCATTATATCTTCTGGGAATTGTACTGGCTATTTTGATGGGAGTATTATTTAAAAAATTCATTTTTAAAGGCGAAACTTCCCATTTTGTTATGGAACTGCCGCCTTACCGGGTGCCGACGCTGAGAAGTACGTTCATCCATATGTGGGACCGAGGCAGCGCTTTTATAAAAAAGGCGGGAACCATTATCGTTGCAGTGGTGGTATTGGTATGGGTATTATCCAGCCTTCCGGCAGGTGTGGAGTATGCCAGCCCCACAAGCTTTCTGGGAAGGATCGGAGGCTTTATCGCGCCCGTATTCCGGCCTGCAGGTTTTGGGACCTGGGAGGCGTCGGTGGCTCTATTGTTTGGCATCGTTGCAAAGGAAGTCGTCGTCGGAACCCTGGGAACCGTTTACGGTGCAGGTGAAGAGGGCTTGGCAGCGATACTGGCTGCGACATGGACCCCGCTCTCCGCTTTTTCCTTTATGGTTATGACATTGTTATATATACCTTGCGTAGCAACCATCGGCGCCATCAGGCGCGAAACAAATTCCTGGGGCTGGACCGGCTTTACCATCGGCTATAGCCTGGTACTGGGGTGGATCATGGCGGTAATTGTTTATCAGATAGGCTCGCTGCTGGGATTTGCATGATTTGGATGAAACGCGGGCGTGCCATTGTGTGGAAAGGGGGTGTGGTTTGTGTTCTGGACAATAGCAATATTAAGCATTATAGGTCTGGCAGCCGCATGGTATATATTCTTTACTATCAGAAAGTCGTTAAAAAGGAATGACTGCGGCTCCTGTTGCGGCTGCGATAAAAAGTGTGACTCTCATTAGATGTATGCCGTATCCCTCCGGACAACCTGTCCGTAATCGTCAGCGATGCGGTAAAGGTCCGGTGGAATCGCGCCTTATCAGGTTGGTGGATATTTTTATATCCACCTTATGATTTTCCGGCTGGTTATAGTTGGTCATAAACAGCTGCGCAGCCAGAACGCCGGCCTGCTGCTTGGCCACCCGCATGGTGGAAAGGGAAGGCTCCGTATGGAGTCCCCAGCCGATATCGTCAAATCCTATAATGCTAACGTCTTCGGGAATATTCAGGTTTTTTTCCTTTAAAGCCTTCATTGCGCCGATGGCCAGCTTGTCGGTGGCGCAGAAAACGGCTGTAAATTCATTTTTCTGATAAATTTTGGCTGCATTGTACCCGTCTTCAATACTTACTCCCGGGCATTCGATCAATTGGGGTTTTGCATGCTGGAGATGCTCCTTCAGGCAATCGCAATATCCTCTGTAACGCTCAAGGATGCTGTTTTGAAGCAAAGGCCCGGAGATGAAAACGATATTTTCATGTCCCAGGTCGATCAAATGCCTGGCAGCCTGTACCGCTCCCCCATAATTGTCCGTATTTACGGAACTGAAATCGGGGTCGATGTTATCCACCAGTACGGTGGTGATGCCTGTTCTTTTGAGCCTGTCAAAAAAGCCGGGGTCATAATCCGCGCCTACGATGATATTGCCGTCTGTTTTTTTCTCCAGAAAGATCTCATTAAACTGATTGTCGTTGATCTTATTCTCGTGCAGCACATGATAAAGGAGGTTGCACTTGCAGCTTTGCAATTCTTTGGAGATGCCTTCGACAATAAAGGAATAAAAAGGGTCGTTTTCAATGGACATGTTGATTCTTATCAGCAGATTGATATTCAGTATGTCCTTTCTTCCTTCATAGTCTATTTTGTATTTCAGAGGCGTATCCTTTTCGTTGACTGCCTGTATGATCTTTTTTCTTAGATTTTCGCTGACGCCCGGACGGTTGTTGATTGCTTTTGAAACCGTAGAGACCGTCACTCCCAATTCTTTTGCAATGTCCTTCAATTTGATATTCATGCCAAACCACCTTATGAGCTTTATTAATTTATTGTTTGATCTTTATTATTTTATCATTTATTTATCTTAAATTGTAAAATAATTTTCTATCAACCTGCAATTCCAGCTGCTGAATATAAAATAGTTTCTACAAAAGAGAAAATATTAATGCGGTTGATAGAATAATAAGAGAAAATATTTTCTTAAATTATCTCTTCGGACTCTAGTATTATCATAAATAAATAAAAGCTGCATGTCAAATCGATGAAAATACGAAACATTGAGAAAAATGCAGATAAATGGACTTATATTGACGAAACCACGAGATTTGGGCTTTAGATGAGACAAAGCTGCAGTTGTAACAGCGAAATAATACAGGTATAATTTTATCGTAGATCGAGAAAATATTTTATTTAAAACGAGATAAAGATTGCATAATAAAGAAAATTTTATTAGGAAACTTTTCTACAACCGAAAAATTTCCTTATGGACTAGGTCGTTATAAGAAAATTCTAATTGATTACACTAAGGTAGGACGGTATAAAAACAAAACAGTGATCACCCGGTTTCAAAATAATGGTCTTAACGGCCTGGGAGGATATCGCATGAAGATTAATACGATTGAAATGACAACTGTTTCGGTACCCATCATACCGGTTTCGCGAGGCGGCATCGCCCCTTATTTGGGAAGCCAGGACAAGGTAGGTACGACCAGGGCAACCAGCATTCTATTCAAGGTGACGACAGATGAAGGTATTACCGGCTGGGGAGAAATGAATCATGTGCTTTCACCGCGAATCACGAGGGTTATCCTGGAAGACTATATAAAACCGAAACTGGTCGGTAAAAACCCCTTTAACCTGAAGTTGATGATGAAGGACTTTGGCTCCGTATATAACCCGCAATTTAATACGAAATATCTGCTTACGGGAATAGAAACGGCCTGCTGGGATATCATGGGCAAGGCTGTGAACAAGCCCGTTTATGAACTGCTTGGCGGGAAACTCAGAGACCGGGTTGAAATTGCTTATGCCTTCGGGCTGTCGGGCATAGAGGAAACAAAAGAAAAGGTGCTCCGTATCAGGGAAGAGGGCTTTAAAACTATAAAAACCAAGGGCGGAAAGGATGCCGCCTTCGACGTCAAAAGGACTGAAGCATTAAGGGAGGCAGGCGGGTCCAATCTTGAGATAAGGGTAGATATGAATCAGGGGTATGATACGCCAAAGGCATTAAGATATTTGAGAGGTGTCGAAGCCTGCGACCTCCAGTATGTCGAGCAGCCTATCAAAGTAAACCAGTTGGACGATTTGAAGCTTTTAAGGGAGAGGACGCGGACTCCTATCGGCATAAACGAGGATTGCTATATACCCAATAATCTTTTCGAGGCTATAAAAAAAGGATGTATAGATATCGCGGTAATCGATTTTGAGCCTTTGGGAGGAATCACCGAGTTGATACGTCTGGCGGATATCGCCGAAGAAGCCGGGTTGCCGCTGGCTCATCACTGCGGCTGGGATATGGGTGTCAAGCTGGCAGCCATCCTCCAGGCAACCTGCGCCATGCCTGCGTTCACTTATCCCATGGACAGCACCTATCAGGCTCATGAGGACGATGTTCTTGCCGAAAGACTGAAAATCGCCGACGGAGCCTATCTGGTTCCTGAAGGGCCAGGGCTGGGCGTCCAGGTGGATGAGGATAAATTGAGATACCTGGCTGTGGAGGAATAAACTTTAAATAATCAACAGGAACAGCCAAATTAATTTTTTTATTAAACGGGGGTATGCTTGTATGAAGATTGCGCTTATAGGCGCCGGAGGAATGGCGGCTTCTCATTTTGAGGCCTATAAAAGAATCCCGGAAGCTGAAGTGATCGCCGTTGTTGACTCTTGTCCCCAACGTGCGTCGGAAATCGCCGGATATTATCATGCAGAGGTTTATACGGATATTGACCATATGCTGGCGGCATGCAAGCCTGATATTGCCGACATATGCGTTCCTTCTTTCCTGCATTATGAATATTCCGTCAAATGTATGAAAAAGGGAATACACACCTTTTGTGAAAAACCAATGGCACATACGCTGGAAGACGCAGAGAAAATGATGACGGTCGCAAAGGAATGCGGTGTCAGATTAATGATCGGGCAGGTGCTTCGTTTCTGGCCCGAATATGAATATCTTAAAAAGTTCCATGACGAAATGCCTTTCGGCAAAGTCAAATATTTTTCTATGAGCCGTTACTATGGCGCCCATCCTACGGGAAGCTGGTATATGGATCCCGAAAAATGCAGGATGAATTGCTTTGAAATGCATATACACGATTCGGATTTTGTTAATTACCTGTTGGGCTTGCCGGATTATGTGAGCAGTGTGGGACACGAACTGCCCGGTATTCATATGAGCTATATACAGACCCGCTACTGCTACGAAGGGAAGGATATTGTTGTTGTGGCCGAAGGCGGCTGGAATGATTCAAACTATCCTTTCAATTACAGCTTCCGGGCCGTAGCCGAGCATGGCGTCCTGGCATTGGAAAATGACAGGCTCATGCTGTATCCCGGCCAAGGGCCTGAAAGGCTGATAACGCCGGAACAGCAACCTGGTATCCCATCCAATATCCTGGGGGTATTTAAAGAATTATCCGAATTCATACGCTGCATCAAAGAGGATAAGCCTTCAGATGTTCTAACACTGGAGAGCACCTATAATACAATCAAGCTGGTAAGCTGCGAGCTGCAGTCCGTCAAGTCCGGTACGCCGGTTGCGGTGGCTTGATCAAATGAGGTGAATATGCCGGAACGGCAATTCCAATAATAATAATGATGGAGGTAGCAAAATGAAGCTGAAAAAAGTCTTATCCCTGGTTCTTGCTGCTATCATGATAGCAGCCGTATTCTCAGCCTGTGGGCAAGGAAACGCATCAAACGGCGGAACCACTGCCGCGCCTGGAACGGAAAGCACCGGCGCTGGAGGAAGTTCCCAGAATCCGGTGGAACTCACCATCTGGACAGGAAGCTGGAATGAAAGCGTATTGACGCCGCTTATCCAGAAATTTGAAGGAGAAAACCCCGGTATAAAGGTCAAGGCTGAATATCTGGCCTGGGACGGTATGGAGGATAAACTGACGATTGCGCTCCAACAGGATAATGGCCCGGACATTGTCGACATGGCAATTGCATGGACCAGTTCCTTTGTCGGAATGAACAAGCTGGCCAAGCTGGATGAGTATATCCAGAAAAACAATATGGATATGAGTGATTTCTATGAAGGCGCATTAAAAACCGCAACGTATAATAACAGCTACTATGCGCTGCCATACAGGACGGAGACCATAGGTTTGTTTTACAATAAGAAGCTTTTCCAGGAAGCAGGGCTGGATCCGGAAAAAGCGCCCTCAACCTGGCAGGAGTTGGCTGAAAATGCCAAAGCACTTACCAAGGGCGATGTAGCGGGCTTTGGAATGTGCGGCAAGGAGGCCGGCAATGTTACAACCCAGATTTACAGTATTATCATGGCCAATGGCGGTAAAATCCTGTCGGACGATTTGTCAAAAGCCGCTTTTGATTCTCCCGAGGCAGTTGAAGCCTTCAAATTCTGGACGGAGTTATATACAAAGGATAAGGTAGTGCCTTCAAGCGTCCTTGAAAACGACAATACCACCAACAGAAACCTATTTGCACAGGAGAAGATTGCGATGTACATGTCCGGGAACTATGACATCGGTCCCATCCTTGAAGCAAACCCCAATATCAACATGGGCTTTGCCATCGTGCCGAAGATAAAGACCAATGCAACCCAGTTGGGAGGCTGGAATATCGGTATGACGGCGACATGCAAGGATAAGGAAGCAGGCTTCAAGCTATGTCAATTCCTTTCCTCCACTGAAAATTCTCCCGTATTCAGCAATACTTTTTCCGCAAGGAAATCCGCTACCAGCGATCCCAAGTATTCCGACCCCAACCTGAAGGCCTTTATGGACGCCAACAATTATGGGCAGCCCTTACCGGGAAGCCCCAAGATGAGCCAGGTAACGAATATCCTGTACAATACTGCGCAAGCGGTGCTTATCGGCGATAAAACAGCCGAGCAGGCAATAAAGGATGCTGCCGAAGAAGTAAACGGCATTCTCCAATAAAAATAAACGGAAGGGGTTGTCTCAAAATACACGGATGTGCAGTGCGTGCCCCTGTACGATCGCCATGCTCCACTTTTTTCAAACTTATCAGGTAACGAATATAGGTGGAGATGTACTTAAGGCATCGAGCAGACAAATTTATAGGACCCGCCCATTGGGCAATCCGTTTTTGAGACGGCCCCTTATTAAGGATGAAAGCAGATGAATGGAAGGAAAAGATGGAAACTTAACAGCGGAATCTTGTACATTGCGCCTGCAATGCTGATCGTAGGCTGCCTGATGATTTTCCCGCTGATTTACACCTTTTTTTTGAGTATCAACAACTATGACGCTTTTAACGGGAGCTTCAAGTTTGCGGGGCTTGACCTGTTCAAGAAGCTTTTTGCCGACCGCAATTTTTCTCTTGCCGTGCGCAATACGCTGGTCTGGACCGTCTGCAGCGTATTCCTGCAGTTTAGCGGCGGGTTTCTGCTGGCAGTATGCATCAACCAGGCATTTATCAAATACAAGGCGGTCAAGAGGATTCTGCTGATGGTCCCGTGGGTCATGCCCGGCGTTATCATCGCCCTGGTATGGACGTGGATGTATCACTCCGATTTCGGCATCATTAATGCCATACTTAAGGGATTGGGACTTATAAGTGAGAATATCAACTGGACCTCCGGCAAAAATACGGCTTTGCTTTCCGCCATCATCGTCAATGCGTGGAAGACCATACCGTTTGTCATGCTGATGATTGAGGCGGCGCTGCAAAGCGTGCCGGTCGAGCTGAAGGAAGCTGCAAAGGCGGATGGCGTCACCGGAATAAAAGCGTTTGCAATCGTGGACCTTCCCCATATTGCGCCTACGCTCAGCACTGTGTTTCTGCTCCTCAACATCTGGACCTTGAATTCCTTTACCTTTATTTTTGTGATGACAAACGGAGGACCAGCGCACCGTTCGGAAATTCTCTCCATGTTCATTTACCAGAATGCCTTTAAGAACATGAACTTTTCCTACAGTTCGGCTGCTGCCGTGGTGCTATTTCTGGTAACGGCGATCTTCGCCTTTACCTATAACAAATACGTCATAGGAGGGAAAAATGAACAGAATGCCTAGAAAACCGGTTGATTTCATCGTCAGGCTGCTTAGCAATCTTTTTATGCTGGTATGCATTGTTTTTGCACTGTTCCCTGCCCTATGGATGTTTTTTTCCTCCATAAAGCCGCAGAATGAGTTGTTTACCATCCCTCCGAGGCTTTTTACCTCGAATCCGACCTTTGACAATTATTACCGGGTGATTTTTGAAACCAGCATTCCCCACTCGCTGCTGAACAGTACCTTCGTATCGGCAATGGTAATTGCTCTGACGTCGGTGGTGGCGCTGCTGGCAGCTTACGGATTCGCACGGTATTCCTTTCGCGGTTCCAAGTTTTTGTCCACTTCCCTGCTGTTCGGACAGATGCTGCCCGCAATTTCCATTGTAATACCGCTTTACATGATTTACAGCCGTATCGGATTCATAAACACCTACAGGGTGAATATCCTTACCAATCTGGCGGTAAACCTGCCCATGGCCGTAATTACGCTGACTGCCTTTATCCGGGCCGTTCCGAGGGAAATGGACGAAGCTGCCAAGATTGACGGCTCGACGGATATCGGAGCCTTGTTCAGAATCATTGTGCCCATGGCTACCCCTGGCTTGACGACCATTGCCATCTTTGCCTTTTTAAACACCTGGGAGGAATTCCTGTTTGCCTATAATTTTACCACCTCGGCTGCCTATAAAACCCTGGCCATTGCCATTAACGAATTCAAAGGCCAGTTTATCATCGATTGGAGCGGGATGATGAGCGCGGCCATGGTGACCTCCGTTCCCGTGCTTATTGTATTTCTCTTATGCAATAAATATTTTATCAAAGGCCTTACATCAGGGGCTGTGAAAGGATGAGATCCTATGAAATTGAAATGTGCCGTAATCGGATTGGGGCTGTTGGGCTCCCAGCATGCCGAAAGGCTAATGCAGTATGAAAACACCCGGCTTGTAGCAGTTTGCGACATCAAAAGGGAAAAAGCCGAAGCATGGGGCAAGCTCCATGGAGTGGAATCTTTCAGTTCCGTGGAGGAAATGTTTACTAAGCTGGAAATCGATCTGGCGGTGGTTGCGACGCAGGATCCTTATCATAAAGCTCCGGTTATAGCCGCCTGCAAGGCGGGAGTCAGATATATCATCTGTGAAAAGCCTCTGGCCACCACTGTGGAAGATGCTATGGAAATTGCAGAAGCAGCCGGCGCTTCCGGCTCGCAGATCAAGGTGCTGTTTCCCAACCGCTTCTATCCGCTGGATATCGCGGTAAGGATACTGCTTAAAAACGACATTCTGGGCAAGCCTCTGTACGGGGAAATGCGGATGGATGACAGCATCTCCGTGCCTATAGGCCTGTGGGGGAAGGACAGCAAAGCCTTTTCCAGACTGTCTTCGCCCGCCCATTTTCTATTAAGCCATGCGGTCGACCTGCTGCGGTTTTATTTTGAGCCCCGGGAAATCGTCAAGGTCTATGCCATAAGCAAGCAAAGCCTCATCGGAAGCGAAGTGGATTATGTGGACGCCTACCTGACCTTCTCGGACGGAGTGACAATCCGTCTGAAATCCGAGTGGACAAAGCACATGGAGCCGCTGGTTGAGAATTATGTGCAGCTTACGGCTGAAAAAGGCGGACTGGTATACAACAAGGTTCCGGGCTTCGCCATGCAGGGAGGCCTCCGCTTTGACTTTCCGGAGAATGCGGGAGACGCCGGAAAGATTGCCGCTCTATTAAAAGAACACGGTATTGAGAGTTCAAGCCAGGAATACAAGGGAAATAACGGTTTTGGAATTGAGCTTTATCAGCAGGGGGGCAACACCTTCGACTGGAACCACGGCATATGCCTCTATGCGGATTCCTTCCTTGGCGCCGAATATCCAGACAGTCCGCTGACAAGCCTTGAAGGCGGAGTGCGGCAGGTGATGGTGGTGGACGCCATCCTGAGATCCGCCAGGACCGGAAGCGAAATCAGCATCCAATACGACCGGGAGTGACTCGGAAAACAGTGATCCATTACAATGAGGTGAGTGAAATGAATTACTTGAAGCTGCTGGATGGAAAACGCGCATTTATCACCACCGGTTCGCAGGGAATCGGAAAAGCTATCGCAGTATTGTTTGCGCGGCATGGGGCCGTGATTGCCCTTGGAGGCAGGAACAGAGAAAAGCTTGAACGGGCGCTGGAGGATATAAGAGCTTTTTCGCCCGGCTCAAAAAGCTATCCTTGCGACATGGGAGTTAAAAAATCCGTTGAAGAAGCCTGCGATCAAATTATCGGCGACTATGGAGGAATAGACATCCTTGTTAACACCGTTGGCGTAAATGAATGCAGACAGCCTGTCCATGAATGTGATGAAGCTGTATTGGATGCGTTGTTTGAAACGAATTACAAAAGCGGTTTGCGGTGTATGAAGAAATTTGTTCCCGGAATGCTGGAAAGAGGAGATGGCAACATCATCAACATTTCATCCATTCACGGAGTTCAGACCATGCCGGGGTTTGCAATCTATGGCGGCACCAAGGGCGCGATGAATGCGACGGCAAGAGCGGCCGCCCTGGACTACGCCCGGAAAGGGATACGGGTAAATACGATTTGCCCGGGCTTGATCCTGTCGGACAACATCGTCAAAGAAATTGAGAGCTATCCGGAAGGAGCGGAACGGGAGGCTTTTGTGGAGATGCTGGACAAAATGCAGCCTCTACGCCCCGGACATGTGGAGGACGTAGCCAACACCGCGCTTTTTCTGGCGTCCGAAATGTCCGGCTACATCACAGGGCAGGCGATCATGGTAGATGGCGGCGCCAGCATAAAGGCTCACTAGTGCTTAGTTACCGGATAGGAAAGGAAAAGGGATCCACTGTAGGGGCGGCCAATGGCCGTCCGGGAGATATTTGGCATAGAATGCATATGCGGATGCGCAATGCGCGCCCCTAACGAACGCCAGCTCTACATTTGTCAAACTTATCTGGTAACGAATATACGTGGAGCTGTATTAAGCCTCTTTGGGGATGGAGATCAGGAAATGGATATTTATGAGATTCTGGGAGTCAAAAAGTATATAAACGCACATGACACCTATACCGTTTACGGCGGGAGCCGGATGGCTCCAAACACGCTGGAGGCGATGGCCGGAGCGGCGCAGCACTTTGTGGACATCGCCGAACTGCAGCGCGTGCTGGGTGACGGGCTTGCCCGGATGACGCACAATGATGCGGCATATATTACCAATGGCGCGTCGGGAGGGATACTCCTGGCGGCTGTGGTTTGCATGACCGGAGGGGATATGTACAAATATTCCCTGCTGCCGGATGCCGATTCCATGAAGAATGAGATCATCGTCATGCGCTGCCAGCGCAATGCGTATGATAAGGCTCTGGCTGCATCGGGAGCGAGGGTGGTTGAAATCGGGGACGCAGACGAGACCCTCGAATTTGAACTGGAAGGCGCAATCAACGACAGGACGGCCGCTGTTTTCTATTTTGCCTCAAGCCTATACAAAAAAGCCTCTTTGCCTCTTGAAAAGGTCATAGCCATAGCAAAACGAAGCAATGTCCCTGTGGTAGTCGATGCGGCAGCCCAGCTTCCCCCTGTGGAAAACCTGTGGAAGTATACCGGCATGGGAGCCGACATGGTCCTTTTCAGCGGAGGGAAATCCCTGTGCGGCCCACAGGCCAGCGGGCTGATCCTTGGCAGCAGGGAGATGATCGGCGATTGCAGAAAATTCGGCGCGCCGGCGCATGGAATATGCAGATCCTGCAAAGTCGGCAGGGAGGAGATGGCGGGCCTTTATACCGCTGTCGAGAACTATCTGGCGCTGGACCACGCCAGGAATACCGAGAGATTGGAAGGCATTGTCAGGCAGATACTGCTGGTAATGCAAAATACGGGCGCGTTCCGGACAAAGCTGCTTGAGTGCGGACCCGTCGGACAGACGTACCCCCGCGCTCTGGGGATCATAACCGCAAATTTCAAGGCGGAAGCGCTGGCTGCAATGATGCGGGAGCATAACCCCGGCATTTATATTGGAGTAGATAAAGAAAATGAAAAGGCTGTTTATATAAGCCCGTTAAATCTTAATGACAGTGAGGTCGGCATTGTCGCTTCGGCATTGGAGGAAAGTGTGAGAAAGCTTAAAGTGGGGTGATTTATCCTATGAACGGCGATTATTTCCATGAAAAACATCATGGGCAGATTAAGGAGTTGGCAGCCTATTACCGCAGGCATCTGCTGGAGGATATCATGCCTTTCTGGGAAGAAAGAGTGACGGACCGTGAGCAGGGAGGCTACTTCAATTGTTTTGAAAGGGACGGCAGGCTTTACAGCCACATTAAGCCGGGATGGTTTGTGGGACGGAATATTTATACGTTTTCGGCATTGTACAATACCGTTGAAAAAAGGCAGAAGTGGCTTGATATTGCGGAGCACGGACGTGCGTTCCTTACGGATAAGGCATTGAATGCGAGCGGAAGGCTGAATTACATGATGGAAAGGGACGGTACGGCTATCAGCGGTGAAACCTCGATTTTTACGGATCATTTTGCAGTCAAGGGACTGTTCGAGTATATCGAGGCATCGGGTAGAAAGGAAGATTTGCCGCTTGCCGGACGACTGTTTGACCTTCTGCTGAAAAACATATCCGACGGCAGGGTGCTTGCAAACGAGTGTCACGACGTAAGATTCCGCAAGCATCCCATCAGCTTTATGACGCTGCTTGTGGCCATCGAGGGGAAAAGGTTTCTTGGAGATGCGGTGATTCCTGTGATTGACAGGGAACTGCACACTACGCTTTACACATTTGCCGACGATGCGGAAAAAGCCCCGCTGGAATATGTGTCTGCAGAAGGAAAGCCGCTTTATGAAAGCATCGGAAGAATCATCGACCCCGGACATACCATGGAATCTTTGTGGTTCTCCATGCGAGAAGGGATGGAACGCTCCGACAGGAGGATTGTTGAAAGGGCCGGCGAAATTGTGGACTGGGTCATTGACCGCGCCTGGGATAATGAATACGGCGGCTTTTACCAGAATGTGGACATATACGGGACTACGCCCGAAAAGCCCTTTTTATCAAGCAAATACGCCGAAATGGATGTAAAGTGGTCGGACAAGATATGGTGGGTTCAGGCTGAAAGCCTTTACACACTGGCACTATCCGCATTGCTGACCGGAAATGAGCGCCATTTCGGATATTTCTTAAAACTGCATCAGTTTTGCAAGGATTTTTTTGCCGATGCCCGCTATGGGGAATGGTATAGCATCCTACACCGGGATGGAAAAGTGAAGGACGGCAGGAAGGGTTTTGAACTGAAGGGGCCCTACCATGTTCCAAGGTCTGTGATGCAGCTGGCTGTATTATTTGACAAATATTCCGCATCGGAAAGACTTTATTGAATAAATTCCGAATCCTATCAAAATATGCTGGATTCCGGATGGGTAAATTCTATTTTTCTTTGATGCGTATGAGTGATGCATAGGAGCAATCAAATTAACGTGAACAGGAGTGGTTATTATGAGTGAGACAGGAAAGAGGATCCAACAGCTTGGAATCAGGCTTCCGGATAAAAACAGGAAAGGCAGTGGGACGGTAGATGCGGTAAGGCACGGAGACCTGTTGTTCTTATCGGCGCATTTGCCTGTGGATACGAATGGAAATCCGGTTTACAAGGGCAAGGTGGGTACGGATCTGACACCCGAAGAAGGGTATCAGGCGGCAAGGCTTTGCGGCATCAATATGCTGGCAACAATCAAGGATCATATAGGAGAGCTTGACAGGGTCGACTATATTGTCAAGGTCCTTGGGGTGGTAAACAGCGGAGCCGATTTTTCAAGCCAACCGGCGGTTATCAACGGGTTTTCGGATTTAATGGTGGAGGTTTTCGGAAAGCGTGGACAGCATGCCCGCTCCGCCATGGGCGCTTATGCTCTGCAGGGGGATGTCCCTGTTGCCGTTGAGGCCATTGTACGCATACGTTAAGAATTACTTTAAAGTTATTACAGCAATTCGCAATATATCTAAATTGACAGAAGGTGCTTTCAAATGTTTGACTTGGTTGTTAAAAACGGAAAAATATATGACGGGAGTGAGCAAGAAGCCTATATTGCAGATATAGGGATCATCGGCGACAAAATCGCTGAAATCGGCAGCCTTTCTTCCGCGGATGCGCGCGATGAATTGGATGCCTCAGAGATGTGCGTCATGCCGGGGTTCATCGATACGCATTTGCACTCGGACATGCTGCTTTTGTATGACAGGCAGCATGCAAACGGCCTGAATCAGGGCATCACCACCGAACTGCTGGGACAGGACGGCTTGTCCTATGCACCGCTTTCAAAGGATAACCTGGAGATGTATGCCAGATACCTCGGCGGCTTGAACGGATATTTCGAAGACATACCCCTGGACTTTCACACGGTGGAGGAGTATCTGGGCAAATTCCATAAAAAGGTGGCAATCAATGTTGCCTATCAGGTCCCCCATGGTACTGTAAGGCTGGAAGCGCTGGGCTTCCATGATAAACCGCTCACCGGATATGCTCTGGATAAAGCGAAGGATTTGATGCGTGAAGCCTTTGAGGAAGGGGCGGTTGCTTTTTCCACCGGACTGAGCTATTATCCGTGCTCCTATTCCGACACGGATGAGCTTGTAGAACTATGCAAAATATGCGCCGAATACGATGTGCCTTTTGTAACGCATACCCGGACCGTCTTCCGTGACGGGATTTTTGACGCTACCGAAGAAGCGATTGAAATTGCCCGGCGTGCAGGCTGCAAGCTCCATTTTTCACATTTCAGGACGGGACCCGACAACGCGGGGATGTCGAAAAAACTTATGGAGCCGATTGAAAAGTCCATCGCGGAGGGAATGCGCATCACGCTGGAAACCTATCCTTACTACTCGGGAAGCGGATATGCCGTCATATTCCTGCCGCTCTGGGCGACAGAAGGCGGATATGCCGCCGTCTTAAAACGTCTGGCGGATAAAAGCCTGCGCAAGGACATCATCAAAGGGATGAAGGAGAATACCATACCGCCGTCGGGGACCTTTACACACCTGAAAAAATACGGGCACTATGTGGGAATGGATTTTGAGGATGTGGCAAGGGAGAGAGGACAGTCTGTTGAAGACATGCTATGCGACATTCTTCTTGAGGAAAACCTTGATGTGGGATACTATTCCAATCCCACAACGGATGAGGATATATGCAGGCTGCTGGATGAGGATTTTGTGTGGCTGCTTTCCCGCCCGTACTATATGATTTGCTCCGATTCGATTCCCTATGGCTTCAAGCCTCACCCCAGATCCTTTGGGACATTCCCCAGGTTTCTGCGTCTTGCACGGGAGCACGGCATGTCCTATGAAACGTTTGCCAACCGGGCGGCCGCCATGCCGGCAAAAACTTTCCGCCTGAAAGACAGGGGGCGGATAATGAAGGGCTGCTACGGCGACCTGGTAATCCTGGACGGGGAAAAGGTGACGGACAATGCCACCTATAAAGACCCACGGCGTGGTCCCAGCGGAATCAAGCATGTTGTAGTGAACGGCAAAATTGCAGTATATGATGAAAAAGTTACCGGACTGTTTTCCGGATACGCCCTGAAAAGGGACGCTTAAGGAGGGAAAGGGATGGATTCGATCAACAGGGTTTTGGACGGCGACAGCAAAGAGATTGTGCTGAAATACAAAAAGAAAAAGGGAATTGTCCTTCTGCGGCGGGTGGACGACCTTCTTTTCATCTCAGGTCACGGACCTGAGGATGCCTTGACGGGCGAACCGCTTTTTAAAGGACGCATCGGTAAGGACCTGACTCTTGAAGAAGGTTACCAGGCGGCGCGGGAATGCGCGGTCATCCTTCTGGGCGCCCTTCGTGACTATCTGGGAGACCTTGACAGGATAAAAGGGCTGGTCAAGGCCTTCGGAATGGTAAACTGCGACGGCGGCTTTACCGATGTGGACAAAATCATGGACGGGTTCTCCGATACCATGGCCGACGTTCTTGAAGAAAGAGGCTTCCATGCACGAACAGCCATCGGCA
Organism: Bacillota bacterium; assembly: GCA_023426125.1. Lineage (GTDB taxonomy): Bacteria > Bacillota > Clostridia > Acetivibrionales > DTU013 > MnB-11. The sequence continues at coordinate 37,287 of JAFABI010000090.1, forward strand.
CGCATAACCTGCCCAACCACAACATACCTGTAGAAATTGAACTGATTGCGGCGATCAGGGAATGATGCCCTTTTCTTCAATTCGTAATAGGAAGATTTTAATGTCCTTCTGATAGAGCTAAGCGACGTGGGAAGCTTGATTTTATGATGGTATAAGATTGCCGCGCTATCGCTCGCAATGACAAATTACGAATTGAAGGCCCTTTTGGAACTGAAAGCCTGGAAAGGAATTATTGCTAAATGATAAAGAAGACGGTGCTTTCCGAAGACTGGAAATTATATGGCTTTTCTTCCGGTGAGTATGACATTGATGCTATTTGCAAAGCTGATTTCCAATGCACCGGATGGTATGGAATCCATATACCTCAGGATGTGCATACGACGCTAATTGAAAATAAAGTGATCAAGGATCCCGCTTACGGCTATAATGCGCCGGAATGCGCCTGGGTGGAAAAAAAGGTCTGGATATACCGGAAGAAATTCTCCGTATCCGGCGAAATTTTGGCCTCCAGGAAGCTGATGCTTTTATTTGAAGGATTGGACACGTATGCATCCATCTATTTGAACGGTAAGAAGCTGGCAGACTATAGCAATATGTTCATCGAACACCGGCTGGATGTGACGGGGTTACTGGAAACAGGTGAGAATACCCTGGTTGCCGAGTTCCATGTGATGAGCGAAATGGCAAAAAGAGAACTGCCGGGGGGCTTCTGGATAAATTACAGCTGGGAACGCGCCTATGCCAGAAAAGCCGCATATTCCTACGGGTGGGACTGGACTCCCAGGATTGCGGCGGTGGGAATCTGGAAGCCTGTGATGCTGGAAGCGTATAACACGGCAAGATTATGCAATGTGCAGATCAAAACGGCGGAAATAGACAGGGAAGCACATACCGCCAGGCTTAAGGTGAATACCACGGTTGAAAACATCAGCGGATGCAGCCTGTCCTATCGACTGACATTAGCGGAGAATGACGGCAGCAGCCGGGTATTCACCTCCGCCGTCGGAAGCTTTGAAATAAAGGTAGAGGAAGCCCGTTTCTGGTGGACTTCGGATATAGGGGACCCATATCTTTATACGGTTACGCTGGATTTATTGTATAACGGCGCTGTTGAGGACAGCTGGCAATGTAATTATGGCATACGCACGATAGAAGTACGGCAGCACTCTGAAGACAGGGAAAACCGGTTCCTGTTCGTATTGAACGGAGTGGAACTTTTCGCCCGGGGAGCGAACTGGGTCCCTGTAAGCAATTCTCCTGCCGCCGCCAAGGAAGAGCAATATGTCCGTTTATTGGCGATGGCCGGAGATGCCGGCATGAACATGCTTTGTCTATGGGGCGGCGGCATCTATGAGCATGACGTATTCTACGACAGCTGTGATAAGCTTGGCATATTGGTATGGCAGTACTTCATGTTTGCCTGCGGGGAGTATCCCGGCGATGACGCCTGCTTCCTGGAATGTGTGCATGATGAGATTGAAAAGGCCGTCATCCGCCTCAGAAATCATCCTTCCATAGCAATTTGGGTCGGGAATGTGGAGGGGCGGATGCTCTGCGAAAAAATTGGGCTGCCCCGTCCCATGTACGGGGAGGAAATGTTTGAGCGGCATATTCCGGATTGGCTGGCACAACTGGATGATACGAGATTTTATATGCCCACCTCGCCCCAGGGTGTGACTACTGCCAACAGCATGACCGAAGGCGACCGGCACAATTGGGACGTTTGGTTCACCGATGTTCCTTATACTGATTATGCAAAGGATACCGCAACCTTTGTCAGCGAATATGGCATACACGCCGCACCAGCCAGGGCGACCATTGAAAAGTATCTTGAGTGCAGGAATCCGGACATAAACAGTCATTTGTTCAAGTATTTGAACAAGGATCAGAGCCTCAGACGTATGCATTATTTGATGGAAATGCATGCGGCAGCCCCCGGGGACATTGATGAATACGTAGATTACAGCATGCTTGTGCAAGCTGAGGGACTTAAATTCGGGACCGAACACTACCGCAGGAATTTTCCGCATACCGGGGGAGCACTGATCTGGCAGTTAAACGATTGCTGTCCCGTACACAGCTGGAGCATGATTGATTGCGATCTTATACCCAAGGCCTCGTATTATTATTCAAAGCGTTTCTTTGCTCCTCTGTTGGTGTCCCTGGAGGAAGTAGATGCCGCAACTACCGCCGTATGGCTTGTCAACAATACGATGACCGATTATGAAGACGGAATCGTTGTGACGGTTAAGGACTTCTTTGGAAATACTTATTTCAGCGAGGAGATAAAAGCCTCAGGTAAGGCCAATACTTCCGTCAGGCTAAAAAGTATCACCGTCGGAGGAAGATATTATCCCAACATCATCATACCCGACAGGCACAGGAATTTTTATGTTCATGCACACTGCAGGGATGGCTTGCAGGAAGCGTTCCGCTTCTTCGGAAATTTTTCGGAGGTTCCGCTTCCCGACGCCCGTTTGGAGGTTAAAGCCGAAGAAGGGAAGCTGCTTGTTTCCACAGACCGCTTTGCCCGTTTCGTAAAAATCGACGGTGAACTGGAAGGGCTGGAACTGAGTGATAATTATTTCAACCTTCCGGCAGGATGCCGCCGGGAGGTCCGTACGAAGGTACATTCAGGAAAACCGCTCCGTCAAAGGCAGCTTTTTGCCAAGGCCCTGAATTCAGTGCCCCGAAGCATTGAAGCAATCTAGCGGGTAAAGGTATTGCAAAGGCGCGCATTGCGCGTCCGCAAATGCAAACTGCGTCAAACAGCTGCCGGACGGCCAATGGCCGCCCTATAAACGTGTTGCCACACTGGTGGTGTGCTGGCACGTGTGTCATTTCGAGGAGCTTGCGACGAAGCAATTTCAGCTTCTAGCCAGGATATAGCATCGAGATTGCCGCGCTCCACTATGTCCCGCTCATAATGATAGACGAGTTAGCCCATGCAATCCTATTGCTTTATTTTACTATAAATTTTTGGTGCACCATGATTAGATACACTTACAAAACCCTCTCTTATGGTATTTTTCTGAATTATGCTATATAATAAGGGAGAATACCGGGGAGGGGTTTTATGTTTGAACAGGATTATTTCATGCGTATCGTAAAAGATCTGGTAAGGGTTTTGGCTAAAATCCTTTTAAATAAGGATACGGCCACTTATGAACTGCCAGATGAGGGTAATTACACCCAAACCGATTTCTTGCACAAGCAGCTGCTTAATTTGCTAAGCCAGGGAAAAATAAATGAAGCTGAGAATCTCCTATTTGAGGAGTTAGAGCCTGCAAATAAAAAGTATATGGAGTTAGCCCTGGATTTTTACGAACGGTTAAATAACCTCGAGGATGAAATCCTGGAGAAAAACGATTACTCCAGGGAAGAAATCGAGCAGGGACTGAAAGAAATTGCCAAAAAATTCGGAGTCTCCATCTGAAGCGTTTCCCAAAGCGTTACAGGACTAAGCCTTGGGGACGGTTCTTCACTATCGCATGTTACCACAGACAGCCTTCCTGCGGACGCGCAATGCGCGTCCCTATATTCGATTTGCAGTCCTGCATTGCACATAACCAGTAACATGAATTAACTAACTATGACAGGGGAACAGTTCTCTATCATAGAGCCCTCATGCGGACGAACAATGCGCGCCCCTACATTCGATTTGTAGTCCTGCATTGCACATAGCCAACAACATGCATTAACTATCTGTGGCATTGATTTTCCTGAAAATTTTAAAAATTTGTGTTTTAACAATGCTTTTTTGGTGTATAATAGACGCAAATGCTAATTATTTGCATGTATTATGATTTGCGGAGTATTTTATGTTAAAAAAGCGTACAGTTTCCATATTGCTAACCCTGGCACTGCTGTTGTCCCTTTCGGCTTGCGAAACAAAGCAGGCGGGCACCCTGGCGGACGACGGCAAAATCAAAATCATTGCCACTCTGTTTCCACAGTATGACTTTGCGAAGCAAATTGCCGGGGATAAAGCCAATGTCAGCCTGTTACTGCCTCCGGGTACGGAATCCCATACGTTTGAGCCTTCGCCAAAAGATATCGTTGATATCAGTAAGGCGGGAGTGTTCATATACACCGGCAAGTATATGGAACCATGGGCCGACAGGATCATTAAAGGAACGGCCGGCAGCAGGGTTGTAATCGTTGACGCCAGTTCCGGGGTCGAGCTTATGGAGGAAAAGGAACATGAGCAGGGCGAGCTGGAGGAAGAGAACGGGCACACCGGCGAAGAAGAAAACCATGAAGGAAAAGACCCCCATATCTGGCTTGACCCCATCAATGCAATGAAAATGGCGGACGATATCGTAGAAGGACTTGTAAAGGCGGATTCCAAGAACGAAAGCTTTTACAGGACAAACGCGGAAGCTTATAAAAAGAAGCTTGCGGAACTTGACGCGAAGTTTGTTGAAGCCTTCGGAAAGGTCAAAAGCAAAACCATCATCTATGGAGGACACTTTGCTTTTGGCTACTTTGCCAGACGGTATGGCCTTGAATACATTTCCCCCTATAAGGGCTTTGCCCCTGATGCGGAGCCAAATCCCCAGCGGATTGCGGAACTTGTGAGAAATATGGAGGCGTCGGGTTCGAAATTCGTTTTTTACGAAGAGCTTGTGGAGCCCAGGGTGGCCAAGGTCATTGCCGGAGAGACGGGAGCGCAGATGCTGCTTCTCCACGGCGCCCATAATCTGTCAAAAGATGAGTTGAATTCAGGAATAACCTATATTGAAATAATGGAAAGCAACCTTGAAAAACTGAAACAGGGGTTGGGATACGGTGAATAGCATACTCAGTGTTGAAAATGTCACATTGAAATACGGCAGGCATGAGGTCCTGAGCAATATCAGCTTTATAGCCGAGGCAGGAGATTATATCGGCGTTGTGGGGCCTAACGGTTCGGGAAAATCTACCCTTATGAAGGCTATCCTCGGCCTTCATCCTTTTTCCGAAGGCAAAATAGAATTTCAAAACGGGCTTAAGGACAGCCGCTTCGTCGGGTATCTTCCGCAGAAGGCGGTTACCGGCGACCGGATATTCCCGGCAACGGTCAGGGAAATCGTATCCATGGGACTCCTTGCCCGGAAGAAGGATCCCAAATTCCTGTCAAAGAGTGATTATTCCAAAATTGACGGAATTCTTGAGAAGCTGAAAATTACCGAACTGCGGCAAAAGAAAATAGGCAATCTTTCCGGCGGCCAGCAGCAACGGGTACTTCTGGCCCGGGCGCTGGTTTCGTCGCCGGGGCTGCTGATTCTGGACGAGCCTACCAGCGCTCTGGATCCAAGGATCAGAGAGGATTTTTACGGAATATTGAAGGAGCTGAATGAAAAAGACGGGGTAACCATACTGCTTGTGTCCCATGACATGGCTTCAATCGGGCAGTATACTAAAAAGATGCTGTACCTTGACGGTCGGTTGATTTTTTTCGGAAGCTATGATGAATTCTGCAAGTCCCCGGATATGACGGCTTACTTCGGACATATGTCACAACACCAATTCTGCTGGAGGCATCAGGATGAATAACATTGTACAAAGCCTGTTGGAAGCGGTTCAATATGATTTTATCCTCAAAGCCCTTTTGGTAGGGTCTCTGATCGCCATCTGCTGCTCTTTGCTGGGAGTCTTCCTGGTGCTGAAGAAATTCTCCCTTATCGGCGACGGTCTGGCGCATGTCAGCTTTGCATCGGTAGCCATCGCGCTGCTGTTCTCCGCGTCTCCGCTGCTGGTATCGGTACCGATTGTTATCCTGGCTTCCTTCGTTATTTTAAAGCTGAATGAAAAAGCGGATTTGCACGGGGACGCCGCCATCGGGCTGGTTTCATCCTTTTCCATCGCGGCGGGCGTATTGATTGCCAGCCTGGCCAACGGGTTTAATGTGGATTTGATGAGCTATCTGTTCGGAAGCATTCTTGTCATCAGCGATGTTGATGTAATTATTTCCATCCTTTTATCCGCAGGCATTATACTCATGGTCCTCTTATTCTACAACAATCTGTTTGCCATTACCTACGACGAGGAGTTCGCAAAGGTCGCAGGGCTTAATACCCGCTTAATGAATTACCTTATTGCCGTCCTTACTTCCATCACTATTGCCATTGGCATACGTATTGTGGGGACCATGCTGATTTCAAGCCTCATCGTTTTTCCCACGGTATCGGCCCTTCAGATTTCAAAAGGCTTTAAGGGAACGATCGTGATTTCCGCAGTTATTTCGGTGCTGTGCGTAATCTTCGGCGTATTCCTTTCGTACCTGTTCAGTCTGCCTACCGGCGCAGCCATCGTGATGCTCAACGCCGCAATTTTTTTAATATTTTTCTGCATTAAGCGAATGAATATTGTATAATTACATCATAAGCTTTTGCTAATCACGCCCCGATGTGACAATTCATCCGGCACAATGGGGAGATGGAGGTTTGCCATGGACGATGCAAGGAATTACAAGGAATTGTTGAAAAAAGAGAATCTGAAAAGCACCAAGCACAGGAACTCCATTCTGGATGTGATAGAAAAGGCCGGACAGCCTGTTACGGCAGAAACCATCTACCTCAAGCTTAAAGAGAGGGAAATCGCCATCAGCCTTTCAACGGTTTACAGGGTTCTTGAGGCTTTGCTGGGCAAGGGGCTGGTGGTCAAGACCAGCGTGAATGACGACAATAAGGCTTTATATGAGCTGAACAACATGGAACACAAGCATCACCTTTTATGCGTCAAATGCCGCAAAATGCTTCCCGTGGACGGATGTCCCCTGGAGGATTATGAAAAGGCCCTGGAAGAAAAACTGGGATTTTCCATCAAAGGGCACAAGCTGGAAATGTTCGGCTATTGCGAGACCTGCAAATTTGAGGATGAATAACCTGCTGTCTCCGGTCATTGCCATAGCTGTCCTGCAGACTGCAATTAAAAGAACTTCCTGTGCCTTGACAAATAGCGTTGGACATCGTCATATACACCGCTCTGGTTTGCATATTTGACATAATTGGCAATGGTTCTGAGCCATTCGACGGTCGTCGGCTTCATAGATTCCAGTGTGGACGAGGAGATAGCGGAGAAAAATTCGTTGGAGCCCGTTACTGCAACCAAACGGATGACCCTTGGATTTACGGATAGCAGTAAAAACGCAAAGGAAACCAATGTAGAACTGACATTGACCATACAGGAATACAGGGTGGACTCAAGATTGGTTTTCAGCGGCTATGCCAGGGTGATTGAGGTAAAGGATATTGAAATAGGGCCGTAAACTAGGGCCATCATTTTTATTAAATATGACAGGTTTTAAGTTGAATAAGTAAAGAAAATCTGCTAAAAAGGATATATGATTGAATGAAAATGCATGTGGTAATTTGGAGGGGCATATGTTTAAAAAAGGTGTTATTACCGATGAAATCTCACAAGACCTTAGTACTGCTCTAGAGGTCGCTGTCAGGTATAGGCTTGATGCCATAGAGCTCAGATCGGTTTGGGACAAGAGCGTACATGAGCTGGATGATGGGGAAATTGATACAATCAAAAAACTTTTACATAATAAAGGGCTTCACGTTTGCGCCATCAGCTCCCAGTTCTTTAAATGCAGTATGAACAATGCCGATGAAATCAAAGAACATCTTGAAATACTAAAGAAATGCATAAAGCTGGCTCACAAGCTTGATGTGCGGATGATAAGAGGGTTTACCTTCTGGAACGAAGGCGGCTTCGACCTTCAATTACCCGGAATCATAGCACGTTTTGATGATGCCGTCGGACTTCTCCATAAGGAGGAGATGACCCTGGTGCTTGAGTCCGATCCTTCCGTTTATGCTTCCAATGCGGCAAAGCTCGGCAGGGTGGTAAAAGGCCTGGATGCAGCCTGTGTCAAAGCACTATGGGATCCGGGGAATGATCTGTACGACCCGGATTGTGAAATACCCTTCCCGGACGGATACAATGCCATCAAGTCCTATATGGTGCATATGCATTTGAAGGATGCTGCAAGGCTCCCCGATGGGAAAACGGAAGGCAGGCCAATAGGAGAAGGGCAGGTAGATTACAAAGGACATTTTGCAGAGTTGATAAATGACGGATACAACGGATATGTAGTCCTTGAAACCCATTACAGGCACCAGCACAACATAAGTGATGATTTATTGCTGCTGCCGAAAGGAAGCGCCTTCTCATACGGAGGACAGGAAGCGACGGAAGAATGCCTGGAAAAATGGTTCAAGCTTCTGGATTCCATTTAGGCGGTCTGCCATACGTGCAAGGTACCCGGAGAGAATATGGCTCAGGCAAATTCCTTCAGCCTGCTGCGGAAATGCATATAATCCTCAAAAGCCACTTCCTCGGGCACCCCGTGATCGCAATTGGGGATATAGCCTCCTCTTTTTTTCAGGACAGGCAGAATGCTGTCAATATGCCTGTCGATGGCTTCCTTGCCCTGGGCGAGGATCCGTTTGTCAATACCGCCCCGCATAATCAGATCCGGATACTGCTTTCCTGTCCGGACGACATCGCTGCCTGAAGCAACCTCAAAGGGGCTGATATAGTCCATGCCGATCTCTTTATACAGGGGTACTACGGGATCGGCAAAACCGTCGGTATCCAGTTGAAAATACAGGTGGCGGCTTTTGTCCAGCTGACGGGCTTTCACATTATTCATCAACTGCTGATAATAGGGGAACAGGAATTCCCTGACCAGCGCGGGCGATATAAGCAGTCCCTGATTGTAGCTGATGTCCTCGCCAATAAAAAACTCGTCGATGGTGACATGCTGCTGGTATCTGGCGCTGACCGCATCGGCAAGCTCAAACCAGGTCTTCATGCAATCATGGATCAATTCCGGATCATCGTAGAATTCATACAAAAGGTCCACAGGTCCCATGAGGCTTCTTAAGTACATATAGCCTCCTACCAGGTTCAAGGTGATGATCATGCCCTTACCGGCACATTCCTTCGCCTTTTGCATATGCTTCTCGAAATTGACGTATCGTTCGGGCGTGTCGGGATTCATCCGCCATTTGCATTTTTCCTCCCAGGATTTCATATCCTTCACCGGATGGTCGATGTATTCGGGCATGAAGCCGTTGCGGCGTCCCTTGAAATATAGGACGTATCGGCCGGCATAGTCCTGCTCCACCTCGTAGTCGCCTCTGTCTTCGATAACCTTCACTTCAAATGTGGGCGAAAACCCTGCTTCACACCATCCCAGACCTCCAAGGTGAAAGGAGCCCGGCTCGTCGAAACCAAAAAGCTCATGCAGATTGGTATTGTCGTTGATATACCCTTCGCTTTTCCAGCGGTCAAGGGAATAATAACCGAATTCGCTTAAATAAATGGGAGCATCCGGCTTTATTTCATAGAAATCACGGAGCTTGCGCGCTCCCTTGCTCATCTTGTCTCTGGGGACCATTCCCGTTATACCGTTGTTTATTTCAAACGTATCCATCCCTTACGCCCATCCTTTCTTAACAATTATTATTTTTATTGCCTTATTGGTATTTTTGCGCCTTTCAGAAATATGACGAATACCTCGCCCCGGTATTTCTGGAAGGATAATTATTAGGTATTACTATACATAAAACGTGAATATGGCATACGGAGCTCAGGCAAATATGTTGTCTCAATTACCTGGAGTGATGTATATATTATAATATTGCCGCAGGTTTTTTTGAATACAATTATCGGATAATTATATATACAAATCGGCAATCATGGGATATAATAAAGGCATGGATTTTGATTTTTCACTGACGGGAAACCCGATATCGTCAATTGCAGTTGCGTTGACGACAGTTTATATTGTACATGCGGATACCTCCTACGATGTAAGAAAAAATCTGAAAGACTGCAAGTATATGATTGCTTTGAGAACCATCGGAGGTAAGGGCAGTGTAAAGCTGGAAGGAATGGATGAGATGACTGTTCTGCCGGGTACTCTGTTGTTTTTTGAGCACCGTCAGGTAAGGCGCTATTTTTGCAGCGGCGACACCTGGGATTTCTGGTGGTTTGAATTTTCAACCGGCAGCCTTCTGAATCAGCCTCAGAACCGGCTGCTTCACCTGGAGTATGACGAGGATGAGCCGGAAGATTACACCACCTGCCTGGAACTGCTGCGGAAAACCGATTACTCCTCCAGGCTGCTTGCCTCTTCCCTGTTCAGCCAAATTTTATGCAAATGGATAGCGCGGTTGAATAAGGATTTAATCAACAACCCACATCAATCGGCTATTGAACGTACTATTGACCATATGAGGGCAAGTCTTCCGGAAAATATAACAATAAAGGAACTGGCAGGAATCGCGGGATTATGCGAAAGAAGATACCGTGAAGTTTTTGAAGAGACGACGGGCATGCAGCCAAAAAAGTACTATGATGCCATGCGTATCGGCATAGCGGTTGAACTGCTCAGGAATACGACGTTTACCATCGCCGAGATTTCGGACAGGCTGGGATATTCAAGCCAGTTCCACTTTACCAGGGCTTTTGAAAAGGTTCACAATGCGGCGCCTTCCCATTTCAGAAAAAACAGTATAGAATAAAAGAGAAAAGGATTGAAACGATATTGCCAGGGATGCGATAGTCCTGTTAAAATAGGAGAAGAAATGGAAAACGAAAGATGAGGAAAAACAGATGAAAACGCAATTTTTTAAAAAATCGGCTATACTGGCGGCAGTATTGCTTATAACGGTTTTTGCAGCGGCATGCGGGCAAAAGGACAATAATGAGGGCCTTTCCGGCTCCGGTGCCCCGGGTGGACATCCCGTCGTTGAAATCATTATGGCGGATGACAGCAAAATGACCGTTGAATTATATCCCGAATACGCTCCCGAAACGGTGGCCAACTTCATAAGCCTTGCCAAGTCGGGCTTCTACGATGGCCTTAAGTTTCACAGGATCATCGCCGGCTTCATGATCCAGGGAGGCGATCCGGAAGGTACCGGCATGGGCGGTTCCAGTAAAAACATCAAAGGCGAGTTTGCATCCAACGGCTTTAAGCAGAATACGCTAAAGCACACAAAGGGAGTGATATCCATGGCTCGCGTCGGCAATGACCCCAATTCGGCCGGCAGCCAGTTTTTCATAATGCTTGGCGATGCGCCGCATCTGGATGGAGATTATGCCGCTTTTGGGAAAATGACCGGGGGAGAAGAAACACTGGATGCGCTGGCAGCAACGCCGGTAGGCATCGACGCGTCAGGCCGGGAAGTGTCCAGACCTGAAAAAGATGTGATTATCAAGAAAATCACTGTACTTTCTGAATAATATATTACTATAGCGTAAACTTCATTAACCTACCGGCATTCATGCGCCTTTCAGAAATATCACCAATGCTTCAACGCGTTATTTCTGAAAGGATAATTTGGGTGTTATGCTGTAGCAATCATGGACTTCACCGGAAAGAAAGAGTATAATTTTAAGGAGGATATATGCGGATAGCGGTAATCGACGGCCAGGGCGGCGGAATCGGCAAGACCATTGTGGAAAAGCTGAGGAAGGAGCTGCTTGAGGATGTGGAAATCATTGCGCTGGGGACCAATGCCCTTGCGACTTCCTATATGCTGAAAGCCGGAGCCAATGAAGGCGCTACGGGGGAAAACGCCATTGTGGTAAATGCCGGGAAGGTTGATATAATCATGGGCACGGTCGGCATCATAGCCGCCAATTCCATGCTGGGCGAGTTGACTCCCCTAATGGCAAAAGCCATCGCAGAGAGCCCGGCCAAAAAAATATTGCTGCCGTTGAACCGGTGCAACATCGAAATTGTCGGTGTGGATAAAAACGAGCCTTTGCCGCATTTGACGGACAAAGCCGTGCAAAGTCTCAAGAAATAGTAACGAGGTGAAAGCGATGTGTGAAGCAAATGTATACCTGATTGACGAAAACGGCGAAGAGAAGCTGCTGCTGGACGCTGTCGACAAAATCATACCGGAGGAAGACAATCTGGTGATGGAAAATATTTTCGGGCAAAGAAAGACAGTAAAAGCTAAAATAAAGGAAATGCAGCTGGTGGAGCACAGGATCGTGCTGCAAAAATAAGGGCAAACCTCAAAGCGGAAGTATGTTATTGCGTCAGGCGGCGAAAATTTTGTTGAAAAACTGTAGAATTTTTGTTAAAATAAAAATGTGCCCGGGCACGATTAAAAATATCAGGATAAAAATGGCAGAGTCGTATTTAAATTAACGGTCCAGCCGTACACAGGTGGCTTTTAATGAAGACAACCATCCGGAAAATAGCGCAAATGGCCGGAGTATCCAGAGGAACCGTAGACAGGGTGCTCAACGGCAGACCCGGCGTTAAGCCGCAAATCAGGGAAAATGTAATGAGGATTGCACGCGAGCTGGATTATGTGCCAAACATGGCAGCCAAAGCGCTGGCATATAACAAGAAGCCAATAATCCTCGGCGTGGTGATGCCTTCCACGGAAATCGCCTTTTTTGATGAAATCCGAAAAGGGATCGATACTGCTGTGGATGAAATGCATAATATGGGGGTCAGGGTAGAATTCCGGCATATGGACAGCCGTGATGCTTCAAGCGCCGCAGCAGCTCTGGAGGGGCTTCTGGAACTGGGCGTCTCGGGGATTATGGTATCTGCCATGGATGATGCGGCAATCCGTGCAAAAATCAATGAAGCGGCAGAAAGAAAAATCCCGGTAATCACCTTCAACTCCGATGTGACCGATTGCCGGAGGCTATGTTTTGTAGGACAGAATCTTTACAAAAGCGGAAGGGTTGCAGCGGGACTTATGTCAAAGGTGATACCTGGAGGCGCAGAGATTATTGTAGTGACAGGAAGTATGGCATTTCATGCCCACAAGGAACGGGTAAACGGTTTTACCGATACACTGGCAGGAGTGGGTGGAGGCTTCCGTGTGGCAGAGGTAATTGAAGGCTTCGATCGATATGATGATACATATCGAAAGCTGAGTGAAGCTCTGGGCAGGCATAAGCAGATAAGAGGGATCTATATGGCGACAGGCCATGTAGGCGCATGTATGGATGCAATCACTGAAAAGGGGCTGACGGGAAAAGTCCATATTATTTGTAATGACATCCTCCCGGAAATTGTCGACAACATGAAAAAAGGCCTCATCGACTTTACCATTGTCCAGGATCCATTTTCACAGGGCTATAAGCCGTTAAACCTGCTGCGGGAGTACATTTTTCTAGGTAGGGAGCCTAAAGCGGAACATATTTATACGGAAATCAGTATAAAAATACCTGAAAACTTGTAGACGCCGGAGCGGAGGTACTCGGCAATTGCCATGAGTGCCTGCTGGGAGGAAGTCCCTTGGACGGAGTGGGATCCGATGTTCCGGCAGCTTTATATACTGTATTTTGTGCCCGGGCACGAAGGATGATGCAAGGCAATTTTTGCAGATGGACGACGGTTTATCCCGTCGGGAATAACGTGCCGAAGTGCCGGCGCTGTTTCTGACAGGTACGTAAATGCTCTATAAACAAAGTGCTGTTGGCTGCATTAATCATTAAAAATAAATTAATTACGGAGGTATGTTATGGATTCAAAAAAGAGGGTAAAAGACGCTCTGGAGCACAGACAACCGGACAGGGTGCCGGTAGATTTCGGGGGGACTACGGTAACAGGTATGAATGTCACCTGTGTGGCAGCCTTAAGGGATCACTACAAGCTGGAAAAGAGACGGGTAAAGGTATACGAGCCCTATCAAATGCTGGGCCTGATAGAGGAGGATCTTGCCGATGTCATCGGTATCGATACGGCCGCCGTAGCGCCAAGGGATAATCAGTTCGGCTTCAGGAATGAAAACTGGAAGGAGTGGCGCCTTCATAACGGCCTTGAGGTATTGGTGCCGGGGAATTTCAATACGACGGTGGATGAAGCAGGGAATACCTTTATTTATCCGGAGGGTGATCTGGAAGCGCCGCCAAGCGGCCGGATGCCCAAGGACGGCTATTACTTCGATTCCATTATCAGGCAGGGCGATATCGACGAGGACCACCTGAATCCGGAGGACAACCTTGAGGAATTCAAGCCCATAAGCGACGAGAATCTAGCCTGGTTCAAGCAAGAGGCCCAAAATGCGTCAGCAACGGGGAAAGCGGTTGTCGCTGCCTTTGGAGGCACGGCTATCGGCGATATCGCCTTTGTGCCGGCCCCCTTTCTAAAATACCCGAAGGGAATACGGGATATCGAAGAATGGTATGTATCCACGGTTTCAAGACGTGATTACCTGCAAGCCGTCTTTGAGAAGCAAACGGATATCGCTGTAGAAAATTTGACAAAGCTTAACGCCGCAATGGGAGAGCTGATTGATGTGGTGTTTATTTGCGGTACGGATTTCGGAACCCAGATAGGAACATTCTGCTCTGCAGATACGTACATGAAAGTATATATGCCGTTTTACCAAAAAATGAACCGGTGGATTCATGCCAACACCGGCTGGAAGACCTTCAAACACAGCTGCGGAGCGGTAGAACCCTTTATAAGCCTGTTTATTGAATCGGGTTTTGACATATTGAACCCCGTACAATGCTCGGCTGTCGGGATGGAGCCTGAAAAGCTTAAGGAGAAGTACGGAAAGGATATTGTTTTTTGGGGCGGAGGAGTGGATACGCAGCGCGTGCTGCCTTTTGGACAGCCTGAGGAAGTGAGGGAGCAGGTGCTGAGACGGTGTGAAATATTTGCAAAGGACGGCGGCTTTGTGTTTAATACCATTCACAACATCCAGGCCAACACGCCCGTGGAGAATATCGCGGCAATGCTGGACGCCGTCAGGGAATTCAACGGCCGTTAAGCATTTGCCATAGGCAGGGGCGGCCACCGGGCGAGTGCGTAAGACCTTTCATGCAGGAGCGGCCATTGGCCGTCCGCCTGTGACAGTAAGCGCAAACCATGAAATGGCGAACGGTACGGAAGACAAGAACAGTCTATTTATGCAAAGGATTGTGTTATTACAGATTGTATTATGCGGGCGCGCGATGCGCGCCCTGCACTTTTTCACATTCACACATGCGACAGGGGACGGTTCTTCACTGTCGCACTGGACGGAGAGTATACTTTCACCCTCAGGTATGCCGCCCCGCGGCATGGTCATTGGTATGAAAAAAGGAATTTTTGTATTATTCAAAGGAATTTGCGGAATGATCTAAAATTATATTTACATACTTCTAAAATTCATGTAATTTTATAGTAGGACTCCGGAGCACGGAAAAATATCACTGCCGGTTTTTTATGGCCGCAGGGGCTGCATTTGCAGAAACTTATCGTGTAAATTGTATTTTCACCGGTGCTTACCGGCAGGAGTGGAGCGACTGCCAGCCACATTACAGGCAGATAGGAAAAGGTAGCGATAGATGAGTCACCATAAAATAGAAGTGAAGGATTTGCATTTTTCATATCCTGACGGGCATAAGGCCGTAAAAGGCTTAAGCTTTAGCATATACCATGGGGAATCTGTTGGAATCATAGGAGCGAACGGCGCGGGTAAATCCACGCTGCTCATGCTATTAATGGGGGTGCTGTTCCCTGAAAAAGGCGAGGTATTGGTTGGCGACGTCCATGTTACCAAAAAGACACTACCTGTAATCCGGCAAAGGCTTGGCATGGTTTTTCAGGATCCGGACGATCAACTGTTTATGACCACCGTATACGATGATGTCGCCTTTGGGCCGCGCAACTACGGTCTGGATGAGAAAGAAGCGGAGGCCAGGGTGCTGCAGGCGCTGGAAATGGTGGGCATACTTCACCTGAAGGACCGTGCGCCCTTCAAGCTGTCGGGCGGCGAGAAAAGGGCGGCAGCCGTGGCTTCGGTGCTTTCAATGCAGCCGGATGTCCTCATTATGGACGAACCCACCGCCGCGCTTGATCCCAAATCCAGACGCAGGGTAATGAACCTGATGAAAAGCTTCCAACACACCAAAATCATCACCAGCCACGATCTGGACATGGTTTTTGATATCTGCAGCAGGGTTATCGTTATAAAGGACGGGCAAATCGCTGCCGACGGTCCGGCGGCGGACATCCTGGGAGATGCCGGATTGATGGACGCATGCGGTCTGGAGCTTCCGCTGTCGCTCCAAGGCTGTCCGGTGTGCGGTAAAAAATGAGGGGGAAGTATGAAAAAAATGAAAAGGATCAGCCTGGTCGCAGCCGTTCTGGCTCTGATTCCGCTTCTTATTCTTTCCTGCCGGGTAGGAGGGCGGATTTACCTGAACCAGCAGAAAACGGACAGCTTTTCGTATAACGGCAAAATGGAACAGTATCAGCGCAGGATTCCAATGGATAAAATGGAGCTTCTGGAATACGGCAGTTACTTTGACATTCCAATGGCAGCCGTTTCCATAAAAGTGTCCAATGTCATTGACCTGCCGGAAGAAATCCAATATTTTACCGAGCAGGACGGAAAAAAGGTTCCGGCATTTGAGTTGTCTAAAGGAACGAGCATAATATGGATCCCTTATGAAGAAGTCAATGATCTTTACATCGGTTATGGATTACGCGGCTATCCGACCTATGACAAGGGCTGGAGGTATGCGAGACCGTTTATGCTGCCCGACCGGCAGGCCGATGCCCGGCAGCTTTCCTATTATTTCGTAAGAACGAAGGAGCTTGAAGCTGTGGCAAAGGCGGCGTTCCGTTCGGACGAATATTTAAGGAAATCGGTGCTGAGCCAGAGAAAAACCATTGAAGACGCTGTCTTTCTCTATACGAGGTTTATTGACAACATTTTTTACGATAAGGGTGTCTTTTGTTCTCCCGATCTGTTACAGCAGGTTTGGCGTTATACTGATACGGTATTGCTTTGTCTGACCGCAGGGTTTCTATTTGTTTCATGGCTTTTGCGACGGCGCGCATTGCGCGTCAACATCAATGCGGTTTATGGAAAATAAACGCCATACGAACCTCCAGTGATTCCTGATATCCTGGACAGGTGGCCAATGGCAGCCCCCTATGGATTAATGAGCCATAATCTTTTCACAGCATGAAATCAAACAAAGGCACTTTTCCGTGTGACATTTATCATGGTATACTAAAACGGGACCATTGCTGGGATACCCGGAAACAAAAGGGTACCATTTATAAGGAGTCGTATTATGGGGAAAGATAGAAAACGCTTGCTGCTGGTTATGATGTTTTGCGTTTGGATGATAGCAAGCCTGCCGATAACAGCCGCGGCAAATTCAGCGGAACCGCCGTCCCTGGTTATCCTTGTCAACCATCCGCCCGATGACCTTTCGATTGTATTGGTATCCGGTGAAAGTCAGCCGGAAGCGAAGGTTCGCCGGGTTGCGTGGGAAGGATATTATGCTTTTTATTCAAGGGACCTGCAGGCGGATGGAGGGTATACGTTCAGAGCAACCACGAAGGACGGAAGCTTTGAATTCGCGATAGGCGAACTCTTGCAGCATTATAACAATGTATATACTTTAGACGTGGCCAATCAGGAGCTTAGGCCCGGAAAATATCCGCTCCGCTCGGCGCTTTTGGTGTCAATCCGGCTGCTGCTCACACTTTTGCTTGAAGCGGGCATTTTCTGGCTTTTCCGGTTCAGGCAAAAAAGAAGCTGGCTTATATTTCTTGCTATCAACGTCGTGACACAGGGCATATTGAATATTTGGCTGAACAGCGGAGGTTCGCTGATGCCGAACTATTTGATTGTCAGTTTGATTTTCGGAGAGGTTTTTGTATTTGCGGCTGAAATGATGGCCTTCCCCATTTTCATCAAGGAGCACCAAAGAAGCCGCAGCTTGATTTATGCTTTTGTCGCAAATCTTATAAGCTTAATTGCCGGTGGTTATATTATCTCGGTATTGCCGGTTTAGAGCGCATACCTGCTACAATGAAGGTTACATTGATACGGAAAACTTTTTGGTTTTTGTGTTCCGAAGACTTTTTGCTGCATAGATGGAGGAAAACAGTTGAAGACTAAAAAGTAGTATCAAGGAGGGCTTATCGTTGTCAGAAATGAAGAATTTACCGGGTGAAAAGCTGTTTCACACCATGGAAGCGCAGGAGGCATTGGAGTTTTACAAGTCCGGCGATGACGGCCTGACGGAGGCTGAGGCATCAGCCAGGCTGCAGACTTACGGCCCCAATGAAATCCGGGAGGGTAAGAAAAAGACCTTGTTTGCCAGGCTGCTGGAGCAGTTTAAAAATATCATGGTCATTATCTTGCTGGTTGCCGCGGCAATATCCGGATTGATGCACGAACTGGCGGATACCGCCATCATCCTCGTCGTGGTAATTATCAACGCCGTGCTGGGCGTAATGCAGGAGAGTAAAGCTGAAAAAGCTCTGGAAGCTTTGAAGAAGATGTCTTCGCCCCAGGTAAAGGTTAAAAGGGACGGGCGGACGAAGCGGACAGACACCGGCAGGATCGTGCCGGGGGACATTGTGCTCCTGGAAGCCGGGGATTTTGTGCCTGCGGATATGAGGCTGCTGCAAAGCATGAGCCTGAAAATAGAGGAAGCCGCGTTGACGGGGGAATCGGTGCCCGTTGAAAAGACTGTCGCAAAAATCGACAAACCGGATATTGTCATCGGAGATAGAAAAAACATGGCCTACTCCGGCAGCAGCGTTGCCTATGGCCGGGGCACCGGGATCGTTACGGCGACGGGCATGAGCACAGAGGTAGGGAAAATTGCAGTACATCTGGCGGATAACGAAGAACAGCAGACACCTTTGCAGAAAAAACTGTCGGAGATGAGCAAATACCTTACCATAGGGATTGTTGGAATATCGGTGATTATCTTTCTGGCCGGTACCCTCCAGGGCAGGAACTATTTTGAGATGTTCCTGACGGCAGTCAGCCTTGCCGTGGCTGCGATACCCGAAGGGCTTCCGGCCGTGATCACTATTGTGCTGGCTTTGGGTGTTCAAAAAATGGCTAAAAGGAATGCAATCGTCCGGAAGCTCTCTGCTGTCGAAACTCTTGGAAGTACCGAAATCATTTGCTCGGATAAGACAGGTACCCTTACACAGAATAAGATGACGGTAAAAGAGGTCTACCTTGACGGAGGAATCATAAACGCAGAGGCACCCGGCATAGATAGCGGGAGCTTTGAGGTTTTTGTAAATTCCCTGGTGCTTTGCAATGACTCCAAAACCGACCGGTCGGAGGGAGGAAGCTTGAAATTTGCCGGTGATCCCACGGAAACGGCGCTGACCTATTATGCCGCTCAAAAAGGGGTTGAGAAGGATGAGGCGGAGAAAATGGCCCCCAGGGAAGAGGAAATCCCCTTTGATTCCGACAGGAAGCTGATGACCACCATAAACCGAAAGAACGGCGGATACAGGATAATAACCAAAGGGGCTCCCGACGTGCTCCTTGACCGATGCACCGGTATATTGGACGGCGGAAAGGCAAGGCCGCTCACGGCAGAGGACAGGCACAGCATTATCAAGGGAAACAGCGGTATGGCGGGCAAAGCTTTGCGAGTGCTGGCAGTTGCAATAAAAGAAACGGATGCCATGCCCCGGGAAGTCTCAAGTGAAAAAACTGAGACAGATATGGTATTTGTAGGACTGGTGGGAATGATTGACCCTCCAAGGCCGGAAGTGAAGGAAGCTGTGAGAGTATGCGCCCGGGCGGGTATCCGCCCCATCATGATTACGGGAGACCACCGGGACACTGCGGCTGCCATTGCCGGGGAGCTTGGGATTATAAACAGCGATGAAGAGGTGATAACCGGCAGCGAACTGAATCTTATCGGCGAGGAAGAATTTGAAAAGGTCGTCGCTAAATACTCTGTGTATGCGAGAGTATCTCCGGAGCATAAGGTCAGGATTGTGAATTCGTGGAAGAAGAAGGGCCGTGTCGTGGCTATGACAGGCGATGGGGTCAACGACGCTCCGGCCTTGAAAGCGGCAGATATTGGGATCGGTATGGGCATAACGGGCACCGATGTAGCGAAAGGCGTTTCAAACATGGTGCTTGCAGACGACAATTTTGCCACCATCGTCATTGCTGTGGAAGAAGGCAGGAAAATATACAGCAATATAAGAAAGACAATACAGTTCCTGCTGTCGTCGAATCTAGGAGAGGTGGTGACTCTGTTTATCGCTACAATGCTGAATTCGACAATCCTCTATCCCATCCACATACTCTGGGTCAATCTGGTGACAGACACGCTGCCGGCTCTGGCATTGGGAGTGGAAAAGGCAGAAACGGACGTAATGAAGCAAAAACCCAGGAACTCGCAGCGCAGCTTTTTTGCGGAAGGTATGGGGTTTAGCATTGTTTATCAAGGCCTGTTCAAAGGAATGCTGACCCTGGCCGCATTTTATACCGGACTTAGCCTTTATTCCCCGGAAACTGCAATAACGATGGCTTTTGCAACCCTCGGCCTTATACAGCTGACCCATTCCCTGAATGTCCGGTCCAATGACAAATCGCTGTTGAGGCTGGGGATATTCACCAACCGATACCTTATAGGTGCTATTGTGTTTTCCGCCATCCTGCAGCTTGCAGTCATCATTTTTCCGTTCCTGAATACGGCATTCAGGGTTGTTCCCCTAAACGCACCACAGTGGGGAATCGTCTTTGCAGCGGCTTTTGCCATCATTCCCATCGTAGAAGCGGCGAAGGCCCTGGCGAATCTCAGAAAAGCTGCTTGAATCAAATCTCAAATTCCAGCGGCGTACCTTTTTGGGTAGAATTTCTTACAATAAGATCGGTCTTTAAAATCATCTGTTTGTTTTTCAATGCCGGCTTATCAATTCTGGACAGCATAATTTTAACGGCTTCTTCGCCCATCCGTGTTATCGGTAAGGCTACCGTTGAGAGGGAGGGCTCATACATCGCCGCAAGAGGGATGTTGTCAAAGCCTATTATGGCAATATCCTCCGGTATGCTGATCTTTTTTTGCAGGAAGTATTTCATGCAGCCGATGGCCAGGATATCGTTTTCCGCAACAAGGGCCGTCGGCATGTCGGGAAGCATTGCCAGCTTCCGTGCCGAGTTGTATCCTGACTGGAGGGTATAATTGTTATGAAATATATACCGGGGGTCCGCTTCATAGCCCGAAACCGCCATAGCCTTCATATAGCCGTTAAATTTGTCCCTGGAGATCATGTCATTCTCGGGGCCTCCTACATAGGCGATCTTCCTGTGACCCAGCTGGATCAAGTGGCGGGTGGAAGCATAGATGCCTTCATATACGTCGATTACCACGGAATTGTACCGGGTATCTCCAATATCCCAGCCTAAAAAAACCATGGGTGTTTCAGGGTGGATGCCGGTGAAATCGTCGATGACCTTCCGTGTGTTGACAAAACAAAGGATCAGTCCGTCCACATGATGGATGGACATGCCTGAAAGATATTGCGACATGGTCTCGGGGCTGTCGTCGGTGGTGTAGAGGATGGCGGTATAACCTTTTTGGAGTGCGGACAGCTTGATGGAAGTAAAGGTCTCTGCAAAAAACGGATTGACAATATCCGGCACAATGACAGCCAGGGTCTTCGTTTTGCCGGTCCTCATACTTCGCGCCAGAAGGTTGGGCTTGTATTGAAGCGTATGGATAGCTTCTTCTACGCGCCTTTTTGTTTCTTCCTTCAAGGTATGATGGTTATTCAGATATTTGGAAACCGTACCGACGGAAACGCCGGCAAGCTTTGCCACTTCCTTCATTACTGCCATGGATGCCAACCTCTTTGTTTGATATTTTTTTTAATTAAAAACATTATAAAATATGGAGTTTTAAAAGTAAATCCTTTTACGAAAAAACCGCGGGGGAGGATTTTGACACAAATGAGGAAAAGCGGTTGAAATTATGAAAAAATAATTTATAAACTAGTTGTAAAATTAGAAATGAAACGTTATATTTATTATATGGCATTAAGATATTGATTCTATTGCCATATAATAAATATGAATCGTTATATTATTGCGATAAGGAGGTAATTCAATGCGGAAAATGACATTTGCTCTTTATTTCGGCAACAGGGGGTTCTTCCCCGGGTCCTTGATCGCCAAAGCCAGGAATGAGATGACAGACACTTTGCAAAAACTGGGCTATGGCGCTCTCCTCACGGAGGAGGCTTCAACACGCTACGGTGCGGTTGAGACAGCGGAGGAAGGCAGAAAATATGCGGCTTTTCTGAAGGAGCACCGGGGAGAATACGACGGAGTGATCCTCTCCCTTCCCAATTTCGGAGATGAAAACGGGGCGATTGCCGCACTGGAGGATTGCGGCGTTCCCATTCTTATCCAGGCATATCCCGACGAAGTGGGGAAAATGGATTTTGAAAACAGGCGGGATGCTTTTTGTGGGAAGTTCTCCATCATGGATGTGTTTTACCAGTACAGGCTGCCTTTTACGGTATTCAAGCCCCATACCGTGCACCCTTGCGACGATGTCTTCCAAAAGCAGTTGAGCGCATTCGCTGCAGTATGTCGAATTGTAAAAGGAATGAAAAGGTTTACGGTCGGCGCTGTCGGAGCCAGGACCACTGCCTTCAAGACGGTCCGCTTTGATGAATTGGCCTTGCAGAAGTATGGAATTACAACGGAGGCGTTGGACCTTTCCGAGCTGTTTATGAGGGTCAGGGATATAAAGACCGGGACGGACAGGTTTGCTTTGAAGAAAGCGGGATTGGAGAACTACACAAACTGGACGGGAGTGCCGGAAGCAAAGCTTGAAATGCTGACAAAAGTGAGTATTGCCCTGGATGATATCATTGATGAATATAAGCTCGATTGCCTGGCGCTCCGGTGCTGGATAGAGATGGAAAAAGAACTGGGGGTATCGCCCTGCGTGCTTTTAAGCGAGCTTAACGACCGCGGTATTGTCGCAGCCTGCGAGCTTGATGTGTGCAATGCAATACCCATGTATGCGCTATCCCTGGCCTCGGAGTCGCCGGCAACCTGCCTGGACTGGAATAACAATTTCGGCGGGGAAGAAAACAAATGCATACTTTTCCACTGCGGCCCCGTGCCTCAAAGCCTCATGACGGGAAAAGGCAGCGTAATCGAGCATGCGATGTTTGCAAAGAGCTTCGGCGCGGGCTGCGGCTGGGGCTGCAACGTGGGAAGGATCGCGGAAGCTCCCATGACCTTTGCCAGTATGAAGACAGAAGATGGCAGACTTGTCTCTTATCTGGGCGAAGGCCGTTTTACCGGCGAACCCATTGAAGAAGGCTTCTTCGGGTGTGGAGGAGTCGCGGAGATTCCCGGCTTGCAGGATAAGCTTCTCACCATAGGAAAGAAAGGCTTCAGGCATCATGTAGGCGTAACCTTCGGAAATGTCGCACTGCCTGTAAAAGAAGCGTTTACCACCTATCTGGGCTATGACTTGCTTGAACTGTAAAATGGCGGAACAGGTGAATAATTCAAATCTGGTTCCTGCAGGCAGGAAAAAAGGGAATTCAATGTAGGAGCGGCCATTAGCTGTCCGGTATTTATTACCACAGATTCTATTTATGTGGATGCGCAAAGGGCCCTCCTGCACTACATTAAAGGAGGGGATTTCGTGGCGATTGTTACGGTTAGAAAACAGGTTCTGGGGATCTATGAAGAAGCGGAACAGAAAAGATGGGTGTTACCCTGCTTCTGTTCTGAGAATTTGACTACAACGGAAGCTGTCCTGGCAGCCGCAAAGGAATATGGGGATGAAAAGGGGATCAGGGATATCCCTGTCATTCTTGCAATCACCTGTCAATATGACCACAGGCCACAGGCTTCCTACTATACACATACACGGCGTTGGGACACCGGACTGAAGCTGTTTGCCGGCGACCTGAAAATCCTGGCAGGCAAAGGAGGTCCGTATGAAAACCTCCGGGTGATGATACACCTTGACCACATCCAGTTTGACACGGACAGGGAGCTGCTTTCCTGGAACATGGAGGAGTTTTCATCCATTATGTTCGATGCCTCCAGACTTCCTTTCAGCGAAAACATAAGGCTTACCAGGGAATTTGTCCGGGCAAGCGGCAGTTTGATTGTTGTGGAGGGGGCATGCGACGAAATCGTCGATGCCGGGGGTGCGGAAAAAAGTGAGCTGACAACGCCCGAAAAGGCGGAAGAATACTTCCGTCAGACCGGAGTGGACCTTATCGTTGCAAATCTTGGAACGGAGCACAGGGCAAGCGCAAAGGAGCTTAAGTATTACGGGGAATATGCGGGAAAGATCAGGGACAGGATTGGTACAAAGATCGTTCTTCATGGAGCGTCCTCTGTCCCTGCGGACCAAATTGCAGGGCTTATGGACGACGGCGTTTGCAAGGTCAACCTGTGGACCGCGCTTGAGCGGGATTCTTCTCCCGCGCTTTTGAAGACCATGGTTGAAAATGCATCCAGGGTAGGCGGCAGGGATATGGCACAGACGCTTTTATTGGATGGAATGTTGGGGCCGAATTCCATCACGGGAGAAAAAGCTTCATTGAGCTACTTTACGACGGAAGCCCGCCAGAAGATTGTTTTCAGTGAAATGAAAAAAATCGCCTACGGGTATTACAAGCTGTGGTACAGGTAATGTACGGCGGCCATTGGCCGTCCACCTGTCATAGTAAGCGAAAACCATAGAATGGCGAATATGTCAAGGGGACAGGTACATTGACATGCAGTAGTTGACACTCAAGTGTCAATGTACCTGTCCCCTTGACATGTCCCCTTGACATTGTCCGCTTGACATGGATTGCATTTTTGCGGACGCGCAATGCGCGTCCCTACAGCCGCTGTATGATGTGGGCATTAATATGAAAAAGGAGAGAGTCATATGTGTCTTTTGGGTATAGATATAGGGACTTCCGGCTGCAAGGCGTCGATCATTGATCCGGAAGGGAATATCAAGGGGCAGGCGTATAAGGAATATGCACTGGTTACTCCGCGCCAGGGCTGGGAGGAACTAAACCCCGAGCTGGTATGGAATTCGGTGAAGGAAGTGATCGCGGCGTCACTTGCCGGATTCAAAGGAGATAGCATAATCGCCGCCAGTGTTTCCTCCTTCGGTGAGGCTGCAGTCCCTGTCGGCAAAAACGGCAATGCGCTTTATAACAGCATCATTTACATTGATACAAGAGGAGAAGAGGAAGCCTCTTATCTCCGGGGAAAGCTGGGAGATGAAAAAATACTGGGGATAACGGGCGTATCGGCCCATCCCATGTACACCATCAACAAAATAATGTGGCTGAAAAAGCATATGCCGGAGGTTTACGGCAAGGCATGGAAGTTCCTTCTCTTTGCCGATTACATTCTGTTCAGGCTTGGCGCAAGACCCCATACCGATTATTCTCTTGCCGCAAGGACAATGGCCTTTGATGTTATTCAAAAAAAATGGTCCGCAGAGATCCTGGAATATGCCGGGATAGATGAAGATAAATTTGGTGAGGCGGTACAGGCCGGTACGGTGGTGGGCAGAATATCGAAAAACGTTGCGGAAGAGCTGGGGCTTCCCAGGGAGCTTGTCCTTGTGGCAGGCGGGCATGATCAGCCCTGCGCGGCTCTTGGGGCGGGAGTCATAAGAAACAATATCGCGGTGGACGGTTTGGGTACGACGGAATGCATAACACCTGCATTTGACCGGCCGGTAATATCGGATGCCATGGCGGGAAGCAGCTTTGCCTGCGTGCCTCATGTTATAAGGAATATGTATGTGACTTATGCATTTACCTTTACCAGCGGCAGCATGCTTAAATGGTTCAGGGACAATTTCGGCCACAAATACAAGGAAGAAGCGGCCAGGACAGGCATAAACATTTATGACCTTTTAATCGAAAAGGCAGCCGGGGGGCCTTCCAGGATCCTTGTTTTGCCGCATTTTGCAGGAGCTGCGACCCCCTATATGGACACCTCGGCAAGAGGCGCGATTGTCGGCCTTGATATAAACTCCACGCCGGAAGATATGATCAAAGGGATCCTGGAGGGAATAACCTTTGAGATGATGGTGAACCTTGAGAGGCTCAACGACGCCGGAGTAGAGGTGGAAGAACTGAGGGCCGTGGGGGGATTGGCCAAATCAGAGCCCTTCCTGCAGTTAAAAGCGGATATGATGGGGAGGAAGGTGACCACCCTGAAAATCTCGGAAGCCGGCACGCTGGGGGTAGCAATCCTGGCCGGTACGGCAAGCGGGGTATATGGCAGCATAGAGGACGCTGTCGGAAAGCTGGTGAAGAAAAAAAAGGAGTTTTACCCTGATGGAAAGCTCCATGAAATGTATAGGGAGAAGTATGAAACCTATAAAAGGATCTATCCTGCAGTCAGGAGTATATTTTAGTCAATATGTGGAAGGCTGCGTTTTACAACGTGAAGCGGCATGTTAGCGCTTTTTTATCACTTTTTTATGACGTTTGACTATCTGGAAGATATTTGATAGTATTACTACAAAATTACCACGCCATATTTGAAGTGAAATATATTAAAAATCCGACGATGAGGAGTTTGGAGGAAAAATTGCGGAAGAGAAGAAAAATGAAACGTGTTGCGAAGGTTGAAATAGAATAACCTGCTATCAAATTGGTTTGTACCATATTAGATAGCAGGCGCTTACTATTGGAGGAATGCTCACAGGGTCCTCCAATTGCCGTATAAATTGCCTGGGCGGCTGCCCGGTTGCCAGGATACGCCGCGGTAGATCAGCTTTGCAGGAAGCTCAGCAGTTCGCCAACCGTAGCTTCATAATAATTCAATGGCTTTACCGGCACCCCTTTTTCCATTGCCGACTTCAGCAGCAAAGAGCGTTTGGTATCTCCAATGACGATTGCCCCGATGATCCTGTCATCCTTAATGCTTATTTTGGTATAGTGCCCTTCCTTGCTTTCCTCTGCCAGATGACAGGCTTCAGCGTCGTTTACGCGCCCCATGGAGAACAAGGTCAAATCGAAGGCATTCAAGGTGACGGCAGGCAGAATCTCCTGGTAAACGGAATCCTTGCCCGCAATATTGTACCCTGCGACTTTGCCCTGTGCCAGGGATAAATTCCAGGAGCCTGCGATACGGTTATTGAATTCCGCAATATCGCCGGCCGCATAAATATGATCTACACTCGTTTCCATTTTTTCATTTACAAGGATCCCTTTTCCATGCCGGATGGAAGTACCTTGCACAATTTCAACGTTCGGCCGGATGCCGACGGAATAAATAACTTTTTTGCAGGGCAAAATTTCTCCCGCAGCGGTTACGATCCCTTCTACCTGGCTGTTTCCCGATAATCTCTCGATTCTGGTATTCGGCAGCATCGCGATTTCAAATTTCTCAATGGATTGCTTGAGAAGTTCAGATGCCCTTTCATCCAATTGATTTGGCATTATTCGCGGAAGAAGCTCTACAATCGAAACCCTTGCACCGGTCTTATGAAGGCTCCAGGCCGTTTCCAGCCCCTGTATGCCTCCGCCGATGATGATCACCTGTTCATCCCCTTCAATCTGCTCCCTTATATCCATAGCGTCCTGCAGCGCCCTTAACGAAAACACTCCCGGGAGATCCATTCCGTGGATCGGCGGTTTGAAATTGCTTGCTCCGTTGGCCAGCAGCAGCTTGTCGTAGAAAAGGACATTTTCATCGGACAAAATAACCTCTCTCTTTTCGACATCGATCCTTTTAACCTTATTCCCCAGGCATATATTAATATTGTTCTGGCCGTACCACTCTTTTTTCTGGATCAGAAATTTATCTTCAGACAATTCGTCGAATAAGTATTTGGATAATTTTATCCGATAGTATGGAAAAAACTTTTCCTCTCCAAGGAAGGTTATTTCCGAATCCCTATCGACTTCCCTTATGGCTTTTAATGCAGAAAGACCTGCGATTCCGCTTCCAACAACAACTATTTTGTTTGTCATGATCATTCCCTGCTCTTTTATCGTATTCACTTGCTGAAAACACTATTTTACCATTTTAACCTTCTTGTATCAACCAAAAAATTTACGTAAAACGATGGATTCGTAGATTTCATATTAGCCTCTCCTTTGATTCATATTTCGAATCGGGAGGTTACTTTTTTCCTTTATTTCGCTTCATGCGTTTGCCCTGGGTAGATTGGCATTAAGTTTCATCGAAAAAAAGTTGCGGAAAACAAAGAACTTGCGGACCCGGATTCTATGTGATATAATCGTAGTATAACCATTGCAATGCATAGAGGAAGATGGGCGATGCAACATAATGTGCGTTGAAATGAGCGTGTATCCGGATGCTGATAGAGAACAATCACAGAATGATCATATAAAAAATATCGGAAAGTTGCGGACAAATGAGAAAATGTTTCGGTGCCTATTAATAGGAAGAGAGGTTGGGAAATGGCGACATTAAAAGATATCGCAAAGATGGCAGGTGTCAATCTGTCAACAGTATCCAGGGCTATTAATGACAGCAACGAAATTAATAAGGAAACCAAGGAAAGAATATTGGATATTGCAAGGCAATTGAATTATGTTTCCAACAAGCATAATAAGGCATTTAAAAACGAAGGAAACAATACCATAGGTATTATTTGCCCGGAAATAAAGAGCAATTATTATGCCCAACTGGTCAATACCATTGAAGTAAGGCTAAAAGCCAAAGGCTATATGCTGCTCATCGGTCTTACCGACTTTAAATATGAAAACGAGGTCTACTACCTGAAGCTTTTTGAGAAGAAGGGGGTAGGCGGTATCATATGTATTGCTACTGTGGACAGAAAGATCGAAAAGGATCTTAAAGATTTTAAAAGCAAGTATAACATGCCAATTATCCGGGTTGCAACCGAAGTAGAGCTTCAGGATTATGATTATATAAAAATCGACGAGGATTATGGAATTTCTCTGGCAATTAGTCATCTGGCAGAGCTTGGCCACAGAGAAATAGGCTATATCGGTGAAACCTTGTCGGAATCCAGATTAAAATCATTTAACAGCTTATTAAAGAAAAACGGTTTGCCAATCAATCATGATTTTATAAAAGTCGGAACGGAAAGATTTGAAGAAGGCGGATACAAAAGAATGAAGGAAATTCTGGCGTTGAAGAAGCTGCCCACCGCCATATTTGCCTCTTATGACAGTATTGCGATTGGAGCGATGAGGGCCATGACGGAGTCCGGATTAAGGATACCCGAGGATATATCGATCATAGGCGTTGATAACATTAACGTTGCTGCTTACCTGACGAAAGCCCTCACAACCATTTCAAGTCCGGTGAATGATATGGGCAGCATAGCCTCCAGAATTCTACTGGATAAGATTGAAGATAACAATGCAGTGGTTCAGCATGTAGCATTGAAACCTGACCTGATACTGAGGGAAACTACGGGCAAAGCGAATAATTCCGGTATGGCAGTATAGAAGTTATGGATTTTATCATTTTATTTCATGAGGAGGGATAGAGTGGAAGCTGTGCTGATCGGGCTCGATCTTGGTACGACAGGCTGCAAAAGTGCGGTTTTTGATGAGAATCTGGAGATGTTGGGGGAAGCATATATTGAGTACCCTTTAATAAGGATCTCCTCCACAGAGATCGAACAGGACGCAAATTTATGGTGGGATCTTACCAGACAGGTAATAAAGGTGTCTGTTCAAAATTCAAAAATAAACCCGAGCATGATTAAGGGCATTAGTGTCAGCTCACAGGGAATTGCATTCGTGCCGGTGGATGAGAATTTTAATCCGATACGGAATGCAATCAGCTGGCTTGATTCGAGGTCAACAAATCAAAGGGACAGCATATTGGGCAGATTCAGCGAGCCTGAGATTTTCAACACCACAGGCAAACGAGCAAGTGAGAGTTACGTGCTGCCTAAACTATTGTGGTTGAGGGAAAATGAGAAAGATCTGTACAACCGGACACACAAGTTTTTGATGGCGTTGGACTATATAACTGCAAGGCTTTGCGGAGAGTGCTTTACGGATCATTCGATGGCCTCCGGGACTCTGTTGTACGATATTTCAAAGCAGGCCTGGTCTCCCTTGCTGCTGGAAGAATACGGAATAGACGAAGCCAAACTGCCGGAGATCAAGTGGAGCGGCAGTCCGGTCGGCTATTTGTCAAAAGAAGTTGCAGATGAGCTGGGACTCCCTGCGAAGGTTGTCGTAGCATTAGGCGGACAGGATCAAAAATGTGCCGCTCTGGGCGCCGGGATAGGTGAAATGATTTCAACAGTGTCTCTCGGGACGGCTTCCGCTATTGAACAAAAATGTCACAGACCTGTAATTGACAGCAATATGCGGGTACCTTGCTTTTCATATCTCTTCAAAAATGAATGGGTAATTGAAGGCTGCGTAATAACGGCGGGCGCAAGCATGAGGTGGCTAAAGGAAACACTGTTCAGCGATAAAAGCTACAAGGACCTCGACCGGCTGGCTCTGTTGTGCGAAGGCCAAGCGAACGATGTGTTTTTCTTTCCGCATTTGGCAGGTTCGGGCTCGCCTTATTGGAAAAGCAATACGCAGGGCTCTTTTTACGGAATTACATTATCAACGGATGCAAATCAAATCGTAAAGAGTGTTTTTGAAGGTGTTGCATATCAGATAAAAGCCAATATAGAGGCTATGCAGGAAATATATCAACCGGTAAGTGAGATCAGGTTATTTGGCGGCGGGGCTAAAAGCGATATATGGTGCCGGATCATATCTGATATAACGGGAAAGAGGATCACAACACTATCTACTTGCGAAACGGCCAATGTAGGGGCGGCTATCCTTGCCGGTCTGGGATGCGGAATTTTCAGGGATCAATCGGTGGCCGCCGACAAGGTCCGGACAGCGAAGGTCTTTGATCCGGTCCCCAAATCGGTTTGCACCTATCGGGAAAAGTATGAAGAATACCTCTATATTCAGGATAAATTCATTCGTTAAAAATTAGCAAATATACCAAAAATAATATTTAGAAAGGCTAGTTATATGTCAAACAAACTTAAAGCAGGAGTATCCATTATTGATATTTCACCGGAAAAGGGAGTGGAGCTGGCTGGTTATCCACATTGCCCGCGGCATAATACGGGGGTTCACGATCCGCTTCATGCCAGCTGCATATTCCTTGACAACGGGCAAACAAAGCTGGTTATCGTAGCCATGGATCTTTTGATGTATTCAAAGAAATATGTGCGCAGCCTGAGGAAACAGATCTCGGACAAAACAGGAATACTTCCTGGAAATATCTTGATTTGCTGCTCGCACACGCATTCAGCTCCATGGACCTCGGGAAGGCTCGACCTTGAAGCTCTTGAGAAAGGTTTGGCAACAGACGACGCATACGTATCCTGGCTGGAAAGCAGACTGGTTTCGATGGTCGTTGAAGCTTGCAGCAGTCCGTTCGACGCGCAAATCGGCGTAAGCAAGGGAATATGCGGCGGCGAACAGGGCGTAGGCGGCAACCGCAGGGATCCTGGCGGAGCTGCCGACAAGGAGGTATGTGTCATTGGTGTGAAGGATACCAATGGGATTTGGAGGGGATGTCTTGTTTGCTACGCACTTCACCCGACAGTTCTTCACTCGGATAATACACTGGTTAGTGCTGATTATCCCGCATATATCAGGAAACACCTGAAATGGGCCAAACCGGGGATGATTACTTTGTTTTCGCAAGGAACGTCGGGTAATCAGAGCACCCGGTATTTCCGGGACGGGCAGAACTATGAGGAAGCATGCCGGATAGGGACAACCATTGGCGTTGAAGCTGCGCGGGTTCTTGACAGTATGGATTTGACGGAGGAAACCGGTTTATTGATTCAATCGATTGAAACCGATCTGCCTCTCAGAGAGTATATCGATAAGGAGACTGCCGTAAACAACGTAAAAGAAGCGGAAGAAAAGCTTGCGCTGCTTCGGGCTTCCAATGGATCGTACATTGACATAAGGAATGCTGAACTCAAGCTCTTAGGGGCTGAGGATATTCTGGGCTATATCATACTTCAGGAGAAAGGGATTAAACCCAGTTTGCTTACTGATGAGCTTCCCTATGAAATACAGGTAATAGGGATAGGAAATGCAAGAATTGTATGCTTGCAGGGGGAAGCATTTGTTGAGATCGGACTTGAAATAAAGAAAAGGTCACCCTTTGCTGAAACTTTTGTAATCAGCCTGTCAAACGGAGTGGCTCCGGGATATGTTTATACCGCTGAAGCACTGGATTTCGGAGGCTATGAGACGGATACCTCAATGCTGGGTCCCGGGAGTGCGAAAACGATTGTTGAAAAAGCTGTTAAGCTATTAAATGAGAAACGGATGGACTAAGCACTAGTGAAAATAAACTTACGCTATAATTTTCTGCAAATGCAGTCTTGGAGCGCCGGGGCTGGTCACAAATGCTGTGCATTTGCTGCTCGCCTATGCAACCTACATTTGCAGAAAAAGCGTAAGTAATATTTTCAGTGCTCTTAAGGAGGAGATTATTTTGTACAACGCTGTAAAGGTTGGATTTTGCCCAATCGGAAAATTTGTATTCAGCCATGAGGACGCAAAGGTTTATAAAGCTCAACTCGAAAAGAAAATGGATGCGATGGGGATTCAATACATAGGCATCGACAGTGTACTATGTGATGGCATTGTCAGAGGATATAATGATATAGACCCTGTTGTGCAATTTCTTAAGGCTCAGGATATAAACTGTCTTTTTATCCCGCACTGCAATTTTGGAACGGAAAGCGCAGCGGGTATGATTGCAAAAAAACTGGGTGTGCCGACGCTGCTTTGGGGACCGCGGGACAAAGCTCCCCTTGAGGACGGAACACGTCTTCGGGACTCGCTGTGCGGAATGTTTGCTTCAAGCAAGGTGCTTGTTAAATTAGGTGTACCCTTTACGTACATTGAGAACTGTGATATGGATGATGAAGCTTTTGAAAAGGGACTTGACCGGTTCATCAGGACGGCCAATGTTGTAAAAAGACTGAAAGGCGCCAAAATAGGCATAATAGGGAACAGGATTGATTTTTTCTGGAGTACCATTATTGACGAAAGTGATCTGCTGCAAAAATTCGGTATTGAGATATTGCCTTTGGATTTATCAAAAGTAGTCCGGATGACAAAAGAGACTGCTGAAAAAGAGAAGGAAAAGTATGTCGCCGAAATAGCGGAATACTCCAAAAAGATTGATTTGTCTGCCATGCCCGAGAAGGGGATGATCAATGTATTGGCCTTAAGAGATGTTATCTATCGATTTGGAATGGATAACAACCTTTCGGCGATTGCAATCGAATCCTTTATGTCGCTTATCGAGGAGCTGGAGGCATGTGTAAGCTTTGCGCAGGCAGAGGTGTCCGATATGGGGATACCATGCATTTGCGAAAGCGACATCCATGGCGCTGTGAGTGCCATTATGGCTGAGGCTGCCGGCTTAAACTCAGCGCCGTCTTTTTTTGCGGATATTACCGTGCGTCATCCGGAGAATGACAACGGGGTTCTTCTCTGGCATGATGCATTTCCTTTAAGTCTAAAGGCTCCGGATTCCAAAGGGCATCTTGGCTCTCACTGGATTTTGCCCGACTTTCAGCCGGGAATGTGCCATTGGAGGTTGAAGGAAGGCGAAATAACGGTTGTCAGGTTTGACGGTGAAAACGGGAAGTATAAGCTGCTTGCAGAAAACTGCAAAACCATCAGCGGTCCGTTTACCCAAAACACCTATGTGTGGGTTGAGTTTGAGAATTGGGGCAGGGTTGAAAAAAAGGTCATTTACGGGCCCTACATTCATCATGTTGCATGCCTTTACGGCCAGTATTCGGAAGTACTCGAGGAAGCATGCAAATATATAAATGAACTGGAGTTTGATGACCGGTGATTGCCTGATGCATCCGAGTTGCAATTGCCCTTAAAGTAAATGCTTCAGAGTAAAGTCAAAAGCCCGGGTCCTTTGGTATATAAGGATTGCAGGGCTATTTGATTTTGCCGGGCAGGGATTGGGTAATGATATTTTCCGGTCGCTGCCAATATTTTTTTTTCTCTCCTGAAGAGGGTATCCGTTTTTGAAAAAAGTCATAAGAATAACATAAGAAATATTAAATTTGGAATATTTATTGCTTGCTGCATTCGAGATACAATTGCCTTAGAGAAAGTCTACCAGTCACAGCCCATCGTTTTACGGCGGGGATACCTGCACATCTCAAAGGAGGCGGATCATGCGTCAGATTCAAAACGTGTCAATAAAGAATGCAAACTGTACAGCTGCGGTATATGAAAAAATCTGCATGATTGTGGAAAGGCAAATACGTGAACGGACTTCCGGCTTACCTTCCCGGAATACTGTTGAAATTACACTTTCCGAGAATAAAAATATCGGGAAGGAAGGCTTCGTCATCGAAAGTGACAGAAAATCCAGGTACGATGTTTCAGGGAATGATGACCTTGGTCTTTTTTATGGAATAGGACATTTATTACATAAGGGCAGCTTTAAAGGCGGGGACTTTATTCCGGGCGACTGTGCCGGTAAATCGCTGCCGGAAAAGGCCGTCCGGGGAATGTATATTGCAAATCCCGGCTGGAATTACTATGGACGGATCGGGATAGAGGAATTGGGCTGGTATATTGAGGACCTTTTACTCTGGGGATGCAATACCATCATGGTTGTTGCTCCGCCGCCATCCCGGGAGGACAAGGCGGAATGCCGCCCGGAATTTACCGCCTACTGTGCCGACAGAAGCAAGGCAATCATAAAGCTGGCGCGAGAGGTGGGGATGGTTGTCGTGGTTCTTACTACAGCGAATCTGTCCTTTACGCCCCCTCCGGATGAACTCCTTGCGGACTGGACGGGAGGGCATGACGGATATACCCGTAATCTCGCTGCGCACATGCATGTGGAGATTTGCCCGTCGAAGCCCGGGGGATTGGACTATATCCTGCAAGGGCAGCAAGAAGTTTTCAGCCATTACCTTGATGCTCCTCCCGACTACTTCTGCCTGTGGCCTTATGATGCAGGGGGATGTACCTGTTCCGGCTGCAAGCCCTGGGGCGGAAACGGCTTTCTTAAAGTGGCAAAAGCCATTTCCGGGCTTTTGGCCGGTATGTTTCCCAACACCGGGATCATGCTTTCCGCATGGTTGTTTGACGACTTTACCACAGGAGAATGGGACGCGCTTGACAATGAACTTGCGGTTGATAAAAGCTGGCTGGACTATCTGATGGTCCATTTCAGTCTTGAGGCAGGTATTCCGGCATGTGTCGGAAAAAGCGGCCGTATGCCGGGCAGCCTCCCTGCGGTTGATTTCCCGGAAATAAGCATGTATGCATGCGTTCCCTGGGGCGGATTTGGAGCCAATCCGATACCCGCACGCCTGCAAAAAATGTGGGATTCGGTCAGAGGATACCTTGATGGAGGTTATCCCTACTCGGAAGGAATCTTCGATGACCTCAACAAGGTAATTTGCCTCAAGCTGTATTGGGGCGGCATGAGCGCAGATGAAATTGTCAGGCAGTATTCGGCCTATGAGTTCGGAGCGGAAGTCGCCAGGGATATAGCCGAGGCTATCGGACTGATTGAGCTTGCCACCGGTCATACCCGTGTAGATGAGACGGGAAGCCAGCATGTGTATCCCGATCCCCTTGTTCCGTGGATTGGCGAGCAGAGGTTTCTTATAGAGGATACCTCGGGGATCGACAGGGCGTATGAAATTATGACGGCCTGTGATAGTAAGCTGCCTGTAGGGGTGCAAAAATCATGGCGCTGGAAAATACTTTATTTGCGCGCAGTATGTGATTACGAGCTTTTCCATAACGGGTTTAAAACAACCGACAGGTGTGAAAAAGCCTTGCATGAACTTACCCGTATATATCATGCCGAGTCGGTTCCCTATCATCTGGCTCCCCCGACAAGGGAATCGATTCGTGAAGCGCGCGGTATTTTTACGATCTGACCTTTATCCGTAGCAGCAATTGAGGCGATATGAATCCCCCTCAGTTTTTTATAACGCGAGTTGACTGTAAAATGGGGAATAAGCTGTGGAAATAAAATAATGTATGCAGAAAAAAATGGAGGAACAGTATGTACAAAAACATACATGTAAGATTTCCATCAACCAGAGGCAACCGTATATACCAGACTGGTTTCGAGTTATTGAAGCAGCAGGTTGAAATGCGCTGTGCATCGCAGGTTTCACAAGTACCGGACGGATTGCCGGATGAACTGGAAATACAATTCGATATAAGTGGCGCTATTGGAACGGAAGGGTTCGGCGTGACCCGGCAATCGGACCGGTGCATTCATATCACTGGAAATGATGAACCCGGGCTTCTTTACGGGATAGGGAAATTCTTAAGAAGTTCCCGATACGGCCAGGAGGGCTTCCAGCCATCGGAGTGGCAGGGGGCTTCAATACCGGACAGGCAGGTAAGGGGAATGTATCTGGCTACGCATTTCCACAATTTCTATCATGACGCCCCTCTTGAAAAAGTCAGGCAGTATATCGGAGACCTGGTATTATGGGGTGTTAATACGTTGTGTGTCTGGTTCGACATGCATCATTACAAAAGTATGGAAGATCCCGACGCCGTCGCCATGATATCCAGAATCAGGGATATTTTCTCCCATGCGCGCAGCCTGTATATGAAAACCTGTTTGATGGTGATCGGAAACGAGAGTTTTGCCGAAAGCCCCACGGAAATGAGAGCATCGTATACGGCAGGGCATGATGGCTATAAGCGGCAGCTGGCAGGACATTACCATGTAGAGCTTTGTCCCGGTAAGGCAGGCGCACTGGAGACGCTGCTGCAATGGCGGAAGGAGGTGTTCGGGAGTTTCCTGGACATACCGTTGGATTATGTCTGTATCTGGCCTTATGATCAGGGAGGGTGTACCTGCAGCGATTGCAGACCATGGGGCGCCAACGGATATCTTAAGGCGGCCAGGCCGGTGGCGGAGCTTGCACGGCAGATGTTTCCAGGGGTAAAAATCATCCTGTCCACCTGGCTGTTCGACAGCTTTACATCCCGGGAATGGTCCGGCCTTCGGAAGGCGTTTAAGGTAAAGCCTGAATGGGCTGATTACCTGCTGGCGGAATTTCTGGACGGAAAACCTTCCGGGGTTGTTGCAAAGCACGGGTTTCCTGGGGGACTGCCGTGTGTGGGTTTTCCTGAAATCAGCATGTATGGCGCCACTCCATGGGGAGGCTTCGGCGCAAATCCTCTTCCGTGCCATATTCAGAAGGTGTGGGATAAAACTTCACAGCTTTTTTCCGGTGGCTTCCCATACTCCGAAGGGATTTTCGACGACATGAACAAATTCATTTATACAAGGCTGTATTGGGGGGACGCCGGCTGTGTCAGGGATATTGTCGGGGAGTATATAGATTATGCGTTTGGCGGCTTGTACAGGGATGAGATCACATCGGCTGTTTTACTTTTGGAGAAGGCTATTATTCGGAACCGGCTGGATGAAGACGGGAGGAACCATAATTATCCCGATGATAAAGTACCCTGGAAGGGCAAACAGCGATTCGTAATTGATCATGCGGAGGGAATCGATGAGGCGCATGCCATACTGTCGGAGCTGGATATGAAGCTTCCTGAGACTGTAAGGAACTCATGGCGTTGGAGGATACTTTACCTCAGGGGCAGGATTGACGCAGAACTGCTGCACAATGGGTTTGAAACCAATAACAGCCTTGAGGAAGCGTACGCCCAACTGACAGATATCTACCATGCCGCAAATGCCGATTACTGGGTGGCGCCGCCTACTCTTGAATCAATTAAAGCCAACAGAGGAGGATTCAGTTGGTTTTGAAAGATAAAAAAGGATAAGAAAGGAAAGTGAACGTATGTTGAGATCAAGTTGGAAAAAGGCGACCCTGGTGTTCTGTTTTGTATTTCTTATAAGCATGGTGATGGGAAATACCATCCTTATAGGAAGGGCTTACGCGGCGACAGGCTCAGTAACAGTTGACTACGGTGTGACGACAACGACTGCAGGCAAATATGTATTCGGAATTTCCTGCTGGCCCAGAATGAATCCGGATTATGCGCCGAAGCTGGCTCAAGCGGGCGTTACCATGATCCGGCAGTCATCCCTCCTCCTGGAAAGTATTGTCCCCCAGACTACGATTGCCAATTACCTGAACAATGTAAACGATGTGCAGAATCCGAGCACATGGAACTGGAATCCGGGCGTAAACACCGAAACAATGCCCGAGACGGATGTGGCCCCGTTTCAAAATGCAGGGATAAAAGTTTTTTCCATCCTTTCGGGCATACCCTCCTGGCTCGGATATAACGGCATGAATTCTATGCCTCGGAATTGGTCTATTTATGAAGATCTAATCAAGAAGCTTTTCCAGCATTATCACGATCGGATAGGGTATTTTGAGATTTTCAACGAACCTGAAATCGAATTGAATCTCACAGGCTCCGGATACACAGACGTATATACCGCCTATCGGGACATCTATTATCACTCCCTTCAGGCGATCAATCCCGTCAATACCTATGACAGAATGCTCGGAGGACCTGCAAATCTGGCCAACCCTGCTTACCTGCATAGTATGCTGAGCGATCCGGGAATCAAAGACGACATTGATTTTGCATCCTGGCACAGATACAATGACACAGCGACCTATGACTGCGGGATAGGGGAATGGAAATATGAGGCGGCGGAGCATGGAAAACCGGACCTGCCGTTGTTTGTGACCGAATATAACATCTATGCCGACATCATTGGTATGGATAATCCTGATGCGATATCCTGGGTTGCCGGAAGAATAACCACCTTAATGAAAAACGGAGCAACCGGCGCGTTCCTGTACGGAACCGATGACCGGGCCAGCGGATTGAATGCCCAGGTCAGGCATGACTGGAAAATTATCAACCAGGATGGCACATTTACACCCAGAGTATGGCCGATTCGGCTGCTATCCAAACAGCTTGGGCTTGGCTCCGGAGACAATAAAATGAAACAGACAAGTTACAATGGAGTGACGATAGCTACAGGAGCGGTGAATTCCGAGGGATTTCCTGTGGTCTGGGTTGTAAATGATACGGCTGCCAGTGTAGCGACGGATATCACGCTCAACAACATTGGCTTGACAGGACAGGTCACCCTGTCTCACTATGTGGCAAGCAACGGCATTAGTGATGCCTCTTCCGTCTATAATGTAGAAAACAAAAATGTAATCGGCAGCAGCGTATCCACTACGATCACCGTACCGGCAAAGTCGGTATACGGCATCGTCGTCTCGAAGAACCTGGCTTTAAACAAACCTTACACTACGACGGTTCCAGCCAGCCCTACTTATCCCGATACCGCCGGAACCGAATTGACGGACGGAGCATTTGGAGATCTTTCGTATCTGAGTACGCCATGGCAAGGAAGGTCGGGGCTTTCTTCATTCAGCTATACGATTGACCTGGGAACAGTACAAAATATCAACCAGTTTCAGGCCAATTTTCTGAGGGATGATACCGTGAAAATTGATTTACCCTCCTCAGTGCAGTATTCTGTTTCATCAGACAACAGCACATTCACTGCGGTCGGGACCGTTAATACGCCAAGTTCCGCCGAAGATACGACAAATGTGTATAAATTCACCGGTAATGCTGCGGGAAGATATGTGAAGGTGACGGTTAACGGTTCGTGGAGTTCATCACATTGGGCCTTCATCGATGAGGTCAGGGTACTGCAGTCCGCTTCTTCTACCCAGTCACCCGGAAATATTGCTTTCGGTAAGCCGGCTACTGCGTCTACAGAGCTTATTGAAGCAGGTAAAGCGGTAGATGGCGTGTATTACGCGAATAATAACGGTAATTGCTGGGCATCTGCATTAAACAACGATGTAGGCGCATGGTGGAAGGTGGATCTTGGAAGTTCACAAAGCATAAGCGTGGTAAAGGTACAGTACCGGGGCTTTCAAAATCCGTCAGAACCCTTATGGTTCCATATGACTCCGAAAACTTTAACGATTCAGGTCAGCAACGATAACACCAATTGGACTACCGTGCATAACAGATCAACCAACGTACCTACTGTACATACGGCATACTCCCCCGATTTGTATTCTTACAATATGAATACTACCGGGAGATATATAAAGCTGATATTTGAGGATGGTACGGACGATTCAACCAAGTATGCCGAGATTGTTGAAGTCGAAGTATATAATTAGTATTACAGCGTAAACGACCGAATTATCCTTGCAGAAATAACGCGTTAGAGCATTCGCGATTATTTCTGCAAGGCGCATGAATGCCGATTAAAAAATGAAGCTGTCATTCCGTGGAGCGAAGCGACGTGGGCTGGTCGCAGGCTCTGCCTGCTGCTCGCCCATGGGGCCTGGGAATCTCGTTTCAAGGTTTGCAGAGATTGCTTCGCTCCGCTCGCAATGACAAATTAAGATAAATTACGAATTAAGGATCCGAAATGTATCCGTGCAAAGAAGTATTATTTATGATAGAATAAAAAATGCAAAAAGATGTCTGTTGCAGCCGGGTGGTATTTTTGATGCTATTCTGTGGAAAAGTCTGTAGATCCATAATGGATATGAAATTTAGAGACAAGCTCGCCATCATCTTCGGGCTGGTCCTTCTTTTATGCATCACGCTGATGGTCATATTTTCCACGCACAAGACGTCGGATACAATCAACCAGGACACGTCCAAAGCCTTTATGACCGCCCTCCGGCAGGCGAACAGCAATATAGATACCCAGATAAAAAACCTTGAAAGAATGATCAATACCATCTGTATCAATACCGATTTACAGGAACTGCTGGCAAAAGACAACGGCGATATTTACGAACGGTACCTTTCCCATAAACAGATCAGCGATTTTGTCCAACTAATGCTCAACACCTATGAAATCAGTCCGAAAATCAGAATATATGTAAAAAATACCACACTCATCACAGACAACCAATTCATTTTCGATATGGAAAAGATTAAGGATGAAAATTGGTATGGAGACGCATTGAATA
Source organism: Bacillota bacterium (assembly GCA_023426125.1). Classification (GTDB taxonomy): domain Bacteria; phylum Bacillota; class Clostridia; order Acetivibrionales; family DTU013; genus MnB-11. The sequence goes on from JAFABI010000090.1 coordinate 78,045, forward strand.
AGAAAAGCGGAGTATTCTGGACTGAACCCTACCAAAAGACATTGGGTGAAGGTATTCAAATCGAAATGATTTGCGGCGTAAAACTGTTAAGAAACTTTTTAAGTAACAACATCCTGGGCTTTATTACGGTGGAAGTGAGTGCGGACAAGGTTTTCGGCAATCTGAAAACGATGAATCTGGGCGATACGGGCCGCGTCTTTCTTCTCAACAGCAATGGCCATGTCCTCTATTCCTCCGGTTTTCCGCCCCCCCAGGATGAAACCGTCAGGGGAGCCGTACTTGACAAGCTTGGCGAGCAAAGCAGCGGTTCCTTCCTATCCACCTGGGAAAACAAAAAAACACTTTTTGTATATGACGGCATGAACGTAGTCGGATGGAAGCTTGTAGGCGCCGTACCCGAAGCGGAAATTTCCAAAAGGTCGGGTGAGGTGACCGGTTTCATCTATATGGTTGCGTTTGTATTTATTAGTGTCGGCATCGTTGTTATTTTTCTTTTTTCCCACTATATAACAAGAAAAATCTATTACCTTACCGACAGGATAAAGCTGGTTGCCATGGGAAATTTCGATATTGATGTGGAACTGGCCGGCAATGACGAATTGAGCGATATGGCAAGAAAGTTCAAGGAGATGGTTTCCCAGCTAAAGACACTGATCAGCGACAAGCAGACGGCAGCCAAAAAGCAGCACGAACTTGAGCTTAAAGCGCTGCAGGCACAGATCCAGCCGCATTTCCTTTACAATACACTGTCCACCATCAACTCGATGGCTCTCGATATTGAGGCACAGGATATAAGCTCGGCATTGGTCAACCTTTCGAGGTATTATAAGCTGACCCTGAGCAATGGGGCCGACGTTATTCGTATCAGGGACGAGATCGAGCATGTGAAAGCCTATCTGTCCATTCAGAATTTGAAGCTGCGTAACAAACTGAAGATCATTTATGATATCGATGGAGCCATCCTGAACTGTCTTACAGTAAAGGTCATTTTGCAGCCTTTTATAGAGAATGCGATTATTCATGGCTTTGAAATGACGAAAGGGGTGGGTACAATCACCATCACCGCAAAAAAGAGTCAGAAGCTGGTAGTTTTCAATATCATTGACGACGGAAAAGGGATCCAGTCTGAAAATCCTGATTTCTATTTATCTGTAGACACCAAGGGATATGGAGTCAAGAACGTAAACGAAAAAATCAAGCTTTACTTTGGTGATGAATACGGAGTCAAACTTGAGAGTAGGGCCGGAAACGGGACGAAGGTCACCATCACCATACCGCTGCTGGAAAGTGAGGTTTAATCAATGCTAAAGCTTGTTATCGTGGAAGATAACGAAATAGACATGAATACGCTTGAAAATGTTATCGACTGGACATCCTATGGGATTGAGGTATGCGGGACCGCATACAATGGGGAGGTGGCATTCAATCTTGTTGAAAAAATCCATCCCGATATCCTTGTGACCGACATCATGATGCCTGTCAGGGACGGACTTTGGCTGACAAAAGAGGTGGCGGGCAAATACCCTGAGACGGACATCATATTTATTACCGCCCATGAGGATTTCAGTTTTGCGAAGGCTGCGATTGATGTCAATGCCTACCAATATCTGCTGAAGCCTTATGATATCCAGGAGCTGCGCGAGGTTGTCCGTAAGGTTGCCGCCAAGTGCTACAGGGAGAAAAATAAAAACATCCAGGATGAAAGACTCCGCTTGCAGGTCCTTGAGACATTGCCGCTGCTCAGGGAAAAGTTTTTGAAGGAATTGATGTATGATCTCGTTGAAGATAATGACCTTATTTTCAGCAGGATCGAATTTCTCGGGCTTGACTTCTTGAAATACGATACGACCCTATTGGTTTTGGAGGCAGACGATTATGAAGCTTTCTGGGAACAGTCCGATATTGCCGGGATATATCTGTTCAAATATAAGCTGCTTGGCATCATTTCCGGTGTGATAACCGAGTTTGGGCCGGGCAATGCGTTTGAAACCAATGACAATGAATTTGTCGTGTTGATCAATACCAACACACTCTCCAATTATAAAAAAATGGTGTCCGACTTTGCAGGTGAGCTTGCGAAAAACATCTATCTGAGCACGGGCTTTACCGTTACCATTGGCATTGGAGGAAGTACCAGCCTGGCGGACGGGTTTTACGAAACCTATAAAAGGGCAGTGGAAGCAATGCGCCATAAGCTTTACCTCGACAAGGGAAGCACCATATGGGCTGAGGATATCGGGGGAGGTAAACCTCAATCGTTCCCCAATGTGCAGCAGTACGAGTCGGAAATTGTCCAGTATGTGAAGGTAGGTGACATTAAAAAGGTTCAGCAGCAGATCGACCTTCTATTTGAACTCTTGTATCATAATACCGCAATTACTGCTTCCTACATCAGAAGTATCTGCATCAGGCTCATTATATCCCTTTCCATGACGATGGCGGAAATGAACGATAACCTTAGAAATGTGATGGAAGAGGATGAGAGCATATTGATTGAAAAGCTGATGAGATTTGAGACCATACCGGATATATGCCAGTGGATCAAAAGCGTATTCCGCCTTGCCGCCGAATATATCGTCAAACGCCAAACCGACTGGAATTTGAAGACAGTTGAAAAGATGAAGGAGATTGTTGAAAAAAAGTACTTTGAAGATATTTCGGTGGATGATATCGCAAACGGAGTGTATTTATCCGCCGGATATGCCACAACACTGTTCAGAAAATACACGGGAGACAGCTTGATAAAGTATGTTATCAAGCTGAGAGTGGAAAAGGCAAAGGAACTGCTGCAGGATGAAAGCGTCAAGATATACGAGGTCTGCCAGCGGGTCGGGTATACAAATATCGCTTATTTTTGCTCGATTTTTAAAAATCATGTAGGTCTGAGTCCCAGGGAATATAGGAGTGCAATTGTTAATAAGGAATAGTACTGCAGCGAAAAAAACATTTGTGCGGCAAGAAAATATGATAAGAAAACCGTAATAAATATTAAGTTTCGAATATTTACCGGGCACCCCCCCCGATAGTATAATGAAAATATCTTAAATGAAGAGACAGCCGGAGGCGATCTGATGAGAGCGGAACTGTCCCGTAGTACTCCAAACTTAATTAAGCAGCGTATTCCAGCAAGTTTGTTTGAGCATAGGTACATCTATTTGCTGGTATTACCCGGAATATTGTGGTTCATTGTATTTTGCTATTTGCCTATGATCGGGATAGTGATTGCGTTTGAAGACTACAAACTTGCAAAAGGGATGTTCGGCAGCCAGTGGGCAGGCTTGAAATACTTCATCCAGTTTGTGACCAATTATTCCTTTCCTACTGTAATACGTAACACCGTCTGCATCAGCCTGCTGAAAATCGTTATCGGGTTTCCTGCGCCCATCATCCTGGCGCTGATGCTAAATGAAGTCAAACGGATGTTTTTCCGGAGGACAATTCAAACGGTTTCCTATCTGCCGCATTTTGTATCCTGGGTCGTCGTGCTCGGTATATGGGGCCGTTTACTTTCTCCCGAAGGCGGGATGGTGAATGAACTGCTGACCTCGCTGGAAATTGTTGACGTGCCTGTTAACTTCATGCTTACATCCGGCTATATGTGGCCTATTGCCATCGTGTCCGAAATTTGGAAAACAATAGGATGGAATAGCATAATTTACCTCGCGGCTTTATCCAACATTAATCCTGAGCTATACGAATCGGCAAAAATTGACGGTGCTGGCAGATTCAAGCAGTTGGTGTATATCACGATTCCAAGCATATTCCCGACCATCTCAATATTGTTCATCCTATCCATGGGCGGGATACTGACTGCCAATTTCGATCAGCTGTATATACTCGGTGCCGCGCCTGTGCTTGATGTCACCGAAGTCATTGATACGTATATTTTCCGTCTTGGCTTGAAGGAAATGCATTACAGCCTGGGAGCCGCCGCGGGACTCATGCGCTCGGTGCTTTCATTTATTCTGGTGCTGCTGACAAACAAGGTTGTAAAAATGCTGGGGCAGGAGGGGATATGGTGATAAAGGTGAAAGGAATGAATAGCTCGGTAAAAGTTAAGCAGTCTCCAGCCGAAAAGGCAGGTGATGTGATTATCTATACAATACTGGTATTTATTTCCATTGTGACGCTGTATCCGTTCTGGTACGTGCTGATCATATCCTTGAATGACAGCAATATAATCAACTATTCGAAGATCTATTTCTGGACCAGTGCTCTGACATTGGACAACTTCAAGGTTGTTTTTACAACCAACGCCCTGTTTAACGGCTTTAAAGTTTCAGTGCTGAGGACGGTGATAGGTTCGCTGTTCTCCGTCATATGCAATGCGGCGCTGGCTTATGGACTTACGAAAAAGAAGCTGCCGGGCAGAAATTTTTTCCTGAATATTATCATTATCACCCTGTTTTTCAGCGGCGGTCTGATTCCCTTCTTCCTGCTGCTTAAAAAACTGGCGATTCTCAATACCTTCTGGGTTTATATCGTACCTTTGTTATTCAGCCCATGGACCATCATCCTGATGAAGACCTATTTTTCATCCTTGCCGGTAAGTCTTGAGGAAGCTGCAAAAATTGATGGGGCAAATGATCTGAAAGTATTCTACAAGATCGTCATTCCTACATCCATGCCGCTGCTTGCAACAATGCTGCTGTTTGCCGCAGTAAGCCACTGGAACGATTGGATCATGGGGGAAATCTATGTCTTGAAACCTGCATTGCATCCCATTCAGACGGTATTAATGAGAATGATCACCCAGATGAGCGCAAGCGATATGATTCGACAGAGTATGAATGCGGAGTTCATCACGAAGGTGCCTTCAATGGAATCGGTAAAAATGGCGGCCATCGTAGTGACTACGATTCCGATACTTCTTGTATACCCGTTCCTGCAGAAATACTTTGTACAGGGGGTTATGATTGGCGCGATCAAGGAATAAACGCGGGGTTGAAGGCGGTTTGCGGTAAGCCGGCAAGGTACGGTATTCAGTAGTCATGGGAGTTAGAGGGCCCGATTTCCTGACAAATACCCTCTGTGGGTAATAATTGAGAATATGTACCAAGCTTGTTTTATAATTCAATAAGCGATATACCACAATATTAAGAAGGAGGTCATATCATGAGATCGAGAGTACTATGTGTGATAATGGCGGTAGCGTTCCTGACCCTTTTTGTCACCGGCTGTGGAGGCAGCAGCAACGATGGGGACCGGCAAAGTACGGCGGCAACGACACAGGAGGCCGGCAAAACTGCAGAAACCACGCTGGCTGAGGAAAAAGGCCTTGAGGATTATACGGATGAAATGAAGATCACCGCATATCAGGGAATGAATTACGGAGGGCCAAGTTCGGGACAGGATACTGAGTATGCAAAATACGTTAAGAAGAGATTCAAGATTAATGTGGATGAATTTGTCTGGCCCGCCGGTGAGGATGTCTATCAAAAGATCGGTACTTTCATCGCATCAGGCGATATGCCTGATATTATTCAGGCACCTGTTGACGCAAAGGGGAAGGTTCTGTTCAATTCGCTGGCGGAAGCCGGAATGGTTCTGGATGTGGAGCCCTATCTCAACCAATATTGCCCCGAAACAATGAAGTATTTTACACCCACCATTCTTGACGCATACAGGTATGTCGAAGACAACAAGCTTTATGTCGTTCCCGGGTTTGCAGTAAATCCTGATTTGAAGGATGAATTGACGGTCGCGGTAAACCAGGTTCTTATTTATAGAGAGGATCTTCTTAAAAAGATCGGCATGGATGTGCCGAAAACACCCGATGAGCTCTATAATGTCCTGAAAGCGATAAAAGGGCAGAAGGCTTCCAGCGGAAAAGATATCATTCCGTTCTCACCCCTATATATGGGTGCGGAGATCCAGGGCAATATAGGCGGAATGTTCGGGATACAAAAGTATCATGCGAGATTGAACGATGCGGAACAAAAACTGATTGACATGCATGAAGGACCGGAATACCTCGCCTATATGAAATATGCTGCAAAGCTTTTCAGGGAAGGCCTGATGAACCCTGAGTCCTATTCCATGAGCTGGCAGAAATTATTCAACGAGCTTGTTCCCAATGGCGAAGTCGGCATTACAGTCATGTGGCCCAGTGAAATTCTAGGTTTGAACCTGCAGTTGGAAAAGAATGCCCCCGGACAAAAATATCTGCCAATGCCGCAGCCAAAAGCAGAAGGTGTAGGCAACAGTGAGCTAGGATATATAAGTACGCTGGGGATTTCTGCTATCGCAATCAGCAAGAATGTTTCGGACCCGGAAAGATTGTTCAAATACATCAATTGGATGAGTGGAAAAGAAGGCTGGGCTACGATGGTTTGGGGACCTCCGTCGAAAGACAGCGGTTGTTGGTATATTGGCGATGACGGAAAACTTATTGACAACAAGGAAATCCAGGACAAGAAAATTGCGGAGAATCCCAAATGGACGGTTGATGTTCTCGGCTCATGGGCATATGGCCTGCCGGGAATACTGAAATACACCCAGGACCTTGTATTGGACCAGGCGCGCCAACCGGAGGAATTGCGCAAGATGGCGAAGGATATGTATGATGGCGAAATTTTTATGGATACAATCTTCGATATTTTCACGACATCCGAGGATGGTCCCATTGCGAAGCAAAAAAGGGCTGACGTTAACAAGATATTCACCGAACGTGAAGCGAAAATCCTTATGAATTCCAGAACCGACGAACAGGTGGAGGAAGGCTACAATGCAATGATGGAAGAAGCCAAAAAAGCCGGTCTGCAGGAGATTTTGAAAGAGGACTACCAGAGGTACCAGGAAGTTAAGGCAAAGTATTCTAAATAAAAGCAAATGGGAATGGGACTGTTTCAAAATTTATTTTGAGATAGTCTTTTTTTTTATAAATAGCTGACACCAGGACCTTTTATAAATCATCAGCCTTCAATAATATCTTATAAGTAAGTCGACAAAGAAATAGACAATATTAATCTAAAATTTATTAAATATTTAATAGATATTTAATAGATTTTAACGTATTTGCTAACAATTACTTATATATACTTTGCTGCTGTAATAGTGTTGTAACAATTGGACAAATACTATATAATATGGATATGTATCACGACGATTAAGGGTGTGAATAGGCTGATGACTGGGATCTCCACGGAAGAGAGAAGAGATAGGATAATAGATCTGATTAAAAAAGAAAAGGAAGTCAAGGTATCAGATTTAAAAAAGAAATTTAGCTGTTCCAACGTAACCTTGAGGAATGATTTGGTGTACCTTGAGAAAAAGGGACTCATAGAAAGGGTTTACGGCAGCGCCATTCTAAAGAATAATACGATGAAAGGGCTGTTTGATGAAAGCAATGTCAAAAACATCAGGGAAAAGCAGAAAATAAGTGAATATGCAGCCGGATTGATCGGTGAAAATGAATCAATCATGTTGTATACAGGCAGTACGGCGCTGCAGATTGCCAAAAAACTGGGCGGCTTCAAAAACCTGAATGTTGTCACAAATTCAATCATAACCTCCTATGAGCTTGGTAAAAACCCGTATATTAAAGTGATTTTGCTTGGCGGATATTATAATCCTGATACCCATGCTATTTTTGGACAACATGCAATTACACAACTGCAGGAATACAAGCTTGACAAACTGTTCCTGAGTGTTGACGGCATTAGTTCCCAGTATGGCGCTACATCGGAACATCCTTACGAAACAGATATATGCAAGGCTATGGTTGAAAAAGCCAATCAAGTCATTGTTACGGCTGATTACAGCAAAATAGGCATATCCAGGTTTACTAAGATTGCTTCGCTGGAGGAAATCGATATGCTTATCACCGATGATAAAGCTCCCGAGGATGAATTGAAAAGAATCGAGAAAAATGGCGTAAAGGTCGTTGTGGTTTAAGTTTGGTTCGTATTGAAAAAGGAGCCGTCCTTAAGGTGAAAATATTTAAGGACAGCTCCTTTGTTTTCAACTCGGTTCGGAATTTAATGCTTGGCGCTAGGGAATTGCAGGATCAGGCGGTACTGCTATGCCCGGCTTGGAATAGAACGGGAAGTTCGCTGTTGCCGCATGTCCGCTTCCGTCCCTGACATATACGAAAAGACGATAGGAACCTTCTGTTGCAGGAGCCTGGAATATTACATATTTTCCCGATTGCTGCACAATAGAACCTGCGATGGGGGCCTGAGGCTGTCCCTGGGCGAATATTTCAGGCCTTACTTCCCATGTGTAGGTAATATTCGCGCTTTCAGGATCGCTGGCTGTAACCGCTGCAAGATATTTACCGCCCGGGGCGACCTCTTTTCCCGATGCGCTGGCACATGAAATATCGCTGATCGTAGGGCAGCGATCGGAAGGATATGACCCGGTCCAGGCTTTGGTCAGTACATCCACCGTATTCAGCTTTTCGTATGTAGACAGCAGATGCGTCTCAAACCACGTATGCGTACCCGAGAATATCGGTTCCAGGCCCCAGAAGTAAGCATAGGACCCTAGAGAGAATTTTGTTATCGTACTGTTGAGGGGATTCACAATGGAAGTATTGTAATTGTCAAGAATATAGTTTGCTTTATCATAACTGTTTTTCTCAATCGGCACGTCATTGGCGCCCAGATGTACCAGGGGAGATTCCCACTGCCCATTGGTAGAGTATTCGGTTATGATATATGGCCTGTCCAGGTCAAGTGCCGATAAATAGCTGGGGAAAACGGATAAGCCTGCGTAGGAATTAAAACCGATGATATCAATACTGGGGCAATATGCTTTTATCATATCGACCTTTGTAGGACTGAAGCCGGCAATAACTGTCAATGTCGGGTGATCTGGATCAATGGCCTTTATGGAAGCCGCTATTTGTTCAACGGCCATCCACACATTAGGGTCGCTGCCGTCTCCTTCATACTCATTGCCTACCCCCCACAGCAATATTGCGGGATGATTCTTATTAGCCTGCACATAGCTTATCAGAGCGTCATGCTGCTGCTGAACCTGCACAGGGTCGCTGTAATCCATTTCGTAATACCTGTTAAGCCATAATCCCGCACAAACGGTCAAACCCATGGAATATGCAGCGTCAAACATTACGGGGTCATTTGCCGCTCCCCAGGTCCTTACCGAATTACCGCCTGCGGCAGCTAGTTGGGCAAATCCGGGATCGGCTCCGTTCCCATTCAGCATGGTTGCCCCACCTTTTATAAAGTAGGGAGCTCCGTCCTTATAAAGAGTGTAATAGCCGTCAGGACTTTCAACAAGCGTAACGGCACTTGGTGTGGCAAATGACGTCTGGCACACAAGCGTTAGCAGTACCGACAAAATAACTGTGAACACAAGTAATTTTTTCAATAACTGTTTGTTCAAATTAAACCCTCCTATTTGATTAATCTTAAAGTGCTCTGCATGATTGACCGGAAGCAACACCTCCTTCTGAACAAGGTATCACAAAAAAACCGCCGTTTTGGGGAGTCATGATATCAAACGTTGCTAGCTGTGTTCAGTATCTTAAGGTGTACGCTATGATGCGGTATGGTATTTTCCACTGGGTATACCCGGGAATGCGAATAATTCATTACCTGTAATGAATATATTAAATGAGGTTAAAATCCTTAATTTTTACTTACGATAATAATAGCATAATAATTAACAAATTTCAATATAATAATTAATATATTTTAAATATTTACTTTATATCTACTTAATATTAGATTATATTGTAGCATATAGTATTGACATGTATTGCAGCAAATATTATATTATGATTACAGACAATGAACAGGAGGTTAAGGGGAATGAAAAGTGAATTATCGGGCGACGGAATCAGGGAAGACTCATGGTCGGTTATTGATACCGGGAAAATGATATATGATGTAAATGGAAACAGGATGCAATGCCATTCTCCCGATGTATGCAAGTTTGGAGACAGGTATTATCTTTACGGAGAAGATATTGGCGAATACCATATGGATGCACCGTATACATTTAGAAATATAAGCTGCTGGTCAACAACGGATTTCTCCAATTGGTTCTTTGAAGGGAATGTAATTACGCATGACCTTATGGTCGATTGGGGAAAGGATGGTTGGGTAATCGCAAGGCCGCATGTGATATATAATGAAAAAAATAATGAATACGTTATGATCACCAAGTTTTTAAGAGAGGATGTAAGCGACTGCAGGATGGCTTGTTTTACCAGCGGTTCGCCAACGGGGATTTTCGTGTTCAAGCAATATATGCACTGTCCCGATCCGGAAGATGAGGGCAAATATGTCGGAGGGGACGGCACCTTGTTCAAGGACGCCGACGGTACCGTCTATTTTGCCGGCACATCAATTTTCAACGACTTTCATGTATGGATATATGAGCTGGATCAGGATTATTATAATTTGGTGGAAGGCACCAAGGTTGATACCGATCTTCTCATCGAGGCAGTCGATTTCATTTTCAAGGACGGCATCTATTATTTAATCGCTTCCGGTTTAACCGGATATAACAATAATGATAATTTTTACTACACATCCTCAAGCATAAAAGGTCCCTGGGAAAACAAAACCTTTATCTGCAACCCGTTTACAGGCACTAGAACCTATGAATCCCAGCATTCCAAAACAGCAAGGATTACCGGCAGTGAAGGCACTACATATGTTTTTTGCGCGGATGCCTGGGCAAATGCATCCGGGGATGAAGTCTTCCGGGTTGATTCCAGATTGCTGTTCCTGCCGTTGGAGCTCAACGACGGTTCAATCACCTTGAATTGGCGCAACCAATGGAAGCTTGATGTTGAAAAGGGCATCTGGACCGATGGCGCCGAGAGTATATGGGGAAGATACCTTCACAGCTATTGTGCCGATAAATATAGCGGTTCCAGGCCGTACGAGCTTGGCCAGGTATTCATACCCGAAGCAGCCGGGAAGATCAAGGCCATATCCGTCTACGGAGTAAGCGGTGAAAACGGCCGGCATACTGCAAGGATATGGAGAAACCTGGACAATACCTGTATAGGCGGACCCTATGAAATTGTTTTTTCAGGCAGCAATGAATGGTTTGTTTACGCTCTGACTGTACCGGTGAGCATTGAAGCGGGCATTGAATATACGGTTTCCGTAACGACCGGGGAGGATCCTCAAGCGTATTATGCCTGCAAGGGCACGGAGGCTGTATTTAATTCTGTCCAGGGCTATGATCCGGCTACTTCCGCACCCGGTTACTGGAGGTTTTCCAACCAGCGCTCCAGGTACATTACGTTCCCCGCCAACAGCGGAGTCTATACAGCGGAAATAGGAGCAAGGCCTGTTGACAGCCGCGGGTGCGTTTACTACAGAGATATAGAATTTGTCCCTGACTTGGCATAGTATTTGCTTTTACTAACGACCTAATTCAAAGGGAATTTGTCGTTTGCAGACAAATTTCCTTACAGCTGTGCCGCCCTGCGGCAGGGGTATCGGTATGAAAAAACTTAATATGCGGGCGGCTATTTTCCGTTTTCATCAAAATAGCAGACGATTTTCTGGGCCACGATATCGGCCAGCAGCATCAGGCCCTTTCCCCGCACATCGTAGATCCTCATGACTTTTTCATATTGCGCCTTTTCAGGGAAATACTCCGTAAACAAATTTGTAAAGCCCGACATGCGGTCTTTATTGTATACGGTGTTTTTCCTGTCGGGGAAAAGCGCGGCATAGAAGATGTCCGTTTCCACAAGATCCTGGAAGAAGTGCGTTCCAAAAGACAGCTCCGGCATGAGGCCGGCATCCGAAAACGCAATCTCCACAAGCACGGCCATGTTGTTAATGTCGGAGAATTTCACCGGCACTCCAAGGGAGGGAGTGCTGGTACCCCATCTTCCCGGACCCGTCAGCATTACCGAGAGGTTTTCCCTGCTGCTCCATTCCTTGTTGAGCTTCCCCACAAGATTCGCAATTTCATATTTTTGCGTCATGTCCAGCCGGATATATTCCTCCGGCGCAATATGGATGACCATGTCAATGGGCTGCGAAATATTGCCTCCCATAAAATTCCCCTTTGACTGGAAAATAATGCTTTTGCCGCTTATGCGCCCGGGGATGGCCACCTGCTTTTTCACTCCCTTTACCTGCAGAGGCCTGCACTGCACCACGTTTATGTTGGGGGCGTCGCCATTGAAGTTGACGGTGAACTCGAGGTCCACCGGATATTCGTAGGCAGCCTCCAGAGTTTTCAGCATTTTGTGGAATAATGCAGCAAAAGGCGTTTCGGACAAAAGGGCGTCAAAGGTGAGGATCCATGGATCATAACCTTTCAGGCCGAGTCTTTGTACTGCGTCCATTGCCGTATAATCCCTTGCGCCGATCAGCTTCATGATGGCATCCTTGTTTTCATAGAGCAGGCTGCTGACGGAAACCGTTTCCCATTTGTTTTCGCCGATATTAAGCACGTCTGCGTCATGCTGTGAGTATTTCCTTACATCCTCTACACCTGCCTGAGGCCGCAGAAGAGGTGCATCCAGCGCTACGATCCTGGGATAGTCGCCTTCTACCCGGTCTACCGCCCTGGTGCCCAGGCCGTAAACCAGGCGCAGCATTCCCGCTGTCGGGTCCATGTTGCTGTTCCAGACATAGGTATTGTAAGAAACTCCTACGCCGGCAAGATCAGGGAAGAAATAACCGTTGTGATAGGCGCCTGAAACACGCTGCACCAGGATGGCCATTTGCTCGTCCTTCAGGTCCAGGCCCCGCTGGAGCCGGTAAAACAGGGCGTCCTCATTCATGGTGCTGGCGTATACCCTTTTAATGGCGTCTTTAAACTGCCTGTATCTTTCTGCCGGAGCCCCCTGGTTTACACAAAAAACACTTTCGTATTTTCCCGCAAAAGCATTTCCAAACGCATCTTCCAGGAGACTGCTGGAGCGTATGATCAGGGGAGACTGTCCGAAATATTCCAGCACCTGCTGGAACCTTTCCCGGATGGGCGCGGGAAAGCTTCCGTTGAGGAACTTATCCTTAAGCTCCGAAGCCGCCTCAAAATAGCCCGTCTTGCTCCGCTGTTCCATGCGCAGCTTCCACCAGCCGTTTTCCACGATATAGGAATAAAAGACGTCGGAGCCTATGTAGAAAGAATCATGAGGCTCAAGACAGCCCTCCCATCCGGCTTCGCGGTCGCTTAACAAAATGGCTCTGGACAGGAGCATTCCCACCGCCTTGCCTCCGATAAAGCCGGAGCCTATGAGCCTTGTTTTTATATCGAGAAGATCCTTCAAAGTAAAGTATTTGCCTGCAAGGGTGAGGATTCTTTCGTCCCTTCCGATGATCAGCCTGCACAGCCGCTCAAAGATCATATCCTGCGCTTCCTGGGCAATGGGATCTCCCTCCCGCGCTTTGCGGAAAAGGTCGGAGGCATTCAAAAAAAGCCTGTCCCAGTAGTCCAGATTCCGTTTTTCACTCTCGTGCAGCATGATGGGCGCCAGGGCAAGGAGCTTTGCGATGTCCATGCTGCTGGTGACGGGTGAAAGGTCGTCCTCACCCATCAGATGGGGAAGGAACATTGTTGATGAATAGCGGTTCCACACTTTCAGGGGATGGACGTAAAACCTCCCGTCATTATTGTATATGTCGATAAGAAGCTGGGTGGTTTCCCTTATGCGTGCCACAGTGGCAAAGGAATGGTTGTTGCGGAGGATGCAGAAATAGGCGATGGTATCCAGTTCGAACAAATAGGGACAGGTAATCACGAAAAAATTGCCGATCATCAAATCCGACGCCCACACCGGAAGGAGATCGGACAGGCAGTCGAAAACATAATAGGCTTCTCTGCCCTCACGGGTGATAATATCGTAAACCTGGACGGAGAAGGCTTCGAAGCCGCCTGCCGAATCCAGCTCGTAAACGGTGATGCCGTAATAATTGTCAATCACCGGCTTGTGTTCTCCAAACCGCATATAGATGACTTTCCGGTTCTCTGCCAGGGATTTCCGTACAAAGGGCTTTGTAAATTTGCAGTATTCTTCGATGGTTTCCACCTGCCAGAGTACATTGTCGCCAAGCCTCAAGGAATCGATGACCCTGTCCAGCTCCGCCAGTCCGGTACTTGCTCGTATGAGTGACTGCATAACATTATTCTCCTGTTTTCATATATAATCAACGCATGTGCCTTTTCGATATTGATTGTATTATAAAAAGAGCTGCAAGGAAAGGGGATTTAAAAAATCGTTTGTTTGTTCTCAATCCCATAAATCATCACTCATATAAATAATCATCACCCCCCTTACCGATAAAATCGTCACCTGGAAAAAAAATAATACCTGCCGTTTTCCAGAGAATCATAACACAACAAAATTATAAACCCTTAACAAACCGGCATTCGATGATTTATACTGATTTTACAAGAGGGAGTGATACAAAAAATGGCAACAACCGAAACGGCAAAAAGTAAACCGATGCAAATAAAAAGGAATATACCCGTCGCATTAATGTCCGTTGCAGGTGATGTTCAAAAACGCTGGCAGCTCTATCTCATGCTTGCTTTGCCTGTAACTTTTATCATTGTTTTCAACTATGTACCTTTATATGGCATAACCCTGGCCTTTAAAGATTTTACCATGAGAGACGGCTTGTTTGGAGGAACCTGGGTGGGCCTGAAGTATTTCAGGCAGTTCTTTGAATCGCCGATGCTGAAAATCCTTCTGACCAATACGCTGGTGATAAGCTTTTACAGTTTGCTTGTCACATTTCCCATACCGATTGTATTCTCCGTTGCTTTAAATGAAGTAAAAGGAAAAATGTTCAAAAAGACCTTGCAAACAGTTACCTACGCACCGTATTTCATATCAACGGTGGTTATGGTAGGAATGATTTTACAAATATTTCACTTAAGGATCGGCATGGTGAATAACCTGTTTGATATTATAGGACTTCCGCGCATAGACTTTATGGGGACGGCCGGCTATTTCCGCCACATCTATGTATGGACAGGCTTGTGGCAGACCATGGGCTTTTCTGCAATTATCTATATAGCGGCTCTTGGGGCGGTTGACCCAAGTCTTGTAGAGGCTTCGGTCATCGACGGAGCCTCAAGGGTGCAAAAGATCCGCCACATCGACATCCCGGCCATTATGCCGACGGTGGTTATCCAGCTTATATTTGCCATTGGCGGCATCATGAGCCTTGGGTTTGATAAAATATGGCTTATGCAGAATCCCGTGAATCAGCCCCTCGCCGAAGTGATTTCAACCTTCGTTTATAAGAGAGGTATTGAGCAAATGCAATATTCCTATGCGACTGCGGTGGGATTGTTCAATGCCGTTGTAAATCTGGCGCTGTTGGTGGCCGCCAATCTGGGCGCCCGCAAGCTGGGGGAAACAAGCTTATGGTAGGGGAGAGGGGAAAGAGGATGAGCTTCATAAGGAAAAGAAATAAAAGCATAAAAATGTTTGACAGCATCCCGGACAGAATATTAATGGCAATCATCTACGCTGTTTTGATTGTGATACTGCTTGTCATTCTGCTTCCGTTGATCTTTATCGTGACAAGTTCCTTCAGTTCTACGCAAGCTGTGACATCGGGAAGGGTATATTTCTGGCCGGTAGAATTTTCAACAGAGGGGTATCAGGTTATTTTGCAGTCGCCTTATATCCTTAAGAGCTTTCTGATGAGCATTTTTTACACCGCCGCGGGAACCTTCGTGAGTGTGGTCCTCACTCTTCTGGCTGCCTATCCTTTGACCCGCAAGGATTTAAAGATAAGGGGCTTCGTCATGATTTTGTTTACCGTTACGATGTTTATAAACGGCGGCATGATCCCGACCTATCTTCTGGTGAAAAGTCTGGACCTCATCGATAAAGTGTGGGCAATCATCCTTCCTGGCGCGCTCAGCGTCTGGAACATTATCATCACCAGAACATACATGCAGAGCACGATTCCCGGTGAGATATTTGAAAGCGCATCCATCGACGGGTGTTCGGACTGGCGTTTTTTCAGGAGCATGGTAATCCCTCTCAGCACGCCCATTATAGCGGTTATTGTGCTTCTGTATGCCATAGCAAAATGGAACTCCTTCTTTGATGCCATGATCTACCTGAACAACCGGGATTTGTATCCATTGCAGCTTGTGCTCCGTTCCCTGCTGGTCCAGGGGAACAGCGGAAGCTTTGATTTAAGCCTGAGCGCCCAGATGAACAAGGCGGCCTTAAAGACGCTGCTTCAATATGCTTTAATCGTCGTATCCACTGCTCCGATTTTAATGATCTATCCCTTTGTACAAAGATATTTCATCAAAGGGATTATGGTCGGTTCCCTGAAGGGCTAAGGGCGGCCCGAAGCCGGTTTTAGATAGATATCATCTATAAAAATCAAGGAATGGAACGGAGGTGGTGCCGTAACTTTTTTAGGTTGGATGGGCTTACGCGCGGAGGCTCGTTCCGGAAGCTTGCTGTTCTATCTGGTAGCTAACTTACATGGAGCTGTACCTGGCAAAAGGAGCACATATGCCAATATCAACATCCTATTGCCGCTTTTGCCGAAAAGCACGTGTGTCATTGCGAGGAGCTTGCGACGAAGCAATCTACGTTTTAGCCAGGATTGCGTCGCTGAGATTACCACGCTCCACGTTGTTACGCTCGCAATGACAGATGAGTTGATGTCAAACGTATCCGGTAGCGGATATACGTAGATCTGTACTAAGGAATCAGTATTGGAGAGGCAGGGAATGGAAAAACCCTGAAAAATCAAGGAGGGAAATAAAAGATGAAAAGGAAACTAGCCGTAATGCTTGCAGGCAGCATGCTTGCAGCAATCATTCTTTCATCCTGTACGGGCAAGCAGGAAGTACAGCAATCCCAGACACCCGCAGCGACCTCAGGAACACAGGCAAGCGCAGTTCCCACTGAAAAGGGGGAACCGGTAACCCTGACAATTACCACATCCGTCAGCGACCAGATACCGCTGGATGAAAGCAACAATGCCATCAAATACATACAGGATCACACCAACACAAAGCTTAAGTTCAACGTTCTTCCTTCAACAGACCCCGATGCAAAATTTAATCTTCTCCTTGCCAGCGGGGACTATGGCGATGTTGTGGCAAAAGAGGTCCAGCGCGCACAGGTGATGCAGCTGGGGATGGTGGACAAAATTTTCATCCCTTTGAATAACTACATCAAAAACAATTCTGTCTATTTAAAGAAATTGATGGTTGAAAATCCTCAATATGAGCAGCTGGCCTATGCAAAGGACGGCAATATCTACGGCTTTATAAAAATTGACGAGGCGTATCATACGCAGGCCTATCCGAAGCTCTGGATCAACCAGAACTGGCTGAAAACGCTTAATATCAGTGAGCCCCAGACAACAGAAGAATTCTACAATATGCTTGTCGCTTTCAGGGATAAGGATCCCAACGGCAACAACAAAAAGGACGAGGTTCCTCTTACGGGAAGTATCGACTGGAGCTGTCCGACGGCAAGCTATTTGATGAATTCCTTCATTCCCTTTGACCTTCAGGGAGTGGAGGCAGGGGCTGCGTCCATGTCCTATGCCAAAGACGGCAAAGTAATTTTCTCTGCGGATAAGGAAGCCTTCAGGGAAGGGCTGCGCTATGTTAAGAAGCTGGTGGATGAAAAGCTTCTGGACGTAGCAAGCTTTACACAAAAATCAGACCAGATGCAGCAGGTAGTCCGTCAGGAGCCTTCGCCTGTCGGGGCGTATACGGCAGACCACTTTGCCATGGGGATCGACCTGAACAACAAGGAGATGGACAAAGCCATTGTGGCCCTTCCTCCCGTTGCAGGACCGGAGGGTGTCAGGCTGCAGCCGAAAATCGATTTCAGGGATCGTACGGGTAACTTTACATTCTTTGTTACCGATAAGTGCAAGAACCCTGAGGCGGCATTTATGCTTGGCGACTTTATGCTGGATAAGGAATGTGAAATGACCCGCCGCCACGGACCCGAGGGTTCCGGCTGGGGCAAGCTGGAAAAGCCGCTGCCGTCGGCTTTAGGCCTCGAAGCTCTCTACTGGATCAATTCCGATTACGGCGCGGCAGGCGGAGCCAAGGAGAAGGATACGCTCTGGATCCCTCCCTTTGACGACTCCTATGCGTCAAGGCAGCTTTCCGACCCTGTCCCGGAGGATTTATACATTCCGGAGAGTTATGAAGCGAGATTGACCATAGAGACACAAAAGGTAATCAAGTATTTTTATCCCGAATACCTGCCGAAAAATATAGAGATTTACATGGAAAACCAGGATGAGATCTCCTATTTTACGGAAATACGGTTAAATCTTCAGAACTTTGTAAGAACCAGCATAGCGCAATTTGCCACTGGGGAAAAGAGTCTTGACAAGGATTGGGATTCCTATACAAACCAGCTTAAACAGTATCAGCTTGAAGAATATCTTACAATTTACCAGAAATATTTCGATCAATTTAAAAAGCTGGGCGAATAAAAGGATACCGGCCGTCAAACGAAGGGGCTGTCTCAAAATAAACGGACGCGCAATGCGCATCCCTGCACATTGAGGTTACCAAGCACGTAACAACACAATTTGCAGGGAGTGCCCAATGGGCACTCCGCTTTTGAGACAGTCCCTTCAGTATTCTTCCTGCTCTGTCATGCCATAGGCGATAGACTGAAGCCCGGCGGACTTCAAGCTTTCCTGGAGTGGGAGCGGTATTCGTTGGGATTCATTCCCATGGTCCTTTTAAACGCGTTGCGCATGACATGTACGGAATTATAGCCCGTTTTTGCAGCAATAACCTCCAGCGTCCCGCCCTCTTCAAGCAGGCGGCAGACATGGCCTATGCGTATTTTTTCCAGCCGGGAGGAAAAATTCATGCCGTCTGCCCGTTTGAACAGGATGGACAAATAGGCGCCTGTAAAATTAAACTTTTCCGCAACCATGCCCAGGCTCAGATTGGGGTTCATATAGTTTTCGTCCATGTATTTATTGATGTTGGCTATGGTGTGGGAACTCTTCATTTGCTTGCTTTTCTGTACAAGGTCACAGGCCCGGTCATAACAGGACGTAAGCCTTTGAAACTGCTCCAGAAAGCCTTTGAGCCTGTGAAGGTCAAAGATTTCCTTCTGCAGGGAATCCGTATCGATTTCATCGTCGTCAATGCTTTGCAAAGCCTTTATCAGCGTACATTCAAGCTCATGCAGCAGATACCGGGTCATGATGGGACTAAGGCCCCTGCTGATGATGTTCTTTTTATAAACCCGGCGCAGCTGCTCCGATACAAGCTCCTTGTCTCCGAGGCGCACTGCGTTGATCAGCCGTTCCTCCATGCTTGTGGGGTAAAAATATTCGTTCGCCTTGTATTCCTCATTATAAAACCATACGGGCTTTCCGGCGTAAAACGGACGGTGGTTGAAGGCTTCCAGCGCTTCGTCATAGGACTTTGAAAGCTTTAAATAATCGGTACAGGAGGAGCCTACAAAGAAGATGACCGGTACTTTAAGCCTGGAGGCGATGGACTGGGAAAGGGCTGTCAAAACCTCCCCCAGGTCTCCCTCGAAGGAGCTTTTGCTGACGACGAATGCGCTTTTGGCGGAATCGATATCATAATAATACTCTTCATTATGGAAAACAGAGATGAGCTCCGCCTTGACAAGCTCCTTTATGGCGACGAATTCGTCGACTTCCACCAGCTCCAGCTGCTCGTCGGGGATGTCGATGAAAAATATCACCGAGGCAAATTCACCGGTAAGAGGCGCCATTTCAAGATTTTCCAGGGAGCCCCGCAGGGTTTCCTCCGTTTCATTGGGCTTGAAGGAGCCCTTGAGAAGCCTTTCCACAAGGAACATTTTCATGTGGGGCCGCTGGAGGTCGATGCGCAGCTTTAAGGTTTTGTTGCTGTCAATGAGCCGGGAGACGGATTTGGAAATATAGCTCATGTGCATGAACTTAAAGCTTTCGGATTTGTTATTGCCGCTTATCAGAATGAGGGTGTCGCTCAGCGGCTTTCCATTGATATAGGCCATCACGAGCAAAAAGATGACCCCTACGGCAATGGCAATCCCCATGATATATAAAAGCTCCGCCCGCACGCCTTCAAGCTGCGTCGAAACGTAGCTTTGGGGGATAACGCTTGTATAGGCCATGTTGTTGTATTGGGACTTAACCTGCATGACAAGCATTTTTTCTCCCTGGACATCGGTATTAAGAAACTGCTTTCCCTGTAAATTCAGGCTTATTTCTTTGAGTGCGCCATTGTCGTACTTGCTGGTATTCAGCAGGATTTCCCCATAGGCGTCGGTAATATAGATAAAACTGCCCTCAACCCTGCTTTCGGAAAGCACATCCAGAATATTCGAAACTTTAATGGGAACAAAAAATGTACCTGCGGGAGTGGATGCGATGGGAAAGGTCTGCAAATACAGCAGGTAATCGTCAAAATATGCGCCTATTCTAATGTTTGTGCTGGGCAGAAGGGTTTTGTTATAAACCTTCTCGCCGAATAGAGCTTCGTATTCCCTCTCGCTCATTTTATCCGCATATTCGAAATATCTGCCGAAAAAGGACTCTTCGTCCAAAAAACTATATTTCTGGCTGATCAGGACGCCGGGACTTTTGAGATAGACAAAATACTCGTCGGAAATGCCGTTATATCTGTTCTCCGTCATAAAGGTTTTGGCATTCAGTATTCTTGTTATGATGGTGGAATCCTGCCTGGGACTTGTTCGATAGGAAAGGAAACGAAGGGTATTATTTTCGTTGATCTTGGAAAAAACGTTGTCCAGCTCTTCGAAATGCTTATCCATGATGGTAACATACTGGTTCAGAGTATGCAATCTGGATTCGCTTACGCTCTGTACAAGGATTTTCATAAGATGGTTTTGTATATTGACGTTCATGACGATTGGAATAAGAAATACAAGAAGATAAGAAAGCAAAAACCCTGTATATATTTTTTTGTTCAACTTGAGTCTGACCTCCTATTCTTTTGTCCGGGGATAATACCATTATACACGATTTACAAGAAATTTTCACCCTTTTTATGCAATTTCTTCAATTCGCAATATGAAATTTATCCTGTCATTCCGAGTAGCAAAGCGACGTGGGGCTGGTCGTAAGCAGAGCTTACTGCTCCCCCATGCAACCTGGCTGGTCGCAGGCTTTGGCCTGCTGCTCGCCCATGCGGCCCGGGAATCTCGCTTTTAAGGTTTGCAGAGATTGCTGTAAGCGACCCTCGCAATGAAATCAAGACAAATTGCAATTTCTAGCAGCACTTTATAGAAAATTCATCCTGCAGCTGGGTATCCCGCACAACCGTTTCATGGATACGCCCTATCAAGTACGGTTTTCCAATAACGGAGACGGAACCTGCAATTTGATGGTAAGCCGTGCTTCATGATAGTATTAAGTGATGTCTGGAAGGAAGGCGGCTGGAAGACTATCATATATTTGGCATCCATAGCATTAATTATTCTGGACCTATATGAAGCGGCGGATGTAGAAGGTACTTCAAAGCTTCAGTAAATTTATACCATTGCACCTCCTTCAAGGCTCAAGAAAAAAGCTGAAAGGAAAGGTATAGTGTAATATAAATATAATTTTTGTCAGAGGGACGGTTTAATTGACATAGCTGTATAATTATGTTAAACTTAAATTTGTCGAAGGGACGGTTTTAATACTACAAAAGATGAATTCATCAAAGGGGTACCAGAATGGCTAGAAAAGCCAGAATGCGGAGCAGAAGCCAGGTATACCATATATTGCTTCGCGGAACGGAAAAACAGGATATTTTTATCGAGGATGAAGATAAAAGGAAAATGCTGCATATCCTGAAGGAAAAAAAGCGGGATAAGGCATTTTTTATCTATGCTTATTGTATACTGAACAATCATATCCACCTCGTTATCCGCGAAGGAAGCGATGACATCTCACGGATACTCAAAAAAGCTGCCACCAGCTATGCAAGTTATTTCAACAAAAAGTATTCAAGATCGGGACATGTATTTCAAGACCGTTTCAAAAGCGAAACGGTGGATGATGACCAATCCCTGCATGCTGTGATAAGATTTGTACACCAGAACCCTGAAAAGGCCGGGATAGCATATATGGACCACTATTTCTGGAGCAGTTATCCGGAGTATATCCAACGCCGCAAAGAAGGGCTTGCAGATTGCAGCATGGTTCTTGATTTGATTTCAGGACACAGAGCTTCGGCTTTGTCGGAATTTATCAAATACAGCCGGGCAAAAGCTGCAGAAGGATTTCTGGACTTGCTTGAAGAAAAGGAAATTGGCTCGGAAAATATCAAAGAGCATATTCAGAATTATCTCAAGGACAACACGTTGACCATCAATGACTTAAAAAGACCTGAAAGCAGGAAAGTAAGGGATTCCATGATTATTTATCTTATAAACGGTTCAAATCTGTCCAGAAGAAATATAGCGGAAATACTGGGGATTAACCGGGAGACCGTAAGAATAGCCAGTTTGTCGGGCAATCATGAAAATACAACTCCCCGTGAGGTTTTCTGCGAGCTTGGGTTCGCCGGCCGGCAGTTGCAGAAAAATGGGCAGTAGGATTTTCCGTGTTTCTGAAAGGCAAGCATATGACGGATCCAGTAAAGGAAAAACGTCAAATGGTGGGGGAAATGCAAAAGATTTATCTTGATGACATAAGGCCGGGAACAATAGTTGCCAGAGACATATATAACAGCTATGGAACAATGCTTGTTTCAAAGGGTACTGTCATCATGGACAGATTTATCAAGCAACTGGAGGATATTGGAATTAGCGAGCTATATGTGGAAGATAATTCTGATGTGGAATCTGTTATGGTGGAAGAGGAACGGGGCAAACTTCCCATTGACGAAGTTATTTATGAAAAGACCAGGGTCCAGGCCCATATGCAGGTCAAAAAAATCATGGTCAGATATAGCGTCCACAGCCACATAAACATAGACAAAATACATCGGTTGGTTGAAGATATCATTGACCAGCTGCTTTCAAAGAAGGAGATCCTTCTCACCCTTTCCCGGCTGAGGTCGATTGACGATTATACCTACGAGCACTCCGTAAATGTCAGCGTCCTGTCGCTGATCGTGGGAATCGATATGGGTCTTGACAGGGAAGCCCTTGGAAATCTGGGCACCGGGGCAATGCTGCATGATATCGGCAAAGCCATTATACCCGACAGTGTGCTTAAAAAGCCTTCGAAGCTGACGGGAGTCGAATTTGATCAAATAAAGAAGCATACCGAATATGGCTATGAAATCCTTACAAGCATCAATCTGCCGGAGGAAACGGCAAGCATAGCGCTGTACCATCATGAAAAATACGACGGCTCGGGCTATCCCAGGAAGCTGAAAGGGAATGAAATACCGTTATTCTCCCGTATTGCAGCTATAGCCGACGTATACGACGCAATTTCCAATGACAGGGTATACAAAAGCAAATTTTCGCCCGATAAGGTATACCGGCAGATTGCACAGCTGGGCAATACACATTTTGACCCGGAGATCATGGAAAAGTTTGTTTCTCACCTGGCCCTTTATCCCAACGGTTCAGGCGTTATCCTGAACACAAACCACAAGGGCATCGTTGTCGGCCAGAACAAGCTTTTGCCGCAAAGCCCGGTGGTGCGCATATTCCGGAAAGACCCGTACGATCCGGGGAAACTGTATACCGATATTGACCTTTCCCAGACGAAATTCCTCTATATCAAAGAAACCTTCTGATCCGGGAACACCGGTGCCTAACGCTGCGGATAGTGATCTGCGGCATTTTTTATTGTTTGCCTTGTAATAAATTTTAATAATTTTGAAATAAATTTTCAAGATTTGGAAAAATTCAGTTAATATTCAGCGGATATAATGATTAAAAAAGACGGCGACCTGAAATCCATGAAGAAATTCGGCAACGGCCGGGGGAGGAGCATGGGAAAAGCAATTGCTCGGGAATGCCGCCAGGATGCCGGAAGGTGGGATTTATGCGGTGTAAATGGTACGCTTTATTTGTAATGAGCGGCGAAGAGGAACGTGTAAAGGAACGGCTTCAGTATAAATTGAGCAATACCGGCTTGAGGATCTTAGTCCCCAAACGGAAAATGAGGGAAAGAAAAGATGGAAAATGGGATTGCAAAATCCGGATACTCTTTCCCGGCTATGTGCTTTTGAATGGGAACCTGGGTACAGACGAATATTACGGCATGAAGGGCACGCCGGGCGTCATCCGGCTGCTCGGGGATAAAAACGGTCCCACGGAAATCGAGGAAAATGAAATCAGCGTAATCGGCAGACTGATTACGGATAACGACATTATCGGCATATCCGATGTCTTTGTGGAAAACGGCAGCATAATTGTTGTCGACGGACCTCTGCTCGGGATGGATGGAATCATTGAAACAATTGACAAAAGAAAAGGAAGAGTAAAGGTAAGGCTGAACTTTATCGGCGAGCAAAGGCTGGTAGAGTTGAGTGTTAATATGCTGCAGCCGGCGTAAGCTATATTTTTCGCCGGTGCTTAAAGAATCTGACTCCGACCTCCGGTGTTTCGGCCCGGGGAAAAGAAGATGAGGACATAGGGAGATTCAATATCGGGTAGGGCTGACCTTTCAGGCTGAAAGGGCGAAGCTATGCCTTTTTGGATAGGGGCGCATGATAAATAGGCGAAAGAGGAGGTGGGATTTATGATTGATATACACTGCCATATCCTTCACGGAGTGGATGATGGCCCGTCTACCATCGAACAGTCGCTGAGGATGGTGGAGGAAGCGGAAAAGCTGGGGATAAGTGTGATTATTGCAACACCCCACTATCATGAGAATGTATATAATGTAGACCGGGTAAAAGAAAATTATCAAGAGCTTTTGTTTAAAGCTCAGGATTATGAAGTTGCTATCAAAATAGGCTTCGAGGTGTTTATAAACCCTTTTGACCCGGCAATTGCGGCCAACAGCGGACGGCTTACGCTGGGCAGGACAAGACAAATGCTTTTTGAATTTCCCTTTAGTGTAAAGCTTACCCATTGCTTTGAGGCAATCAACAGGCTCCAGCTGGAAAACATTATTCCTGTGATTGCCCATCCCGAAAGGAACCGGAATTTTTTGAATAATTTCAGGGGACTGGTCGCTTTTGTAAAAGCCGGCTGCATGATCCAGGTGGATGCCGCCAGCGTTACAGGAGTCTATGGCAGCAGAGTCAAGGACTTTGCAAAGCAGTTGATTAAAATGAATCTTGTGGATATGGTAGCTTCCAATGCCCATTATGCCGAGGACTATACCAACTGGTATATGGAAGCCTACAAGAACGTAATCCGCTGGTCAGGTCAGCATTATGCCCATAAATTGTTCTACAGGAATGCAAAAAATATGCTGGACGGATTGGAAGAAAAATTGTACAAGGTCATCGGCTAGACAAGCTTGACGGGGGACGGTTCTCTGTCACGACAGGTAAAATGCATTTTAAACAGGAGATTTTTATGAAGGAAACCCAATTAAATATCGTGAGCGCGGTTGAACAGAGAGCTCTCTTTTATAATGTTTCCGCAGGTTATCTGGTGGTTAAAAGAATTTTCGATTTTGCCGCGGCTCTGGCAGGGCTCATTTTGTTATCCCCATTGTTGGCCGCAATTGCTTTTGCGATAAAATTTGATTCCCCCGGGCCTATATTCTTTTCACAAAAGAGAAACGGGTTTAAAGGAAAGGTCTTCAATATGTACAAATTCCGTTCCATGGTACCGGATGCGGAGCAGCGGCTCAAGGAACTGGAAAACAAAAATGAAGTGAGCGGTCCTATGTTTAAGATAAAGGAAGACCCAAGAATCACAAAGGTTGGGAGGATCATCCGCAAAACAAGCATGGATGAGCTTCCACAGCTTTTTAACGTGCTTGCGGGGGATATGAGCATTGTAGGTCCAAGACCGCCCATTGTAAGAGAAGTGCAGAAGTATGATCCGTGGCACAGCCTGCGGCTATCTGTAAAGCCCGGCTTAACAGGGCTGTGGCAGATAAGCGGGCGGAATGCCGTCGGGTTTGAAGAGATGATCCGGCTTGATTTGAAGTATATCCGCGAGAGGAGCTTCCGATACGACCTAAAGATCATACTGAAGACCATACCGGTCCTGCTGGGGGACAGCAAAGCATTTTAAGCACTTATCCATTAGTATGAAAAAAGGCTTGATGCAGGTGGCCATCGGCGTAAGGCATTCGATGTACGGGGAGCCATTTGGCCGTAAGGCAACTGTAGGGGCGGCCATTGGCCGTCCGCCCGTGACAGCAAGTGCAACCATGGAATGGCGAAGGGTGCGCGGCAGGCAAGAGCCGTCCCGGCGCATGTGCGGACGCGGAATGCGCGCCCACTTTAGAGGGAGCGAGACCAAGAAAGGCAGGGGAGATTATGAAAGTATTGCTGACGGGGTGCCGGGGGCAGCTGGGATTGGAGCTGGGCAGGCAGCTCGGCTATACGGCAAAGGAATGTGAAATGACGGAAACGGATGTACATAATCTGGACATAACAAACCAGAGTCAGGTTATAAACTTAATCGAAGCAACCAGACCCGATGTAGTTATCAATTGTGCTGCCTATACCAACGTGGATGCATGTGAGACGAATGAACTTAACGCATTCAGGATCAATGCCATCGGAGCCCAGAATTTATCCGTTGGGGCATGTAAAATAGGCGCGCGCATCGTACAGGTTTCTACCGATTATGTTTTTGATGGAACAGGAAACGTACCCAAAAAGGAATTTGATCCCATTAACCCGCAAAGCGTTTATGGGAAGAGCAAGGCCCTGGGGGAAATGCTGGTCAGGGAGACGAATCCAAAGCATTTTATTGTAAGAACGGCCTGGCTGTATGGAGAAGGAAATAATT
This sequence comes from Bacillota bacterium, assembly GCA_023426125.1. GTDB lineage: Bacteria > Bacillota > Clostridia > Acetivibrionales > DTU013 > MnB-11. The sequence goes on from JAFABI010000090.1 coordinate 104,830, forward strand.
TTGTACGGACGATGTTAAAGCTTGCCAGGGAAAAGTCGGTATTGAATATCGTGGGTGACCAATTCGGCAGCCCTACCAGCACCGTTGATCTTGCAAAATGTATCATCAAGCTGATGAATACCGAGAATTACGGTACTTATCACGCCACCTGCGAAGGTTTTTGCAGCTGGTATAAATTCGCTAAAAAAATATTCCAGCTAAAAGGGATGAACGTCAATATAAATACAATTACCACAGCGGAATTGGCCAGGCCTGCCAGCAGGCCCAGATATACCGTACTGGACAACTATATGCTCAAGCTGCTGGACATCAACACCTTCAGACACTGGGAAGAGGCGCTGGAGGAATATCTGAAAGGAGGGAATCCGGCATGAAAGGAATTATTCTGGCGGGAGGGACGGGCTCAAGGCTGTTCCCCCTGTCCAAGGTCACCAATAAACATCTGCTGCCGGTAGGCCGGTACCCGATGATTTACCACCCGGTTTTCAAATTGAAGGAAGCGGGGATCGACGATATATTTATCGTCACCGGCAAGGAACATGCGGGAGCGATTGTCAATCTCCTTGGAAGCGGTTGTGAAATGGGGTTGAAGTTTACTTACAGGATACAGGACCAACCCGGGGGAATCGCTCAGGCCTTGAATCTGGCCGAAGGCTTTGTCGGGAACGACGGCTGTGTCGTAATCCTGGGGGACAATATTTTCCAGGACAACCTGCGCTTTTTTGTAAAGAGGTTCCAAAACCAGAAGGAAGGGGCGAAAATCCTGATCAAGGAGGTTTCTGATCCGCAGAGATATGGAGTTGCGGAGCTGGATGGCGACAGGGTCCTATCCATCGAGGAAAAACCGGCGGCGCCGAAGTCCGGTTTTTGTGTTACCGGAATCTACATGTACGACAGCAGTGTCTTTAAAATCATAAAAACACTGAAGCCTTCCTACCGGGGGGAGCTGGAAATTACCGACGTCAACAATGAGTATATCCGGAGAGGAGCCCTGACCAGCGACGTGCTGGCGGGCTGGTGGACGGACGCAGGGACTTTTGAAAGCCTGGCCTGTGCGAATATTCTTGCGGAGGATATGGAAATTGTCCTGAAGGGGGAAACCGGCTATTCCGTCGAGGTGAGCGCATGAAAACTTTGCTTGTTACAGGCGGTGCGGGCTTTATCGGCAGCAATTTTATCCTCTATATGCTGAAGAAGTATCCGGAGTACAGGCTGATCAACCTGGATAAGCTGACCTATGCCGGAAACCTTGAGAATCTGTCCGGGATCGGGAATAACCGGCATTATGAATTTATACGGGGCGACATTTGCGACAGAGAGTTGGTCCGGAGCATTTTTGCGTCAAGGAATACGGATTTTGTGGTGAACCTTGCAGCGGAAAGCCATGTGGACAGAAGTATCTCGGATCCCGACCCCTTTCTGAAAACAAACTATCTTGGCACTGCCAACCTCCTAAATATAGCCAAAATAAGCTGGCAGGACAGGGGACATTTCATGGCGGGCAAGAAGTTCCTCCAGGTATCCACCGACGAGGTATACGGCTCCTTAGGTGAAACTGGATATTTCACCGAAACTACTCCCCTTGCCCCCCATAGTCCATACGCTGCGAGCAAGGCTGGGGCGGATTTTATAGTCAAAGCTTATTATGATACTTATAAAATGCCGGTAAATATAACCCGGTGCAGCAACAATTACGGCCCGTACCAGTTTCCTGAAAAGCTCATTCCATTGATCATTACCAATGCCCTTAATAAGAAGCCGCTTCCTGTTTATGGCGATGGCTTGAACATAAGAGACTGGCTGTATGTGGAAGATCACTGCTCGGCTATCGATATGGTTCTGCATAATGGCAGGCCGGGTGAGGTTTATAATGTCGGCGGGCATAATGAGAAAACCAATATTCAGATTGTAAAGACCATCGTCCGTTATCTAAATGAGAAGGTAAACCGCAGCATTACCGAGGATCTGATCCGATACGTCGAGGACAGGAAAGGGCACGACAGGAGATATGGTATTGATCCCGGGAAAATACGCCGTGAGCTTGGCTGGTCCCCCAGGACCGCCTTTGAAGACGGTATCGGAGCGACCGTCGAGTGGTATCTGCAAAACGGGGAATGGATGGATAACGTAACCAATACGGCAACGAAAGTTGCAAAATTATCTTTACAGAAATAGCAATAGATACTTAGTATAGCTCCCTATAAGTTAGAACACGTTGTCATTGCTGTGAAACTCCTTGGTTTCGTTGTTCTTGGTGGTGTGCCCTCACGTGTGTCATTGGTATGAAAAGCTTGATGCAGGGGCGGCCATTGGCCGTCAGGGTAGCTGTTTATCACAGATTGCATTTGCGGACGCGCAATGCGCGCCCCTACACTTTTCATAATTAGGTGTGCCATTTGATGGCATGGTCATTGCGAGGAGCCTGCGACGAAGCAATCTCAGCTTTTAGCCAGGATTATCATTGAGATTGCCGCGCTCCACTCACGTTACGCTCGCAATGACAGACAAGTTGAGCCAGACTTATCTGGTAACGAATATACGTGAAGCTATACTTAGGAGGGAAAGTCCCTCCTGAAAGAAGAAAACAGCAGTGAGGGGATGAAACAGGTGGGCAGGTTTGAACTTATCGAGACAGGCATTTCAGGTTTGTTTATCATTGAGACCGAAGTATTCGGGGACCGTCGCGGCTATTTCATGGAGACCTATAATTACAACGGCTTCAGGGAAGCCGGTCTGAAGGTGCGATTTGTCCAGGACAACCAGTCCATGTCAAGGAAAGGTGTTCTCAGAGGTCTGCACTTTCAGAAAACCCATCCCCAGGGGAAGCTGGTGCGGGTCTTGCGGGGAGAGGTTTTTGATGTGGCCGTGGACTTGAGAAGGAATTCGCCAACCTGTAAAAAATGGTTTGGAGTCCTTCTGTCCGGCGAAAACAGGAAGCAGTTTTATATTCCCGAGGGGTTTGCCCATGGTTTTCTGGTGCTGTCGGAGGAAGCGGAGTTCGCTTATAAATGCACAGATTTTTACCACCCGGAGGATGAGGGCGGGATTCTCTGGAATGATCCTGAGATCGGGATCGAATGGCCGCTGGAGGGGATTGGAGAGCCGCTCCTGTCGGAGAAGGACAGAAAGCTGGGGAGTGTACAGGAATGTGAAATGCCGGGAAGCATGGGGACGGGGCTTCCCTGTCGCAGACGCATCATCCTGCGTATATGAATCAAAACCTGCAAAGTACCTAAGGATGATATAGATTTTCGTTGAGGAGAAAAGGATGGAGAGGAATAAATTATTTCATGCAATTTCGCAAAAACTCTGGTTGTTTATACTGTTTTCCGTTATCGGGGGTGGTGCCGCGTGGTTCTTAGGCGTATACCTCAAACTTCCGGTTTACGAAGCCGAAGCCACGGTATATGCAATGAACCGGAGCAATACCGCCTCAGTTCAGGGAGGTTTGATTTATCAGGATTTAATGGCCGGCCGGCAGTTCTTGCAGGATTATAGCGCAATGATCGGTACGCGGAAGGTGACTTCCCGTGCCATCGGCGAACTAAAAAATTTTACCATCGATGAAGATGACCTTCGCAATATGATAAAAATCAATCTTCAGAAGGATTCCAGTGTGATGGGCATCCGCGCCGCTTCAAACAACCCCATTTTGGCGGCGGCAGCAGCAAATGCCTTGAGCCGGGCCTTTGCAGCGCAAATGCATGAACTGACGGGAAGTGAAATCATAGGCATACTGGACGAAGCAAAAACTCCGGAACTGCCTGTCTCCCAAAACACGGTAAAAACTATTCTTCTTGGGGTGCTGGCAGGCATGGCTGGAGTATTTGCCGTTATCTATATAAACGTTTTATTTGACACGACCATCAGAGAGGCGGAAGATGTGGAAGCCGCTCTGAAGCTGCAGGTCATCGGGATCATCCCCGAGCACGGTATCCGGGTGAATCCGGAAATCACCTTAAAAATGTAAGGGGACACACCGGCTGAGTAACGGGTCACGGGATATGAGGAGGGAATGTCCCCGCTTGAAAAGAGGGAATGTCCCCGTATGAAAAGAGGGAATGTCTCCTTCTGAATACAGCCGTGCCGCGAGCAGCACACCTGCGTCTGAAAAGTGTAGGGGCGCGCATTGCGCGTCCGCAGAATGCAACCTAAAGGAGAAAAGCATGCAAACAGAAAAGATTTCTGAATATCTGAATGTTAACAGGACGGTTAAGGATGCCTATGAGATGCTGGCATCCAATATCCGCTTCGGGTCGGAATTCCAGGCGGTCAAAATCCTGGCGATTGCCAGCGGCAAGCCCGGGACGGGAAAAACTACCCTTGCCGTCAATCTTGCCGGGACCATGGCTGCCTGGGGCAAAAAGACGCTGCTGATTGACGCCGATATACGAAAACCGACGAAAGTAAAGCTTTTAGACGGAGAGACCATCCGCGGGCTCTCCGACTATCTGCAGGGGCAAGTAGAACTGGAGAAGGTTTTGTGCAAGACGGGTATTGAGAATTTCCACTACCTGACAAGCGGAAAAAATACCTCCGTCCCTATGGAGCTTTTCTGTTCGGATACCTTTGAATTCTTTCTGAAAGATGTAAAAAACCGATATGCAATTGTCATCATCGATACGCCGTCTTTATCCAGCGTAGCCGACGGATCGTTGATTGCAGCCAGGTCGGACGCCGTATTGCTGGTGACAAAAACAGGCCGGACCAAGCTTTATGAAATCAAAAAGGCCAAAGAGCAATTGGAAAAGGTAAATGCCAATCTCCTGGGGGTTGTGCTGAACCGGGCAAAGAAGGATGCCTACAAAAAGTATTTTACGGCATATAATTATTTACAGGAGCGCTAAATGAAGATACTGCATATATCTTTGGGGCTTCCTCCCTTTAGGACAGGCGGGTTGACGAAATATTCCCTGGATCTGATGAAGGTCCAGGTGGAAAAGCGTGATGAGGTATATTTGCTTTACCCCGGCCGCTATGGCCTGTTCAATTCCGCGGTCAATATTGCATATAACGGAGAGGAATATGGTATAAAGGTTTACGAACTGATAAACCCGCTTCCGGTACCGCTGGTTTCGGGAATTGCCGAGCCTGCCGGTTTTTATAAAGACGTCGGCAAGAGCTGCTTTCAAAAGTTTTTAAACGAAGCGGGACCGGACATAATCCATATTCATACCCTGATGGGTATTCCGCTGGAATTCTTTGAAGCTGCCAGGGAAAACGGCATAAAAATGATTTTTACAACCCACGATTATTTTGGGCTATGTCCTAAAGGGAATCTCCTTGATTTCAACGGGGAGTTCTGTTCCGATACCATGCATGGCAGCAAGTGTATCCTGTGCAACGGAACCGGTTACAGTCATAAAAAGATACGGATTATGCAATCGGGGCCCTACAGGCTGGTTAAGAGCAGCAGATTATTTTCACTGGCTAAATTCCTTGATTCGAAGCTTAACGGCGGCGGCCGGCAGTGCGCGTCCGCCAGAAGTCCGGAAGAGCCTTCCGCCCTACGTGAGAAGGTAGACCTGTCGCAGGCCTGTGAATATGTCAGGCTCCGGGACTATTATTTCAGAATTTACAGGATGATGGACGGTTTTCATTTTAACAGTTCGGTTTCCAGGGAGGTTTACCGGCGGTTTTTCAATGCAAAGGGCAAAGTGATTCCCATCACCCATGCTGACATTCGAAGCAACAAGGTAAAAAGAAGCTACAGGGACACCGAAGACCTGAACATGGTCTATATTGGTCCCGACAGCCCGATGAAGGGTTTCCCGGTGTTGAAGGATTGCCTCGACCAACTGCTGGTAGAAGGGGTCACCCGCTGGCATTTGACAATTTACGGCTGTGGGCGGAAACAGGCTACAGACCACTATACCTTTTTTCAAAGGTATAAATACGATGAACTGAAGAAAATATTCGGCAGCGCCCATGTCATCATCATACCCAGCCTGTGGAAGGAAACCTTCGGCTTTATCGGCCTTGAAGCGCTTTCCTTCGGAGTTCCCGTCGTCCTGTCGGAAAACGTAGGCTTTAAGGATTTGCTGAAAAACGGGATTACAGGGCTTTTTTATGACGGTTCCAGGCAGGAGCTCTATAAAATTGTAAAAAGTATTATACAGGACCGCAGTATTTTACGGAATATTCATAACAATATCATGGACAGGGGCTTCTCACACGATTTGTACGGCCACAGCCGTAAAGTAAAAGACTTTTATTACAGCTTGCTTATGGAGGATTATGTGATTGGTTAATGTATTCATTATCGGTTCAAAAGGGATCCCTGCCCGCTATGGAGGCTTTGAAACCTTTCTTGAGAATCTTACGGCAAATTGTGCAAGCAAGCATATTCAATATCATGTTGCCTGCCTGGGGGAAGGAGAAAAATCCTATGAATATAATAAAGCACGGTGTTTCGAGGTAAAGGTCTGCAATATTGGCAGTGCAAAAGCCGTCTTATATGATGTAAAGAGCTTGAGTGAATGCGTAAAATATATAAAAGCAAACCGGCTTGACAATTGCATTATCTACATCCTGGCATGCAGAATAGGCCCGTTTTTGAATTTGTACAGAAAAAAACTAAAGAAGATGAATATCCGTCTATATGTCAACCCCGATGGACATGAATGGAAAAGGGATAAATGGAACTGGCTTGTAAAGCGGTATTGGAAATTCTCCGAAAGGTTAATGGTAAAAAATGCGGCTTTGCTGGTCTGCGATTCCGTGGGAATAAAGGAATATATAGAAAGGGAATATAACCGGTATGTGCCCTGTACGACTTATATTTCCTACGGGGCGGATGCAACAAGGTCTTCCTTGACCCTTGAATCGAAAGAAGCGGCAGATTGGTGCAAAAAGCACGGAATTGCTGCAAATGCGTATTATTTGACGGTAGGAAGGTTTGTCCCCGAAAACAACTTTGAATATATCCTCAAGGAGTTCATGGCTTCAAAATCAAAGAAAAAGCTTGTCCTTATTACCAATGTTGAAAAGAACAAGTTCTATGAAAAGCTTGCTGAAAAAACCGGCTTTGTCCATGACAGCAGGATCAAATTCGTCGGGACGCTTTATGATCAGCAGCTCTTAAAAGCTGTCAGGGAGAACGCTTTCGCATATATCCACGGCCACGAGGTTGGAGGAACGAACCCTTCCCTCCTGGAGGCGATGGCATTAACAAAAATCAACCTTCTGCTGGACGTCGTCTTCAACAGGGAAGTCGGGCTTGACTCGGCGCTGTATTTCACCAAGGTCGAGGGGGCTTTAAAAAGGACAATAGAAAATCTGGAAAAGGATTATGGAAATATTGCAGATAAGTTAGAAGGAAAAGCGTTGCACCAAATACAGGAAAGGTATACATGGAATAAAATTGTTTCGGAATATGAAGCATTGTTCCTGTCATGACGCATGAAAGTGAATAAAAAAGAATTATTGATGGTTGCAAGAGTTTTCATGATAATCACCCTTATTGTGTTATTTATCTGGCCATATAAGGTCCGGAGCCTGGATGGCGTTTTACCGGACAAGGATAGCCGGGGCGGTGAAATAACCGGAAAAGCGCTGCAATACGGTTCATACGGGTGGCAAGGCTACCGGGGGGTGAATATCTCCGCAAGAGTGATCACGGAAGAGGATATCAAAGCCTTCTCTGAAATGAAGGGCAATCTTGTAAGAGTGGCTTTTGCAACGGAGCCCCTGTTGAAAACAGAGGCGCCCTACGACATGAATGAAGAGGCCTTCAAAAAATTGGACGATATCCTTTTATGGTGCGGGAAGTATAATGTGAAGGCAGTCATTGACCCGCATATATACCCTGGTTTCAAAGAAAACGTTGAGAAGAAGGACGCGGAATTCTGGAAAGATTATCAATGGCATCAATATGTAATCCGTTTATGGGAGACGATTGCAAAAAGATATGGTTCCCGGGGGAGTGTCATCGCCGGATATGACCTGTTCAACGAGCCTTATATCCCCAATGGCGGCAAACCCGGCACGCCGGCGGACTTAAACGCCCTCTACAAAAAACTTGTGAAAGCCATACGGAAATATGACAGCGAGCATGCCATCATCCTGGAGCTTCCGGCAATCAGGACGTCCGGCGGGAAGTTCGTGCATTATTTTGACAGTACTCCCTATATGGAGCTTCCGGAGGATGACAACCTGGTGTTAAGTGTGCATATGTACCAGCCTCTTGCATTTACTCATCATGACGTTCTGCCCCAGTATGACGTGGTCTATCGTCTTATTGAATTCTTTAACGGAAAGCACTGGGATGAAAAGGACCTGCGGGAGGAAATGGAAGGAATCAGGCAATATTCGGACGAGCACCAAATACCGGTGTTTATCGGCGAATTCAGCGCCACCCGGTGGCTGGGGAGCAACGGGAACCAGTATATCCGGAGTGTTATAGAAATTTGTGAAGAATACGGCTGGAGCTGGTCCTACCACTCCTTCAGGGAGGCGGATGTCTGGGATCCGGAAAAATCAAATACGGATAGGAACGACAAAAAGCGATATGACTCAACGCCCAGATTGGAAATTCTCAAATCATTTTTTGAGAGGAACGATGGATGACAGGATGTGTTTGAATGGAGCTACTTTTTGCACTGGTTTATTATTTGAAGGACATTATTTCACCGAATCTGGACTTGTTTTATTTTCTGGTTGTTCCCTTTCTGCTTTATGATTTTGCCAGGGACATGGGAAAAGCATTCAGGCGGGCCTTTGTTGCATGGCTCCCGATTTTATTCTACGGGATATACCAGATTGCGTTCTTTTCTCCGATTGATTCAACCAGGGTTTTTGTTAATATAGCCAAGATATTCGTCTGCATCTTCCTTATGTTTTTTGTAAAGGAAAATGCGGAAAGGTTCAATTTTAACGCTTTTATCCGAAGTATTTCGTACCTGTTCCTGCTGTCCATTCCGGTTGGCCTTTTTTTCCGGAGCCCGCCTTTATGGAGGACGAATGATACCATCAACAAATATGTGCTTAACAGACTGCAGCTTTTTTACATAGAGCCTTCGGCGCTGTCGTTCCAGGTATGTATTCTATTGGTATTTATTGCTTATTTTATTATCAACAAAATCAACGTAAGAGAGAATGTACTCTTTTTTATGTCCCTGTTAGTCATTGTATACCTGTCTGCGGGGATGAACGGCATGATCTGCCTGGCCTTAAGCGGTATAGCCATGCTGCTGGCGTATTACTACAGGCGTTCAAAAACGGTGATTATCAGCCTGGCAGGCATTTTGCTCGTAGGAGGGGCGGTTTTGTATATCCTGGCGGCTGCAGACAACCCGATTTATTTAAGGGCTGAGGCTGCACTGGCGGGCAATGACAGCTCCGCATTGTACAGGCTGAATGTCGGCTATGAGGTAATGAAAAACGCTTTGATCAATACCAATGGGGCGGGCGTAGGTTTCGGAAACATCAATACCGAATTCTTCCGTTCGACCTATAGCGAGTATGGCCTGGTATCCGTTGTAGCAAATTCATTTATGTATTTTATTATCGAGGGAGGCATTTTCTCTATTATTTACTTGCTTATCTTGTTGATAAGCGTATTCCGGCATTCGATCAGAGATAAAGAGGCGCTGTTATATAAACTGCCCTTATTCCTTTTTGTTTTTATCTATCAGATTCCCGGAAGCTATTTTACAAATCCCGTAATCTGGCTGGCATACGGCTTCATTTGCAGCAATGCCCGCATAGAGGAAAGAAATACTTTGACATCACCCTGTCATTGCGAGCGGAACGTAAGTGGAACGAAGCAATCTGAATGATGCTATCCTTGCTGGAAGTTGAGATTGCCGCGTCGCAGAGCTCCTCGCAATGACAGCCGGGGAGCTGTCTATCTTGGTTCGTATAAATCCCTGTCCCACCTTAATTCGCATTCTTTTCATTACACCTACGAAAGGATCTTCACATGAAAAAGGTAATCTTATACACTTCCTGCATTGCAACGGAGGACACCGGAGACGAAATTGCCTATGAAGGCTGCCTTCATGTCATAAAGGAATTGTTCCCCGAAGCCTTCCGGATATTGTTTGCCACCCATACGCCGGTGCCGCTGGTCTATAATTTGAAATTCTTCAGGGATGTGGGACTGAAGTTTGCCTGCGGCACGAACATCATGGATTCAAACATGTTCAGGCCATACAGGCAGTGGGATGTGACCCTGCTTAACGCCTGGCATACCGGTCCGGTGGTCCTCCTTGGCGTGGGCTGGCGTTTTTATATGGGAAATCCCAACTTCTATACAAGGCTTGTATATAAGAATCTGCTGTCCAAAGAACACCTTCACAGCGTCCGCGACGACTATACCTTGCGGAAAATGCAGGCAATGGGCTTTAAGAATGTTATTAATACCAGCTGTCCTACCATGTGGAAGCTGACGGAAGAACATTGTTCGAAGATACCGAGGAAGAAAGCTGAGAATGTCTTATGCACGCTTACGGAGTTTAAGAAGGATCCCGAAAGGGACAAACGTTTCATGGAAATACTGAAGGAAAACTATAAGCGGGTCATTTTCTGGGTACAGGCAATGAAGGATTATGATTATTTGCAAAACGAGCTTGGAGCAGAAAAGGGCGTAGAGATACTGGCTCCCGGACTGGATAACTTCGACAGGGTGCTGACGTCGGACATGGACCTGGATTATGTCGGCACACGGCTGCACGGCGGTATCCGTGCCTTGCAAAAGGGCCGGCGGACCTTCATTATAGGGATTGACAACCGCGCGGCGGAAAAAAAGAGGGATTTCAACCTCAACGTTTTTGAGCGCAGTGACATTGAGAGGCTTCCGGAGGCGGTCCATCAAGAGGTGACCACATCCATTATCGTCCCGACGGAGAATATAAAGAAATGGAAGGATCAATTCAGAAAGTTTTATTTATAGTACTGCCGGAGGCTGTCAAATATGCTTAAAATAGAAGATCTAGGAAGCCGGTGCACCGGTTGTGAAACGTGTGCCGCAGTATGTCCCCACAAATCCGTTCAAATGGTGTCGAATGGCGAAGGCTTCTTTTTTCCGGACGTTGATTACAATAAATGCAAGGGGTGCCGCCTATGTGAAAAAAAATGTCCGGCGCTGAACATAAAAGGACCGGAACCCTCGAAGCAGCAAAGCGTATATGCCGTATGGAGCAAAAACGCGGCTGTACGGGGAGAAAGCGCATCCGGAGGCGCATTTTCCGCGCTGGCGCAAGGTATCCTGCGGTATGAAGGTACTGTGTTCGGAGCCGCCTTTAATGCTGAAATGGAACTGCTTCACGCTGCGGCGCATAATGAATACGACTTAAAGAAATTGAGGGGCTCGAAGTATATTCAAAGCCATACGGAGCATGCCTTCAGAGAGGCAAAAAGCTTACTGACGCAAGGAAAAAGGGTGCTGTTTTGCGGGACTCCCTGCCAGATTGACGGGCTTTACAGGGCCCTGGGCGATACGGAAGGTCTGTTTACCGTCGACCTGCTGTGTCATGGCGTAGGCAGCATTGGGTTTTTTCAAAGATATATAAAGTATCATGAAGCAAAAACGAAAAAAAGGATCGCAGATGTACGGTTCAGGGACAAATCCAATGGCTGGAGGGTGCCGACCTTTGTGTTCTCCTACCGTGACGGCTGTGAGACAAAGCAAATATTCAGAAACAACCTGTTTCTCAGTCTTTTCTATAACGACTTGATCCTGAGGCGTTCCTGCTATCATTGCCGTTTTGCACGCCGTGCCCGGGTTGGCGACATTTCCATCGGTGATTATTGGGGGATCGAGGTACAACATCCGGAAATCCAGGCAACACAGGAAGGGGTCTCCCTTGTGATGGTGAATAGTGAAAAGGGCAGGCAGCTTTTTGATGAGGTAAAAGGCTCCCTGGAGGTCCGCAAATCGGCAGTTTCAAAGGCGGTATACGGGAACCGTGCGCTGGAAAGGCCTTGCCGCAGGAACATGTTCAGAAGCGTGACTTTGCTCTTTCTTAACAATGTCAGATTTCCTTTATCCGGCCTTGTGGCTCACGTTTTTCTTTTTGCGACAAGGGTCCTCCGCAAAATCCGCAAAGTCATTCAGGGAGATAGCTATGAAAAGAAAAAGGCATAAAAAGATAAAGGATAGAAAAGGATTGGCAGCTTACCGGCGATGAACAAAAGCAGACTAATATCAAACACTCTGGCCTTGACAGCACTGACCGCGGTCAGCAAAGTCCTGGGACTCCTGCGTGAAAGCAGCCTTGCGGCCTATTACGGAGCAAGCAGCTATAGTGATGCCTATAAAATAGCCTTTGCCGTTCCGGATGTTTTCTTTGCCCTGATCACAGCTTCCATTGTACAAACCTTCATTCCTGTTTACAGTGACAGGTTAAAGGAAAATGATCCTGAAAGCAGGCAAAGGTTTCTGAACAATATTTTTACAATGGTTGGCCTCTTTTCGCTGGTGATCATTGTTTTGGGCATGCTGGGCAGCCCGTTGATCGTGAGGTTTATGGCGCCCGGCATTGATAAGGCCACTGCGGACCTGGCGGCGGATTTGACAAGGATCATCATACCCGCGGCCTTGTTTTTAGTGCTTACCAACCTTGCGGCAGGCTACCTGCAGTCCCACGGGCATTTTGTCACCCCGGCCCTCATATGGTATCCCCACAATCTGATCATCATCGGAAGTATCGTTTTTTTTCACAGGTATGGAATCCGGGCAGTAGCTGTCGGAAGTGCGCTTTCCCTTGTAAGCATGCTGTTTATCCAGATTCCGTCACTGAAAAAGCAAGGTTTTAAATACAGGCCGTTTCTTGATTTTAAAGATAAAGGGCTGCGCAGCATTGGAATATTGGTAGGACCAGTTTTAATCAGTACGGCTTTTAACCAGGTTTACTCTGTTATCAACAAGGTTTTGGCCTCCGGTTTCGACAGCGGGAGTATCAGTGCCCTTGATTACGCATTCCGGGTCAATGCGCTGATCACGAATATTTTTATCCTTTCCATCTCGGCGGTGATGTACCCTAAATTTGCACAGCTGAGCCATGACATGCCCGGCTTTATCAACACCGTCGGAAAGGTGTTGAGATTTGCTGCGATACTGACCATACCCATGGCGGCATGCCTTTTTGTATTGCGGACTCCCATTATCCAGGTGATCTATGAGCGCGGCGCATTTACCGAAGCCGACACCCAGAGGACGGCTTTTGCACTGTGCGGCCTGTCTGTGGGGGTGATAGGCTTTGCTTACCGCGAACTCCTGAACAAAGCCTTTTACGCCTTGAAGGACACCCGGACCGCCATGGTCAATGGGATTATTGTCATTGTCATGAATATAACCTTCAACCTTGTTCTCTCAAGGTTTCTGGGAATTGCCGGCATAACCTTCGGCACCTCTCTTGCAGCTGTTTTAAGCGGCGGGATGTTACTGGTCCGGCTCAGAAGGAAAATTGGAGGTATCCGGGGGCGCTGGATTGCCATAGGCTTGGTAAAATCAATGGCAGCAACCGGGATGATGGTTTTAGTTGTTAAATTTGTTGAATTCATACTGACGGACAACTTGAATTTAAGCGGGAGTACATTCCTACGGGCCGTCAATCTTATGATTGCCGCAGCTGCCGGAGCCGCTGCGTATTTTGGCTCCCTCCTTCTGCTGAAAGTTGAAGAGGCTTATGATGCAGTCAATTTCGTCAGGAACAGGATGGGCTCTTTGAAAAAAATAGTAAAAGGGAAGGTGCTTGAATGAAAGTTGGTACAATCACTTTTTTCAACTCCGAAAATTACGGCGCCGTTCTTCAGGCATATGCCTTGAGTAGAAAAATACGTGAGATGGGGCATGAATGTGAGATCATAAATTATTGCAACAAAGACCATGGCGTAGCGGACAGGTATGGAATTTTTGAGAATTCCGGAAATATCAAAGGAACTATCCGTGATGTGCTTTCCCTGCCCCGGTATTACGAGTTGAAAAGGAAACGGGAAAAATTCAAACAGTTTATGAGGGATTATTTCCTTCTCTCAAAAGAGACTTACCGTTCCAATGAGGATTTACGCAAGAATCCACCCGGTTATGATGCTTACGTATGCGGCAGCGATCAAATCTGGAAGGCCGAAAAAGGCCAATATATCCATACGCCCTATTTTCTGGAGTTTGCACAGTACTTTACGGCGAGAACAATTTCCTATGCTCCGAGTTTCGGGAAAACTTCGGTACCCTCCCATCTCAGGGGTGAAATAGTCCAATTGTTATCGAAAATCATGTACCTTTCGGTGCGTGAAATGCAAGGCAAGCGGATCATCAGGGAATTGGCGGACAGGGATGCGGAGGTTGTTCTGGATCCGACGCTCTTGCTCCAGGCCGCCGAGTGGGATGTGCTTAAAAAAACTCCCAAAATGGAAGGAAAATATATTCTGGTTTATAGCTTGCAGAGAAATGCGCTTTTGACGGACTTAATCAACCGGGTAAAGAAAGTGACGAAGCTGCCGGTTGTTGTAATATCGGCGACAGGAGTGAATTTTGTAAGGCCTGCGGATATGGTCATTTATGATGCGGATCCGGGGGATTTTATCGGCTTGATCCGGAAGGCCGCCTGTGTATGTACAAATTCCTTTCATGGGACGGCGTTTTCCATTATCCACAGGAAGCCGTTTTTTACGGTCCCCCACAGCACTTCCAATTCACGGATATCCTCATTGCTGGATATCCTGGAATTAACGCACCGGCAGATAAAAAACACCGCGGATATTTCCGGAGACCCTCTGGCAATTGACTATACAATAGCGGAAGGACTGCTCGAGGCGGAGAGGGAGAAGTCATTGAGGTTTTTACGAATGGCTCTGGAGGGCTAGGTCCCAGGGGGAGATGATAAAATGGACAACATGCAATACAAACTTATAGAATGGATGGCCGCAGCATTGCACGAAGATAACTCCAGGCTTGAACCTGTTGAGCCTGAAGAGTGGCCTGTTTTTTTTCAGGAGACTTACAAACAGGGCTTGAGCTTTCTGTTTTTCCCTCTTGCGCATACCCTGCCGGAGGAGAATAAACCGCCTCCGGAGGTTTTATCCTTCTGGAAAAGGCAGGTACTGTATTCGGCTACCGTGCAATTGCATAAGCTGAAGCAGTTGAAAGGCATCATCGACATTTTCAGGAAGGACGGGATACCTGCCATTGTATTTAAAGGCCCGGCTATTGCGCGTTTTTACAATCAGCCGGAATACAGGCCCATGTCTGATGTGGACATACTGGTGCAAGACCGGGATAAGCAGCGGGCGCATCTGGAGATATTATCCAGGGGGTATGTTTTAAAAGAAGGCGAGGCCAGTCACCCTGTGCACTTTGAATACCGGAAGGAAGGAAGCCTGCACATCGAACTGCACCATTCACTCCTGCACCCCGGAATTTTGGGCGCACGGCAGGTGGAGGAGTGGTACGGGCATATATGGAAGCACGCCCGGACAATATGTTTTAACGAATTAGAGTTTATGGCGATGGCGGAAGAAGATGAACTCATTAATCAGATATTGCATTTAGCTACGCATATGATCTATTTCGGAGCATTATTAAAGCATATATACGATATTGCCATTATCCTTCGCCGCTGTAAAAAAATGAATTGGCTCTATATCAGGGAAACCCTGAGAACCCTAAAGCTTTTCAAGTTTGCCGGATTGGTCTTCCTGACGTGCAATCACTACTTTGGCCTCGATGTGCCGGAGGGAATGGTTTCCGATGGCGAGATGGGCCCGGAGGAATTCCTTGACAATTTCTTTGAGAAATACTCCATGGAGAAAGAGCCCGGTGAAAAGAGAGGGTGGCGGGCAATTTCATGGAATCTTCCCGTCCTTTGCAGGCATCCTGCCGTTATGCTTCCGGTGATATGGGCCATTGAAGTGTTTCTGCAGATTGAAATCCATAAGGGAAATATTCTATTGTCAATTGGGAAGTCCTGGAAAAACGTTGGGGCCTTCCGCAGCAGGGTTCGTATGTTGAAAGATCTTGGTTTGCTACTTGAGGTTTCATAAAACAATGAATAAATTTAAAAAATTATTTAATTACAAAGCTTACCGCTGGCTGATAGGCTGTGCCAGACCGCATAGATGGACGCTGTTGCTGCTTATACTCATCAACATAGTCGCATCGGTAAGTTCTGTAGCAACGGCAGTGGTTTCCAGACCGATGATCGATCTGGCGGTAGATAAGAATATGCAGAAGGCCATCGGGTATGCGGCGGTATTTGCGGTTATCCTCCTTTTGAAGAGTGCCCTGAGCGGGTTTGGGACCATGATGGCCGCGCGCTTGAGCGAGGTGATGGGCAACCGTATTCAACGGGAATTCCTCCAGCGGATGCACAAAATCCAGTGGATGGAGCTAAACCGGTATCACAGCGGCGACATCATGACCCGTTTGACAAGCGACGTGGCAAATGTGGTCAACGGATGGGTAAATCAGCTGCCCAGCATACTCTCGCTGGGCCTGCAATTGATATTTGCATTCCTGGCCTTGCTGTATTTTGATTCTACGCTGGCTTTATGCGCATTTGCCGTGGGTCCAGTGTCCATTGCCTTCAGCTGGTTTTACGGCCGGAAGCTGAAAAAGCTGCAGCATTACATACAGGCTGCGGAAAGCCGGTGCCGCGCCTTTATGCAGGAACTGACGGACCATATGCTGATCGTGAAAACCTTTGCGTATGACAAAGAAGCGATAAAACGCATGCGTTCCTATCAGCAGGAAAAATTGAGGCTGGTTAAGAAGCGAAGCAGGCTGGGGTTCGCAACCAATTTTATGATGGCCGGCGGATATTGGTCAGGGTATTTCCTGGCATTCGGGTGGGGAGCTTTCAAGCTTTCCACACAGAGTACGACTTTTGGCACTTTTACAGCTTTTCTCCAGTTGGTGGGGCAAATCCAGGGGCCCTTCGACGGGCTTTCCCGGACGGTTCCTCAGCTTATATCCACCCTGGCGTCGGCAGAACGGTTAAGTGAATTTGAAAACCTGGAAACCGAAGCTGAAAAAACAGAAGACCTGCTGCGGACCAATGCGCCCGTCAGCCTGGTAATGGAACGTGTCTCCTTCGGATATAAGCAAGAAAAGCCGGTCCTTAAAGAGGTATCCCTGTCTGTAAAAGCCGGAGAAATCATTGCTTTGACCGGCATTTCCGGGGAAGGGAAAACCACCGTCCTGCGAATGCTGCTGTTCCTGATCAAGCCAATGTCCGGAAAAGTTTATTTAATAGGAAAGGAGAACAGGCGCCAAGGGATATCAACGGATACCAGGAGCTATTTTTCCTACGTGCCGCAGGGGAATACTCTTTTTTCCGGAACGATTGCAGAAAATCTCCGTATCGGCAATCCCGGAGCATCGGAAGAGGAATTGGTCAAAGCGATGAAAGCAGCCTGTGCCTGGGACTTTGTCAGCTCCCTGCCCGATGGATCAAATACCCGAATAGGCGAGAGGGGTTTAGGTTTATCGGAAGGACAGGTACAGCGGCTGTCCATTGCCCGTGCGCTATTGAAGCCATCTCCCATTTTACTTCTGGATGAAGCGACTTCCGCCCTGGACATGGATACTGAGCGCGAGGTGCTGGAAAACATAAGGAATTTACAGCCTGCCAGGACCTGCATAGCCGTTACTCACCGCTTGTCGGTATTTTATATTTGCGACCGCGTTTACCGGCTTTCACACGGTACGCTGACGGAACAGAATTTGAAGGATTACCTGGGGAGGAATCGTGCCAGTGGATAATTGCAATGTAAATAAGTATAAATATTCGGCATACGGTCTGACAATCAACTCGGAGCTCCTTCTACCCGAATTGTCGGCCGGCGAGGGCGCTGCCGACGTAGAGATCTGCCTGGGGAAAGCTATGGGTGAAAGGCCGGATGCTCCGGAGGGTGCCGATTACCTGTATACGGTTAGGAATGACCTGTATTTCCGTATCAGAGGAGCGGGCAAATATCATGTTGCAGGCGGCAAAAAAATAATTGTAGAACCGGATGAGCAGGCGGACCCCGAGTCGGTCAAGCTGTTTCTCCTGGGTACGGCCATGGGGGCCGCACTCTTGCAGCGTGGCATCCTACCTATCCATGGCAGCGCCGTTGCTGCCCAGGGACGGTGCCTGATACTCACCGGCCTTACAGGTGCGGGGAAATCCACATTGTCCGGCGCCCTTCGAAACAAAGGCTGTTCTTTTCTTACCGACGATGTCGCAGCCTTGGTGTGGGACGAGCATGGAGCGCTGTGGGTGCAGCCCGGTATTCCAAGGCAGAAGCTCTGCCGGGACAGTGTGGAAACGATGGGCGGCGATGTTGACCTGTATTCACAGATAAATATGGACAGGGATAAATATGCAATACCTGTAGGCCGCCAATTCCTTGCAGCACCAGTAAGGCTCTCTGCGATATATGAAATCGTACCTGACGACTGTGAGGGCGTGAGTATGAAAGAAGTCACAGGTACCGCAAAATTGGCGATATTTATGAAACACACTTACCGGGTTGAACTGCTCCGCCGTATTGGTTTGAAACAAGAACACTTCCGGCAGTGTGCGGATGCGGCAAACAAAATTCCGGCATATCGGTTGATCCGGCCCAGAGGCAGGTTTACCCTCGAGGAGCAAACCCGGTATGTCATGGATGTGTTGGGGATCAGGGAGAAAATGTAAACGGGGTGTCATGTCAATGTACCTGTCCCCTTGACATGACGCCCATGGATGTGTTGGGAAACAGAGATGATGAAAGAGAAAAAAGGAGTTGATAACTATGAGTACCGACAAAAATACGATTGCACTTGAAACATCTGTTGTAAGGATAAATGGGGTTATCACGGCAGATATGGATGGAGAAATCGGAATGATGCATATGGATAAAGGGATGTATTACGCCCTTAATGACGTTGGGACACGGATATGGCAATTGATTGAAAGACCCAGAAGCATCGGCGGGATCGTCGCCGAGCTGAGCAGGGAATACAACGTTGAAGCCGCCACCTGCCGGGAGCATGTTCTGGAATTTCTACAGATGTTGCATAAAAATGAACTGATCATTATTTCGGATATTGAATAAGGGCAGGCGGCTATGAGCGCAATCTGTGGAATAGTTAATCTGGAAGACAGGCCTGTTTCAACGGAAATAAGCGGGGCTCTGATGGACCGTCTGGCGATGCTTCCGGCGGACGCATCAAAAGTCTGGAATAACGGGCAGGTTTTTATGGGGTGCCGCCATCAGTGGATCACGCCGGAATCGCAATTTGAAACGCTGCCTTATTATGATGAAACCAATGGCTTATGTATAACGGCGGATGCAATTATTGACAACCGCTCCGAGCTGTTCAGCCTCCTGGGTATTCCACCGGCCCAACAGGCGGGAGTATCCGATAGCGGATTAATCCTGCTTGCCTATAGGAAATGGGGACATGAGTCCCCCGGGTATTTAAACGGCGACTTTGCTTTCGCCATCTGGGACGGTTCCAGAAAAGAGTTGTTCTGTGCACGGGATCACGTGGGTAAAAGGACCATTTACTATTTTTATGATTCCCGGGTTTTCGCTTTTTGTACGTTGATGAAGCCCCTTTTTGTCCTGCCGCAGAACCCTGTGAGGCTTAATGATTTATGGATCGCCGATTTTCTGGCAATACCGTCCGTGGCGCATGAACTGGACATGAACCATACCGTATATAAGGATATCATGCAATTACCACCGGCGCACACTTTAACCATAAGCCCTGCAGGAATAAAAAAGCGGAAGTATTGGGACCCGTTGCAATTGCCGGAACTCAGGTTGAAAAACGATAAAGAATATGACAGCGCCTTCCGTGAGGTTTTTTTTGAAGCGGTGCGCTGCCGCACGCGCAGCATCGGCTCTGTGGGCATTATGCTCAGCGGCGGTCTGGATTCCGGCGCTATAGCTTGTGCCGCTTCAAAGTACATGGGGGGATATGGGGAAACGCTGCAAGCTTTTAGTGCTTTACCCATGGAATGCTATGAAGGAAAACTGCCCGGCGGCTTGATTGCCGATGAAAGTGAATACATTGATGTCATCGCAAAGTGCTGCGAAAATATCCGTCTGACTTACTGCCGCTCGGAAGGGAGGAATTCGCTGACCGATATTGAAAGGCTCCTCCTGCTGTTGGAGCAGCCGTATAAAACCGTGGAAAACCTTTTCTGGATGGACTGCATTGCAAAAACAGCCGCCGAGCAAAATTGCAAGGTGCTTCTGGATGGACAATTCGGAAACAGTACCATATCCTTCGGAGATTTCTTTATCAATGCCTATGAACTGGTAAGAAAGGGAAGAGTTGTCAAGCTGTTGAATGAAATTACCGGCTACAGCAGGCTTTACAGGATCAGCCGCAAAAAATTTGCCATGTATGTGTTAAAGCGGCTTTCACCGGATATCGTCCGGGAATATTTCTTTGGAATGAAACGAAAAGGCAGCGGCCAGCATACATCATCCCTGGTAAATCCGGGCCTGGCGGAGCAGTATCAAACTGCTCTGCGGCTGGAAAAAGCAAGGTATTTCGATTCACCTTACCGCAATTACACGTTGAATGAGGTACGCCGGCTTACACTGGATTCCGCTACGTTTACCCATATGGGAGCCATCGAAACAAAGCTTTCTCTTGCCTATGGAATTGCCAGACGCGATCCTACGAGAGATAAACGGGTGATTGAGTTCTGTTACCGGCTGCCTGCAAGCCAATACGTGGAGAACGGCCGGGAGCGGTTATTGATCCGCCGCTCGATGGAAGGTATCCTGCCGGATAAAGTACGTTTAAACTGGCGGGTCCGCGGCAAACAAAGCGCAGACTGGGTACAGCGCATAATGCCTCAATGGAGCCGGATACGGGATGAATTGGGGGAAGCTGTCCGGAATGACGCCATCAGGCGTTATGTCAATGTTCCGGAAATTGAGAAAGCACTGCTCGGTTGCCATACGCTGGCGTCCGGCGAGACAAATGAGCTGGAATTACGGTCTATGCTGGTTTTCTTGATCTTCAACCGTTTTATAGAGAACCTCGACGTGTTTTAAATGTGAGCCTGGCTTGGGACAGGCCAATTTTTTCAAAAGACAAAAGACGAAGAACAAAAGATAAAATATGCGGGGACGGCCATTGACCGCCAATCTGTAATTGATGGCTGCCTGGCGGCCAATGGGCGTCCCTGCGAATGAAAATACGCCAAATTTCAGAGTGGGTCCGGAAACTTTCCGGATGCATTCTTTCAACACAAGGGGGTGATTGGAACAGGATAATTTTTTTCAACCCGGCTCGGAAAATAAGGGCGAAAGGAGGTGAATCGAATGAGTGAATTAAAAAATTGGAATAAACCGCAGATGTTTGAACTTAGCACAGGGATGACAGAATACAAATGGCAAGGCAAGGGCGTTGACGGCATATGGAACGACGTTGAAAACGCTCCGGAGACTATCCCTGACGGAGTGTTTGGCAGTTAAGGTACCTGCCAATCAAGATCATGTATCAGTGAAGATCCTGCCAGTTTGGCTACCGGGCACCCGTGCCCGGTAGCCTTTCTTATTTTTAAGGACGCAAGTGGGGACGGTTTCGTTTGCCAGTAGAGCTAGCAAGCGGAACCGTCCCCATCTGCGTCCTTTCTTTTCTGCACTTTTCCGCGGGGCTGGGAAGAGAAATAGGCAACAGCCTTGAACATGCCTTGTTCTCTCCCTCCGGTGACTGTCATTTCACCGCATCGGAGCCAGGCGTGTGCAAGCAGTTTATCGGAACCATCCTTTGTGATACCAAGGTATAGAGTGCCCGGTACCTTGCGCCTTTTCAGCATGATAAGCGCGGAAAGGGCCTGTACAAGGCATTTGCTTTCCCAGGGAGTGAACCTGCTCACCTTTTCAACTGCACGACGGATTGTCAGGGCTTTTTTATAAGCTTCCGTACTGGCTTGCGGGGGTGATTCCGTCATCTGCTTTCCCATGATGGAGGCGACTTTGCGAAAAGGGAAAAACAGGATGGCAAAACGAATGATACCGGACAGGTATAACGCTTCCATCAAGTGACCTTTTTCTTTCCACGGAAGCTTTACAAATTTCATGATTTTTTCGAATTGACGCATAATGTGCTACGGAGTCCTTCCTGTGAATACTTTGAACCTCCCGTCACTGAAACAACGGGATTCCTGCTTCCCGGAGTCTGCTGCCTACGATCTCCACAGGCTTGAAATCGGGTAGTCCCTACCCTACTTTCCGAATGGCATATTCCTGAACCTTGAATAATTTACATGACAGATGTGCCTGGTTTTCCTGCCGAAACCTTACATATCCAGGTGAGAAAGACCATCTACAAGATATATTATACTATGGATTTACATAAAAAAAAATACTTTTTACCGTTTTCACTATAGATAGGAATTTGTGCCTACGGTATTCATGTTGCTTGTGCCTATGACATTAGGGTTATCGGATGATTTTTCAAACGCAGCGGAGGCGGTATAATAAAAAAGAGGGACTACCCCAAAAACACGGGGGACAGCTTCGAATATTATAAATTAGAGGATTGCTCGAGGGAGGATGGAAAATTTTGAGAGTTTTCTGGCGCCTGCTGCTGTGGTAAGATAAGAAGAAAGGGCTGCCGAGGGGGAAAAATGTCGTATTTGGGCAAGGTTTTGGTGGTTGACGACGACCAAAACGTATTGGAACTGGTCAAGTTATATGGTGAAAGAGAAGGCTTCGAAGTCATCGGGATCAACGACGGCGATCAGGTGCTGCCTGCATTTGACCGGGAAAATCCTGATGTGGTCATATTGGACATCATGCTTCCGGGCAGGGATGGGATTACTCTATGCCGTGATTTAAGGGCGATACGTATGATCCCCATCATTATGCTTACGGCCAAAGGAGAGGAAGCGGACCGCGTCCTGGGACTGGAAATGGGCGCCGACGACTATGTTTCGAAACCCTTCAGCCCCAGGGAACTGGTAGCCAGGATCAAAGCGGTACTGCGCCGTACCCAGACAATGACGGATGTACTGACGAACTGGAAATTAAAATACCCGGGGCTGGAAATCCAGGCCGATACCAGAAAGATTCTGGTGGAAGGTGAGGAAATAGAAGTTACGCCCAGGGAATTCGATCTGCTTTATCACCTGGCCCAGAACCCCCGGCGGGTTTTTACCAGAGACGATTTGCTGGCAGCTGTCTGGGGATATGACTACTTTGGTGAACAGCGTACGGTGGACGTTCATATCCGCAGGCTGAGAACGAAGCTGGCATCCCTTTCTCATGAATACCTGACAACTGTCTGGGGAGTGGGATACCAGTTTACGCCTCCTGTCAAAGGGGGAGAGCTTGCACCGTGAACATGCGTCTTAGACAAGGATGGGAAAGATTCCGGCGGGTAATCCATGCCACGTATGTATTCTGGCTCATTACCAGACGCTCGCTGCGGAAATTGTTCAATAAAAATATCTATACCAGAATCCTCTTTACCAATGTAACCGCTTTTGTAGTCGGCCTGATCGTGCTGATGATATTTTCCAGCCTTGTTGTAAAACAGATAACCTATGACCAGGTTCAACAGGACTTGCTGCGCAAGGCCAAGCGGGTAAACTTCGCACTGCTCCAGCAAACGGATCTTACCTGGGGAAGTCAAACTGCCGGAAAAACCGGTGATCAGACCCAGGGGAGACAGGAGCTGCTGAAATTTCTGGCGGATATCTTTGACACGAGAATTACGGTTTTTAATAAAGAAGGAAACATCATAGGCACCTCTGCGGAGCAGGAAGTGGTGCCCGGTATCAAGGTAGAGGGAAAATTCATTGAGATGCTGGCCAGGGGTGAAACGATGGTTGCCCGGGCAGTGGACCGGGAAACAAGTCTGCCT
This sequence comes from Bacillota bacterium, assembly GCA_023426125.1. Classification (GTDB taxonomy): domain Bacteria; phylum Bacillota; class Clostridia; order Acetivibrionales; family DTU013; genus MnB-11. The sequence goes on from JAFABI010000090.1 coordinate 128,636, forward strand.
GCCTTTGTTGCCGTCGTGCCCATGGGTAATAGCGAGGATGTCATTGAAAAAGGCATTCTGCTGGAAACGAAGCCGGCCAATCTCGACCTTGCTTTTAACAAAATGTCTTTATCCCTGGTGATCGGGGGAATGGTCATCCTGGTGGTTTTTATTTTCATTTCCGTTTACCTGGCCATGTATATATCCAGGCCGATTTCCCGTCTGGCTACCACCGTATCGGAAATAAGCAGAGGCGGTGATGTTTTGAGCGTTGAAGACCAGCCGCTGGATGAAATCAATGCCCTTGCCGGCCAGCTCAATAAACTGTCGGCAAGACTGCAAAAGATCCAGGCGGAAAGCTGCAAAATGGAAGAGGATAGAGCCCGCCTTTTTGGGGAGATATCCCATGAGCTGCGCACGCCCCTGACCTCTGTTCAGGGCTTTGTGGAGGCTATCCGCGATGGAATGGTGCAGGACGAGGCTTTGCTGGAAAAGTATCTGGATACCATTTATATTCAAACGATCCATATCACCCGGCTGGTGGATGACATCCTGGTGTTGAGCAGACTGGAAAGCGGCAATATCACCGTGGAAAAACTGCCGGTGGACTTGAACGCCCTGGCCCAGGGGGTGGCCATGTCCATGGAGGACGCCGCCAACAGCAGGAATACCTCCATCCTGCTGGAGAAGAAAACAGAGAATGCCACTGTGCTTGGGGACGCTGACCGGATGGAACAGATTATCAGGAACCTCGTGAAGAATGCCATCAGGGCTACGGAGAACGGAACCATCAGGGTTGGTGTAGACAACCGGCAGGGTGAAGTGCTGCTGACCATTGAGGATAATGGCATCGGCATAGCGCACGAGGACCTGCCGCACATCTGGGACAGGTTTTACCGGGTAAGGGACCAGCGGGGCGGCTATTTGCAGGAAAAAGGGAGCGGTCTCGGGCTTGTGATTGTGAAAAAGCTGGTCCAGCTGCAGGACGGCAGCATCGATGTTGTAAGCCAATTGGGGAAGGGAACGGCTTTTTGCATAAGTTTCCCGTCCTTTGACCAGAAAATAGCGGCAGTAAATTTATGAGTCTTTGTCATGCAATCGAATGGAAGCAGCGGTAGATAAAATTATACGACGACAACCTCGTATCTTTCTTTACCATCAAGCTCAATCCCTTCGTTTCTGTCCAGGTATTTATTCCGAAGCATTCCCGGAAAGTGTGGAAATAACCGGTTACCGCTGATTTTGCCCGCTTCATCCATCATGAGAATGATTTCCCTGTTTAGATGGTGTTCTGAGGATTCTTCATTGACCCGGAAACAGAATAGCCGGGCTTGTAATACTTGTTAACATTTTCGAAATATATTTTCAAGGTATGGAAAATACCTGGCAATATCCTTCCGTTATAATTAATTGTGAAAGGAGGATGAGCTGCCCCGAAATTTGCAGATGCGAAGCCCAAATAGATAATAGACTGTTAGGATTAGGGTAACAAAGGATGCATAACGAGGGGAGATAAAATAAAAGGATTTAAGAAAGGAGAAGTAAACATGATTAAAAACAGGAAGCTTATGGTTATAGTGGCGATTTTTATATTGAGCGCCGCTTTACTGACCGGTTGCAACGACGGTACACAAGGAGAGAGCGGATTGGGGGGAGAGGACAATGTTTCCGGAACTTCCGCTGACGAAGGGCAAACGGCAGGTGGAAAGGAAGACGTTGCTCCCACCGGGGAAGGTGCGGCAACCGGCAGCCAGGAGGGCAGCGGACAGACTTTTGCCAATGCTGACGGCACATTAAAGTCCTTCGATGCCAAGACCGGTTTAATTACGCTGACTACCCAAAGTGGAGAAGAACTGGAGCTTAAACTGACGGACGGCAGCAAGATTCTTATAAGCGCAACTCCTGCAACGCTTGCTGAATTAGCTAATATCATTGGTTCCGAGGCCAGTGTGGAATACGACGCTGAAGCGAAAACCGTAACGGAGATTGATATTAAGGGCTAGCGCACAGGTCGCTTGCGAAATCTATTCCGTTTCGTTCTCCCTCTTATGCAACGATCAAGTTACAACCGAGCCCATGTTAACGAACACGATCTGACCCGAGATAGCAGAAGCGTCATCAGAGGCCAGCAGGACATAGGTCGGCGCCAGTTCAAACGGTTGTCCCGGCCTTCCCAACGGTACATCGGTGCCAAACGTAGTCGTTTCCTCCGCAGTAAACGCCGTTGGAATCAAAGGTGTCCAGGTAGGTCCGGGAGCTACGGCGTTCACTCGGATTTTCTGCCTGGACAGTGAGAGAGACAGGGAACGGGTAAAAGAGACAATGGCTCCTTTCGTAGCGGTATAGTCAATCATATTCGCCATGCCCGAGAAAGCGGTATCTGAGGTCGTATTTATAATGGAGCTTCCGGGAGGAAGATGAGGCAAGGCTGCTTTTGTCATCTCAAAGAAAGAAATGATGTTGGTATGAAACGTGTCCAGCAGTTGCTCCCGGCTTATGTCCAAAATGCTGTTCTGGTGATATTGAACTCCGTGATTATTAACCAGGATGTCAAGCTTACCAAAAGTTTTCAGAGCAGTCTCTACAACATAAACGCAAGCTCCTTCTGCCCTTAGATCCACCGCAAGAGTTTCACACCTGCGGCCCAGTTGCTGGATCATATGCTTGGTCTCGGCCGCATCCTGGTGTTCATCCAGATAAGGGATGAACAAATCGGCACCTTGCTTGGCAAAAGCGAGGGCAACCGCCCGGCCAATGCCGCTATCGCCTCCAGTCACAATGGCGACCTTGTTCTGCAGCCTCCCGCTCCCAATATAAGCAGGATTATCCGAGATCGGCCGGGGATTCATTAAATACTCATACCCCGGCCTTCGGTTCTGGTGTTGCGGAGGAAATACGACAGGCACTTCCGTGCATTTCTTTTTCCATCCCAAATAAGGATAGCTTGGAAATTGCATGATCCAACCTCCTCTGAACATGAGATAATGATTTATATACTTTATTATATATTCTTGAGAAAATTTAAATATGATTGAGCAATCCTGTAAAGCAATGGAACAGGGATGTTCTGCTAGGCGCGCTCACTGCTTATACCTGCGCCTGCCATGTATTCAGCCTTAGCATGAATCTGAAACAAATGACACGGGTATTATTTTATTGCCTGCCGGCTGCAGACGTGACACTACAAAGTGAAGTCATCATTAAAGTTTTGCGGCTGTAATATTTTTGATACGTACAATCTGCCCTCCATATTGCAATCCGCATAAAATACTTCACTGAAATCATGGATACCGGCCTGGGCTAGTTGTGAAGCGAGCCAGGATCTATCACGCTTAAGCTGCTGAAGATTGTTGTCATGGACCTTTCCATCAATAATAAGGGGAACAGACAGGCCTTTTGCATCGGGCTTAAGCTTCATGTCCGAAGAAGTCAACGGCAGAAACTGAGACTTTTTGAGAACGCTGATACTGCCGCTGCCCTCCACAATAGCGTATTCAACCTCATTCAAGTCGAATATATCCTTTTCCCTTAATGCCATTAACACATTTTCTACGGAGTATTTCAGCCTTTTCATGCTGGACTTGATAAACTGGCCGTTCTGGATAATGACCGTGGGGCCGAAAGTGATTTTGCGCGCAATTTTTTTATTGTTTATCAATAGACAGCTTACCAGATATTGCAGCGCAATGATGAGTACCACTGAAAACAATGTGGGAAGATGGGGAATATCCGGCTCCGCAATGTCAGCGCCGATGACGCTCCCAATCACGATGATCGATAAAAAGTCATAGACGGGAAGTTCGCCGATCTTGCGTCTGCCTGTTTTCAAAATCAAAAACAGGAACAGTGCCATAACAGAAATAATTCGGAGCGCGATGATCAAGTAAGTCATATTTATTCACCTCCATTTTTATATTTATTATGGACAAGATGGGGCTTATTTAAAAGAGCGGCTCCTTCTTGTATCCGGTAGTACTATTTGATATTATAATCACATTGGAGCAAAATAAATAAAAATAACCAAACAGTTTTTATTTATTTTGCTGCTTATATTTTGCGAAAAATCAATACCGTTTCATTTACAGCCTGGCTGATGCGAACCGGCACGCCCCTGATAAGCGGGCCGGTGACGGTGGACGGATCGGCTGCATGCCAATACACCCAGGGCGCAAACAAAGCAGAAAGGGACGAAAAAGTATGACTACGACCGCAATTGCAGCCGCACTGATATTTATAGCAGTCTATGCCATCATCATTTCGGAGAAAATCGACAGGACCGTTACTGCGCTGACCGGTGCGGCGCTCATGGTGTTAATCGGAATACTGGATCAGGAGGAAGCTTTTCACAAGATTGACTTCAACACACTGGGACTGTTAATCAGTATGATGGTGATCGTATTCATAACACAGCGTACAGGTGTGTTTCAATTTCTTGCCATTAAGGCCTGCAAGGTCTCAAAAGGCGAGCCATGGCGCATCATAGCGTTGATGTCGTTGATTACGGGCGTATTGTCCGCTTTTCTGGATAATGTAACGACCATTCTCCTTATTTTGCCCGTCACCTTAAGCGTGGCAAAAGATCTGAGATTGAATCCCATACCCTTTATTATCAGCGAAGTATTTGCATCCAACGTAGGCGGTACGGCAACGTTGATCGGAGACCCTCCAAACATAATGATCGGCGCGAAAGCCGGGCTTGGCTTTATGGAGTTTATAAAGAACGATGCCCCCGTTATATTGCCGATGCTTTTCATCACAACGGTTACTTTTGTGCTGATCTATCGCAAGCAGCTGCATACGAAGGACGAATACAAGAAAAAGATCCTTGAATTAAAGGAGAATGAAGCGATAAAGGATCATGTTTTGCTAAGGAAATGTTTGATCGTGCTGGGTTTGACAATACTGGGCTTCATCCTGCACGGCTTTTTGCACATCGAGTCTTCGACAGTTGCAATTACAGGCGCAGTTATTCTGATGCTCATTGCAAAGGTGAAAATCGAGCATGTTTTCAAGGAAGTCGAATGGAAGACCATATTTTTCTTCGCGGGCCTGTTCATGCTGGTAGGCGGGATAGAAAAGGCGGGCATTTTAAAAATGATCGCCCAGGGTGTCATTGACCTTACCGGAGGAAACATGTTTGCCACAACGCTGGCCATACTCTGGGTCTCCGCCATAGCTTCCGCCTTTATCGACAATATACCTTTTGTCGCTACCATGATACCGTTGATCCAAGCATTGGGAACACTGGGCATCTCCGACCTTGGCCCGCTGTGGTGGGCTCTCTCGCTGGGGGCATGCCTGGGTGGAAACGGCACGATCATCGGGGCCAGCGCCAATGTTATCGCATCGGGCATGGCTGAGGAAGCCGGGTACAAGATCACCTTCGGCGGATTTTTCAAGGTCGCCTTCCCGGTAATGCTTGTGACGATAGCCATAAGCACCGTTTACCTGATCGTTTTTTATTTGATATAGCGCACCTTAAATCTGCTCTTCCGCCTCAGGCAGGCCGGAGGGTGCTGCGTGTGAAAACAATGCTTACTGGTACCTGGAATAGGGTGAATATTGAACTACCGGAAGAGGCTCCTTTCGCAGCGCGTTCAGGAATTGCTGTCCGACGCGCAAGTTGCTCCGGATGATTTCCTGAGGAGTAAGGGCCATCATCTGGTTAAGGGATATGCTCTCAAACCGCTCGCTCCTGAATGCCTCTAAAAACCACAACGTCGTATTTCCGGTATTTTGAACATAATGCACGTAGCCGACGGGCACATAACCGACATCCCCCGCCCTGTAATTGAATGTACGGGCTCTGCCGTTTTCTCCGAATACCGTCATGCGTCCCTGTCCGCTAATGAAATATTGAAATTCGTCGTTGTTGGGATGCCAGTGAATTTCTCTCATTGCGCCAGGTTTAATCTCAACCAGTGCGGCGGCGGTGGTTTTTGAAACGGGAAAGTTTGTCGTGTCCGCAATCCGCACGCTTCCGCCGGGGGCTGTTATTGGGGTTTGCGCCAATAGCCGGTGTTTGAAGCTGTAGGGGACGGTTCCAAACGGCGACTTGACCGCTTCGCTTTCCAGAGGACCTGGAACGGTACCCTGGTAAATATAGACCTGACCCGAAGGAAGACAATTAAAATTACTTGTCGGTACGTTAAAATTAGCTGCCAGTACATCTTTCGGATAATGAGCGAACAAATCGGAGAGAGATAGGGTATTCAGGTCGGAAAAGCCTCCGTCGTCAAAGAGGAGCAGAAATTCGCAGCCGTCCTTCAAGCCCTGGAGAGAATGGGGAAAGCGCGGGGGGAAGTACCAGAGGTCACCAGGCCCGATGTCGGCAATGAAATTCCGGCCTTGCGGGTCTACTGCGGTTACGCGTGCGCTTCCCACCAGCATATAGGACCATTCCGAGGCTATATGCCAGTGGACCTCACGGACGCCGCCGGGTGTCAGGCGCATATTGACCGCCGCCATCGTGGTCGCAGCCGGCAACTCCCGGTTAGTGACTTCACGGGACCATCCTCCCGGTCTCAGCACCATGCTGGTGTCGGAGAAGGAAAATTTAAGGTTTGGAAGCAGTCCGGCATCCGTAGCTGGGGGTACCAGCATATCAGGGTTTTCCAGATCCCGGAGAATATCCCGCGGTCCGGGGTCGGTGGCGCCGGCATTGCCCCTTATGGGCTGGGGGATATATCCGCAGGCAGTCTGATTGGGATAACATATATACATGAGAATTCCTCCCGTTTGTTGTGTATACCTTTTCTCTACTATAGCTTTAATAAGCAAAACTAAATACTCGTATAGTATATGAGGGAAGTTAACATAATGTGTTTGTAGCCGGATAACAATTCATTTGGTTGCGGCTGTAAGCCGCGATATGCTATGATAAAAGTAATGATTGCCGGGTAGTATTTTGACAAAAAAAGCATAAAATAGATCAAGCCCGTCAGCGCTGCAGCGAAAGCTCGTTTTTTACCGGTATTCATGCGCCTTGCAGAAAGAATTCAATGCTTTAACGCATTGTTCCGCAAGAATGGTCCGGCAGCTTCTGTTGCAGTATCAGGGTATTTGTTGGGAGGTAAATATGATAAGCAGGCATGAAATTACGAAGGAACAGGCGCTTTATGCCATAGAAAATGGAGAATTCGGCAGCGATGTTCTGTCCGACGAAAATATTGTGGTGATTATGACCCAGAACTGGTGTCCCCAGTGGATCAATATGAAAGGCTGGATCTACGGTCTGGAGACGGATAAGGAAATCGAAATCTATGAGCTTGTCTATAATAAAACCGATTTTTACAGGAGCTTCATGGAATTTAAAGAAAAGGAGTTTGGCAATTCTCTGGTTCCCTATCTGCGTTTCTATAAAAACGGCAAACTGGCCAGTGAAACAAACTATGTCAACAAGGAAAGGTTTCTAGAAATACTGAATGGCCTATAGGAAGTTTTCTTCTATTCTTTCCACTTGACCTTATCCTTGATATGTAATACTATGTATTATATATTAATTTTGTCACTGTTTAAAATAATGTGGAGGAGACAGGTTGAATTGCAAATAGACAATGCTGTTGGGAACGTACAATTGATGCAAAAAATAAACAGGCTGAAGGTCTTTAATTTCATCCGGCAAAAGGGACCGGTTGCACGGCCGGAAATAGCAAAGTATACCGGATTGAGCCCGTCTTCCATAACAAATATCGTCTCCTACCTTCTTGAGAAAAATCTTGTTGCGGAGACCGGAACGGTAGATTCAAAAGAGGTGGGCAGAAAAGCTACACTGATTCAATTTAACCCTTCGGCGATGAAAGTCATATCCATCGATATTGAGTATTCCAACATAAACCTGGCCTTAACCGACCTGAGCGGGGAAATTGTCAAGTTCAAAGAGATCGCCATTGACAGGCTGTTCAAGGACTTTGAAATTATGAACCTCATCAAACGGGAAATCGGATTGCTTTTGAAGGAAAGCAGCAATGTCGAGGGGATTGGCATTGCAGTCTCGGGATTGGTGCAGGACGGAGAAAAGCTGGTGATTTCCAGCAGTATGCGATGGAAGGGCTTATCCTTAAAGGAATTTTTTGAAAACAGCTTCAATATCCCGGTATATGTGCAGAACAATTCCCGCACAAAAGCGTTGTGGGAACTCAAAAACCATACCGGCGAGGACGAAAGGAACATCGTGTTCCTTGATTTGACGCTGGGTGTCGGGATTATAAATTTTTACGAGCAGAAGATTAATGAAGCCGTCATTGGCGAATTCGGACATACCACGGTTAAAAAGGACGGACCCTTATGCTTCTGCGGCAACCGGGGATGCCTGGAACTGATGTGTTCCGTGGAAGCGGTGATGAATCAATGCAATGAGCTGCTGCAGCAGGGAAAATGCAGGATTCTGCAGGACATCCTGGATAGCCAAAATACCGGTATGAGTTATGAGATCCTGTTGCAGGCCTACAAAAAAGGTGACGGCGAAGTAGCCGAAGTCTTAAAGGAATGCGGCGAATACCTGGGTATAGGGCTGGCCAATATCATCAATATCTTTAACCCCCAAAGGATTATCATTAACGGCGATTTGCTCCTGACCTGCGAGTATATTTACAAAACCGCACTGGAAGAAGCTGGAAGGAGAGCATACGAGCAATTCTTAAAAAATCTGAAGTTCGAGAAGGTAAACATTGGCGTCGAGCAGGCGCTAAAGGGAGTTTCCCTCTACGTAGCCGACAGGCTTTTTGATCTGGCCGGCCCGGATTTTTAGGAAGCCTTAGAATATCATTTCCCGGCTTTCAGGAAGATACCGGCCGCAAAGGGCCTGGATTTTCAGCAGCCTATACGGAAGATTGCATTTTCGCCAGTGCCTGGCTTTGCCGGCAGCGGCGCAAGGGAATCGTTCCGGAGGGCGCCAGGAGAAGTCTCATATCCGGATACATGAAGAGGTGATATTATAAAAATTGTGGACATAACGGGGCCGATCAAGGATTCCATGTGGAACTATGAGGAACCATTCCCCAGGTTCAAATTAAGGCCCCTTGGGGATGTACCGTGGGTTGACGGCAAAGTGTATTGTGAAATCTTTGAAGGTTTGCATTCGCAGACGGGTACTTATCTTGAAACTCCTGCACACTATTACGGGAATGACAATTGTTATCTTGTATCGGACATACCGGTGGAGAAGCTCTTTAACATGAAATGTTCAGTTATTAATATCAATAGCGGACATTTCGACAATTCACAGGGTAGGATGCCGGTAACGCCGGAAATGCTTCAAAAAAGCTGTCAAAACATGCGGATTGAGGCAGGGGAGGCCATTCTTGTAGGTACGGGTTGGGGAAGCCGCTGGACGGAAAGGGATTATCTGGAGCGTTCGCCTTATTTCACAAAGGATGCAATGGCGTGGCTGATTTCAAAAATACCTTTCCTGCTGGGCGCGGATTTTCCCAGGTGGGAGAATCTTGCAAGGCCGGAAGGCTTTTTTGAAGCCTTTTATGCTGCGGACATTCTTATGCTTGCACCGTGCGTCAACCTGGAGAAAGTAGCAAAATGCAAAGTAAAACTGACCGCACTGCCTTTATATATTCCCGGGACCAGCTGTATCCCATGCAGGGCGGTAATTGCGGAGGAGTGATTTTTTTGATTGGTAAGGAAGATATCCTGTTTAGCTTGAACCTGATGGAGATCAAAAAGGGGGATAAGCTTCTTGTCCACAGCGCCTTGAGCAGCATCGGCCATGTGGATGGAGGAGCGGATACGGTAATCGACGCCCTTTTGGAGTCGGTAGGCGAAGATGGTACGGTTGCCATGTCCACGCTGACAGGCTGGTCTGAGCCTTTTGATGCGGATAGGACGCCATCGGCGGTGGGGAAAATTTCCGAAACCTTCCGGCAGAGGGAAAACGCTTTGAGAAGCCTTCACCCGGTCCATTCCGTGGCAGCCATCGGAAAAGATGCCGGGTATATCACTGCCGGGCATGACAAAGGTGAAACCGGCTGCGGCCCGGGGTCGCCCTACCACAAGCTGAAAGACCTGGGTGGGAAGGTCATGCTGCTGGGAGTAGACATGGACCGGAATACAATCATGCATGCGCTGGAAGAGGAAATAAACGCCGCATACTTGCGAACGCTGGATATTCCGGCGCCGACATATTTCGAGCAATATGAAAACCGGACCTTTACACTGAAGAAATTTCCACCGGGACATCGGGATTTTATCGGGATCACACCCGTTTTAAGGAGCAGGGACGCCATCGTGGAGGGCAGGATCGGGGATGCTGCCGTCAAGGTGATGGAAATCGGAAAATTGTTTGCCATCGGGATGGAAATCCTGTCAAAGGATCCGATGCTCTTCATATGCCATAACCAAAACTGCAATTCCTGCCACTGGGCACATTCGGTTCATAAGAAAGAGCCCATTGATTATTCCCGGAATTTTCATAGCTGCTGCGTGGATAATACCTGTGAAATCTGTGTTGTGTGAAAGCGGACATGGAATATTTGAGAGGAGTGACGCCTATGTATAATTTCAGCTTGTATGCATGCAAGGATATCGCGCCGGGCATTGAGGAAATGATAACTGTCTGCAATCAATTCATGATCGGCAATATGGAAGCAGACGATGAAATCGGCGGTGTGAAGCTGGTTGAAACGAAAGGGGAATTATTGGAGAAATACAGGCGATTGCTGATCCGGCACAATAAAAAAATAGTTCTCCTGAATACCAGCCTGGCACCCGGTGATATTGACGGCTTTAAGGTCTTGTTCCGGAAAGCCCTGGCGCTGGGCGTTGAAAATATCAGGGTGAATCCCTGCATGAGCCCCCCGGAGGATAAAAATGCGGCATCCGGTGAAAATGCTCTTTCGCCCGGCACAGTGGCAGAAAATCTGGAGGCGGTCTGCCGGATCGGCAAAAGCTATGGGATTGGTGTGCTTGTTGAAAATAAAGCGGATACGTATTTCTCCATGGAAAGCAGTATCGCCGCCGTATTTAGGGAAATGGGCGGACATAAGCCCGGCTGGATTTTTAATCCCCTGGAGCTTGCAAAAAACAGGGTGCATCCGTTTTTCCACATTTTTTATAACAGCCGGTTGAAATCCTCCATATCCTTCCTGAGAATAAACGACGGATTGTTCACGGATGGCCGGCCGGAGCTTCCCGGACAGGGAAACGCCGAAATCAAGGAAATGACCTCGGCGCTCCTTGCCCGCGGCTTCAAAGGCTATTTTTCCTTTATTCCGTATTTTGAGGGGATGCGGATTGAGGATTATACCCCTGTCATGGATCATTTTAAAAGGCTTCTGATGGAAATGTAGCTCTTAAATTATTTCTAAAAGCGGTTGATTAAAACCAGAATTGTGTTATAATTAATTTAAGCAATAGATAAATTAATTCATTCATTGATAGGGGGTTGAAATTATGAGTAAGGCGGACGAGAAAATCAATGCGCAGGAGAATATCACAGGAAGCTATGCCGTAGACGACGGAGTACGGTTGAAGGTGCCTTATTCCTTCTTCGGGAGTATTTTTGACGAGGAAGAGGAAAAAGCCGTCCTTGCGGCAATGAAGCAGGATACTTTGACCACCGGCCCGCAGGTAAAAACATTTCAGGATGATTTCGCAAAGTACACGGGGACAAAATATGCATTTGCAGTTTCCAACTGTACGACAGCGATGCATGTATGCTCACAGGTCATTGGACTGAGGCCGGGAGATGAGGTCATCGTCACGCCCAACACTTTTATCGCCACATCCCTGGTTATCTTGAAGGAAGGGGCGACACCGGTCTATGCCGATATTGATCCCAGAACCTTCAATATCGATCCGGCAGAAGTGGAGAAGAAGGTCACCAACCGGACCAAAGCTATCTATGTCGTCCATTACGGCGGGCAGATGGTAGATATGGACCCCATCATGGAGATTGCAAGGAAATACCATCTGGTTGTGCTGGAAGACTGCGCCCACACGGCCGGCGCCGAGTATAAGGGCAGGAAGGCCGGCTCCATCGGCGATTTCGGATGCTTCAGCTTCCATTCCTTAAAGAACATGACAACCCTGGGAGAGGGAGGCATGATCACCTGCAATAACGACAGGTATGCGGAAGGCATTGAAAAGCTCAGGTGCATGAATCTTGACCATTGGAAAAACCAGAAGGATTACTGGATTCCGTCGCACTTTGATGTGGTGGACTTTGACGGCAAGTGGGGCAATAACTACAGGATGAATGAGATCCAGGCGGCTGCAGGTATTGCGCAGCTTAAAAAGCTGGACAAATTGAATGAGAAGCGGACGGAAAACGGAAGGTATATTACGGAAGGCATAAAGGGACTCAAGGGTGTCACTCCCGTATATGAGGATCCCAACTGCAAACACATTTACCATCTCTATACGGTGTGCATTGAAGAAAAGGAACTGGGAGCAAGCAGGGATGATTTTCTGAGGGTGCTGTACAAAGAAGAGGGGATCCAGGGGATACTCCATTACCAGCCTACCTATCACTTTACCGGCTTGAAAAAGATGGGCTATCCGCAGAACCTGTGCCCGATTGCCGAAGAGTTCTTCTATAAGAGGGAATTTAATACGCCGCACCATCCGAGACTGATAAAGGATGATCTGGACAATATTATTTCCGGCATAAGGAACACGGCCAAAAAAGTTGGAAAGTAAGCCCGGCCGGAAATATTAAACGCACTGCTTGACTAAGCAGCTTCAATTCGTAATTTGTCATTACTGTGAAACTCCTATCCTGTAGGGGTGCGCATTGCGCGTCCGCAAATGCAATCTACGTCAGCCAGCTACCGGACGGCCAATGGCTGCCCCTACAAACGAGTTTCCACACTGGTGGTGTGCCAAGCACGGTGACAAATTGCGAGCGACAGCGCGGCAATCTCATACCATCAAAAAATGAGATTCCCAGGCCGCATGGGCGATCAGCCCACGTCGCTTCGCTTCTCGGAATGACATTAAAATCCTTAAATTGCGGAATGAAGCTAGCAGGAAAAGCTTGATTAAAGGTGGGGGAGATTCTCCACCTGAGGTTTCGGTTTAGTATTTGCTGAGCAATTCACAAAAAGGAGGGACGTATGAAGGTAAAATGGGGAGTGATCGGTGCTGCGGGAATTGCGGACAGGAGGACGATTCCGGGAATAATGCTTGCCGGTAATGCCGAGTTGGTCTCGGTGATGGAAGTCAATATTGAACTGGCTGAAAAGATCAGGGCGAAATATGGTGCAAAAAGGGCGTATGACAATGCGGATGCGCTTATCGGCGACCCTGAGGTGGAGGCTGTATATATAGCCTCACCTGTTGTGTTTCATAAGGAACAGGCGTTGAAGGCTGCCCGGGCAAAAAAACATATTTTGCTGGAAAAGCCCGTGTCCCTGGCAGCTTCAGAGGGCGAAGAGGTGGAACGCCTGTGCCGTGCTGAAGGTGTAAGGGCTGCGGCAGGCTTTATGATGCGGTTTCATGCATATCATCAGAAGATGAAAGAGATCATTTCCAGTGGAAAGCTGGGAGCCGTAGTCTCCTGCAGGGCGCAGCTGACCTGCTGGTACCCTGAGATCCCGGGCGCCTGGAGGCAAAAGAAGGCTTCCTCCGGCGGAGGCGCCCTGATGGACATGGGCGTCCATTGCATAGACCTGATTCAGTATATCACCGGAAGCAAAGCCAGGAAGGTGGCTGCCTTCACCGGGACAAAAACCTTCGGGTATGAGGTTGACGATTCGGCTTCCGTCATATTTGAGACGGACAATGGCGCATACTGTTACGTGGAATCCAACTTCAACATACCGGATACGGCAGCCAGATGCAGGCTTGAAATTTACGGAACCAAAGGGAGCATGCTTGCTGAAGGGACCATTGGGCAGGTGGAGGGAGGAAAGCTGGAACTGCTGCTTTCCGACGACGGCCTGGAATATGCTGCCGAGCAGGAAAGGGCCGGTTCATCGTCTTCTGATGTGAGAGCCGTATTTGGCAACATGTATGCAAAGGAAATCGAAGCCTTTGGCCACTCGATCCTTACAGGGGATCAAATTGTTGTGCCGCTGGCAGACGCCCTTCAGGTGCAAAGGGTCGTAGAAGCCGCGTATTTATCTTCGGATACCGGAAGGTTTGTAGTTCTGTAATACTTGAAGGAGAGGGGCGTGGTATAAATGGCTTATTTTATGGAAACCATGACTGTCAAAGAAATGGAAGAGGCCATCAAACAGACAAAGACCGTCATTATTCCCGTGGGAATCATGGAACAGCATGGTTACCATCTTCCATTGAGCACGGATGTATATAACGCAACGGAAGTTCCCAAACGTGCAGGAGAGCGACTAAATGCAGTCGTAGCTCCGCCGGTTTCCTACTGTTACTCCGGCGGCGAGCTGGCCGGAACAGTAAATATCAGTCCGCAGGTGTTTTCACTGCTCATCATGGATATCTGCAGTGAATTTACCAGAATGGGCTTCTTAAATGTTGTTGTTCTTCTGGGACATGGAGGAACCGATAATAGAAAAGCACTCATAAGCTCGCTTCAGATGTTCCTGAAGAGAAACAGCCATTTGAAGGACGTCACCATTTCTCTTGTGGAGTGCTGGGAACTCTCACCCATCTGGATGAGCTATTTCCGGATGGAGCCCGAGCATGATTTCCATGCGGGTGAAGTGGAGACGGCGCTGATGATGTACTGGAAGCCTGAGCTTGTAAAAGAAACCATTGTAATGGATGAGCCTTACATTTCCAGAATGATGCGGATGGACTGCGACTGGTTTGAGGTTGCCGAGAAAGACCCGGATCACAGGTTTATCATTCCCAGAACCTATCAAAGGAAGGAAATCAAGGTAGGCGTCATGGGATTCCCTGAACGGGCTACCCGGGAGCTGGGAGAGAAAATCTGCGGCGAGATGGTGGAGGGACTGGTTGAGTACATCGCATTTTTGAATGACAGGAAAAAGTAGAGGCGCGCTGTTAGCGCGTCCGCAGAATGCAATCCGGGGCAATAAATACCGGGCGGCCAATGGCCGCCCTTAGGCTGTATGCTTTACAGCCAATGGCCCTATGCATCAAGCTTTTTCATACCAAGGACATAAAAATTCTGTGGCTTCCCTATGTCTTTTTGATCGTTTTCAGCGCCGGGCCTTCGATGATGTCGCCCTCGTAGGTGAACCTGGAACCATGGCACGGGCAGTCCCACGACAGCTCCGCAGAATTCCACTTCAATTCGCAGCCCAGATGGGTGCAGGCGGTATTGACCAGGTGCAATTTTCCCTTTTCATCCCGGTAAGCGCCCACTTTTTTGCCGTCAACTTCGGTAATTTTCCCTTCACCCGGCTGCAGATCCACTTCGGGCGGACTTATGTTCAAAATGCCTGAGACCAGGTTCTTTGCTACATCGGCATTTTCTACGACGAAATTTTTTGCCGCAGCCCCGGGATTGAAGCGCGAGGGATCGTACACAGGCGCCCATTGGCTGTTTCCCGTTAAGATCAGATCCCGGATGATCATAGCGGAGGCAGTGCCATTGGTCATACCCCATTTTCCAAAGCCTGTCGCCACGAAAATGTTGTTCCTGTCGGAGGTGATGAATCCGGCATACGGCAGTTCATCCATGGTGGTGTAATCCTGGGTGGACCACCGGTGAGTTATCTGCTTTACATCATAGGTGGCATAGGAGAAATCCCGGAGTATTTCATAATGGTGGAAGGTGTTTTCGCCGTGGCCGGTTTTGTGATGCTCGCCGCCAATGATGACAATTTCACCGTTTTCATCCGGCTGCGACCTGAAGGAACGGGCCGGATCCTCTGCGGTAATGAACATGCCTTCGGGAAATTTGTCTGAAATCCTGACTCCAAGAGCATAAGAACGCTCCGGATACAGTCTGGCAAAGTACAGGCCGTGTTTGTCATAAAACGGGTAATGGGAAGCCAGGATCACCCGGGACGCCGATATCGTATGGCCTTTGGACGTTATAATCCGGCAGGTGGCGCCTTCCTGCAGGTCCACTGCTTTGGTGTTTTCAAAAATATGGCTGCCTTCTCCGGGTATTTTTTCAGCTAAAGCCAGGAGATACTTACGCGGATGGAATTGAGCCTGATGGTCGAAACGCATTGCCGCCTTCACAGTGAAAGGAAGAGGAATACTGTCAAGATATACGACCTTGATACCTGCGGCTTCTGCTGCTTTTACCTCATCCTCAATTTTTTTTACATATTCATCCATAAGGGTATATACATAGGCAGACTGATTACAGAAATCACACCGGATATTATTTTCTTCAATGATTCCGGCAATTGTCCTGATCGCCGCCTCGTTTGCCGAAGCATACTGCATGGCCTTCTCCCGGTCGAATTTGGAAACAATCCTGTCATAGATCAGGGAATGCTGGGATGTGATTTTCGCTGTCGTATGGCCTGTGGTCCCCTGTGCGATCCTGTCTGCGTCGATAACGGTTACCTTTATGCCTTCCTTTTTCAGAAAATAGGCAAGGGTAATTCCCACAAGCCCGCCTCCTACGATGGCAATCTCCGTCTCAATGTCGTATTCCAAAGCAGGATAATCCGTAACCGGCGTTGTCGCCATCCAATAGGATTCCGGCAGCACAGGCAACCCTTTTTCCATTGTTGTATCCATAGTAAATAAACCTCCGCATAGCTTTTTTACTATGATGCGCAGAATATGGAAAATCATACATGAATAAGGCCTCAGTAATTGCTACTGAAGCCTTTTGCTGCCGGGTTACAGTATGATCAATCCATTGGAGGAATCTGAGGGATTTCCGTATTCCGCTTGATGGAATTGATGGCTCCCCAGGTATAAACCGCAGAGATAAGATAGAAAACCAGTGTTGAAAGCAGGAAGGGAACTCCTGCAAAATCAAGGATGGTACCAATAATAAGAGATAAGGTCATCGAATACGCGCTTATGGCGAAAATATCCCTGTATGGCAGGTTGGTGTTCTTTACGGAATTGATGATTATGCCGATGATGCTGACAAAAAGCGCGCTTAAAAACCTGCCCGCAATAATGAACGGAGGCAGGATGATAAATAAGAGCAGCATAAACCATTTTATCAGAGGGAGCATATTCTTAACGTCGGACCTGTCTAAGCTAATGCCCTGCAGCAGCGAAAAATCAGTGGCCTGCTGGTTTGCATAGTTTTTCTGTATCATTCTGTCCTGCAGAATCAGTATGGCGTTATCATAGCTGTCCAGGATGGATTCATTGGTGCCGCCGGATGTATCGATGATGATGGTTGATCCGCCTTCGCCAATAATCAAAGGCATTTCCGCCTCTACGTCCAATTTTCCGTTTTGGAAGGTAAAATCGGGTATGGCGGTCTCTATGCCTTCAATCATCTCGTTGATCATTTTACTGGATAGCATCAGCGGCTGAATGATGCCGACCAGCCCGATGATCAGGCTGAGCAGAAGCAGATATACCACGGCTTTTCCGGTCTTTTGCCGGATAAAAAACCGATAGCTGTCAAAGCCCTTTATGCTGTAATAAACCTTTGTAAAAAAGTTTAACCGGGGTTCGTTCATACTTTACCTCCATAACATATCTAAAAACAACTCGATCCTTCTTACCTATTATACTATATACGGTTATATTTTCAAAGGGTTTCCCGATATCCTGATATTATAAAAAAAATCATGCTACAAAATGAAAAGAATGCGAACTTATTGACGGAATTAGGAAATGTCCCCTAACTCCGAACGGACGCGCTATGCGCGCCCTACAGTCGATTAACATCCTCGTGTCAATGTACCTGTCCCCTTGACATTCCCGAACCAAGATAGACAGCTCCCCGCTGTCATTGCGAGGAGCTGTGCGACGCGGCAATCTCAACTTCCAGCAAGGATAGCATCATTGAGATTGCTTCACTCCACTTACGCTCCGCTCGCAATGACAGGGTGTCAAGGGGTGTCAACAACCCCGTCTCCTTGACACCCCCGGACGCGCAATGCGCGCCTCTACAGTCGATTTACGTCCTTATGTCAGTGTACCTGTCCCCTTGACATGACAAGGTGGATATGTCAAGGGGACAGGTACATTGACACATGACATACTGTCCTGTTAGTGCATAAAATCTTAACTGATGTGTACTACTTTAAAAATTTATTGTATCCTTCCGTTGATTAAAAATGGCTGCAAGGGTATAATACACTAAAGAATATAACGAGGCGACCAAAATATCCAACCACCTCTATAGGTGGTGGGTACCGAATTGGGTTTCAGGCGGTGAGCATATCTCCCGCCTCGTTGAAACTCCGCTGCGGTAAGGAAATTTGTCTACAACCGACAAATTTCCTTTGAATTAGGTCGTTATAACGATATGGAGATCATATGGCCAGAATGCAGTTGATAGCAACTTCTACCTTCGGTATTGAAGCCGTGGTGGGCAGGGAGCTTCTAAAGCTGGGATATCAGGACCAGCATGTGGAAAACGGGAAAGTGACTTTTTCGGGGGATGAAAGCGCCATCTGCCGGACGAACCTATGGCTCAGGACGGCTGACCGGGTTCTTGTAAAAATGGGTGAATTTAAAGCTCTGACCTTTGAGGAGCTCTTCCAGCAAACAAAAGCATTGCCCTGGGAGGAATGGATACCTGAGGACGCCAGGTTTCCCGTTGACGGCAAGTCGGTAGATTCAAAACTGTCCAGCGTTCCCGACTGCCAGGCTATCGTCAAAAAGGCTGTAGTTGAAAAGCTGAAGCAGAAATACCGGAAGGATTGGTTTGATGAATCGGGAGACCTTTACAGAATAGAAGTCGGTCTGTTGAAGGATATGGCTACCCTGACGATAGATACCACCGGAGCCGGATTGCACAAGAGAGGATATAGAAAGCTGGCCAGTGGCGCGCCTTTAAAGGAAACCCTTGCTGCGGCGATGATCATGATAAGCCGATGGAATCATGAAAGGGTACTGATCGACCCTTTTTGCGGTTCTGGCACCATCCCCATTGAAGCGGCTCTTATTGGAAGAAATGTGGCACCCGGGATAAAACGGCCGTTTACGGCCGAAACCTGGGGAAACATACCCCAGGGCCTCTGGAAGCAGGCCAGGGAGGAAGCGCATGACATGGTGCGAAAGGACTCCGAGCTTCGGATAAGTGGCTCCGATATTGACGACGAGGTAATGAGCCTGGCACGCTATCATGCAAGAGAGGCCGGCGTGGAAAAGGATATCCATTTACAGCGCATGCCCATGGCGGAGATAAGTTCAAGATTCAAATACGGATTCATTATTTGCAATCCGCCTTATGGCGAGCGCCTCGGAGAGGCCAGGGAAATCGAAAAGCTCTACAGGCAAATGGGTACGGTATTCAAGGGACTTGACACATGGTCCCATTATGTGCTGACCTCCCATCCGCAATTTGAAAGCCTTTTCGGAAGACGGGCGGACAAAAAGCGGAAGCTTTATAACGGGAGAATCATGTGCAATTATTATCAGTTTTTCGGACCGCCACCGCCACGGCTGACAGGTACACAAGGCGAGGATGGTTCGTGACTCGCATTATAAAAAGAATGCGCACTAACTGGTAATAATCATTGTAGGGTGCCTGCGGTCCTGTAGGGGCGGCCATTGGCCGTCCGCCCAAGGTATCAACATGCGACAGGGATTTGTGTGAACTAAGCTGGATAGCTCCCCGGGTTGTCATTGCGAGTAGCCGCGCTCCCATTGTATTACGATCGCAATGACACTTCCGTAGGGGCGGACAGCGGCCATTGGCCATATGCTCAGTAACTACAGGGTCATAAACTATTGACTACCATAGACTGCATACAAGCGAACGCGTAATGCGCGTCCCTACATTTGACAGAGCCTGATGCTGGAATTTGTAGTCATGGCTGCCCGCTAACCCTAGAAAGCTCACATTAACATGCCTATATGCCTTCATAAATGACATACAAGAACCGTCCCCACTGTGTTCGCAATAAATAATTGCGCTGCGGCCGACAGCCCTACTTGACTAGTTCGGCTTTTATGCTATATTTATTAATAAGCTGATTTCGTAGAACGGTAGAAAGGGTTGTCAAATGATCATAAAAGTGAAGAAATCGGACACGGGCGGCTCTGTGAGAATACCCGGGTCCAAATCCCATACGATCAGGGCTTTGTTTATCGCAAGTCTGGCAGGCGGCAAATCCCAGGTAATAAATCCCCTGGTATCAAATGATGCTCTGTCTGCGGTGGAGGCATGCAGAGCGTTTGGCGCCGAAATAGAAATGCTGGAAGACAGGTTTATTGTCAACGGCTTCAATGGAAAGCCAAAAATACCCGAAGACATTATCAATGTCGGAAATTCGGGTACGACGTTAAGATTTGCCGTTATGACTGCGGGCTTGATTGACGGCTGCTCCGTATTTACCGGCGATTACCAGATCCGCAGGAGGCCTCTGGCTCCGCTTATACAAGCAATGAACAATCTTGGTGCGAATGTCTTTTCAACACGTGAAAACGGTATGGCGCCTGTGGTAGTGAAAGGGCGGCTTAAGGGCGGAACAACCGATCTGGACGCCGTTACGTCCCAATATCTGTCTTCCATGCTGGTCAATCTGCCGCTTTTGGAAAAGGATACGCAGATAATCCTTACAAGACTGAACGAAGTGCCTTATGTGGAGATGACGCTATGGTGGCTGGACAGGCAAGGGATAAAATATACGAACAATGCCTTTAAATCGTTTGAAGTTATAGGACGGCAGAGCTACAAGGCTTTTGACCTGCCGATACCGGGCGATTTTTCTTCCGCAACCTTTTTCATGGTGCTCTCTGCCGTATCCGGATCGGAATTCAAGCTGCAGAACCTTGATATGACAGATCCCCAGGGCGACAAGCAGGTGCTTTCGTACCTTGAAAAAATGGGCGCCGGACATCAAATACAAAACGATAACAGTGTAATCATCAAAGGCGGAAACCTCACCGGCATTGAGATCGATATGAACTCCACGCCTGATGCCTTGCCTGCAATGGCTGTCGCCGGATGCTTTGCAGATGGGGAAACACGGCTTGTCAATGTTCCCCAGGCCAGGCTTAAGGAGACGGACAGAATCCATGTCATGTGCGCCGAGTTGGCCAAAATGGGCGCGGATATTGAGGAACTGCCGGATGGTTTGATCATCCGGAAAAGCAAATTAAAGGGCTGCCGTGTTTGCGGGCATGATGACCACAGGATCGTCATGGCGCTTGCCGTTGCCGGTTTAAATATTGACGGCGTAACGGAAATAGACACGGCGGAGGCCGTTAACGTCACTTTTCCCGAATTTCCCGAATTAATCAGGGCATGCGGAGGAAATCTGACAATGGAATAAAAAAAGAAAATCGGAGGGAAATACATTATGATGGGTAATACCTTTGGCAGGGTTTTCAGGCTCACTACCTGCGGTGAATCCTATTCGGGCGGATTCCGCAAAAACCCCGGAATCCCTGAAGAATTGTACGGAGGACTGCTGGCGATCGTGGATGGGGTTCCGCCGGGGATAAAAATAACGGGTGAGATGGTACAGAGCGAGCTGGACAAAAGGCGGCCCGGACTATCGGCCCTCAGTACTCCCCGCAGGGAGACCGACAGGGTATACATCTATTCGGGGGTAATGGAGGACGATATGACCACCGGGGCACCGATAGGACTTATCATTCCAAATGCCGACATCGGTGACGTCCACATACGTCAGCACCGCGATAATAAGAACCTTCTCCGTCCCGGACAGGCTGCATATACATATTTTAAGAAATACGGCCAGTATGCCGATTGGGCAGGCGCCGGCCGGGCGTCGGGAAGGGAAACCGCAGCCAGGGTAGCGGGCGGAGCTGTTGCCAAAGCGGTGCTGGA
This sequence comes from Bacillota bacterium, assembly GCA_023426125.1. Taxonomy (GTDB): domain Bacteria; phylum Bacillota; class Clostridia; order Acetivibrionales; family DTU013; genus MnB-11. The sequence continues at coordinate 150,414 of JAFABI010000090.1, forward strand.
TACCATGGGGATCGACGTAATCGGCTTTGTAGCGGAATCTCATGGAATAAAGGCCGCTCCTGTGTCCTATGAAACCGCCAAAGCCAACTACCGCAAAAATGAGCTGAACTGCCCCGACCTGGAAAAGGCACAGGAAATGATTGCCGACCTCATCCGTGTGAAAAACAACGGGGATTCCTGCGGCGGCGTAGTTGAGCTGATTGCGGCCGGAGTTCCCGCAGGTCTTGGCGAGCCGGTATTTGACAAGCTGAGTGCTACGGTTGCCCATGCCCTTATGTCCATTGGCGGCATCAAGGGAATCGAGTTTGGCGCAGGATTCCAGCATGCCTCAATGACAGGCTCCCAATCCAACGATACTCCTTATTTTGATGAGGAAACCGGAAGGATAAGGTTCAGGACCAACCGGGCGGGCGGCCTTCTGGGCGGGATTTCCAACGGCGAGGAGATCAGGGTGAGGCTTGCGGTCAAGCCCACGCCTACGATTCTGCAGGAACAGCAGACGGTGGATGTGGAGAAGCTGGAAAACACTTCGAATGTGTTTGCTTCCAGAAGTGATCCGTCCATCTGCACCAGGGTGTATCCCGTCTGTGAAGCCATGATGCGCATGGCTTTGCTGGATGCGATCCTGATGCACTACGGGTACAGGGGACTGTCAACGGCTATTGATCCCAGATGGGATAAGCTCTAAGCGATGGGGGTAGTTCATGAATATTGTGCTTATAGGGATGCCGGGTGCGGGAAAGAGCACGGTTGGCCCGGCGCTGGCAGATAAATTCGTCATGGGATTTGCCGATACGGATACTTTATTGAGGGAAAAAGCAGGGAGAGAGCTGAGGGATATCGTTGCCGAAGATGGCTATGAAGCATTTCTCATGCAGCAAGAGGAACTGATTCTTTCAATGGAGCCGGAGAATATGGTTATTGCCACAGGCGGCAGCGTAGTTTGCAGTGCGCCTTCAATGCTGCATATGAAAGAGGATGGAAGAGCTGTCTACCTGAAACAGAGCCTGGAAGAGATAGAAAAGCGTCTCTCTCCGGAAAGAAGGCTGGCAAGGTCCAAGGACAGAAGCCTTGAACAGGTTTACAGTGAAAGAAGCCCGTTATATGAAAAATATGCTGATATGATTATCGAATGTGACAATAAAAGTGTTGATGAAATTGTGCTGGAAATAGTAAAAGCATTCCAAATACAAAATCCCGAGGGTTAACCCATCGGGATTTTGTGCCGGATTCCGTTTTGATAAATCCGTCGAAAAAACGGATTGCTAAAAAAATAAGAACCGCATTATCGGTTCTTACTTTCCTGATTATTTGTTCACTTTATCTTTTAAAACTTTGCCGGCTTTGAATACGGGTGCCTTTGATGCTGGGATTGTAATTTCCTTCTTAGTTTGAGGATTTCTACCTTTTCTGGCAGCTCTCTTTCTCACTTCGAATGTTCCGAAGCCAACAAGAACTACTTTGTCTCCAGCCTTGAGGGATTCTTCAACAGAAGCTATCAACGCGTTAAGAGCAGCTTCGCTGTTCTTCTTGTTCAGACCCGATTTGGCAGCGATTGAATTGATTAAATCAGTTTTATTCATTTACACAACCTCCTATATTTGGAATTCGACAATATTTTATAATGAAAGTCGCGTGAAGTCAAGTATTTCGCAATAAATTAGGCATTAGGAACTACATTTTCATGCCAAACGTTTATATCTTAAGGAAAAATGAGCCATTTCCTACTTCTGTACAAACGTATTCTTTGCTGCATAAAAACGACAACTATCTCCAGTAATTGTTAGATATCCATAAAATGATGGTTATTTATGGAAGAATCTTTATTTCGACATCATCCAAAACCTGTTTCAGCTCGTGAGAGAAATTATTTTCTTTATGATCGTTGGGAGAATTACCCAGAATGATGCAGTCAGTTTTATTCTCTCTGGCATAATCGGCAATGGTGGTGACAATTTCGTCCGATTTTAGTACGGACAGGTTGGCTCCAACAGCTTTGGAAATACCGAAAAGGTATTCGAGAGCTTCGCCTTCCTTTGAGCTATCCAGTATATTCCAATTGTCCTTGATAACATGAATGACAGATAAATTTCCTTTGTACTCATCCCTCAGTTCCGCAGCCTTTTTGATCAATCTTTCGCAGGTTTTTTGCTGAGTTACGCAAACCAATATGTTCTTTATATTTGTTGCAGTCGCTTTTTTCATTCGTCGTTGGCCTCTATCCTTTAATAATGGGCTATGGATCCGAAGATCGCATTCCCTTGCTTTCCCAAAGGGTAACCGTTAATTCTGCTTCCCTCTACATTATACCAGACCTGCCGGATAAAGTCTTATCTATAAAAGTAAATTTTTTATGACATTAATTAAAGGGCAAAAATTAAAGTGCAAAAGTGAATTTCCTTGATTTTTACAGATTGTTACGTTAAGATGGAATCTAGATTGCAAGGAGTGGTTGGAGAATATGAGGGAAATTGAGGCGGCTGCGGTTACCAGGGCGGTTGAAAGGCTTTGCGCCGAGGCCAATTATTATCTGAATAAAGACATACTGCGGGCTTTGCAGAATGGCATGGACGAGGAAATTTCCGAGACAGGAAGAAATGTTTTGTCCCAGTTGGTTGAAAATGCCTCTTTGGCCGGGGAAAAACAAATGGCCATCTGCCAGGATACGGGCATGGCTGTTGTTTTTGTTGAATTGGGCCAGGATGTGCACATTTCCGGAGGAAACCTTGCCGAGGCCATCAATGAAGGCGTCAGGCGCGGCTACAAAAATGGATATCTGCGGAAATCCGTTGTCAGGGATCCTGTGGAAAGGGTAAATACGGGCGACAATACTCCGGCGGTAATCCATTATGACATTGCAGACGGGGAGAATGTCAGGATCATTGTAGCGCCGAAGGGGTTTGGCAGTGAGAACATGAGCGGCGTAAAAATGCTGAAGCCTTCCGACGGACTGGAAGGCATAAAAAGCTACATACTTGATGTGGTTGACAAGGCGGGCCCTAATCCGTGTCCGCCCATTGTTGTGGGCGTGGGTATCGGAGGGACGATGGAAAAGGCGGCGCTGCTGGCGAAAAAGGCCCTACTCAGGCCTGTTGACGAAAGCAGCGAGGTGGAATATGTAAAGCAGTTGGAAACGGATTTGCTTAAGGCCATAAACAGCATGGGAATAGGACCTGCAGGGCTTGGCGGAAGGATTACGGCACTGGGTGTGAATGTTGAGGTATATCCGACACACATCGCAGGCTTGCCGGTAGCCGTCAATATCAGCTGCCATGTTACCAGGCATGCGGAGGTGGTGTTATGATCAAATCCATCCGTACGCCCCTTGATAAGGCGGCTGCACGGGAATTAAAAGCAGGAGACCTGATAAGCATCAATGGAATCCTATACTCCGCCAGGGATGCCGCTCACAAAAAGATGTGCACTCTGCTTGACGAGGGGCGGGAGCTGCCTTTTGACGTGAAGGACCAGATTATATACTATGTCGGACCCTGTCCTGCCAGACCGGGAGAAGTCATCGGCTCTGCAGGTCCTACTACCAGCGGCAGAATGGATGCGTATGCACCCCGGCTCATTGCGCAGGGACTTACCGGGATGATCGGCAAAGGCCTTCGGAATGATGAGGTCATAAATGCAATGAAGACATACGGGGCGGTGTATTTCGGCGCTACGGGCGGAGCGGGGGCACATATTGCCAGATCAATCATTTCCGAAGAAATGGTTGCATTTCCGGAGCTGGGGACCGAGGCGATCCGCAGGTTGACGGTAAAGGACTTTATCGTGACGGTGATTATCGATTCCTTTGGAAACAATCTTTATGTATCCGGCAGAGAGAAATATATGGAAAGGTGACAAAGCCGGTGAATTAAAAGTTTGAACAACAAAAACAAGGGTATATTTTAAAGGAATTATAGTGTATAATAATTTAAAGCGGTATTATGAATGTAGTTAAAGCATTGACATAATATAAGACCAATTTTTTAGGAGGGGAATCTATGGCGAAGGTTACCAAGGATATGATCATATCCGATATATTAAAGCTGGACAGGGGCACCGTACCGATCTTACTGAACAGCGGCATGCACTGTCTCGGGTGTCCTTCATCCTCGGGCGAAAGTCTTGAAGATGCCTGTGCGATACATGGTATTGACGCAGATGGACTGGTCAAGGAACTCAATGATTATCTTGACGCAAAACAGTGATGATGGGCTGCAAATGAAGTTTTAAGGATAAAGGTCCCGGCGTTTTACGACAAGGGGCCTTTTATTTTTTGCAGGAACAAGGTTTATATATTTCAATTTTTGATTTTTCTTTTTATTGTAATTGTAAACATTTGAAGTTATAATTTATATGGTGCTTAGTACTACAGTGTCACTTAGCTCATGTACCTGTCGCTGCTGTGAAACTCTTCCGAGTCTCTATACAGGTGGTGTGCAAGCACGTGTATCCTTGCGAGGAGCTCAGGCGACGAAGTAATTTCATGAAATGTTGTAGTGATGAGATCGTCACGCTTCGTTTGCGATGATATGGTTGCCAGGTAGCTGCTGTAGTATTGGAAGGCCCGGGGAAAAATCCCCGACGTCTGATACAAGGCGCATGATGATTGGAGGAATAGGTAGCATGGCCGTAAGGGTGGTAGTAGGTACGCAGTGGGGAGATGAAGGCAAGGGCAAATATATTGATATGCTTGCAGAAAGTTCGGAGCTGGTAGTACGGTTTTCAGGCGGCAACAACGCCGGGCATACCATTGTAGCCGATGGCGTAAAGTATGCATTACATCTCATCCCCTCCGGCATTCTTCATAAAGGGAGAGCGTGCATGATCGGGAATGGGGTTGTTATTGATCCGGCAGTTTTGATCGAAGAGATGGACGGTCTTAAGGAAAAGGGCGTCAGCACCGATAATCTGCTTATCAGTGACAGGGCTCACGTGATAATGCCTTATCATAAAGAACTGGACGAACTTCAGGAAAAGTTCAGGGGCAGCAACAGCCTGGGTACGACAAAGCGCGGTATCGGGCCTGCTTATGCCGACAAGACCGAAAGATGCGGAATCAGGATGTGTGATTTCATTGACAGTGAGGAATTTGCACGGAAAGTTCATGAGAATCTTGCGATAAAGAATCCGTTAATTGAAAAACTATATGGCGGGAAAGCTTTTGACGCAGATAAAATCATTGAAGAATATTCCGAATATGCGCGGGTGCTCAAGAGCCATGTCACCGATGTAAATGCATTGATCGCCGACGCCGTAGATGCAGGGAAGGAAATCCTTTTTGAAGGGGCGCAGGCTACATTCCTGGATCTGGACTTCGGGACATATCCCTACGTCACATCCTCAAACCCTGTAGCGGGAGGCGTTTGCACAGGAGCAGGCATCGGACCGGTATATATCGACGAAGTATATGGCGTATTAAAGGCATATACCTCAAGAGTTGGTTCCGGCCCCTTCCCGGCGGAGCAGAACAATGAAATTGGCGATACGATCAGGGAACTGGGCTGGGAATATGGGACAACGACAGGACGGCCCAGGCGCTGCGGATGGCTGGATACGGTTATGATCCGCTATGCGGCGAAGGTCAACGGTTTGACCGGCCTTGCCATCAACCATGTGGACACCATAGGCAAACTGGATAAAATAAAGCTCTGCACCTCCTATAAGAAGGATGGCGAAACGATAAGGCACTTTCCCGCCAGTCTGAAGGAGCTTTCCAAATGTGAGCCCGTATATGAGGAGTTTGACAGCTGGAAAGAGGATATCTCCGGAATCAGGAGCTTTGAGGAGCTGCCTGCCAATGCGAAAAAATATCTGCGCAGGATCGAAGAACTTGTGGGTGTGAAAATCAAGCTCATCGGCGTAGGCAAGGAACGGGAACAGACAATTATCGTATAAATTAAGCGGTAAACAACAGAGCCGGTGGATGCCGGCTCTTGTTTTATCCTTCCGAACTCCTGGCGGAGGAAATAAGCACATAGGAATTGGTAACAAACTTGCCTGACTGTAATCTTAGCCTGAATTCTTTACTTCTTTACCGCTCTTGTGGCGATATATTGCGGGGCGTATTCGCCGATTTTGGCGCCGCCTTCGCGGTCGCGGTCTTCAAAAATATCCGTTAAGACAAATCCCGCCTTCAGTTGCCCGCCTATCTGCTCTTCAAGCGAATGTGAAAACTGGATACCTTCGAAATGATCGGACATCTGCCTGAATCTTTCATCACTCATTTTAAGCGGGTTAAATGGCAGCTTGTTAACGACCGTCAGGGGGTTGTCGTCCTCAAATAAAAAGTTTAAACCGTTATCCATCCCCGCAAGCAGCACGCCGCCCTTTTTCACGATGCGGCAGCATTCCTTCCAGACATGATAAACGTCCTCAATATAACAATTGGAAACCGGATGGAATATCATATCAAAGCTTTCATCCTCAAAGGGAAGCCGTTTGGTCATATCGCCCTTGATGATACTTATGGAATATCCTTCGCGCAGCGAAACGGCTCTTTCACTTTCAAGCTGGCTGTCGGAATAATCAAAAACTGTGCAGTCTGCGCCGAGCGCAGAAAATATCGGCATCTGCTGACCGCCTCCGCTGGCCAGCCCTAAAAGTCTGGCGCCCTCAAACGGTAAAAACCAGTCCCGTGGAACCGTTTTGCACGGAGTCAGATATACGCCCCAATTCCCGGCTTTGGCATTTATGTATTCCTCATGGCTAACGGGGACAGACCATTCACATCCGTTTTCAGCCCATTTATCCCATGTTTTCGAATTAATATCGGTGTAGGTATCCTTGTTCACTTGGTGCTCCCTCCCATCCTTCCGTCAACTGCCCAATCGGCTTTCGTCAGACAGAGGTTTATTTTCCCGGCCTACGAAGTAGCATTTTTAAATCTTTTCATAATCTCACTCAAGGTTTTTTACTATATCATGGTAACGCACAGTCCCCAGATCGCTTGGTTCTCCCTTTTTGCAGAAGGCAAGCCCGGTTAAATTCCGGTTAAGCCGTTCCACGATAAGCCTGCCGTCAACCAATTTGGATTTCAAAATTGCAAGCGCATCCAGAAACCGCTTATCTCTCTTTGCGCTGTCGTAGAAAGAGAGAACGTATACATAAACAAAAAGGTTGTAATTGGCAAAGGGATATTCAACCTGCATGAACAGAGTACCGATGCCATAATGACAAGGACCGAGAGGCTTGCGGGTTGTCCAATGCCCAAGCAGGAATTCAACGGCTTTGTCAAGGGCTTGTTCTTTATTGAGCCAATTTGTAAATCGAAAAGCATTCAGAGCTGTTAACGTTGGGCCGGGATTTGAAAACTCTGTTTCCGGGCCTCTCCCGAAACTGAATTTATTACAACGCCAGCCGCCGTCACTGTGCTGTATTTCCAAAAGGTGGTCAAAGGTTCTCTGAAGCCTTACGTCGGATGCATATCCCAAATGGCAAAGAACATTTGCGGCGTTAATGGTATGACAGGGATATATTGCTCCTTCCGGGGACAACTTGAACCGTCCGTCTTCCCGCCATGAACTAAAAAACAAGTCGGCAATTTTCATTAATAAAGGGTCGGAAGGCTCCATACCCAATTCCAACAGCATAAACGCACAATTAAGGGCGGAAAAGGGGCTTCCCTTACAGAGACGCTTGTCGGGAGTTGTCCAATAATCAGCGCCGTTGTCATAACGTTTTGCCAGTATCGTGTCAACATCCGCTTGGTACTGTATTGCGATTGCCATTGTTATCTAACCTCTTTACTTTATCGAGTGTTTACCATTTTATCCCTGATGCTGCATACACATTTTCCTAAATCATATACCACATAAGAAGCAAAAACAATAGGAAGGTAAAATTACTATAACGATCCGGAGGCCTAAATAACATAGGACGCAAGCGGGGGCCGGTTATGCCAGCGGATGGGACTGACAAACAGAACTGTCCCCGTGCCTATCCATTTCAATACACCTGTTATGTATTCCTGGGTATCAGATATAAAATGCATCCTCATATGCTTTTACTTTTCAAACATTTTTAAAAGTCGCAAATAGTGATTTGCTTCACGTAATGTATGATCACCCAGTAATGGAATAATTATGGATCTGACCTTGCATTCCAGCAATCCCTGTGTTCCCTGCGCCTTGAAATCCCGAATCTGCTGTGTCGCCTTAAGGCTTTCATTCGTGACCTTTGCAAGTGGCAGTGTCATATCCATTGCAGACTTTGCTTCATTTGTCAGCTGATCAAACTGATTTCCAAAGTCATTGGCTTTATTGATTAATTCGTTTTCCGTCGGGTCAAGCAGCCCCCGGATAAATTTTGCATGCTCAGCCATAATCCTGTTCCAGAATAGTTCCTGCTGAAAAGCTTCCTGCTCAATGTTGATATTCTCTCTGCTCTGAATTCTTTGAACCGTTTGCAGATAAAATTTTGCCTCCCTTAAAATGTGGTCAATCAACAGGGGATAGTTGACCGTAAACATCTTACAGGATAAGACATTGGATAAAATGGTGGTTTTAAACTGTATTAAGCCAGTAAGCAAGCTCATAGCGCTCTGATTAATTGCGGCAATTCTCTGTTCAAACATCGGGTTGGCCGCCATCAGGCCTCCGCCTGCCAATCCGGCCTCTGCTTGTGTTAATTCAGTTGGTATCTGAACCCCTGTGAAGTAGGAAGAAGCCATTTCCGCGTTAAGTGTATAGGGCGTTATGACTTCACCTGATTGAAGCACTCCGGGACTGGCGACGCCATTGGAAAGTGAAACCACTTCTCCTAAAAGCTGATCAAAAGCCTTTCTAAAAGCATCAGCCTGTTGAATGAAATTTGTATCCCTGGGAGTAAATCCTACCTCAAGAAAAAACGAATGCTCTTTCATAATCCTTGCAAAAAAAAGATGTATATCAAGTGATTGACGAACAAAATCCATAGTTGATAGCATAGGCTACCTCTCCTTAAAAAAATTCTTACCCTATGCTATACATCCTATGCTTATGTTACATGATTGTTACATAAATGCGTTCCGGAATAAATAATACCAATATCCACAGGAACGGATATTTTAATTTACATCTGCAAAAAATAGATGGTATTACATTTCTGGTGCAGGGGCTATTATATGGATTCCCTTCACAGGCAAAACATTTTTCCCCAATTAACAGACAAATATCAAACAAAATGTCATTCAGGATTATTGCTTAATTATGCAACAATATACATAATTTGTTGCGTATAACTATTTCGACAAAAAGTTGCTTAATCCTGCATAAATCCTAAAAATTTTTTATTATTTTACATTTTTCTTACAGCGGGCTGTTTAAAACTGTACCAGCGAATATAGTTCATCTTTTTGGTCTTGATTAATACCGATATATCTGAGGGTGATGCTGGGAGAACTATGGTTAAAGGTATCCATGATCAGGCCGATATTATATTTTGACATCTTGTAGGTCCAATAGCCCCAGGTTTTACGCAAGCTGTGCGTCCCGAAGTTTTGAATCCCCATGATTTCCGCCGCTTCTTTTAATACCCTGTAAGCCTGGATGCGTCCTAAATGGCCGCCTTTTTTGCTTGAAAAAAGGTAACTGTCATAGGTAAGCATCCGGCTTTTCACGCTGATTTCCAGGGCCTTTTGCAGCGTATTATTGATCTTTATCTTTTTCCCTTTTCCGGTCTTTTTTTCTTTTAATATTAAATAATCCATAAATTGCATATTTTCGCTAAAAATATCTTTTACTTTCAGAGGTATAATATCACTGATTCGCAGTCCCGTATTCAAACCAAATTTGAAAATAAGTCCGTACTTTGAGTCTTTGCCGTTTAAATAGTTATACATTTGTTTAACTTTAGATTTGTCTCTAATCGGTTCTACTGTCATAATATACCTCTATTTTAAGTATTCTTTTAATTAAATATTATATTTTTTGTTTCATAGTATTTCAAGCTATTTTTAAAATTATTCATAAAGTTATTTTAGAAATTGACTTGTATTTTCGTATTTACATTGATTCATCTAATGAAACAAATTATGTATATTGTTACATTGAAAAAATATTTGTCGAAAGAGCGTTTGGAGGGGCAGGATGGATGAAATCTACAAGGTGATGGTCATAGATGACGCGGCCTTTATAGCAAAAGCTGTTGAGAGGGCTTTAAAGCCCTATAATTTTGAAATCGCCGGCTATGCCGGCAATGGTAAATTGGGGCTTGAGATGTTTGAAAAAATTATGCCCGACGTTGTTATATTGGATATAACAATGCCTGAAATGGACGGATTGGAGGTGGCGGCAAATTTATTTAAAAAAGACCCAAAGCCTAATGTCGTAATGTTAAGCGCCCTGGGAGGCCATGATCACTATATAGAAAAAGCAATAGAAATAGGGGTGGAGAAATTCCTTATAAAACCGTTTAAAGACAATGAGCTTTTGGATGCAATCATGTCTTTGTTGCATAAGTAAAAAGATGGATTGAAAATCTGACACCGAACCTTGACAACTGAGCACTATACTGTTTTCCTGACGTAGATAAGATAAGCCAGGTTTTTGCCCATTCCCGGCGGCGGCGGAGAATATTCCAGTAGAGACGGATCCTTCGCTGTCTCTTCAAAATGGCAGACATTTACCATTTTTTTGGCTTCATTTTTTATAGAAAATTTACTCTTGGAGAACATATAATAACGGAATAGACCGTACGCAGACACAATCCGGAGGAATCCGTTTCCTAAAATGTAACACTATGATAAATTTGTTTCATAGGACTATTTTCGACATAAAAATCTATTTTCCTGCAATAAATGAAAAATAATTTGATTTTTATTCTTTGATTCCTTGCCAATTTGTCATGTCAGCTCTGCAAATAAAGTGTCCGGGATTTTACAATATGGAAGCCGCTATTTTGCATTTGTATGTTTACCTTTATTGTATAATGCAACTAATCAATATAAAAATTTAAAAATTAGTACATGTTTTTTAAGCATAGATAAATAAAAAATAGACCATAAGGCATAAAACTCCGGCATTTCTATGTAACATAATTATCAAAATGTTACATAGAAAGGAAAATTAAATATGAATAATCCATTGAAGATTCTGGTTATTGATGATTCGCCATTTATATTAAAAGCGGTTAAACGGGCAGTAGAGCCTCAGGGCTACGAAGTTGTAGGCTATGCCGACAATGGAAAATCCGGAGTTGAAATGTATGAAAAATGTAACCCCGATATTGTAACCCTGGATGTGACCATGCCGGTGATGGACGGGCTGGAAACCGCATCAAGCCTGATGGATAAGGATCCCGACGCCAGAATAATCATGATAAGCGCCATGGGAGACGAAGCACTTGTGCAGTGCGCGCAAAAAATAGGTGTCAGGCATTTCGTATCAAAACCTTTCAAGCCGGATAATTTGATGGAGATCATCAATGACATAATAAAAAAGTAGCGGTATGGACAAGGTGGGTTGACAAAACGAATGAGGACAAATTTGATCGGTTTTTAGATTGCTTTGATCATGCATTCCAGGAAATGATCCGGGAAATGTCTGATTTTCAGGTGACAGGCTGTGGTGAAATAGAAATGTCCCGGGAGAGGAAATTTTCCGTTATTGTCGGTATTGTAGCCGCCAAAAGGGGCAGGCTCCTGTTTGAAGCGGACCAGGACCTGGTCGGCAGGATTACCGAAGGCATGAACGGCGAACCGCTTGGCAATGTAATGTATACCTATTACTACTTAACGGAATTTGCAAATATCTTTTGCGGAAAGGCCATTTCACAATTGAACAATCTATATAAGGACAGCGAACTGAGATTGACGCCGCCTGCCCTTTTCGTCGGCAGCAACATGCGGATAATAACGCCCGGCATACATTCGGAAGCGAAGTATTATACCTCCGAATTCGGTCAGGCAATTCTGAATATAGGCATGGAAGGGGTATAAAAGCATGGACATCAAACAGGCGTTTATTGACTCGGTTGGTGAAGTTTTGCCAATGTTCGGAATGGCATGCACCTATCAGGGCGAAATTGAAGAAGCCGTTCTGGCTTCGGTAAGCCAGGTCAATGTTCTAATCGGATTCACAGACGGCATAAAAGGCAACATGATGCTTGCGCTGAAAAAGACTACCGCCATAAAGGTGGCGTCTGCCATGATGGGAGGAATGGAGCTGGCGGAACTGGATGAGATGGCTGAAAGCGCCATCGGCGAAATGGCAAATCTATTTATGGGCTATACGGCCGGGAAATTGCAGGACGGGCCTGTGATCAATTTCTCGCCCCCCACCCTTGCCATCGGAGAAAGAATGTTTCTCATGATAAGCAGGATTAAAACGATAAAATTATCCTTTAAACTGGAAGAGGAAATATTTAACCTTTGCTTCTGCCTTGAGCAGTAGTGGCCGTTGGAATCCCGGAAAACGGATGAAAGGAGCAGTCCTATGGATGATAACGCAATTGACAGGATTATAGAAAACAGCAGTAATCAAAATGCTGCCTCCGAAGGAGGTATAGACCCTGAATTTTTAAATGACTTCATTCTGGATACGAAGGAGCATATTGAAAAAATAGAAATGGACACTTTGCTTCTGGAAACGGAACCGGACAGCAAAGAGGTCATTAACAGCCTGTTCAGGGAATTTCATACGATAAAGGGCTCCGCTGGATTTGTCGAGCAGCAGTTGATACAGGATATCGCCCACCAGACGGAAACGCTCCTGGACGACTGCAGGACAGGGCATACCGAAGTTAATAAAACGATCATCGATTTAATCCTGAAATCTACGGATTTTATCAAAAAGCTATCGGACAATGTAGACCTGGATCGGGACAGGGAATTCCTGGAGCTTGTCAAAGCACACCGGGAGAATCTTTCCAATAGGGGAGAAAATTACGATGAGGCTTCCGAAGGCGGCGGGATTGAAAAATCAGGCGAAATCCTCGTCGGGCAGGGAAGGATCAAGCCGGAAGATGTCGGCGATATATTGGCAAAACAGCAAACAGACCATTCAGAGCTTAAGTTCGGCCAGATTGCCCTAAAGGAAAAGAAGGCAGGGGTGCAGGACGTAATTGAATCCCTACGGAAACAGGAATGCGAAATGAAAAAGACCGCAGGCGACAGCGGTTATATCAGAATACCCGTACGGAAGATCGATAACCTTGTGGACATGATGGGGGAGCTTATTATCACCCAGTCTCTTGTGGAACAGGAGATGGGCAGGCGCTTTGGCATGGATGATAAATTCGTATCCGACCTTTTAAAGATGTCAAGGATCACCAAGGATATTCAAAACCTTTCCATGTCTTTGCGGATGGTATCCCTTAAATCAACTTTCCAGAAAATAAACAGGATTGGCCGGGACACGATTGCCGAATTGGGAAAGAGCATAAACATCCGGATGTCGGGCGAAGAGACGGAAATCGACAGGGGTGTTGCCGAAAAACTGCTGGATCCCCTGATGCACATTGTAAAAAACTGCATATCCCATGGGATTGAGGACGAGGGGGAGAGGACGGAGAAAGGCAAAGCCCGCCAGGGGCAGGTCAGCATTGAAGCTTATAACAAACGGGGGAACATATACATTGAAATATCGGATGACGGCAATGGGATCGATATTGACAGGATCTATGAAAAAGCCGCTGAGAAAGGTCTCATCGATCCTTCAGCCAGCTATAGCGAAGAAGAAAAACTGAATATGATTTTTTTGCCCGGCCTGTCAACCGCCGATACCATCAATAACGTTTCCGGGCGCGGCGTAGGTCTGGACGTGGTTAAAACCGAAATGTCAAAAATAGGGGGCAGGATTGAAGTGATAAGCCAGCCGGGGAAAGGCAGCACCTTTGTGCTGAAAATCCCCATAAACCTTGCGGTAATGAATGGGACCATTGTGGATATCCTGGGCAGCCACTACATCCTTCCTACCCTGAACATCAAAAAAATATTCAAGCCTGAACAAAGCCAGTGGGTTTCGGTCAGGGGTAAAAGGACGATGATCAGGGTTCGGGACGATATTATTCCAATAATACCTTTGGACAGCATATACGCAATTGAGGAAGGCGGTGGGAATTGCAGCACGGAAGGCTTGATTGTGGTGATTGAACTGGAACAGAAACAAAAGGCATTGCCGGTAAGAAGCATTATAGGAAAACAGGAAGTCGTGGTGAAATCTCTCGGCTATGAATTCAGCAGCCTGGATTTTATATCCGGCGCCTCCATACTGGGAGACGGAAAGGTTTCTTTAATACTTGATGTGGAAAATTTATTCAGAATGGAGGGCGGAACCTGATGGAAATTCAAGGCGGTAAATTTTTAACCTTTGCACTTGGGAATGAGGAATACGGAATACCAATCCAGAAGGTCAAGGAAATCATCGGCATCATGGATATTACAAATATCCCCAAAACCCCGCAGTTTATCAAGGGTGTAATAAACCTGAGGGGCAAGATCATCCCTGTGATGGACCTGAGGCTGAAATTCGGACTGGAGGAAAAAGCTTACAACCAGAGGACCTGCATCATCGTGGTAGAAGTCAATATTGCTGAAAATAAAAGGATGATGGGCATCGTCGTCGATACCGTTTCGGAGGTGGTAAACATACAGAATGGCGAGATTGAGCCTCCGCCGCGGTACAGCACCCATGTCGACAACGAATTCCTGATCGGAATGGGCAAGGTAAAAGGCAAAGTAATTCTGCTGCTGGAAATTGAACAGGTGTTGACCAGTGAAGAGCTGGTCCTTCTAAAAGGAATCAAATGAGGAGGATAAAGAGGATATGTTAAAAAATTTCAAGCTTTCTGCACGTTTAGGTCTGGGTTTTGGCGTAGTATTGGTATTAATGATGATTATTACTGTAATTGTATTTATCAGTATGAATTCGATCCAGGACCGGCTGGAAGGGATTGTAAACGACAATGTCTATAAATTGGGTTTGTGCCAGGATATGACCGATTCCGTACATATTGTAGCACGGGTTATGCGGACGGTAGCGCTGCTTGACGATCAGGCGGAGATGGAAACCGAATACAAGAAAATGGAAGAAGCAAGACAGGCATACGATGCCGCATGGAAAGCACTGCTGGCAACGACTGCAACCGAACAAGGGCAAGCATACCGAACCAATATAGAAAATGCGATGAATAAGGCGCGGCCGTTGAATGACAAAGTTGTTGACCTGGCAATGGCAAACAATGACGCCGAAACCGTCAGAATACTCATGGATGAAGCCGGACCTGCAACGCAAAGCTGGCAGGATGCTCTGGACGAAAATATGAAATTCCAGGAGGGCAATAATACAAAAGACGCCGAAGCTGCCAACAGCGCCTATACCTCCACGCTGGTCCTGATGTTTTCCCTTGCCGGCGTATCCTTGCTGGCAGGCATTTTGATCGCCGTATTCCTGACGCGCAGTATAACCAAACCGATTAACGTTATCGTCGATGGATTGAATGAAGGAGCGCAGCAGGTAGCCTCGGCATCGGAACAGCTTTCGGCGTCAAGCCAGCAGCTGGCCGAAGGGAATGCCGAGCAGGCATCCTCCATTGAAGAGACCTCCTCAACCCTGGAAGAATCCGCGTCAATGGTGCAGCAGAACGCTGAAAACACCAAGCAGGCCGCCATGCTGGCCGGACAGACCAAAACCGTCGCAGATAAAGGCAATGCCGAAATGCAGGAAATGATGACCTCCATGGGCGAAATCAAGAAGTCCAGCGACCAGATCGCAAAAATCATCAAGGTGATCGATGAAATCGCTTTCCAGACCAACATTCTGGCGCTGAATGCCGCGGTTGAAGCGGCGAGGGCGGGGGATGCGGGAATGGGTTTTGCCGTCGTTGCGGAGGAAGTAAGGAACCTTGCCCAGAGAAGCGCACAGGCAGCCAAGGATACTGCTGCCATTATCGAGACCAACATCGAATTATCGGAAAAAGGAGTCAGTGTTGCCAAGAAGGTTGGAGAATCCCTGTCGGAAATCACCGTACAGGCCAAGAAGGTAAATGAGCTGATGGATGAAATCGCTGCCGCAAGCCAGGAACAGACACAGGGCATCGGGCAGATCAACAAGGCCATCATGCAAATGGAAAAGGTAACGCAAATGAGTGCTTCCAGCGCTGAGGAATGCGCATCCTCCTCCGAGGAATTAAGCGCCCAGGCTTTAAAATTAAGAGAAATCGTCCAGCAGCTTGTCAGTGTGGTAAACGGGAACGCAGATAAGGACATGCTGGCGCAAAACGCAGCCGGCGCCGGCTTTAACAGCCGTTACCACAATACGGCGCTCCATCAAAACGCAGCCACGCTTCACCCGGGAGATACCCATGGCATAAAAGCCACCGATTCCCAGAATAAAAATACGTCTTATATCGGTGCACCCAGCCATGCCTCCGACACAAACAAACCAGGAAAGAAAACGCATATCGTAAATCCGGAGGAAGTGATTCCGCTGGATCAGGATAAAAAGGATTTCTGATATTTGCAGGTATTGAGCTGTCCCGTCCTCTGCTATTGACCCGTGACGATAAAAGGGAAATGGCAGAGGGCACGGAAGCAAAGGAGTGGTTTTTCATTTTGCAATCCTTTACAGATAGAGAATTTGAGAAGTACAGGCGGCTGATCTATGAAAAGTCCGGTATTCATCTCAGCGACGTAAAAAAAGATACGCTCAAAGCCAAGCTGCACAAGCTTATGGCCAGAAACAGCATGTATTCGTACGACGAGTACTATAATACGCTGGTAACCGACAGGGATAAACGGAATATCATCGAATTTATCAATGAGATTACCATCAACAAGACGGATTTTTTCCGGGAAAACAACCATTTTGACTTTATAAAGTGCAAAATCCAATGGATTCTGGAGAAAAATCCGAGGATTTTACGAAACAGGGAAATCAGAGTGTGGAGCGCCGGATGCTCAACGGGAGAGGAAGCCTACACCCTTGCCTTTGTATTGAAGGAATGCCTGCCGGAAAATATCAATATAAAAATCCTGGCGACGGATATCTGCAGCAAGGTATTGATCATTGCCGGAAAGGGCATTTACCCCTCCAGGATTAAAGACGAGATCGACAGATACTATCTGGCCAGGTACTTTGAACGGTCGGAGAATGAATATAAAGTAGTTGACGGCATAAGGGAGCTGGTAACCTTAAGGCAGTTTAACCTTATGGATGCTTTTCCCTTCAGCAATACCTTCGACATGATTTTTTGCAGAAATGTCATGATTTATTTTGATACAAAAACGCAGCAAAGCCTCCTGGATAAATTTTATAGTGTAACGGCTCCAGGGGGGCTGCTGTTTTTGGGGCATTCGGAGAGCCTGATAAATAAAAGGCACCGGTATCAGTATATACAGCCTACGATTTATAGTAAATAGTACTGCAGTCACAGGAGTATTATGAGTACAGAGGAGAAGTATTTCTTAAAGCCCGGATATATTTTTGCAAGCGAACAACCCTATTTGATCCATACGGTACTGGGCTCGTGCGTATCGGTATGCCTCTGGGACATTGTACGGAAAGCCGGCGGCATGAACCACTATATTTACGGCAGGGCAAACCGTGGGAATTGCAATGCCAGGTATGGCGATGCGTCCATCCTGTATCTTGTTCATTATTTGATACGTGAAATGGGCTGCCGGAGACCAAACCTGAGGGCCCATATCATCGGCGGCGGTTATAACCGGGAGCTGGACTCAAAAATCGGAGACGGGAATATTGCGGTGGCAGAAGAGCTTCTGAAGGAGAATGGGATCGAAGTGGCAACAAAGGACGTTGGCGGTGAAGCAGGAAGAAAAGTGATTTTCAACAATGTGACGGGAGAAGTCCTTGTATACAAGGGAATAAATATCAGAAGAAGCGATTGGTATCCGGCAGATGAAGAATAGAATAAAGGTACTGATTATCGATGATTCGGCCCTGGTCCGTAAAATCCTTACCCAGGAGCTGGCGAAAGATCCGGGGATAGAGGTGGTGGGCACCGCTCCCGACCCATATATCGGAAGAGACAGGATCCTGCAGTTTAAGCCCGACGTGCTCATCCTGGATATTGAAATGCCCAGGATGGACGGCATCACCTTCCTGGAAAAGCTAATGAAGCACTACCCCATGCCGGTAATCATCGTAAGCTCCCTTGCGCAGGAAGGCTGCCAGGTGGCATTGAAGGCATTGGAGCTGGGGGCCCTGGAAGTGATGGCCAAACCGGGGTCTTCCTATACGGTGAAGGACATGAGCGAGCAGCTGATCGATAAAATAAAGGCCGTATCCGTTGTGAAAAATTTTAAAGCACCGGTTGAAAGAAAAGAGACCGATCTAGCGTCAGCTTCCGGCAAGGCAATGCTTAAAACAACGCAGAAGATCATCGCCATCGGCGCGTCAACAGGCGGTACCGAAGCGATTAAGGAAATACTTTTAAAGCTGCCGCCGGACATGCCTCCCATCTTAGTGGTCCAGCATATGCCTCAATACTTTACCCGATCTTTTGCCGACAGATTGGACAGCCTGTGCAGGCTAAAGGTCAAGGAAGCCGAAGACGGGGAATTGTTGGCCCCGGGCAAGGTATTGATCGCAAAAGGCAACAAGCATATGGTTTTGAAAAGAAGCGGCGCAAGCTATTATGTAGAAATAAAGGACGGCGAGCTGGTTTACCACCAGAGGCCTTCCGTTGAGGTGCTGTTCAGTTCCGTGGCAAGGTATGCCGGTTCCAATGCGATAGGGATTATACTTACAGGCATGGGCAGGGACGGAGCGGATGGATTGCTGAAAATGAGACATGAAGGGGCTTATACCATCGCGCAGGATGAAAAAAGCTGTGTTGTTTACGGCATGCCCAAAGAGGCGGTTTTGGCAGGAGCAGTAATGCGGGTGGCTTCCCTTGAAAAAATTCCCCAGGTTTTGCTGGAGGCGCTGGAATAGGCCTGCAGCAGCGGTAAAAAGGCGGATGGTGTGAAGGGCTTCAGCTCGTTTCTTCCCATCAGCGATTGAATAGGACAAATAGCCTATTCTCATAGGCCTATCATATCATTTGGCTTTGGGGATATTGATGTGTAAGTCCAAACATAATATAATAACAGAGAAGTCTGGGAAAGTATGACTAAAGTACCATCAAGATGATACTATAGTACAAATTGTAACTGAAAAAGGCAAACCTGTCGAAAGGCAGGGACGCAAAGCCGCAAGTCTAAGGCATATTGATGCTATGACCGTTGGGTTGCCAGGATATAAGCGAAACTACAAGGTTTGAGTTTGGTTTTTTGGTGCTTTTTTACAGATGTGTGGTTTACCTTGTTTATTATACACTTATATAGCAAGCAGGCAGCTTATATTGGAGCCTGCTTTTTTTGTTGTTCGGGTTTGGGATTAACGCTCAGGGGAGGGATATTTAATCGTGGTAAAGTTCAGCAGGGAATTGATTGCGACAATAAATGAAAACCAATCAGAAGAAGTAAACAAAGTTGAAACCGGCAATAAAAACATAGCGGTTCCGGAACAGGAAACCTTCCAATATATCTATGACAATGCCAGAAAAGGGAATGAAATGGCGGCCGTACTGCTGGATGAATGGCAGAGATCCTGTAAACCGAAGGACGACAAAGAGGAACTGATTGTTCGGACAATTCAAAAAGCGGCAAATAAGATATTCAAATAAACAAAGGGGTATTGTTTGAAAAGGTGATGGCATGAAAAAGAAATGGACAAAAGAGGAAATGCAGTATCTTAAGAACAATTGGGAGATTAAAACGGTTGAAGACCTTGCCGGAGAGCTTGGCAGGACGGAAGACAGCCTGTTGAGAAAGGCAAGAAGGACGGGCCTTAACGTACACAAAAAAGAAGAGGAATTGATGAAAAGAAAGTGGACCCAGGAAGAAGATGAATTTGTAATCAGGAACTATAAAAAGATGTCTTCCGATGAGATTTCATTGCATATCAACAGGACAGCCTCTTCCATAAGGAAAAGGGCGCGGGCGCTGAAGGTATCCTCCGAAGTGACTCACTGGACGGAGGAAGAAGAACAGTTTTTGTTTGAAAAATGGGGAGTTGTCAATGTCGATATTATTGCAAAACAATTGAACAGGAGCCGAAACGCCGTACTTCTGAAAGCCTACCAGATGTCGCTCCGCAAACAGATTACAGCCAATGGCACATACTTCACCCCTGTGGATATCAGCAATATTCTGAACATCAATATCCGGTCGTTCTACACCTGGATACGGAACGGGCTCATAAAATACAGGAGATTCAGGGTGGGAAGGAAAACAAAATACCAGATAACGGCAGAGTCCTTTTGTAAATTTATCAAGGAGCATCAGGACAAATGGAATTCGCAAGAGGCGGATATCGACCTGATCAGATCCTACTGCTGTTCCTATTTTATCTATGATGACGGCACACTGGCCTTCAGGGACGAATCAACCCGGTGGCTGGACGAAAAGATCGCCAGGGACAAAAGGGAATACCGGAGTCAAATGAAGCCCTGGACAACGAATGAAGAAAAAAGGCTGCTTACCATATTGGAGGCGGGTTATTCCCATAAGGAGATCTGCTGCAAGCTTGGGAGGTCTTTGGGCTCGACGAAAACAAAAATCTATACGCTGAAAAAAAGAGCGGACACACAGCTGGAGAGGATGCTTGGATGATATTTACCGTGCCGCATAATTCATCTGAAAATTTTAGTTCTGTAGGGGCGCGAATTGCGCCTCCGAATAAATAGTTCCGCGATAGGGATAGTTCTTCTCTGGTGCAATTGGATCATTTTGGAGAAGCAAGTGGGATGGCTCTGTTTGCTAGTTCCACTTGCTTAGAATCATTACTCTATTTACGGGTATATCTTCTATAGATTGATTACGACTGGTATGTCCAATCATATTCTCGAAGGGATCAACTAAGCCTTATAGCCGGATCGCTTCGTGTTTTCAACAATTATTTATCTCGCGGAATTAAGTTAAATAGATCCAGCGCTTTATGAAGCCTGTATCATCGATGATGGCATGCGATAGAAGCAAACGTTGCATATCACATTGCAGGGTACTCGTCAACAGCCACAAGGATAGCGGTACCAAGCATGGGAAACGTGCTGAATGGTCCTCAAGTGTATACGGCATCGGGGGACAGGCGTTTGACAAAACAAGACGGATAGGTCTAAAATATGAAGAGAACGAGTTGTTAGTATCCTGCGGTTATATGAAGACTATATCGTAAAGCCTTATGGGCTGTTTGGGCAGGTTAAACCATGTAAGGAGTGAAGGCGTGACGGCTGGCAACGAAACGGAAAAAGTGAATAAAAGGAAAAAATTCCATTTTGACAATGTTTACGTTGAAAATCCGAGGCTTTATGAGGATATCATCCTTTACCAGATCGGAGATTTAAGCTGCGAAAGCGGCTATACCATCGGTGAGCATGAACAATACTGCTATGAGATCAGCTATGTCGTATCGGGAAAAGGCTGCTTCCTGACGGATGGCCGCTCCTATCCGGTCAAAAAAGGGGATATCTTTTTAAACAAGCCTGGAGAATATCATAACGGAATCGCGGATAAAGTCGATCCGTTCCGTTATTTCTATCTGGGCTATGTTTTTCAGGAGCAAAAGGATGGGCACGGTTCGCTGGCTCATATCCGGAAAATGTTTGACCAGGTAAAAAATCCTGTCCTGCAGGATAAGTTCACTATTGACATACCTTTTATAAACATTTTCAGCGAGATTATCAATGTAGGCGGCTATACGGACCTGATGATAAAGACCTACCTGCATCAGATCGTGGTGCTGGCATTCCGGAATTTCTTCGAAGGCTGGGAAAAGGAATATTCGCCGCAGGACAATGATCAGAAAACAAAACAGATTGTTTATGAGGTAGTCAACTATATCGACACGCATTTATATAATTTGGCTGATCTTTCTAAAATCGCCGTGGAGCTGGGTTACAGCTATTCGTACCTTTCACGCATCTTTTCTCTTGAAACGGGGCTTCGCATCCAGGATTATTATCAGAAAAAGCGTTTTGAAAAAGCGGTGGAGCTTTTGAAGAACGCTGATTACAGCATAACCAGGATCGCTGAAGACCTTCAATATCAATCCATTCATTCCTTCAGCAAGGCATTCCGGAAATATTTCGGCATTTCACCGACTGTTTATCAGAATTTATGCAGAAAAGACTAATCAGGAACAATGGAAAGTAAAACGTGGATAAATACATCCGGTGAATCTATTGATATGATTATGTTATAGAAATTAATCGGGTGGTGATGATTTTGTATAGCTTTCCTATTGGTGTGATGGTGGATTCCTTCCGTTTGAGCCTGCAGGAAGGGATCAAAAAATCCAGGCAGGTAGGCGCCGAAGGGATACAGGTTTATGCGGTGCAGGGTGAGATGTCCCCTGAAAACCTTACTCCGGTACAAAGAAGAGAAATTCTTGATATGACGGTATCAAACGGTCTGGTTATTTCGGCTCTCTGCGGAGATCTTGGAGGACATGGCTTTGCAAAGGCGGAAGATAATCCGTGGAAGATTGAAAAGACAAAAAAGATAATGGACCTGGCCGGAGAACTGGAGTGCAATGTTGTCACTACGCACATCGGTGTTGTCCCTGAAGATACGGGGAATCCAAAGTGGAAAATCCTGCAGGAAGCCTGCGAAGAATTGGGCGAATATGGAGATAAGACCGGAATCTATCTTGCAGTCGAAACAGGGCCGGAAACGGCAGCCACTTTAAAGAATTTCCTGGACAGTCTGCATTCACGGGGGGTAAGAGTGAATCTCGACCCGGCCAATCTGGTGATGGTAACCGGCGATGATCCGGTAAAAGCCGTCCATACATTAAAGGACTACATTGTACATACCCATGCAAAGGATGGAATCCTGCTGAAAAAGACAGATCCTGTGTTGATATACAATTTTTTTGCGGAAGGAGGGATTGAAGATTTCCACCTGGAGGAATACTTCCGTGAAATGCCGCTTGGCGAGGGACAGGTTCCTTTTGACAGGTATCTCAAGGCGCTGGATGAAATAGGGTATCAGGGTTTTCTAACCATCGAGAGGGAAGTGGGAGACAATCCGGAAAAAGACATCCGGATGGCGGTAGAATTTCTAAAACAAAAATAAGTTAAAATCTCAGTGAAAGGTGAGGGAAAAAATATGAATAAAGTAAAAGTTGCGGTGATCGGATGCGGCACAATTGCACGCAGCCAGCACATCCCTGCTTATGCAAAAAATCCGCAGGCGGAGATTAAATACCTTGTGGATATAATACCGGAACGTGCCGTGGAGCTTGCCGGGCAGTATGACGTACCTAATACTGCGGCAGACTACAAAGAAATATTGGCAGACGATGAAGTGACTGCAGTTTCCGTATGCACCCCCAATAATTCACACGCAGCGATAGCCATTGATTGTCTGAATGCAGGCAAAAATGTTCTGTGTGAGAAGCCGGCTTCTGTAAGCTACAGCCTGGTTAAGGAGATGAAGGAGGCTGCCGACAGGAACGGGAAAATACTGAATATCGGCGTTGTCAACCGGTTTAACACAGCGGTAAATAAAATCAAGCAGATGATTGATAACGGAGAGCTGGGAAGGATCTACCACATTTATTGCTCTTTCCGGGCGCACCGGTCCATACCCGGCCTTGGAGGGCAGTTCACAACCAGGGCAAAAGCAGGGGGAGGCGTACTCATCGACTGGGGAGTTCATTTCCTTGACCTGATCTTTTACTGTATCGGCCTGCCGAAAGTATTGACGGTGTCCGGAGAAATTTACGGCGAGCTGGGAAAGGATATGAAGAAATACTCTTATGTGGACATGTGGGCTGGGCCGCCGGATTACAACGGTGTTTACGATGTGGAAGATTTCGTGACCGGCTTTTTGCGTACGGCAGGACCCACAATAAGCCTGAACGGAGCCTGGGCTCAGAATATCGGTGAATCGGCCATGTTTGTCGAATTCCTCGGAGACAAGGCGGGCATCAAACTGCAGTACGGGGGAGATTTCAAGGTCTATTCCGCCAAGGACGGAGTGCTCTATGAGACAGCGCCTTCCTTCACGAAAGCCGATATGTTCTATGATGAGATTGACAGCTTCCTCAAGTGTTCGGCGGAAAACACCAAAAACAGGGCGAACATCGACCATGTGCTGGTCACATCGGAAGTGATGGAGGCCATTTACAGGTCGGCCCAGGTAAAGAAGGAGATTGTTTTATGAAAAAGATCGGTTTCATTGATTATTTTCTGGATGAATGGCATGCCGTCAATTATCCCCAATGGATCAGGGACAATTGCAAAAGAGTCGGGCGCGATTTCGACCTGAAGTATGCATGGGCTGAGACAGACCGTCCGGGAGGGCTGGATACCGCCGCATGGTGCGGCAAATATGGCGCGGAAGCCCTGACTTCAATCGAAGAGCTGGTAGAAAAGTCCGACTGTATCATTGTCCTGTCCCCCGACAACCCCGAACAGCATGAAAAGCTCTCCCGCATTCCTTTGATGTCGGGGAAGCCGGTATACATTGATAAGACTTTTTCACCGGATTTGCAGTCCGGAGTGCGTATGTTTGAGCTGGCCGGGAAGTATTCGACGCCTATGTTTTCAAGCTCTGCGCTCCGGTTCGCAGAGGAGTTTTCCGGCTATCCCAACGACCTGGTGAACAGGGCGTCCCTGGAGTATACCGCTACCCTTGGACCCGGGCGTTTTGAAAATTATTCCGTGCATCAATTGGAAATGATTGTTTCACTGATGGGGAGCGGAGTTAACCGGATCAAATCCCTGTCGACAGCGCATGCCCGGTCCCTGGTTCTGGAATATTCAGACGGGCGGAGGGCTTCCATGCTCCAGGTACAGGACGCTCCATTCCAGGCCTCCCTGCAGTTGAGGTCCGGAGAGGGGATCTTCATCGGCCAATGCTCCGATATCTTCCCCCGGCTGATTCATGGGATACTGGACTTTTTTGAAACAGGCAGGCCTCCTGTGCCCAGGGAAGAGACCCTGGAAATCATGGCTCTGATTGAAGCAGGCGGCAAGGCAATGGAAAATGACGACACATGGATTGCAGTGGACCATGCGTAAAAACAGGAGATGCTTATTTACTGATGCGGAAGAAATACCGGATTGTGCTGGTGGGCTGCGGGCAAATGGGAGCGGCGCATTTGAACGAAATCTATTACAGGGACGAAATTGAGATCAGCGGGGTAGTGGACATGCATCCGGAAAGGGCGCGGAGTTTTATGAAGCGGTATGGCGCCCTTTCCTGGGGTACCGATTATAGAAAATATTTGAAGGATGAAAATACCGATATTTTTATTATCGCCACCTATCCCTCAAGCCATTTGCAGATCCTGAAAAACTGTTTGGAATACAATAAAAATGTGCTCTGTGAAAAACCTATTACCACAAACCTTGCGGATGCCGGCGAGATGGTCAGGCTGGTGAAGGAGACAGAAGCAAAAGTGCTCATCGGCCATATACTGCGGCATAACAAAACCTATCAAAAAGTGGCGGAGCTGGTTCATCACGGCGGCATCGGCTGTCCGGTGGTCATGAGGATGGTTCAGAACCATCATACAAAGAATTGGGAAAGGTACAAAAAATTAATTCTGCAATCCTCTCCCATCATTGACTGCGGAGTGCACTACATCGATATCATGCATTGGTTTACAGGCTCCAGGGTAGCAAGCATTTCAGGCATCAAGGCAAGGACTGAGCCCGATCTCCCGGAGGACTGCTATAATTACGGCATGATCTGCGTTACGTTTGAAGATGGTTCCGCAGCGTATTATGAAGCCGGATGGGGAAATACGGTTGCCGCGGAAAATGTCAAGGAATTTTTCGGCCCCAAAGGGCGGGTGCGGATTGTGAATAAAAACGCCCGGGAATCGCATCAGGAAGAGGGAGATCTGATTGAATACTACACCTACCCAGACAGGGAGTACCGGATGATCAATGTGGATTCCAACGGGAAGCCCACCTGGGAACAGCTCTGTCATCTGATTGATATGATGGAAAAGGATGTACCTGCAGTTCCGTCCATTGATGAGGTATACAATGCGTTTGAATTGGCTGTAGTCGCGGATGAGGCTATCCGTACAGGTACTTTGGTCAATATGAAGGAGTTCCGCCAGCGGCAGCTCCATACTGCCGTTGTATGACAGAATAGAAGTTCGAGCGGGATATCGCGAGCATATCTCCCGCCCGGGATGCATGGTCGAGCAGCAAATGCAAGGCATTTGCGACCAGTCTCGTTGAAACGCTTAGGAGGTAAGGAAGTTATGTTCTCTTGTTCAACAGCGCCTTGTACGTGGAAGGCGTACACTTTTTGAACCGTTTGAAATTCCGGATGAAGGACGAAAGGCTCCCGAAACCGCATTCATGGGCCACTTCCGTAATGGAATCCGATGTTCGCAGCATTCTTTCCGCCCGGTTGATCCGGTAAAACGTAAGATAATCCATAAAGGTCATACCGGTGGACTTCTTGAAAAGCCTGCAAAAGTGTGTTTTGCTTAGATTCGATGCGTTGGCCGCATCCAGCAGGGCAATCTCCTGGCAATAGCATTGGTCGATGAGCAGAAAGGTTCTGTCCAGAACCTTCCTGGCCAGCTCCATATTTTCCCTGTCGACATACTCTATCCTGTACAGGCCTTCCCGTGCCAGGATGCCGGTCAATTGATACAAGGCGGATCTGATGAAAAACTCGAAGGCTTCGGAGGTATCCGTCAATTCCCGGTGGATTGCCTTTAGAAGCTCTGAAATGCCATATTTATCTGCTAAATCTTTGCTTAACGGATTGGGGTAGATGACATGCTCGCCAAAGACATACGGTTTGTTCCGGCAGCTTGAGTCAATACTTTCCAATACGTTTTCCGCATCAAACTGAACCACCAGGATTTCACTCTCACAGCCTTTGTAGCTGTAAGTCGAATGCAGCTGGTCTTTGCCGATAACGACAACATCCCCGGGCCCTACGGTAAAAAAGGTTTCGTTAATTTGCTGCTTTGCCTGGCCGCTGGCAAAATACAGGAGTTCGATTTCCGGATGCCAGTGGGGATGCGCTTCCAGGACGTCGTCAAAGGTATGGCGCAGAAAGCTTTTAATCCGGAATTTGTTATCGTTCATCACGATGTTTTCATAATACGATTTCATTCCATTCGCTCCTCAATATGACGGTGCATAATGAAAAAATACGGTGCCTGTTGAAATGCAACAGGCACTTTGTATATGCATATTTGCATTATAACATACTCGTACGATACCTGGAAGAATGGAGTTAAAGGGGAATGCCGGGCTTCTTCACTTTGCTTCGGCCTGGCGGCGCTCCGCCGGGCTTTTTGATTTTCTGAATTCCGTTGGAGACATTGCGAAATGAAGCCTGAACAAGTGGTAAAAATGGCTCAGATTTTCAAAGCCCGAAAAGGTGATGCTGTTCATACTCCCGACGAGAATATTTTCGCCATGATCGAAACGGGCGAAAACCTATGGAAGGTATTAAGGAAAGGGGACACTCCTCAGGCCCCAAAGTCCTTTTCCTTGCTGAGGTATTGTCCCCTTACATTATTAGCAGCCTATTCGAGCTCAATCCTAATTGGGCAGTCATCTTTCGATTCATCCTGCTTGAAATGCGTGGGAAAATGCGGAATCTTTACCTGCTGGTTTTGGAGGAGTTTTATTTGCAAGAAGATTACCATTTTTTCGGTGAAGCTTTCAAAAGTATGTTCATTAAAGCACTCAGGCGATGACTTCACCCCGTCGTAAATATCGGCTTCGAATATTTTTGCCTGCACCAGTTCGCAGAAAACTTTTTCTGAGAATACCTCCAGATGCTTAAATTCCTGTTCGCACGGGTCATGACCCAGTAAGGGGTGAGAACAGAGCTCACATGATTTGAAGCCGGAAGCAAAGTTTTCGACTTCGGAAGTAAATCCGCTTCCGAATATTTCCGGAGGGTTAACAAAGTCTATCTTTGTTACGCATTCAAAGGGGATATTGCAGGTCGTATGCCGTATGTCTCCGCTGATACACCCATTCTCAAAGCATGTATTCCGGAGGGTGGCATATTCTATATTTTTTCTTACAAAGCCTTTGAGGAACAGCTTGCCATATACACATTTTCCGCCATGCTTTCCGTCCTTTTCATCAAAGATTGCGATAACTTTGCATTGGTTCAGGAAAAGGTTTTTTTTGATCCTTTTAATCTCCAGTGCCGGTTCTTCAAGCTTTATTACCGATTCAACATCGATCTGTATATTGGGTTCAGCGAGTACAACAGGGATTTTTGCTACCAGTGGACCGTGTTTTCCGAAGGGCTCAAGTTTCTCGTTGTGGCATTCGCTCAATGTTTTGCTGGCAATGATTTTGGTCTCGCATTTATTTGTTTCCGGGACACTACCTCTAGACATTTACATAACATCCTTTCAATTTCTTTTTTTGTAATGATAAATTATATGTATTGTATAGTATGATAGCTTCTAAAAAAGAGTGATTAAGTGAATGCATTATGTAAATAAAGTTAAATAATGTAATTTATCCAATATGGACATTGGCGATGTCAGACGGACTTATGGCAAATTACAGCTAAGAGTTGATTATGTCCGCAAACAACTCGCATTCCATGCGTTCTCCTACTCCGATTGCATGAAAACCCATCCGTGGTTCATCAACAATGACTGCTCTATTAGTCTTTGACTGAAGCTTGACATTTTTGCTTTTCACAGTGTTGGTTTCGCTGCTTTGCGGTATATAGCCGAGACGCTTCCAGCAGCGTTCATTCATTTCTTCATTCCACTTTATTCTGTTAACTTTCATAAAAATAGCCTTACATATAAATTCCTACTATAATTTATATGTAAAGTAGTAGAAACTTGTTACTACGGTATTCGTACAAAAATATTTTTATTTATGACATTTGAAAGGAAAAATAAGCATACCCTTTTGGAATTTCCTGCATTTTTATAAAATCAGTGAATGCATATCTAGAAATATCTAATATAAAATTTCAATAAATGCTTCAAACTATAATTCATAGGATTGGTGAACCGGGGAACCGTAGCATTAAGCACGGGTAAACTAAAACTTCCGCTGCAGGTTTTAAACAAATGAAGGCCCAGTGCGGACACATTTGTTCAAAAAGCGGAAGGAATGGTTTTCAGTACGCTAAGCTGATATGATTTGAAATAAGAGGAGGTTTTTGTATGAAAGGCTGGAATCCGTTTGGAAAAGTTGATATGGAGATAGGGAGCTTCCTGGAGAAATCCCCCTTTAACAAGGAATATCCCATGAAGGGGAAGAACAACAAAAAAGATGAATCCCAGGGGGAACAAAATAAGGAATAGCCTGCAAAAGGAAAAGTACATTATACGATCCATACGTACTACTGCGGAAACCAGCTATGTTCCTTGCAAAAATACGGAAAACGCTTGGATAGACTGTTTTTGCAAGGTTAACCCGGCGGTTTTCGCCGTAGTGCCGCAGTAATGGATAGCTTTTAACAAGAGCATTAGATGCTCCACAATTGCTTTTTTCCTGTAGATGCGCCCAGCGCTCCCGCACTCAATATTTCCATGATCTCCTCCTTGGTTTCAATGAGTCCGCCTGCGATCAAAGGAATGGAAAGCTCTCCCAGAATCCTCCGGATCACTCCGGGCATGACCCCGGGCATAATCTCGATCATATCCGGCTTGACGGACTGGATGGTTTTGATTGAATTATCATAGGACAGGCTGTCGATCAGGAAGAACCTTTGAATGGTGAACATTCCTTTTTCCCTGGCATACTTGATACTGCTGCTTTTGGTGCTGATGATCCCATGGGGCCGGATGATTTCGCAAAT
This sequence comes from Bacillota bacterium, assembly GCA_023426125.1. Classification (GTDB taxonomy): domain Bacteria; phylum Bacillota; class Clostridia; order Acetivibrionales; family DTU013; genus MnB-11. Next base: position 180,172 of record JAFABI010000090.1, read on the forward strand.
ATAGTCCACAGCCTTGTTATCCCTGCCCAGGCCTTCCAGAAAATCAATATGGATCAGTACCGTTTTCCCGGCAGACTTCACTTTGTCCACCATGGCATTCAGATTGAATATATCCGCATGCAATAGAAAGATTGCAGTCACCGGTGAAGCAATTGCCCCATCCAGGTCGCTTTCATTTCTTACTGCCGCTATGATTGGATTTTCCTCGATTTTTTCTATAATCTCACTATGTTTCATGGATACAAAGTCTCCGGAACTTATACCTGGATTTTCCCACTGCAGGGGTGCCCGCGCCGCCAGGGTATCGTGGAATGGCCTGCCGCCCCGGTATGGACGTCCCGCAAGCTGCGTGGGAATCTCTTTTTTTATGTAGCCAATCTGGAAAAGCTTTTATTGCACTTCTAGTATAACATACGGCTGAGGTATATCAAGGTTTAAAACCTTTTTTCTCCTTTCCGTTTTCAATAATTATGCATTGATCTCTGCAGCAATAACCGTTGCTTTGTGGCGGGCATGGGAAATGGTGGATGCTTCCCTGAAAACGCGTAAGCTGCATAAGACCGGGAAAAAAAATTAACGAATGTCGGGATTTGACAGGTGCCGATCAATGTGATAAATTGATTTTACTTTTGGATTTCTGGGAGAAGTAAACAAATGAACAACGAAATTACGGTAAAAAAAGCAGTGCTCCATGTACTTGACACCAATTCGGGCATGCCCGTGCTTTCCCGCGGGGAGCTTGAGATAACCGGCGAATTGTCGGATTATCTGGCAAACCATCTGGATAAGATGCTGGAGGATCCGAACATGAAAAAGGCCGGGTTTACGGGAGAAGACAGCGGCATTCTCCGCCTGTGCAAATTACTGAACGACAACGAAGAGGACTTTCTGGCAATAACCACTGATGCCGCAAATAAGCTGTTCAATCTCATGCAGAGGCATATTGACATCCCATCGGCGGATCTGATCTGCTGCCTGGTGGAAATCAACGGAGCCAGGCACTTAGGCGTCATCAAGCTGAATTATAAGGCAGGCTTTACACACTGGGTAAATAACGCGGCAGAAGGCAGCGTCAATACCATCATACGGCACAGGACCCTCCTGCCCCAGGAAGGCCAGAAGCTGGAAGAATGCGCCCTGGTCAACCTTTCGGATTTCAGTATAAAGCTGCTGGAAAAACAATACGAAATCAATGGGGAGAAGGAATTTTACCTTGCCAAGTATTACCTGCAATGCAGCTGTGATCTGTCGGATAACGCAAAGCTCAAAATATTGGACAAGGTAACCAAAAGCATCAACAAGAAATACTTTGACGAGGATTTTGAGAAGGCGATAAAGGTGAAAAAGGCGGTAACCGAAAGCTTTGATGAAACTTCGTCCATACAGATCGACCGGATTGCGGACCAGGTTTTTGAAAAGGACGTGGCAATCCGGCATGAATATGTAGAGGAAATAATGAAGGCGGGGATCAATGAGAAAGAGATTACCCTACCCGACAGGATAATTGAGAAAAAGTTCAAGACCCATAAAATCAAAACGGATACCGGCATCGAGATCGATTTTCCGCTGGAATATGCCGGGAACAGCGACAAGATAGAGTTTATCAACAACGCCGACGGCACCATTTCCATTATCATCAAGAACATAGGGAGGATAACCAACAGGTGATTTGCCGCCTTTTTTGCCTGCGCTTGGTTTGATGCCGGCCAAAACCAAGCTGCATTCAACCGCTATACGCTCCAACCAAGGCTTTCCTCCTGAATGCGGTACAGCCTTTCATACAGGCTTTTGTTTTTCATCAACTCCTCGTGCGTACCTTCTTCGGCCAGGCTGCCCTCGTCTAAAACAATGATCTTGTCCGCACCTGCCACAGTTCTTAGCCGGTGGGCGATAACAATCACCGTTTTGCCTTTGATCAGCCTGGAAATAGCCTGCTGAATGAATTCCTCATTCTCCGGGTCGAGGGACGCGGTGGCTTCATCCAGGAGAATAACAGGCGCGTCTTTCAGCAGTGCCCGGGCAATGGAGATGCGCTGCCGCTCACCGCCCGAAAGGGTGCTCCCGTTTTCGCCGAGCATCGTCTGGTAGCCGTCAGGCAGATTACGGACAAACTCATCACAGCAAGCCGCTCTGGCAGCCGCCATAACTCGTTCCTCCGTCGCTTCCATATCTCCGATGCGGATATTGTTATAAACCGTATCGTTGAAAAGCACCACGTCCTGGAACACGAAGGACAAATAGGCCATCAGATGCTCGGGATCCAGCGCCTTGATATCCACACCGCCGATTTTGACACAGCCCTCGTTCACATCCCAAAAGCGCGCGATCAGCCTTGAGATGGTGCTTTTCCCGCTACCCGAGGGACCTACCAGCGCCGTGATGGCGCCGGAAGGGATGAATACCGTCAGGTTCTTGATCACCTTGTCATTTTTTGGGTTCTTTGTGTTGTAGCTGAAGGACACGTTCTCAAAATCGATATTCCAGCTGGTAAGCGGCTTTTCCGTGTCGCCCTCCATGACCGGTGTGTCCATGAGCATACGCATCCGCTTTGTGGCAGTATGATGGTAAAACAACTCGGGCAGAAGAGTCAGCTCGACAATTATCGGGCCGTAGATCCGTACGGCAATAACCAAAAACATCAGCAGAGGGATTAGCTCGATTCTGCCGCCGGTCAGAAGGTACGCGCCGACAAAAACAGTGAGCCCTACTCCGGCCTGCAGGATCATCTGCGCCCCGGTGATAAAAACCCCCGTGCCGAATTCCATTTTGATGGCCATTTTCTTCATCAGGCGCAAGGCGCCGTCCAATGCGGAAAACTTCGAGCCGTCCAATCCGCAGGCCTTGATGACCTTGATGCCCTCCAGATACTCCTGCACCTGGGAGGATGCCTTGAGCTTCGCCTCTACGTGCTTTTCACTCAGATGGGTCTGGATTTTTTTGCTGCCCAGGACCACGAGGAAAGCCAGCGGTACGGTGCAGAACACAGCCAGTGCCATCCTCCAGTCAAAGGCAGCCAGCATGACGCAGATAACCGGGATGGAAATGGCGTTGGCGCCCAGCTGGGGAACAACATGGCTTAAGACAAGTTCGGTGGTCGAGCAGTCGGCCATGATGTTTGTTGTAAGCTCCGTCAGGTCCCTGGAGTTAAAAAAGCTCATGGGGAGCTTCCGGATATGCTCGGCCACTCGGATCCTCGTGGTTTCGGCTTCAAGGTAGGAGGTGACATAGGTCTTCTTATAATCGTTTTTGCTGAAAAAAAACACGAGGATTGCGGCGGCAACGCCGCAGCCGAGGAACAGCCACATTTTCGGCCAGGAGATTTCCCGGCCCATCAGCGGCTTGAGCAGTTCGGCAAAAATCTGAATGGTCACCGCAAAGGGCATCATCAGCGCAAGATTCGTAACCGTGCAGGCGGTGATCGCTTTTTTCAGGTCCGAATATCCCTTGTCGGTGAGTGTTAAAAATCCTTTGAGCCTACGCATGCACTTCGCCCTCCTTTCTGTCCATTTTCCAATCAAGCGTCCTGGTATAGGTGTTCCACATATCGTGATACTTGCCTCCTCTTGTTATCAACTCGTCGTGAGTGCCTTGCTCAATCAGCCGCCCCTTGTCCATAACGATAATCTTGTTGGCGCCCCGTACGGTGGAGAGGCGGTGTGCGATCATGATCACCGTCTTGCCGTGCATCAGCCTTTCAAAGGCCCGCTGGATCAGATATTCGTTTTCAGGGTCCGAAAACGCGGTAGCCTCATCCAGCACAATGATGGGCGAGTCCTTTACGATGGCCCTGGCGATGGCGATGCGCTGCTGTTCTCCGCCTGAGAGATGCACCCCTCTTGTGCCGATAACCGTGTGATACTTGCCGGGCAGTTTTTCAATGAACTCATGGCATTGGGCTGCCTTTGCGGCTGCGATTACCTGTTCGTCCGTGGCGCTCCGGTTGCCGAGCCGTATGTTGTCCAGGATGTTCTGTTTGAAGAGAAACACATCCTGGAATACAAAGCTGACCTTTTCCATCAGGTATTCGCTTTTCATGTCGCGCACATCGGTGCCGCCGACCCGGATGGCGCCCCCCGTCACGTCGAAAAAACGCGGGATGAGATGGGCGATGGTGCTTTTGCCGCCGCCCGACGGGCCGACGATTGCCGTGATTTGATTTTCCTCCGCCTGGAAAGAGACGCCGGACAGGGCGTCAACTTCCTGATTTGCATAGGAAAAGGACACGTTTTCCAAAATAATGTCATGCGTCCGGATTGATTTGGGGTTTTGGGGCTGCGGCAGGTGAGGCTCATGCAGAATCTTGTCCATGCGCTCCACACCTCCGACAATACTCCTTGCGTTGGTGGAAACATACATGATCTTCATCATGACCGCTGCGATAGAGGGCACAAAAATCAGATAGAAAATGAACGTGACGGCAAAGTTCCTATAATCGGCGGTTTTGAGCCCGGCCCAAATACCCACGGGAATCAGGAACAGGTAAATGTTGTTGATGATGGTAGTAAAAGCCGACATGTAATTTTCCCAGCTCAGTGTAAAGGGGATGACCATTTTGGTGTATTCCTTGATGGCGGTGTGCATCCTGCGGAAGGAATAGACCGTTTGCTTAAAGGCTTTGACGACGGTGATGCCCCGGATATACTCGACGGAGGCGTTGTTCATGTCTTCCAGTGAATTCTGGTAGCTTTCCATCATTTTTTTTGCGCCCTGGTTGCCATAAGCTTTCGTCTGGATCAAAAAAGCGAGGAGAATGCCCACGACGGCCGCAAGCCCGAAGCGCCAGTCGATGGCCAACAGGATGGCAAACATCACAGCCGGCGCCACAAAGGAAGCTACGATATCGGGGAGCTGGTGGGCGATAAAGCCCTCGATCTTTTCGATGTTCTCATCCATTATCTTGCGCAGTTTGCCGCTGCCTACAAGTATATGGAAACCCAGAGGCACCTTTGCCAGATGTGATGCGAAATGCACTTTCAGTTCATACAGCGTGCCGAAGGCCGCCAGATGCGAGCACATCAGCGCCCCAAAGTACAACAGGATGTTCAGCAGGATGCCGCCGAATGCCAACCATCCAAAGCCGACCAGCCTTTGCAGATCAAGGTCTCCGAAGTCGGGGTATGTCCCCATGATCTCCCGTACGACATAGTATATGGCAATGTGCGGGATGAACGAGGCAACGGCGGCCAGCGCCGACAGGATTACGGAGGCGACCATCAGGGGCTTTTTTGTGGCTGCCAGCTCCATCAGCCTTGCCATGCCGGTTTTTGGCTTTACCGTCCTCCCTTTTTTTTGTTTCATAATCAACCACCTTCCTTTCAAACGGGGACATTCCCTCCTGATCTCCCGTGACCCGTGACTCAACGGGTGTGTCCCCGAATCTTTAAAAATGCCGTTTGATTTTTTGGATTCCGGGTCCGTCCAGCGAATAATGACCGGCGACGCTCCCGGCCTCCAAATGCATCACTGATGTGCAGCAGCTTAGGACACATAATGACCCCCCATTTTCTTGCTCAATCCAGCGATGGACTTGAGAAAAGAAATAATCAGTTAGATAATTCTAACTCGACTGTGATCATTATACAACAGATTTCAGCCCGCCGGGATGTTCCAAAAAGGAGTATTTTTCACTCAAAAAGGATTTCGTTTGAAACTGGCCTACAGGAGCTGTCTATATTCTGAAGGCTTAGTGCCATATTTAGCTTTGAATTTTTTCGTGAGATAGTTCGTATTGCTGTAGCCGACAAATAAGGCCGCTTCCGCCACGCTCATCCTCTGCTCCGTAATAAGAAGCCGTGCCAGCTCCAGGCGTTTATCGATGATATAGGCGTGGACAGGCATGCCGAACAATTCCCTGAATCCGGCTTTCAGCTTGTATTCATTAAGACAGACGAGCCGCGAAAGCTGTCCGATGGTCGGAGGGGAAACAATGCTGTCGTCCAGAATCCTGCGGGCATGGCGAAGCGCATTGGCATCGGCCGGTGAAAGCTTCGGGAGGGCATCGGATTTCCCGTTTTCAAGGATGAGTTCGTCCAGATAAACGGCAATCAGCTCCAGCGCTTTTCCCTCAAGATAGATTTTCTTAATATCCCCGCGGTACCGGCAGTGGATGATGTCATTTAAAATCAATCGGATCGTGGGAGAAAATTTTTTTGCATTAAAACGGTCCCCGTCCCGGCCAGGTGGCACAGGGGCATATGCTTTGCCCATATGGGCGACCATACCGGCGAGTGTATCCGGGTCGTACCGAAGGCTGAGGCCCAGAAACCGCTTTCCTGCTTGATAGGTGCATGTGCTGTCCTCATATACGCCGTTGAATACGTAACTTTCCCCGCCGCCGATCTCATATATTTTCTTGCTGCCGTCCATCCACCAATGAAACGGATCTTCCAGGCAAAACGCAAGGGCATATAGGGGGGAGTCATGTACTTCCTCCCGCATGGTTATATCCTCGTGAAAGGTGGCATCCGAAATAAATATCTCTATTGACGGGTTAAGAATATACCTTTGGGCATAACCGTTTCCAACCTCCACGGGTATCCGTTGCATGCTTTGAAACGTATCCGCTATATACAGGTTGTTGAACAGGTTGCTGACCGGGCAGTCTTTTTTCCCGGGATTAAAAACCTTATACTTCAGCAGAGCATTTTCGGACATGGTTACCAGCACCTTTCCATTGGGTGGATTCACATTTAATGATTTTCGATCCACAGCGATATAATAAGTTAGTGCGTTCTAACTAATTGTACCATTTAACGGGCTGTTTTTCAAGCAAGGGAGCAAGAATTACCGAATTTTTAAATCCATTTTGTATAAGCAGGAACCAGGAGATAAATATAGAAGATATATACAGTTGGAGGTACAAATAATATGTTTGGTTTGGAGCGCTTCAATAAAATATTCCATACATTCCGCCAACCCGTACAGAGGGATGTCACCGCCTTCATTTCATGGGCGCGCGGACATGCTGTTACATTTGATCCTCTGGATGGATTGAACGCGGATATTGAAAAGCTTTCCTTCCTTGACGGAATACTGGAGAATAAGCGGGTTGTCTATTTGGGTGAAGAAGACCACTGGATCCATGAAAAAACCGATTATCGGGCTCAGAGGCAAATATACCAGCGTGCCGGGCAGTTTAAATGCCATTCTTGCAGAGGCTGGGTCAAATTACATCCTTCCGACTGCCGGAGCGCCATTGCCGGAAAAAACCATGGACATTGCCGGCTTATACAACGCCGTCTTCCGGACAGCCATAGCCCTGCAGGCCGATGCGGTTTTCTTTATCCGGGAAGTCAGCCCGCTCAGGGGTACTTGAATCGCAGGGAACGATTGACGGCCCCCCTTTGCGTTGGTCTTGAATGCCCACGCACTAACAGCAATTTCTCGAAAGCCTGTGTCGGCAAACCATTCAGGCAATATAAAACCGCTTGCGTTAAAAAAACATGGGGTGTCCGGTACTCCGTCACTCCCAGTTCCTGCACACATCCACCCATTTGATACCGTCTGCATATTCTTCCAGTTCTTCGCAGGTGAGCTCAATTGCCGAATTACTGCTTCCACAGGCTGGGTATACGGTTTTAAACCTTTTCATCGATATGTCAAGATAAACGGGCAATTTGTTTTTCAGACCGAAAGGGCACACCCCACCCACCGCGTGGCCCGTATATTCAAGCACCTCCTCGGGCGTCAGCATTCTTGCCTTTATGCCGAATTCCGCTTTAAACTTGGCATTGTCCGTTCTGGCATCTCCCGCAGCGACAACCAGCAGGGCTGTCTCCGCACTTTTAAAGGACAGGGTCTTGGCGATTCTTGCAGACTCGACGCCCAATGCCTGTGCAGCCAGCTCGACGGTTGCGCTTGATGTATCCAGCTCGATGATGCTGGAATCCTTGCCCCATTTGCTCAAATCTTCACGTACTTTTTCGATTGCCATTTAAAAGTCAATCCCTTCCTGTGTGATTTTTCGGAATGTTATCTCACGTAAGCCGTTTCTTTCCGTTTTTTTCAAACAAATCCTCCGATTATTTTACTGCATCTTGCAAGGAAAGGGAAGAATATTTTATCTCCGCCTTGCCGCTCCGTTTTGTAGTATACGGATGCTTATTACCAGGGCATAAGGGCTTTTGACAAAGTTGTGGGATAAGCAAACAGACGGTAAATGATAAATCGGGGCTATTGGAATATTTTATTGCAGAACCGGGACAGCAAGTATATAATGCTGATATGAAAATAACCGGAAAAACCGGGTAGATGAACACAAAAGAGAGTGTGGGGTAAATCAATGTTTTTTTACGTGTTTTCCATTGTTATGATTGTAGCATCCAACATCTTATATAATATATGCCAGAAATCAACGCCGCAAAGAGCCAATCCCTTTTCGGCGCTGCTGATAACCTATTTGACTGCTGCCGTCCTGACAATCATCGCCTACCAGTTCTTTAAAACCGAAAAAGGGTTTTTTCAAAGCTTCAAAGACATCAACTGGACAAGCATCGCGCTGGGGGTTGCCATTGTAGGCCTGGAGTTCGGCTATCTTATGGCCTACAGGGCAGGGTGGAATATCAGCGTCGGCTCCCTGGTAGCCAATATCATTCTTGCCGTAATGCTTATTCCCGTAGGGATTCTATTTTACAAAGAGGGGTTTGAAATTAACAAGATATTGGGAGCCGTGTTGTGTATTGCCGGATTGGTGCTTATTAACAAGTAGCTGTCGAAAGCTTTATTTTCCAGATGGCCATCATAGGCCTCCATATGGCGGACAGCAGCCGCTGTGCACTGGGCGATGGCTCAATGGACCTGGATACCATCATAATGGCCCTTTACCTTATAGGCTACAACAGGGAAGGCCGGTTTGTCACGCCTGAACCTCTGGGGCCCGGAGACCCGTTCCCGGTAATAAAAGGGCATGCCCGACAAGGCTTTGCTGGATAGGCTTATCATGCAGACTGCCGTTTATTTCAGAGAGAGGGAAGAAGCGCCGCTTACATGAAAAGCCTTACGGCAGTGATGGCGGTCATGGCGATTATTACATAGCGGAAAGGCTTTTCATTAATTTTCTTGATGACGAGGACTCCGATGAAAGCGCCCAATAGAATGACCGGAAGCAGGATACCGGCAGTCATCAATGTACTGCCGGAAACATTGTGCCAGTAAAACACCTGGATAGGCAGCTTCATTAAATTGATCAATAAAAAGAACCAGGCATTGGTCCCCATGAAGTCATTTTTCCTGAAACCCCTGGAGAGGAGATAAACGCTGAAAATCGGGCCTGCGGCATTGCCGATCATGGAGGCAAAACCGGCGGCAATGCCGGTGAGGGCAAAAAACCACATTTTCTCCGGTACCTTGAAGGTATCGCCCTTTTTTTCCATATATACAAGAATGAATAGACAGATCAAGACCAGAATTGCGATAAGGGATTTAAATTGAGCATCGTTAATATGGTTTCCTACAACGGTACCCGCCACAATTCCAGCCAGGGACCAGGGCAGCAGTTTCCTGATGTTGCCCCACTCTGCATGCCGGTGGTAATACCACACCGCCATGATGTCACCTGCGATTAGCATGGGAAGGATCATGCCTGTCGATTCTTTGCCCCCGAATACGCTTGCAAGAACGGGGATAGCCAGTGTCATCAGTCCGTTGATCCCTGTTTTTGCGAAACCGATCATAAATGCTGCCACGATTACTACAATCCATTGAATACCCGATAGGTCCATTGTGTTAAAAAAGTCCATAGCTTCTGCTCTTTTTCCTGTTATTTTGTTTTAAAATCCTGGCGCTTTAAGAGCTTCCCGGATGTTTTCACATATTCCCCGCACTTCCTCGAAAAGCGCGGAAGCATTTTTTGCGTGTCCGGCAATATCCATTATCCGCCGGCATTCTTCCGGAAGCATTGCCGTATTGACTTTCCGCGGTGTTGTCCCCGCACGTTTTTCGAAATTGCGGTAATATATCTTTTCAAGGATGCCCTGCTCAAGGCCGATGCCCTGGATCCGCATGTCTCTGCACTGGAAAGCCTCAAACGTCTCCAGGAACCTTCGGGTCACGTCGATATAGACCAGAGATTCATCCAATCCATTGTCGGAGCCGAAAAGGATCCTATCCTGGTATTTTATAAAAAATTCCCTCCACTTTTCCGGGTTTTCAGAAAAGCTGCCATACATCTCAATGCCCGGTGTCACGTCGAAACACACGGAAGGCCATTGGTCAAGGAAATCCGAAGCCCTGGCGATACCCTCTTCACCCATGAAAAAGAAATGGGCAAAGGTGACCTTAAGCCCGGGGAATTTTCTTAAAAAGCCGGAAACTTCATCATACAATGCCTCCTTGGAAACAAAGGAGCCGTCCGTATAAGTCCACCCTTCCTTTTTAGCCCATTCCGGCGCATTTTCCTCATCCCAGAATATCTTAGGGTCCCCGACATGGTATGTAACGGGTATGCCTTCGGCCTCCAGATATGCATAGTACTTATCATAGACGGGCGAATCAAGAGGCAGCCCCGTCTTTTTGCGCGTATCCGGCTTGCCTTCCAGCATTTTCATCCCGTCAAAACCAAGCTGTTTTAATCTGACAGCCTGTTCAAGAAGGTCCGTGCCGGTAACGCCGGCTGAATCCTCCGGATAATAAAGGCTGCCAAAGGCATATATTTTTTCCGGATACATGATTTTTGCAAGTGCGCATAACAGGTTTTGCGCAACATAGGATTCACCTGCGCAGCTGAGGCTCATAACACCTAACTTGTCGATGCCGTATTTTTGTGATGATTTAGCAAGCTTGGGTATACTGTCCTGGGTATATACGTGTGTATGGCTGTCGATTATATTCCGGTACATTTCATATCCATCCTTTTTGCAGTATGCAGTTTATTTTTAAATTACAATATCTCTTCATCTATTATTGAATATCTTGTAGAAAATATCAAGTGTTGTCAGTAGATTATGCAGAACCTTCCGATTTACATAATCATATATTGGTAATAGATTATTATAGTTTAATGTGGTGATAAAAACATGGCATTCATTTGCATGTGTCCAAAGTTTGCATATCTTTATCCGGTTCCGAATTTTTATCCCGCGGTCCAGTGCATTAGCAAAGCCAAGGTGGAGCTGATGAAGCATATCAGACTGCTGTGGGAGCAACATGTACTGTGGACGAGAATGGTTATTATCAGTATAGTTTTCGATTTGCCGGATGCGGACCTTGTGACCAATCGTCTGCTGCAGAATCCTACCGACTTTGAAAATGTTCTAAAGATATATTATGGAAGCACAGGAGCCGCCAGATTTGCCGAGCTGCTCAAAAGCCATCTTGTCATTGCCGCGCAGTTGGTCAAAGCTGCCAAAGCCGGTGACAATAAAGCGGCAGCGGATGCCGAGAAAAGATGGTACGCCAATGCCGACGAAATCGCCGCCTACCTGGGCAGCATCAATCCCTATTGGTCGCAGGCGGACTGGAGAACCATGCTGTATGAGCATCTTGCCTTGACCAAAGCCGAAGCGGTAGACATGCTTGGCAAGAATTATTCTGCAAGTATTGCAACCTATGATAAAATTGAGAAGCAGGCACTGGCAATGGCTGATATGATGGCCGCGGGCATTATCAGGCAGTTTCCGGATGCTTTTAAATAGCGGGCAGACAAATTGCTGACTTCAGACTTTCCCCGAATTGCCCCCGCGGTTTTTTTCCTTAAATTCTGCGGAGAACTCCGGCGGCGCAATGTCCTGGAAGTCCTTTTTTCCGGCACGGGAAGTTATATTCCACCAGGTTTAATAATGCCATTCTTTCATGGAAAGACTATAATTCATGGAGGGTGATGAACGATGGACAATAAAAAGAAAGTGGATGAGAATCTTCCCAAAAACAAGGAGTACATTGAAAAGTTTTATAAAAAATCCGAAACAGAAATTAAACGTATGGAAGGCGAAGGAAAAGTAGGGAAAGGCAAGTGACAGGGAGACCGCAGCCATTTACCGGCAGGCACTGGCATAACAAAGCTGTGGATGAAGCGGTTTCCCCGGTACAATAGGCAGCCGCTCCATCCTGTTTTTTATATATGGATAGCCCGGTCTTCTGCTGCTCGCATGGCTTCCATGACTGTTTCGGACATGGTGGGATGGGCATGGATCATCCTGGCGATATCCTCCGGCAGCAGTTCCGCACTTTTGGCCAGCAGCAGTTCATGAATCAATTCCGTTGCATCGGCGCCGGCGATATGAGCACCCAGCAGTTCACCGGTAGCGGGGTCGTACAATACCTTTGCCAGCCCTTCCGGATGCTCTGTGGCTACGGCTTTTCCAGCACCGCGGTAAGGAAAGGTTGCTTTCTTATATGTCAACCCCTTTTCACGGAGCTTTTCTTCCGTATGCCCGAAGCTGGCTATCTGGGGTTCGCAATAGGTGGCTCCGGGGATTTCCAGCAGGTCGATTTTCTTTTCCCCGGGTTTGCCTGCAATATGCTCGACCGCTATTTCCCCCTCTTTGGATGCAACATGCGCCAGAAGCGGCGTTGCCACTACGTCGCCTATTGCATAAATCCCGGGTACCATGGTGCTGTAATAATCTCCTACAGGAATAAATCCTTTTTCGGTTTTTATACCGAGCTTTTCCAGCCCCATGTTTTCGGTGTTGGGCATCCGGCCGGCTGAGACCAGCAGCTTTTCTGCCGAAACTGTTTTACGGTTTCCGGCTTTGTCTTCAAGGAGGACTTCCACTCCGTTTTCCGTTTTATTCATGGAAACAGCTTTGGTTGAAGTATACATTTGTATGCCGCGCCTTCGGAAGGATCTGGAAAGCACCTCTACAACCTCACTGTCCTCAACAGGCAAAATACGGTCCAGCACTTCCACCAGATGCACTTCGACGCCGAATGCATTCATAATATGAGCAAATTCCACCCCGATTGCACCGCTGCCGAGAATGAGAAGACTTTTCGGGAGGCTCTTTTGCATCAGTATGCCGGTGGAGGAGAGAACCTTTTCTTCATCAAAGGCGAAACCCGGAAGCTCCCTTGGCCTTGAGCCGGTTGCTATGATGATGCTGCCGGCGGACAGCTTTTTGCCATCCTTCAGGATTATTTCATGGAGAGAGTTGACAGCTGCTTCCCCGGAGATCAAGTCTACATTATTCTTTTTCAAGAGGAATTGCACACCGCGGGAAAGAGTGTCTGCCGCCAACCTGGATTTCTCATACACTTTCGAGTAATCAAAGGCGCTGCGGTCGATCTTGAGGCCCATACCTTCAAGCGCAGAAATTGAAGCGTAGATCCCTGCCTGATGGATCAAGGCTTTTGAAGGGATGCAGCCGATATTGAGGCAAACGCCGCCGGGCTTATCCTTTTCGATCACGGCTGCCTTCAGGCCCAGCTGGGCCGCCCTGATCGCGGCTACATAGCCGCCTGGGCCGGCGCCGATGATGATTACGTCGTAATCATAATTGATTTGCATATTCGATCCCTCCTAATATGGATATAGTATCTTTTATTTTGTGCACCGCCATATCCGGATGATGTAGTAAGGGTGGCCATTGGCCGTCCGGTATTTGCCGGCATCAGTAAAGTGCGCGGACAGGCTCCTCCAGCATGCTTTTAAGTCCGGCCAGGAAGGCGGCGCCGACTGCTCCGTCAATCACACGGTGATCACAGGAGAGGGTGAGCTTCATGTTGGATTTGATTGAAATCGAATCATCTCCGTTTACCACCTGCTCTTTTATGATTTCACCCACAGCGAGAATGGCCGATCCGGGAGGATTGATAATTGCCGTAAACTCTTCAATCCCGAAAGAGCCCAGGCTGCTTATGGTAAAGGTAGCCCCCGCATATTCCTCGGGCTTTAGCGTTTCACTTTGCGCTTTTTGAATAAGTTCCTTCAATTCTCTTTCGATTTGAAGCATTCCCTTGCTGCCGCAGTCTCTAACAACCGGAGTGATCAGTCCGTCCTTAAGGGCTACGGCAAGGCCGATATCGATCCGGCCATGTCGAATAATGGTACTGCCATTCCAGGAGGAATTGATCACAGGGTGCTTCTTTAAAGCTTCTGCTGCAAACTTTATCAAGTAGGTATTGATGGATATTTTTTCACCTGCAGAGGCGGCATATTGTTTTCTTGCCTGCAAAATGCCATCCATTGCCACCCTCAATTTCAAATAATAATGAGGTGCGGAAAACTTGGATTCCGACAAACGCTGGGCAATGATTCTCCGTTTCCCGGATACGGGAAGGACCTCATCCTGTCCGGCAGTCAGGACGGGCGCTACCTTTGGCATTCCGGCGGGAATACCTGCAGGCGGAGTGTTTGCGGAAGGGCCAGCGGACAGGGTATTTTCCACATCCCTTTTTACGACTCTCCCTTTGGGGCCGCTGCCTGCGATGGTATCAAGACGGATGCCGGCGTCCTGCGCAATTTTTCGTGCAAGGGGTGACGATCTGGCCAATGGGATCGTGTCTGCGGTATTCTTATTATTATCACCAGGCACTATATTTGTTTTTACTGGGCGGGCGTCAACCGGTACGGCGGCATTTGCCGCTGAAGTGATTCCGGCCTCTTTTGGTGTCTCATTTGCAGGAATATCCTTTGCAGCTCCCTTGTTTGCAGAAGCAGCCGGTGCAATTCCGGAAAGCATGGATGAATAATCCTCTCCTGCCTGGCCGGTAATGGCAATAGGATCTCCCACCGATGCATCCTGTCCTTCCGGAACCAGGATTTTAAGAAGAACGCCGTCGCCGGAAGCTTCATATTCCATAGTAGCTTTGTCGGTCTCTATTTCGCACATCACATCACCGGATTTAAAGGCTTCGCCTTCGGTCTTGACCCATCTGGCGATGATGCCGGTTTCCATGGTGGGGGACAGCGCCAGCATCAACATTTTTTCCGCCATGTTTTTTTCCTCCCATATCATTATTTAACGCATACTGTATTGTTATTTCATACTTGTGAGTTTATACCGGCACTGAAAAAACGCCGGTTCATAAATACAACGCTTTTTTCACCGCGTCTACAACCTTTTTCGCCGAAGGCTGCGCCATAAGCTCCAGGCCATGGTTATAAGGCATGGGCACGTCCTCCGAAGAGATAAGCTCCACGGGTGCATCCAGCAAATCAAAGCAGTTCCGCGAGACGAGCCAGGCCACATGGGATCCCACGCTTGCAAAAGGCCACGATTCATCGATTACAACGCAGCGGTTTGTTTTTTCAACGGAGCGGTACAGGGTTTCTTCATCCAACGGCCGGATGGACCGGAGATCCACGATTTCTGCATCGATGCCCAACGTTTCCAGCTCTGCGGCTGCATCCTGGACAATTTTCAGGGGTTTGGAATAGGTGACAAGGGTGATATCCTTGCCTTCCCTCTTTACATCCGCCTGTCCGAAGGGGATAAGATATTCATTTTCCGGTACCTCGCCCTTCCATGCATACATCAGCTCACCTTCAAGGAAGAGTACGGGGTTGTCGTCCCTGATGGCGGTCTTAAGCAGACCCTTGGCATCATAGGGCGTTGCAGGAGCGATGACCTTGAGGCCGGGAATATGGGCGTAGATGGATTGGAGCGCCTGGGAATGCTGAGATCCGAGATATTCCGCAGGTCCGTTGGGTCCCCGGAACACGATGGGTACGCTGAACTGTCCTCCCGACATGTATCTCATCTTGGCAGCATTGTTGACCACCTGATCATATGCCATTAATGAAAAGTTGTAGGTCATCCACTCCACGATCGGCCTTAAGCCCGCCATGGCTGCGCCGATGCCCAATCCTGTAAAGCCCTCCTCGGTTATAGGCGTATCCACGACCCGGGCGGCTCCGTATTTATCCAGCAGCCCCTGACTAACCTTGTACGCGCCGTTATATTCCGCAACTTCCTCGCCGATGAGGAAGACTCTTTCATCTCTGGCCATTTCTTCGTCAATCGCCTGACGGAGGGCTTCCCTGAAAGTTATTATCGCCATTTGCTTTTCTCCTTCATTGTAACATACATTTCTTCCGTTATACCCAGGGTAATAAAAGTTGATATCTATCTATAATACGAATAGTTCAGGCCAATATATCCTGATATAGTGTTTCCGGAGCAGGCTCGTCACTTTCCCCGGCAAACCTGGCGGCAGCATCGGAAACATCCTTGCAGGCTTTGTCTATTTCCGCATATTCCGCTTCAGACAGCATCCCCGCGTTTTCCAGGGCACTTCTGAAAATGAGGATGGGATCTTGCTGCCGGTATGCTTCCAGCTCCTCTTTTGTCCTGTATTTACCCGGATCACTCATGGAATGGCCTTTATACCTATAGGTCTTAATCTCCAGGAATGACGGTGTGCCGCTGTGCCGGGCGAGCTCCGCCGCAGCGGCAACTTCTTCGAATACCTCAAGGACATCCATTCCATCCACCTGCTTGCCGGCTATACCGTAGGACGAGCCCATGACGGAAAAATCAGTAACGGAGGATACCCTGTGAAAGCTGGTACCCATGCCGTACTGGTTGTTTTCGCAAATATATACGATGGGGAGATTCCAGATTTTCGCCAGGTTGAGGCTTTCATGGAAGGCCCCCTGGTGTATGGCGCCGTCTCCAAAATAGCATAGCACGACACCGTTTTCCTTATTGTAATTTATTTTGAAGGCTACTCCCGTGGCAATGGGTATATGTCCGCCTACAATGCCGTTTCCTCCGTACATGTGCTTCTGCGCGTCAAACATATGCATTGAGCCGCCTTTTCCCTTTGAAGCGCCTGTGACCTTTCCGAAAAGCTCGGCCATAACGGCATTGGGGCTTATTCCGCAGACAAGCGCATGTCCATGATCGCGGTAACCGGTAAGCACATAGTCCCGTGAGAGATCCAGAGCGGCAATAGAGCCTGCTGCAACCGCCTCCTGGCCTACATAGAGATGGCAGAAGCCCCCGATCTTTTGCAAGCCGTACATCTGGGCGCATTTTTCCTCAAAACGGCGGATAAGGAGCATATCCCTCAAAAGCTTTGTCAGAAATGGCCTGTGGTATTTGCTGATATCCATTTTCTCACCCATTATCCTTCCTCCTGCACATCAAAGCGCACAACTTCCTTTATTCCCTTCATGGGGCTCTGGTAAACCGCCTCCTCCATGACTGTTTCAAGAACGATGAAATCCATTTCCTTATTGACTTTCCAGAAAACCGTAAGCTTTTTTCCTACCGCCTCCAGAAGCTCTGCTTTGATGGATGGATTATCAATAATGTTGATTCTGCACTTGATGTTCACGATTTTATCCAGTGCGCGGGTTTGCAATATCCATTCGGCTTCAGGATGCGCGGCCAGATGGATTGCTTTGGCAAACTGGGGCGAAGTGACCGCAAAAATAGTTCCCGGCCTTCCCTGCAGCATCGTCGGAGTCATCCAGCGCATATGAGGCCTTCCGTCGGCATCCACCGTCGCCAAGACCCCTGCCTTCGAATCTTCCAGTATTTCCGCTATCCTGCTCATTATTCCATGTATATCCACCGGTACGCCTCCTTATTTATGATACCTGTCCTGTAATTTTCATGATGTTATTATTTACAACGATTTTATAATTACCACTTTCTATAGGATTCGTACCATTTTTACGAATTTATTATGATTTTATTTAAAAATTTATTTTGAACTCCGGAATATTAAAAAAATTCGTCAATATTTTACAATAAAGCCATAAAAAATGTGAAAAAGCCTTGATTAGTTGAGATGGGTGTAATATAATGTAAATGCTTGAATCCTATTATATATACTGAAGTGAGGGGACTTATATCATGTTCGAAGACAAAACGTTAGTGTGCAAGGATTGTGGCCAGGAATTTATTTTTACTTCCGGAGAGCAGGAATTTTACGCAGCCAAAGGTTTTCAGAATGAACCAGGAAGATGTAAGGAATGCAGATCTTCACGAAAGACACAATTCAGCAGGGATGGTTCCAAAAGGGAAAGAGAACAATTCGATGCAGTTTGCGCACAATGCGGCAAGGAAACAAAAGTCCCATTTAAGCCGCGTCTGGACAAGCCGGTTTATTGCAGCGAATGCTTCGCTAATCGTTAACAATCTGTAAAATCACCGTTGAACTTACATTTGGATGATTCTATAGCCCTTTGTATTATACATAAGGGCTATAGCTGTATGGATAACTTTTTTGTTTACATAATAGGGTGGTTCCAATCGCCGGGTTCTGTTGTATTTGCCCGGGAACACTGAAATATGACTTTCTGCTTTTATGAAAATGCGGACTGTGTTGGCTTGCGTTTTTGGAGGCTTATACGGGAAGTCCTATTTTCGCCAGTGCCTATTTATACCTGCGATGCCTGTTGTTTTGTGATAGTTAAAACAGTTTACCTTATTATATAACAGCATTATCCATAGAATTCCATCAAAAAGCTCGGTTGACATAACTACGAAATAATGTATTGTTTGACGGGCATTTTATCCACAGCTGGAACAAGCTTATATGAGTTATTCACAGATTTATACACATTATCCACAGGTTTTATATTCACAAAACGGATGTTTTGTGAATTAAATGTGTTAAAAAAGTCCGGCTTTTTTGTATGATTCGATGGAAATATCAGTATAATTTATAGTATAATTACCTATAATGATGATAGTGGGACGGCAGGACATGATTTGTTGTTAAGACATTGTTAAATCGGGGTAATATATCAACACAAAACTTAATCAAGTCTGAATATTTCTACATGACGAAAGGGGCTGTTTTTAATGAAATTTATTATCAGCGGTAAAAACTTTGAAGTTACGGATGCCTTGAAAGAGAAGATTCATAAAAAGTTTGGCAAATTGGAGAAGTATTTCAGTCCGAACACCGAGACTCATGTGACGATGAGTACTGAAAAGAGCAGGCATATTTTTGAGGCCACCTTATTTCTCAACGGTATCGTTTTAAGGGCGGAAGTGGAAAATACCGATATGTATGCGTGCATTGACAAGGCTGTGGACATTCTGGAAGGGCAGATCAGGAAAAACAAGACCCGGTTGGAGAAAAAGCTGCATGCTTCGGCTTTTAAATCCGACGATTTCAAATATGATTCGGCAGTGGAAGAAGAACGTGAATTCAGGGTGGTCCGTACAAAAAGATTTGCCGTCAAGCCCATGACTGTTGAGGAAGCTATCCTGCAGATGAATCTGCTGGGGCACGAGTTCTTTATGTTTTCCAATGCTAAATCCCGGGAGGTCAATGTGGTATACAGACGGAAAGACGGCAATTACGGTTTGATCGAGCCTGAGTTCATTTAAGGCATTGAAAACATAAAAACATATGTTCTTTTTCATTGCATTCGTTTGCTTTTTCGATTATAATAAAACTGCCATATTCGTATGGCAGTTTTTTCATGCCTCGGCGGGATTTGCGCCATGGCAGAATCTGTAGTGGCGTGCCCATGGGAATTGTTGGGGTTGTATCGCTTCAGGACTTTTTAATGTGGGAGAGAGGATATGGAACTGATTAACGGTTTAAATAAAGAGCAGCAGGAAGCTGTACTGCATGTGGAAGGCCCGCTCCTCATACTGGCAGGGGCCGGAAGCGGAAAGACCCGCGTACTCACGCACAGGATAGCATATCTTATCAAGGAAAAAAGGGTCTATCCTTCAAGCATTCTGGCCATAACCTTTACAAATAAGGCTGCGAAGGAAATGAAGGAGAGGACTGCCAGGCTTCTGGGAGACATGGCGGAAGATATGTGGGTGAGCACCTTTCACTCCACGTGTGTCAGGATTCTCCGGCGCGATATTGAGAAAATCGGCTATAGCAGGAATTTTGTCATCTTTGATTCCACCGACCAGCAAACGCTGGTAAAGGATTGCATCAAGGAACTGAATCTAAATGAAAAGAATTTTCCGTACAGGGAAGTGCTGTCCAATATTGGCAGAGCAAAGGACGAACTGATGGAGCCGGATGTCTATGCAAAGATGAACGAATCCGACTTCCGGCTGAGCAAAATGGCGAAAATTTACGAGCTCTACCAAAAGAAGCTTAAAAGCAACAATGCTCTGGATTTTGACGACATCATCCTGATGACCATAAAGCTTTTCCTGGACAACCCCCCGGTACTGGAGTATTATCAGCATAAATTCAAGTACATACTGGTAGACGAATATCAGGACACCAACACGGCGCAATACACCCTGACCACCCTGCTGGCGCAGGAATACCGCAATTTGTGCGTCGTGGGCGACGATGACCAGTCGATTTACAGCTGGCGCGGGGCAAACATCAGAAACATCCTGGACTTCGAAAAAGAGTTCAAGGGTTGTAAAGTAGTAAAGCTGGAGCAGAATTACCGCTCTACCCAGTCCATACTGAATGCCGCAAATCACGTCATTAAGAACAACGTCGGCAGGAAAAAGAAAAGTCTCTGGACGGAAAATCCGATAGGCGGTGGCATACAGCTGTTTGAAGGCGGTAATGAACATGAGGAAGCCGCATTTGTCACCAGGGAAATTAAGAAACTTATACAGAACGAAAACAGGAATTACAGGGACTTCGCCATTTTATACCGGATCAATGCCCAGTCCCGCGTCCTGGAGGATACCCTCATGAAGGACGGGATACCCTACAGGATTTTTGGAGGTCTCCGGTTCTACGACCGCAAAGAAATCAAAGATATCATCGCATACTTAAGACTGATCCAGAATCCTTCGGATGATATTGCGCTAAAGAGGATCATCAATGTGCCGAAAAGGGGCATTGGCAATACGACTGTCGATACGGCCGAGAAGAATGCCAGAAGCCGTTCCTGCAGCATATACAGCATCGTGTCCTCAGCCCCGGAAATACCCGAGCTTCAGCGGGCAGCCTCCAGACTGGAGGAATTCACTGCTCTGATCAATGGCTTCAAGGCGCTGGCGGAAGGCATGAGTGTCTCCGAGCTTATCGGTGAAGTCATTCAAAAATCGGGGATACTGGCGGAGCTGGAAGCGGAGAATACCATTGAGGCCCGCTCCAGGATCGAGAATATTAAGGAAATGATATCAAGTGCACTGGAATTTGAGGAACAGAGTGAGGAAAAAGGTCTGGAAGCCTTCCTGGCCAATGTTTCTCTGGTTTCCGACATTGACAACATGGAGGGCGAAAAGGATACGGTGGTGCTTATGACCCTGCACAGCGCCAAAGGGCTGGAATTTCCGGTGGTTTTCATGGTTGGGATGGAAGAAGGCGTCTTTCCGGGGCTCAGGTCCATGGGTGACGACAATGAACTGGAAGAAGAGCGCAGGCTGTGCTATGTAGGCATGACCAGAGCCAGAGAAAGGCTGTACATGACCAGCGCTTTCAGCAGGACGCTTTTTGGCAATACCACCTATAACCAAGCCTCCAGGTTTTTGAAGGAAATACCGGCTGAACTCATTGACGGCGGTGCCAGGCTTGTCAAAAAAGCAGACAGCTTTACGGGAAAAGCCGGCAGAAGCTACAACAGCGAGTGGGACGGCAATTTTTCCGCCGGAGGCGGGCAGATTTCCGGCAGCAACTCCGGATTTGGCGGTACGGTAACGTCGTTTGGAAACCCCGTACTGACAAAGCCGGCCGGCACTGTCAATTTTAAACCGGGAGACAACGTAGTTCACAAGAAATTCGGAGTAGGAGTCATAACCTCGGTAGAGAAGGATAATGACGACTACAGGCTGGAAATCCAGTTCAGACATTCCGGAATGAAAAGGCTGATGGCGGCGTACGCCAACCTGACGAAGCTGTAGCTGTTTCTTTGCCACAGCAGGAAAGTATGCATTTGTTTGATAAGGCGAAAGAAGGTATAAACTCCCGGATGCATGCAAATAATAAACCTGATATGGAACGAAAAAGCGTCATGAGCGGTTATGCTTGTAACGCTTTTTTATGACTCATGGGAGGGTTTGAAAATGTCATTTTTTGAATACGGCGATGAGGATATGGCGTCTGCGGCACAATCCTGCAAACTCTTTAAGCCTAACTCCTCATTCAAGACAGGTGCATTATCGGATGGGATTTCCTGCGGCATATGCAGCAGCTGGAATGGAAGCCGCTGCAGTAAAAGAGTGCTGGATAACACACTATCAGGCCCTGAATTGGAGTGAGGATTTAATGCTGTTCTTAAGGAGCAAAGCAATGTAGCAATCTTGCTGTCATGCGGGTATGAGATTACCGCGCTATCGCTCGCAATGACACACGTGCCCGACATACGCCAAGTGTGGAAACTCGTTTGTAGGGGCGGCCATTGGCCGTCCGGTAACTGTTTGACGTAGATTGCATATGCGGACGCGCAATGTGCTCCCCTATAGGATAGGAGTTTCACAGCAATGACGCGGTACGCATGATAGGGAAACAGGGTTACTGTCACATGATAATATCATTAATTCTGCGAGCATGAGCATGTTATAGACCGCCCGGGATTACAGTAAATCCAGCAATGCTTCCGGCTTTGGTATAAGCACCCGTGCTCCGCCTTCCACCAGTTCCCCGGATTCCCGGAACCCCCACAGGGCGCCCACAGGATACATGCCTGCAAGGACTGCGGTCCTCATATCGACATTTGTATCACCGAGGTAAAGGAATTCATCTGCGGGTATACCCAGCAGTTCGGATATTTTTAAGGCTCCGGCAGGGTCAGGCTTTTTTGGCGTCGCAGGACCTTCTCCAAATACCGCGTCAAATTTCCAGCCGGGAAGAAGTTTTTTTACGATCAGCTGTGTAAATTCATCCGCTTTGTTGGAAAGGATGGCCATTTTGATATTGTTTTCCGCAAGCCCGTTGAGAAGCTGTGGAACGCCTTGATAGGGTTTCGTCTTGTCAGCCCAGCGTTTTCCGTATTCCAGGCGCATGGCCGTCAAACAGCTTTCGATGGTTGAATCGTCGCGGTGGTTCTCCGGCAGTGCTTTTATTATAAGATTCCTCAGGCCGTTTCCGACGAAATATTTGTAAGCTTTGGTATTGTGGGACGGGAAGCCGGAGGCTGTAAGAACTGCGTTTACAGAATCGGATAGATCCTCCAGGGTGTCCAGCAGTGTCCCGTCCAGGTCAAAAAGTACAGCTTTGTATTTCATGATGTCTCCTTTTTCGTATACTATAATATGCATTATACAACAATATAAAAGGAATGTGAACCAAGGTGGACAGCCTCCCCCGGTTATGAAACTCCTATCCTGTAGGGCGCGCATTGCGCGTCCGCAAATGCTATCTACGTCAAACAGCTACCGGACGGCCAATGGCCGCCCTACATTTGAATTGGGTCGTTATAATCATTAGATTATTGATATGCGGGCAAGTAAAGAAACCGGCTCCTTCGATTTATGTTTTTATGATGAAGTTTTCGCAACAGTATAGGTTGACAAGCATGCTTTCCGCCTTTATTATATAGGTATAAAGCCCTAAAAGCGTAGGTATAAAGTACCAGAAGAAGGGATAACATGTATTTATTGCCCTTCTCACGGTCAAAAGCCAGGAGACGGATAAAAGAAAGGCCATGAAGCCAAGGCGGACATGGACATTACAAAGCCTTTTAAAACCGGAATAATTGCCGATGTGGCCAATAAGGTGCTTAAATATGAATAATTTGTTTAAAGACAGGGTATCGCAGCACTTTTTGTTTAATTCACTGAATTCAGCCGTAGCCCTCTGCCGTAAGGACCCTGAAGCGGCTGCCGGATTGATTCTTGAAATCAGCACGTATCTTCAAAAAAGCCTGGAGGACAAGGCCTTTTTGATCCCCCTGAAGGAAGAACTGGAACATGTCTCTTCCTATGTTAATATACAAAAAGCCAGATTTCCCGACAGGTTAAAAATTGAGCTGGACCTTGACGAAGACAGCCGGTACCTGATCCCTGCCTATACACTGCAGCCCCTTTTGGATAATGCCATCCGGCACGGCACTTTAAAAAAGAAGCAGGGCGGTACCGTCATCCTATCCATTAAAAAGCTGCAGCATTCCGTCAGGATTACGGTGCAGGACGACGGGGCCGGTATACCTGCCAGGCAACAGGATACGCTGTTAAAAAGCCGCAACAAACAACATTCCCTCTACAAAATAGATCATAGACTGAAAATGATAGGCTTTGACGGATTGAACATTCATTCCCTGCAAGACGAAGGGACTACGGTTACCTTTGATATCCCGGGTGATCTTCGATCCTCCTGATTGCATATTTTCTTCTATATTTGCCTTTCCGGCTCCCGATTTTGCCGTCTTGTCGGACACAAGCATTTGCTACCGGTCCTGGCGCTCCAAGACTGCAATCAAGCGCAAGCGAAAAAGCATTGACAAAACACTCCTGTTCCTTTATAATTTAAACAATTCATCGATTTATCGATTTATCAAGGTAAAGTATTAAAGCGAGGTGGCGGAATGTCCAAATGGAAAATTCATACTCCCGAAGGGGTTCAGGATATACTTTTTGATGAATGTGCACTGAAAAGAGAGATAGAAGAAAAATTAAGAAGACTCTTCCGAAACTATGGATATTTTGAGGTGGAAACACCGACCATTGAATTCTACGACGTTTTTTCCTCCGGAATGGGACTGATTCCCCAGGAGACCATGTTCAAATTTTTTGACCAGCAGGGAAGGATACTGGTATTAAGGCCGGATATCACTGTGCCGGTTGCCCGGATCAGCGCCACCAAGTATAGGGAAATGCAGTATCCGCTGCGTTTCTCATACATAGGGAATGTCTTCAGGTATAACGACTATGGCGGCGGAAAGCAGAATGAATTTACCCAGGCCGGGGTGGAAGTGCTGGGGGTAAGCACTTCCGAGGCCGATGCCGAGGTTATCGCCCTTGCAATTAACGCGCTCAAGGCTGCCGGGCTGGAGAATTTCAAGCTGGAAATCGGCCAGGTGGAATTTTTCAACGGCCTTATGGATGAGACAAAGCTGGCGGAGGAAGAAATCGACCGGCTCAAGGTAATGATCGACCGTAAGGATTTTGTAGGAGTGGAAGAGCTGCTTGACAAATGTGACATGCGCGCCGACCTGAAAAAGCTTATTATCGACCTTCCTGCACTTTTTGGCTCGGCGGAGGTCATGGACAGGGTGGAAGCCCTGGCATTGAATAAACGCTCCCTGGATGC
Source organism: Bacillota bacterium (assembly GCA_023426125.1). GTDB lineage: Bacteria > Bacillota > Clostridia > Acetivibrionales > DTU013 > MnB-11. The sequence continues at coordinate 205,204 of JAFABI010000090.1, forward strand.
GCTGGAAAACATCCGCCAGGTATTGGATATCCTTGACGATTACGGATTAAGCAAATATGTCTCGGTTGACCTGGGCATGCTGAAAGGGTTAAACTATGATACCGGCATTATTTTCAGGGGATTTACATACGGTATCGGCTTTCCGATATTAACAGGAGGAAGGTATGACAGGCTCGTCGAGGAATTCGGCAGGCAGTGCCCGGCGACGGGCTTTTCGTTGGGAGTGGGGCTGATTATGACGGCGCTGCAGCGACAAAAGGCCGCTGTTGAGAAACCCTGCATCGACAGCATCGTCTGCTATTCCCGGGAGGGAAGAAAAACGGCCTTTGAACTTTGCGGAGAGCTCAGGCGGCAGGGACTTATTATTGAACTGGACCTGTCGGGCAGCGATCTGAACGCGCTCAAGGAATATGCGGCAAGGAAGAACATCGGCGGAGTCATCAAGGTGACCGACGAGGATACCGTCGAAGTACACAATATCTGTACTGGTGAAGTAGAGAGAGCAAGTATCAGTGAACTTGTAAAGGGGTGTTAGGCTTTGAATTATCTTACCATAGCTCTTTCCAAAGGGAGATTGGCGGATCTGTCCATAGAAATGCTGGAAACCATGGGCGTCGATTGCTCGGAATACAAGAATGCGTCAAGAAAACTGATATTCACCGATGAGAAAAACGGCATAAAGTTTTTTCTCGTCAAGCCTGCGGATGTGCCCACCTATGTGGAATACGGCGCAGCCGACATCGGGATCGCCGGTAAGGACACCCTCCTGGAGGAAGGCAGGCATTTGTATGAAGTGCTGAACCTGGGTTTTGCGGCATGCAGAATGGTGCTGGCGGGGCCTGCGGCGCTTCAGGGGAAGCTGGATCATCTTAACAACAAGCGGGTTGCTACCAAGTATCCCAGAATTGCAAGAGAATATTTTGAGCACAAAAGACGTGAGTCCATCGAAGTGATCAAGCTGAACGGATCTGTCGAGCTGGCTCCGCTCGTAGGGCTTTCGGAGGTTATCGTGGACCTGGTGGAAAGCGGCAGGACGCTGAAGGAAAACGGGCTGGTGATATTGGATACCATTGCCGAAATCAGCGCCAGGATGGTCGTAAACAGGGTCAGTATCAAAATGAAAAGCGATAAGGTGAACTGGGTGATCGAAGGGCTTAAAAAGCAACTGGAAGCCGGAAAACAGAAGTAGGTTCTGTTGGCTGACTGCCATACAAATACAGGGGCGGCCATTGGCCGTCCGCCATAGAAATAACCGGCGAGGGGGAAGGAAATTGAATGATTGATATAATTGATATAAGAGAAAATAAGCAAAACAGTTTGTTTGAAAAACTGGTGGGCAGAAGCCAGCTGGACCGTACCGATGTGCTTGCAGCAGTGAATGAAATCCTTCAGAAGGTAAGATCCGGGGGCGATGAAGCGGTATATGAATACACAAAGCGGTTTGACGGCGCAGACCTTTCGGGTACCGGGTTAAAAGTTACAGAGGCGGAGTTTGCTGCCGCTTGCGGCAAGGTTGACGGAAAGCTCCTTGAGGTGATCCGCAAAGCGAAGGGAAATATAGAAGCCTTTCATGTGAAACAGAAAGAGAATTCGTGGTTTTCAACGGAAGCGGACGGAGTGATTCTGGGCCAGCTTTACAGACCCCTTGAGGTAGTTGGGATCTATGTGCCGGGAGGGACGGCTGTACTGACTTCCTCCGTGCTCATGAACGCAATCCCGGCGAAAGTTGCCGGAGTGAGGAAAATTGTCATGGCTACGCCTCCGGGGAAGGACGGCAGGGTGAATGAGTCGGTACTGGCTGCCGCAAGGGAAGCAGGCGTTGACGAAGTTTACAAAATGGGCGGAGCGCAGGCAATCGCTGCAATGGCCTTCGGAACCGCATCCGTGCCGAGAGTGGATAAAATATTCGGTCCGGGGAATATCTATGTCGCCACTGCCAAGCGAATGGTTTATGGCTTCTGCGATATCGATATGTTTGCCGGTCCCAGCGAAATCATGGTTGTAGCGGACGAATCGGCGAATCCCAGGTTTGTGGCAGCCGATTTGATATCCCAGGCAGAGCACGATGTTTTGTCCGCGGCGATTCTGGTCACTACCTCCGAAAAGCTGGCCCATGCGGTGAAAGAAGAAATTGCAAGGCAATATGGATACCTTTCGCGCAAGGGGATACTGGATAAATCCTTGGCCGACTACGGCGCGGCGGTGCTTGTCAATAGTATTGAGGAAGCGATAGAAATCGTGAACGAAATTGCTCCGGAGCACCTGGAATTATGTATTGAAGAGCCATTCAGCCGTCTTGGCGATATACGGAACGCGGGGGCGGTTTTCCTGGGCAATTATTCGTCGGAGCCCCTGGGAGATTATTTTGCAGGGCCCAACCATGTATTGCCCACGGGCGGCACAGCCCGGTTCTTTTCACCGTTGAATGTGGCCGATTATATAAAGAAATCCAGTGTTATTTCTTACAGCAGAAAGGCATTGGAAAAGGTAAAGGACGACGTTATGCTTTTTGCGCGGTCGGAAGGGCTGGACGGCCATGCCAACGCCATCGGCGTCAGGTTTGAGCAGGACGGAGACGCCTGAAAGTGAACGAGGGAAGGACAATGCCAAAGAAGGGAGATATACTATTGAACAAATACTGGAGTGAGCTGGCAAAGCGTCTGGATCCTTATGTGCCAGGCGAGCAGCCAAAGGATAAAAAATACATCAAGCTGAATACCAACGAAAACCCATATGGGCCGTCTCCAAGGGTACTGGGAGCCATCAGGGATTGTACCGGCGACAGCCTGAAGCTTTATCCCGACCCTACCTGTGACATGTTGCTCACTACAGCCGCCGAATATTACGGGTTGGAGAAGGAGCAGATTTTTGCCGGAAACGGTTCCGATGAAATTCTGGCCTTCGCCTATATGGCATTTTTTAATCCCGGCAAGGTCATTCTGTTCCCTGATATTACATATTCCTTTTACCCGGTTTACGCGCAGCTGTTCAACATTGATTACAGGTTGGTCAATGTATCGGAAAACTTTGAAATACCGGAGGAAGAGCTTTACAACAGCCCTGGCGGTGTAATTGTAGCAAATCCCAATGCCCCTACGGGGAAATTCCTGCCTGTGGCATCCATTCAAAGAATATTGGACAAAAATCCTTCCAATGCAGTCATTGTTGACGAGGCATACATCGATTTCGGCGGAGAGTCTGCAGTGAAGCTTATCGGAGATTACCCCAACCTGCTGGTGGTCCACACCTTTTCGAAATCAAGGTCACTGGCCGGAATGAGGCTCGGGTTTGCTCTGGGCGACAGCAATCTGATAAAAGCAATGAACAGAGTAAAAAACTCTTTTAATTCCTATACAATCAACAGGCTGACAATCGCTGCCGGTATTGAGGCATTCAAGGATGTGGAATATTTTGAAGCCACACGCAGAAAGATCATTGCTACAAGGGAGCGGGTATCGCGGAAATTGGCGTCTATGGGGTTTAAGTTGGTTGATTCCGAAGCAAACTTCCTGTTTGCAGCACATCCCGACGTGAAAGCTGCGGTCCTATTTGCGGAACTCAGGGAAAAAGGAATCCTTGTCAGGTATTTTAGCAAGGCCCGCATAGAGAATTATCTAAGAATAACCATAGGAAGCGATGAGGAAATGGATGTATTCCTGGCAGCAGTAAAGGATATAACGAGGCGTCCAAAATGTCCCCCGCCGCCTCCAAGGTAAAGGGACACACCTCAGCAAGTAGCGGGGCTCCGGGGATGAGGAATGTCCCTTTTTGAATAGGCGGGTACCGAAGTGGGTTTCAGGCGGTGAGCATATCTCCCGCCTGGGACGCATAGGCGAGCAGCAAATGCAAGGCATTTGCGACCAGCCCGGGATGCATGGGCGAGCAGCAAGCTAAAGCTTGCGACCAGCCTCGTTGAAACTCCACTGATGTAAGGAAATTTGTCTACAACCGACAAATTTCCTTTGAATTAGGCCGTTATAATCCATCCATGACAAAAAACGGAAGATAGATAGAAAAAGCTATGGAATTTCATATGCGCAATCTGTTATAATGATAGCCGAAGGAGGTGCCCAATGGCAAGAAAGTCTGAAATAGCCAGAAAAACCAATGAAACCGACGTAAAACTCAAATTTGCTGCAGATGGCAGCGGAATTTCCGATATCAACACCGGAATCGGTTTTTTTGACCATATGCTCACATTATTTACAAAGCATGGTTTGTTTGATCTTACCGTTAATGCTGCGGGCGACCTGAATGTGGATGCCCACCATACCGTCGAAGATATAGGGATTGTCCTGGGACAGGCCATAAAGGAAGCGGTTGGCGATAAAAAGTCAATAAGAAGGTATGGCGCCGTGCATGTGCCGATGGATGAAGCTCTTGCGCTGGTAGCCGTTGATCTGGGGGGAAGGCCGTTTCTCGTCTTCGACGCCGTATTTACCTGTGAGAAGGCCGGAGACATGGAAGTTGAGCTTTTTGAGGAATTCTTCCGGGCGGTGGCCTTCAATGCGGGGTTAAACCTGCATGTAAAGGTATTCTACGGCAGCAACAACCACCATATAATCGAAGCTGTTTTCAAAGCCTTTGGCAGGGCGCTGGACGAAGCCACCCGGCTGGATGAACGGATTGTAGGCGTGATGTCCACAAAAGGGGTGCTCTGATAAATTTTTTATAAGGATGTGTTTTGGGATGTTAATTAATGATACGGATTTTATTAAACAACCGCTTTTTGTAAAAGGCAAGGTAAGAAATGTCTATGACCTCGGCGATAAGCTGCTCATCGTTGTAACCGATAGAATTTCGGCTTTTGACGTGGTTTTCACCGACCTCATTCCCAATAAGGGGAAGGTGCTCAACAGCATTTCCGAATTCTGGTTCAATTACACCGGCGATATTATTGGCAACCATATGATAACCACAGATGTAAGCCTGTATCCGGACGGACTCTCCGCTTTCAGGGAAGAACTGCAGGGCAGGTCCATGCTGGTGCGGAAAATCGAGATGGTAAATGCCGAATGCATCGTAAGGGGTTATTTGGAAGGTTCGGGACTGAAAGAATACAATGCCACCGGAAGCATCTGCGGGATAAAGCTGCCTGCGGGGCTGAAGCAGTGCCAGAAGCTGCCGGAGCCAATCTTTACTCCATCCACCAAGGAATCGGAGGGCCATGACATCAACGTGACTTTCGAAGCCCTGGCTGATAAAATAGGCCTTGAGCTCGCTTCAAAACTGAAGGAGAAGACACTGACCCTTTATAACAAAGCCAGCAAATATGCGGAAAGCAAAGGGATTCTACTGGCAGATACAAAATTTGAATTCGGTATTGTTGAGGGCGAGCTGGTCGTCGGTGACGAAATGTTCACCCCCGATTCTTCAAGGTTCTGGGACATGAAGGACTACCAGCCGGGCGGGCCGCAAAAGAGCTTTGACAAGCAATATCTCAGGGAGTACCTGGAATCGATTGTGTGGGACAAGACTCCTCCGGCGCCCAGGCTTCCCGAGTCTGTAATAAAGAATACGGAAGCCAAATACATCGAAGCGTATGAACGATTGACAGGGAAGAAGCTGGGATGATCCCACGGCTGTTCAGCGTATAGACAGTGTATCGATGCGGCTATCCGCGCCTGCCTGTTGAAGCTTAAGCACGATAGGAGTAGATAATTTTGATAGCAATTATAGATTATGGAGTCGGAAATCTCAGGAGCGTTGAAAAGGCTTTTCAATTCATAGGTTGTGATGCGGCAATAACATCGGATGTAAAAGCTGTTTCCGCGGCGGATGGTATCGTTCTGCCCGGTGTAGGCGCCTTTTCCGATGCAATGGAAAACTTAAGGAAGGCAGGCATGGTTGATGTGGTAAAGGAGGCGATTGCCTCCGACAGGCCGTTTCTTGGGATATGCCTTGGCATGCAGCTGCTGTTCGATTACAGCGAAGAAGGCGGAAGCAACGTGGAGGGGCTTGGCATATTCAAGGGGGCCATAAGGCAGCTTCCCCAGGATATCGGCCTTAAAGTGCCCCATATGGGGTGGAATTCCTTAACGACAAGGGAAGGCTGTCCGCTGTTCGGTAAAATTCAGCCGAATCCCTACGTATATTTTGTACATTCCTTTTATCTTGCGGCAGAGGAAAGGGATCTTGTCGCTGCGACGGTTGAATATGGCGTAAGGTTTGACGCTGCCATTGGCAGAGGCAATGTATTTGCCACGCAATTCCATCCCGAAAAAAGCGGCGGCGTAGGGCTGGATATGCTGAGAAACTGGGCCGCGCTGCAGTCGAAGGTTTATGCCTGACAGGCAAAGACGGATGTAGGTCGGGAAAAAGTATCGGAGCCACTGAAAAAGGCTGATAAAAATGAGTCGGAGAACCGTCTGCTGACTCATGCATAAAGGAGCGAGGAAAGACAATGATAATTTATCCGGCAATCGATGTCAAGGATGGAAGGTGTGTCCGGCTTGTGCAGGGACAATTCACCGATGTCACCGTATATTCCGATCATCCGGTGGAAATGGCCAAAAAATTTGAACAAATTGGAGCACAGTATCTCCACGTGGTGGACCTTGACGGAGCAAGACTGGGTGAGCCCCGGAATACCGCTGTCATAAGTGAAATGGCTGTTAAGCTGGGCATACCTGTCCAACTGGGCGGCGGCATCCGAACCATTGAAATGATTGAGATCATCTTGTGCAAAGGCATTCATCGGGTCATCCTGGGAACTTCGGCGGTCAAAGATCCCAACCTTGTAAAAAAAGCGCTTCTGACCTTTGAAAACAATCTGGCGGTAGGCATAGACGCCAAAAACGGCATGGTTGCCATCGAAGGCTGGGCAAAAACCAGCGAGTTTACAGCCATCGGATTTGCAAAGAAAATGCAGGACCTGGGGGCTAAAACAATCATCTATACGGATATTTCAAGGGACGGTATGCTGGCAGGCCCCAACCTCAAGGCAATGGAAGAAATGGTAAAAGCGGTTGGAATAGAGATTATAGCCTCTGGCGGCGTAAAGAGCATAGAGGACATAAAAAATCTGAAGGATATCGGCGTCGCAGGAGTTATCGTCGGTAAGGCATTGTATACCGGGGACGTGGATCTGGCGGAGGCCATCAAGGTTGCCAGGTAGTATTCCTGCATAAAGGAGAGAATTGAGTTGTTTACAAAGCGCATTATTCCCTGTCTGGACGTACATGCCGGAAGGGTAGTAAAAGGTGTTAATTTCGTTAATATCCGTGACGCGGGGGATCCTGTGGAGGTGGCGGCCGTCTATGACAGGGCCGGAGCCGATGAGCTTACATTCCTTGATATCACGGCCTCCAGTGATGCCAGGAGCATTATGCTGGATGTGGTGAGCAGGGTGGCTGAGCAGGTATTCATACCCTTTACGGTAGGCGGCGGCATAAGGACCGCAGAGGATTTCCGCGAAATCCTGAAGGCCGGCGCGGACAAGATCTCTGTCAATTCAGCCGCTTTAAAGCGGCCCGAGCTGATATCGGAGGCAGCCTGGCGCTTTGGCAGCCAGTGCGTGGTCGTTGCCATTGACGCCAAAAGGAGACCGGACGGCAGCGGCTGGGAGGTTTACTTGAACGGCGGCAGGGTGAATACGGGCAGGGATGCGGTCAAATGGGCCGTAGAAGCCGAGAAACTGGGGGCCGGTGAAATATTGCTGACGAGTATGGACTGCGACGGTACCAAAGCCGGCTATGATATAGAGCTTACCCGGAAGATTTCGGACAGCGTCGGGATTCCTGTGATCGCTTCGGGCGGCGCAGGCACAATGGAGCACTTTTACGAAGCGCTTACTGCCGGCAGGGCGGATGCTGTTCTGGCTGCTTCGCTTTTTCACTATAGGGAAATGGAGATACGGGATTTAAAGACATATTTAAAAGAGAAGGGTATCGAAGTCAGGCTGTAATAAAAAATTTAGCGAAATAAATAAAAAAGGACGCGCAATGCGCGCCCCTGCATGGTGAGGATATCAACATGGGAAACTAATTTCCTCGCCCTATTTCAAATAAATGATGCTGCTGTTATAGCTTCTTCCATCCAGTTCCGCAACGGCAATTTTTTTGCCTGAGGGGCTCCAGCTGGTTTCCGCGCTTCCTGTATTCACCGCAATTTGCAAGGATTTGCCGGCAAATACATCATAAAGATAGAGTCCGCTGCTGGTTGTGCCATTGACGACAGATTCCAGCCGGTATGCGATCATCCGCTGGTCGGGAGACCATGAAACCCCGGTCAGTTCCGTTCCCTCTGCGACGGTTCTCAGGATATTCCCATCGGCGTCGGCAAGAAGAAGCTTTTTCGTGGATCCCACCCTCTGAGATATCAAGATTTGCTTCCCGTCGGGAGAAGGGATGATCCCATCGGCGTTTTCCACCTTCAGATCCTTTTTTTCCCCGGTCGCCGGATTCAGCATGTACAGCTGGAAGAAGGGGCTGTCAGCGGTTTCAAGGGTGATATAATAGATCTTGTCCTGCATTTTTCGCACCGTAAACAATTGCTCCTCCTGCAGGCCGGCTATCTGTGTGAGCTTTCTGTCCGTACCGGTCATATAGGCGCCACCTCCGCCATAGGAAACACCGATGACATTTTCAGCGTCGGCCCACTTAGCCGTATAGGCGGGCCCGAGATTGTCCTCTTTCACGGGGGATTGTCCCGGATCGTCCATGCTCACCAGATAATAGGCGGTATCTCCGATAGAGTATTCATAGTACAACAGGTGCTTTTTGTCGGAAGACAGGGTCGCTCCGCCGAGAAACATATTCTTTTGGGCTTTTACTGTTTTGTATTCTTTGGTGTCCAGGTTGTACAGGTATAAGCTTCTGGGGTAGAATTCCCCATTCTCTGTGAGACTCATTTTTCCCAGCTCCCGGTTTTCCTTTGCAAGGACGACGGTCTGATCATCCAACCAGTCGGTGATTTCCATCCCTTCATATTTATCAATTTTTTCGACGGAAACCTGGACCGGGTCGGCCTCGGTGCTCTCATTCTCAATGACGACAATGCTTTTATCCGGCTCCCTCACCACGGTCCTGTCTCCTTCCTGCTGCATGCTGCAGGCGGTAAAAGCCAATAAGACTGCCAGAACCGCTGCGATTTTTATTGCTTTCATATTTTTGATATTTTTCATGTTCTTCATGTTATATCGCCTCCTTGACTTTAATCTTATCAGGGCTTTGTATCGGAAATATAACCGTATGTTTCAAAATTGTAAATTTATTTGTCTTTTTCACAGGCGGGAAAGCACAAGCGGAAGGTTGAGCCTTCCGGGCCGGTTTTAACCAATGCGACCGTTCCTCTCTGCTTTTCCACAAGCTTTTTGACGAGGGACAGTCCCAGGCCGGCGCCGCCGCTCTGCCGGGAACGGTTTTTATCCACGGTGTAAAAGGGCTCGAAGATTTTGGATTCAGCCTCCGCCGGCATACCGATGCCCGTGTCGCTGATTTCAACAAATACCCTGGAGCGCACTGTGTAATTTTTTACCCGGATGCTGCCTTGCGCTTTGTTGTATTTGACTGCATTATCCAAAAGGTTTACCAGAATGATGACCATGCTTTCCCTGTCGGCTTCGATAAACGCCTCCGTGAGTTCGGTTTCCAACCGTATCCCGAATTTATCCAGCTTTCCTTTTAAGCTGCTGCAAACCTTTAGGATGAGCTGCCTCACATCGATTTTTTCCATGGTGTATTCAAAATCATATTTTTCCAGGGCGGATAACTGCAAAACCTTGTCCACCATTTCATACAGCCGCTCGGTTTCCTGCTTGATATTGGTCCTTGCCTTTTCCATCAGTTCCGCGTCATCGGGATACATTTCCAGAAGGTCGAGATATGCCTTGACCGAGGTCAGGGGTGTTTTGAATTCGTGCGTGACATTTCCGATAAATTGTTTCTGCTGTTTTTCCAGGTGAGACAGCTTGGCGACCGCAAGCGTAAGCTTTTGTTGCTCAGCCTGCATATCGCCGATGGTCTTAACGATCTGCCTGCTCATGTCGTAAATCCCTTCCCCCAGCTTTCCCAGTTCGTCTCTGCGGCGCGGGACCTCTATCTCGTATTGGCCTAACCTGATCCGGTCGGCCATATTTTTCAGCTTTAAAATTCCATTGGCAAAAGAATTAAAATAAAAATATCCCAGCAGGAAGCTGGCAATGAAAACACCGGCGCCGATATAAACGAAGAGCGTCCGGATGTAATGATAGAACGAAAGGTTTCCCGCCAGCGAATAATAAAGCTGTATGACGCCTACCTGTTGGCTGCCTGCCGTTAACGGCGCGAGGTAGTAAAGGGAGTCCTGCTCCACCTGATAGGCGATTTTATTTTGCAGCGCAAAGGAAAGGGCTTTTTCTACATTGGCGGTTTCACTTTTGGCCACGGATTCTCCGATTTTTTTCCCGTTTTTGTCGTACAGCACGACCAATTGTCCGCTGACCCTGCCCAGCTGCTGCGCCAGCTCCTTTCCTCCGGAAGCTAAAAAGGTCTCGGGCAGCATAGAGGATTCGCCAAGGCTCAGCTGGAGGAAATACAAATTCGCCGTCCTGGCCTGCTGCGCCAAAAACGCTTCATATTGCACCTGTTGATCCTTTTTTATCCCATCCAGCACCAAGACGCTTAATATCGCTACCGTGAGGAGCAAAAGCGCCGCCAGGAAAACACTGAATTTGATTTTTATGCTTATTCTCATTCTCATATCCGCCGCCACCATCCATTAAGCACTGGTGAAAATATAACGAGGCGCCAAAATGTCCCCCACCTCTATTGGTGGCGAGTACAGAATTGGTTTTCAGGCGGTGAGTATATCTCCTGCCTCGTTGAAACTCCACTGAGGTAAGGAAACTTTTCTACAACCGAAAAATTTCCTTATTGAATTAGGTCGTTATAACTTCCGCTAAAATTCTCTGCAAATGCAGTCTTGGAGCGCCGGGGGCTGGTCGCGGGCTTTGCCTGCTGCTCGCCCATGCAACCTGCATTTGCAGAAAAAGAGAAAGTAATATTTTCAGTGCTCCTAACTGCCTGAAGCTTTATAGCCTACTCCGTGCACGGTCTGCACGATATCATGAAAACCGGGGCCCAGTTTTTTTCTCACTCGCTGGATATGTATATCCACCGTCCGGGTTCCGCCGATATATTCCATACCCCATATTGAGTCCAAAAGCTGCTCCCTTGAATAAACTCTTTCGGGGTTGGCGGCCAGAAGCGCCAGCAGGTCAAATTCCTTGGGTGTCAGGTCCAGCAGTATCTCACCGGCAACCGCTTTTCTTTGCTGCAAATTGAGCATCAATCCCCTGATGCGGATTTCAGCCTGCACCTGCTCTCCGGTTTTCATCTGTAAGCGCCTTAGCAGAGACTTCAGCCGCGCAAGCAGTTCACGCATATCAAAGGGCTTTGTGATATAGTCGTCCGCCCCCAACTCCAGCCCCAGCACCTTGTTTACGATGTCCTCCTTCGCCGTCAGCATGATGATGCCCACCGGCCCCTTGCCTTCCAGCTTTCTCAGCACTCCGTAGCCGTCTATGCCCGGCAGCATGACATCAAGGATCAGCGCGTCGGGCTTAAACAAGTCAAATATTTTCAAAGCATCTTCTCCGTTATAAGCGGCTTCTACTGTAAAGCCCTCTCTTCTCAGAGCGTATACCATTGCGTCGGCGATATTCTTCTCATCATCGATCACCAATATTTTATGATTCATCGCTTCACCTTTGCTTCACCCTTGGAGGTTTATTCATTTCTATCCAGTACAATAGTATCACAATTTTTTACATTATTATAGCTTTTGCCGTGGGCGGGTGCATTTAAAAATATCATGGCGTACGAAAATTAAATGCCCCCTGGGGTGGATACATGCATTGCTGCATACCTGGGCTGGCAGCAAAACCCGGGTATCCTTGACCCGAAGAGAAAAGCAACGCGGGCGAAGGTAGCCAGAATGCAAATGAAATTTTCGTTGTAGTATGGGCCACTGGCACAAAAACACAAATCAAACCGTAAATCATTTATACTTTTAACCATTGTGGTCACAAGTAGTTTTGATATATAATATATCTGAGATCAGATCATCTTGATATCGCATACATATGACCAATTTGACATAAAGAGAGGCGATTTGGAATGCCGGATCATAATAAGCCGGTTAAAAAGCATAAAGAGAAGATCAGGCAATTGCTGGACATATTTATCACCTTCCTTGCAATCTCGCCCGTTACCTTTGGCGGCGGCTTTGCCATGATACCCGTTCTGGAACGGGCGGCCGTTGTTAAAAAAAAATGGATCGATGAAAAGGAGATTGTGGATATATTCGCGGTTGCCCAGTCAATTCCGGGTGCCGTTGCCGTAAATTCCTCCATTTATCTGGGATATCGTCTTGCCGGCATACTGGGGGCCCTGGCTGCGATGCTGGGGATTGTATTGCCGACTTTTTTCATTATCCTGATCCTGACTGTCACACTGGCTTCATTTAGGGATAATCCGTATGTTCAGGCTGCACTCAAGGGGATCAAGCCTGTGATTGCGGCGCTGATCGCCTATGCAGGCTACAGAATGAGCAAGCCGGCGCTATGCGATGCCACCGGCTGGATCCTTGCGGCAATGGCAATCGTATTATTGCTGGTTTTCAAGGACCTGAACATATTCTTTTTAATCGTTGCCAGTATAGTTGCGGGTATGGCAATTGCAAAAGCAAAGGATATTATTGCAAGCAGAAAAATCCGGAAAAACAATGGGAATGAAGTAAACGGCGAAGAAGGTAAAGAGATATGAGCATCTATCTGGACATCTTCATAGCTTTTTTTGCCATTGGACTTGTCGGCTTCGGGGGCGGGTATGCAATGATCCCCGTAATTCAAAATGAGATAGAAGCCCATGGGTGGTTGAGTTCCGCACGGTTTGAAGACATCGTTTCGGTTTCGGCGATGGCTCCGGGGCCTTTTGTGGCCAACAGCGCCGCAATGGTCGGCTATGAAACCTCCGGGATACCCGGGGCGATCGTTGCCTGCGCAGCAGTAATTTTACCTTCCTTATTGCTGATCATCCTGTTCGGCAGGCTGCTAAGGAAGTTTCAAAACCACCCGCTGGCGATTTCGGCCTTCTATGGGCTGCGGCCTGTAATCGTAGGCATCGTCGTTTTTGCGGCATACAAATACGCCCTTGGAAGCGGAATTATCGGCGGAGAACAGATCGTGAACATAAAGAGCTTTGCTATTATGGCTGCTGCTTTTGTACTGCTGCTGAAGACCCGGGTCCATCCGCTGGTTATTATCCTTGTATCGGGAGCCGCCGGTGTTTTCCTGTTCAAATGAGATGGGGATAAACTCGGTTCTGATAGATTCCGGCTTGTCTTCCGGCGTCGGCAGCGATAATATATTTATGTCGGAGGGCGCGGGCAAGTACCGGAACGCCTGCGCTTTACAGACGGGCGATGACACAGGATTTGAGTTTTTGATATTACGACCATGAAAAGGAGGAGAAAAGCATGCCGCCGCTATCACTGCTGATTAAACCTGCATCCAGCTTGTGCAATTTAAGGTGCAAATACTGTTTTTATCATTCGATAGCCGACAGCCGTGTGGTGAAATCCTACGGGATCATGAAGGAGGATACACTGGAGCTGCTTGTGAAAAGGGCGCTGGAGTATGCCGATGCAGCCTGCACCTTTGCTTTTCAGGGCGGAGAGCCTACACTGGCGGGACTTGAATACTATGAGAAGCTTATTGAGCTTGTAAAAAGATATAATGTTAGAAATCTGAGGGTAAATTATGCAATACAGACAAATGGGATGGTTATCGACGAAAAGTGGGCGCGGTTCCTGTCAGACAACAATTTTCTTACCGGAATATCGCTGGACGGGTATAAGGATTTGCATGATGCTTCCAGGTTTGATGCCGGAGAAAAGGGTTCCTTTACCAGGGTAATGGAGGCACTCAACCTGTTTAACAAATTCCGGGCGGAATACAACATACTCTGTGTGGTGAATTCCCACACCGCCAGGCATATTCACAAAGCCTATAATTTTTTTAAAAAGAATAATTTTAAATACCTGCAATTCATACCCTGCCTGGATCCGCTGGACGAAAAACCCGGTGGACATGATTTTTCCCTCACCCCTGAAAGATATACCTATTTCCTTAAGAACCTTTTTGATGAGTGGTATAAGGACATTATCAAGGGCGACAGGATCAGCATAAGGTATTTTGACAACCTGGTAGGGATGATCCTGGGCTATCCGCCGGAGTCCTGCGGCATGGCGGGAATATGTACGGCTTATTTTGTGGTTGAATCGGACGGAGGCGTTTACCCCTGCGATTTTTATGTGCTGGACGAATGGTATCTGGGTAATATCCGGGAGGCCGGGTTGAACGACTTGAAGAACAGCGGGAAGGCAAAGGAATTCGTTGAAATATCCGGGTATGTCGACCCCAGGTGCAATGAATGCGGCTTTTACAATTTGTGCAGAGGCGGCTGCCGCAGGTCACGGGAACCTTTTATGGACGGCCGTCCGGTCCTGAATTATTACTGTGAAGCCTACAAAGCTTTCTTTGAATATGCCGGCAGCAGGCTCAGGGAAATTGCCTTCATGTTTGCAGGAAGGTAGAAGGGGACAGGAGTTTATATAATAGTTCAATGATCAGGATATAGTTCCGTATAATATGGTAGGGGTCTTTGACCGGCAGGGCCACTACCTTGTCCGGGTGCGCTCCCGTTCCGTTACCGGATTTGAATCCATTCGCGGATCTTCCTGTCCGGATTCGGAAAAGTGAAGAAAGCAACAGGAATACTTTTATTTTATAGCATGGAAGGGTTTCAGGGCAAGTCAAATTTTTGCTCCTTTCCATCTCTACTTGTCAATATACTTCCGGTAGTCTATAATAATTGGTAACAACACTACAGAAAACGGCTTGTGCCGGGTGCGGCCGCTCGTTTGACAGCCGGGCACCAGGAGGATATATTCATGATAGATATCATTGATCAGCTCAAGTACGATGAAAAGGGACTGATTCCGGCAATCGCCCAGGACTATAAAACCGATGAAGTTCTGATGCTGGCATACATGAATGCCGAGTCGCTGGCAAAAACGCTGGAAACCGGCAAAGCCCATTATTACAGCAGAAGCAGGCAAAAGCTCTGGCTCAAGGGGGAAACCTCCGGCCACTTTCAAAAGGTCAGGTCCCTAAGTATTGACTGTGACGGCGATACGGTGCTTTTAAAGGTGGAACAGACCGGCGCCGCCTGCCATACCGGACACAGATCCTGCTTCTACCGGAAGACCGAAATGGAACCTAACGCTGCGACCAATACGGAGACATCAATAAATAACGCCGTAGCAAGCGATATCGAGCCTGCCGGTCCGGCGGAAACAGAAAAGGCTGTTGACGAAATTCCTGCCGGTCCCGAGGTGTTAAAGGCCGTCTATGATGTAATTAACCAGAGGGTATCTCATCCGAAAGAGGGCTCCTACACCAACTACCTGCTTGACAAAGGTCTGGACAAGATACTGAAAAAAATAGGCGAAGAGACCTCGGAAGTAATCATCGCGGCTAAAAACGGCTCGCAAAGCGAAACCTCCTACGAGGTTGCAGACTTGCTGTACCATGTAATGGTAATGCTTGTAAAGCAGGAAATGACCATGGAGGATATCTACGAAGAATTGGACAAACGGCGGTAAATACGTGGGGTATTGGGATAAAAAAAGAGATTGGAGTAAGGGCGGCCGATGGCCGCCTGCCTGGAAAGACCGTGGACAGACAGAAGCTTAAACAGCTTTTAAAGGCGGAGGAAGGTCCGAAGCTTGATTTCAAGGAAGCGCTGCACCTGGTAAATGAAAGCGATAAAAAGGAATTGACCAAGGACGTCATTGCCATGGCCAATTCCAGAGGTGGGCGCGGTTATATCCTCTTCGGCGTTCAGGACAAAACCAAGAAATTGATCGGTATAAATGCCTGTGACTTCATGGAGGAACAGATCCAGCAGATCATATACAACCGGTGCGACCCGCCTGTTCCCATCTCCATTGATTTCATGGAATATGAAAGTGTTACGCTGGCCATACTGACCGTTTTCAGAAGCAGCCACAAGCCGCATATGATGCTGCAAAACGGTGCGTTCTATATAAGAAGGGGTTCTACTACCGATGTAGCCAGAAGAGGCGAAATCGCAAATCTCTTCCAGGAAAACGGCATTCTGACCTATGAGACGGTTTTGCTGAAAAATGCGCCCCTTGATGAACTGGATTCCGACCTTGTTACCCAATATTTTAAAAACATTGACGTTATCAGCGGCAAGCCAAATGAAATACTGATGGAAGCCATGGGGATAATCGGCCGGAGGGGTGAAACAGAAGGTTACCGGGCAACGATCGGCGGGATACTGCTCTTCGGCAGGAACCCTTCGCTGTATCTTCCGCATGTTTATGTAAAAATAGTTTATGGAGAAACGGTCCACTATATTACCGGGAGCATTATCAAAATGCTTGATGAAGCGTGTGCGAGGATCAAGGAAATCGTGGCTGACGACAGGTATCCCTTCGGCGCGGTGGAAGAGGTTATTGCCAATGCGCTGGTCCACAGGGATTATCTTGATTCCTCCAGAGGCGTGGTAATAACGGTAACGGATAAAAATATGGAGATAAGCAATCCGGGGTCCCTCATCGCATACAACAGCATTTACAAATTCGAGCATGAAAATAACCCGGACAGGCGCAATCCCTGGCTATACCAGAGGCTGGTCACTGCCGACGGCGGCAAAAGGTTTTTAAAAACCGGAGCAGGTCTCGGGCGGATAAAAAGATCCTTTGAAAATCTGGGCGAAGTCAAATACCTTAATATCGGATCCCAGAACCTTTTTAAAGTCATTCTTCCGGGGAAGGCCCGCCTTGCTGAGGAAAGCTCCGGCCATAACGCAAATAAAAGAAAATCGATGAAATACCAACAAAATGGTAAATAATCGCCGAAAATCCACCCAAAACAATACAATTTAGGAAAATCACATATTTGATAAAGAATTGCGTATTATATTATATTATTAATGTGATTAGCACTCAGTGATGATGAGTGCTAATAAAATGAAAAAATCCTAAGAGGAGGTACACCCTATGAAAATAAAACCGTTAGGCGAAAGAGTCGTAATCAAAATGTTGGAGTCGGAAGAGACCACCAAGAGCGGAATCGTTCTTCCCGGAACAGCCAAGGAAAAGCCGCAGGTTGCAGAGATTGTCGCAGTCGGACCCGGAGGGTTTGACGACAAGGGCAGGGAGATCAAGATGGAAGTCAAGGTCGGCGACAGGGTACTTATCAGCAAATATGCCGGAACAGAAGTAAAGATCGACAAGGAAGAATACACCATCTTAAAGCAGAGCGATATTCTCGCAATCGTTGATTAATGGTAAGAGTTTATCTTGATTCGATTTAAGAAATTATAAGGAGGCTATAACATGGCAAAGGATATCAAATTCGGCGAAGAAGCCAGGCGCGCCCTTGAAAGCGGCGTTAATCAGCTGGCTAATACGGTTAAAATCACACTCGGACCCAAAGGAAGAAATGTTGTTCTCGATAAGAAATTCGGATCTCCGGTGATCACCAATGACGGTGTTACCATCGCAAAGGAAATAGAACTGGAGGACAGATTTGAAAATATGGGTGCACAGTTGGTCAAGGAAGTTGCAACCAAGACCAACGATGTAGCGGGTGACGGTACTACTACGGCAACCTTGCTGGCTCAGGCAATTATCAGGGAAGGTATGAAAAATGTTGCTGCCGGCGCAAACCCCATGATACTTAAAAAAGGTGTAGCAAAAGCTGTTGATGAAGCTGTTGACGGTATAAAGGAAATCAGCCAGAAAATCAAAGGTAAGGAAGATATCGCAAGAGTTGCTTCCATTTCCGCCAATGACGATGTTATCGGAAGCCTTATTGCAGATGCAATGGAGAAGGTAACAAATGACGGCGTTATAACCGTGGAAGAGTCCAAGACCATGGGAACAAACCTGGAAGTTGTTGAAGGTATGCAGTTTGACAGAGGTTATGTATCCGCTTACATGATCACCGATACCGAAAAAATGGAAGCAGTTCTGGACGATCCATACATTTTGATTACCGACAAAAAGATCAGCAGCATTCAGGACTTGCTGCCCCTGCTGGAACAAATCGTACAGGCAGGCAAAAAGCTTGTCATCATCGCTGAAGATATTGAAGGAGAAGCGCTTAGCACGCTCATCGTTAACAAGCTGAGAGGCACGTTTATCTGCGTAGCCGTTAAAGCTCCGGGCTTCGGCGACAGAAGAAAAGCCATGCTGCAGGATATCGCAGTACTTACCGGCGGCGAAGTTATAACGGAAGAAGTCGGTCTGGACCTCAAGGAAACCAAGATCAGCCAGCTGGGCAAAGCAAGACAGATCAAGGTTCAGAAGGAAAACACCATTATTGTTGACGGTGCGGGCGACCAAAAGGAAATCAGGAAGAGAATCGCCTCCATTAAATCACAAATCGAAGAGACCACCTCTGATTTCGACAGGGAAAAGCTCCAGGAAAGGCTTGCCAAGCTTTCCGGCGGCGTAGCGGTCATCCAGGTGGGCGCTGCTACCGAAACGGAAATGAAGGAAAAGAAACACAGGATCGAAGACGCTCTTGCTGCAACCAAGGCTGCAGTAGAAGAAGGAATCGTAGCCGGCGGCGGAACCGCTTTCATCAATGTTCTTCCCAAGGTCGCAAAGCTGCTTGATTCTGTTTCCGGTGATGAAAAGACCGGCGTACAGATCATCATTAAATCCCTTGAAGAGCCTGTAAGGCAGATTGCTGCCAACGCAGGACTGGAAGGCTCGGTCATCGTCGACAAGATCAAAGGCAGCCAGGCCGGAATCGGCTTTGACGCTTTGAAGGAACAGTATGTCAACATGATCGATGCCGGTATCGTTGACCCTGCAAAGGTTACAAGGTCAGCTCTGCAAAACGCGGCTTCCGTTGCAGCCATGGTCCTCACAACGGAAAGCGTTGTGGCCGACAAGCCTGAGAAAGAGCCCCCAATGCCTGCAGGCGGCGGAATGCCCGGCGGAATGGGCGGAATGTACTAATTTAGAGGCCGGAATGAATATACGGCTCTGAACCGAAATGTGAAACCCGTGCAGAAACAATTGATTTTGCACGGGTTTTCCTTTAAAGCCCTTTCTACGATTTGAAAACCGCCTGTTTTCCTGATATACAACATGCTACAGACCTTAATAAGGGGTTTTTTGGTCTCATTGCACAAAAATACACTGGAATTTGTTCTATTTGGTATATTGTTAAGGTAGAATATGTATGATAAAATTTAGTATATATACAATGCTGACAGGCATTGAAGTAGCGGATTCCGCCCGGGCGGAATCCGCCTGAAATCCGGCGGGGCTCTATGCCTATGAGATTTTATTTACAGGAGGGTTTTTTTAATGGACGTCTTTATGGAAAAGATAGTTGCAAAAAGGAAGGATTTCAAGGACAATTTAATTGCTGCCGGTATTATATTCGGAACTTTAATACTCATGTTTGTCTTAATAAACATACCCATCATTAATCAGCTGGGTATAGGGCTGTTTCTTGTGGCCGGGCTTATTTACCTGGCATACAGGCTCATTACGTCAAGAAATATTGAATTTGAATATGTAGTGACCAACGGTGAGCTTGATATAGACAAGATCATATCCCGGAGGAAAAGGAAAAGGATATTCAGTGCAAGCTGCAAGGAATTTGACATTGTGGCCAGAGTCAAGAGCAATAGCTTCAGCCAGTCGGTGCAGGCCATAAAAAACCGCATTGATGCCACAAGCTCTCTGGATTCACCGGATGCGTTCTTTGCGACCTTGAATTACAAGGGTGAAAAGACCCTGGTTATTTTTGAGCCCGACGAAAAGATGCTGAACAATTTTAAATTCTTCATTCCAAGGAAGGTTTTATTGAACTAGATAGAGCTTCCTGTAGGCGGTAGGCGTGCAGCCTTTCACTTCCCTGAAAGCCCTGTTGAAGGTTGCCAGGCTGTTGAAACCTGACATATAGGCTGTCTGTGCGATGGAATATCTGAAATCCGAAAGAAGCTTTTCGGATTTTTTTATTTTGTATTCCTTTAAATAATCATGGAAATTTTTCTCCATGGTTTCCTTAAAAATTCTTGAGAAGTGACATTGGCTGAAGCCGGAAAAGCCGGCGACTTCCTTCAGAGAGATCTCATTCCGGTAATTATTTTCAATATATTCAAAGGCTTTATTGAGCTTCTCACGCCCGTAAAAATTTTTCCTGGTTTTCGTTTCCTTTGACGGCGTTTTTTTATCGGGACAGTTTCTTGACAAGATTGCCATAATGTCAAAAATTCTGGCATTCAATGCAAATTCATATGCTCTTTTTTGCTTGAGGTATTCATCCATGAGCATTTTGATCTGCTCTTCCAGAGACCTGTGGAATTCAGGGCTGCTATCGGGAGATATTGCCGCCGTGTCGGCGAGGAAAGGATTTAAGAAGCCTGTACCGATACCTTGAAGATTTGCCGGATCAAACTGGATGAAAATCCTGCTCCCCCCGTATTCGTTTTTGGGAAAGCTATGGATATCGCCGCCGGCGATGAAAAGGATGTCCCTTTCTTTGAGGAGCATATCCTTGTTGTTAATTTTTACGGGAAAACTGTTTTTTCGCACATAGAGGATTTCAACCGCATTATGCCAGTGCGGAGGGTATTCAAAGCTATCTTGAGTATTCTCAACGAGTCGGAAGGGGAAATCTTCCATATAAATATTTTTCTCATGAAGCCCTTTAATAATCATAAAATTGCCTCCGGTACTACAACGAAGGTTTCCAATTATTCCTGTGAAATAACGCGCTAATGTATTTGTGGTTATTTCTGTAGGGTGAATAAATACCGATATATTTAATCTAACCTTCGTTGTAGTAATAGAATAATTTTACAATGAAAATTGTCCTGAGGCAACCGTTTCATAAAGACGCTCATTAGGCCGGCCAGCCGTGGCAGAATCGGATACGTCACCTTCCGGATTCACGGCAGGTTTGGCTTCTACAAGCGGATACCGGACACAAAAGCTGATAATTCAGCCGTCTTAGGAATAATCGTGCCCAGTAAATATATCCCCGGCTCCGGAGGTGGATAAGATGGGATAATTTCATATTCCAAGGCTCCGGCCTATTCTATTTTTTAAGGGACTCCCTTGGAATTGCCAAAGAATCTGTATTATGAAGATTTATCTTTTTTATGACGTTTCTTCGCCTCGTACATTTTCTTATCGGCTAATTCAATAATTTCTTTCGCAGTTAAGCCGGAGACCGGCATTGTTACCACACCCTGGGATACCTCGACGGTAATATCGCTGTCCTGGATAGATAACATTGTATTATGGAAATCATGAGAGAGCCGTTTTGAAATGCGAAGCGCATCTTTGCCGCCGGTATTGTTCAGGCAAATCACGAATTCGTCACCGCCGTAACGAACTGCCCAATCCGTGTCATTTCTAATGCAATTTTGAATTGTATTTGCCGCAAACTTCAGAACCTGATCTCCTGCCGCATGACCGAAGGTATCGTTGATAGTCTTCAGATTGTCAATGTCTATAAAAATAATCGACAGCGGCTTTTGGCTTACCATAGCGCTGACAACATCTACAGGTAGACGGTCATCCAAAAAACGGCGGTTGTACAGCGCTGTCAATTCATCCCTGATGATCATATTGTTGATGTCCTGTACGGCGTTATACAGGACCTGGCCTTTGTTGTATTCGCCGGTACCAATCATCATGGTTTCCGTCGCATTTTTCAGAAGCTCCAGCACCACATGCTGCTCCACGAACTCCAGAGGGAGGGCTGTAAGCAGCATAACCGCATGGGGACTATGTTCCAGCTTCATAAAACTTTTCTGTTCGCGGTACGCACGCACCGATACGCAGTTCTCGCAGATGTGCCCTTTTCCCCAGTAATCATAACATATTTCGCGTGTTTCACCGGCGCTGTTATGACGATATTCCAAAACCCTTTTCCGTATTGGGTCTATAAGCCGTACAGCATCGTACATTTTGTGAAAAAGCTCCAGGTTTGATTGCAAATTGTTTAGTGTAATTTTTCCGGTCATTTACATTCTCCTTAAAATTATAAACAAAAGTGACGAACACCATACCTCGAAGAAATATCCTGAAATTGGGCGCTTTTATTGTAACCCAGGGAGAGTGAAAAAGCAACAGAAAATTGCGGGGCTGGGGGAGGACGTAAAACACTGCGACCGGGTAGTTCTCTGTCACAGCCGGTTCATTTTACGACAGAGAACCGTCCCGGCCGCATGTGATCTTGCTGTCATGGGCGGACAGTCAATGGCTGCTCCTCATCAGATGATGACAGTGAGTAGATGTGCATCTTTCCATACACTCTTAAATAACTTCAAATGCCGCCATGGATACCTTTTGGCCTGTCAGGAAAATACTTCTCCCGTCAGGCTGGCTGCCGCCGATATAGGCTTCGAAGGTTCCGGGCTCAAGGATGCTGTCCCCGTTTTCGTCAATCAGCATCATATCCTCGGGCGACAGGACCAGGACAACCTCTTTCTCTTCACCCGGCAGCAGGTAGATTTTCCTGATCCCTCTCAACTGCCAGCGAGGAACTCTGACGCTGGCCTTTACATCTTTAAGATACAGCTGGACAGTCTCTTCGGCTGCATATTTACCGGTATTCTTTACTTTAATACTGCAGGTCAGTGTCTCGCCGGACTTGATCGATGCGGAGGAGAGCTTGATATCCCCATATTCGAAGGTAGTATAGCCGAGACCATAGCCAAAGGGATATAATGCCTCGCTCTTCATATATTTGTAGGTTCTGTTTTCCATTGAATAATCATGAAAATCAGGGAGATCTTCGGTTGCTTTGTAAAAGGTGACCGGAAGCCTTCCCGACGGACTATAATCGCCGAAAATCAAGGACGCAACGGCGCTTCCGCCTCTGGCTCCGGGATACCAGGCCTGGATGATGGCGTCCACATTTTCATCAGCCCATCCCACTGCCAGAGCGCTTCCGGACAGGAGTATGAGAATCACCGGCTTCCCTGTTGAATAAACGGCCTCCAGGAGTTCCTGCTGCATGCCCGGAAGGTTCAGATGTTTTTTGTCCCCCGCGGCGTCTGCGTTGGAGGCGTCGCCTTCTTCACCTTCCAATGACGGGTCAAGCCCCAGGCACATGATTACGCAATCCGCTCTTTCCGCTGCCGACAAAGCTTCCGCAACCCTGTCCCGTTCTTCTGCACAGCCTTCCACGCGATCTTTATATAGATGGCAGCCCTCGGCATAGTATATTTTCGTATCCGGGCCGACAGCATCCTGGATGCCTTCCAGCACGGTAACGTACCGGGCGGCAGTACCGCAGTAATTGCCCTTCAACACTTCCCGGCTGTTGGCATTGGGGCCTATCACCGCCAATGACTTTACTTTGTATTTATCCAGAGGCAGGATGCTGTTTTTATTTTTCAAAAGCACCATGGTCTTTTTTGACACTTCAAGGGCAAAAGCTTCATGCTCCTTGCAGCCGACTACCTCATAAGGGATGCCTGCACAGGGAACATTTTCTGCGTCGTCAAACATGCCAAGCTTCATACGGGTGGTCATCAGGCGCACCACAGATCTGTCGATTGTTTCTTCATCTACCAGCCCTTCATTATAGGCGATCTGGAGATTAAGATACATATTGCCGCAATTCAGGTCACAGCCGTTATTTACTGCAAGCGCCACCGATTCCGGCGCCGTCCTGGTCACCAGGTGATTTTCATGGAAATCCTTTATTGCGCCGCAGTCGGAAGTGACATGGCCTTCAAAACCCCATTCCTCCCGCAATATGTCCTTCAGCAGCGTCCTGCTTCCGCAGCAGGGCTCACCGTTGGTACGGTTGTATGCTCCCATCACGGCCTCCACCTTTGCCTCCTGCACGCACTCCTTGAAGGCAGGGAGATATGTCTCCCGCAGGTCTTTTTTGGAAACGACGGCGTCAAAGGAATGCCGCTCACTCTCAGGGCCGCTGTGAACCGCAAAATGTTTTGCGCAGGCGGCAGCTTTCAGGTATTTCGGGTCATTCCCCTGGATGCCCCTGACAAAGGCTGCTCCCAGTTTGCCTGTAAGGTACGGGTCCTCGCCGTAGGTTTCGTGGCCCCTGCCCCAGCGCGGATCCCTGAAAATATTGATGTTTGGAGACCAGAAGGTCAACCCCTTGTAGATCCCGTGATCGCCCTTCCTTTGAAATTCATGGTATTTGGCTCTGCCTTCGGTGGATGTGATATCGGCCGCCTTGAAGACAAGCTCCTGGTCAAAGGTGGCCGCCAGGCCGATGGCCTGGGGAAAAACCGTTGCCGTGCCGGCCCGCGCAACGCCGTGCAGGGCTTCGTTCCACCAGTTGTAGGAGGGGATTCCCAGCCTGGGGATTGCAGGGGAATTATAAAGCATCTGGCTGGTTTTTTCCTCAAGGGTCATTCTGGAAACCAGATCCCGGGCCCGTTCCGTGAAAGGCAGGCTTTGATCCTTGTATGCGGGTATTTCAGACATTTCAACACCTCCGGATTTTCTACTCTACTCCTATTTTATTCTTTCCCGGCTTTATTTTCATATCATTTCTTGCCGGATGCTGATCAACTTTTGCTTATTATGCTGCGGAGGAGAGATGCTATGTCAAGGGGACAGGTACGTTGACATAAATTCCAGATATAGTGTTAAGAGGACAAGTTATGCAGACAAATTAATTGACATAAATAATAATATTTAGTAAAATATTGAAAATAGAGGTGTATAAATGCCATGTCAAGGGGACAGGTACGTTGACATAAATTCCTGCTATAGTGTTAAGAGGACAAGTTATGCAGATAAAGTAATTGACATAAATAGTAATATTTAGTAAAATATTGGGAAAAAAGGAGGTGCGTAAATGCCAAGAAGCGCGCGAAAAAAATGTGAGAATCAGGTTTACCATATCATGATGAGAGGCAACAATCGAGAGAAAATATTTGTTGATAAAGAAGATAAATCAAGAATCATCGATATTCTGGAAGATAAAAAGAAGGATAAAGAGTTTTTTCTTTATGCGTACTGCATTATGAACAACCATATCCACATCATTATAAAAGAAGGCAAAGACCCAATAGCACGTATTGTTAAACGGATTGCCGCCAGTTATTCCTATTACTATAATAAAAAATATAAACGCATTGGACATGTATTTCAAGAAAGATACAAGAGCGAGAATATTGGTGATGATAGCTACCTGCTGACAGCTATAAGATATGTCCATCAAAATCCTCTAAAGGCCGGTATCGGTACTGTTCATGGGTATCATTGGAGCAGTTACAGGGATTACATGGGAAGAACCGGGAAAATAACCGATATTGGGGAGATCTTGGGCATGGTTTCAAACTCCCGTGAAAAAGCATTGATGGAATTTGCACGATTCAATCATGAAGCAGCCGGAGAGACCTTTCTGGATGTAGAGGATAACAAAGAATGCGACCGGAACAATATAACGGACTATATCAATCTGTATTTGGAGGAAAAAGAATTAGAAATGGGTGATTTAAAAGCCTCTGCCAACAAAATGGCAAGGGAGGAATTGATAAAACTTCTGTTGGAAAAATATAATTTCTCGCGAAGAGGAATTGCAAACATACTGGGCTTAAATCGTGAAGTGGTAAGACGGGATGTGTTGTCAAGGGACCTGTCCCCTTGACATTGTGTCCCCTTGACATTGTCCCCTTGACATAATATAGCATAAATGAATAAAATAGAATTGGTTAATTTTATGAAAGATTGCAGGGTGGCGTCAAATTGGATATAGAGCAGGTAATAGGCAAAATAAAAGCATACGGCGGCGTAAGGATCGCTGAAAAAGAGCTGAGGGAATATGTTTCCGCGCCCGACTATAATGACTATTACAATCTCGTTGTCAGGCTCGTCGACAGCAATGTTATTGTCCCTGTAAAAAGCTCGGGGTCAAACGGGATGAGACCGCCGCTCCATAAGCGTTATGCCATCATAAAGCCGGCACCAAAATACGAGGAGTTGATACCGGAAATCCGCTTGCTGCATGAAAAATTCAACATCGAAGGCTATCTCAATGAGCCTGAAAGATTCAAAAACCACAGGAACTGGGTCGTAACACTGGACAGCTTCCTTAAAAACAACGCCCAAAGCCTCGGAATTCCTTTCTCCGTCAATGAACGGTCCTTTCAGGTATTCGGGAGGGAAAAGGCACTGAGGGAGGACAGGGAGCTGGCTGCTGTCTTAAGCTTCAATCCGGGGCTCAGGGAGGCTTTAAACTTCTATGATACGCCGGAGCCTTTCCTTGCCTTTACTATCGGACCACTCAATGAAGAATTGCCGGACCGCCGGGTTGGCCGTTCCGCTTCGTTCCATTGCTCGCCTATGCGGTCTGGCATCAACATTTTGATTATAGAAAACAAAGATACCTGGTATACCCTGAGAAACAGAATGTCGCCAGGCTTAAGCCGCATAGCGGGAATAAGCTTCCACTGCCTTCTTTATGGCGAAGGCAGGAAAATTTCCAGAAAAATGGATTCCTTAACGGAATTCGACGGAAGCTATTTCAAAGGTGCAAAAACCAGCTACTATTATTTCGGAGACCTTGATTATGAGGGGATCGGCATTGTTCATGATTTGATCAACGTCAATCCCCTGCTGCAAATAAGGCTGATGCTGCCGCTTTACGCTGCCATGCTCAATGCCTCGCAAGGCGTCGAACTGCCCACTGCGAAAGAAAACCAGAGGAACAAAGCAGGCGAATGGTTCCTTGCTTTCTTTGATGCAGAGCAGCGGAGTAGAATGAAAAGCATATTGGAAAGCGGACGCTACATTCCTCAGGAGATACTAAACAACGGCGAATTCATAAAAATGGTTTGCAGCGATACAGGGGATGCGGTGGAAAGCCATGTTTGATTTCCTTGAAAATTTTGAAAAAAGAATGGAATGGATAGGAATCACCAATTCCATTATTAACAGAAAAGGGAAAAATACCGAACTGGAGAATCTGTTCGATGAAAATGAGCTGACCAACATCATTGTATCCGTGCTGTTATTCATTATGGAAAAAACCCTGGAGGAAAACAATGAATGCGAAATGCATCATATCGAAGCCTTTCTGGAGGAGCTGACACGGCTCTATTATTCAAAAACCTTCAGCAAAAGCCAGGTCAGGGAGATTGCAGGATACATAATAAAGGATATTCTGCAGAACAATGGAATAAAATATACCTACCCCATTGTCAATTATAGCAAAAAAACCTTCGCAGAGATTACAATCCGGCTCATCACCGATAAAATCGTTGACGAAAACAATGAACGGAAGATCGTGTATATGCTGACCAACCAGGGATATGAATTCCTGTTCCGTATGCGGGAAGTGGACGAGGAAATTCAATTGACCATTGAGCAGCTTAAGCTGAAGGAGTACATAAAACGGAAAAAATTCTCCAGCGCCGTCAGGCAGAGTGTTGAGCTGATTACTTTCGTGCGCCAGAAAAAGAAAGACCTGGAAAACTTTATTCTATCCATAAGGCAGAACATACATAATGTCGACGTAGAGAAATATGAGGCGCTGATAAAAAGCACCTATGCCATGCTGACCGAGGAATATGAGACCATGGCCGACATCGAGAAAATGGTCAATATGGCGGAGGCGAAAATCAAGGAAGACTTCAATGCAGGTGAGGATTTCGAGCAGAAGCTGGCAAAGGCCAAATCGGAAATCCGGGAAATCCACCACAATATAGGCGTTGTCATTACAGAACAGAGGGATCTCATTATAAACAGGCACAGCCTCACCAACCTGTATATGGATACCATCAAAAAATCCTTTGAATTCAGCTTTGAAAAAAGGTACGATTTTGAAGAGGTCATCTTAATGGAGCTTGAGCGATATAATAACGTACTGGATCATTGCCTGAGCCTGCTAAAACCTTTGTTGCTGCCGGGCTTAAACAGGTTCATGGACATCGTGGGCATTTATGAAGCACAGACAATTTTCAAGGATGTGGAAAATCAGGATTCGCATCTGGTTATGATGGAGGACCATGATGATTCGCTGGAAAATGAGAGAGTCAGAAGGATAAGCGATCGGTATGTCGATATTATGGCCCTCATTGTATCGGAGACGATGAATGCAGGCGAAACAAGCCTCGGAAGGATTCTGGAGGAGCTAAGGAACAGAGATCCTGAGCTGTACGCCAGGGCGGTGGAGGACAGGTTTATTTTTCTGGTTGCCCTAAAGCTGTACGATATAGGAAGCATTCCCGTCGCGGGCTTTTATCAAAGCCGGAAGCGGGTGATACTCAGACCCTCCGAGGAGTTCAACGTTGAGTATTGCCTTGTCAAAATCCGGGAAGCAATGGAGGGGCTGGATACAATAAAAGAGCTGACTGTGAACAAGATGGAAAATGAAATCAATGTACTCATTGAAAAAAGCGAAAGCGAAAGTGAAATAAAGGTCGTTGAAACGATCCAAATGACAGATATGCTTTTCAAGGTGGTGAAGTAATGGAGTATGTAAAATCAGCGGTGAAAATTTTCAGGCTGCTGCTGGCTCAAGGCGAGATCAGTAAGCGCGAGCAGGCATTTTTATACGGCGAATATCTTGAGACAGCTGTCCAGGAAGTACTGTCCTGCTTCGAAGAGGAATTCGAATGCAAGCTCCTGAATTTCGATGATACCATTTATCTGGTGCCCAATATAAACAGCCAGGTGATAGGCGTCCAGCCGGCCGAAATAAAGCGTTATTTCGGCAGCAATGCTACCGGCAGGGATATATATCTGGCCTATTATATAATGATGTACATATTTTATGAATTCTACAGCGGTAAGAACAAGGACCCCAAGAAAACGGATTTCATCCAGGTAAGTCATTTAATAAACCATCTGGACGAAAGGTTTGAAAGGCTCGCGAAAATGGACAGGGAGGAAATTGAGAGGCTGGAGGAGGAATATTCCGTCAATCTGGCTTCCTGTATGGAAATATGGATGAATCTGCTTGTTGACCATGAAACAAAACGCAGGACAAAAACCAGGATCATTGAAGGCGTCGTCAACATACTTGAAGACCACAGGCTGGCCTATATGGTGGAAAACCAGATACGCACCACAAAAAAGCTGGACGTCCTGATGCGTCAGTATTATCTCAGTGCCGACAGGGTAAAGCTGATCAGCAAAGCATTTGAAAGAGGTGAGTTGTAGGGTGCCGAAAATAAACAGGGTCAGGATCGTCAACTTCTCCTATAACGATAACAACCGCCACATCATCGACGAGCTCTTCGATTTCTATGGTGGGGAAAACGCTTTGCTGAGCCTTTCCAACGGCGGAGGCAAGTCAGTCCTGGTGCAGGCCATGCTGCAGCCGGTTTTGCCGAAGGCGACCCTCCTTGGCAGAAAGTTCGGCGACTTTTTTGCCGGCAGGAAAACTCCCGCTTACATTATGACCGAATGGAAGCTGGACGAGGATGCGGGTTATCTGCTGACGGGTATAGCGATGACCTCCAGGACCGGTCACTCTGCCAATGAGGAAGAGGAAACCACCGATATCCGGTATTTCACTTTTATAAGCGGTTATGAAAACGCAAATCCCTTTGATATAAAAAACATTCCTGTTGCGGAGCAGGTGGGCAGCAGTGTCAGAATTGCGATATACGGCGAGTTCAAAAAGCTTTTGGAGAAGGAATCGGAAAGGAACCGGAGGGAGCTTGACGTCTATGACTCCACCAGGGAGGAACAGAGCCGGTATGAGAGGAAGCTGAACAGCTATGGTATTTCACGGGAAGAGTGGAGGGAACTGATCGTAAGAATCAATGAAGCCGAGCATGGCGTATCCCAGGTATTTTCAGAATGCAAAACTTCCAGAAAGGTGATGGAGCAGTGGGTTATAAAGTACATCGAAAAGGTCCTCGACAAATCTGCCAACGCGGAGACCACCGACCACAAAAAGCTTGAGATGATGATGGCCCAGGTAGCCCAGTCGCTGGTGGATAATGAGAACCATATCAGGGAATACAGGGCCATTGAAAGCTTCAACAGCCAGCTTTTAACTGTCGGGAACGACGTAAAGGCCGTTTTGCAGCACCTCGATCATGAGGACAAGCTGAGAAAGGAAATTGCAGGCGGATACCAGGTATTGAAAAATGAAGAGCACAGGCTGGGCCAGGAGCTTCATGATGTGGAAAACCGTCTCAGAGAGCTGGGCGAAGAGCTGGAGACGATCGCCCTTGAAGAGAAATCCCGGGAAATCTACGATTATGCCAAAAAGGTTGAAGCAGTTGACGCAAGGCTTGCAGAACTGGAGGGACAGAGAATCGGTCTGACGGAAAGTTTTAAGGAAAAGTCAGCCGGGCTGATACTGCAAAAATCAGCAGAAAAATACGGGAAAATCCTGGAAAAGGCAAAAGAAATTGCAAAGCTGCAGCAACGTCTTGATAATGCTTCAAAGGATCAGGACGTTTTGCTCAGAAATCTAAACATTGTTAAATATTCCTTGAAATTGGCTTATGATAAACAGCTTACCGGAATGAAGAAGGAAATTTGCGATGCAGAAGCTATATTGAAAGGCCTTCAGGAAGATATTGAAGCAGACAGGAAACAGGCTTCTCTGTTCCAGGATGAGATAAACAAGCTTAATGTTGAAATCGGAGGCATTGGCAGGGAACTGTCAAATTTTGAAAAAGAAGAGGCGGATATCCTGGCTGCCCTTGGTATACGGATTTTCAGAAACCCGCTTCTGAAGGAACTGGACCGCAATGACATGATCAAGGCGGAGGCGCGGTTGGCCGGGGATATCCAGGAGACGGAAGCAAATCTGAATGCAAGGATAATGGATGAGGAAAGGCTCCGTGAAACCCTTGCTTCCCTGGAGCAGAAAAGCCGGGATCTGGCGGAAATGCAGACACAGCTTAAAATAGAGGAAACGGAAATCAACGGAAGGCTTTCCGGCTGGGAAGCCGACAGGCAAGGAATGCGGGAAGCCCTAAGAAGGCTTAACATAAGCGAAGAACATATTTTTGACCCCGTATATCTTACCAAGGCGGCAAAGGTGTATCTCAACGATTGGGATAATAAGGCGCACAATCTGAAAATGGAAATAAGCGAGCTGGAAAAGCAGATCCATGGCATAGAAAATGGCGTCAGTTATTTGCCGGCAAGCTTGATAACCCTGCTTCGAGAGAATAATCTGCCATGCTATACCGGGGAGAGATACCTGAGGGAAATAAGCGAGGAAGATAAAAAGGGCGTAATAGCTGAAAACCCGTTATTGCCCTATGCACTTATCGCCACTGAAAAGGAAATCGCCCTGATTGAACAGCTTGTGGAAGATAGGGAATTCACCCAGATTATTCCCGTTATGCGCCATCATCAGAAGGGACAAAGTCCGGACCACGGGTATGGCGATATGCGGTTTATAGCGTCTTCCAGAAACATTTCCATTAATAATACGGATTTAGGGGATTTCATCCGAAACCTTACGGACAGCAAGAACGCTAAAATGCTTGAATTGGGAAAAGCGGCCGAGGTGATTGAGCGAGTAAATGGTGATTATCAGGTAATTACCGGTTTTAAGTGGACACAGCGGAAGGTGAATGAGCTGCTCGGAGAAAAAACCGTTAATGCGGAAAAAATTGCTGAGAACATGAAAGCCAGGGAAGCTTGCCAGGGTGGGATAAGCAACGGCAAACAGCAGCAGGAGAAGCTGAAGGAGCAGATAGATAGCCTGAAAAATCAGCTTATACTGGTACAGGACAAAATAAAGAGCTTCAAAGCGTATATGGCTAAAAATGCCGTCTATATGGATAATGTCGGTAAATACAATGAAATTCAGGGTAAAATCAATAATTTAAGCAGCCGTATCAAAAAGCATGAGGAAGACAGGCTCAAGCTGGAGGAACAGGCGAAGGGACTGCGGGATACACTCGCGGTTACAAGGAACGCCAAAGCAGCGATTGAAGAAAAATTCCTGCGTGTGGCGGACGCCTCCGGAGATGAGACTGCGGAGGGCAGCACTGTGGAACTGGAAGGCAGGCTGGAGGCTTATGAAAAACAGCAGAATAACGAAGTCACCGGTCTTAGGGAACAAATCGGCAGACTCAGGAAAGACATACAGGATATTGAAAAGGATATTCGAAAATTAAAGCCGTCATCGGAGGAATATAAAAGCATCTTATATTCCGAAAATATGGAACTGGAGCTGGAAAATGCGTGCGGCAGCCTAGAAAAAGAAATTGAAAGCCTTAAAAAGGATGAAGGTGAGGGCCGGGATAAAAAGTCAAGGCTTAGTGAGAGAATTAAGATGGTTTACGAAGCCCTTGGCGGAAAGCCGTTAATACCCGTTGAAAACATAAAGGGCAATTTTGGTATAAGGCGTGAAGCGGCCAACAGGGAGATTGCCGAAAAAAGGGCCAGGAATAAAGGGATTCAGCAGGATAAAATCGATCTGGCGGCGCTCTTTGGCAGGATTGGGGTTGAGATCAGGGAGATTGGCGGTATCAAGGCGGAAATCAGCCCAAAATCCTTTGAAGAGGTGAAGGCTGCAATCAATCAAATGATAAATGAATATGCAGGTTTGAAGGAAAAGTCCAATAAATCCGTTGAAGCTTTCGGTAAAGTCAGCTCTCAATTCATCAGCAGCTATGCCAGCTATGAGGAAGGTACGGTCAAGGAAGCGGTAAAAGGCCTCAAGTCATAGCTTGATGCGTTGGACCGCTCATACGACAGGTATTATTACCTGGCTGAGCGGCTGGAGTACTATTATTCGCAGCTCTCACAAATACTTAAAATCATGGAAAGCAAGATGCTGCAGCTGGAGCACAGCCGGAACGACCTGATGGAGCATGCTTTTATGGAAGCCGGGAGAATTTATCATGAAATACCTAAAATCTCCGAAAATTCAACAGTGGAAATTGATGGGGTAAGAAAAAAGGTTCTGGAGATTCAGTATGAAGAAATGGAAAACGAGCTTCAGGCCCGTGAAAAGATGGGCATGTATATCAATGACTGCCTGGAAAGCCTGACAAAGCTTATTAAGGATAAGGAAGACGAAAACAGGCTGCGGCGTGATATTGAAAAATACATGTCTACAAAGGAGCTTCTCAATATAATCAGCAGGCTGGAGAATTGCAAAATCTGGGCATACAAGGTAGATCTCAATGAAAAGAACAGAAAAATGATGCCCTGGGAGGATATCATTGTAAAGAATTCAGGCGGAGAGAAGTTTGTAGCCTACTTCTCACTGCTGGTTGCCCTTATCTCGTACAGCAGAAAGCAGATGAAGGGCTACGAGGCCTTCAAAAGAAAAGAAGAAAGCAAGGTTCTGGTCATGGATAACCCATTCGGACCCATTACCTCGGGGCACCTTTTGAAGCCCATGTTTGACATTGCAAGGAAATACAACACCCAGCTGATCTGCCTCTCGGATATCAAGCAGGGCTCCGTTTTAAGCAGCTTTGACCTGATTTATATGATAAAGATAAGGCAGAATTTGATGCAGGAGGATTTCCTTGAGCTGGAGCCGGTCCTTCTCAAGGAGTTCAAGCAGGACGAAAAGCTGGAAAATGCCTATTTGTATGGAAAAGTCCAGCAGATGAGCCTATTTGACTAGGGGGAACAGGTATGTCAGGGGGACAGGTACATTGACATTCTATGTCAATGTACCTGTCCCCCTGACATACGCTTGACATGCGAAAAAGAAATATCGACTTTAAGATTTTGTTAACATATGGTATCCTCCGCTGTAATATTATTATAGAAAGACATTGTAGAAATTTGTAGTATAATGGATGTATAATCGCTTTACTTTAGCACAGTGAAAGGAATATGGGGTGGAATGAGGAGAGAGGTCAAAGCGCGCAGTCATCGAAGGAGAAACCTGGCAATAATAGCGATATCAATACTTGTGACGACAGCCTGTCTGGCCGGGACTGCTTATGCGGTGTATTACTTTTTCTACATGCCCAACAACAGTGTTGTGCCGGCTTTTAAGGAGGGTGCGCTGAACCTTGTCATTGAAGATGAGGTAATTGACGATGGTGTATCACCCAAAATGATTGACGATAAGATTTTACTCCCTTTCGAGACGATAAAGAAATATATCGATGAGAATATTAACTGGGACAGGGAGCTTCACAAGCTTAATATAACGACAAAAGACAGGGTTATCAGGATGAAAACCGACAGTCTGGAGGCATTTGTCAATAACAAGCCGGTTTCTCTTGAGATCCCTGTTATGGAGGAAAACGGGGAGGTTTTTGTTCCGCTGGAATTCCTCTGTGATTTTTACGGAATTGAGCTCATATACCTGGAAGAGAACAATGTAATCCTCGTCGATTCTAAAAATAAAATCCGTCAAACGGCCGCCCCCCTCGACACCGAAGCGGTTGTCAGAAAGGGGATGTCCATCCGCCAGCCGATCTTAAAGAAATTTGGAGATATTGATGCGGAAAATACCATGACAGTCTTTGAGGAATATGACAAATGGTATAAGGTAAGGACTTCCGACGGCATGATCGGTTATATTGAAAAAAGATTCGTGGTTGTAAAGCTCCAGCTGCTTTCGCAGATACCCCCGGAGCCAGAGCCAAAAGAGGTATGGAAGCCGGAGAACGGCAAGATCAATATGGCCTGGGATTACACTTACGGCACTACCGTAAAGCTGTCTGCCAGGAAGAAAATCGAAGGTCTTGACGTCATCTCACCCACCTGGTTCCAGGTGACGGGGGAAGACGGCACGATCAAAAACAGGGCGGATGCAAAATATGTAGAATGGGCTCATAACAACGGCTATAAGGTATGGGCCCTTTTTAGCAACAGTTTCGGGGATGCGGAAAAATCCGGAAACTTTTTACGGAACACAGACGCCAGGGATAATGCCATCCGGCAGATTCTTGCTTTTGCTTCCCTTTATGGGCTCGACGGAATAAACCTGGATTTTGAAAACCTCCTGGACAGCGACAAGGACGCCCTTACGCAGTTTGTAAGGGAAATTACCCCGCTGCTCAGGGAACAGGGGTTGATCGTATCCATTGATATAAACACCTTACGCTGCTATGACAGGCAGGCTTTGGGAGAAATCGTGGATTATGTGGCCCTCATGGCATATGACCAGCACTGGAGCGGCGGAGACACGGCGGGTTCTGTCTCGGAGGTAGACTGGGCTGACAGGACGGTAAATACCTTTCTGAAATCCATTCCGCCGGAGAAGCTGATCCTGGGTGTCCCTTTCTATACCCGGCTCTGGAAGCTGACGCCTGCTGAAAACGGGAAGACGGAATTGACCAGCCAGGCGCTTTCCATGGAAGCGGCAAAAAAGCAGGTGGACGATAACAACGCTGCCGTTGTATGGGAGGAGGAGCACGGACAGTTTTATGCGGAGTATAAAAAAGAAGGCTCCACCTACAAGGTATGGCTGGAAGATATAAATTCACTGAATTTAAGGACTTCGCTGGTCCACAAATACAAATTGGCGGGGGCGGCAGCCTGGCGTCTGGACTTTGAGACCCCTGACGTCTGGAGCGCCATAACGGGAAACCTGAAATCGGTGAAAAGCTATGCGGAGTGGAAGCAGGACAACGAAAACAAGACCTATGCCTATATAAGATAGAGCAATAGTAAAAATCAAAAGCTGAGTAAAAGCTAATTTCCTTGTATTCTGTTGAATCAAATGGTATAATTTCGGCAAAACAGCAATAAACTTGCTGTTATAGTGAAAAAAACACTTTTGTTTTTTTCAGTTGAAGCATTTATTTCTTCATAAAAGGGGAGACGAATTATGTCATTATACCTTGAAATTCTTGTAAGGCTGCTGCTTGCAGGAATACTGGGCGGGATTGTCGGCTTTGAAAGGGAGCATACCCACAGGCCGGCAGGTTTTCGGACCCATATCCTGGTCTGCGTAGGCGCGGCTCTTGTCATGATAACTTCCGAATTCATCTTTGAACGGTATAAAATGGTCACGAATGTGGATCCGGCCCGGCTTGGGGCCCAGGTCATCAGCGGTATAGGCTTTCTGGGCGCCGGAACCATCATCAGGGACGGCTTCAACGTAAAAGGCCTTACCACCGCAGCCAGCCTGTGGGCGGTGTCATGCGTAGGCATAGCAGTCGGCATCGGCTTTTATGCGGGGGCCATCCTGGCAACCGTGCTTATTTTTATTACCCTCATCGTTTTGAAAAAGATGGAGCTCATCTTCCCCAAAAAAACAAAAGACAAGGTCTTTTTTGTGGAATCGGACAACAGCCCGGGACAGATCGGACATATCAGCTGTGTGTTTGACAAATACAACACGGAGATTAAAAACATTGAATTTGTAAACAATGAAAAAGACGGCCTTATTGTGAAACTGACGGCGAAAGCTCCCGACAACCTCACCGGAAGGGGAATCATCGGCGACTTGCAGGAACTGCAAGGCGTTCGTAAGGTCTATGACGAATGATCCCTGTCTCAATTTGATTGACAAGCACAAGAAAGAAAGAAAAAACATACTATTTATTAGCACTACAGCGCTGCAAAGCTCATCCATTCCAGGAATCGGAATGGAAAAGGCAATGATGACGCGATGATATGCATCGTTGTAGGATTAGGATCACTTTCCGAAGAAGCCGTGTACCCAGTGTGCCGGCTTTTCATGCCGTCCTGGGGGAAATACCCTTGTGGGCGGGCGATTCGGAATCGGGGGATGGAACATGACAAAGGTGGATCAGGATAGAACACCGTTATTTGATGCGGTGAAAAAATATGTGGAAGACAAGGTTATACAATTCCATGTGCCAGGGCATAAGCAGGGAAGAGGCATAGCGGAGCTGGCTGAATATATCGGAGAACGGGTAATGCAGATGGATGCAAATGGAATGGAGGATCTTGACTATGCCAATAACCCCACCGGCGTCATATACGAGGCCGAAAAGCTCCTGGCATATGCCTATGGCGCCCAAAACGCATATTTTCTGGTAAACGGCACAACCGCCGGAGTCCAGGCAATGATTATGAGCGCCTGCGAACCGGGAGACAAGATCATCATCCCCCGGAATGCACACAAATCCACCATCGGGGGAATCATTTTAAGCGGCGTCATGCCTGTCTATATTCAGCCTGAAATCAATGAAAAGCTGGGGATTGCCATGGGCGTGACGGTGGAAAGCGTTAAGAAAGCCATGCGGGAAAATCCTCATGCAAAAGCCGTTTTCCTTATCAATCCTACTTATTACGGTGTCGCCTCGGACCTGAAATCTATTGTAAGGGCGGCTCACAGACACGGAATGGCCGCTCTGGTGGATGAAGCCCACGGCGCCCACATGTGCTTTCATGACGATTTCCCTCTGACGGCAATGGAAGTGGGGGCGGATATGAGTGCGGCCAGTATGCACAAAACCTCCGGATCACTGACGCAAAGCTCGGTACTGCTGCTGCGGAGCAACTTTATATCGCCGGAAAAGGTAAAGCAGGTATTGAACCTTACCAGTACATCCAGTGCTTCTTATCTTTTGATGTGTTCACTGGATGCGGCGCGCAGGCAGCTGGCCACAAAGGGCGACGACCTGCTGGACCATGTATTGCAGCTGGCAAGATGGGCGAGAAAAGAGATAAACGGCATCGGGGGGCTTTATGCCTTTGGCAGGGAGCTCTGTGGCACACCCGGCTGCTTTGATTTTGACGAGACCAAGCTGGGGATAAATGTAAGAAACCTGGGTTATACGGGTTATGAAATGGAAAAGCTTCTGAGAAAGAAATACAATATCCAGATTGAGCTGTCGGATATCTACAACATCCTTGCAATTGTAAGCCTGGGAGACAGGAAAGAGGATCTGGAGGCGCTGGTTGCGGCATTGAGGGATATAGCCTCCAAAGTCAAAGCCTGTGAACTGAAAACTTCCATAAAAATACCGGACAATCCGAAGATGATTGTTTCTCCCAGGGATGCTTTTTACAGCCCCCAAAAAGCCGTCGTGCTGGAAGAGTCGGTGGGAGAAATTGCAGGCGAAATGGTCATGGCCTACCCTCCAGGGATTCCAGTGATCTGCATGGGGGAGCGCATCAGCAAGGATATCATTGATTACATCCATATCCTGAAGGAAGAAAAATGTGAGCTGCAGGGTACTGCAGACCCCCATGTGGATTACATCCGGGTGCTGGGGACGGAGTAAGTCTGTTGCTAAAACGTGACCCTGGCGAAAGAGAGTATATGGGATTGTGGCACCTTCATTATCCCATGGGCTCACAGGCTGGCTGCAATAAACGTTGAACCTAGGTTGCATGAGCGAGCAATGGAGCGAAGCGGAATGACCAGCCTGCTGTGCTGCCGGGTGTTCATATTGTCAATAACAAAGTGAAAGGAGGTGTTTTCTTTATTTTTATAAACAAAACATATTACATTTTTATCAAAATATAATACATTTTACAGCTTGTTTATCAATGTTATAATTCTAATATAAATTCACTGAATTCGGAGGTCAATCAATGCAGCTAGTGCAAAAAGAGCCTTTTGTATTGAAAAAGTTGACAGCATCCATTCTGCACTATAAGTATATCTACTTATTAATACTGCCCGGACTGGTATTTTATGCAATATTCATGTACGGACCGATGTATGGCATTCAACTGGCATTTAAGGAATATATAGTATCAAAAGGGATATGGGGAAGTCCATTTATTGGGTTTGACAATTTTAAATATATCATTTATGACTCCGACTTTTGGTATGCATTTCGAAACACGATCATTATAAGTATTTGCAAGCTTATTTTTGTTTTCCCTGCACCGATAATAATCGCTTTGGCTCTTAATGAGCTTGTAGACGGTACTTACAAGCGTATTTTACAAACAGTTTTTACATTTCCGCATTTTTTATCCTGGATTGTTGTGTCCGGTATAATACTCAACATATTTGGAGCCAACGGTGCAATCAACAATCTTCTGGATGTGATGGGGCTTGAAAAGCAGGCCTTCCTGGCATCCCCTCAGCTGTTCAGGCCGTTATTATATTTTACCGATATATGGAAGGAATCAGGCTGGTCATGTATTATATATCTGGCTGCTATTACCAGTATAAATCCTGAAATATACGAGGCTGCAATCGTAGATGGTGTAAACAGGTGGCAAAAGATGCGCTTCATTACTTTACCGGGTATTCATAGTACGATTGTGATATTATTTATTCTTAGTATAGGAAATCTAATGAATGCCGGCTTTGATCAGGTGTTCAATCTTTACAACCCGGTTGTATATGATGTCGGGGATATTATTGATACTTATATTTACCGCATAACCTTTCAAAACTCAAATGATCTTGGATTCAGTACTGCCGTGGGCCTCTTCAAATCTATAATAAATCTGGTGCTGCTGCTGTCAGCCAACAAGTTGGCCAAAAAATCCACCGGTTCGGGAATATTTTAAACGTAAAGGATGCACTAATCTATGAAAACGCTTGATGTATCTAAAAACAATAAATTGACTGTCTCGAATATTATACTTTTTTTTATGCTGAGCTTATGGCTGGTTATCATACTCTATCCGTTCTATAATAGTGTGCTTATATCCATCATATCGCAGAAAACTTATATATCGTCGCCGTTTATGATTTTTCCAAAGGAAATTACGATGGAAGCATACCGTTATGTGTTTGCATCCAAAGCCTTACTCAGTGGTTTTAAGATAACAGGGATAGTTGTTTTGCTTGGCGCAGCATATTGCATGCTGATAACTACTGCTCTGGCCTATGGTCTTACCAAACCGTTTCCGGGGAGAAAACTGATTATTCGGCTCATTGTATTTACAATGTACTTTGGCGGCGGTCTAATACCTTATTACATCATTATAAGCAAGCTCGGCCTGGTTGATAAAATTGCCGTGATGATACTGCCGATGGCGGTTAATACCTTCTACCTTATCGTTATCATGAATTATTTCTACAGCTTGCCGGTAAGCCTTGAAGAATCGGCCAAGATAGAAGGTGCGAATGAGTTAACCATTTTTTTCAAAATTATTTTACCGCTGTCAATGCCTATATTAGCTACTTTTGCATTGTTTTATGCAGTTGACCGTTGGAATGACTGGTTTACCGGACTGCTTTTTATAAAAACCGCTGAAAAAAGGCCGCTTCAACTGGTACTTAGAACGATCGTGTCAAATATCGATTCTATAAAGACCCAGACGATGGTCAACAGCGGCCTGTTTAACCATGTTTTTACAGATGGAGTAAAAATGGCTTCCGTTATTATTACGATGCTGCCGGTAATGATTATCTATCCGTTCCTGCAGAAATATTTTATAAAAGGAATAATGATTGGTGCTATAAAATCTTAGGTTTATAAGGTGGTGAGAATCCCGGCTTATGTGAAACCGGAAAGCGTATGGATAAGCTTAAAATAGCCTTAATAGGGGCAGGTACGTGGGGAGAAAATCATGCTGCATTGTACTGTGAACATCCCGGTGCGGAATTGGCAGCAGTATGTGATACGGATATATCAAAAGCCCGGCGCGTGGCGGACAGGTTTAACATACCTGATCATTTGGTATATGCAAATCATAAGGAAATGCTGAGAAAGACGGATATTGATGCTGTTGCAATTGTAACGCCCGACTTTTTGCACAGGGATGTTGCTGTAGATTGTGCCAATGCTAAAAAACACATGCTTGTTGAGAAACCCCTGGCAACGACAAAAAAGGATTTATTTGACATCACTGAAGCTGTTGAAAAAAATAATATCAGGGTAATGGTTGATTTTCACAACCGATGGAGCCCACCCTTTTCAGTAATGAAACAGGCAATAAGCCACGGTGAAATAGGAGAGCCGTATAGTGCTTATTACCGCCTTAATGACAAGAAGTGGGTTGCGACAAATATGCTTGCATGGGCATCCAGGTCATCAATATTATGGTTCCTGGGCAGTCATAGCATTGATACGCTCCGCTGGGTGTTTGATGATGAAATTGAAAGAGTTTATGCCGTATCTAGAGAAGGCATCCTGAAAAGAGAAGGAATAGATGCTGTCGATATGTACCAGTACATATTGGAATTTGGGAACGGTGGAATAGCAACGGTGGAAAACGGCTGGATAACGCCGAATTCACATCCTTGCATAAACGATATAAAGTTTAATCTTTTAGGTACCCGGGGTATGTTTAATCTTGATTTAAGCAACAGCAATATGATAGAACGCTATATGGAGGATAAAGCAGACCATCCCGATGTACTGGTACACCATTATGTCCATGGTAATGCGGCAGGGTTTGCCTATCAAAGCATACGTCATTTTGTCGACCGGTTGCTGTCAGGTGATGAATTCCTGGTTTCGCTAAAGGATGCGGTAAATACCACACTGGTCCTGCTGGCTGTCATGGAATCGTCAAAATCACGAAAACCTGTCACGGTGAAGGATTTGATTCTGAAGTAGACAGTTTTTGTAAGCCGAGCGCTTATCGAAAGATTAAGTGCTTAGGATATTCATTTTTATTGGGTAACTACAGTAGATAAATTTCTGCTGTTCGCTTACAATAATATATACTAGGAGGTAGAAGGATGAAGAAAATTTTTACAGGCATGCTTGCTATATGCATGCTGGCGGTATTACTGCTTGGCGGCTGTGGTACCGGTCAGACTGAGCCTACTGCCGCAGCTCCCGATTCAACTGCAGGTGCTTCCGAAAACAGTTCAGAAGTAGCAGGCAACAACTCGTTTAGCGAGAAGATCACCATAACTGCCGCCGGACCGAACTTTATGGATGTTGACACGCAGAATAACGCATTATGGCAGGCCGTAACCCAGAAGTTCAATATTGACATAAAACTGGTTGAACTGAGTTGGGACGGTTGGGCGGAAAAGGTTCGTACATGGATGGGCTCGGGCGATATGCCGGATGTCGTCCAATGGGATTTCAACTATGTTGATTACCTGAATTTTGCAAAGTCCGGATTGCTAAAGCCCGTCCCCAGCCTTGACAAATTCCCGAATTTGAAAAAATTGACGGATGCTATGAAGATTGACGATTTTCTCCAAATCGACGGGCAACTTTATGCATGGCCTCGCCGTCTTATTGTCAATCCTTACAACAACCAGGACAATAATGTTTATTTTTACCGTAAAGACTGGGCAGCCAAAGCAGGCGTGTCCGATATTACCGATAAGGGCCTTCTTACCATGGACGAATTTTTGACTGTTGCCAAAGCTTTTCGTGATAAGGATCCTGGTCAGTTTGGTGCAAAAAACATCGTGCTTGATTCGTCCCTGATGATACCAGGCATGACCGGTATCAACTGGTACAGCCCATATTACGACACGTTTAAAAAGGTAGACGGCAAATATGTTTGGGGTGCATCGCTGCCGGAAACTGTAGAAGGCATCAAGTATATGAAAATGCTGTATGATGAAGGCATATTGTACAAAGACTTCTATACCAGCAAGGGCTATGATGCACGCGGACGCTTTTATTCAGGCCTCGTAGGCATATATGCGGATCCTCCGAACCTTGGACACTATTACGAATACCGGAATGAATTTAAGAAGGCAAATCCGGACCTTGATCCCAATGAGGCGATCGGCGCTTTTACTGTGAAAAACACCAATGGGAAAATTACTACCAAAGAACAGTCGGAATTCTGGTCAGCCTCGCTTTACAGTGCAAAAATGTCCGACAAAGCCCTTGAACGATTACATTACATGATGGATTGGCTTGCCGGCGACGAAGGGTCCAAATACTGCTTCTATGGAGTAAAGGGGATGGATTGGGACGAAAAGGATGGTAAAGTCGAGCTGAAGTGGTCCAAGGACAGTGATGGAAACATGGTCGCTCCGGATTACGGAAATGGAATATGGATTCGTCACTTTGCTCTGGCCGGCGGAGACCAGGATTGGGCAAATATGGCTATTAGCGATATAGACCGGAATTTGTTTAAGAAGCTTGCCGATTTTAAGGCTGAAAAAGGCGAGATGGTTGCAAACAATTATCCCCTTGAATATCTGAATACTCCGCTTAAATCGAAGTTTGGATCTTACAGCACGGGAGTCGACGACGAGATCATCAAGATCGTTTCATCTTCCAAGGATGTTGAGGAAGATTGGAACGCTTGGATCAAATCCATGCAATCAAAAATAGCCCCGATACTTGATGAGATCAACGGACAGCTTGCAGACAAATAAAAGAAAGAAATAAGTTTTTATACATGCAGGCAGATGCTTGCCTGCATGTATAGGATAGAATATTCAATAAGTCTTTGCTATATTACTTCCGATTTTTCTGCAATGTCGGTTGCATAGGCGACCAGCCCTGGCCGCAGGGACTGCATTTGCAGAAATTTATAGTGGAAGTCATGTTTTTTACCGGTGTTTAACCTGACTGCTTGATATTAAGCTCAATACGCACGCACGTTCCTTCAGCTTTTTTAGAGCGTATGTCAATGCTGCTTTCATCTCCGAACAACAACCGGATTCGGCTGTATATATTTCTTAAGCCGATGCTGCGTTTGCTTTTGCCGGATTGCTCCTCTATATGCAGCGGGGAATTGTTCAGACTAAGAATTAGCGTGTCCAATTCTTCCGGCTGCATGCCGACGCCGTCGTCTGCTATTTCGAAAAACAGCATTCCATCGTTCATAAGCCCGCCTTTTACCAAAAGACTGCATTTGCCGCGTTTTGGCTCCATACCGTGGTATATGGCATTTTCTACTAACGGCTGCAAAATCATCTTTGGAATTTTGATATCCATTACCCGCTCGTCAACTTCGATATTGAAGAGGAAACGGTTAGGATAACGCGTATTAATTATACTTATATATGACTTTATGCATTCCAGCTCATCGCGTACCGGTGACAGCTCATCGCCTTTTATGCTATAACGGAATATCCGTGATAATGCTTCGGAAATTTCTGCAATTTCTGAAACATTGTTTGCAAGAGCTATACTATGGA
Organism: Bacillota bacterium; assembly: GCA_023426125.1. Taxonomy (GTDB): domain Bacteria; phylum Bacillota; class Clostridia; order Acetivibrionales; family DTU013; genus MnB-11. Next base: position 249,107 of record JAFABI010000090.1, read on the forward strand.
TACAATCCAGTGTATTATAGAGAAAATGAGGATTTATTTGACTTTTAAGGGCTGAAAGCTCGGCCTGTTTCCTGTTCAGCTCGATCTCATAAACCTTGTTTTGCGTATCCATGATGGTTTTGTTTGCATGATCGATTTTATCCAACATAACATTTATGTATTCGGAAAGCCTGCCGATCTCATTATTGCCTGTCAGAACAAGCCGCTTTTCACTGCTTTCCCGGCCCATCTCAGTAGTGAAACGGGCAATGCGTGAAATCGGTGACGTTATGCCATAGATTAACAACGCACCCATAACGACCAACAGCAGCACGACGATTCCGCACATGATGACCCACACCTGCAGCATTCCCTGAGTCTGACGATGAAGTTCATTTATAGAAATCAGGCATGTGGTTTTCCAGCCGGTCTCGGGAAGAGTATCGATCTGTGTTAAGTATTTTTCATTACCCAGAACGATCGTTTGCAAGTCCGAAGAAAATGCATCCGGTCCGATGGATGCTATTTCATCAAACTTGTCCTTATTGCTGATTACAACAATGTTGCCATATTTGTCCCGTACGAAAAAAATTGACCCCTGAGGCAGAGACATATCTCCTACCAGGCTTTGCAACTGCTCCGTTTTACATATAATAACGCACACTCCCAGAACGTCAAGGGGACTGATGCCGGGCAGGGCGGAAAATATGGGCATTGAATAACTATAGTAGCTGTGTTCGAGAGATGACCTGTATATTTCAGAACTGAACAGATCTTTACGGAATCCGTCGCTCAAAATGGCTTGCTTGTTTACAAGGCTGCTTTCTATGCTGTATTCGGCATCATAAGGGATCCTTACTTCACGGTTCATTTTGTCGATAAGATAGATCTCATATATATTTTGATTGTTCATTTTGGAGAGGCTTAGCGTGGAGCTTACCGTATTATAGAGAAGCAACCGCTCGCTGGGATCTTCACTTACCAGAAATTTCTGTACATAGTTGCTATAGCTTATTTGTTTGGCCGTACTTTTTATATTGTTTATATTTTCTGCAAATATATTTTCCACCTGGCTGGACACGTTTGATGCGTTGGTCGTGGCGCTGTTGTAAGTCAGTTTGTATAGATTTATATAAAATAGCGCCTGTATCAATACGGTAAGTGCGATTTCAAGCATTATTACCATAATAATCTGTTTCCGAAGACTAAATTCCTTGATCTTTTGCAGCATCAGATATCCTCCATAATGATTCCTTTATTTACAGGCAGAGCGTGCTAGACTGTTTCTGTAGGTAGTGGGCGTGGAGCTCTGAAGTTTTTTAAACACCTTACTGAAATAGTAATGGTCCGGATATCCTGACAATCTGCTTACCTCGGCGATTGAAAGAGTTGAATCGGCAAGCAGTTCGCGGGCGCGCGCCATACGAAGATCGGTTATATATTCCGAAAAATTTTTTCCTGTTGCTTTCTTAAACAGGATGCAGCAATGGCTAAGATTTATATAAAAGTGTGAAGAAAGCTGCTTCAGGGATATTTCTTCTGTATAGTTCTTATTTACATATTCCAATAATTTATTGAAACTCGTATTTTGTAAACGTATATTGTTTACCTGCTTACTATCCGTGTTTGCATGGGCAAACAGCTCATTTATGCTGGCGCACATGTCTGAAAGGCTGTTATAGCTGTTTAATATTTCGATCTCATCGCAAAAGTAAGGAGTATTAAAATCAAAAAAAACGGCATACTTTGCAGCTAATATGGCTGCGGCTTGGTTCCAAAGGTATACGGCATGGTCTATACCCCAACCCTTCTCTGCGAATTCATCTGTTAACCGCTCCGGCAATTTAGGAACTGAAGATATGTTCAACATATTGTTTATATACTGGCGGAACTGGTTATTAGGAAGCAGTGTTTCACTATATATCAGCAGGTCTGGTTTCTTGTATATAAATATCTGTGAATTAAGAGCAGTTTCGGCATTGCTTATCAGGTAAGGTATCTGCCTCAAATCATTGCTCCACTGACTTACGCCTACTGTCGATGCTTGCTTGCTGCCTGGCTCCAACAGGCATTCCACTATTTTGTCATAGTCAGGCAAGTCTTCACAGTTAATAAGACAGATGCTTATATGTTTGTCGTGCCTTCTTCCGGAATTGAAACATAAGATCCGTAGTTTGTCTTTATCCAAGGGTAAAAAACTGTATTGAGGCGTATTGGTGCTCAACAAAGCCACTACCCCAACATTCATAAAGGGAAACCTGTACCCAAATTCTCTCAGCACAGTCGGAGCATCACGGTCATAATCGCACAATGCTTCAAAAAATGCTCCTTCTTTGTCGGCTCGTTTATTTGTAAGGTTATCATGCAAACGTGTTATTAACAAATCGGCGGTCGCTTGGGATATGGGCTTTACCAGATAATCAAAAACGCCGAAATGTATAGCTTCCTGGGCATATTCAAATTCGCCGAACCCGCTTATTATCACAAACTCTGCGCTGGATTTGGCATCTCTTGCGGCACGCATGAGTTCGAGACCGTTCATTTCCGGCATGCGGATATCGGTAAATACTACGTCGGGCGATTGACTTTTTATTATCTCCAATGCTTCTAAGGAATCCGTGGATTCGGCTATAATATCAAAATTATAGTCAGCCCGCCGGAATAACTTCTTTAGACCTAATATACTCCAGGGTTCATCATCTACGATTATGGCTCGAAACAACTATATCTCCCCCTATTAATGCTATTTCCCATATATAAATTATAGAGGATTTATTTTTAAATTTAAATAGACCTTTTAGCATCTTTTAATATTTCTCGTATTTTATTCGATTGCCTTTGACATACGGGCTGGTCAAGTCAGTGAATATGAGTCAGATCTAATTTATACGTCTGGCTCTTTTTTATTCCTCTTGTCGCCATGCGGTTCGGCGGTTATACATGAGGCTTTTGGCTCAAACCAACGCTTTGTGCAAATAAAAGAAGGGATTTGTGTAAATACACGGATATGCACTATGATGGATATGGAAATTTATACTGTACGAACAGGGAAGGCGATCTTATCAAAGGCTTGATATTCGCGATAGAGGAGTTTGCCGTCTTTGACGGCCCGGGCATTCACGGCGGTATTTTTTAAAGGCTGTCCTCTGCGGTGCATATGGTGCCACAACCCGGAAGGCAGGAGCATGGAAAGACAGATTGTGCATAATCCAAACGGTTAAATAAGGATTTCGATGTTGCTTATTTGGACTGCATAATGTAAATTTCGGAAATTGATATATTCCATTTATGTAGTAAAATAATATTGTAAGGCTGTTGAAGTCTAAAAAGGTAAGCCAATAATATATAGAATTTTGAAGGAATATAAAAAATATAAAAATCTTATAGATAAAGGTATATCACGCCCAACTCTGAGAATGTGCCTGATGTAATTTGATATTTGTCTGCGGGATGGTATTAAGTTACTAAGCATATTATAAATACTATTTATCCAAAAGGAGGATAAAATCTATGGAAACAAAGCTAACGTATGAGAATATGTCCAAAATGATTCACGACTATTTTGAAAATTTTGTCGGAGTAACGGATTTGGACTCTCAAGGGGGGAAAGAATCTGTTGGTAGATTTTTTTCCAAAAAATTTATTGCGCGTCGCCGTGACTGGCCGATTTTAACCACCTATAACGAGTGGCTGACCAGCTTGGTCGACAACTACCCCGAGCATCGTTATGACTGTAATATCGATGCGCCTTATGGCTATTGCTGTATCGATCCTGAATCCGGCATGATCGTAGTGCAAATGCGAGAGGATGTTTATGATGTTATTCAAAAGAAGAACGTTAAAGCTATTATGAACAACTCTGCTTTTCATTGCATTATTGAAGATGGTCGGGTCGTAGTTGACAGGGAGATTATTGCCAGGTTCCCATGCAACTTCCAGGTTGATGAACTTGGGACAGAACATCCCAATACGGTTTGGAGCTGGATGTTTTCTGATGGTGGTGAAGACTGCCCGAGAACTATTGTATGATTACTGTAAGGCAGTTAAAGAATTGGTAAGATGTAAGAACATAATATTTCCAAGGAGGATTAAGTAATGGATATTTATGAGAAATTGCCTACTCAAGATAAGTATAACAGAGAAGAAGTCCAGGCACTAGTAGAATCTTATTTTGATATTCTGGGTGATGCAACTCGTATGGAAGATACGAGAGCAGGTGTAGATGCAATCTCGGCTTTTCTGACTGAAGATTATCTCAATCGTGAGAGTGATTGGCCGCGTAACCGTACCAAGAAGCAGTTTGCTCCTTGGTGGATCGGCTGTGCTCCGCGCTATTATAGGAAGTTTTATGTTAAATATCCGGATGGATACTGTGTTATTGATAAAAGAACTGGTATTGTCTGTGTTTGTGCGCGCCAGGAAGTTTATCATAAGGATACGGGAGAAATTGTTCGTGCAGCGTTAAATAGTATCCACATGGAAGCCAAATATGAGGATGGCAAGCTAAAAATTGCTCGTGAGTGCTGGACTACGTTCCCGGCAAAGTTCTGTACCGACCATCTCAACCTCGGCAAGGAAGGGCTGCCTTGCTGGCTGTATGAAGATTTTTCGAAACCATTTTAGGGAAATAGTAAGTATTTCGCCGGTAATTTATATCGGATTAAGCGTAAATAACCCTGTTGTTACAGCACAGCAGGGTTATTTATTGTGCTTTGGCAGTCAAGGACGCAATTGTCCGCACAACAAAAACATATGTGATTGCTACTCTTGTTGTTCCGCTTAAGTTGGTGGCATTGCCTGCTATACGGTGGTCATGACTATAACGAGGGCACAAAATATCCCCCATCTACAAGATGGCGGTACCGAATCGGTTTTCAGGCGGTGAGCATATCTCCTGCCTCGTTGAAATTCTGCAGAGGTAAGGGAAGTTTTTCTATAACCGAAAAATTTCCCTATGAACCAGGTCGTTATAATAAAAATATAGAAGCAACCTAATCACGAGATATTATGCAATAAATTGTTAAATTCTGAGGCAAGTTCATTGGGTTTTTTATCATTGTGATGAACGATCAGGCGGCTGCTGAAATCCGTATCGCGGAGAAAAACCTGGTATTGTTTTGGCGAAATATCCATAAAAGATAAGAATTCCTTTGTCATGTGGGATTGATCGTAATAACCGGACTTGCTCGCAATCTCACGAAGAAAGGAATTTCCATTACCATGATTAATATTAATCAGGCACTGCTGGAAACGAACAAGTGAAGAGAATAGTTTTGGCGATATGCCGAATTCTTCATTAAAAGCAAGATTAATATATCGCACCGAAACTCCGGCTTCACTCGCAATTCTTTGAATACAATGACTTTCATTGCTGCATAGAATACTTCTTCGAACATATCGGGCTAATCTTTTGCGGCAACTGACGGACTGCTCGTCGGAAGAAAAATACATTGGCATATAATAGGACATAAATACTTGCATCTGTTTAAAGAAATCACGGCTTCTGATAATATTATCGGTAATTCCGGAATTCTGAACGACATACGAAAAGGGGAGTTCCTGCTCAAGCAATTCACACATTGAAATATCATTTTTAAGCAGTGCTGGACGCCAACCGGGTAAAAAGCGAACACCAAAATAATAATTGTGTTTTTTAAAATGGGCTGCTTTTGGTGCTCTGGCTCTTAGCACCGTGCCGCGAGTATAGGCATACGGGCTGTTATTATTACAACAGAACGTAATATCAATACATCCATCGGGAACAATGTTGCTTACATGCACTTCATCCAGAGAATAAAAAGCATAAAAATGTGACAGCCCGTATTTCTTAATGGAGTATTTGAGATACCGTGTTGATGAGGCTATATAAAAAGGCTGATCGGGGGTATAAATCAGATGTTTATCGTTGATATTCTTATACAAGCACTCCAACTCCTTTCAAAAATCATGGACTGAAAAGAACGTTATCTACTCAAATTCCCCAGTTGATTATTTTGTTCATGAGTGAGATTGCCACGCTTCGCTCGTAATGACATCCGAGGAAGTATCTGTCATTCCGAGGAGCCTTGGCGGGGTGGGAATCTCAAGGGCGGAAAAGTTGAGTTATTTATTATTTCATATGCAGTTCAAATGTCAGCGGCATTTTCATCTGAGAAATGGATTTTCCTCCATAGTGTCGAGCGGCTGATCTTTAGCCTCTTCCCCGTTTTTGTAAGGTTACCGTTTTCCTCGTTCAATATATGCTTGATCAAATCTAAAGTTATTTCATTGAGAGACTTGGAAAGATCAAGCGGGCAATTCTGAACGGGAAGTGAAGTGTAAGCCTCATTTTTAAGTGCTTTGCGTGTTTGTTCCTCGTTAATCTGGGTGCTATCGGATAGCAGTACGAGATCATTGATGACACGGCTCATCTGTTCCAGGTTGGTATACCAGGGGAAGCTTTTCGTTAATTCAAATGAAGCGTTATCCATCGTAACCACCTGCTTACCCAGTTTTTGATTTGCCTCATTAAGAAATTGGATGATAAGCTCAGGAATCGCCTCGGGATTCTCGCGCACTGCAGGAATATGGATGCGGTATGGCCCTAAATAATTGAGAAGGGCTTCGCAAAGCCGGCCTTCACCCGCAATAGCGTCAGGATTCTGCTGAAACGAGGCGATAACCCGGAAATTATCGAGCAGTGTTGTCTTAAGTAAATCCACCATGATCTGCTGCTGGGGAAAACTGAGTTTATCCAGCTTTCGCAGAAATACCGTAGGACAAAAACCCGGATGAATACTGTCCAGAAGATAATTTGTTAGGATATGGAGTTCTTCCTCGGAGGCCAGGTCACATTCCACGGTAATGATCTGAGAAAACCGATTTTTGCTTGTTAAGTGGATCAAGCGCGCAAGCCGGTCTTTTCCTGTTCCTGCTTCACCGATAATCGTAATGGGAACATTGAGCTTGTTATATTGCGAAACCAGGTGGATGCATTGTTCAAGGTGAGCGCGATAGGTTCCGAGCGCAATCATAGGATAATCTATATCATCTTGTGTATTTGATACAGTAAACCAACGTGAGGCTGCGGAGGTAATGATGCTGTCTTGAATATAAAAAGCGGCATAGGAATGGTCGTCCACGACGATACGTTTCCCTAAAACATTGCTGGTACTTTTATCATTTTCATTCCTGGTTTGCAGTGAACCTACGCGTAAAACATGATCCACATTGTTTCGTAGAGTTTGTTTAAGCTGCTGCGATATGGCCGTATCGCAGAAAAGAATATTCCCGTCGGCATCCAGTAATGCGGCATGGTACGGGGCCTCCTGCAGCATGCCTTCCAAGGCCGAGCGATGCTTTCGATAGCTTTGAATGCTTTTACAGATGTTACGCGCTTCATCAAAAGCTTTTGTTAAGCTTTCTGCTCCCGAGGTTAAAAGTATACTATTAAAACCCATTTTTTGGGAAAGATCGGTGGTAACTACGTCCCCTATCACAGAACGATAACCATTCTTGCGAAGCTCCTCTAACAATTTCGAAAGCTCTTCCCGGCTGTTGATAGAGTAAACATCGATGGATTCTTTTATAGTAAATAATAGTGACTTTGCATTTTCGGTAATGCTGGGAAAACCAACGATCGCGCTTTTTCCGGAGAAACCTTTGCAAAGTGCGATGGCGCGTATAAAATCGTAGCTTGAAATATCGATGCTGACCACAGGTGTCAAAACGCATTGCTTGATCATAGTGGCAGTGCCGCCGCGTGAGATGATTACGTCATACTGTGAAAAGCCTATATCCAAGGTAGATTCAACTCCGCACTCCATGTCGCCGCTGACAACGTTTACGGTGATATCATCCAAAGAGTCCGCCATACTGAGAACAAGCTCACGAAGCCCTTCATATGGAGCGACAACCAAAATTCGACACTTTTGCATACAGTCCTCCTAAATGAAATGTATATATCTTACGATTTAATAAAAATATAATAACATTTTTATTACAATAAAAGCTACTGTAAAATAAGCAAACTTCAATTCGTAATTTGAGGATTCTAATGTCATTCCGGGGAGCGAAGCGACGTGGACTGGTCGCAGGCATTGCCTGCTGCTTGCCCATGCAGCCTGGGAATCTCGTTTTTATAATGGTATGAGATTGCCGCGCTTCTTTCGCAAGACAAACTGCGAATTGAAGTAAGCAAAACATTATATACCCGCTGCCCTGACCCGTTCGGTAACAGACTTGTAATGGGCAAGGATGTTTTGCTCTTCAAACTGTGAAAGCGGTTCATTTGGCTGGAGCACACGCTTGTCGGTATAACCGAGCTGTGCAAGGAGGTATTTTACCGCAGCGACGCCATTCCTTGCCATGCCAAGCATTTTTTGAACATCCAATAACAAAGTATTGTATGCCGTCGCACGGTCGATGTCTTTATCGCTTGCAGCTTTATAAACAGAAATATAAAGCGACGGGAACAGCGGCGCTAGTGAAGGGATATAACCGTCTGCACCAAGAAGAACACTGGGAACGACAAGATTGGAAACGCCCTGAAAAAGAGAAAAGCTACTGCCGCGAAAATAGTCAAGACACTTTAAAAATTCTTGAAAGTCATTGCCACTGTCCTTGTATGCGACAACGCGGTCGATCTTTGCAAGCTCGGTGACGGTTTTAAAGGAGATTTTTCCACCAATATATTTAGGCGTATTATAAACGATTAGGTCGGTCGACGTATTGGCGGAAATCTGTTCAAAATGGCGAATAATTTCATCCTGCGAAGAGAAGGTTGAATAGAAAGAAGGCGTTACAACAGATGCGGTACCGCCAAGCTGTTCGATGCGCTTTATATTATCGATCACACGCCGGGTAGAAGAATCCATTGCGCCGCATATCACCGGTACCTTGCCTTTGCATTGGTCTATTACGATCTTAATGGCCTTTTCCCGTTGTGCCTGCGTCAAGGTCATGCATTCGCCATTGGTACCGGTAACAAAAATTCCGTCTGTCAGATGATTGGCGATACAATGCTCCAGCATAGCCCGAAATCCCTGTTCATCAACTTCTTCGTGTACAGTTATTGGGGTTATAATCGGGATAATAATTCCATGATATTTGTTCTTCATTTTTATCCTCCTATATGTCCTAAAATGAAACATGAAACGAACGGTATTCATATTTGCATATAAAATTATATCAAATAAACACAATTAACACAATATATTTTCTGATTTTGAGTTTTCCCATTTTTAAATAAGCGGTAAAAAGAGATTGAATCCACGCATGTTATAATTTATTCAACAGGTTCGTTTGCTAAGGGCCGTATTAACCTGCTCGTACGTATTGAAATGCACCTTGATCTTAAAATGTTGAGAAAATTGTATGTTTGCGTTTATTTGAATAATAGGCAAACTTAAAATTTCTGATAGCAAGTATTAGTGTACTGAAATGAAATATTAAATTTTATTGACGGTGCATAATAAAACACAGTATAATTTGTTTAGAAGTATTTTAGATGCTTTTTACGCTAAAACAAGAATGCTGAGGAGGAAAAAACGATGGAGAACTATTTAAAAGAGACAAATACCGGTGAGTATTATGAAGAAGTAAATAGTATCGCAGTTAGCTTTAGAACCCCGTTATTTAAAACTCCAATCACGCCGCGAGAAAATGTCATGCGAATATTGGAGCATAAGAAGAATCCGCTGTGGCTTCCGAATATTCTGCAGGATTTCAATTGTGTCCAGCCGGCGCCTTTGATAGATTCGTATGCTCGTAATTATGGAGGGATCGGCTGGTTTGAAGTCAATTGGATTATGAATAATGCAGTGGGTGCTGCGCATGTTGATTCAAATACATATTACTTGAAGGATATTGCTATGTGGAAAGAGGTGGTCCGGTGGCCGGAGATTAACGAGACGCTTTGGGCTGCGGATGGTGCGAAAACGGTTGAGAGGTATAGCCTCGATCGCATGACGTTTTGTGTTGTGCTTAATGGCATGCTGGAGCGCCTTGAAACTCTGATGGGGATGGAAGATGCACTTGTGTCGCTTTTGATGGAACCTGAGGCGGTTAATGAGTTTTTTAATGCGTTAACGGATTGGTATATCCGCGTATTTACACTGCTGCGCAAGTATTACCGTGTGGATATTGTCGGTTTCCATGATGACTGGGGTACCCAACACGCGACGATGATTTCTGAGGCGACTCTGCAAAAATGTATTCTTCCGCATATAGAAAGGCTGGTTAAGGCGACTCATGATATGGGAATGTTTTTTGATCTACACAGCTGCGGACTGGTGGAGCCATTTGTCCCGCTCATGATCGAAGTCGGCATCGACCTTTGGGAGGGACAGCAGAACAACAACAAATGCATGCTAAAAGAAAAGTATGGCGATCGCCTTGCATTTATTGATAACATTATCCCGCTGGACCGAGATGATGCCAGCTCTGTTGAAAAGGCTATATACGAATATTGCGAAAGCAATGTAAAAGACGGATGCAGCATCGCAAAACTGATCGCCGGAAAAGAAGAGCTCCAGATGCGCGAGCAATATTTATACTCCAGACGTCTTTGCTCTGAGCTAGACAGAATATAACTGATGTATCAAAAAGAAACATAGATATAGAGATTCTATAGGATGTATTCAAAATAACATATTATAATTAAAGGGTTATTAAAAATTAGTTGCAAATAAGGACGTTGTGTGATAGTATAAGAGTGAAAAAAGAGAAAAAGATCAAGAATGGAACATATGAGGTGCTCTTACTATGTTTGCGATAATAGCCGATGACTTAACCGGTGCCTGCGATACAGCTGCAAAGCTGAGCGAGAGAGGTATTTTTGTGCAGGTATTACTTGAGATGCCTGATCCTGTACAAAGTATAGAATATCGTCAGGTCATTGCAGTAAACACAAACAGCCGCTCACTTCCTGCAGACGAGGCTTATCAAAAGGTCAAGGATGCTGTTCATAAATTAAAACAACAGGGTTTTACTACATATTATAAAAAGATTGATTCTATGTTTCGCGGCAACGTAGCGGTTGAGATCCAGGCCATGATGGAAGCATTACAATGCAGCTTGGCAATTATTACCTCGGCGGTACCAAAGAACAACCGAAAAATAATAGACGGACGTCTCATAGTAAAATATTTGCCGGATAACGGAACCGAGGTTTTAAAAAGCGTATTTTCGGATAGGATCGAGCAATGTGCAAATATTAATCTCCGGACCGTCCGAAAAGGCGTATTGAAAATCAAAGAGGAAATCTTAAGGGAAATTGAACTGGGTAAGAAGATTTTTCTTATGGATTCAGATTCCGAAGATGATATTGGGGCCATAGCTGCAGTGTGTGAAACGCTTCCGCATAATGTGCTTTATGTAGGTGCGTCGAGCTTTATTGCTCCATTATCCATGAACTGGTGTGTAGAAACCATAAAAGCCATTAATGAGGACAAGCTGCAAGGGATTCTGCAGCAAAACAAGTCCTTGCTCTATGTGATTGGAACAAACAACCCGGTTTCTCTGGATCAAGTGCGGTACATGATTGATCAGGAACGTATTCCGAATATTAAAGTTGATGTTATACAGTGTACCAGTGGCAACTGGGATGTGGAGGCTAAAAGGTGTCTTGATTCGGCGGATATTTTGCTACATTCCATGCCGAAGTCATTTTTGGTCGTGGTAGACTCCATAGATAATGGAATTGTTATCGAGGGAAATCGAAACAATGGAGAAAAAAGTATTCCGGAGATTACAGGATGCATTTCCCAGGTGGTAAAAACGATATTACAAAAGTATGAGTTCGGAGCAATGGTTCTGGTAGGAGGAGATACCGCACAAGCGGTTCTCAGCGCTATGGGCGTTAAGACGATGCAGATTATATGTGAGTATGCTCCGGGAATTCCGATGGCGATAATTCAGCTTGGCAATAATAAGGAAATGGTTGTTGTGACCAGGTCGGGTGGGTTTGGAGAGCCTGATTCTTTTGTGGGCTTTCAAAACTACCTAAATGAGCTATGCGAAAAAACGGAGGTAACATAATGAGCGATGATATAGGAAGACCTGTCCTTGGGATTTCAACGGGCGATCCTGCGGGTATAGGTCCGGAAATTTGTGTTAAGGCTTTGGTAAGCAAAAAGGTTTATGAGAACTGTAAACCTCTCATTGTCGGTGATGCAGGATCGATTCGTGATGCAATGCGCATTATCGGCTGCAACTTTAAGCTTAATGTCGTCGAAAATGTTCAGGCTGCAAAGTTTGAGTTTGGTACGATTGATATGGTCGACCTGCACAATGTGGATATGGATAAGCTTTTATATGGCAAGGTTTCTGCAATGGGGGGCAACGCTGCGTTTGAAGCGGTCAAAAAAGTTATTGATTTGGCCATGGCGAACGAGATTGATGCAACGATTACCGGGCCTTTGAACAAGGAAGCCCTAAACATGGCTGGCCATCATTTTAACGGTCATACCGAGATTTATGCGCATTTTACAAAGACCAAGGCTTATTCTATGATGCTTGCCCATGGAAACCTGCGCGTTGTTCATGTGTCGACACATGTATCCCTTGCAGAGGCTTGCAGGCTGGTCAAAAAAGATCGCGTGCTTTCTGCTATCAAACTGGCGGATAAGGCCTGCCGCGGGCTCGGTATTGAGAATCCCCGTATAGGTGTTGCCGGCCTGAATCCCCATGCAGGCGAAAACGGAATGTTCGGCCAGGAAGAAATTGAAGAGATTGCCCCTGCTGTTGAAGAAGCCAAAACACTTGCGATCGATATCGATGGTCCAATGCCGCCGGATAGTATTTTCTCCAAAGCCAACGGCGGCGGATATGATATCGTCATAGCGATGTACCACGATCAGGGACATATTCCTCTTAAGCTTGCCGGGTTTGTCTGGAATAACGAACTTAAAAAATGGAACAGTGTTGCCGGTGTCAATATTACACTCGGACTCCCGATTATTCGCAGTTCTGTGGATCACGGCACTGCATTTGAAATAGCAGGCAAAGGTATTGCCAGTGAACAAAGTCTTATTAACGCAATTGACTATGGAATAGCTCTGGCAAAATACAGGTAACCTAAAATTAAGGGGGAAAAGAGAAAATGGAAAACGGAGTACTACATATGCCCTGTGAAGTGGTGCTTAGCAACAATGGCGGATCTAGCATTGCAAACATCATTGTATCGACTGGAACACATCGCGTGCTGCTGTTAACAGATAAGGGCGTTTTTGGTACCGGAAAAATCACTTCCTATGTTGAAATACTTAAAACCAGCGGTATAGAAGTATTCGTAATCAATGATATTCCGTCTGAGCCAGAATGTGAACAGATAATTGAGATTTCTGATCGTGCATGTGAGTATGGGGCAGAGCTTATGCTTGCAATCGGCGGCGGAAGCGTCATGGATACGGCGAAGCTTGTCTCGGCTATACTTACTAATCCGGATTTTGCAGGCAATATATTGGATGCAAGCACGATTAAGAATCCTTCCCTTCCTGTGATCATGGTTCCAACAACTGCAGGCACCGGTTCGGAAGCAACACAAAATGCAATCGTTCTGGTAAAAGAACAGCAGCTTAAGGTTGGAATCATTCATTTGAACTTCCTTCCAGGCTATGTAGTATTGGATCCGGATTTGACTACAACACTTCCAAAACACATTACTGCAGCCACGGGTATTGATGCACTTTGCCATGCGATCGAGACACTGATTTCCCGTAAGGCAAACTCCATCAGCCGTACCTTCTCGTTTGCGGCGATAAAGCTTATCTATGAAAATTTAAGGAAGTGTTACGATAATGGAAATGATCGTGAAGCACGTGCCAATATGTTACTCGCTGCATTTTATAGCGGCATATGCATTAATTCATCCAGTACAGTGGCGGTACATGCACTGGCGTATCCTCTAGGGGGCAGCTATCATATCCCTCATGGCGTATCGAATGCAATGCTGCTTGCAGAAGTGCTGAAGTTTAACATGAGTGCATGTATTAATGAGTATGCGCAGATTGCAGAGACCATAGGGGTAGGAAATGGTGAAACGGATGAAAATAAAGCTGCTATGGTTATCGATGAGATATGCAAACTGATCCGATATGTCGGTATTCCCACAGATATTACTGTTTACAACGTTTCATATAGTGAAATAGATTTTCTGGTAGATTCAGCTGCAAAAGTGACGAGGTTGTTGGATCAGAATCCGCGAGCGATAACAAAAGCAGATATACGGAATATTTACGAAAGGCTTTTTCCAAAAAAAAATTAAGTATGCCTTAAAGCATGCTTATGAAAAATTTTGCATTACGGTGCAAATAAAAAATAAAGGGGGAAAAAGAAGATGCAAAAAAGAACTATGTCTATGCTGGTAGTCCTTGCGATGGTTTTTGCTTTGGGTGCGTGCTCTTCGCAAACCAAAACCGGCCGCGAAAGTTCTGACTCGTCAAACCAAAAAGCTGGTAGTGTGACAGACGGAGACAAGGTAACGGAGGGTAAAACCAATGAAGGAACTGCTTCGAAACGTGGCTTTAAAGTCGGTATTATGGCACACTCGGTCACATATGGCGAGGAAAACTACCGTTATTCTATGAACAAGCAGAAGGAATATGGCTCTGACTATGTTATCGTAGATACGTACCCTGATAAGGCGGATCAGGAAACCGTTATCTCCAAGGTTTTGGCTATGGCGGCGGATCCCAATGTCAAAGTTATCATGTTTAACATTGCGGATGCCGGTACGATTGCAGCTATCAATGCGCTGAAGGAAAAGAGATCGGATATCATAACTATTTGCGGCAATCCGGTTGAAGACATTGAACAGGTAGCTGCGGTTGCAGATCTTGTACTCATGAAGGATCACAATAACCTTGCAAAAAACATGGTCATGGCAGCAGTTGCTGCAGGGTGCAAGACATTTGTTCACTATTCCTTCCCGCGTCACATGTCCAGCCAGGTTGTTGCTTTGCGTGCTCAGGTATTCAAAGAGTCATGCAAGGAGAATGGCATCACCTATGTCGAAGCTACCGCTCCCGACCCGAACAGTGATGCCGGCGTAGCTGGAACACAGCAGTTTATTCTTGAAGACGTTCCCGCTAAAGTTGAAGAGTACGGTGAGAATACCTGTTTCTTCGGTACTCAGGCTTCTATGTATGAGCCAATGATTAAGATGGCTGTAAAATCTCACGCTATGTTCTTCGGTCAGTCCGATCCCACTCCTATAGACGCTTATCCGGCGGCGCTTGGTATTAAGGTTCCCGAAAATAAGATTGGCGATATATCCTACATGCATGAACAGATTGCTGCCAAAGCTACAGAGCTTGGTATGAACAGCCGTTTGGGTGCATGGAACCAGTCTGTTATTAGCATGCTAATTAACTGTGGCTTTGATATCGGCTCTGCTTATGAACTAGGTGAAATATCCAAAGTTACTGATTTTGATTACATCTCCAGCTTTATCAAGAACTTTGGCGGCGAAGGAACCACTGTTAATTATTATATCACAGCCAAAGGAACTCAAGTTGATAACGTCATCCTGTACTGCAGTGGTACCAGAATATACTGAACAAAAAATTAGTACAAGGTATTTGTCTGCATCCTGCAACAAAACGCAGGATGCAGATAGCCTGATGCATTGTACATTAAGTTCTGCTGTTTTTTGCCTGTCGAAGCAGATTGAAAATTACCTTTTTACCAAATGAAAAGCCAAAGCAAAGAGGAGCTGAAGGTAACTATGGCTTGTGAATATATATTACAGATGCAAGGCATTCAAAAGGATTATGGCGGCAATAAGGTACTTAAGGGTATTGATTTGCAAGTGCGGCCTGGCGAGGTGCTTGCATTGGTGGGGGAAAACGGTGCAGGTAAATCCACCCTTATGAACATTTTGTTTGGTATGCCCGTGATTCATACAACCGGAGGTTTTTTGGGAAAAATTATATTTAATGGGGAAGATGTTGTCATCAATTCGCCGCAACATGCCATGCAGCTTGGTATTGGCATGGTCCATCAGGAGTTTATGTTAATTCCTGGTTTCACAATTACAGAAAATATTAAACTTAACCGTGAAAACTTAAAGCGAAATTTTGCCAGTAAAATATTTGGCAAGAATCTAATGTATCTGGATCTGGATTCAATGGGAGCGGATGCACGAGCTGCTTTAGGCAAAGTCGGCCTGGATATTAAGGAAAATGCTATTACAAGTGATTTACCGGTTGGATATATGCAGTTTGTAGAGATTGCCCGTGAAATTGATAAATACGGTATGAAGCTAATTGTTTTTGATGAACCCACCGCCGTTCTGACAGAATCTGAAGCAGACTGCCTGTTAAGCGTAATAAAGACGATTACAGATATGGGAGTGGCGGTTATATTTATCAGTCATAAGCTTGAAGAGGTTATGCGTGTGTCCGATAAGATCTTTGTCATGCGCGATGGGGAAGGTGTTACCACGCTAAAGAAAACGGAAACGAATATGCTGCAAATCGCAGAGCAAATGGTTGGCCGCGGCATTGACGCTGCTACAATTGCGAAACCGCGTGAATTCAGCGATGCGGATGTAGTGATGTCTATTCGTGATTTATACGTTTCATTACCCGGAGAACGTGTAAAAGGCGTTACTATAGATGTACGAAAAGGCGAAATATTGGGAATCGGAGGCCTTGCCGGGCAAGGCAAGCTGGGGATCCTGAACGGTATTGCCGGTTTATATGAGTCTCATGGTGAAATCACTTACAAGGGCGAAAAAATTACGCTGAATACGCCGATGGATCCGTTAAATAAGGGTATTGCCTTTGTTTCAGAAGACCGCCGAGGTGTTGGCCTGCTTTTAGATTTAAGTATAGAAAATAATATTGTTATGCCAGCGATGTCTGTAAAAAAGGATTTTCTAAAAAAAATAGGTCCGCTTACGCAGATTGATAAGAATAGAATCCATGAGCAAGCGCAAAAAATGATCAAGACTCTGAAAATAAAATGTGTGAACTCAAAGCAGCGGTCAGGCGCACTTAGCGGTGGTAACCAGCAAAAAGTATGTGTAGCCAAAGCACTTACACTTAATCCTGATATGCTGTTAGTATCCGAACCGACACGTGGTATTGATATAGGAGCAAAACAAGTGCTGCTTGACTACCTGGTCAAGTTGAACCGCGAACAGGGTATGACAATTATTATTGCATCCAGCGAGCTTCATGAGCTTCGTTCAGTTTGTGACCGCGTCGCCATTATCTTTGAGGGAAAAGTTGAAGCCATATTGGAGCCCTGCGCAAGCGAAATGGACTTTGGCCTGGCAATGTCCGGTGAGTATAAGAACCGACATATTGAAGAGGTGGCTGCAAAATGAGTATTAAAAGACTTGTGAATAGATTAGGGCTTCCACGATTAATCATTATTTGTTTTATATTTCTATTGTTGATCATGACATACATCCTGGACATGGATACAGAGTCCATATGCGGCGCTGCTCTTGTTCGTTTTGGTATGAATGCGGTATTAGTTCTTGCGATGGTTCCGCCGATTATTTCCGGCGTTGGCATGAACTTTTCTTCGCCAATCGCGATAGTCGCCGGTTTGCTTGGCGGTGCGCTCAGTTTGGAGTGGGGGCTTACGGGTATCACGGGTATTTTGGCCGCAATGGTAATAGGGGTTGTTCTTGGAGGATTTATTGGTTGGGCCTATTGCCAGCTTCTTAACAGGATCAAGGGAAGTGAATTGATGATCGGTACCTATGCCGGTTTCTCTGTTGTTTCTTTGATGTGTATCGTATGGCTGGCGCTTCCTTTCCAAAATGAGTCTGTCAGATGGCCCCAGGGCACAGGTCTTCGTACTATTGCAATGGTCGAAGGATACGAGAAGATTTTTGATAATTTTCTTTCCTTTTCAATTGGAAGATTTACTTTTCCAACAGGTCTGTTGCTGGTGGTTGGACTGTTTTGTCTGTTAATGTGGCTATTCCTGAGGAGCCGTACCGGTATGATGATGAAGGCGGTAGGTATAAATCCGATGTTTGCAAAGTCTATCGGCGTTAAAGTCGATAAAATGCGCAGTCTGAGTATGGTTCTTTCAAGTTCTTTAAGTGCGATCGGGATCGTTATCTATGCCCAGAGCTACGGATTTTATCAATTTTATTCCGCGCCTTTGATGATGGCATTTGCGGCCGTGGCTGCTATTTTGATTGGCGGAGCGACTCATAAGAGCGCAAGTGTACTCAACGTGGTTGTTGGTACGTTACTGTTCCAGGGGATGCTCACATTCGCATTGCCGATTACCAATAATCTGCTGCCTAACAGCAGCATTTCAGAAATTGTGCGTATTATTGTCAGCAACGGGATTATACTATACGCTTTAACGAAGGCGGGTGAAAAGAAATGAAATATGTGAAGGATTATATTCGCCGTTATCAGGTGACGATTGTTTTCTTCGTAATTTGCTGTATTGCTTATTACTTTGCTTCGCAGCCTTTCAGCTATGTTCTAAGCGAGATCATGTCGAGACTGCAGCGAAATATCGTGCTTGTTCTCTCTTTGATTATTTCGGTTATTGCAGGTCTGGGGCTGAACTTCAGTATTGTTGTGGGAGCGATGGCTGCACAGGTTTCACTCATATGTGTAACCCATTGGGGTATACCCGGTATGAGCGGTATGCTTGTGTGTATGCTGATTGCTACGCCTATTGCGATATTTCTTGGCTGGCTTGTTGGCATGTTGTTCAATAAGACCAAGGGGCAGGAAATGATTACTGGCATGATTGTCGCGTTTTTTGCTAATGGTGTTTATCAGTTCATCTTTCTGGTACTGGTTGGTACAGTGATACCTATGGCCGACGAGAATCTGATGATTCTTGGCGGCGTTGGTGTGAGAGATACCATAACGCTCAATGCCGATATGCAAAAGGTTGTGGATAAGCTTTTTTCAGTGACACTTAATAAAGTATTGCTTTACTTAGCCATCACTATAACACTCTATGCAATTTATCAAATATTTAAAATTGTATCCGGAGCAAAGAAAACAAATGTACAGCCCGGTATTAAGGCAATATTGAAGCCTTTAACCAAAGTTGCCGTTATTTTTGCGGTTTATGCGCTGACAATATTTGAACCCACCATAAGTTCAGCGGCTTCGTTTTGTGGAGTACCCGTTGTGACATTTGCATTTGCGGCGCTGGTGGCTTTGTATTGTAAATTTCTTCTTAAAACCAAAATGGGACAGGATTTTCGCGCAATTGGCATGGAACGTACCGTTGCAGAAGCTGCAGGTATTGATATCAATAAAAAAAGAATCCTTGCTAACATCATGTCGACAGTTCTTGCGGCCTGGGGACAGTTGATCTTTGTTCAGAATACGACCTCATTTTCAACCTATTCCAGCCATGAAAATGTTGGTATTTTTGCAATCGCCGCAATTTTGATCGGTGGTGCTTCAATCAAAAGAGCAACCATCAGTCAGGCCTGGATCGGTACGGTACTTTTTCATACACTATTTGTACTATCACCGCTTGCGGGTAAGAATCTGTTTAATGATCCCACCTATGGTGAGTACTTCCGTGTATTCGTGGCATATGCAGTCATCATTGTTGCTTTGGTTATGCACGCGATCCGCGAGGCAAAGGAACGTCGCCTTGAAAGTATGAGATTGGATAGTTAACGGTTAAAACAGAAATTTGCTGAGGAATGGAGAATGGCATGAAGGGGAGTGAAAGGCGCAGGTCATGGGTCATACTTTTGACGGTTTTTACAGCAGGCGTGGCGCTTGCATGGATGCAGAACAAGGTGATACCTCTGGTGTCAGTGTTTGTTGAAGCATATGATACCGATTTGAGTACGGTTGGCTGGCTTTCTAGCATATTTTGCGTAATGGGTGTGGTTACGGCCATTCCCGCTGCGATGATACTGATGAAAATCGGCCCCAAATATTGCGGTTTAATTGCTCTTGGCTCTGCGGCAATCGGCGCTGTGCTGGGAATATTTGCGGAGTCAATTGTTGTGATGATGATTAGCCGGGTAATCGAAGGCATTGGTGTCGGGATCATTTCAGTTGCAGCACCCAGCGTGATTTCCATGTGGTTTCCAGAGGAAAAACGCGGGCTTCCAATGGGCATTTGGGGTTCATGGCAAATGGTAGGGCAATCCCTGGTTTTTTTCCTCGCAGTGGATATTATGACCGGTTTCGGATGGAAAGGCATGTGGGGTACCGGAATTTTGCTTTGTGCCGCAGCTTTTATCCTTTATGCGGTAAAAGTGAAAAAACCGCCTGAGGAGCATAATTATGCCAATATTGAAGCCAGCACAAAATTGGCCGGGGGGCTGAAGGCGCCATCGGTTTGGCTCATGGGCGCTGCGGGTTTTCTGTTTTGCTGCTGTTGTTTCGGATGGATAACGTGGATTGCGATATATTGGACGGACACTTTTTTAGTGAGTGAGGCTCAAATCAATCTTTACCTTGCGTATATGTTTGTTTTAGAGATTCCACTGGTAATTGGCATTGGCTGGATGTTTGATAAGTTCCAATCCAAGCGAAAGCTGATGGGCTTTGTTGGAAGCCTGATATATGCCGCACTGCTCTTAACGGGCTATATGCTGAAGAATGCTTCCTTCCTGATACCATACATAATTGCTTATCCGTTGTTTGAAGGTGTTGTTGCAACGTATCTTTGGACAAGCACACCGCAGACGGTTTCCAATCCCAGAGATACAGGCACTGCACTTGCTGTTTTAGCAGCATGTATGAACCTGGGAAGCGTAATTGGGCCGCCGTTGATCGGAATTGTGATTGGTCGCTTTGGCTACGAAATAGCGGGATGGCCGCTTGCCGTCATGATGATTGCAGCGGCATTACTAGTTCTGATTACAAAAATATATACTGTGAGCGGCGAAAAGAAGATTAATAACACACGACAAAATCATGAAGCGAAAATATGGAAGTAAGACAAGTAAGCATCTGGCTAAAAGGTGAAAAGATTGCGTGGCAATCTTTTTTCTTTTTGTGAAACAATATGGGCTCGTGATTCTGCCGTGTAGTTAATAGATATCTTGTTGACAATCAAAAGAAAAATGGCATACCAAGGTGGTCTGAAATCGGATTTTTGAGGTGATGCAATGGGCCATGATGAAGTGCGCCAGCAATTGCGGGAATTTACTGCCGTCTTTCTGCACCATCGTCATCCCATGGCTCCACAGGCGGATCGCAATAAATGTTGAAGCCGCCATGTGTTCATAGATCAATACAGACGATTATCTACCTGCCATACTTTATCTCCTGGGTACTGATGGCAGGCATTATCATTGATATACTTTCGCCATCTGGAGGAATTGTGAACCTTCTTCTCAATACTTTGGGCATCAAGTCGGTATTTTTCCTGGGAAGCGATAAATGGTTCCCTTCTGTGATCATAGCAACCAATGTCTGGAAGGAGCTTGGCTGGAGTACCATTATATACATGACAGCTCTTGCCGGGGTTGATCCGACACTCTATGAAGCCGGTATTATGGACGGAGCCGGACGCTGGAAACAAACAATTCATACAGGTATTATTCTGGGAAGCGTGAAAGGATAAGGAATTCTCTATCGGTGATCCCATCCGAAGCTCTCTTTAATGACTATAACGCGCTGGAGACAGCTTTCTTTGCAGAAATCCGTTCGTTGGCATGAGTACGCAGGTATCCGCGGCAGTACCCGGCGCCCACCTGCGTAGTTGAGTTCCTTTTGGGTCGATATTCTGCGAGCACCGATGACAACGAAATTCATGGAGAACTTGAAGCCGTTGAGAAGCAGCTCAATGGCCGGACTGTACGGACAGGTGAAGAAGGGATTCAATTTGATAATTAACGCCTCTATTTGATATTTGTGTGGTGACAGTATAGTATTAATTAACAGAAGATTAATAATCTTCTCCAATGAATACTGGCTTGAAAACAGCAAATTTAGGAGGCATATATGTACAAGGTTCTGATAGTTGAAGATGAGATGCTTGTCAGAGTGGGCCTTAAAAATTCTGTAGACTGGGCAAAATTCAATATGGTGGTGGTTGCCGATGTAGCTGACGGAATGACTGCACTATCTATTTATCAAAGGGAGAAGCCGGATCTTATAATTACGGATATTAAAATGCCCAAAATGAGTGGGATGGAGCTGATCTCAAAAATAAGGGAAGATGATAAGCAGACCAGGATAGTAATACTTTCCTGCCTTGAGGAGTTTGAGCTGGCAAGGAAGGCAATGTCCTTAGGAGTAACGGAATACATTCTCAAGCTTACCATGACGAATGATGATATGGATAAGATTCTTGAAAAAGTTAAAACGGAGCTTGTCATGCAGGCAGACGGACAAATAGCTAAAAAAGCTGTCGCGCATAGTGACGACACAGAAAAAGATGGAGTTTTGAAGGATTTCCTTTTTTATGGTTTATACAGCAGTGAAGAATTCGGAGCCTATGTCAGGAAAAAGGGGTTGAGAATATTTCAAGAAGGCTTGCTGCTTGCAATCATGGAAATTGACCATTATGAAAGACTGGTTTTGTTGCTAAAGGATGAAAAGGGTCATCTGATACAGCGTACGATATTGAATGCTCTGAATGAGATACTTGACAGGCGGGGAGCGGGAGAGGCTTTTTCCGAAAGCAATAACAGGTACATCCTTATTTTGAATTTCAAAGGAATAATAAGTGAGAGCTTAAGACATCAAGAGATTAAAGCGCTTATGGACAACATCCGTGATTCCATGAAGGTGTATTTTAATATGGAGACAAGCATTGGTACAAGTAGCGCCCAGGATGGCTACGGCTCATTGAAAGATATGTATATCTGTATATCCAAGCAGTAAAAGCACTTGAGTGTAAATTTTACTCCGGCAATAGTATTTATGTATATGGCAGTTTAGAACCTGTAAGCTCTTTAATTTCCTGCAAAAAGTGTGCAATACTTGCATATCCCGGAGAAAACGGGATAAATGATGATTTATTTGTTAAGGAATATGAAAAAAAGGTACATTGTGTATTTGAGGCAATAACGGAAGACAAGGTGCAGGTACAGGAGTTATTTTGTGATTTCGTATGCTGGATTGCTGAAAAAATGCATGTATTGCATTTGGACACCACTGACAAAATTATTGATTCCTGCATACATATAAAGAACAGCAACAGCTTTGGAGAAATAGTCGATATTGTAGGAGATTTTTTTAAATTTATAAAAGGTCTATATTTTGAAAAAAAGTCATTCAGCAGGGAGATATCCGCAGCGCTTCTGTTTATTGAAGCCAATTATTCCAAAGAGCTGTCGCTCATGGAAATTGCCGGACATGTAAATTTGAGCAGCGGCTATTTTAGCAGCCTTTTTAAAAAGGAACTTGGCCTTAGCATGAGAAGCGGATTGGGATTTTCCAATCCGCTTTTCGGATATGTATATAATTTACTTAAAAGCTAATTCGGAGGTATTATGAAACCACAGATAATCAATATTATAAACTTTATCAGGGGAGTTGAACCAAGAGACCCCGGGCTCGACCTGCTTGAACCGGTAACAAGGCAGGTGGAACTGCTTGAAAAGTATAGTTTGCCAGGGACGTTTCTCATTCAATACGATGCAATGATAAATCCATCATTCGTTAACTTGTTAAAAAGGTCTTCATCAGTTGCAAATGAAATTGGTGCATGGTTTGAAGTGGTGCAGCCCCTGGTGGAGAATGCAGGTTTGGAATGGCGCGGCCGTCCGGGCTTTTCATGGGATTGGCATGCCGATGTCGGCTTTACGGTAGGCTATACACCTGAAGAGAGGGAAAAGCTTTCCGATGTTTTTATGGAAGACTTCAGGAATATATTTGGCTTTTACCCGAAGTCGGTAGGGTCGTGGATTATTGATGCGCACACACTCGCTTATCTTGAAAAAAAATATGGAATCACAGCCTCTTGCAACTGCAGAGATCAGTGGGGCACAGATGGCTATACCCTCTGGGGGGGATACTATAATCAAGCTTATTATCCGGGAAGGCATAATGTATTCTGTCCCGCACAGACCGTTAAGAATCAGATAAATGTACCAATCTTCAGAATGCTGGGAAGCGATCCGATATACCAGTATGATGCGGGACTTGTGGCAGACGGTAGCTTTACCGCTTCGGAATGGCAGCCGGTTGTGACGTTGGAGCCTGTGTATCCGGTGGGTGGGGGCTCAGAAGAATGGATCCGGTGGTTTTTGAAGGAAAATTTCAATGGAATATGCCTGGCATTCGGATATGCACAGGCAGGACAGGAAAATAGCTTTGGATGGCCGGCAATGGAAAAAGGGCTTTTGTTTCAATTTGAGCAAATCTCTGAATTTGCAGCCCAAGGCAAAATCAAGGTGGAAACGCTTGCCGACTCTGCCGACTGGTTCAGAAAGAAATATCCGACAACTCCGGCTTCAGTTGTTGCGGCTCTTTCGGATTGGAAGGACGATGGGCACAGGTCAATATGGTATAATAGCAGATATTATAGGATAAACCTGTATCAAGAGGCGGAAAAGCTGTGGATACGGGATTTGCATATTTTTAACGAGAACTATGAAGAACGCTATCTTGCAAACAAATGTGCGATGGACAGATTATATTTTGACAACCTGCCGGTCATTGACGGCAACCGTTGGAGCCATGGGAAGACAAGGGCCGGACTATACCCGGTGATTATTGGAGAGGACGACAGCACGGCTTTGATGGAGGTATATGAACCGGAGGTCTCTGAAATGGGCGATGACGAATTAAAGGCAGTCTGGAAAACAGAAATGGGCTTTGAATTTGAGGTGCTTTGCAAGGAGGACTCTGTAGCTTTTTCCAGCAGAGGAAATGTTTCTGTAAAGTGGTGTCTTAAAATGCTCTGGAATCCGGACGTGGAGGTACCTGTCGGAGACATTGCCGATAATTCGGTCAAATACTGTTTCAATGGCTTTAAATATACGGTATGCTTTAGTGGCGCAGAAATAAATGAACGAATGGATGAAGGCAGTATTACTATAGTACCCTGTAAAAATGAAATTTTTCTTAATTGGGAGCATGCTGAAGAATTATAACGAGGCTTAAAAATGTCCCCCACCTCTGTAGTTGGCGGGTACCGAATTGGTTTTCAGGCAGTAAGCATATCTCCAGCCTGGGATGCATAGGCGAGCAGCAAGCTTTAGCTTCTGCCAGTCTCGTAGAAACTCCGCTGCTGTAAGGAAATTTGCCTGCAAACGACAAATTTCCTTATGAACCAGGTCGTTATAAAATTGCAGGATCGGGGCAACCTTGCTACTGCTGCAGTTCTTTGCCCTCTTCCGCGGATTTGGCCGGCCGGCCGCTATTGAGGTGTTTTATCAGGCTGTATACGACGATAAAAACAACGGAATAAAATAGCACATCGCCGGGAGACAGGATTGTGTAGCCCAGGTCGATATAATCTGACAGAAAAGATAGCTTGGTCGATGCGCTTCCTTGTATATGCACGTCGTCATAAGTTTCCATAAACTTAAAGGAATCCGGTGTCATAAACCCGGTCAAATAGGATACCGAAGGGAATACGGGCATTTTGCCTCCGTTTGCCTTTATAACGGCACTGTTCAGCATACCGCCGATAAAAGCCGATGCCGCGCCTAAAAAGCCCGCCTTATATAGACCGTACTTTATTATCAGAACCGCAAAGATAAGACCGTAAATAATTTTTGTTGCATTTACATAGTTAAAAATAAAGGTGTCTCCTTGAAATATGGAGAAATTCATATACATGCAAACCAGAGCGAAGAGTATGACAAGGTAGGCGGTCCATTCCTTAAACAACGGAGCTAATCTGTATTTTCTGATTTTCGCCACCAGCAATGCGATCAAAAATGCTTCTAACATATCTACACCTGGCCAATATCGATAATTGTTCCGTATATTCGACATTATTATATTAAATTTTGAAAGAATAGTAAATAACTTTATACGCAAATGGTCAATTAATTACATGTAGTATACATGTTGATTTTATTCTAAAATCATGATATTCTTTTTACATGGAAATGGCTCAAGGTTTTATATTATTTACTTTGCCTGGATAATAAGGTAAGAATAGCGGAAGTTCATTTTGATCATCGGAACGTCTATAGGAGGTAGTGAATATGAAAGCGCTGGTTTTAACAGCATGTAATCAGTTTTCTGTTGAGGAGGTCCCGATACCCGAATATGGCAGCGACGACATATTGGTCCGTGTAAAGGCATGCGCCATTTGCGGCAGCGACGTACACGGCATGGACGGAAGCACTGGGAGAAGAATACCGCCGATTATCATGGGGCATGAGGCTTCAGGCACCATCGAGAAAGTCGGCGGCAGTGTGGAGGACTTTAAAGCGGGTGACAGGGTTACCTTTGATTCGACGGTCTACTGCGGGCGGTGTCATTTTTGCCGGCGCGGCGAAGTGAACCTTTGCGACAACCGGAGGGTCCTGGGGGTGTCCTGTGGGGATTACCGGCTGGAGGGAGCTTTTGCGGAATATGTTGCGGTACCCCGGCACATCGTATATCCTTTGCCTGAGGAGGTAAGCTTTGAACAGGCTGCCATGGTTGAGCCCCTTTCCATTGCATTTCACGCCATACGGCGTTCTCCTGTTTCTCTGAACAATACTGCGGTGGTTGTAGGCTCCGGTATGATCGGCTTGTTGATCATCCAGCTTCTGAAAGCTGTGGGCTGCGGCAGGGTGATTGCTGTGGACATTATGCCGCAGAAGCTGGAAATGGCTAAAAAGTTTGGGGCGGATATCGCCGTGAACTCAAATGAAACCGATGCTGCTGCTGAAATACATAAATTGACGGGAAATCGAGGTGCAGATATAGCCTTTGAGGTCGTTGGCATATCCTCAGCCCTTAATACTGCCGTTGCATCCTTGAAGAAGGGCGGTTCTCTTACCCTTGTGGGAAACCTCAAGGCCACAGTGGATTTTCCCCTGCAATCCGTTGTCACCAGGCAAATCTCAATCTACGGTACCTGTGCATCGGCGCTGGAATATGGGGATTGCCTGGACTTGATCCGATCCGGAAGCGTGGACGTGGAATCCTTTATAAGCGCGGCTGTCCCATTGTCTGAAGGACCGGCATGGTTCAACAGGCTGTATGCCGGCGAGCCCGGCCTCATGAAAGTCATATTGCAGCCATAAGGCAATAGCTTAGGAGCACCGAAAATATAACTTCCGATTCTTTTCTGGGGAATGGAGCGGGCTGGTCGCAAATGCCTTGCATTTGCTGCTCGCCCATGCATCCCGGGCTGGTCGCAAGCTAAAGCTTGCTGCCCGCCTATGCAACCTACCAAAGCGTAGTTCCCCGGAAAAGATTACCGGAAGTTATATTTTCGCCAGTGCTTAAAAATTCGGGGATATACGTTTTGTTGACTCGCGAATGACCAGGCTGTTTGGTATCAACACTTTTATCGGTGGAGAATTGATGTCTTCAATTGTTTGGTTTAAAGCTTCAAGGGTCTCATACGCGAAGGTTTCGGTGTTGACGTCAATGGTTGTGAGAGAAGGTGAGAAATACATTCCCTGGCTAATGTTGTCGAAGCCGACGACCGATATGTCGTCAGGCACCGACATACCGCTGTCGGATACCGCTTTAATGGCTCCGAGGGCCATCATGTCATTGGAAGCGTATACCGCTGTCAAATCCGGGACTGAATGGATAAGGCCCTTCATGGCATCATAACCGCTTTCAAAGGTCCAATCGCCATTTCTTACCAGGCCTTCATCGTGTTGGACGCCAAGAAGGCTTAGTGCCCTGGTGTAGCCTGTATAGCGTTCCAGCGCATTCAAATAGGTTTTTATTCCGTTGATGTATGCTATTTTTTTATGTCCCAGCCGGACCAGATGCTCAACGGCCAAAAAGCTTCCTTCATAATTGTCGCACAGGACTGTCTTGAAGCCGGGGACATAATTGGATACGCAAACCGACGGTATATGCATTTCCTTTGCCTTAAGCACCAGATTCTCATTTACTTTGCTGACCCATACGATTCCCTTGATATGTTTTTTAACAACCCTTTCATATAAATCCTCCTCCGAATCGAGCCTGGTGTAAAAGAGGCTGTAGTTATATCTGCGGCAGCTCTTTTCGAAATTAAAAAAAAGCGAAGCAATAAAGGGTTGATAAATCTTATCGATGGACTCTCCGGGCAGTATGAAGGCTATGTTATTGGATGCATCCCTGTCGATGCCGGGCGTTGCCGAAAAGTTCCGGTTTACTTTTGACCCGGAGCCTGGCACTTTGATAAGCAGGTTATCCTTTACAAGGAGCTGAAGCGCCCTCCTCAAGGTAGCCCGTTCAACGTGATACTCCTCGCTCAGGAGGCGTTCCGACGGCAGGAATTCTTCATTATATTTGTTTTCAATGATTTTGTTTTTCAGATCGTTGTATATTTGTATATACAATGGGATGTTCAAGTTTTTGTTTACCATAGGTTCACCGATCCTTTTCTTAAAAGCACGATAACTATATAAGTGTACATCGATTTGCAAACGATAGCCAAATCATCTTCAATCGCAAGATGTAATTTATCCTGTCATTCCGAGGAGCAAAGCGACGTGGGAATCTTTCTTTTAAGGTTTGCACAGATTGCTGTAAGCGACCCTCGCAATGACAAATTAAGACAAATTGCAAATTGAAGAAATCATATTAATTTACGTAATAAAGGTCTTGTTTTCAGGCTTGAGGGGGAATTTTACCGGTACTCCGTCCCGGGTGGACCTGTAAATGGCAGTGAATATTTCAACGGTCTTCCTGCCATCCTCACCGTCAATCAATGGTCTGGTTCCGTTGACAACTGCCTTCAAAAAATCCTCAAGCTGCTTTTCGTGGAAGTACTGCATCGTGTCGATGCTGTTGAAGAAATCCGTATCCTCCCGCTTCCAGCCTTCCAGCAGGTGTTCCTCCCCTCTGACGGTCCAGAGGTCGTTCACCGGAGGCTCCGTGATGCCGGACATGCCGGCGATGAACATAGCGCCGCCGTCTGTCTGGACGCCAACGGAAGCTCCGTTTTCCCCGTGGACGTGGACTTTGCCGAAAAGGGCGGGATTCTGTGAATTGCTCACAATAATGTTGCCCACGCCGCCGTTTTTGAATTTAATGACTGCCAGTGCCGTATCTTCGACCTCTATGTATGGATGGTTGAGATTCGACCAGTAACCGAACAGCTCATCCACAGGCCCCATAAACCACTGCAGAAGGTCCAGCTGATGAGGCGCCTGATTGACCAGCACGCCTCCGCCTTCGCCTTTCCAGGTTCCCCTCCACGGATCGCTGTCATAATATGCCTTATCCCTCCAGCCCAGCATATTCACCGTACCGAATACAGGCCTTCCGATCTTGCCTTCATCAATTGCCCGTCTCACTCTTTGCACCGGGGTATAAAACCTTCGCTGGCATACGGTGCCAAGTATCACTTTATTTTCTTTTGCAGCTTCAATGATTGCGTCACAATCCTCCAGCGATGCTGCAAGGGGCTTTTCCACCAGCACATGCAAGCCGGCCCTGGCGGCTTTAACGGCATATTCGGCGTGATTGGGATGGGGTGTGCATATGATCACGGCCTCCACCTCCGAATCGGCAGCCATTTCTTCTATGCTTGAATATGCTTTTACGTTGTATTGCTCCGCAAACACCCTGGTTTTGTTAATATCACGGCCGCAGACAGCGGTAAAGAGGGAATTAGGGATACTTCTTAAAGCCTTTGCATGCATATGGCCTACTTTTCCGCATCCTATAACTGCAGTTTTAACTCTTTCCATGGTTATTATGCCTCCTTGTTTTTGGTGAAATGCCTCCACTTTTTCGCCAAGATTGATACTATACCGGTTGTATACCTGTTATTATCGTATCATGTTTTACTTTGCAAGTCAATGCCGCCCTGTTTATATAATTGAAAGATACCAAAGATGCAATATCTTATGCAAACGTTTATTGATTTTTTGACCTGTACTATTCACCGCTTTATTTGAATAAAAATAGGACGTGGGTAGAAAGAGGTGTGAAAAAATTGAGTATGCACGAAGCAATGTTGAAGAAAAGCATCTATGAAAGCGAAGTACATACCGGTTTAAGCGATAAGGAGGCCGGGAAAAAGCTGCGGGAGCATGGGCCCAATACCCTGACCGGAAGCAAACGGATATCCGTGTTCCGCATCTTCCTTCAGCAATTCAGCGATTTCATGGTTCTGATCCTGCTGGCGGCTACCGCCATATCGGCATTGATGGGGGAAATGACCGAGGCTGTTACGATTATTGCTATCGTCGTATTAAATGCGATTCTTGGATTCGTACAGGAATATCGAACGGAAAAAACCATGGAAGCCCTTAAAAACCTGGCTGCGCCAACGGCAAAGGTAGTCAGGAGCGGGAAAGCCCAGATCATTCCGGCAGAGCAGATCGTTCCCGGAGATCTGGTCATTCTTGAAACCGGCGACCGGGTACCTGCAGATGCGTCCCTGGTGGAGAGCAACAACCTGCAGGTGGACGAATCCCTTTTGACCGGAGAATCCGTACCCGTTGAGAAGTCGGTCTCCAGGGTGGGAAACAGGCTTTATGATTCCTCACAGAAGGCTTCATCCGTATACATGGGCACGGTTGTAACGGGCGGAAGGGCCAGAGCCATCGTCCATGCAACGGGTATGAATACCGAAATGGGCAACATCGCTGGGCTCATACAAAATATTGAAGAAGATGAGACGCCCCTTCAGAAAAAGCTGAAACATCTCGGAAAGCTCATTGTGGCAGGGTGTATCACGATTTGTGCCATCGTATCCATTACAGGGGTCTTGCGCGGAGAGGACCTTTTCAACATGCTGCTGGCGGGTATTAGCCTGGCGGTTGCCGCAGTGCCGGAAGGATTGCCCGCCATTGTAACCATTGCTCTGGCCCTTGGCGTCCAGAGGATGTTGAAAAGAAACGCGCTGATCAGAAAGCTTCCTGCCGTGGAAACCCTTGGATGCGCCAGCATCATATGCTCCGACAAGACAGGTACCCTGACGGAAAACAGAATGACCGTGAGAAAGATCTATGCCGGCGGCAGGACATACGAGATAAAGGGGGCCAACGGAAAGAGCGGAGCCTTCTTTGAAGGCATTACAGGCGTAGATCCTTTGAAGCAGAGCATCCTCAAGCTGAACCTTGAAATAGGAGCCCTTTGCAACAATGCGGAGGTGGAGCAAAAGGAAAAAAATATGTGGGAAGTGGCCGGAGACCCCACGGAGGGGGCGCTGCTGGTAGCAGCGGCAAAAGCGGGCATGACCAGGAAGGTACTTGATGCATCCTGGTTCAGGATAGAGGAACTTCCTTTTGATTCCGACCGGAAATGCATGTCCGTGGTATGTGACGGCCATAAGGGGGAGACGTATGTTTTCACCAAAGGAGCGCCGGATATTATCATAAACAAATGTACGAAAGTGTACACCGCTAAAGGCATCGTAGATTTAACGCCGGCCATGAAGGCCGATATAATAAAAACGAATAACCTGCTGGCCGGCGAAGCGCTGAGGGTATTGGGCATGGCATGCAAGAAGCTGGGTTCGAGAAACTATAAAACCAGGGAACTGGAGAATGAACTGGTTTTTGCCGGCCTTACCGGCATGATCGATCCGCCCCGCAAGGAGGCGCTGGATGCAGTCCGCAAGTGCAAAATGGCAGGGATTAAACCGGTAATGATAACGGGTGACCACAAGCTGACAGCGGCAGCCATTGCGAAGGAACTGGAGATATTATCCGGAAATGACCAGGTATTGACCGGAGCCGAACTGGACCAAATGGATGAAAAAAAGCTGGAAAAGGTCGCTGAAAATGTCGGAGTATATGCCAGAGTCTCTCCCAAGCACAAGCTCATGATCGTCAGGGTGCTGAAAAAGCTGGGACATGTGGTGGCAATGACCGGCGACGGTGTAAATGACGCGCCGGCAGTGAAGGAAGCCGATATTGGCGTATCCATGGGGCTTACGGGAACCGATGTCACCAAGGAAGCATCCGCGATGATCCTTATGGACGACAACTTCGCCACCATTGTTGCAGCAGTAGAGGAAGGGCGGGTAATCTACAACAATATCAGAAAGTTCATCCGGTATATGCTTGCCTGTAATATCGGAGAAGTGCTCACCATGTTCCTGGGGATGCTGATAGGACTTCCCATTCCGCTGCTTCCCATACAGATATTATGGGTAAACCTGGTGACGGATGGGCTGCCTGCGGTCGCCCTGGGCTTTGACCCCCCGGAGAAGGATATTATGCTTCAGCCTCCGAGAGGGTCAAAGGAAAACATATTTTCTCATGGCCTGCTGCGCCTGATATTGTTCAGGGGCGTTTTCATCGGGCTTACGACCCTGGGCGTATTTGTAAGCATCATGTACCTGGGGAACGGCGTAGAAAGCGCCAGGACGGGAGCTTTTGCCACGCTGGTGCTGACGCAGCTGATCCATGTCTTCGAATGCAAGTCGGAGCGCAAAAGCATTTTTGAAATCCCCATCCTTAACAACAAGTATCTGATCTGGGCGGTATTGTGCTCGCTGGTTATGATCCTGGGCGTGCTTTACATACCGTTCCTGCAAACGGTATTCAGCACGGTGCCGCTGACTTTGACGGAATGGATGATCATAGGGGGCTTAAGCTTCTTAGGGCCGGTCACGGCCAGCTTCTTCAGGCCAGGGAAGAGGTAACGGTAATTCAAGACCCTTTTTTGCACACCACAATCATGAATAGAATGCAGGCTTGTAAACAACCTCCGTATTGGATACAATAGGAATGAAACCAATATGGAGGTTGTTTTGCTAAAGAAAAATACTTGTCCTGGTTGATTCGTCAATAAGACAAAATACATTGGATAAAGGGAATTGCCCGGAAAGGATCTATCGGATGGAAAAGTTTGTTCCGGAAATCGAGGGGAACCTCAGAAAGCATATGGTGAAAATCCCTGAAGTAATACAGCATGTGAGCGGCATAAGGATTTTTGGGAAGCTCATAAAATCCATTGTTTTTTCCACGGATGTCGCTATCATAAAAAATTGCAATGCCAATGCGGTGATCGCCGTATACCCTTTTACCCCGCAGCCCATTATTACCCATTCCATTATAAGCGCTTCGGACATCCCGGTTTTTTGCGGCGTCGGAGGAGGAACCACCACCGGAAAACGAGTGGTTAACCTGGCGATGGATGCGGAATTCCAGGGGGCAATCGGCGTAGTGGTGAATGCCCCTACATCGAACGAAGTTGTTATCAGGCTCCGGGAGAAGATCGACATTCCCATCGTAGTTACCGTTGTATCCGAGAAAACGGATTTAAAAAAGCGTTTGGAGGCCGGAACCACCATCTTCAATGTATCGGGCGGAGCCAAAACGGCGGCAATCGTCAAAATGATCCGGGAACAGTATCCCGAAGTCCCGGTGATAGCAACGGGAGGCCCTACGGATGAAAGCATCCTTGAGACGATTGAAGCGGGGGCTAACGCAATTACCTATACGCCTCCCACCTGCGGCGAAATATTCAAAAAGATGATGAACAAGTACCGGGGAGAGACGGATATTGTGTAAGGCAGTCTGCAGGCGTTGAGGTGAAACACTGTAGATAAAGTAATGGAAATAAATTTTCCTTGAAAAGAAAATTGAAAAAATATATAATGATTTTGCTGAAAAGGCCTGAACAATTTTTAACAGGCTTTTTTTACAATTGTATATTGCTGCGGTGGCGAAACATTCCATCGGATAGGTTTTAATGTTTGTTTCTCCGCAGTATATGTTACAGTTTGTTCACAATTTATTAAAATGTATTTTGCATAATTAAAATGCGTAAATGCGTTCAACAGGGGGAACGGTTTGTTCCCTAACATGTTAGCAGGGGGGAAAGCGATGATAGAGATTCAGAATTTGACCAAGCGATATGGTCAAATAAAGGCTGTCAACAATCTTAATTTTACAGTGGAAAAGGGCGAAATACTTGGTTTCCTTGGGCCGAACGGCGCCGGTAAATCGACGACGATGAACATCATCACCGGTTATCTGCCGTCAAGCGATGGCACGGTAAAGGTCTGCGGCTATGATATCATGGAAAATCCCAAGGAAGTCAAGAAACGCATAGGATACCTGCCTGAACAACCGCCGGTATACATGGATATGACCGTCAAGGATTATCTCAATTTCGTATCCGATTTGAAAATGGTGGATAAAAAGAACAGGAAGAGCCAGCTCAGCGATATCATGGAGCTGGTAAAGATCGGCGACCACAGGAACAGGCTTATCAAGAACCTCTCCAAGGGGTACAAGCAGAGAGTCGGTCTGGCACAGTCACTGATCGGAAGCCCGGAAGTCCTTATACTGGACGAGCCTACCGTAGGTCTTGACCCCAAGCAGATTATCGAAATCAGAAAACTGATCAAAGCTCTGGGTAAGGAGCATACCATCATCCTCAGCTCGCACATTCTGCCTGAAGTCAGTGCTGTGTGTGAACGTGTTGTAATCATTAACAAAGGTGAAATCGCTGCCATAGACACGCCGGAGAACCTTTCCAAAGGCTTCGGGACAGCTTCAAAGCTGCTTGTCACCGTAGCAGGACCCAAAAATTCAGTCCTTAACACCATAAAGGAGATCTATGGCGTTAAGTATGTGGAGCCGGGTATTGACAAGGAAAAAGACGTCCTCAGTTATGTGGTGGAGTCCGACAAGGAAATTGATATCAGAAAGCCGTTGTTCTTTGCCCTTGCAAAGGTCGGATATCCCATCCTTGAATTGAAATCTCTCGATATGACGCTGGAAGACATCTTCCTGCAAATCGTCACTCAGGAAAAGGAGGAGGCTGTGTAATTATGGCTGCAATATTCTGGAAGGAAGTAAAATCCTATTTTTATTCGCCTATCGCCTATGTATTGATCGGCTTGTTTATCGTATTGACGTCGATATTCTTTACTTTCGGTAATTTGCTCAGCATGAGCGGAGAATTTCTCGGCGTTCTGGCGAATGCAATCGTATTTCTGGTATTTATCATCCCGATCCTGACCATGAAAATCATGGCGGAGGACAGGAAAAACGGCACCGAGGTGTTGCTTATCACTTCACCGGCCAGCATAACGTCAATCGTTATCGGGAAATTTTTGGCCTCTTACTTTGTTTATGTGGTCCTGACGGTTATCACCTTTATTTATCCCATTATACTGGTTGCTTTCGGGGGACAGTTCACACCTTCCATGGTAGGCGGCTATATAGGCTTCCTGCTTTTGGGCGCGGCGTTCATTTCTGTCGGAATATTTGCGTCGGCCCTTACCGAAAGCCAGGTAATCGCTGCCATTATCGGTATCGTGAGCCTTTTCGTCATGTATATCGCCGGCTCCATCAGCACCTCCATTGGCGGCGTTGTTGGAAAGATCCTGGACTGGTTCTCTCTGCTTAACAGGTATGACGAATTCAGCAGGGGTATCCTGGGGCTGGGACCTGTAGTCTATTATCTCAGCTTCGTGGTGGTATTCCTGTTCATAACGGTTAGAATCATAGAAAAAAGACGTTGGAGTCAGGGGTGATTGAAATGGATAAAATTATAAAAGCATTAAAGAACCTTTTTAACAAAAGAAGCTTGAAATACGGTTCGAATTCCATCATCTTGATCGCCGCGGTTGTGGGCATCGCGATTCTGGTGAACGTATTGGTGGGTATGGCCGACCTGAAGCTGGACCTGACCTCCAACAAGCTGTATTCCTTAACGGATGTCACCAAGAATGTGCTGAAGGACCTGAAGCAGGATGTCACCATCATAGGGCTTTTTGACGATGGCCAAATAGCTTCCGGCGATCAGTATAAAGAAGTTACTGATTTACTGGGCCTGTATCAGAAAAACAGCCATATAAAGTTAGAGTATATTGATCCGGATAAGAGTCCGGGGATCATTAAGGAACTGGATGACCAAAATACACTGGATCTGGAAAAGGGCGACTTTGTCATTAAAAGTACGGTTAATGAAAAAGAAAAGAAGAAAAAGCTGGCGTATTCCGACCTTTTCGATGTATATTTCGACCAGCAGACCTTCCAGCAGTCTATAACCGGCTCCATTGCAGAGCAGGGCTTTACTGGGGCCATTAAATATGTAACCTCGGAAAAGACTCCGGTGGTATATTTTACCGAAGGCCATAATGAAATAGGCGTAGACAGTGATTATACCATGGTTAAGCAATTCCTTGAAGCCAACAATTACGAGGTTAAAACCATAAACCTCACCACTGCCGGAAAAATGCCGGAGGATGCTGAAATCGTAGTAGTGGCGGCTCCCAAAAACGACCTTTCCATGCAGGAGAGGAATGTCGTAGAGGGATATCTGAAGGCAGGCGGCAAAGCGGTATTCATGTTTGACTACCTCTCAGGGGATCCTGATTTCAATAATTTCAACGCTCTTTTAAGCACCTACAACGTAGCAGTCAATTACGACAAAGTGAAAGAAACGGATGCAAGCAAGCATGCGCCGGATGATGAATACACCATTTTACTGAATGTAAGCGGTAATGCCATAATCCCACAGAGTACTCAGGTGGTTTTAAAGGATTCCAGAAGTGTCAGCATTTTAAAAAATGTAAAGGAATATATCACCACCACATCTCTGATCACAACCAATAGTACGGCTGTCGGCGAAGCTGCCAGCGCATCCAGGGGTGAAAATGTACAGGGGCCTCTTGACATTGCGGTTGCTGTGGAAAATAAGGGCGGAGCCGTAGCTTCCAAAATACTTGTAATGGGAAATGCGTCATTTGTCAGCGACAGTGCGGCACAATCCCCGCAATTCGCCAACTACTATCAGTATGGCGCCACATTCTTTGTACAATCTTTAAACTGGATGTTTGACAAAAAAGATGAGGTTGTAGTGCCCGCGAAGAATTACGAGTCGATACAAATCAATATATCCCAGCTGCAGGCCACGGTGATGGGGGTCGTTGTTGTCATAGTAATTCCGCTCATCATACTGGGAACCGGTTTGTTCGTCTTCCTGAGGAGGAGGCATTTATGAAATTATATAGGAATGCCATTATCCTGGTCGTTGTTGTAGCCCTGCTGGGTGGAGCGTATTTTTTCATCAGCAAGAACAAGAAACCTGATGATAGCGGCGTGAGTGATGTGGAAACCATAAGGGTGCTGGACTATACCACGGATAAGCTTGAGAAGGTGACCCTTGAGAATACGGAGGGCACCTTTGTAATCCAGAAAAAGGATACGGAATGGGAGCTGATCTCTCCCACAGACTTTAAGGCGGATAAAAGTAAACTGAGCAGCATCGCCATCAATGCTTCCTCTGTTATCGCCGATAAGGTGGTTGAGGAGGATGCCCAGGATCTTTCGATTTACGGACTTGACAAGCCTGTGCAGGTCACTCTGAAGATCACCGACGGGACTGAAAAGACCCTGCAGATAGGCAGCCAGACGCCTACAAAAGGAGGCTATTACTGCAAGCTTAAGGACAGCGGCAAGGTATATGTTATAGGCACCTATACTTCCGAAGCCTTGCTTATCAGCAGGCTGGAGCTTAAGGACAAGACACTTTACACTTTGAAATCCGAGGATATTATTTCGGTATCCATGGACAGAAAAGGCGGCAGCTTGTTCAAAGCACAGAAGAACGGCGATGTCGACTGGCAAATGCTGTCCCCTGTACAGGGCAATATGAATACCACCGCTTTAAGTCCGATGATCGAGGCGCTTACGGCGACGGCGGTATCGGAATATATTGAAGAAAATGCGTCGGACCTTTCAAAATATGGATTGGCAAATCCTGCCTATGTATTTGAGTACGCTACCTCGACTGCAAGCTACAAGCTGCTGCTGGGAAGCGAAAAGGAAAAAGGCTCTCTGATCTATGCAAAACTGGAAGGCTCCAATGATGTATTCACGATCAGCGAGAGCGCATATACTTTCCTTGACAAGCCTTTAAAGGAGATTCTGGAGGTGTTCGCCTATATCGTGAACATTGACCAGGTCACCAAAATAGAGCTTACAATGGATGGGAAAACCACTGTTTTCGGTCTGGATGTATATAAAGATGCAGAAGGGAATTCCGATACCGACAAGGATAAGTTCACGATGAACGAAAAGGATGCGTCCATGAAGGATGAGAATGACAAGCAGCCCTTCAGGACTTTCTACCAGGCGCTGATAGGCATCGGGCTGGATGAGATTGAACCGGGCGACGTGCCCATGGGTACGCCGGAAATCACCATTAAGTACTACCTGAAGTCTTCTCCCGGAACCATGAAGGTAGACTTTGTTTCCAAGGATGCCAATTACTATTCTGTTTACAGGAATGACAAATACACCGGCATCCTTATAAAGAAAAACAAGCAGGATTTTGGCGTTGAGGGTATGAAAGACTCCTTCAAGATTCTTGAAGAAGCTGTCAATGCACAGAAATAAGGCGCATGAGATGCAGGCGTTGGCCGCCCCTGCAATGTAACAATGACAAAAATGGATAGGTATAAGCATTTATGAACAACCCCTGACATAGAATTATATTAATCTTATGTCAGGGGTTGTTTTTTTTGTCGGAGGAATTCAAAAACATCGTCAAGGTAGCCAGCATTTATATGGCTACCATCATAGGGGCCGGGTTTGCTTCGGGACAGGAAATACTGCAGTTTTTTTCCAGGTATTTCGAAGGCGGCTTCTATGGAATCGTCCTGGCGGGACTCCTGTTTTCCGCTATTGGCTATATCGTCCTGGACAGGGTGTATAAGGACAGGATAAAAGACTATGACGAATTTGTTTTCCCAGCCTTCGGATGGCTTATGGGGTGGATCGTAGAAATAGCCGCCACCCTGTTTATGCTCTGTCTCTTTTGCGTAATGATCGCCGGTTCCAGCAGGGTGCTTACCGAAAAGCTTGGTATTCCTGCGGAATATTCCGCGCTCATTATGTGTTTCCTGAGCATGGTTTTCATTCTAACCAGCATAAAAGGGATTGTCACCCTCAGCACGGTTGTAACGCCTATCCTTGTCGCCGGCATTCTGCTGGCAGGCTTTTATATCATTACCTGCAGGGATACCTCGGTTTTCAATGCTTTTACCTGGTTTAAGGCTGCCACTGACAACTGGTTTTTTTCTGCCCTGCTCTATGTAAGCTATAACTGCCTGATGTCCGTCGTCGTAATGAGCAGCCTTCTGCCTTACCTGAAAACCCGGCGTACCGGCAAAATCGGTGGGGTGATCGGCGGGATGCTGCTTTGTCTTGTTGCCCTCGTGCTGAATACCGCCTTGTTTTCTTACAACCCCGATCTCGTGGAAAAGGAGCTTCCCGTCCTTGGAATCCTCGGCGATTACAGCAATGTCCTCAGTGCCCTTTATGCCATTGTTCTGTGGCTCGCCATGCTGTTATCCTCCGTAACCTCCGGTTTTTGTTTTGTAGACCGGGTTAGCAGCAAGCTGCACATTAACCGGCGGATTATGACTGTAATCATATGCGCTGTCGCGATACCTGTTTCCTCCCTTGGCTTTTCCAATTTGATCGCCGGCATTTATCCCATCTTCGGTTATGTCGGCCTTTTTATGGTGTTTTCCATATTGATTTCGGGCTTGAGGCTCATTCCTGCAAGGATAAGAAGAAAGTAGGGGGCAAAACATGTCAATGTACCTGTCCCCTTGACATGGGACAACAGCCCCTTGTCACACTACACGACTCCGTGGCCGGGAAGTGCGGACGCGCAATGCGCGCCCCTACGGATTTTATGGGCATAATCTTTTAATGTATCAAGGAAATAACCCCAGGTTGCGGCTGCATGCCGCGTATGATATAATCGTCATGGATACATTACTTAAGATAAAATCGAGGTGACCTATTTGATTCACCCTGAAGAACGTCCTGCGGCAGAGCTGGCTGCCGGCAGGAGAGGCAGTGTCCTGATGGCGGTCCTGCTGTTTGTCGCCATTGTGGTAGTGGCGGCGTTCGGCTATGTAAAAAGCCAGGGCACGGAACTTAAGAATATTGATGTCCGGCAGTTTTTTTCGGGAAATAACAAAGTAGAGCAGCTGAATGATGACTCAAATATAATTGAAATTCCCTATGACGCAAAGGAGCATCCGGTGTTTGGCGTACATATGGACTATATTGTAAAGTGCAACCGGGACGGCATATGGCTTCTTGATAGGAAAGGGCATGAGCTGTGGTCTGTGGGCATTCCTTTGAGCAATCCGATCATCAAAACCAATGGGAAGAACCTTCTGGTAGCAGATATCGGAGGCAAGGACATCTATGTCATAAACGGCAAAAGCGTCCGGTGGAACGACAGGACCGAAGAAAGTATTCAGAATGCCGAAATAAACGAAAACGGGTATGTAACCGTCATCACTTCCTCCCGTCTATACAATGGAGAAGTGAGGGTTTACGATGACCGTGGCATTGAGCTTTTGCAAAGCGTTATTGCCAATAATTTCGCTGTTACCGCCAAAATAGCCCCATCCGGGAAGATGATGGTCATCGACCTTATCAATGCTTCCGATGCAAAAGCCTATACCTATCTCAAGTTTTCCGACATGAACGGCAAGGACCTTATAGAAAAAAGCATGCCCCAGGACAAGGGCATCTATCCCTTTGTCTGGTTTTCAAAGGATGACGCCGTTGTTGCAGCCGGAGATACTTCCATTGTTTTTATGGACAATGCCGGCAATATAAAATCGGACAAGCAGTTCTCAAAGGTGGCAAGCGCCTCGATTACCGGCAGCAAACGCGTAGCGGCGGCTGTTGTAAATGGAAATGCCGGTGAATTGAAGGTTTTTTCCGCCGACGGGCGGGAGTATTCATCGGCTCCATTGAGGGACGAAGTCCTGAGCATAAGTGCTTTTGAAGGTGTCATTGCAGTAAATACCGGCCGGAAAGCAAGCTTCTGGACGGAAAGATGCAAAAGCAAGGGTGAATATAATTCAAAATCCGATATTATTGAAGTGTTCTTTTTTAGCAGCCACCAGGCGGCGATTGTCACAAAAACCAATATCGCCGTCGTTGATATAGGTTAGGGGACAACCGCTGGAAAAAAATCGGGGTTAAGCACCGGTGAAAATAAAATTTATGTAAAAAAAGCGTAACAGTATTTTCAGTGTTCCGAATGCGGAAGGAGGAAACTTTTTGAGCTGGAGCGATTATGCGGTCCTGGGGATTATAGGGGTATTTGCCCTCGTTGGCCTCATCCGGGGGTTTGTATTTTCGGTGTTCAAAATCGCGTCGTTTTTCATCGCTATCCTTGCTTCCGTAAAATTGTACCCGGCAGCATCGGAATATCTTGCGGAAACGCCCGTATACGACAATATTAAAAAAGCCATTCTGGATAATCTGACAGGCAGATACCAGGCAGCCGTTCCCGCAAGCGGACAGGTGGATGGAAACACAGTTGAAAGCGTGGTCGGCGGACTTTCCATTCCTGCATTTTTCAAACAAAGCATCGCGGGTAAGGTACCAGGCCCCGGAGAATTCATCGACATCCAGAGTATACTCAACAGCGTAAGCGACGAAATCACAAAGGTAATCATAAATATTCTGAGCTTGGTCCTGCTGTTTGTCTTGATGCGCCTGGGTCTTTTTATCATCGGCCTGGTTTTAAGAGGCCTGGTCCGGCTCCCGGTCCTGAAACAGTTCGACCGGTTGGGCGGGCTGGCTTTTGGCGCTGTGGAAGGGCTGTTGACGGTATATATCCTGTGCGCAATATTAATGATCTTCAATTCAGCACCTCAATTCCAAAGTATTTTTGCGGATGTCGATACCTCAATCCTTGCGAAAAGCTTCTATCAGAACAATATTTTGGTAGGCTGGATGTTTCCCGGAAACTGACCGTTTAAACTAAAACCGGGCAAGAAGGTCGCTGCCTCTGAATTACTTTTTCACGAAGTTGTTATTTGAAATTGCATAATTATTGAATGGAATTGCAGTCTAAGCATATTGAAACCGTTTTTCCATAGAAAATCATATGATTTGTTAATACTTTTTTCTTTCCTGCGTATTAACTATTGTAGTACTTAAACGATAAATTGCGCGATTTATCCTATTCAGAAGAAAGGAGGAGCAGATGGATATTGTTCAAGCGAATGCTTCCGCATACCAGAGTGACAACAGGGTCATGGCGAAAGAAAAGATGTCTGTAATGGAATTTGACCAGATCTTTGACATGTACTATAAGCGTGTATACAGATATATCTGCTACCGGATAAATAATCAAAATATGGCGGAAGATCTGTGCAGTCAGGTCTTTGAAAAGGTTATTTCCAAATATACTACTTACTCGCCGGAAAAATCTTCTTTTGAGGTATGGCTGTTTGCAATTGCACGAAACATCGTGGCGGATTATCACCGCTCCAACAAAAAGAGATTTCATCTTTCCCTGGACTCAATTTTGGATATGGTATCGCCGGGCTCGTCAATGGAAGAAGACGTTATTACCGAAGCTGGAAACGAGGAACTGTTTCTCGCCTTAAGGCAACTCAGCGAAAAAGAACGAAACATCATTTCGATGAAATTTGCAGCAGGTCTGAAAAATTCTGAAATTGCGGACTTATTGGGTATCAGCGGTTCCAATGTCGGCGTCGTCCTGTACAGAAGCTTGAAAAAGCTTCATAAATTGCTGGATATGGGAGGTTATGAGCATGGATAAGAAATATAATATTGATGAGTTCAACGAGGTTTGCAGCTTGCTTGAAAAGACGGAAGTGCATGATGAAATGCACAAAGAGAGAATTTACAATAAAATAAGATTCAAAATGGAATCCGGGGCGATTCAAAAAAATAAGAAAAAGGATGAGATCTATATGAAAAAGAATTTAAGAAAATCTGTTGCAATTACCGTAATAGCTATTGTTTGCCTGGTCGGTGG
Source organism: Bacillota bacterium (assembly GCA_023426125.1). Classification (GTDB taxonomy): domain Bacteria; phylum Bacillota; class Clostridia; order Acetivibrionales; family DTU013; genus MnB-11. Next base: position 291,865 of record JAFABI010000090.1, read on the forward strand.
TTTTTCGGTCACAGCCTTTGGCCAGGAAACGATCCAAAATATTCTGGCCTATTTTCGGGTGGGCAACATAACAATCACACAATATGAAAAAGAGCTGCCAAAGTACGAAGAAAGTGCCAGGGATGATAAAAAAGCCGTCTCCGGGAACACTGCCCGAAATACTACCGTTAAGGAAGCCCGTTCCGTTATGGAAATAGATTTTGCAGTACCTACGTGGATGCCGGACGGATATTCTTATATGAAAAGTGTATTGCATAGTATCAATGGAGTAGAACTGGTGTATTCAAAAGGTGAAAGCGTAGTTTCACTGTTGATTTCAAAAGGCGAAAATGGAATTTCTACTGCTGGTGAAGTAAAAAGTGAAACCATCAGCGACAGGACGGTCTATTTTGCAAATGGCATTGTACTGTGGGGACAAGATGGATTAACCTACGAGTTATATCAAATAGGTGAACCGGACTTTGACCTGGATACGCTTGGGAAAATAATCGGCACAATGTCAAATGAAGCGGTCCATAATAGCCAGCTTCAATACGATAACCCGGTCGAGGATCAAAATGCTGTAGCAGCTCCAGCAGCTTCATAGCTTGAAGCTTTTTCAATAAAAATCCGGGCGATCTTTTAAAAGATCTCCCGGATTTTTTTGTACTTTTGTGGATATAGAGCCCCTACGGCTTATTGAAAATCAAATTTTTGCCTCCCATAATTTAAAAACCTCCTGCATTTTGTAATATGCAAGCTTTGGTCTCCTGTAGCAGTCAAAAACGCCTTTATAATTCATTTCCATGGGCCGGCCGGGCCACATGGCTCTTCCCCCGACAATCCACGGCGATACTCTGAAATCGTTGAACGTCCAGATAATCTGGCCTGCGATATAATCTTTCCCAAGATACAAGGTTGAAAGCTTTTCAAGGTATTCCGCCTGGGCTTCCTCCGACCATTTTACCTTGGCTTTGTACGAATGACTGCCCGGCAAGCCTTCCCAACCGCCGGAAGTGATTAAAACCGGCTTCTCCGGATACCGGCCGGAAATTCTGTCCATCAGCTCGCTGCAGCCCTCCAGCGTATCTCCGTTATACCATCCAAACCAGTAATTCACGCCAACCACGTCAAAATACTCATAGGTCCTGTCCTGTGTCGGAATGTCCGAAGCATGGACTGTAAACCTTGTCGGGTCCAGCTCCTTTGCAAGCTTGATATATTTGGGGACAAAATCCACAGCGGCATCTTCATAAGTCTTGCATTCGATAAAAAGGCTCCAGAACATGATGCAGGTTTCATTCTTATAGTATTTTATCGTCTCTTTCATCTGACGGTTGGCAAGCTCCAGCAGCTCAGTGTTTAAAAACTGTTCCTTCTTAAAGTTGACATTGGGCACTTCGGCAATCACCAGCATCCCCGTCTCACTGGCAATTTCATATTCCCCCAAATGGTGCGGATAATGGCAAAGCCTCAGGAAGTTGGCATTTCCCTGTCTGCACAGTTCATAATCCTTCCTGACAATATCGCGGCAGAAGGTGCGCCCGAGCATTGGGTATTCTTCATGCTTTGAATAGCCGCGCAGATTTATTTGCCTGCCGTTTAAAAGTATTTTCCTGTCCTTTATGGAGAATTCCCGTATCCCTATTTTATGCTCCCACCTATCGACGATCCTGCCGTCCTTCATCAGTACAAGCTCAAATTCATAGAGAAAAGGGGTTTCCGGGGACCAGAGCCTGGGATTGTCAATGTTTAGCTTTAATACGCTTTTTGGAGACTTTATTACACTCTTTTCCTCATATACCGGCTTAACCTTTGTAGGATCACATATTCGGATACTAAGGGAATAATCCGAATCGCCGGAATAATTTCCAATATCGGCTGTAACCTCTATCTCACCGCTCATTCCGGTAATTACCGTTATATCGTCAAGCCAGCTCTCTCCTGTTCCAATAAGGGAAACATCTCTGAAAATCCCGCCATAATTGAACCAGTCTACACCGATAGGCGGGGAGGTCATATCGTTGATGGTACTGTCCACCCATACGGCAATAAGGTTTTCTGTTTCAGCATTCAAATGCCCCGTTACATCGATTTCAAAAGGTGTAAAACCGCCCACATGCCTGCCGACGCTTTTGCCGTTCAACCATACTTCACACCTGTAGTTTACACCATGAAAAAACAGGATGTTCCGCGTTACACCGGATGTTTTCTTATAAACCAGCTTTTTGTAATACCATGCCGGGCCTTCATAGTGCAGCAGCTCTTCTCTAAGCTCATTCCAGCAGGACGGGACCCATATATCCTCTGAATGGTCCGGTATAAAGCTTTGCCAGCCTTTATCAAGTCCCTCGTTCTTTTCGTCTATAACGAACTTCCAGGTTGAATTTAACGATTTGTTTGTAATCATATTTTGTTTCCTTTCGTTTTGATGATCTCCCTTACCAGGAAAAGTATATCACCATGCAATTCCTGTCGTTCAATGCATCTTGCTGTTTACACAAAAAACTATACATATATTGCTATTTGCATTATACTAAAGACAATGGGGGATTCGGTCCTGCGGCATTGATTGTATTCGGAAGCAGATCTGACAGATCCCATATAGCCCGGAGGAGCAGCATGGAAAACTCCCGTTATGAAAAAATAAGCAACAGCTTCTATATTGAAAAGAATTATCTGCAAAAAGCGGAGCATAAGAGTGCACCTCACTATCACAACGCCTGTGAAGTGTTTTACTTTCTTTTGGGAGAGGCTAAATACTTTGTACACAACCAATGCTATTCAGTTAAAAAGGGGAGTATTATTTTTGTTGATGCTTACGAGATACACAAAGCGCTTTATACATCGGATAACTGCGAAAGAGCTGTCCTTCTGTACCATCCTGCGGTAACAAGGTACAATCAGCTCATAAACGTACCTGATATTTTCCGGATATTGAATGAAAAGTTTAACGGCAGCAGGTTGATATCACTTCCACAGGATTTACAGAGGAGCACAAAAGATATAATAATGAAAATGCTTGAACACTACCAGGCGGAAAGCTCCTATAAGGATGCATTTCTATATTCCTACTTGAATATTTTCATTACGCAAATTGCAGAATACCTTGCTACTGTCGGTATACCCGCAGATATCCCGCCTCTGAATCCGCACATATCGGATATATTATCTTATATAAATCAGAATATAGAGAATGAAATATCGCTGGATAACATTTCAACGCATCTGAATATGAGCAAATATCATCTTTGCCGGATCTTCAAGGAAAACACGGGATTGACTGTAGTTGATTATGTAAATCGAAAGAGAATCCTTACTGCAGAAAAGCTGATCGGTTTAGGCAAGTATTCTTTCACGGAGATTGCAAGCAGGGTAGGCTTCAACAATCTGATCCATTTCGAAAGAGTTTTCAGAAGCGTAACAGGATCAAGTCCCAGAGCTTACAAGAAAAAAATCAGTGCCTTTTAGAGATCATTGGGAAGCCGTAAATCATGGAAGAGTGACGGGTCAATCCCCTCCCGGCCGGTGAAGCTTCTTTCGGAATTGCTTTGGAGAGATGTTTTTATAATGCCTGAACTGCTGGATAAAATAGCTGGAAGTGGAAAAGCCCGTCTTCTGGGCAATTTCCGTGATATTCAGGTCTGTCGTATGCAGAAGCTTCTCCGCCTCTGTGATCCGCACATAATTTACATACTCGGTAAAGGTTTTTCCTATGGCGGCCTTGAAATACTTCGAAAAATAGCTGTAGCTCATGCTGCAGAGCCGGGATACGGATTTTACCGTGATGTCGTTTTGATAATTTTCGTCAAGGTAGTCAAAAACCTTCTGCAGCCGTTGGATATCGCTTTCCTTGAGGGCGTAATCGATATTCAGGTCCAGGCCCTTTTCCTTCCAGCTGCGCAGGATCCACAGGAAAATGCGGCAAATATGGGTCCGGATGGCCAGCTCAAAACCGTAGCTTTTTTGCCGGTATTCATGAAGAATTTCCTGGAGCAGCGCGGGGATGGAGGTATCCTTGAGTTCATGGCGGGTAAAGAGCTTTTGATGCGTGGATTTGGTCATGGTAAAGGGCAGCACGTATTTGGACTCAAAGATGGTCTTTGAGGTGGTATAAAGCACTTCCGGATCAAATTTCAGAACGATGTACCGGACCTCGCCCTCTTCGTCTGCGGAAACCGAGTGCACTTCCCTGGAGTTGATGAGAACCATGTCGCCCACTGTAAAATTGTAGCTTTCACCGCCGAGCAATACTTTTACTTTCCCTTCCAGACAATACAATATTTCGATATAATACTGCCAATGGGCGGGTGCGATGATTCCCCTGCCCATCCCTTCCTGGAGGTGGCAGCTGAAAGGGTATAATATCCCTCCCGCCGCAGGCTTTTGTTCTTCAAAATACGCTTCCGTCATAAACGACCTCTGTACAATCATCACTAATATTTGATATTTTTTAATAACTTAATTATAGTATAAAATGCTGCCCTGTGTTATGGTATTTACAGATTTTTATAAAATCATTTTTTAGCCGGAGGGTTGGATGAAACTGGGCATTATTGCGCCGCCGGAGGAAGAAAGCTTTCGCATGGCGCAACGCAAAGGGTTGGATTTTCTTGAGTTTTGCATTAATAAAGGGCACGATACGGGTAAATTTTTTGGAGATCTTGAGAAATTGAGGTCCTGGAAGGAAAGGTATAAGGTAGACATCGGTTCCGTCGGCCGCTGGAAAGTGGAGCCGATTGACGGGGTGGGCCGGATTGTTGAAGAGGAGCTGAGGCTTTCCTATGGCTTGATTGATGCTGCGGAAGAGCTCGGCTGTCCCAACTATGTATGCGGCTGCAACTATGCGGAAGGGCTTTCCTATTATGAAAACTGTACTGCGGCTATTGCCTACCTGAGCAAGCTCCTGGATTACGGCCGCGATAAAAAAGTGAGGATTTCCACTTATAACTGCCGGAAGGGGAACTTCATCCACAATCCGGTGGCCTGGACCCTCATCCATGGGCATCTGCGGGAGCTGGGCATCAAGTACGACCCGGCCCACAGCCGCTATGAAGGCGCGGACTACCTCAAGGAGCTGGCAGATTGGGGAGAGCGGGTCAATCACGTCCACATCAAGGGCTCGTTCATTCTGAACGGCAAGCGGGTCGACGACCCCCCGGCGGGCATGGACCAGACAAACTGGCCCGAGCTTATGACGATTCTTTATATGAAAAACTATACGGGGGGATTGAGCCTGGAACCGCATTCCGACATATGGAGGGGTGAACTGGAAGGCAAAGGGGTCGATTTTTCGATTCAATATATGAGAAGGCTGATGTTGTAACGATTTTCGGAGGGGATAGCATGGAGAGAAGATTGAAATACGCATGCGTGGGTGCGGGAGGAATCGCGGAAAAGAAGCATTTAACGGAATATTCAAAAATCCCGGGTGTCGAACTTGCTGCGATTTGCGATCCGGATCCGGCGGCGGCAGAAAGGTTGGCCGCTAAATTCGGAATTCCGGAGGTGTTTGAACGGTATGAAGATATGTTTTCCCGGATTTCTCCGGACCTTATCAGCATCTGCACGCCTAATTTCACGCATATGCCCATTACGTTGACCGCATTGAAAAAGGGGATCCACGTCCACTGTGAAAAGCCCCTGGCTTTGAATGCGGGAGAGGCCGGGAGCATTGTGGAGGAAAAAAACAGAGCCGGCAAAAAGGTGATGGTCGGACTCAATAACCGCTTTAGCAATGAGACCTTATTTTTGAGGAAATGTGTAGAGCAGGGAGTGTTCGGAGAGATATATCATGCAAGATGCGGCTGGCAGCGGAGAAACGGGATCCCCGGAAAAGGGGTGTGGTTCACGGACAAAAAGCTTTCCGGCGGCGGTGCTCTAATCGACCTGGGTGTCCATTACCTGGACCTGATCTTGTCTTTTATGGGCTTTCCGGAGGTGCATTCCGTATACGGAGCTGTGTATGCAAAATTCGGAAATGCGGCAAACAGGCTGCGCGCAGGCTACAAAAACAAGGGGGACGGGAAGTTTGACGTGGAGGATATGGCCGTCGGCTTTTTAAGGACGAAGGAAGATGCGACCATAGACTTTGAGTTCTCCTGGGCGTCGAATGTGGAAAAGGAATGCAGGTATTATGAGCTGCTTGGAACAAAAGGCGGCGCATCCTTTTGTAACGGAGAACTGAAAGTCCATTCGGAATTGGGCGGCACGAGCATCGACATCACGCCGGACTTCACCGGCGCGGCGGGACAGCTCAGCGAGTTCGAGCATTTTATCGCGTGTATCCTGTCCGATAAGGAGCCTGCCGCTTCGCCGGAGCAGGCGGCAAAGCTTATGCAGGTCATCGACGCGGTCTATAGCTCTGCGGAGCACAGGAAAGAGATTGTGATAGGGGTAAATTGAAAAAGTGGCAGGTCTGTTCAAAAAAGGCAGGACATCGGTGCAGTCGTAGCAGACACGCCGTCAGGCTCTGCATCTCTTTTCCCCAGAGGACTTATGCTTGTGCATTTACAGCAGGTCCGGAAGGCAAATGACGACTTTCCGCTTCCCATGCAGGGTTGATGCTTTCTCAGCCAGGACGATCCTGTACAGTGCTTCTCCCCAATTCCGTTTGAGCCGGCTTTCTTCCAGTTCTATCCTCTCAAAGCGGGCGTTAAGGGATTCGTAAGGATATCTTATGACCGCCCTATGCCCTTGGGCATCTTCCAGTTCGATCAAGTCCGGTGAAGCAAGCAGAGGCTTCCAAGGGGTCATCAGGCTGAAAAAAACATCCGAAGCCGTCTCCTTTAATACATAGTCGTCAATGATTTCCACACAAGCTTGTTTGTTCCTGTTCAGCCGGCATATCCTGGACCAGCTGACAATTCCGGCATCCTCCGGATATGCGCCGGCAATATCCATAGAGATCTCAGAGCATAAATCGGTACTGTCGTATCGCACATCTCTTGCCTTATATTGCCGTCCATTTTTTTGGAGTATCCCGCGGACAGTGGGACAGTTGTGATATGCGGATTGCAGGTACCATATTTCATAACGCTGCTCGCTGAAATTTTTTGCCGTATATTCTTCCGTTCCCACATCGATCAAAAGCGGATTTCCATCGAGGTACACAATAAAGTTGCCTACATCATTGTGGCTGTGGGATTCGGCATTATGGCCTCCCTTGGCTGCCAGGAAAAAGCCGTTTTTAATCCCTGCCTGTTCCCGGGCTGTCATCACTTGCGTATAATCCATCCAGGCATCCCTGACATAGGGGGTTTTTGCTATCGACTCGTTCCGTTTTTTTTCATTGAACATGTCAAGCAAATACTCATACATACCGAACCATTTAAATACCTCAGGCTTTTTCGGCCCGGCATTTACGCCCAGTCCGATCAGATTCTCGTCCCGGATGTCAAGGCCATAATCGTAAACCGTTGAATCAATCCCTACGATGGCGTCGCCATCGGCGAAATTGACAAAATAACGGTCGTGGATATGGACTTTATAGAGATATTGGCCGATTTTGCGGACGATGGGTTGTCCGTAAATGTCAATTTTTCCGGAAGACATTTGGTATAAAAGCTCCAGGCATGTATGCAGTCCTCCTCCTGCGGCTCCCCAGTACATGGGGCCTTCATCGCAGCAGCCGTCGGGAGGATAGGCGGACAGGTATGCATCCAGGCTTTTCATGATTTTCACTATGCCTTCGGTTTTCGTCTCCCGGTCGATTTCCAAAATTAAAAAGCACATTAGCATGTTCTTATTGCACCAGGGGTTCCAGTTATTGATGCGGGGAGTTTCAACGAAACCCATCCACCAGTAGTCGTCGCGGGTGAGATAAGGCACGATCAGTCTTTCGCGGATTTCCATTTCAATCCGCTGGCATATGCGGGGACTGATGCCATCAAGCGGATCTTTCAGCAGGTAATAGGTCCATGCAAGCAATGCGCCTGTCTCGGTACAGCTCAAATCCACCGTTCGGTCCGAAGGCCTGGGAAGGATCTCTTTTCTTAAGGACATATCAAAAGGCGTGATCCATGAGGTTTCTTCACACATGCAGTAGATACCGTTAATAATCTGATCCAGAAACCTTCCTTCACCCTCAAGGCATTCGGATAACACCAGGATGCCAAGGGCGCTGCGCCGCTCATAAAAACGCGTCAAATACGGCATATTTTCCCCGGTGCGGCTGAAAAAAAGATAATGATCCGCCGTAATGGTTGGCCAGCTGAAATTCTTATACTTTTCAGCCGCTGCCAGCCATTCTGTTTTCGTTTTACCGGTAACCTCCAGCCATTCTTGTCTTTGCGCATATACCGGGAAAGGATGAAATTGCTCCATTGAAAGTAAAATCTCGTTTAATTCCTGATACCTGAAATGTTCTGTTGCCATCTGCTTATCTCCCTTGATTTTCAATTCTTGTATTGAGTTCATTTTCCAGTGTTTCCAGACCAAGACTTTCCGCACCGGCAAGCGTTTCCTCATAAAGGGTTTCAAAGGTTGTGTCATCCGCTGCCATATAGATTTGCTTTTCAGCCCTGCTGATGTAAACATCGATTGCACTGTTCACTTCTTCCGCATTCCAGCCGGAAGAGAAAAACAACGGTTCCAATACGGCGTTTGTCCAAAGAGCCTTTGCAATAATCGCCGAGCATTCTTTGAAGCTTTTTTGCTCTTCGGGCGTCATCAAGGCAAAAACCGAATTTTTCCAATATTTATAATTTTGCTGAAAGTTCCACTGCATCAAACCTATTTCGCGGTTGGCCCGGTCCCGGTCTGTGTTCAATCCGGCGGCAAATTCGGGAGTCAATACGGGATTTCCCCGGGAATCCATCGTCCAGACAGTTTCTTCAGGACCGATTGCGGCAATATATTGTCCCTTTTCACTGGCCATCCAGTTGAGGAATTCCATTGCTCTGACAGGGTCTTCACACTGGGAGGTAATGTAAACTTGCGTCCATTGTGCATCGCTTATATAGCTGCCTCCATTTTTTTGTACACCGGGCGCCAGGGGCGGCTCAATCAGAAAATAGGAATCTCCGCTGATTTTTTCCATCTGGCGCTCATATTCCACCAGAAAGCCCTGGGCATCATCGGCGAAATATACTGCAATCCGGCCGTTAAGCAGCTTTTTATAAACTTCCTCCTTTGGCTGGACAAACCAATCCTGGTCGATGAGAGCTTCCCTGAACAACTGATTTGTATACCGGTATGCCTCCTTCATTTTATTGTCCCTCAGCGCATGGTGGATTCTGCCGTCCTGGTCGTAAACGTAGGCACTGCCGTCCACATTGATCAGAGAGATGCCGAAAGAGGTACAAAGGGCGCTCGGCGGCCAATCCATATAAGCCGGCGTAATTTCCACACCTTGGTGATTCTGAAATCCCAGGTTTTTTATTTTGGCAAGATACCTGTACAAATCATCGGTGGTTTTAATTTCAGGAGACCCCAGCATTTTATGCACACTTTCCAAAAGAAGAATGCCGGAGCCGTATTGAGGATATTCATCCTTCCATTTTACGCCGTTGGGCAGTCCATAAATCCTCCCGTCGTTTTCCGCGCAATATTTTTTTAAATAATCCATGGTTACATTCTGTAAAATATCCGTACCATACTGTTGGAGGAGCGTGTCTACCGGTATTACCGCATTATTTGCAACAAGCTTTCTGGAAAGCTCGCTCCTGGAAAGCATGATCAGATCAGGATATTGATTGGTTGACATCATAAGATTGATTCTGCTTCTCCCGTCTTCAGGATCCGCCGGTATTTCAACCTCAAGCTTTACGCCCGTCAATGCGGAAATTTTCCGGGAAGTCAAATCCTTTCCCCATTCCGACTGTGTAAAATAAAAATTATCGCTGAATATTTTGAAGGTAACATCAGACGCTTTGTCCTCCTGTTCCGGCCCTGTACCTGCCTCTTTCGCATCGTAGGCGGCGGAATACCGGTTTGTGCCGGTCAGGCAGAAACACAGCATTGCCAAAAGTATTGCAAATGCTAAAAATGGCATAAGTTTTCTAAATTTCATGCCTGTTCCCCCAAATTGTACGGCATTCCGGATTGCTGCAGCGTTAATTTCATTTTTTCATGTACCTTGCGGAAATAATCGCGAAGGCTTTAACGCGTTATTTCTGCAAGGATAATTCAGCAATTAACGCTGTAGTACTGTGAGGAATGCCACAAACCTGTGTACAATGAACTCCCCAATTCATTTTACCAAAGTTCACGGGGAAAGTCAGCACTTATTGCCCAAACTTCAATTCGGAAAGTGCCCAAACAATCATCCCTTCAAGCTTCCCAGGGTCATTCCCTTTATAAAATATTTCTGAAGAAAGGGATAGACGACAAGCACGGGAACGGTTGCAATCAAAATCTGTGCGGCTTTAAACGTCCTGCTGCTGATCTTGGCCATCAATTCACGCTGGGTAGTATCCACCAGCGTCCAGTCCGGGTCTGCGATCATTCCCTGTAAATAGGTTTGCAGGGGATATTTTTTTTGCGAATCCATGTAAATGAGTGCGCTGAACCATTCGTTCCAGTGGCCGACGGTGTTGAAGATCGTCAGCGTTGCCAGCGCGGGGATGGACAACGGAAGATAAATACTAAAAAGGATTTTCAGCTGTCCGGCGCCGTCGATGAAAGCCGATTCCTCCAATTCTTTCGGCAGCTGCCTGAAAAAGTTCAGAAGGATGGTAATATTAAAAGCCTGAACGGCACCCGGAATGATCAATGCCCAGATGGAGTTCCGGATTCCTGTCGCTGAGACAACCAGGTAGGTGGGTATTAAACCTCCGCCGACAAACATGGTAACCACAAAAATCCAGGAAATCCATGTGCGTCCCGGAAGCTCCCTGCCGGATTTGGATAAAGGATAGGCTGTCAGCACCAGAATCAACATATTGAACGTTACGCCAAGCAGCACCCTTTCAACGGAAACCAGGAAAGCTGTAACAAATTCCGGCCGTTGAAATGCAAATTGATAGGAGTTTAATGCAAAATCCACGGGCCAGAGAGTAACGCGTCCGGCTGTAGCGGCCGCCGACGAGCTAAAAGATATGGCAACCATGTGTATGAACGGCAGTAAGCAGGATACTGCCAGTAATCCGAGAAACATATAGTTGAATACGACGAAAGTCTTTTCGCCAAAGGTTATTTTTTTCATCCTGAAGGTACTCCTTGTTCAAAAACGGTATTAATTAGTGATTTGCTGCCTAAGCGCAATTCCTAAAAAATCCTGTAATCAGCAAACCTATATGCCAGGTAATACGAAGCAGAAACCAGTATCAAGGATACTCCGGACTTCAACATACCCACTGCCGTCGCAATGTCATACTGGAAGTTTACCATTCCGATCCGGTAGGTAAAGGTATCCAGGACGTCGCCTGTGGAATACACCATTGAATTATATAAATTGAAAATTTGTTCAAATCCCGCATTTAACAAAGATCCGAGACTTAGCGTTCCAAGAAGCACCATGATGGGAACAATTCCCGGAATGGTTATATACCGGATACGTTGAAAGCGGTTGGCTCCATCAATGATAGCAGCTTCGAACAGACTGGGATCAATGCTTGTCAGTGCGGCCATGTAAATAATTGTACCGTAGCCGAACTCTTTCCAGACATCGGAGACTACCATTACAAAGGGGAATAGCGCGGGATTTCCAAGAAAATATACGGACTTGAATCCGGCGGCTTTGATGAGCTCATTCACCACACCGCTTGTCGGAGACAGGATATCGATCATAATTCCGCTGATGACTACCCAGGAAATGAAATGAGGGAGGTAGATCATCGTTTGCACGCTTCTTTTAAAGGTTTTTTTACCGACCTCGTTTAGAAGTATCGCCACCACAATCGGTGCAATAAACCTGAGAACAAGCTTCATAAACGAGATATACAGCGTATTCCAGATCACTCTTGAAAAATCCGGGTAGCGCAGAAACAGGTATTTAAAGTTCTCCCATCCCACCCATTCGGAGTTTAGAATTCCCCTGGCAATATCATATTTCTGGAATGCGATTACCAATCCTCCAAGGGGCCCGTATGAGTATATGATAACAAGGATGAGCGCGGGCACCAGCATCAGATATAATACGTGATCCACTTTTTTATTTTTTCTTACCGGCAGTATCATTCTTTCTTCCCTTTCCTGTTGCGTACTGCGGACTTCATGCATCCAGCCCCGCAATCCGTCCAATTGAAACCATCGGATTTTATCATCCCCGTATGGAACGAAAAAAACGGGAGGAGGAGACCTTCGCCGACCGCCTCCCAATTTGCTGCAATGTGCCTCTAAAATTTTTAAGCATGTTTATTTAATTGACTGGTACCAGTCATTTACTTCATATTCTACCGTTTCGCCGCCGAGATTGCGCCATTCCCCGATGAATTTGTCGAAATCGCCCACCGGCCTGACCCCGGAGATAATTTCGGTAACATACTGTTCCTCAAGCTTTTTAAGGTTTGCCCACTGACGGACCATTTCATTTGTCTCCGCACCTACAAGCTTGCTGACCAGGAAGCTGTCCGAGGCAAAATAGGAATTATGGATACCGAAGGTTGATTGAGGACCGTACCAGGTTTTAAACCCGGCCCAGTCGCCGCCTGTAGGCTTGGTGCCCGCTTTCAGCGTATCAAACCATTTCTTGGTACCTTCGTACTGCAGCTTGTCATGAGGGGTTTTCAGATAAGAGGTGTCGTTCTTGTCAATGGCGTTGGTTACGGCGATATTGGTGTCAAAGTTATATTTTACCGGTGATGGGTAGACGTATAAGGGATTTTGCATGTGGTATGCATAATCCGGTTTGGCAGGATCACTATGGAATTTCAAAACTTCTGCCGTTGCAGGATCCAGAGTTTTTGCCACATTGTAGCTTATAAGCTTGAAAAGCACTTCAGGGTGTTCATAGCCTTTTCTGATGGCAACCATACTGGCCTGAGGTTCGGCTAATTGCACCTTCAGAGGACCGGGATTGTCGACGGATTTTAAAATAGGATAGATATTCCAATCCACGCCTTCGTTATCCCACAGTGCATTCAGGGGCCATCCCGGTATCCATGAGCCGCCCATGATCACACCGATTTTTCCCGAGGTAAGCTGTTCGGCAACAGCCGTACCGTCAAGAGAAGCAAAGGCCGGATCGATCAGGCCGTTTTTAAACAGATCCGCATAGATCTCCAGCGTTTTTTTCATTTCCGGCTGCAAGGTGCCGTAAATCAGCTTCCCACCGCTGTCCTCCAGCCACATCCTCGGATATGCGCCGACTGCATTGGCCAGACCGATGACATCACAAAAAGTGTCGCCGATAACGGTTTTCACCAAAGCAATGCCAAAGCGGTTATCGGGGTCCTGCGCCTTCATTGCCCTGGCGATGTTCAGCACATCTTCCAGGGTTTTCGGCTCCGGCAGGCCGGTTTTATCAAACCAATCCTTACGGATGAAAGTCATGCGGGCAGTTTGAAAGTTGATACCGCCGGTGGGAAATCCCATAAGCTTTCCGTTGATCCTTCCCCAGCCCAGAGCTTGACCGCCGTCCGACATCATGTTTTCTTTCATCAGCGGAGAGGAATAGTCTTCGTAATAGGGGGTGAGATCCTCCAGCTTGTCTGCCTTCAGCAGTCTGTCGAATTGCGAATATTTGGGTAAGGTTAGGATATCGGGCAGCTGATTGCTGGCGATTGCCAGGTTCATTTTGGTTTCAAAATTGCTCCACAGGTTGGTCCAGATTACTTTCACATCGATGTTCAGATCTTCCTTGAAGGCACGGGTCCATACATTGTCTTCATAGGAATCGCCCGCTTCAAACCGGGTTGCGGCATTCGTGGAGACTGCAATCGTCACTGTTACGGGTTCTTCGTATTTTCCGGCGGGATCCGGGGGAGGCGCCGGGGCCGTGCTATTTTCCGATGTCTGTGTTGCTGCGGTTTCGTTTTCATTTTTTGCTCCGCCGCATCCTGCTAGTGCCATAGAAATTGTAAAAACGAATGCCAAAACGATAAACAGGACTCTTTTCATATTTTCTTCACTCCTTTTTTTATCATAAATAGATATAACCGGCCGATAAGGTATTTTTAGACTGATTACTGAATGTTTGAACAAATCCGGATTTTTTTAACAATTCTAGTTTACCATATACGATTTTTAATATCCATATTCGAATTTACTCATTTATATCCTGCAATAACGGAAACGAATGTTCTGCGGCAGCTTGCGGCGCAAGTAATATCACTACAACGATACTAAGCCTATCTACGCCTGTCATTGCGAGGAGCCTGCGACGAAGCAATCTCACAAAATGCTGCTTGCGAAGAGATCGCCACGCTTTGCTCGCGGTGACACAAAGTTATATATCGTTGTAGTGATATTTCCAGTGCTCCTAACCGTTTGCCGTTGTTTTGATGGGCGTCTTTATCGTTACAACGGTACCTGCGCCTTTTTGACTGAATACATGCACGCCGAACTGATCCCCAAAAAACAGCTTGACTCTCTGGTCGACATTCATCATACCATATCCGCCTTCCGAGTTTTCTTCCTTGCATAGTATGTATTTCAAGCGCTCGCGTCCGATGCCTACGCCGTCGTCAATGACCGTCCAGACCATAAATTCGCCTTCCTTTTTGACAAGGATCCGGATGGTGATGGTGCTTTTGTCCTTCCATATGCCGTGCACCAGGGCGTTTTCAACGAAAGGCTGGAGTATAAACTTTAAACAGCCTGCCTCCATAAGCTCCTCGTCAATTTCATAAAGCATCTTGATTTTATCGGTGAAGCGGATATTTTGAATGTCGATATAGGCTTTGATGTGTTCAATTTCATTTTTGACTTTGATGATGCTTTTCCCTTTGCTCAAGGACAAGCGGTAAAACCTGGCAAGAGAATTTGACATCCTTGTAATGTCGCCCTCGCCGGTCCGTATTCCCAGCATGCTGATGGAAGCCAGCGTATTATAAAGGAAATGAGGGTTGATCTGGGCCTGCAAAGCCTTCAGCTCCGATTCCTTCTCCCGGACCTTGCTTACATATACCTCCTCCACAAGGGCTTTCAATTTGCCTGCCATAATGTTGAAGCCTTTGATTAAGTGGCCGATTTCATCATTGGGGGTATAAGGTATATAGACGTTAAAATTGCCAATCTGGATTTTCTCCATGGAATGGGAAAGCTCCCGGATTTTTTGCGTGAATCTGGATGCCAGGTACCATGAAATTCCTGCAAAAATGGACATAAAGGGAAGCAGCATCAGGATGCTTGCAGCTTTGAGATTATTCACGGCGCTGGTATACATATCCAGGGGAACGGCATAGATAATTCTCCATCCGGTATCACGGATGGTATCCTGCATCAGGATAAACTTCTGGTTTTTTACTGTCAGCAAAGTCTGCATTCCCATCGTTTGAAAAAAAGCCGGACTGTATTCCTTGTGGACAAGCTCCTTGTTGGCCTCAATATTTCGAACCATGCCGCTATAAATAATGTTTCCCGTGTCGTCGGTGATATCGAACCATCCTTTGCTTTGGTCTCCAACTTCGTCCAGAGGCTTAAAAAATTCATTGGTATCCACTTCAAGTCTTACCATTCCCAGATAACTGTCAAAGATCAGATGGTTCAATTTACGGACGATCAGCATCCGGTCACCGGACAAAACCTCAGGCTCCTGCATCCAGAGAATGGTCTCTTTTCTGGAAACTGCTTCCTTGTACCATTTCTCACCCTGCATGGTATATTCCTGTATAATGCTGCTGCCGTAAGGAGGCAGTGTCCTGTTGGAGACGATGATGCTCAGTTCCGTAAGATCCTTGTAATTCCTCTTTAGCGAACGGATATAGGCAAGGATCTTTTGCTGAGGCTCCATTTTTTCCGCCGGACTGGCATACTGGTGATAAAGCAGGTCCTGAATATTGGCATCCCCGTAAATGGAAGCCAGAAGCGTGTGATACAGGTCCACCTTGTAATCAATGGTGTTTTTGGTTTGCTTCAAGGTTTCTCCTAAAAGCTCCGTGGTCTGCTTTTCCATATAGTTTTTGGTGATGAAATAATAAAGGCTGCCTAAAGACAAGATGCACACGGTTACAGCCGCAATGTATGAAAACATGAGCTTAAGACTGATTTTCATGTCAATGAACCTTTTTAAAACGGATCTTATTGCGGCCATCACCTTATACTCTTTCCCTGTATTCACCGGGACTCACTCCGTAAAGATTTTTAAAAATGGAACAAAAGTAGGAAATATTGCTGTAACCGACCATATTTCCTATCTGATATACCTTTAGATTTGTCTCCTTCAGCATTTGCCGGGCCTTCTCCAGCTTATACCGTATGAGGTAGTCGGTAAAGTTTTCACCGGTTTCCTTTTTAAAAATCATGCTGATATAATTGGGGGAAAGAAACACTTCATTGGAGACGTCGGAAATGGTTAAGTTTTTAGAATAGTTCCCGTCAATGATCTTCAGGATTTCATTGATGATTTTTTTATTATGGTTGTCTTTCTTTTTGGATAAATAATCCATTACCGCATGAAAAATATTGTGCATCCACAGCTGGATATCAAAAATCGTATCAAACCGCATAATTTTGTCCCATATTAAGGTTTCCTTCCCGAAAATCCTTTCAAAGCTTTCATTCATATCCAAAAGCTTGACGGAGGTCCTGGCCAGTAGATCGATGGATATGTTGCGCATATAGATGTTGGTAAGGGAATGATTATTTTTAAGCTTTTCAAAAAGAATGCTTAAATTTTTATTCACCATTTCCCTGTCACACACTTCCAGACCCGACAGGATTTTTTTGCCGTATCCCTCGATGTCGTCCACCGGTTCCTCCTGCTCACCGATATAGGCGTCTTTATAATTGATGATCTGGTTCGTGCCCATGATAAATTTAAAATCCACCGCGTTACAGGCGCTTTTGAAGGAGAATTTAATCTCGGTGATTTTATTGACGGATTTACCGATACCCACGGTTACGCTCAAATTGCATGAATCATTGACCCTTCTTTTCAACTCTCGGGCCACCGCGGCGATTTTTTCATGCACATTTTTCCTCTGTTCCGCCCCGGTATTTACAATGGAGCAAAACCAGGCTCCGGAGATATGAAAAGGTATATGGATGACATTGTCAATGGGTGCGCTGATGCTCTCAAGCACTTCCAGGGTGAGCAGATAGATCTTTTCCTGGGTTTTTCCCGCCTTCAGGTTTTCAAAGTCGTCAATTTCGACGGCTATTGCCGTATATTGACCGGGAATAACGGATATTCCGAAATATCCCAGATTCTCCATGGTGCTGCTTTCGTCCGGGGTATGGTAGATAAGGTCGGTAAAGAATTTATTTTTAAGCAGCGGCATGCTTTGTTTCAAGAGCCGGACCAATCTTTCCTTTTCAATACGTTCCTTGCTTTCCTTTTTGAAAATATTCAGAACCTTTGCCATGACCCGTTCCAGCTCCTCCGGTTCGATGGGTTTTAACAAAAATCCGTAGGCATCCAGGTCAATGGCTATTTTTGCATATTCGAAATCATTATAACCGCTGGTGATGATCACTTTCAGTTCCGGGTTCATGGTGTGCAGTTTTTTTGCCAATTCCAGGCCTGTAATTCCCGTCAGCCGGATATCTGTGAAAAGAATATCGATTTCATGTTCGGAAACGTAATCCAGCGCTTTCTCTGCGCTTTCTACCGCGGCTGCTACCTGAACTCCCATACGATTCCAGTCGAACAGATCGTTGAGTCCTTCTCTTACTATTTTTTCATCTTCCACAATAAGCATCCTGTACATATGACACCCTCTTTTGACATGCTGCAAGTTTAAAAAAGTAATCGTTCATAATAAAGAACTGCCAATTTATTCTATTGTAGCATAAAAAAAGATCTCAGTCATTATTTTAAAATACGGAATCTTGCGTATTTATTTATTCTTAAGTATAATAAACTTATAATAATTATTATCTGGTCATATAATATGGTTATGAAAATTCTGTCACTTAATCGGGGAGAGCAAATATGAAAAAAGGGATCCGCATTTACAACAGAGATGGTAGAAGAGTCGTAGAAGGACTGGGATACTATCGGCCCAGGGAAGTGAGTGACCTCAGGGAGCTTGTCAAAGGCAGTGTACGCAATCATGGAGAGGCTGCTGCGTTCAAGTTCAAGGACAAAAAAGGAAGAATTACCGAAAAGACCTATATTGACCTGGATAAGGATATTGATTGTCTTGGCACTGCATTGATGTCGTTAGGCCTGAAAGATGCAAGGATCTCAATTATCAGCGAAAACAGGTATGAGTGGGGTGTATGCTACTTTTCCATAGTAAATGGAACAGGGGTGGCTGTACCCCTGGATAAGTACCTGCCTCAAAATGAGGTGGAAAACCTTATCGAAAGAGGAAAGATAGAAGTAATTTTTTATAGCCCTGCCTATCATAATACAATGAAAGAGATAGCAGCCAGGAATGAAAGATTAAGGTGCTTTATCTGTATGGAAAGAACCGGTGATGCGGTTGAGAGTGATACCAGGTTTTTTACAATGCCGGATCTCTTAGAAAAAGGGAAAGGACTGCTGGACTCAGGCGACAAGTCCTTTACCGGCGCCGCAATCGACAGGGAAAGAATGTCGGTGCTGCTTTTTACATCCGGTACCACCAGTACGTCAAAGGGTGTGATGCTATCCCATTCGAACCTTGCGTCAAACGTATCCGGCGTAACCAGCATCATAAGGATTCTTCCGGGAGATGTCTGTCTTTCTCTACTGCCGCTGCATCATACATTCGAGAATACAATCGGACTGATGTTCATGGTGCACAGCGGTGTTTGCATTGCCTTTTGTGACGGTGTCAAGCACATAGCTCAGAATCTCAAGGAGTACAAGGTGACGCTTCTGGTAGCGGTACCTGCCATTTTTGAAGCCCTGCACAGAAAGCTGCAGGATGGGATAAAAAAATCCGGAAAGGAAAAACTGCTGGCAACATTATTCAAGATTTCGGATTTTCTGCGTTTCGTTGGAATTGACGCAAGAAGGAAGCTTTTTAAGAATGTGTTCGATCAGTTCGCCCCATGCCTCCGGCTGGCCGTCTCCGGTGCAGCTCCTCTGGATACCGAGGTGGTTAAGTGGTTTGAAAAAATAGGTTTCAGACTGTTGCAGGGGTACGGGCTTACGGAGGCTTCGCCGGTAATCGCTGCAAACAACGATTTTGTGAATGTTCCCGGGACCATAGGATATCCGATGGCCGGAATAAAGGTGGCGATTGATTCTCCGGACGAGAATGGGATCGGAGAAATCATTGCGCACGGGAAAAATGTCATGCTCGGCTATTACGAAGACCCTGATACCACCGCTGAAACAATCACGCCGGATGGCTGGCTGCGCACAGGGGATCTGGGCACGATCGATGAAAAAGGCTTCATAAGGATAACAGGGCGTGCGAAATCCATGATTGTTCTGACAAACGGAAAAAAGGCATTCCCGGAGGAGTATGAAATACTGCTCAATAACATACCTGGCGTGAAGGATTCCTTCGTGTGGGGCAATACTGCGCCGGACGGGGATATTCAGGTTTGTGCCAAGCTGGTTGTCGATAAAGAGGAACTGGCGGCGAAAACAGGAAGCATACCGGATGAAAAAGAGCTCGCGGCAAGTTTTGATACCGCCATACGGGAAATAAACAAAACGATTCCGCAGTATAAGATCATACGCTACTTTGTAATGTCCGATGAAGAATTAATAAAGGCAAACGGCATAAAAACCAAAAGGCATGCCGAGAGCGACAAGGTAAGGGGAATGCTGGCAAAAGCCGGAACCGACATGAGGAAAGCTTCCGGTAAGTATATTGAAAAATTGGGATAATCATGCAATCATTTCCCAATTTTGGATTCAAGCCGAAGATATTCTTATCAGACCCTGGATTGTTCAGGCTTATCTTAATAGCTACCGGAAGGAGTCGAGCAGAGATCGGTTATATACCTGGTGGCTCTACCGGATCTTGATTTAGGGGTATATGAAGCTGCGATAATAGATGGCTGCGGAAGGTTAAAACGTATATGATTGACTTATGATTAATTCGGCGGGTTCCTTATGTTGAGCAGCCGGATATCGACAATAGGGCTGCTTTAGACCGGAGTGCCATAGCCATCGATGGCGTCCATAATGGTTTTGAAATTACCCTGCCACCGGTCCTCGGGAAGATCCTCGGTGATTCCTATGATAAATCCGTTGCAGGGATACGCTTCATCAAGCAGGCATTTCGTTTTTTGATACACCTGATCATGGTCAAGAAGATGCCATGCGCTTGGCCAATTAAGCCACAAGACTTTATCCGGCCATTTTTCCCTTGCGGTTTTTACCGGCGGACTGATTCCGGCGTCATAAGCTTCAATATAGTCAAGGGAGGTATTGGCGATATCATCCATTATGATTGTATTATCAGCGTCCAGGTGACAGCCGATCAGCTTGTTTCTCTTATGCAGAAGCTCGGCTGCCTCATTGTAAACCGGAACATAATATTTCCTGAACGTGTCGGCGCCGATGATGGTAGGAACTACATTTCCTCCGAGATTTGCAAATTCCAGGGGGCCTTCCGCAACAAGCCTGAGTACCTTCCGGGAATTCTCAAGAAGTGCATCATAAAGCTCCATCACCTGGTCACGGTTGTCCATCCACTGGTAACAGAAGGTTTCCGTTCCCATATAGTCGGATATCAAGGCCTGAAGCGGTTCAAGCAGGAGCTGGTCACGGACGACAAAATCACTTCCAAGCATTTGAACTTTTTGTGCGGCTGTATCATAATCGGGTACTGCCGTGAGGTCTCTTAAAATAAACAATAGCTTTTTATAATCGTCTTCCGACTTGAAAAGATATTCGTGCTTCCAGGTGGTAAAGTCCGCCGGTTCCGTTAAAGTGGACAGGTCGCCAAGGGGCGTCGCATATATAGTCCGTATGACATGACGGTTTTTTTCATCGGCGTAGTGATATGATTTTTCAATTACATTCGGATGAAAAACCTTATAGGAGCGCATTCTATGAACAATGCACAAGCCCTGGTTCCTTAAGTCTCTTTCGATGGCGCATTGGGGAATTTTGTACTCATAAACGGTAAAAGGAACTTTATCCGGTTGTTCTCTGCGTAAAGCAGTCATAACTCTTTCTTTTGGTGTCATAGGTCCAGTCATACGGTTTCATCCTCCGGAATATATACAAAATATATATTTGAAAAACTGTCTGTTGTCTATTATACTAAATATATTAATGGTTTCATATAAATGAAACCAGCAAAAATATGCACAAAATCGCTATAAGTAAAAAAGGGAGGGCGCAAATGTTTTATCATTCGGCCTTTATCATGACAGAACCTAATGATGCCGGTTTTGAGAGCAAAGAGGACTATGTGCTTGTAAATTCGACGGGACATTTTGAATTCAACCGGAAATGGAGTTCCCGCCACAGAGACTGCGGAAGGGCGGATTATCTTATAATGTATGTACACTCCGGAGCAATGAGGGTTCGTACAGGAGGCATCGATAAAGTCGCCGGAACCGGTTCGGTTGTATTATACAGGCCAGGGCAGGAACAGCTGTACAGAGATCATGACGAAAGTCCTGTAAAGGTTTACTGGGTGCATTTTACCGGCTATGGGGTTGAGCAGCTCCTGGAATCCCTTGGCCTGGGAGAGGAAGCTTTATTCGATATAGGCGTCAACACGGAAATTCCTTCCCTGGTTCAAATCATGGTGAATGACCTTCATATAAAAAGTATGGGATATAAAACGATGGCAGCTTCATTATTTATGCAGATATTGACGGTTATCGCAAGAAAATCACTGCGGGTCAGGAATAAAACCTGTAAAAAGTCCGCGGACGATTTCATTGGTTCAACCCTGGAATATATTCATGTGAACTATATGAAGGATATCACCGTGGCAAAATTGTCTGAAATGACGATGCTATGCACCAACCGGTATATAAAAGTGTTTAAAAAGGAAGTAGGCATGACCCCAAAGGAATACATTATCAGACTGAGGCTTGAAAAAGCCTGTGAACTGCTTGAAAGCACGGATCTGGATATAAAACAGATAAGCGGTATGGTCGGCTTGGAAAACCAATTGTATTTCAGCAGGCTGTTTAAAAAGCATCTGGGGGAGGCCCCTTCCAGGTATAGGGGATCGACCGTGGAAACACATGCATAAAGACCTTTTTTCCCTGATTATACCGGATGATTAACGAATCATATGGAAGAAAGCTTGTAAAAGTTAACGCTTTCGATTTTTTTTCCTCAGGGCTTTGCAATGCAACTTTAAAAGTAGTAAAATAATTATTAAATCTAGCCGGGTCTCCCGGCTACAATTGCATATTGGCATGGAGAAGGATTTGCTGCAGGGGCGGCCATTGGCTGTCCGGCAGCGGTTACCGCAGATTATATCTATGCGGACGCGCTAATAGTGTGCCCCTGCATTTTATCATACCAGGGTAGGGCACTCTATGGTATGAATGAAAATGATTGCAGTTATGCGGACGCGCAATGTGCGCTCCTGCACTTTAACATACCAAAGTATGCCAGGGCATTGCGAAGGACTTAAGCCCATGCGGCGGTTCAGGCATGGAAGCGGATGAGGAGGATTATAATGAAAAGCGATATCGTGAAAAAAGGTGTGGAAAAGGCGCCCCACAGGTCTTTGTTCAAAGCCATGGGCTATACCGACGAGGAAATAAACAGGCCCCTGATCGGTGTTGCCAATGCCAAAAATGAGATTATACCGGGACATATTCACCTGGATAAAATAACGGAAGCTGTAAAAGCCGGTATCCGGATGGCCGGAGGAACGCCGGTGGAATTCGGTTCAATCGGCGTATGCGACGGGATTGCCATGGGACATGTGGGGATGAAGTACTCCCTTGCTACGCGGGAGTTGATCGCGGATTCCTGCGAAGCCATGGGTATGGCCCACAGCTTTGACGGAATGGTGTTCATCCCCAATTGCGACAAAATCGTCCCCGGAATGCTGATGGCTGCCGCCAGGATCAATGTTCCGGCCGTCGTCGTCAGCGGAGGCCCGATGCTTTCCGTCAACCGCAACGGCAAACAGCTTGACCTCAATAGTGTATTTGAAGCTGTAGGAGCATGCAAGGCCGGAAAGATGACGGAAGAGGAAGTGGCGGATTTTGAAGATCATGCATGTCCGGGCTGTGGCTCCTGCGCCGGTATGTTTACGGCAAATTCGATGAACTGCCTTACGGAGGTTTTGGGCCTGGGACTGCCGGGCAACGGTACGATACCCGCGGTTTATGCCGAGAGGATAAGGCTCGCCAAGTACGCCGGCATGAAGGTGATGGAGCTGGTGGAGAAGGACATTAAGCCTTCCGATATATTGAATGCCGAAGCCTTTGAAAATGCCCTGACGGTGGATATGGCCCTCGGATGCTCGACAAACTCCGTTCTGCACCTTCCGGCCATAGCAAACGAAGTTGGAATCGAACTGAATCTTGATGCAATCAACGATATAAGCAGCAAGGTGCCAAACCTGTGCAAGCTGGCGCCTGCCGGGCAGCACCATATCCAGGATCTATATGCGGCCGGCGGAGTCCAGGCGGTGATGAAGGAACTATCCCGGAAGGATCTGCTGCATCTTGACCTGATGACGGTTACCGGCAAAACTTTGGGAGAAAACATTCAGGGCGCAACGGTGAAGGACAGGGAGGTCATACGCAGTATTGACAACCCTTACAGTGCAACGGGAGGAATCGCCATACTCAAGGGCAATATTGCACCTGACGGCGCTGCGGTGAAGCGTTCTGCCGTAGCAGCCGAAATGCTGGTTCACAAGGGCCCGGCCAGAGTGTTCGATTCCGAAGATGATGCGATCAAAGCGATCTATGGTGGAAATATTCATAAGGGCGATGTGGTCATCATCCGCTATGAAGGTCCCAGGGGCGGTCCGGGGATGAGGGAAATGCTGGGCCCCACCTCGGCAATTGCCGGAATGGGTATGGACAAGGAGGTTGCGCTGATAACCGACGGAAGATTCTCCGGAGCATCCAGGGGCGCATCCATCGGACATGTATCGCCTGAGGCCATGGAGGGCGGACCCATTGCGGCGGTCAGGGAAGGGGACATTGTAGCGATTGATATTCCTGCCGGTAAATTGAATATTGAGGTATCCGATGAAGAAATTGACAAGAGGATGAGGGAGTGGAAGGCTCCGGCGCCTAGAATTACAAAAGGCTATCTGGGAAGGTACGCAAGGCTTGTGTCCTCGGCCAGCACCGGGGCGGTATTGAAATAGGAGGTATGCCGTATGAAATTGAATGGTTCCGAGATTTTAATAGAGTGCTTGAAAGAGCAAGGCGTCGATACGGTTTTCGGGTTTCCCGGCGGTGCCGTACTAAATATTTATGACGCCCTTTACAAGGCAAGGAATGAGATCAGGCATATCCTGACCTCCCATGAACAGGGTGCGTCCCATGCGGCTGACGGGTATTCGCGCGCTACCGGCAAAACCGGCGTATGCATAGCGACCTCCGGACCGGGAGCTACAAACCTGGTTACGGGAATTGCAACGGCATATATGGATTCCGTGCCTATGGTGGCAATCACAGGGCAGGTTTCAACCGCGCTCCTTGGGAAGGACTCCTTCCAGGAGGTGGATATTACCGGGATCACCATGCCCATAACCAAGCACAACTACATCGTCAAGGATGTTACAAAGCTTGCGGGTATCGTGCGGGAGGCTTTCAGGATAGCAAGGGAGGGCAGGCCGGGTCCGGTGCTTGTGGACATCTGCAAGGATGTGACCGCCGCGCTTGCCGAATATGAAAGAAAAGTGCCGGAACAACCACAGCCGACACCTCTGGGGGTATCCGAAAGGGAAGCGGCGGAAGCTGCGGAAATCATAAATAAGGCGTCGAGGCCCGTAATCCTTTCCGGAGGCGGTGTTTCCATCGCGGGAGCAAGCGATGAGCTGGTGGCATTGGCGGAAAAAGCAAGAATTCCCGTCTCTTCCACCTTGATGGGGCTTGGCTCGTTTCCGGGCACGCATGAGCTTTTTACAGGACTTTTGGGCATGCATGGCACAAGGACCTCCAACATGGCGGTATCGGAAGCGGATCTCCTGATCGCCGTCGGCGCAAGGTTTAGCGACAGGGTCATCAGCAATGTCAAACGGTTTGCACCAAATGCGGCAATCATGCATATTGATATTGATCCGGCGGAAATCAACAAGAACATTAGCGTGAATTATCCTCTGGTGGGCAATGTCAAGAAAATACTCAAGCTTTTGAACACAAAAGTGGAAAAGCGCGCCAACACCGGGTGGAATACAAAAATCAGGGAATGGAAACAGATGTATCCCCTCAAATATTCCAATGAAGGTCCCCTTAAGCCGCATTATGTAGTCGAAAGAATCTATGAAATGACGAAGGGCGAAGCGTTGATTACTACAGAGGTCGGCCAGAACCAGCTGTGGGCGGCCCAGTTTTATAAATATTCTTCCCCGAGGCAGTTTATATCTTCCGGAGGCCTGGGCACAATGGGCTATGGGCTGGGCGCATGCATAGGAGCCCAAATTGGCAGGCCGGAGAAGAAGGTGATCAATATTGCGGGAGACGGAAGCTTCCGCATGAACTGCACGGAAATCGCTACTGCAGTCGAGTATAAGCTGCCCATTATCATTGCCATATTGAACAACCATGTGCTGGGCATGGTCAGGCAGTGGCAGGAGCTTTTCTACGATGGCAGGTTCTCTGCCACTACCATCGACCGCGGGACCAACTTTGTTGCCCTGGCCGAGGCTTTCGGAGCCACAGGCATCAACGTTACAAAGCCGGAGGAAGTGGATGAAGCCTTGAAAAAGGCTCTGGCGTCGAAGGACAAACCGGTATTGATCAATTTCGAAATCGACAGGGACGACAAAGTTTTCCCCATCGTACCGCCGGGCGCGCCCATCGATGAACTGATAGAGGAATAGGGTATAAGAACGGAAGGATTGCCGGAAAGCACGCGGCAATCCTTTTTTATTGTCCCTTGATCCAACGCTTCTGTTGTCTTCAGAAGCCGGACCGGCATCCGCATATAAAATAAACTTGAAGTTTGTGTGTCTCTTCGATCCTCGGAGTGGCATAAAAATTCTTAAATTACGAATTAAAAAAATTAAATTAATACATGACAGATAAGGATTTTAGTAGTATAAAAGCCACCTCAAATGTAATTAAAATCCTTAAATAGCTATTCAAAGAAATTAAACTAATACGTGACAGATAAGAAGTTTAATAGTATAATAATCAATATATAACAACCGGATAATCCGGAACATAGGAAGGAAGGTAGTGATGACGATGAAGAGAAAAATCTTATTGGTAGTCAGTCTTTTCCTGGCTTTTGCTATGATGTTCAGCGCCTGTAAAACCACTGGGCAAAATAACGACAGCGACGGAAAAAAAATCCTGAATATGAATTCCCAGAGCAATCCGGGTTCCTTGCATCCGGCATTGGCACAGGGAACCCATGAGTCCATTATTCTGGACCATGTTTTTGAAGGATTGACCAAAAGAACACCGGAGGGCAAAATCGTAGCCGGGATGGCGAAGGATTGGAAAACTTCCGCTGACAATCTGACCTACACCTTTACATTGCGGGACGGTATAAAATGGTCAAACGGCGACCCGGTTACCGCTCAGGATTTTGAATATGCATGGAAATATGCATTGAATCCTCTTACGGCTTCCGATTATGCATTTCAGCTCTATTACCTTGCGGGCGGCGCGGAATTCAACAGCGCGGATCCGGAAAAAATAGACGGGGACGGCTTGAAAGCGCTTGAAGACAAAGTCGGTGTAAAAGCGCTGAACGATACGACGCTTGAAGTGAAGCTGGCTCAGCCCACTCCTTATTTTCTGGAACTGTGTGCATTCTACACCTATTATCCTGTGGATAAAAAGGTTCAGGAAGCAAACGCCGAATGGGCCAATGACGGCTCCACCCACGTTTCCAACGGTCCTTTCAAAATTGTTGAATGGAACCAAAAATCAAACATTGTTGTAAAGAAAAATGAATATTATTATAATGCAAAGGAAATCAAACTGGACGGTATTGATTTTGCCATGACTGCTGATAACACAAGCGCATGGCTGTCATATGAAAGCGGTAATCTGGATGTAGATTTTAACCTGCCGCCTGACGTGCTGGCTAAGCTTCGTGAAGAAAATAATCCCGATCTGACCATCGGCAGCGAACTGGCAGTTTATTTCTATCGTTTCAATACCACCGTAAAACCTTTTGACAACCTGAAAATCAGACAGGCATTGTCCATGGCGATTGACCGTCAGACGATCGTGGATAAGGTTGCGCAGGGGGGACAGAATCTTGCATTTGGCCTTGTGCCTCCGGGAATTCCAATGCCGGATGGAAAGGATTACCAGAAAACGGTAGGCAATTACTTCAAGGAAGACGTTGAAAAAGCAAAACAGCTTTTAAAAGAAGGTCTTGCGGAATCCGGAATGAACAGCCTCAGTTTTACCATCCTCTATAACACCGATGAGGGACACAAAGCCATTGCTCAAGCAGTTCAGGAAATGTGGAGGAACAACCTGGGAGTGGAGGTTCAACTGGAAAATACCGATTTCCAGGTAAAGATTGACCGTGAGCATGCATTGGATTATCAAGTATCCAGAGCAGGCTGGATCGGGGACTATGTCGACCCGATGACCTTCCTGGATATGTGGGCTTCCGAAAGCACGCAAAATGACACCGGCTGGACCGATGAGAATTTTGATAAATACATACAAAAGGCTAAAACCGAATTTGATCAAACCAAACGGTTTGAAAGCATGAAGCAGGCAGAAGCCCTTTTCATGAAGGATCTCCCGGTGATGCCGATTTACTTCTATACGCGCCCTTACGTTGTAAAACCCAATGTAAAAGGTATTTTTAAGGTTGTTAACCGTGACGTTTCCGCAATCTATGCAGATATTGAATAATATTCTGTTTCGGCAGGATGGTATGCTGCAGCTTGTTTCCAAAAGAGTTTGCAGGGAGGCAAACTCTTTTGGAGCAAGTGCGCCGATGCCTAAAGAAGGGGATCCGGCTGGTGGCATACCCTGCTTTGCTTTTTCTGCAAGTTAGAAATTTATGAATTGAAGGGAAATAGGCAATGTGTGGCGGGTAATCGGAAAGGATCTATGACCTATTGCCTATAGCCTGGTGGTTTGTATTATATCAATGCAGTGCTTTTAAAGGTATGCAGACAACCTCTTGGTGTTATGGCCTGCATATCCGGGAAAAACGTGTGTTGCAGCTTGCTATAAAACTCAGATAGAATGATGAAAGAGGGGGGATATGTATTGCTGCGGTATATCATAAACCGGTTTTTTACAGCTATATTTACCATCTGGGTTATTATTACTTTTACATTTATCCTGATGCACACAATACCCGGCGATCCGTTCGCCAAAGAAGGAAATATGCCGTCAGGCGTATACAACAATCTGCTCAGGCATTATAATCTGGACAAGCCTAAAGTGGTTCAATATTTTATTTATTTAAAAAATCTGGCCAGACTTGATTTTGGCCCTTCCACCAAGTCGCGGGTCGTCAACGTGAATTATTATATTAAAAACAATTTCCCTGTGTCCGCCCGGCTGGGGATGCAGGCATTGATTGTGGCTATTGCCGTCGGTCTTGTTTTGGGCATCATTGCAGCGCTCAGGCATAATCAATGGCCTGATTACATTTCCATGATTCTGGCCATCATCGGCATATCGGTGCCCAGCTTTATCATGGGTACGCTGTTGATTCACTACGCGGCGGTGCAATGGCGCCTTTTTCCGCCTGGCCAGTGGAAATCTTTTGCACATACGGTCCTTCCGACCATTGCCCTTATGATGATGCCGTTGGCTGTAATTGCAAGGATGATGCGTTCCTCCATGCTTGAGGTCATGAACCAGGATTATATCCGTACGGCCCGTTCCAAAGGTCTGTCCCAGGCAAAGGTCGTCTGGCGTCATGGCATTCGGAACGCGATTTTACCGGTTGTCACGGTGCTGGGGATTACGGCGACAAACTTAATTGTCGGTAGTTTTATTATCGAGAGAATATTCAGTATTCCCGGAATGGGGGAAGCCTTTGTGCAATCAGTTACCGACAGGGACTATTCGGTAATTCTGGGCTCGACCGTTTTTTACAGCGCCATTTTGATTGTACTGGTTTTCGTTGTAGACATCGCTTATGTGTTTATTGACCCGCGCATCAAATTGCCGGGGAAGACCAGGGAGATTACCGGCCCTTCGGAGGAAAAAAACATGGAAGAATTCACAAATGAGGGGAGCGGTATCAATGCTTGAAGAGAAAAAACTGGAATTGTTGCCGGAGCTGTTTGAACCGGCGCAGAACAATTTTGAAGGGACGGAAGATATCAAACGCCCCAGTTTAACTTACTGGCAGGATGCGTGGCAGAGACTCAGAAAAAATAAACTGGCCATAGCGGGCCTTGGCATTATCATTCTTTTGGTCCTTATGGCGTTAATCGGCCCCTATTTGAATCATTATACTTATTTCGAGCAGGATTTCAACAAAAAGAATATGGAACCTAATTCCGAGCACTGGTTTGGTACCGACAGCTTTGGCCGGGATATTTTTACCAGGGCGTGGTATGGCGCCCGGATATCTATTTTGATAGGGATTCTTGCAGCTCTTATCGATTTTGCCATTGGTGTGGTTTATGGCGGTGTTTCCGCGCTGAAAGGCGGCCAGGTAGATAATATCATGATGCGAATTGCCGAAATTCTTTACAGTTTGCCGTATTTATTGGTGGTTATCCTTTTAATGGTAATACTGCCCAGAGGTTTATTTCCCGTTATTCTGGCAATATCCATCACAGGATGGCTCAGAATGGCGAGAATTGTCCGCGGTCAGGTGCTGCAATTGAAGGAAATGGAGTTTGTACATGCGGCGGAAGCCATGGGTGCCAGCACCGGCTGGATATTGAAAAAGCATATGATCCCCAATATCATGGGGCCCATTCTCGTAAATATGACTCTTTCGGTACCCAGCGCGATTTTTGCGGAAGCGACACTCAGCTTTCTGGGTCTTGGAGTACAGGCGCCTATGGCCAGTTGGGGTTCCATGGCCAACGATGCTTTGACGGCATTTGTCATTGGGGATACTTACCAATTATTCATCCCCGCTTTCCTGATCTCATTGATTATGTTTGCGTTTAATGTGCTGGGAGACGGGCTTCGGGATGCGCTGGATCCCAGGCTAAGGAAATAGGAAGGAGAAACGGGAAATGGAAAAGCTGCTGCAGGTTAAAGATTTGAAAGTTTCCTTTGATACCTATGCCGGTGAAGTGCAGGCTGTCAGAGGCGTGACTTTTGATTTGTATAAAGGGGAGACCTTGGGGATTGTCGGCGAGTCAGGATGCGGGAAAAGCGTAACGGCCCAGTCCGTTATGCAGCTCCTGCCCCAGCCTCCGGCCAGGTACAAAGGCGGAAGCATCCTTTTTCAAGGGCGGGATTTGCTAAAAAAGACTGAGAAGGAAATGCAAAAAGTACGGGGGAAGGATATGGGAATGATTTTCCAGGACCCCATGACATCCTTGAATCCCACCATGAGAATCGGACAACAGATTGCCGAAGGGCTTATGCTGCATCAAAAATTATCCAAAAAGGCAGCTTTGGACAAGGCTGTGGATTTGCTGAAGCTTGCCAGCATCGCCCAACCGGAAAAAAGAATACAGCAATATCCCCATGAATTTTCAGGCGGGATGCGGCAAAGGGCTATGATTGCTCTGGCGCTGGCCTGCAATCCGAAGCTTTTGATTGCCGATGAACCCACAACGGCTCTGGATGTTACCATTCAAGCGCAGATACTGGAGCTTTTAAAAGATATTCAGAAGAAAACGGGAACGTCCATTATCCTGATTACCCATGATCTGGGGGTTGTCGCAAAAATGTGTGACCGGGTGGTAGTGATGTATGCCGGCCAGATTGTTGAAGCAGGATATGCAAGGAATATTTTCAGCCATCCGCAGCATCCTTATACCAGGGGCCTTTTGGCATCGGTTCCCAATGTGGGTATGAGCCGGGCGAAAGCATTAACACCGATACCCGGATCTCCGCCGGATTTGTTTCATCCGCCGAAGGGGTGTCCTTTTTATGCCCGGTGTTTCGAGGCGATGAAAATATGTCAGACCGATAACCCGAATATGACCGGTCTGGAGCAAGGCCATTTTGCTTCCTGCTGGTGCAGCCATCCTATGGCTCAAAAAGCAAAGGCACTATAAAAGAAATGAAAAAAGGAGGGAATCCTTTGGAGAATTTGCCGAAACAAAAGGAACCGCTTGTTAAAATAAAAAATTTGAAAAAGTATTTTCGTATTGGTCAACAGTGGCTGAAAGCTGTGAACAACCTCAACCTGGACATCATGCCGGGGGAAACCGTCGGGCTGGTTGGGGAATCGGGCTGCGGAAAATCCACGGCCGGGCGTACCATTGTCCGTCTGTATCCGGCTACCGCAGGAGAGGTTTATTATAATCGTGTGGATATTCTCAAGCTTCCCGGACAGGACATGAAACAATACCGGAAAAAGATGCAAATGATATTTCAGGATCCATATGCATCCCTGAATCCTCGAATGACGGTAGAGGATATTATCGGAGAACCCATGGACATCCACAGGCTGGCTATGGGAAAAGAACGCAGGGAAAAGGTACGGGCGCTGCTGGAACTTGTCGGTCTCCAGTCGGAGCATATGAGCCGGTATCCCCACGAATTTTCCGGCGGACAGCGGCAAAGAATCGGCATTGCTCGTGCGTTGGCTGTAAATCCGGAATTCATCATCTGTGATGAACCCATATCCGCGCTGGATGTTTCCATCCAGGCCCAAGTGGTAAACCTGATGAAGGATTTGCAGGAACAAATGGGCCTTACCTATTTGTTTATTGCCCATGACCTTTCCATGGTCAGATACATTTCCAACCGCATACTGGTAATGTACCTTGGAAATATGGCTGAGTTGGCAGACAGCGACAGGCTCCATGAAAATCCCCTGCATCCCTATACCCAGGCGCTGCATAGCGCTGTGCCCATTGCGGATCCGGCTATAGAGCAGACCAGGAAAAGGATCCCGTTGGAAGGAGAAGTCCCAAGTCCGCTTAACCCCCCCACCGGGTGTTCCTTCCATACCCGCTGCGTAAAAGCGATGGATATCTGTAAAAAAGAAATGCCTAGATGGCAGGAAGTTGAAGAAAAACACTACATAGCTTGTCACTTGTATAAATAAAAACCTCAGTTCGTTCAATTCGTAAATTCGTAAGTTTTAAGGCCAAAACAAAACCCTTGACTTTTCGAGTGAACTATGTTAAATTATTTATTGCTCCGTCAACGGAGGTCTTTTTTTTTTGCGAGGGCTTTTAAAATGCGGGGATGCTGGAGGTATAAGGGATGAGAGTTAAAATTGTTATGGCTTGTGCGGATTGCAAGCAAAGGAATTACAACACCATGAAGAACAAAAAGAACGATCCGGACAGGATCGAAATGAAAAAGTATTGCAAATTTTGCCATAAGCACACATCACACAAAGAAACGAAATAATTAAGCGGAGGTGCGGAAACATGGCTGAGAATGCAGGCACGTCCAAATTGGCGAAAGCCAGGAAGAATCTTGTCAGATTCTTTAAGGATATAAGAACTGAGCTTAAAAAGGTAATATGGCCTACAAGGCAGCAACTGGTAAACAATACCTTCAGTGTATTGATGACGTGTTTTGCTGTCGGGGCGCTTATCTGGATAGCAGACGAGGCTCTTAACTACTTAGTTAAATGGACTCTGGCAAAGTAATGAAGGAGGACATAAAGCCTTATGCTGGTGAATGATATGCCTGAGGGCGCAAAATGGTATGTCGTCCATACTTATTCGGGGTATGAAAACAAAGTCAAGGCCAACCTGGAAAAAATTGTTGAAAACAGGAGCATGCAGGAATCCATCCTGGATATCGTCGTTCCCATGGAGGAGCAGATCGAGATCAAGGATGGCAAGAAGAAGGCGACCCTGCGGAAGGTGTTCCCCGGGTATGTTCTGGTCAAGATGCTGATGTCGGATGAATCCTGGTATGTCGTTAGGAATACCCGCGGCGTTACAGGCTTTGTCGGACCGGGATCGAAACCTGTTCCGCTTACGGATGACGAAGTCAAGACCATGGGAGTGGAAGAATTTGCTCCTACCGTCGACTATGAAGTCGGCGACAATGTAAGGGTTATTTCCGGACCGCTGGAAAACTTCATCGGCATTGTTGAAGAGATCAACATGGAGAAGAAGAAGGTACGGGTGGCTGTTTCAATGTTTGGAAGAGAAACTCCGGTTGAATTGGAATTGACGCAAATACAAAAATTGTAATAAGCATTGGTTTGATAGGCAGAAGACCGAAAGGTCTCTTTACGTCTATAGATTAACTATTTGAAAATTGCCGGAAAGCGGTATTTTATGCTGCCGACAGCGGTTTTCAAAAGATTGGGAGGTGGAATAAACATGGCAAAGAAAATAACCGGCTATGTAAAACTTCAGATTACAGCGGGGAAGGCAACTCCGGCTCCACCGGTTGGACCAGCTTTAGGACAGCATGGTGTAAACATCATGGGATTCTGCAAGGAGTTCAATGAGAGGACGGCCAAAGATGCAGGATTGGTAATACCGGTAGTTATTACCATTTATGCGGACAGATCCTTTACTTTTATTTTGAAAACTCCGCCGGCTTCGGTTCTTTTGAAGAAGGCATGCAAGATCGAGAGCGGTTCAGGTAAGCCGAACAAGGAAAAAGTTGCAAAGATCTCCAAAGCGGAAGTTAGAAAAATAGCTGAAATGAAAATGCCCGATCTTAACGCAGCCAGCGTTGATGCTGCAGCCAGCATGATCGCCGGAACGGCAAGAAGCATGGGTATTGTTGTGGAAGAGTGAGTTTAAACCGTTAAGACAGAGAGCATATATCCGGTTTCTGATATTTGGTTTCTGGTTGTGGGAGGGAACGGGAGTTTCCCGAAAAATTTACCACGAAGGAGAGGATAGGAATGAAGAGAGGCAAAAAATATCTTGAAAGTTCAAAGTTAATCGATAGAGCGACATTCTACGATCCGGCCCAGACCATGTCGCTGGCAAAGCAGGCGGCCAAGGCAAAATTCGATGAGACCGTTGAAGCCCATATCAAGCTTGGCGTCGATTCAAGGCATGCCGATCAGCAGGTCAGGGGTGCGGTTGTTCTGCCCCATGGTACCGGTAAAAAAGTAAGGGTTCTTGTTTTTGCAAAGGGCGACAAGGCTAAGGAAGCCGAACAGGGCGGCGCCGATTATGTAGGTGCCGAGGATCTGGTGGCAAAAATACAGGGTGAAAACTGGTTTGATTTTGACGTAGTAGTAGCTACGCCCGATATGATGGGTGTTGTGGGCAGACTCGGTAAGATTCTCGGTCCCAAGGGACTCATGCCAAACCCCAAGGCCGGTACGGTTACACCGGATGTTACCAGGGCGATTGCAGACATCAAAGCCGGTAAGATTGAGTACAGGCTTGACAAGACAAACATCATCCATTGCCCCATCGGCAAGGTGTCCTTTGAAGCTGAAAAGCTGGTGGACAATTTCCACACCCTGATGGAAGCAATCATCAAGGCAAAACCGGTTGCAGCAAAAGGCCAGTACCTGAAGAGCGTTGTTGTTTCGACAACAATGGGACCGGGGATAAAGGTCAATACGGCCAAGGTAACCGAATAAATTATGTCCATGCTGTAAGGCAAAAATATTTTGCTTTACAAACGGGAGATATTATTGTAAGATAGACGTTGTTCAACTGAATATTTGCATGCCATAGACAGCAGGTGCCGTAAAAAGCGTAAATGACTCCGGTCGCCCTGCCGAGGTAGGAATCGTTTCTTAAGAAACCTTTACCCTTTGTATGTCTTTGCATGCAAAGGGTTTATTTATTATGGAAGGTATAAGGAGGTGTAAATATTGCCAAAGGAAAATACGATTAGTCAAAAACGTGTAGTCATTGATGAAATCAGTGGGAAAATGAAGGCTGCAAAAGCCATCGTTTTTGCTGACCACAGAGGACTTACCGTCGAACAGGATACCGAACTGAGAAACGCTCTCAGAAAAGCAGGAGTCGAATACAAGGTTGTGAAGAACACCCTCACCAGATTTGCTGCCAAAGAGAACGGACTTGACGGTCTGGATCCCATATTGAACGGACCGACGGCCATGGCTTCAAGCCCCACGGATGCAGTCGCTCCCGCCAAGGTGTTGAGCGAGTATGTCAAGAAGTTTGACAAGCTTGAGTTGAAAGCGGGCGTCGTAGAAGGCAAGATTATCGATGTAAACGGAATAAAGGCTCTTGCGGACCTGCCTTCGAGAGAAGTGCTCATATCCAAGGTTTTGGGCGGCTTGAACGCTCCCATCTCCGGTCTGGTAAATGTACTGAACGGAAACATCCGGGGTCTTGTCGTGGCATTGAATGCTATTGCTGAACAAAAGGCAAGCGCATAATGAAACACAATAAAAATTTTTATTAATTAAAATATGGAGGTATTTTTAAAATGGCTAGCGAAAAAGTTACAAAATTGATTGAAGATGTTAAGGCATTAACCGTATTGGAATTGTCCGAATTGGTAAAGGCTCTTGAAGAAGAATTCGGCGTATCCGCAGCAGCAGCACCCGCAGCAGTTGCGGCAGCTCCTGCAGCAGGCGGCGCAGCAGCACCCGCAGCTGAAGAAAAGACGGAATTCAACGTTATCCTGAAGGATGTCGGCGCAGAAAAGATCAAGGTTATCAAGGTTGTCAGGGAATTGACAGGCCTGGGCCTGAAGG
>JAFABI010000021.1 GCA_023426125.1 Bacillota bacterium
ATATTAGTCACCCTCCGTATATTTGATTTGTGCCTTCATTTGTGGTGTTTCAGCACATTTCATATTTTACGTGAGGGTACTTAATTTTTCAAAGATCAAATTTCTTACTTACAGGAATGCTCCTAAACAAAAATTGCTATCATTCCTTAAATTTCTGCCGGTTTCTCCGATCTGGACTTGTTTGCAGAAGCTGCCTGCAGTGCGACCCGGACACAGATCCATACACCAATAGAGCTTTTATGGTTGTATCCGGCAAATACAGCCTTGTTGCGACGTCAATGAACAATTTGCTAATTGACATAATGCTACTCTGGTAGTCTATAAATGGAAAATGCTAGTAGCAGTGTACTATCTGTTTGTGATAGTAATTACTCATTTTACATAATAAGTGATTCTGATATGATATTGTTAAAATTCACAATATATTGGGGGATTGGATAAAAATGAAGCTGGCGAAAGTGGTCCTGATTGTCCTGATTGCGATTTTGCTAATAAGCATCGGTTTTTATGCCGGGCTGATTATAGTATCCGGTTAACATGCATAAACCAGCTTTAGCAGCGTCAAAAATAACGATGATATACAAGGAGGGTTTATTATGAATTTGTTGGAAGATAGTACCAGGGGCTATATGGATGAAATGAATTCAACGAAGAAGAAAAACAAGAAAAATAAAGTAAAAACCATAGGGATCATCGCTGCATTGGTTCTTGCAGTGACGGTCTCCGGAGTAATTGTTTATAATTACTTAATGTCCGCCGGTTTGACCATTTCTTTCCGGTCGGCAGAACAACAGCAAAATGAAGCTGTGGTTCAGCAAAAAGACGATAAGGAGGCAGACATATACAATTTCATCGCATTACAGGTGAAAACAGGGAAGGTTACGATTGATGATGTGGAAAATAGCTTTCCAAAAGAAAAGTTAAAAGTTATCTGCGAAAAAGCAGGGCTGCTGTATTTAGAGGATAGTAATCTGGAAAGGGTAATAAGAGAAAAACTGGGTAAATTATCAGGAGTTCTGCTTTTTGAGGATGTGTCGGCCATTACAAGCCTTGATGCAAGCGGAATGTCTATAAGCAATCTTGAAGGGCTGCAGTTCTTTCAGAATATCAGTGAGCTGACGCTTGATAACAATATTATAAGTAATATCAACATTTTAAATGAATTGCCGTATCTTACATTGTTGAGTGTAAAAGACAATCATCTAAAGAACATTGACTCACTGGGAAATGTTTCGAGTTTGAAGCAGCTCTATCTTGATAACAATTACATAGACAATCTTAATGCTTTCCAGGGGACAAACAGTCTGGAGGTCTTATCCTTGGGCGGAAACCATATTTCGGATATTACATCACTCAGTACCATGAAAAGTTTGACGGCACTAAACCTTTTTCATAATGATATAAGTGATATAGAACCGATTAAAGAGCTTATAAATATTTCAAGCTTGAATCTAGGTGATAATGATATATATGATGTGAAACCGCTCGGCGCCTTAACCCAATTGTCCGAACTGATACTGAATGAGAATAAGATCAATGATATTACTCCGCTGGGTACTTTAACCGGTCTGAAGGTATTGGATGTTTATGACAACAGGATAAGCGACGCACAAGCGCTGGGAGCTTTGACCGCTCTGGAGAAAATAAGAATCAGCCGTAACCCTGTCGGGGATATTTCTTCCCTGGGATCAGTTAGTTCGACGAGAATAGAAATAGAATAAGGTAGGGGGCGGCCATTGAAAAAAATGAGCGATCTGGTGGAGCTTTCAACCATTGGAATCAGTATGAATGAAAAGCGCCCCGGCTCCGATGAGCCTGTCAAACCCCAAACCTACGGGCAGGAACTGCTGGGCAATTTCCCAGGGGGTGTATTATAAAGAAAAAATTGAGAAGGATGCAGGGTGCCTCCAGATAATTTCTATTGCTATTCACGAACAGCCATCGGGCTGTTTTTATTTTCATTGTCCATCGTATACAAAGCAGGTATCACGTAAAAAATACTTTATAATTGCTAATAATTTTATTAAGGAGAGTGATATTTGTGGCCAACAAAAAAAACAGGACGAATATTCGTGATGAACGTATTGAGGACAATACGATGTATGGTGAATTCATACCTTCCTTTGACCAGTGGGTAACGCCCGACAGACAGAGAAAGATTGCAAGGCATCTTGAAGAATTGACAGACGATGCTGCTTCCGGCAATGATGAAAAAAGAAGCGATTAACGGATGGCCGGCGGTGGGGCGCCGGCAACCTGGAACCGAAAATTTGAAATTATGCTTGAATATATTTCAGCAGTGCTTTATAATATAATTAAAAGTCAAAGAAAGTCAAAATCAATAATTTTTTTGACTTGTATCGATCGGTTTGTGTAAATGGTTTACGCTATGAAGCATTTCGATATGGATAAAGGATGGTGGGGTGAAGCGAATGGCCAGAATGAGCGATATTATCGAAGCATTTATCAAGCAATTGATGAATGATACCGATGGATCCGTGGAAATTCAAAGGAATGAGCTGGCAAACCATTTTAATTGTGTTCCCTCGCAGATCAATTATGTCATAGACACCCGGTTTACCACAGACAGAGGCTATTATGTCGAGAGCCGCAGGGGCGGAGGAGGGCATATTAAAATCCGGAGAGTGAATATCAACCGTCCCGGCAACTATCTCATGCATATTGTATCTTCCATGGGCATAAGTATCTCTCAGCAATCTGCAGAGATATTCATTAACAACTTTGTGGACTACGATGTGGTCTCTGCAAGGGAAGGCTTGATTTTGAAGGCCGCGACCAGCGACAAGGTGTTGGGGTTTGTCCCCATGCCCGACAGGGATATCCTGAGGGCCAGCATTTTGAAAAATATTCTCACAAGCCTGCTTGTGTGAAAGTATAATATTACACAGTCGCGCTCCTGACGAGTGCGTGGATTGAAATGTGTGCTAGCAAAGTGGCAGAACCAAAAATTTTAAACAGGGAGTGGTGTGAATGTTGTGCCAGCAATGTCATAAGAGACCGGCAAATGTTCATCTTACAAAAATAGTAAACGGTGAAAAGGCTGAAATGGTGCTTTGCGACCAGTGTGCCAGGGAAAAAAGCCAGCTGGGCTTCGGCGCCTTCGGTTCACCGTTGAATCTCTACGATTTCTTATCCGGATTCATAGGGGCGGGTCAGGATGATTCGCCTGCGGACAGCGCCTCCAAGGAGGAATTCTGTGAGATTTGCGGAATGAGCTTCGAGGACTTTGGAAAGACCGGAAAGATGGGGTGCAACAACTGTTATGCAAAATACGGTGAGAGGCTTAAGCCGGTATTGAAAAGGCTTCACGGTAACTATGAGCATACGGGCAAGGCGCCTGCCGGCATATCAAAAGCAATTGATGCCTCCAGAGAGGTTGAAAGGCTGAAAGAGCTGCTTGGAAAAGCCATACAGGCGGAGGAATATGAAAAGGCTGCAGAGATAAGGGACAGGATAAAAGCTGTGGAAGGCGGGTTAAAGGAAGAATGATGGATGAGAAGAGTATTGAGAGCCGGGAAGCTGAAATTGCAGTCAGCAGCAGGGTGAGACTGGCCAGGAATATTAACTGCATACCTTTTCCGACGAGAATGAACCCCCAACAGGGCGAGGCAATCATAAACAAAGTCTGGGAATCCATTTCCCAGAGCAGCGAAGTCATGGCAAAAAATCTGGTCCTTATGAAAATCGGGCGGCTGGATCCCATTGACAGGCAGATACTTGTGGAAAAGCACCTCATCAGCCCGGAACTGGGTGAAGGTAAGCGGGAGAGCGCAGTCATCATCAGCAGAGATGAGAAGATCAGCATCATGATCAATGAAGAGGATCATCTAAGGATACAATGCATATTCCCGGGCATGCGCCTGGATGAAGCATGGCGGTTGTGCAGCAAGCTGGATGTTCTGTTTGAGGATAAAATGGATTTTGCCTTTGATAAAAATCTGGGCTATCTTACCTGCTGCCCTACAAATGTCGGGACAGGGATCAGGGCATCCGTAATGCTTCATCTTCCCGCCCTGGGGATGACGGGATATATGAGAAACATACTGGAGGCATGCGGAAAGATCGGTATTGCCGTCAGAGGGATCTACGGCGAAAACAGCGAAGCATCGGGCAGCATGTTTCAAATATCCAACCAGGTTACCCTTGGCCAAACGGAAGAGGAAATCATCGGAAGCGTCAAGAATGTGGCTTCCCAGATCATAGAACAGGAAAAGCTGCTCCGGAAGGAGCTTTACAATCAAAATCCGAACCGGTTTGAAGACAGGATATACCGGTCCTTTGGATTGCTTTCCAATGCCAGGATCATCTCCGCCGAAGAAAGCCTGAAATTGCTATCCGATGTTAGACTGGGCGTTGATATGGGAATAATTGTTGGTATAAATATGACAACGTTGAATGAAATAATGCTTGTCGCTCAGCCGGCGTATATCCAGCGGCTTGCAGGCAAAACCCTCAGTCCGGATGAACGGGATATAAGGCGGGCTGAGCTCATAAGGAGCAGTTTGAACAACGTTAAACAGCCCCCCTCCTCTTAGGTGGGGGTTACCGAATAAAAAAGCTGTCAGTGGTGGGTAGCAAACCCCGACTGACGTTGTTCAAACGCCACGTATAAGCGTGGCGCACGAAGTGTAGCGTAGGGAGAATACATTTCGCCCGCAGCGAGGGGGTATGGGGGCATGCCCCCATTGGAAATTGAAGAAGTATGGGGACACGCTGTCCTGAGTAACGTGCCCGTTTGAATATGGAAAGGTCGTGATGATGAATGTACGGAAGATTTACAGAAAAAGCCGAAAGGGCTATAAACTTTTCCCAGGAAAATGCAATGCAGCTGGGCCATAATTACGTGGGGACCGAGCATCTGCTGCTGGGCCTTGTCAAGGAGGGGACCGGCGTTGCCGCAAGAGTGCTGCAGAACCAGGGGGTGACCGAGGACAAGGTATTGAAGGAAATCGAGGAACTGGTGGGGAAAGGCGAAACGGTAGGCCAGCAGCCCCTCGGCTTTACGCCCAGGACC
Source organism: Bacillota bacterium (assembly GCA_023426125.1). Classification (GTDB taxonomy): domain Bacteria; phylum Bacillota; class Clostridia; order Acetivibrionales; family DTU013; genus MnB-11. Next base: position 5,036 of record JAFABI010000021.1, read on the forward strand.
AAAAAGGTTCTTGAACTGAGTCTGAAGGAAGCCAGAAGATTGGGCCACAATTATATCGGGACCGAGCATTTGCTCCTTGGCGTCATGAAGGAGGGGGAAAGCGTAGCCGTAAGAATATTGATTGACCTTGGCATAGATCCCCAGAAGCTTTTGAACGATATCGTCAGGATGCTGAACGAAGAAGCTCCCGGCTCTACGGGAGAGCCGAAACACAGCTCAACCTATTCCAACACCCCGACCTTGAACCAATTTGGCAGAGATCTTACGGAAATGGCCCGTGAAGATAAATTTGACCCGATTATAGGCCGTGACAAGGAAATTGAAAGGGTCGTACAGATTTTAAGCAGAAGGACAAAAAACAACCCTTGCCTCATCGGTGAACCCGGTGTAGGTAAAACAGCCATTGCGGAAGGTCTGGCGCAGAAGATCATAGAAGGAAACATTCCCGAGACCTTAAAGGGCAAAAGGGTCGTAACATTGGATTTGTCTTCCATGGTTGCAGGCGCCAAATACCGGGGCGAATTTGAAGAACGGCTTAAAAAAGCCCTGGATGAAATCCGCAAAGCGGGCAATGTTGTCCTCTTTATCGATGAAATGCACACGATTATCGGCGCCGGCGCCGCGGAAGGCGCTATCGACGCCTCCAACATTTTGAAGCCGTCCCTTGCAAGGGGAGAGATACAGGTCATTGGCGCTACTACGCTGGCGGAATACAGAAAGCATGTGGAAAAGGACGCCGCCCTGGAAAGAAGGTTCCAGCCCATTACGGTAGGAGAGCCCTCCAAAGAGGAAGCGGTGGAAATCCTAAAGGGCATCCGGGACAAATATGAAGCCCATCACAGGGTCAAGATTACCGATGGAGCACTTGAGGCGGCGGTGAAGCTGTCGGACAGGTATATAAGCGACAGGTATCTGCCGGATAAGGCAATCGACTTGATTGATGAAGCGGCATCCAGGGTAAGGCTCAAGTCCTTCACGGCTCCTCCCGACTTGAAGAGCCTGGAAGAGCGGGTGGAGAAGCTGAGCAAGGAAAAGGAGGACGCCATCAGGAGCCAGGAATTTGAGAAGGCCGCAGGGATAAGAGACCAGGAATTGCAGTTGAAAACCGAACTGGAAAAGGTAAAGAACGAGTGGATGCAGAAAAACCAGACAAAAACCGATACCGTTACCGAAGAAGAAGTGGGCGATATTGTAGCCAGCTGGACGGGAATTCCGGTCAAGAGGCTTGCGGAGGAAGAATCCGAAAGGCTCATGAAAATGGAGGATGTGCTCCATGAAAGGGTGATTGGCCAGGACGAAGCGGTCAAGGCCGTATCCAGGGCCATAAGAAGAGGCAGGGTCGGCTTGAAGGATCCCAAGCGCCCCACAGGTTCCTTTATTTTCCTGGGGCCTACCGGGGTGGGCAAGACGGAATTGAGCAAAGCCCTTGCCGAGGCATTGTTTGGCAATGAAAATGCCATGATCCGCATCGATATGTCGGAATACATGGAGAAATTTGCCGTATCCAGGATGGTAGGCTCGCCTCCCGGATACGTTGGCTATGACGAAGGCGGTCAGCTGACGGAAAAGGTAAGAAGAAAGCCATATTCGGTGCTGCTGTTTGACGAAATCGAAAAAGCCCACCCCGATGTTTTCAATATTCTTTTGCAGATATTGGAGGATGGCCGGCTTACGGATGCCCAGGGAAGAGTGGTGGATTTCCGCAACACCGTCATTATCATGACCTCCAATGTCGGAGGCAGGATGATCACCGAACCGAAACGTCTCGGCTTTGTCATTGGCGATGATAAGGCGCGCAGCTATGAAGATATGAAGTCCAATGTCATGGGTGAATTGAAAAAGACCTTCCGCCCCGAATTTCTCAACAGGGTGGATGAAGTCATTGTGTTCCACCCTCTGGATGAAGAGCACATAAAGAGTATTGTGGGTATCATGACCGACGTGCTGGCAAAGAGGCTGAAGCAAAATGAAATCACTGTGGTTGTGGCGGACGAGGCAAAGACTTTTCTTGCCAAAAAGGGTTTTGATCCGGTTTACGGCGCCCGGCCGCTGCGGAGGGCAATCCAGTCAATGATCGAAGACAAGCTGGCCGAGCAGATGCTGGAAGGGAAAATCAAACCCGGCGATGAGGTGCTGGTGGAACTGGAGGAAGACCAGTTGAAGTTTACAGTGAAGAAGGAAGCTTTGATTGGACGGGGGAAAGACAATACAAAACGCAGCGCCAGTAAAAAAGGAGCGATTTTGTAGGCCGTTGGGATTGGCTTGCTGTTTCCTGGCTTTATGGTTCCCTTGACGACAAGGGCAGTGCAGTTGAAGATAATAATTTGCAAAAAAAAAAGAGCCGCTCGGCTCTTTTTTCTTGTCATATTCTCCGGAAAGTTTTATAATATAATAGTACAAAAATATAACCATATGAATTAATAACCAAATAAAAAGGAGCACAATGAACATAACGGAATTATCGGTAAAGCGGCCTACCGCCATTATCATGCTTATCATTTTGCTGGTAGGCGTCGGTGTCGTAGGTTATATGAACCTGGGGGCGAATTTTCTCCCGGCGTCCAACATACCTGTTGTTACCATTCAATCGACCTATCCGGGGGCTGGTTCCGAGGAAATAGAGAGGGACATCATCGAGCCCTTTGAGAATGCCGTAGCAAGCGTAGGCGGAATAGACCGCATCAATTCGGTGGCGGGAGACGGCTACGGATATACGATTGTCATGTTTAAGATGTCGGCGGATCCAAACTCTTCCCTGGTGGATACCCAGAAAGCCATTGACGGCATCCGGGGGGAATTGCCTGATGAAGCTACGGCTCCGGTCATACAAAAGATGGACATGAATGCCGAGCCTGTACTAACGCTGGCAGTATCCGGCGGCAGCACCTATGAAGAACTGTATAACAAGGTGGATAAGCTGAAAAAATCTCTTGAAAATCTCAGCGGTATCGGAGAAGTTACAATTACAGGCGCACAAGAGAAGGAACTGAGCATAGAACTGGACAAAACGAAGCTGGAATATTACGGGATCGGCGTCAATACCGTCATGTCGCTTCTGGGGGCTGAAAATGTCAATATTCCGGCAGGCACCCTGAAAGAAGAAACCAGAAACAGAATGGTCAGGATAACCGCCGAATTTGGGAATATCGAGGAAATAAAGGATCTGCGTATACCTGTAGCGGGCGGGGCGGTAAGATTGGGCGATATTGCCGATATTGAGCTTAAATACCCTGAAACGGAGGAAATCATCCGGTTGAACGGTGTCGCGTCCATCGGCCTGCAAATTAAAAAACAGAGCGACGCAAATATCGTTGAGACGGCCAACCTTGCCAAAGCCCAGATTGAAAAATTCGAGGCTTCCGAAGGCGGCAGCATCAACATCGTCATTGCAGAGGACTCTACCTATTTCATCAACACTTCCCTGGATGAGACGACCCGGAACATCCTGGAGGGGATCTTAACCACTTCCATCATTCTGCTGCTGTTTTTAAGAAGATGGAGGTCCTCTTTGATTGTTTTGATTGCGATTCCTACCTCCATTATATCGACTTTTTTCATGATGTATGTGTTCAAATTCACTTTCAACATCGTCTCCCTGCTGGGTATCGCCATGTGCGTCGGAATACTTGTAGATGACTCCATTGTTATTCTTGAGAATATCGACAGGCATATGAAAATGGGAAAGGCTCCGAAGGTGGCTGCTATTGAAGGAAGAAAGGAAATCGGTCTGGCTGCAGTGGCGATTACACTGTGTGACGTTGTGGTATTCGCGCCCGTCGCCTTCATGACTGACCTGGTAGGCCAGTTCCTGAAGGAGTTTGGGCTTACGGTGGTCTTTGCGACATTGTTTTCCCTGCTGATTTCCTTTACCCTCACACCGATGATGGCGGCCTTCATGCATAAAAGGGAAGCATTGAGAAAGCCGGAGAAAGCGGAAAAAAGGCCTGGAAGGTTCGCACAGCTTTTTGAAAGGCTGATCATAAACCGGTACCGTAAACTGCTGGTGTGGTCCCTTGGCAACCGGTGGAAAATCATCGGCATTGTTGTGGCGGGCATCGTCGCCAGCGCCTCTTTGATTCCCGCGGGTGTTATCCAGGCGGAATTCCTGCCGGTGATCGACCAGGGGAAATTGACCATCGATATGAACCTTACCCCCTGGTCTACGTTAAAACAAACCGAAGCAAAGGTGAAGGAAGTAGAGGATTATTTAAAATCCCTCCCCGAGGTCACCGATTACCTTACCATGATTGGAGACGGCGACAATTCGGCGGTGGCGAAAATAAAAGTCAGGTTAAAGGGCAAGAACGAGAGGAAAAACACACAAACCCAGCTTGCCGCCCAGGTCAGGAGCTGGAGCAAAGAAATGACAGGCGTCGAATTGTCGGTAACGGAGGCCAGCCTCATGGAAAGGACATCCATCGACAGCACCAAGCCCATCGCCATAAATTTGACCGGGCCGGAACTGGAAGTCCTCCAGAAAATAGCCGGGGATGTGGAGAAAGCCGTAAAAGAGGTACCGGGCACCGTGGATGTGACAAATTCCATAAATGCACGCAGGCCTGATATCAGCGTAGCCGTTGACAAGATCGCTGCGGCTGAGTATGGGGTAACCTCGCAAGCGGCTGCAGCAATGCTGCGGCTGGCGATTGAAGGGGCCGATGCAGGCGTGTTCAGGAGAGAGGGCAGCGAATACGATATCAAGCTGCGTTTTAAGAAAGATCAGGTAAAAACCATCGAGGATATCCGTTCCATTACGTTGGCATCCTCTTACGGTACTCCGGTGGAACTGGGAAGGATCGCCAGTATAAAGGATTCCGACAGCCCAAGGGAAATAACCAGAAGGGACAGACAGCAGCTTGTTATGATCGAAGCCAACCTGCAGGGCAGGGTGCAGGGAGGCGTCGTCAAGGATATACAGGCAAAGCTGGTAAATTTGAACCTGCCTTATGGCTACGCAATCGAATACGGCGGCGACCAGAGCATGATGAGCACATCCTTCAGCGCTCTCATAAAAGCTTTGATAGCATCCGTAATTCTGGTTTATATGGTGCTGGTAGTCCTGTACGAATCCTATCTTACACCCGTGATCAGAATGCTTTCCCTTCCATGCGGGATCATTGGGGCCCTGCTTGCAATGGCGATTTCCGGAGAAGCCTTGAATATCATGGCTCTTATCGGTGTCATCATGCTTGATGGCATCGCTTCGAAGAACGGTACATTGTTGATTGACTATACCAATACCCTTATGAAAAGAGGGCTCCCGCTGAGAGAGGCCCTGCTGGAGGCAGGGGTGACCAGAATACGGCCCATCATCATGACCTCGGTGACAATGATTTTCGGTATGCTTCCTGCCGCGCTGTCCTACGGCAACGGAAGCGAAATGAAATCCGGAATGGCGCTTGTTCTGATCGGCGGACTTGCAGCCTCGACGATTCTTACGCCGCTCATCATACCGGTGGTATATACCCTGATTGATGATTTGCGGAAGAAAATCAAACCCGGGAGACGAAGCAGGGATTTGCAGGGAAAAACCCTTGCTGCAGGTCATGAGACGGAAACAGTTTTTAAACAGGAGGCAGAATCATGAAACGTAGAAGATTCAAAGCCGTATTAACGGCATCCATAGTAATGGCATTTCTTATTTCTATCACCGGCTGCGGAGAGCAGAGTGAAATTGCAAAGGAGATTCCGTTTGTGAAGGTTATGGCGCTTTCGAAGACCTCGCTGACCGTCACCGTGGATTATCCCGCCAGACTGCTTCCTTTCCGGGACATCAATGTCTCTGCCAAGATTCCCGGAAAGGTATCCAATGTATATTTCAGTGTTGGCAGCAAAGTAAAAAAGGGGGATATCCTCTTTGCTCTGGAATCCGAAGAGAGCAATTCACAGCTGAACCAGAGCAAGGCAGCCCTTACCAGCACCAAAGAGGAAATAAAACGTCAGCTTCTTGATGCCGAGACAGGCCTTGAGCAGGCACAGCTGCAATATGACAATGCCAAAGACGCTTACGGGAAGACGGAAGACCTTTACCAGCAAGGGGCGGCATCCAAACAGGACCGGGACAATACGGAGAATCTATATAAAAATGCGGCGGTAAATCTGGAGGCAGCCAAAAAAAATCTGGAGATAGTAAAGGGCAGCGGCTCGGACGGCCTGGCAACGGCACAGGCAAACCAGGCGCAAGCGGCGGTGGACGCAGCCTCCGTCCAGGTCGACAACTCCATTGTACGGTCTCCCATTGACGGAATCGTTTCCGTCTGCAATGTAAAGGCAGGGGAGATGACATCCAGCGCAATTAACGCATTTACCATCATCAACTCCGATGACCTCTCGGCAGAAATCAATGTTCCCGGTGAAGTTCAGTCCCTGCTTTCCGCAGGACAGACTCTGAAATTCAAAATCGGCGTCGGCGGAGAAAAAGAGCTTGACGGAACTGTCGGCTCCATTAGTCCGGCGGCTGATGCAAGAACCGGGTTTTATCACGTTAAAATTATATTGAAAAACAGCGACGGGGCCATAAAGCCCGGGACGTTTGCAAAGGCCGTCGTTCCCACCATAAACAGGAAGGATGTCATTGCCGTGCCTGGAGGCGCGATTGTTTCCGAAAACGGAATCGAATTTGTCTACCTGGTGCAGGAGGATGTCGTTGTGAAAAAAATCGTCCAGATCGGTGCTTCTACCGATACGGCGACAGAAATATCGGGCGACTTGAAAGAAGGGGACAAAGTAATACTGGAGGGGCAAAGCTTCCTGAACGAAGGTGAAAAAGTGGAAGTCGCAGGAGGTAATGTATGAGCAATCAGGAGCCGGAAGTCAGAGTCCATGATTTTATCGAGTTTTACCATTTGTATAACAGCTTTGTCCAATTTATTACCAGGGAGCTGGACGATGGAATCCCAAAGCCTTATCTTGGTATTCTCCTTGTGCTTGACAAATATGGCCCGCTGCCCATCTCCCACATCGGCGACAGGCTTTGCATCAACAAATCCAATATGACGCCATTGATCGACGGGATGGAGGAACGGGGGTTTATTGCCAGAAAGGCGTCGTCAACCGACCGCAGAATCATTACGATCGTTAAAACAGAAAAGGGTGAGCAGTATATTGCGGATACCCTGGCAAAGCTTAACGATATGCTGTTGAGCCGTAATGATTCCATAAATTCCATCACCCTGGAAGAAGGTTTGAAGGCCATAGAGGCGACCAAAATTCTGCTGGATATCGGCAAAAGGATACTGGATGCGAAGGATTAAGGCACCCTTACAGAAAATGCTTCCGGTTTTGCACCAGGGACATCACTTCGTATTTCGAATAGGGATGGACCCCGTCCCCGGCATTGCTGTTTAGAAGCTTCCCAAGCTTATAGAACAGCCTTTTTATCACATTGCCGTCGATAAAAAGGATTGTCAGGCCTACAATGGCCGAGCGGTATCTGTAAACCGTGTCCGCAACGCTTTCGGCAACCACGGCATTGATCAGTATATAAACGGAAATAAAGGAAAGAAGACCGAGAAAGTAGCTGTCCTGGGTCTTAAAAGCCGAATATATTCCGGTCAGTATCAAAAACAGACAAATATACCAGAGGATCATATCGATTTGAACCACTAGCTGCACCTTGCTGGAAAAGTTGATGTCCGAAATATCCATATTGGCAGGGTTGGGCAGCAGAAGGCAATAAACGATGGATTGCAGGATGTTCTTTTTCGCAACGATATTATGTATCGTATCCACTTTACTGTTAACATCCTCCACGATATTTTCCGTCTGTCCCTTTGGAAAGGAAACGGCATGGTAATTATCGGTCATGGGATACAGAACCGTTACAAGGATGATCAATGCACCTGCAAATATCACAGCGGCATAGGTAAGGCACAGCTTTTGCCTTTTTTTGATGTACAGGATGACGAGGCTGGTCAGTATACCCAGAAAAAACGGTACAAAAATGTAAATCCGGATAAGGGTACCGACCCACATCAACAGGCAAATCAGCAGTATCCTCAACGCATTTGCCAGCCGGAAGCCTTTTTGTTCAATGGTCAGGATCAGCTTCTGAACCGACAGCCAGCACAGGAAGCAAATCAGAATGAGCAGCGATTCCTTCCTGGTATCTGCGGTCCAGAGGACAAGATTGGGAAAATACAGGAAACAGGCGCTGATGAGTATGGAATTCAGCAGGCTGTATTTATGGTTAAGCGCTATTCTTAAAAGCATCAGTCCTGATGCGAAGGCAAACAGGATATTTATATAGGATGCAAGATACCGGTTTACGCCGGCAACATAGTAAATAAGGCCGACAAATGCGGTATAAAGGGTATAGGAATATTTTACATCCGCCAGCCTGGTCCCTTCTGCCAGCTGATTCATGATACTGATACCTTCCTGGTGGTAAAGCAGCCCATCCGTGCCGAAGGTATCCGTGCCGTTCCTGTAGATGTAAAAAACGGTTAGAAATCTCGCCAGCACCGCGCCAAAGAGAATGAGTGCAAACAGGAGGCGGTGCCTGCTTGCCGGTATGTAAGCATATGCAATTATAAAGGACAGCACACAAATCAGTGCTGCGATAACAATATTTTCAGCCATATCCATCCTTCTCAATAGTACTGCAGCGAAAAAAGCATTAATTCATCGGCATTTATGCGCCTTGAAGAAATATCGCGAACGCTTCAACGCGCTATTTCTTCAAGGATAAAATAAAAAAATTTCGCTATAGTTATATTTGATTACCAAAAAATAGTATAGCACGAATTTGAAAAAACACAATGATACTATTTCCTTTAATGTAAATATATGTAATATGGCTCGGGGTTTTATTCCGAGGTCTGCTTCATCAAATTTTCCAGTTCCTGGATGGAGATTTCCCTGGTATGGGCAGTATGGCTCCATTCCTTGTTTCCCCTGCTCAAAAATCCCTGGATGGTTATAGGCACCCAGGTAAGACAATATAAAGGATAAATAATAAAGCCTGCCAGCACTTTTATGTTGAATTTCTTCTCTGCAAGTATTGTTAAAGGACCATAAAGGAATTGCAGCAATACGAAAACATACCATACTTCCGTGGGGAAAACATAGCGCAGGCTGTAAAAGGGCGATTCCGGAAAAAACGTCTGAACCCATACCATGACGGTGATCAAGCCGATAAAAATGAACCTTATGGGTTGAAACAGGTAGACGGCACAATCAAAAGATGCCAGGTCGCCTTCCCTAAAGGCTTTTTTGAAAAGGGGGCCAAGAAATCTGGCGGCGCAATCGGCGTGTCCCTGCATCCACCTTAAGCGCTGATTCCATGATTGCTTCAGCGTCAGAGGCTTTTCGTCATACACAATTGCTTCATGCGCCCAGGCTACTTTCATTCCGTTGAGCGCCAGCTTCATGGTGAATTCCAGATCTTCCGTAAGGCACGTAGCGCCCCAGCCGATCTGTTTTAAAACGGAAATATCCACGCAGAAGCCCGTTCCGCATAATCCGCAGCTTAATCCCAGATAGAACCGCGGAAGCTGGAATATGCGGTTGGCAAGCCAGAAGGCGATGGAATACGAACAGGTGATCCACGAATCAAAAGGATTTTTGCTGTCGATATAGCCCTGCACCACCTTATGGCCTTTGCAAAGAAGCTTGTTCATCTCCCGCAGGTAATTGGAGGAAACCAGGTTGTCGGCGTCAAACACGCCAATCACATCATATTTGTCCTCCATGGCGTAAAGCTTTGAAAATATCCATTCCAGGGCATGGCCTTTCCCTTTTTTCTCATTGTCAAATCGCTCATAGACCACAGCCCCGTGTTCCTTTGCCAGACAGGCTGTTTTATCGGTACAGTTATCTGCAACAACGAAAATATCATACAGGTTGCCGGGATAGTTTTGATTTTTCAAGCTATCCACCACATGACCTATGACCAATTCCTCATTATGCGCTGCAATGATAAGGGCAAAGCGTTTTTGCGGCGGGCAAAAACCGGATTCCTTATCCTTTCTTTTTATCCATCCGAAGATGGAAATCCCAAAAAAATAACAGCCGGCCACAAAAACCAGAATCTGTACCAGCTGCGTCACATGCAGTACAAGGCTTTCCAGCGGTGTTTGCATTAAACCTACAATCCTTTCAACTAAGGATCGGCTAAAATATTAGTTCCGATTCTTTTCTGGGGAATGGAGCGGGCTGGTCGCAAGCTGAAGCTTGCTGCTCGCCTATGCAGCCTACCAAGCGTAGTTCCCCGGAAAAGATTAACGGAAATTATATTTTAACGAGTCCTATACTCTTTTCAAGTCCATATTATTTTGCGCTTTTTATGGAAAAATATTTATGCTATAATTTATTTGCGGCAGGACCGGTTTACCGGAAGCCCCGGGACGTTTATCCGGTTTCAAATTTTTGACAGGGAGGTATTATGCCCAAAACCTATTACAACAACGGTATCGTCGGAAATTCCAGTATGCTGGGGTGTATAACGGATGCAGGAGAGTTGGTGCGCCTGTATTGGCCGTGCATAGATTATCCCCAGCATCTGGACAGGTTTAAAACGGGTGTTTTCTTTCCAGGATGCATGGGCGAGCAGCAGGCAGAGCCTGCGACCGGCCCGGGCGGCTGCGGCGGCACCTCATGGCTGGACTCCGACGACTGGAGCCGGTGGCAGAAATATATAAGGGATACAAATATACTGGAGACCGGCTTTGCAAAAAGGGATGGGAGTCTGGCGGTTATTCAGACGGATTTTGTCCTTCCTGACAAGGCTATATTTATACGCCGGTATGAATTTGAAAATACCGGGGAGGCTGCTATTGAACCCGGCTTTATGCTTTATTCCTCGGCTGTATCCACCAATCCGCACATGGCCGGCAGCATGTTTGACTTTAACGATGATTCCCTGGTCCATTACAGGCATAATTATTACCTTTCCGTTTCTTCCGATACCGAGGTATGGCAATTCCAGCTTGGCAACGATGCTTTTAATTGTGCCGGCAGAGGTGAGCTCAACGGAAACGACCGGATCGGCATGATGCAGGACGGAGCCCTGTCCTGGAAGCTTGGCAGGCTGCCGCCCGGTACGAAAAAGGCCTTGAGCCTGTATATTTGCGTGGGACATAGGATAAAGGATTTGAGAAAATCCATCGCAGCGGCGAAAGCCGGCCATTACAGGCAAAAATTTGCGGAAACGGAAGAATACTGGAAAGAACTGCTCCGGAGCTCTGCAGCCTGTGAAACCGGCAAACCGGAAATCGACGATTTATACAAACGTTCGATCCTTGTGTTCAAGCTGATGTCCGACAAGAATACCGGTGGTTTGCTGGCTTCCCCCGAAATCGACGAGGAATTTACAAAATGCGGGAGATATGCCTACTGCTGGGGAAGGGATGCCGCATTCATCACCGGCGCCCTGGACGTGTGCGGTTTGCATGACGAAGTGGATAAATTCTATCGATGGGCGGCAGAGGTCCAGGACGAAGAGGGCAGCTGGCAGCAAAGGTATCATCTGGACGGCAATCTGGCGCCTTCATGGGGCATGCAGATCGATGAGACAGGTACGATCTTGTGGGGTATACTCAGACATTATAAAGCAACAGGCAAAAAAAGCTTCCTTGCTGCCATGTGGGAATGCGTTTCCAGAGGAGCAGGCTTTCTCCTGGATTTCATGGATCCCGACACCGGATTGCCGTGGCTTAGCTTCGATTTATGGGAGGAACGGCTTGGAGAGCATGCCTATTCAACAGCCGCGGTATACGGAGGTTTAATGTCTGCTGCGGAAGTCGGCAGCATCCTCAATAAGCCTGTGGGGCTGCTGGACCAATGGAGAACGGCTGCTGCCGGACTGAAGGCAGCCCTTGAAAAGAATTTCTGGAAGCAGGAATGGCACCGGTTCATAAGAAGCGTCCGGGTGAAGCTGAACCCCTGGGGAGAGGAGCACACCCAGGACAGGCTCTATATGGAAATCGATGCCAAAGGGAACCACCGGGATTTTACCCGTGAGGACTGGAAGGTGGATATAAGCCTTTTGGGACTGACGGTACCTTTCGGAGTCTACAAAGCAGGCGATCCTATGATGGAAGGCACTCTGGAGGTTGTGGAGCAGGTTCTGGCATGTCCGCCTGCCGGAGGGCTTAGACGGTATGAAAATGATGAATACGCAGGCGGAAATCCATGGCTCATCGCCGCTCTGTGGGCTGCCTTATACCATATTGAAAACAGGAATTTTGAAAAAGCGAGGGAATATTTTTACTGGGCCGCAGGCTGCAGGACTGCGCTGGGGCTGCTGCCTGAGCAGGCGGACAGGGAAACGGGGAAGCCTGTGTGGGTGATCCCTCTTACCTGGTCCCACGCCATGTTTGTGCTTGCCCTGGACGGGCTGATGAAAGCGGGAGAGCACCGCCGAGAAAAGCAAAACTCAGGGGAATTTCACACCAATGGATGAGTCAGGGGATGGTTCTGAGACTCATCAAAATGACTGACGATAATAACAAATACCGGAGTGCGACAGAGAACCGTCCCCTGTCGTACTCCTAGAGCCGCACTTATATTGTAAAACGGAGGGTCTTATAATGTATGAGCATCATCAACGGTCAATGAATATTTTAGTTGATTATTTCAAGGATGACATCGGAGTTACTGCAATAGTTTTAGGCGGCTCGGTTGCGAAAGGGTGCGCCCGGCCGGACTCCGACATAGATGCAATAATCGTTGTTTCTGAAGATAAGTATTGCCGGCTGGCCGATAGCAATAAATTATCGGAATGTATCTTTGGGCATTGTACCTATGAACATGGCTATTTCGATATAAAATATTGCACGGAAAAGTATTTACTATCCGTAATGGAAAACGGAAGTGAGCCGTGCCGGAACGCATTTAAATCTTCAAAGTGTTTATTTAGCAGGAACAGCGAGATTGAAGAGTGGATAAAAAAAATACCTGTATTTCAACGGCATGAAAAAAATGAAAAATTATTGTCGTTTTACAGTGCGTTAACCTTGAACAGCGGGTATTTCTGGGGAGCATCCTCAAACAATATTTATCTCAAAATCAAAACTGCTGCCGATATCGTCCTGTTTGGCTTCAGACTGCTTTTACAGGAAAACGAAGTCCTGTTTCCCTGTCATAAAGCGCTGCTGGATACGATTTCAAATTTAGAAAACAAACCCGGGGATATTATCAATAAAGCAAATACATTCCTGACTTCATTAAACGATGAAGCGAAAGACAATTATGTCAATTCAATTTTAAATTTTATCGAATATAGACCACCGGAGGATTTCACGGTGTTGTTAACAAGATATATCGACGATACTGAATTATGGTGGTATAAAGAGCGGCCTGTTATCGCTGAGTGGTGATAAAATCACGCGGCACGGGACGGTTCTCTGTATCACATCGGCTCATTTTGCGATAGGAAGACCCCGTCCCCAGCGGCCAAAACATATATGAACGCAAGTCAGGAACCGTCCCCGACTTGCATGCTTCGGATAAAGGAGTACTTATGGCGAAAAACAAAGCAATTTTCGTATGTCAGGAATGCGGTTACGAATCCTCAGGATGGCTGGGCAAATGCCCGGCTTGCAGCCAGTGGAACACATTTGTGGAGGAACAGCACGAGAGCGCGGCAAAAAGCAATACCGGAGGATCACTGGATATAATCAAACCCGTAAGCATCCGAGAAATTCTTATGGAGTCCGAGGAAAGGGACTCAACGGGAATGAAGGAGATGGACCGGGTGTTGGGCGGAGGCCTGGTAAAAGGCTCCCTGGTACTGGTGGGAGGCGATCCCGGAATAGGCAAGTCCACGCTTTTGCTCCAAATCTGTGAAAGCATGAAATCCGTGAAAAAAATAATCTATGTTTCAGGGGAAGAATCCGTAAGGCAGATCAAGCTGAGAGCTTCAAGGCTCAATGTTAACCGCGGAGAGCTGCTGATGGTGTCGGCAACCAATTTTGAGGCCATCGTCAGGATGACGGAGGCGGAACATCCCTGCCTTGTCGTTGTTGATTCCATACAGACAATGTACTCCGACGCGCTTTCTTCCGCGCCCGGCAGCGTCAGTCAGGTAAGGGAGGTGACCGCAGGGCTGATGAAGCTGGCCAAAAGCACCGGAATCACCATCCTCATCGTGGGCCATGTAACCAAGGAGGGAGCCATCGCCGGTCCGAGGGTTCTGGAACATATGGTGGATACGGTATTGTATTTTGAAGGTGACAGGCACTTGAGCTTCAGAATATTAAGGGCAGTCAAGAACAGATTTGGTTCAACCAATGAAATCGGGATTTTCGAAATGCGGGATTCGGGGCTTACGGAAGTGGAAAATCCCTCCTCCATGATGCTTTCGGGGAGACAGGGGAATGTGCCGGGGTCGGTGGTGGTCTCAAGCCTTGAAGGTACAAGGCCTATGCTGGTGGAAATACAGGCGCTGGTTTGCGCTACAAACTTCGGAGTGCCGCGGAGAATGGCTACCGGGCTGGATTACAACAGGATCACCATGTTGATGGCCGTGCTGGAGAAAAGGGTGGGAATGCAGCTGTATAATTATGATGCTTATGTCAATGTGGTCGGCGGTATAAAGCTGGATGAGCCGGCATGTGACCTTGGCGTAGTTGCCGCCATCGCATCAAGCTTTAAAAACCAATCTGCAGATCCCGGTTTTGTAATGATAGGGGAAATAGGCCTTACCGGAGAAATACGGGCAGTCAGCCAGATTGAGAAGCGGATTGCCGAAGCCAGCCGGATCGGCTTCAAAGGCTGCATTATCCCTGGCGGCAACAGGAAAATCGCCAGCCAGATGCGGGACCTGGGTGAATTTGAAATAAAGGCGGCGGACAGTGTTCCCGACGCCCTGGAGATACTGTTCTAAATCCCAGGCTGGTCGCAAGCATAGCTTGCTGCCCGCCCATGCGTCCCGGGCTACCTGAGATTATACTGGCCGAGCATCTTTACACGTTCCTGCTCCTTGATGATAATATCGTATAGATTCAGATCCAGCGTATTGCATATGGATGCAAGATAAAAAAGATTGCTTCCGATTTCGTTTTCGATCCGGTCTCTGCAGTTCTCGCAAAGCTTTCCTTCCAGGTGTGTTTCCATTGCTTTGCCCATTTCCTCAAAATCCTGTTTTCCGGCATTGATCTTGATGCAGCCGCACTGTGTCACCGCCTTTACAACCGACCGGTTGACCCTTGCGTTGGAATCCTGAAATTTCGTTATTAAATCAATAATGCTTTTGTTTCTGACCAAAAGCTCCTGCACGGTGTATTGAAATTCATCAACCATAATATCCTTCAAATTCTTTCACTCCCCGGATGCATATTCGTCAAGTTTCAAGCAAGATCGAACGAATAATGTTTCAACATGATTCGCTTCATGTACTACATCAAAAACTTCAAACAGCAAAAGGACGTTTTCGATGTAGTATTGATTTCATCTGTTTAATACGCAAAAAGCTAATTCTATATACGCATTTGCTTTTTCCGTTTATAAACAGATAGAATGCTTTCATACAATTTCAATTATAATTGTTCATGTGACTTCTTGTCAATGAACTTTGCAAATCCTGATTTTTACTGTTGACATTGCCTGACGCCGATGATAAAATGATTTACTTTGACATTAAAGAGTATTTGTAGTATACTAATAGAGCGGGCTGAAATAATTTTACATAAACTTCCTTTTTCACCTTTGGCAAATTCAATATACATTTGAGATTATTTTCAACGAGGGTTTACTGTTTTTGGGGGAAAATATGATGGATTCTCGTTGTGGAGGAGTTTACATGTTTAACGTAGGAGATAAGATTGTTTATCCGATGCACGGTGCGGGGGTGATCGAATCCATAGAAGAAAGGGAAATTCTGGGACAAAAGCAAAATTATTATGTGATGAAAATGCCGGTAGGCGACATGCGCGTGATGATTCCCACCCGAAATGTGGACGGCATAGGCATCAGGGAAGTAATAGACAGACATGATGTGGACAAGGTATTCGAAATATTACAGGATCAGAACATCAACGTCACGAACAATTGGAACAAGAGATACAGGGAAAATATGACCAAGATAAAAAGCGGCAACATATACGAAGTGGCTGATGTGGTCAGAACACTAATGATAAGGGAAAGAGAGAAGGGATTGTCAACAGGCGAAAGAAAAATGCTGAATAGTGCCAGACAGATACTGATTAGCGAATTGGTCCTTGCAAAGGGTACGAATCAGTTCGATGTAGAGAATGCAATAAACGATTTCGTCAGAATATAGTATTTGTAGGGAGTTCGATAAAAGTGTTAAACAAGGTGATTAAAATCTCATTTGCAACAGTGGGCGCAGTCACAGGTTATACGCTTACAAACACATTTTTTCAATACCGGTTTGACGGTATCCTGCCGCAGTTGAAAACGGCAACTTACATAATCATTGCTCTGGCGGCGGCATTTGTGTTTTATACGACCGGAAGCAAGATCATCGAGATGGTGATGGACTTTCTGGATAAATTGGAAGTTTTTTTACAGAAAATGACGCTATACGAGCTTGTAATCAGCTCTGTCGGCTTGATTGCAGGCCTTGTAGTCGCCAATCTTGTCACCATACCCATAAACCGTATAGAGATCATCGGCACGCCCATCTCCATTGCCGCCAATATTTTATTTGGCGGTGTTGGCATAGCCATTGCTGTCGGTAAGAAAAATGAAAATATCATCGACTCCATAAAGAACAAGGCTACCAGCGCTAAAAACGACAAAACGGCAGTGCACCAGCCCAAGATCCTTGACACCAGCGTGGTTATCGACGGCAGGATCGTGGACATATGCCGCAGCGGCTTCCTTGAAGGCGAACTGGTCATTCCCGGGTTTGTGCTGGAAGAATTAAGGCATATTGCGGATTCTACCGACGCCCTCAAAAGAAACCGCGGAAGGCGCGGCCTCGACGTCTTGAATATGATTCAAAAGGATATCGAATTCCCCGTCAGAATCGAAAACGTGGAAATCACTCCCGATGCGGAAGTGGACAGCGAGCTTCTAAAGCTTGCCAAACAGCTGGGGGGAAAGGTGCTTACCATCGATTTCAACCTGAACAAGGTAGCAAGCCTGCAGGGAGTTCCGGTGCTTAACATCAACGAATTGGCCAATGCGGTGAAGCCTATCGCGCTTCCCGGCGAAGATATGGTTGTACAGGTAATAAAGGACGGCAAGGAAAATGGCCAGGGCGTCGGCTACATGGAAGACGGGACCATGATTGTCATCGACGGAGGCAGAAGGCATATCGGAGAAAGCCTCAACGTGACCGTCACCAGCATTCTGCAGACAGCCGCAGGCCGTATGATTTTTGCTAAGCCCAAATACAATATCGAGAGAGTGATTTAACACCCAATATCATTTATCTGTGTTAAGCAGATACTGCTTTCCTAAAATAAGGTCATATTCAATGAGCCTGTAGTCCTTTATATATTGGCTGCTTAAATCCACCTGCCCGCTGATTTCCTTTTGCAGGATCATGTGCTCCTTTTCCAGGCCTTTCAGTACATTAAAATAGCCCGGATAGTCGACCCCCGAATCCCGGAGGATCTCATAAGCAATGTGGGAGGGTGAAAAAGGGGTTTCGAAAGCCCGCATATCCTTGAAATTCGACCAGGAGGCATATGGCGTGCTGTAGGAACGCAGGGTTGTTTTCTTTATATCGGGTTCAGGATTTAAGCGTTCATAAATCTCCAGCATATCTTCCAGCGAGCCGAGCCTTGGCAGATGATCGCCGAAGAAATAAACCACGGTGGGCGTATCCGACTTCTCCAGGGCGGTAATAAGCTTGTCCAGTGCCTTTGCTCCATCGCTGATCCCCTGGGAATAGGTGCTTATTATGCCAAGCTCGCTGGCGTTAAGCTTATCCGACTTTACGGTTACGTCAAGCCCGGGGTACTTGTCCACATAGGGATCGTGATTCTGCATTGTCACTGCGAAAATAAATTTCGGCTCCTGTCCTTCGGTAAGAGTCTCCAGGATCTTATCCACAAGCTTTTCGTCGGAAACATAAGGCCCTTTCAAATCGGTTTCCAGATTAAAAGCGTCAAGGGACAGGAAGCTGTCAAAATTCATGTACTTGTAGACTTTATTCCGGTTGTACATCCCGGGTAAAAACGGGTGAATGGCGACGGTGTTGTAGCCGTTTTCATTCAGTACGGAGACAATGCCGGGGGTGTCTCTTCGGAAGTACACGTTGTAAGCCAACACTCCGGAGCCAATGAAATAGTTGGATAGTCCGGTGAGCGCCTCAAACTCTACGTTGGCTGTTCCGCCGCCGATCGCAGGCGAAACGGTCTCGCCCTTTTTGTACTTGTCATAGCCTTCCATAATGTTGCTGCTGAAGGTGACACCATTAAGTTTTGTGGGATTCCAGAAGCTTTCATTCATAATCAGGACAATATTGGGTTGGACGGCGGGTTTTTCCGCGGGCGGGACCTCTGCCTGAAGCCTCCTGCCTATTTCCTCCATGGTTTCCTTTGAGTAGCCTTCGGGTTCGCTTAAAACATATTTATTGTAATCCTTAAAATAAAATATGCTCTGGAGCAGCAGGCCGTTTGACAGCATTTCGCCTTTCCCGATATACCAGGATTTCGCGATATTCAGCTTTGCAAGCTCCTGAGGGGAATAGACAAGTATTCCGTTTACCAGCAGTGCTGCGATGGCAAAGGGAATCAGAGGTGCAATGAGCTTTGGTTTTAGAAAGCTCCTGACCGGCTTCTTAACCGCCAACACGGCTGCAAACCCGCCAAGCAGCAGGATAAGGACGGCAAACAGCAACGGGAGATTCACATATTCCCTTGAAATTGTGATTGCTTCTCTTATCAGGTAAGTATCCCACGGGTAGAAGGGTTCATTAAAATATCTTATCTTAATAAAATTTGCAACTGCCAGGATTGACATGACCAGGCTCACAAGGATTGTGGAGAAGGTTTTTCCGGTCAACGACAGGAGGAAGAGATAGATGGAGCACAGGCAAAACAGGTTGAACATTGCCGGAGGATCGGTTATCATGAGCAGGGTTTCCATGAAACTTCCCCGGATGACGTATTCACTGATAAAAAGCCAGACGCCGGCGATACTGAAAAAGATTACGAAAGAAATTGCAGCTTTACCCAGCTTGTTTAGAAATTCTTCTGCGCTTTCCACATAATCCGGTTGGTTGGGAGAAGCCTTGATAAAATATGCTGCAAGCACGTATATGTCAATGAAGAACCAGATAAGGAAGAGCGACCAGAAAGGCAGATAAATAGCAGCCAATGGACCCGAGGAGCCGTTTGACAATAAATTGAGGGCATCTCTGACGGAGTAGCTGGTTGCTTTTAAGTAGATAAAAGCCAGAGCTGCTGCGGAAAAAAATAGATTGATGCAGATCAACGGGAGCTTCCGGCTTGTTTTTCCAATGTCAATCACTCTCAGCTTATATCCCGTTAAATATAAAGGGTAGAAGGCGATAGGGAATACGGGGAACCGTAAGTGGCAAAGGGGGATGATATAAGCTGAAAAAAATGCAAGAAGAATTGCTGTACCCATA
Source organism: Bacillota bacterium (assembly GCA_023426125.1). GTDB lineage: Bacteria > Bacillota > Clostridia > Acetivibrionales > DTU013 > MnB-11. The sequence continues at coordinate 24,546 of JAFABI010000021.1, forward strand.
AGACCTTTATATTTATCTAAAAACGGCGTAATCAAGTGCCATAGTATGAAAGAAAGCATAAAAATGTTTATGTAGTAAAGCCTGCTTTGAAATGTGAATAACAGCAGCGCCAGATGGAATCCCAGGTGGACATACAGCGTCCTGTTGCCGGCCGGCTTATAATTCAAACCAAGGAGAAAGGCGGATATGGACATCAGGAAGAGTATCCCCACAAATACTGTGTGCCCGGATTCGGGAAATATGTCCAGTGCACCGGCAATAATTATTGAAATCAGTGTGACTGCAAAAATGAGATCGTTTTTCTTACTATCAAACCTGTTTGCGGGTGCCGGTGCGTTCATTTTAGTTTATGTCCTTTCGCTGTGGCAAAGGCACAAAAAATCCGTTTGCCTCTTTCGCTTCTTATAAAATTATAACGAGTAAAGCCTTCAAATACAATGGTTATCTGGCAGACTTTTTATGGTATAATCCAAGTATGAATGTTAAGGCAGCAAGTATCGTACTTCTCACAGGTGCGTGGATTGAAATAAATCAAGACAAAAATGCAGGGAGGTCGGCGTTATGGCGACGGTGAAAAAAACCGGCGATAAAAAGATTTGTGCCTTGATTGCGGCGGCAGGCAAGGGATCGCGGATGAATACGGATAAGAACAAGCAATACATCGAAATCGGGGATAAGCCTATCCTGGCAAGAACGATCGCAGCCTTTGAAGCTTGCAGCCGGGTGGATGAAATCATTCTTGCCGTCAATGGGAAGGATATCGTTTACTGTAAACAGGAAATTGTCGACGTTTATGGTTTCCGTAAGGTCACGGCAATTGTCGCTGGCGGGGATACCCGGCAGGCTTCGGTTTATAACGGGCTTTTGCAGCTGGATGAAAGCTGCGGCATTGTCCTGATTCATGACGGTGCCAGACCTTTTGTCGGCGAGGACAGTATAATAGAGAGTATAGAAACTGCATGGGAATTCGGCGCTGCTTGTGTCGCCGTTCCTGTCAAGGACACCATAAAAAGTGCGGACGAAAACAATATTGTCCGCGAAACGCTTGACAGAAGCAGGCTCTGGTCGATTCAGACGCCCCAGACCTTCCGGTATGGTCTGATCCTGGAGGCGCATAAGAAGGCACTGGAGGACGGATTTACCGGCACGGATGACGCCATGCTGGTGGAAAGGCTTGGGCACCCGCTCAGGCTGGTTTATGGCACCTATTACAATATAAAGATTACAACCGAAGAGGATCTGGTAATGGCGGAGGCCATTGCAGAAAGAGAAATGTAAGGGAAAGGAGCGCATGCCAGGTGATAGAACTGAAAAATCTGTCAAAACGGTTTGGAGAGATCCAGGCCGTGGACAACGTAAGCTTTACAGTGAACAAGGGCGAGATTTTCGGGCTTTTGGGGGAAAATGGCGCCGGCAAGACTACTACGCTCAGGATGCTGGCTACCATGCTGAAGCCTACCGGCGGAACAGCTCTGCTGGAAGGTCTGGATGTGGTGAAGGAGCCTGAAAAGGTCAGGGCACACATAGGAATCCTGTTCGGCGGTGAGACAGGCTTGTATGACAGGCTTACCACTGCTGAAAACATTACATATTTTGGTGAACTGAATGATCTGGACGGAAAATTTATCAAGAAGAGGATTGAAGAGCTGGCGGAGATTTTCGGAATGAAGGAATACATCGACCGGCGGGCATCAAAGCTTTCCAAGGGGATGAAACAAAAGGTGGCCTTTGCCCGCTCCATCATACACAATCCGGACATCATGCTTTTTGACGAGCCGACATCAGGTCTTGACGTAAGCGCCATCAGAGAGGTCCACGACTTTATACTGAATTGCAGGAGCGAAGGCAAAACCATTATCTTTTCAAGCCATACCATGTCCGAAGTCGAAAAGCTCTGCAACCGGATAGGGATCATCCACAAGGGAAAGCTCATGGATGTGGGAACAATTGATGCGTTGAAGGAAAAGTACGGTTGCAGCAGCCTTGAGGAGGTATTCGTCCGGTTGGTGGGAAAAGAGGCAGGCCAATCGGCTTAGTCGGCGAGACGACAGGTGAAATTTACATAATGAGGTGATAAAATTTGAAAATCAGGCATGTCTGGATTGTTTTCAAAAAAGAGGTTAGGGATATCATCCGGGATAAAAAGACCGTTATTACAAGCATTTTAGTCCCGATGGTCCTGATGCCGGTTTTTAACATCCTGGTGGGGGGAGGCGTTGAGAACCTGCAGAGGGGTATTACTGAAAATGTGACCATCGCCCTGGCGGAAAGCTCAAATACGCCGGATATCAGGACGCTGGTGGAAGAGCGCATTATACGGAGCAATCCCAATATCCGGCTGGTCGACACGGACAATCCTGTCGAAGCCGTGAAGAAGGAAGAGGTCAGGGCGGTTCTGGAGTTTGAAAAGGCTTATGCCGCTAAACTGGCCGAAGGAAAAACCTTTGAAATCCGGATATTGTATGACCAATCGAAAACGAAGTCGGAAGGGGCTTTCAGTATCGTATCCGAGGCCATAGAAAGCCTAAACAGAAGTATTGTGGAAGAGAGGCTGACTGCACTAGGGATGAGCGCCGAGCTGCTGGAGCCGGCCAAAATCGTGGGAAGCAATGTTGCCGAAGGTGGTAACAGTACCGGAAATATGATGATCCTTATGGTTCTTCCGTTGATGATAAGCCTTCTGATATCTCTCGGCGGAATACCGGCGGCAACCGATCTTGTGGCGGGAGAAAAGGAAAGAAATACTTTCGAGCCGCTGCTTACGACCAAACCGGGAAGGTCGTCGCTTCTGATGGGTAAATACCTTACCGTCGCGATGTTTTCTATTGTAAGCGTCGCAGCCATTGCCGCAGGTATGGGCATCGGGTATATTCTCAATCCCAATACGCTTACGATGGGGACGGGTGAACTGGGCGGTTTTACCATGGATCCCCTTGCCGGAATCCTGCTCTTTATAATAACCATCGCCCTTGGAATGACCTTCACAGGCCTTCAGATTGCAATCAGCACCTATGCCCGGTCCTTCAAGGAGGCCCAGACCTACATGTCGTTTTTGACTTTTGCCGCGATGATTCCCGGCTACGCTACCATGTTTATGCAGCCTAACGATATACAGACATTCATGTTTGCACTCCCTGTCCTGAATACCATCGCCGCATTTAAAATGATCCTGGGCGGCTTGATGAATTATGTAAATCTGTTGCTGGCGCTGGGTACGTCCGTCCTGTATGTGGCAGGTACCTTATGGCTGGCGGCAAGGCTTTTCAACAAGGAAAAGGTGCTGTTCCGGAGCTAGATATTTTAAGACGACGGCAAAAATCCCGGCAGGGCTGTCTCAAAAGGGGACTGCCCTGCCGTGTAAGGGTACGCATTATGATGGTATCTCTACACTAGAACTCAATCAAATCACAGTCACGCAGCTGAATACCTGGATGCCGAGACCCTGTCCGAATTGTGTCAGGCCTTCGCCGGTGGTTGCGGTTATCCCGATACAGGTCTCGGGGAAACCCAGCAGCTTTGACAGGCTTTTACGGAGCTCGGGAATCTTCGGAGTTATTTTGGGCGTAAGGCATTCGATGGATATGGACACGTGGACGATTTTCGAATCGCCCAGATATTTCAATGCTTCCTTCAGGTACGCCCGGCTGTCGGTGATGCCCTTGTTCAGACACATGTCGTCGCTTATTTCCCCCAGGATATTGACACACGTGATGCCGGAGATGGCATTGGTAATGGAATGCAGTATGACGTCGGCATCGCTGTTCCCTTGCAGCGGCGGATGCCCTTCAAAATAAACTCCGCCCAGAATCAGCTTTTTTTCCTTATCCTCAAAATCAAACCTGTGACTGTCCTGTCCGATACCTACCTTCATTGTTTACATCCCCATTCTTCCTAAGCTTATTCCAATTATGTCACTTGCGGCATACCATGTCAATAATAAGAATGACTGTCACGCTGTAAAAAAATTATGGCATAAATTCGTGGAGGCGGCCATTGGCGGTTTGCCCAGGGTATCAAGAATACTGGCGGGTCGCATGACGTTTATTTCCATAAACTGTATTTGTGCGGACGCGCGATGAGCATCCCCTATATGTTACTTTTCCATAAAAAGTTTACAGTATCAATAACTACGGAAACGATAGGATTCCTTTTTAATGATCAATTCCATATTGACAGGAATTGACAAGATTGCTAATATGGATATATGACGTACCTAAAAGGAAGGAATTCCGAAATCAGGTCGCGGTTCCGTGAAGGTCTATCCATTGAGCAGCTTACATCGGTGTTTTGTCTTTCCTACGACAGCATCAAAAAGATTGTTTATTCAAAACAGCGATAGTTATAAAACCCGCTGGCCTCAAAATCCGGCGTACGTGAGTACATGCCGGTTCGAGTCCGGCCTTCGGCACCAAGATAAGTTGACAGATTTCATGTTGAAGTCTGTCAACTTTTTCTATGTTTTAGGATGTGTTTTGCAGCAATAATTACAAATATCATTGGAATCTTACACAATTTGCAATCTTTAATTTCGAAGTAACTGAATGTAGCACCCAGAAAAGTCAGTATTGTTTCAATGATAGATATCTTTCTGGTATAATCAAAAGTAACGCAATGAATGTGAGGTACTGAGGGTGCACCTGGAGAGTATTAGTAAAAGAAAAAAGCTGATTGTATTTGCAATAATTATTTCCGCTATTGTAATTCTAATTATTTTTGCTTTGAATGAAAAATTAACAATCAGGTATTATGAAATTGAAAGCAATAAAATAAATGATAATGTTCGTATTGCCTTTGTTGCGGATTTACATAGCTGTTATTACGGTGAAGGTCAAACTGAGCTGTTAAGTTGCATTGATGAGCAGCAGCCTGATATCATATTGTTCGGTGGGGACATTGTAGATGACGACTTACCGTTTGATAATGCAGTTACTGTTCTTAAATCGTTAGCAGGAAAATACCCTTGTTATTATGTCTCAGGGAACCATGAGTATTGGAGTGGGAAGATTGACATCATAAAGCAAATGATTGCGGGATACGGTATTATTATCCTGGAGGGGCAAGGCGAAACGGTTGCCGTAAATGAACAATTAATCAACATTTGCGGCGTTGACGATGCGGAAATCGGAGAGAGTAATTTTATGCAGCAAATTATAAATGCTGAAGGTCAAACTGACCCTGCCCTGTTTACAATCTTTATAGCACATCGTCCGGAATATATAAATACTTATTTGCAGTATGATTTCAATCTGATCTTGTCTGGTCATGCACATGGCGGTCAATGGCGGATACCTGGAATCATAAATGGTTTACTTGCACCCAATCAAGGATTTTTTCCGAAATATGCGGGTGGAATATACGAATTTAGTGATAAAACCTTTATTGTGAGCCGTGGACTTGCAAAGGAGTCAACCCGTATTCCAAGGATTTTTAATCCACCAGAGCTTGTGATGGTTGATATTGTACCGGTAAACTGACATAAAAGCAGAAGGCGGGTCCTTCATTTGCACTTTCATCTGAAATAGGTCACTTCCTTGACCTGCAAAATACCCCAAAAGAGCTTCTCAAGAACTCAAAATCCGGCGGGTTTTGTGCAATAAATGGCTTAACAGGTTTTCTATATTTCTTCAGTCCTGTGTTTCTTTTATCATTATTGCATATAGATATTATTGAAACGCAGGGTTGAATAACATGAATAACATCTCTATGCAAAAGCTATTGGATAAATACAAGGGAAAAATAAAATATGCCGGCAGTCAGCATCCCGCAATACATCAGATAAAGCATGTCCTGAACAATGCAAGCAGCGAATCTGAAAGACTGTCAATCGCGGATGGCATATGGGCGCATCAAAAGCTTCTTAAAACAGATTTGCCTATCCATTGTTTTCTCACTTGTCCGGAATTGATCTATAGCAGTGAAGGGCTGGAAATCATCGAAGGATTTATAAACAGGGCTGAGGAAACTTTTATCGTCTCAAAAAAGCTGCTTGGAACAATAAGCCACAGAGATGGCCCCGACGGATTTATCTCACTAGTGCAAATTCCATATTTTTGCCTTGATGGGCTAAAGCTGGTGGACAATGCCTTAATACTGGTATTGGACGGCCTTGAAAGCCCCGGAAACATCGGTACGATCCTTCGGACCTGTGACGGCGCAGCCGTTGATGCCGTATTCATTTGCAATAAGAAAGTCAGAATAACAAATCCCAAGCTGGTTAAGGGCAGTATGGGTGCTGTTTTTACAATTCCTGCGATCGAATTTGACCATGCGGAGGAATGCACAAAGTGGCTGCAGGCTCATGATTTCAGGATTTATCTGGCGGATACGAAAGCCGGCGCAACTTATAAGAATCTTGATTATGGTGGGAAAACCGCATTGGTGCTGGGCAATGAACGTTATGGCATATCCGGGGAATGGTATTCCGGCAATCCGCAGCTGATTTCCATACCGATGCTTGGTATGTGTGATTCGCTGAACGTAGGCGTTGCAGCTTCTGTCATTGCTTATGAAATAAGCATGCAAAAACGGATGAAAGGATTCGTATAAAGCGCCCAAAGATGCCTATGCCTGCTTGTAATTTTATTGTAGGGGCGGCTATTGGCCGGCCGGTAGCTGTTTGACATAGACAGCATTTGCGGACGCACAATGCGCGCCCCTACACAATCGCCATGCTTCACTTTTGTCAGGCTTAGCTGGTAACGAATATACGTGGAGCTATACTAAGCACCTTATAAGTACAGCGATTGATCACTTTTACAGATCCCTTTTGCCGGAACGATATCAGGGCTGTTTCACTAACTGCTCTTTAATCGGCTGGTAGATATCCAGCTCGCAATAATTATCGCTTGACAGGCTTGTATCGACATATTCGAACCGGAATTTATCGGCGGATGTGAAGCCGGAATTGGTAATCCATTTCCGGTATAAATGGACCAGCAGCCGGCCGACCTGCCTTCCTTTTATTTCGTCCGGGCGGAAAAATCCGACGAAGCGGAAGACCACATATTTATGCGCCGGTATCGTTATCCCCGTCATACCTTCGGGTATGGCTGTCAAATCGGGCACCTGGATTGCAGGCGTATAATAAATATATCCTTCATCATAGCCCCTCCAATCCGTATGGCCTATATATACTTGGGAATTTAAGGGCGTGGTAATTTTGCTTTTATCCTTGTAAAAAAACTCACGGGCATGCAGATTGGCAATGTTATCACCGGATCTGCTGACGATTTTATGTCTGACGCCAAGGATATTGAATTTCTGCCTGAAAACATAAAACGGTTTATAGATGACCGAGTTATTTAGAGATAAGATATCGTTGATATTGATCTTTTCCTTGATTTCGATGGAAATTTGTTCATGCCTCACTTTTGACGGCGTAAAGCCGAACTTTTTTTTGAAAGCCCGGATATAGGATTGTTCATGGTCGAAACCATATTCCAATGCGATATCCAGGACTCTCATATCGGTATTGATAAGCTCATTGATACTTGCGGCCAGCTTGCGCGACTGGATATAATCCATTAAGGATTCATCCGTCAAGGATTTGAATATTCGATGCAGATAGTATTTTGACACTCCCGTATAGGCAGAAACATCATCCAGGCTTATTCGGTCATTTATTTTGCTTTCAATATAATTCAAACACAGCTCCAGGGTATGTTTCGTATCGATCATAATTCCGGCACCTTTTTATTTCAAAAAGCAATATCTGTTCATTCACTCACTATTATAAGTGGTATTCTACTGTATGTAAATAAAATCCATGTATCGCATGGCAGAGGAGGGTTAACCAGATGAAAAGAAGAGTAGTGATTACAGGTACGGGTTCGGTATCATCACTGGGAATGGGTACGGATCAGTTCTGGCATTCCATAAAAAATGGGAAATGCGGCATCAGCACAATTGAAAGGGTTGACGTATCCGATTTACCTACAAAGGTTGGAGCTGAAATCAAGGATTTTCAGCCATTGGATTATATTGAGAAGAAGGAAGCCAAAAGAATGGACAGGTATGCTCAATACGCCATGGCTGCCGCACAGATGGCTGTTGAGAACGCAGGATTGAATATGGAAAAAGTCAACAAGGAACGGTTCGGCGTCATTGTTGGCTCAGGAGTAGGAGGGATAGAAACACTGGAAGCCCAGCACAATGTCCTTCTTGAGAAAGGTCCCGACAGGATCAGCGCACTCTTTGTACCGATGATGATCGCCAATATGGCTTCAGGCTTTATTGCGATAAAATTTGGTGCAAAAGGCTTTAATGAATGCATTGTAACAGCCTGCGCCTCATCTTCGAATTCTGTCGGAGATGCATTCAGGGTGATCCAGAGAAAAGATGCGGACATTATGATCGCAGGCGGTACGGAGGCCCCCATAACCAGGTTGTCTCTGGCGGGATTCTGTGCGAATAAAACAATGTCCACGAATGAGGACCCATGTGATGCAAGCAAGCCCTTTGATCTTAACAGGAACGGTTTTGTTATGGGAGAGGGCGCCGCAGTTCTTATCCTGGAAGAGCTTGAGCATGCCTTGAGCCGGGGAGCGGAGATTATTGCCGAAATTGCCGGCTACGGCTGCACCAATGATGCATTCCATATCACTGCGCCTGCCGAAGGCGGGGAAGGCGGTGCAAGATGCATGAAGCTGGCAATGGAAGATGCGGGAATAAAACCTTCCGAGGTTCAATATATAAATGCCCATGGAACCTCAACGAAACCGAATGACAAACATGAAACAGCCGCCATAAAGTCTGTATTTGGAGAATACGCCTGTAAATTGGAGATAAGCTCGACCAAGTCCATGACAGGACATTTATTGGGAGCGGCAGGAGCTACGGAGGCTATAATAACGGCGTTGGCCATAAAAGAAGGGTTTATTCCGCCGACAATCAATTATAAAACCCCGGATCCGGAATGCGACCTGAATTATGTGCCCAATGCGGGGGTAGCTGCCAATATTGTCTATGCGTTGACAAATTCCTTTGGTTTTGGAGGACACAACGCAACCTTGGTTTTGAAAGCCTTTAATGCATGACTTTTCGATCCATAAGGTGACAATGCACCAGGGATGGGTGAGAGGATATAAAATGTTTATGGCAAAAGTGACCTGTAGGGGCGCGCATTGCGCGTCCGCATAAACGTAATTTATGGAAACAAACGCCATGCAGCCCTCCAGTGGTTCTTGATACACTGGGCGGACTGCCAATGGGCGCCCCTACAGATTTTCTATGCCATAATTCTTATACAGCGTCGACGGGTGAGGCAATGATTGCATTATGTTGAATCCGTAGTATAATAATACCAGGAAAATTATTTTGATGATGGAGTTTTCAACATGCCGTTTCGGGAAATACGTATTTTAGGCGACGATATATTAAGAAAAAAGAGCAGGCCGATAGAAAAGATTGATGAGCGGATTTTAACTTTGCTGAATGATATGGCGGATACATTGCATAATACGGAAACCGGGGCAGCAATTGCTGCTCCGCAGGTTGGCGTTTTAAGAAGGGCAGTGGTAATTGACATGGGCGAGGGGACAATCTATCTGGTCAATCCGGAAATTATCGATATGGAAGGAAGCCAGGACGTCATCGAAGGGTGCTTGAGCATCCCGGGAAAATGGGGTAGATTGACAAGGCCTGCAATGGTTAAGGTAAAAGCGTTGAATGAAAAAGGGGAAGAATTTTTTATAACGGGCGAAGGTGACATGGCAAAGTGCTTATGCCACGAAATAGACCATCTGGACGGGATACTCTTTATCGATAAAGTTACTGAATTTTTGGAAGATGATCTATAGCGGTAGATAGTATAGCCGTATTCAATGCATGAGGTCAAGGTGTATATAGGTCAGTGAAGTTCGAAATCATGGGAAATGTGCCTTTTGGAAAAATACCGGTGTGTGGAAAAAACCGGATGGATATCGATAATATATTTAGCTGTATTAGCAGGAGCGGAAGTAGAGCAATATGAAGCTGCTATCATTAATGGGGCTAATGTTTCCAGAAGCTGATCTATATTACAATACCGGGTATTTTGCTAACCATATCCATTGTAATGATTTTTCGCTGGGTCATCATTAATACGTCAGGCTACTTTGTATTTGTACCCTTTGATGCGATTAACAATCTATGAAATCCCATGGTTTCAGATACGGCAAATACGCCGGATTTCTATTTTCTACTACGGGCAGGACTTTCAGGGTATTCATGGAAAGCAACGGGACGGATGTGCAAAAGTTTGATGTGACTATAAGATAATGGCATAATTGGAGGGGAAATAGCCTTTTTCTTTTGGAGCGTGGTATAATCTCCGAGAAGCCGGATATTATTGGAGGAAGGAAGAATGAACACAACTCAGTTGTTAAATTTTCGGAGGGTGATAAAAAACAATAAAAACCCTCCACTAAGACACCAGACTATTATTGGATGCTAGAATGAATAAGCACTGATGAAAATGCGACTTCCGCTGTAAGTTTCTGCAAATGCAACCTGCACTTGCAGAAAAATCGGGAGTAATCTTTTCAGTGCCCTAAAAGAAGGAGGTGGCTGATTGGATGAATACTTATAAAACAGCAGAAATTGCGCGTTGCAGCGGCATCCATCCCAATACGGTACGGCTCTATGAAGAACTTGCCCTGATACCTAAACCGGAACGCAAACCAAATGGATACCGCGTTTACACAGAATTGCACAAGGAGCAAATCAGATTGGTAAGAACCGCTTTAAAGGTTGAAGTTCTACAAAACGGATTGCGTAAAAGGGCAATTGATATTATTAAGACATCTGCTGCAGGAGATTTTGATAAAGCAATCCGGCTTACAAAAAGCTATTTACGGCAAATCAAAAAGGAGCAAAGGAATGCTGAGGAGGCTATCGTTATTGCAGGACAGCTGCTATCGGGCAATGAAAATGAACAGGGAATAAATAGAGTCTTGCTCACCAGGAAGGAAACAGCCAGCTACTTGCAAATCTCCATGGATGCTTTGAGAAATTGGGAGATGAATGGGTTGCTGAAAGTCAAACGAAAGCAAAATGGCTACCGGGTCTATACGGAGGAAGATCTTCGGCGGCTGAAAATCATACGGTCTTTGCGCTGTGCGAATTATTCCCTTTCAGCGATTTTAAGGATGCTTTGCGCTCTCTCCGACAATCCCCGGGTGGATATACGCAAGGTCATCGACACTCCGAAAGAAGATGAGGACATCATTTCGGTATGCGACAAGTTAATAACTTCCCTGCAAGCTGTTGAAAAGAGCGCGCATGATATGCTTGCCCGGTTGGGGAAAATGAAAAACCAATTTGAAGCAAACCCTACACTTTAACACCAGACTTTGTTCCGGTGTTATTCTTTTTATACAAAGAAAAGGAGGGTTCTTGCAGCGTGGAAACAACAATCGAGGTAAATCAGTTGAGCAAGTTTTATGCGGCCGTCAGGGCAATCGAAAACGTGAGTTTTTCCGTTTGCCGCGGGGAAGTGTTCGGTTTGCTCGGAGCCAACGGCGCGGGAAAAAGCACCGTCATTGAGTGCATATTGGGCACAAGGAACCATGACCGGGGTACGGTAGCTATTTTAGGGATGAGTCCGCAAAAAGACCGCAAAAGGCTTTTTGAGAAAGTCGGAGTCCAGTTCCAGGAGGCCAATTACCAGGACAAAATAACGGTGGCCGAGCTTTGTGAGGTTACGCAGTCTCTTTATAAAACCTCTCAAAGTTATCCCGATTTGCTAAAGAGGTTTGGCCTTTCGGATAAAATAAAAAGTCCGGTAAGCCAGCTTTCGGGAGGACAAAAGCAGCGCTTGTTTATTGTCCTTGCACTCATTCCCAACCCCGAAGTCGTGTTCCTGGATGAGCTGACTACGGGACTGGATACAAAAGCAAGGCGGGATGTTTGGAAATGCCTCTCCGGTTTAAAGGAAAAAGGATTGACCATTCTCCTGACCTCTCATTTTATGGATGAGGTGGAAGCTCTGTGTGACAAAATCATGATTCTGAAAAGCGGAAAAAGCATCTTTTACGGAACTGTGCAGGAGGCGATCGCTGCCAGCCCTTATGAAAAATTTGAGGATGCTTATCTCTGGTATACCGACGAGGAGGGAAAAGAAAATGCCGGCATTTAAAACCCTGTTCAAAATGGAATTCAAACTGTCCCTTCGAGGGATGGACATGTTCATTTTTGCAATCTGCATGCCTGTTGTGGTCGTGGTCATCCTGGGCGCGGTTTTCGGCAATAAGCCGGCCTTCGAAGGTGCGGGCTATACTTTTCTGGAGCAATCCTTTGGAGCAGTGGCCACGATTGCCATTTGTGCCGGTGGAGTTATGGGACTTCCTCTGGTCATATCCGATTACCGGAGCAGGAAAATCTTAAAGCGGTTCAAGGTGACACCGACCAGCCCCACCCTTATTTTAGCGGTGCAAGTGGTAATCTACGCGCTCTATTCCATCGTTTCACTTATTCTTGTTTATTCGGCTGCAGCGGTTTTCTTCGGATATCAGTTGCATGGCTCCTGGCTCCGCTTCTCAGGTGCCTATCTGCTGGTGATGCTGTCTATGTTCAGCATAGGGCTTCTGGTGGGGGGAGTGGCGCCGAATATGAAAACGGCAAGCGTTTTAGCCAGCCTGCTATACTTTCCGATGCTCATTTTTTCGGGTGCTACCCTGCCATATGAGGTTATGCCTGAAGTACTTCAAAAGATAGCCGGCATAATGCCGCTGACGCAAGGGATCAAACTGCTGAAAGCCGCTTCTCTTGGGTTGTCCGTCAATGATGTTTTACTTCCTGTTGTTGTGATGATTGTCCTGATGGTAATCTGCACCGGTATTTCAATTCGTTTTTTCAAATGGGAGTAGTTCTCTATACCTGTGAATTCATCAAGAGAAAAAGAAGATCGTCATATTAAAGAAGATATCTCAGCTGTTTGATAAAAACAGGAGGTATGGCGAAAAGGAGCTTAACTTCTTATTAAAGGCTATTTATGAGGACTTCGCCACATTAAGACGCTACCTGATCGAATATGGCTTTATGGAACGGACAAAGGACTGTAAGGAGTACTGGCTGAAATGAACGGTATCCTTATCAAGGGTTTCCGCAAAAAGGGCCGGGTTTTTACCTGACTCCAAACAAACGGCAGCTTTGTGCGGAATCCGGCTGATACCACCATGCAGCCGGATTCTGAAGCCTCCAAGAACAAACATAAGAATTGGAAGCATACATCCATATATATTGCTTACTTCTTATCATAATATTATAATAAAATTATAGTTGTTTTCATACTGAATACGCAGGGAGGTTTGTTATGATAAAAGCAGCCGGTGCAGATGAGAAAGGGAATACAACTCTGGATCTTGTAATAATCGTAATAGCTACATTTTTGGTTCTTGCCGCTTTTATTCCCTTTCAGGAATCGATTTACCATTTCGCACGCGATGGGGGGCAACCGCTGCTCCTGCGCACCTTGGCGATGGCATTGATGCAGTTCGGGCTGGCTGGCTTTGGCATTTCGCTCGTCATGCTGATACGGCGCGAGCGGTTTTCACAGTATGGCCTGATAAAACGGGGTGCATTGACGTCAATAGGCTTAAGCGTTCTTGTGTTTACTCCCAACATTCTGTTTCAAATCGCAACCGGTCAAGCCAACGGATACCTGCCTTTTCAGTCGGTATGGATGACGCGGGAGGTGCTGGCCGCCTCTTTTCCCGTATCTCTTGCGGGCATGGGGCTGATTGCCGTTGCGTGGGGTTTTTTTGAGGGCTTCAACTACGTGGTGATATGCCAGAAGATTAACCGTCGCTTTCCTTCACGCAATCGGTGGCTCAACTGGGGCGCGCTTTCGTGTGCGGTAATGTGTATTTTGATTCATGGCATGATCGGCATCACACCGGAAGGGATACTTGAAGCTGCGTCAGTGATGATCATCATTTATGGTATGCTGATGGCTCGCGAGTTCACCGGCAACGCATGGGGCTGCGTGTTTGTGTTCGTATTTTTATGGAATGCTTTCTGATAAAACCGTGGCAGTAGAGGGTAATTGGTGTTGACAAAGTGGGCGAGACCAAGTTATAATTAATGTACGATGTCAGACAATCAGTTGCTATGACGAAGGTTGGAACACACTTGTTTTGTCGTATCCGGCAAAGCTGAGGCCGAAGTCAGGCAAGCTACCGCCGGATATTTCAAATAAAGACCGGTTCGGTCGAATCTTGCGGTTATCGGGATATGTGTAGATATGATACAGCTTATACAAAAATTTAGTTTGATGGAAAGAGGCTGATTGATTATTTATAAAATATTTATAGTTGAAGATGAACCGCCTGTCATGAGATATATTAAGCTATTAATAGAAACCGAGTGCCGTGATTTCTGTGTTGCAGGCATTGCGGAAAACGGGAGAGAAGCGCTGGAGAGAATTGAGGATTTACAGCCTGATATTGTAATAACCGATATAAAAATGCCGGTGATGGATGGTATTGAGCTGATATCGAGATTGAAGATGGAATACCCGAATATTTATTCGGTTGCTATCAGCGGATATCAAGATTTCCAGTATGTAAAGGAAGCTTTTAAATTGGGCGCCACGGATTACTTGTTAAAGCCTGTCAAGGTCAGCCAGATGTCAAAGCTTTTAAATTTGTTGTCTGCAAAACTGGATTCCTTGTACGAAAAAACCGGAAGAGAAATACTTGAGCAAATCGTCTCCGGTTCTGCTGTGGAAACCAGGAGGATTGAACGCTACATTACAAGCAGAAGCTTCTATATCGTTATTGCAAGGAAAAATGGCTTACCTTCCAGGTTTTATACAAAATTGGAGCCGGCTCCGGGTTCTTTTACAGGACGGGATATTATAGAACTCAAGGCAGAGCTTGATGTGCAAAATTGCTGGCTTCTGGAAGGAAGGGATGAGTATGAAGCGGTTATGGTTCTGGGCTCCGGGGACGGATACGATTCAATGACAAAAAAAGTTTCGGAACTGTTTTCGGGGCTTTACTCTTCAGATTGCTATTATACTGTGGTTTGTCTTTCTCATTTCATTACCTTGGATCAATTAGAGGAAACTGTCGGGAATATGTATCGTCTGCTGGATCTGCGAATAGTGATTGGGAAAAATCAGATATTTGCTAGTGCGGATTGGTTATGTGATAACGATGCATTACCGGTTTTAAGCAGTTCCAGTAAAAACAAGCTATCTTTTCTTGTCGGCAGCCGGTCTTTTGACGTTTTAAAAAGGGAGCTGACAGAGCTTTTTGTCCTGTGGGAAAAGGAGTCATGCACCCAGGCGCAGGTGGAAAGAATGATACGCCAGATATTGGATATTGCAGAAAAGTATTCGGCCGCAGCCTTGAAGAATAATGATCTCAACGTGGAAAAAGCACTTGATGAGGCATTGTTTTATGCAAAATCATACAAGGAATTGGCGGAAAATGTCTGGGATATTATTGGTGAAGTGCTGGCCATCTTCGAAAATACAGGCAACCGGCCTCAAAAAGACCCCCTGGCTGTTTTGGAGAAGGTTGAGCGGTATATCGGGAAAAATTTGTCGGAATCCATATCACTGCAGAGCGTATGCGATAGCTTTGGCGTCAGTCAGACCTATATGAGCAAACTATTCCGAAAATATAGAAATACATCTTTCAATGAGCTTGTTACCCAAAACAGAATCAATGAGGCAAAAAAGATTATGGCTGAAAATCCTGATATGCATTTAAAGAATATTGCCGAAATCGTCGGCTATAAGGATCAGTATTATTTTAGCCGTGTGTTTAAAGCCGTTACAGGTTCCGCTCCTTCTGCCTACAGCAATGATGAGTCTATCTGAGCCGGTTGACGGTATTTTTATCCCATGCTGAAAAATGCAAAAAGGCATTTTGAATAATCCATTTATTCTGTATGTATTCATTGCTATAATTTTTTATGTAGTACTACATAGTTATTTATTTCACTTTAATATGAAGAAAGGAAGAGCGAAAATGAAATCAAGGTTTGGGTTCATTAAAATCCTATCATTGCTTGTTGCTTTTGCAGTATTTTTGACTTTTTTTACCGGTTGTACGGGAAATACGGGGACAGAAAATGAGGAGAGCAATTCCACTGCGGCTGAAACACAGAATACCGGAACGACGGTGCCTGCCCAAAACCCTGTCGGCCTGACGATGCTGGCTACAAAGTCCAGTCTTCATGAGGGCGTGCTGGCAGAGCTTGATGCGGTTAAAAACAATCTGGGGATTACCATTGAAATTGATTACCTTCCCGAGGATGGAGGGGCCAATGTAGTTAAAACCAGGATCGCCACAAACGAGATGCCCGACTTTTTCCTCTTCAATTCAGGCGCGCTCCTGTCAACCTTGAATCCTGAAACGAATTTTGTGGATATTACCAATGAGCCCTTTATGGCAAACGTGGAGGAGACTTTCAAGGAAGCTGTTTCCGTAAACGGGAAGGCCTTCGGTATCCCCGCCTATTCGTCAACGGTTGGAGCCTGGCTGTATAATAAGAAGATATACAGCGAACTGGGATTGCAGGTTCCCAGGACCTGGAAAGAACTGCTGGGCAACTGTGAAAAAATCAATGCTGCCGGAAAGGTCGCCATCATCGGGACTTATAAGGATACATGGACTGCGCAGCTGCCTGTTCTGGCGGATTTTTACAATGTACAGGCCTTAACTCCTGATTTTGTTGACAACTATAATAACAATCGAGCAAAATATACCAATACCCCATCCGCGTTGAGAAGTTTTGAAAAAATGGCAGATTTAAAACCGTATTTAAATAAGGAATATCTTTCCACATCCTATGAGGAGGGGCAGAGAATGCTGGCAGAAGGTGACGGAGCACATTATCCGATGCTCTCGCAGATATTGCCCAATATTGAAGAAAAATATAGCGACAAGGTGAACGATATTGGAGCCTTTGCACAGCCAAGCGACGATGCAGCTATAAACGGAATTACGACATGGATGCCGGAAGCGTTTTATTTATCCAAAAGCTGCATGGAAGTGGACAGTGCGAAGAAATTCATGGAGTATTATGTTTCCAGTGAGGGCATTTCGATTTTTCTGTCCAAGACGAAGCCCATGGGGCCAATGCTGGTCAAAGGAGTAACCTTGCCGTCAAATGTTTTTCCGGCGGTAAAGGAGATGATGGAATACATGAACAACGGTCAATCTGCTCCTGCACTGGAATTCAGCTCTTCCATAAAGGGGCCGAATCTTATGCAGATTTGCATAGAGGTTATATCCGGAATAAAGACAGCGGAGCAGGGGGCGCAGGAGTATGACAAGGATGTTGAAAAACAGGCGAAGCAGTTGAATATGCCGGGATGGTAATAATTACAGTATCAAAAATATAAAGTCAGGCTTAAATTTTTATAGGTCTTATATCGCGATATAAGACCTATAAAGATTACGGGGGGAGACTGTACATGTCGCATAATTTGAAAAAAATTTATTCTTATTCATTTCTTTTACCTGCGGGCATTATTTACGGTTTGATTTTTGTCATACCGACACTTATTTCCTTTTTTTTCAGTCTAACCCGATGGACATTGATGGACTGGAAGTTTATAGGGTTTGAGAACTTCGTTACTTTTTTTTACGATTCTTCCCTGGGCACCGGCCTGAAAAACACACTGATCTATGCCGGACTTACTTGCGGATTAAAAGTTGTGATAGCTCTTTTGATAGCAGTGTATTTATGCAGAGAATTAAAAACAAAAAATTTTCTTCGTACGATTATTTTTTTTCCGTCATTGATCAGCACAATTGCCGTAGGTCTGGCTTTCAGCAGTATGATGCA
This sequence comes from Bacillota bacterium, assembly GCA_023426125.1. GTDB lineage: Bacteria > Bacillota > Clostridia > Acetivibrionales > DTU013 > MnB-11. Next base: position 42,330 of record JAFABI010000021.1, read on the forward strand.
TCCTGCAACCGGTTTGATCAACCGTGCGTTGTCCCTGCTGGGGATTACAGGACCCAGCTGGCTGGCGGATCCCGGGCTGGCACTGTTCTCCGTGATCCTGGTGGATGTATGGAAAGGTATTGGCGTGTCCATGGTTATTTACATTGCGGGGATCATGTCCATTCCGCTCCAATATTATGAGGCATTAAAATGTGACGGCGGCAACGCATGGCAGAAATTCATCCATATAACTTTGCCGCTTGTCAGGCCGGCAATGAATTCCATCATCATTCTTTCTCTGGTAAGCGGACTGAGATCCTTTGACCTTGTATGGGCTATGACGAACGGGGGGCCGGGGTTTGCAAGCGACGTCCTGGCGTCGGTGATATACAAGCAGTATGTAAGTGGTTTTTACGGGTTATCAACAGCCGGCAATGTTGTTCTGTTCATTGTTGTATCGCTGATAGCATTTCCTTTATATAAATTTCTTAACCGGGAGAAGGTGGAATACTAAAATGAAAAAAACAATTCTATCCTTTATCAGGGAAGGACTGGGAGTCCTTGCTGTAGCCGCAATATTCCTTGTACCGTTTTACTTCGTATTAATTAATTCTTTTAAGGACAGTAAGGAAGCTTCCTGGATGCAAATAACCCTTCCAAGCAAATTTCATATACTGGATAACTATGGAGAGGTGCTTACCTATCAGGACGGAGCCGTACTTAGAGGATTTATGAACAGCACGGTGATCACCGTCTTATCGGTTGTGGTATTGATCATTGTCTGCTCCATGGTCGGTTATGTGGTGGATAGGAGAAGAGGCAAGTATTCCGGGCTGATAAACGCAGTCATATTGTCGGGTTTGATTGTTCCGCCTTCCATTGTCCCGACATACTGGGTACTGAATATGCTTCATTTATTCAAGACGATTCCAGGAATTGTATTGGTAGAAGTAGCTGTTAACTTTTCATTTGTGACGTTACTATATAGCGGCTTTATGCGGACTATTTCCGTTGAAATTGATGAAGCCGCAACCATTGATGGCTGCGGGAGGCATCGTTTGTTTTTTCAGATTATTTTACCTTTGCTGAAGCCTGTTACCTCTACAATCACTATACTTTCCTTTGTAAATATATTCAATGATTTTTCAAATCCGTTATATTTTCTTCCGGGAACGAAAAATGTAACAGTACAATTAACCTTGTATTATTTCATGAGTATGTTCGATACAGAATGGAATCTGCTTTTTGCAGATATTGTGCTGATTTGCATACCTACACTGGTTTTGTTTATTTTCTTCAATAAAAAAATTATAGCAGGCATGACTTCAGGAGCACTCAAGGCATAAATAATAAATAAAACAGGAAAAGGACTTGGCAATTATGGAGATTGAAATCAATGACAAGGGGATTGAAGCACGGGGGCTTGCTTACAAACCGGAGGATTCTGTGAAGCCGCAGCCCTGGAAGGCGGAATGGATCTGGCTGGACAAGGCATATGAAGACTGCCAGAAATCCTGTTATACTTTGTTTTGCAACAAACAGGAGTATAAATTTGCCGTTGCCCGCTTTAAACAGGAAATCATTCTGCGAAAGGATATAAAAAGCGTGAAGGCATGGGTCAGCGCAGACGTAAAATACAGGCTGTTCCTCAATGGGGTTCTGGCGGGCAGAGGTCCTGCGGAAGTCGGCGGAGATTATGACAACAAAGAGGCGATGAATTATTGGTTTTATGACAGCTATGATTTTACATGTGATTTCAAGCCCGGCGCCAATGTGATTTGTGCAGAGGTGCTTTTGCTTCCGTTGGTGCAGGCCGATTATTCCATGGGGCATGGAGGCTTCCTGTTTGAAGCGGAAATAAACTATAACAGCGGTGAGAGGGATATAATAGCAAGCAACGGCGAATGGAAGGCTGTGATAGCGGAGGCATATCTGTCGGATACCCTGTTTGACGGACGCAAGGAATTGTTTGATTGGATGGATTATGGCTCTCGGCATGAACAATGGCTATCTGCCCAAGTGCTTGGCAATCCATCGGGAAGCTTATGGAATTTGCTCCCGCGGGAGATACCGCCTTTGATGGAGACAAGGCTTCTGCCGGTGGAGGTGAAAATGCCTTTCCCGGAATTGGGCTACAGGCTGCAAAATGCGGGGGCGCTGCTGGGAAAAGGTGATACATGCGCGTTTGTTTCCTGCGGAGCGCCATTTACCTTCTGGCTTGACTTTGGGAGAACTCTATCGGGTTTTCTATACCTAAAAGCTGCCGGAGCTGCCGGAACGGAATTGACTGTAGGTGCGGAGGAGATTGTCGGGAAAACCCTGAGAACGGAAACAATCATTTTGGGAGAAGGCGTTAACAAGTATGAAAGCTTTTACCTCCAAAGCATACGGTATCTAAAGGTAACGGCAAGCAATATCCTGGATCCCGTCAAGCTCTATGAAATAGGGGTCAGCTTCGTATCCTACCCTGTGTCTTATACGGGTGATTTCAGGTGCTCGGATAATATTTTGAATAAAATTTACGATACCGGACGCTGGACCAATCAGCTATGCATGCAGGCTTACCATATGGATTCGCCGGTCCATCAGGAAGCCCTGGGGTGCACAGGGGACTATATGATAGAGAGCTTGATCAACTATTATACCTTTGGCGACCGATGGCTTACCAGAATGGACATACTGAGGACGGCATACCTGCTGGAACAAAAGAACGGTTTTATGTTTCATACAAGCTACAGCCTTCTGTGGATACAGATGCTTGTTGACTACTGGCAATATACGGGGGACGGCTCGCTGTTCGGACAGCTGGCCCCTACGGTGGACATACTTCTTAAGCGTTTTGAAGGCTACATCGGAAAAACCGGCCTCATTGAAAGCCCGCCTAATTTTATGTTTATGGACTGGGTCGAGGAAGGCAAGTACAACCTGCACCATCCTCCGAAAACAATCGGCATGGGCTGCATGAATGCATTTTATTTCAAGGCGCTAAAAAACGGAGCACTGATTTTTGGCAGCAGTAAAGAGTATACAAAAGCGGCACATTGTGTAAGCCTTGCCGATGAAATAAAGCAGGCATTCAACAGGACATTGTGGGTAAATGAAAAGGGTCTTTATTGCGACGGGTGTAACAGCGACGTACCTACCATACCGAATGCATGGCTTCCGGAGGATGCGGACGGAAGCTATTTCAGCCAGCATACAAATGCGCTCGCTGTTTTATATGACATTGCTCCCGCAGGCAGGCAAAAAGAAATGATGCAAAGCGTGTTTGAAGACGATTCGCTTATCCGGGCGCAGCCTTATTTTATGCACTTTATTCTGGAAGCTGCAGCACATTCCGGGACTTTTGACCAATATGGACTTGGACAGATAAGACGCTGGAAGGCATTGCTGGATGAAAACCCATCCAGCCTGAAGGAAGTCTGGTATGGCTTTGACTGCGACTATAGCCATGCATGGAGCGGAACTCCGACTTATCAGCTTCCATCCAAGGTTCTTGGTATCACTCCTCTGGAGCGAGGCTTTGATGTCATAGGCGTAAAGCCTGCTTTTGGAGACTTAAAATGGGCCAGGGGAAAGGTTCCAACGCCAAAAGGAGTTGTGCATGCAGGATGGTCACAGGATATATCGGCCTCGGAATTGACATTTTCAATTCCCGGCAATTGCAGAGCAATTGCAGATATTCCATTGGCACGAATAAAAAATGGTAGTATAATTGTAAATAACGAAATCGTTTGGCTTGACGGTTTATTTATAAACAATGACGTATATATCAAGGGGACTGCAAATAATGGAGATGTATCACTGGAGGTGGAGGAAGGGAATTACCGCATAGTTTTTTGATTGGCGTTCCATGCAGATTGGCATTCCGGTGTTAGGGATCGGGTGAACGGCCTGGCAAATAAGGGATTGTATGAAGAGAAAACAAATGGGTTTGCAATCAAAACTTATAACAACTTATTCGGCATTTATTATTTTACTTATAGTAGTAATCAGTTTATGCTTTTTCTATTATAATGTCAGGGATTTTGAGAAGAAAGCCTATGGAAGTATAACCGATCTTTCAAAGCAGATATCACAGCAGTTGGAAAATATAATCCGTCCCATGGATTATATTTCAATTGATATCCTGTCAAGAACCGATTTTATGTCTGCTGCCGCAACGCTGGCCTATATGGACAGGAACGACACCGAAAACACCAATTTTATAAACGAAAGCATCACAACGATAAAAGACTCGATTAATAGGGACTCTATTGTAAGGACCGTATATAGGGTCAGCGTCTTTAATACAAAAGGCGACTTTTATACAAGCAATTACAAGGTTGAAAGCGACGGCTCGGGTATCCCTGAGAAGATTAACAGCCTGGAATGGCTGGAAAAAGCATTCAAGAAGGACGGACATATGTATCTGGCACCTCCGCACAAGGATTTTTGGGCTGCCACCCAGCAGGCGGAGGTTTATTCCATCGTACGATTAATCCGCGGGCCTTATGGCGGAAAGGGATTCCTGGAGGTTCAGAATACCTCGGATATTTTATTTGAAATTTTCAGCGTTGGAATAGGCAAGGATATTGGGCTCCTCGCAATCAACGATGACAACGACGTTATTTATTCAAACAGAACGTTGGAGCCGGAAATGCTTCGATATTATTTGCGCTTTGCCGACGGCAAGAGCAATATGACCGCAATTCAGGAGAATCCGATGACCGGATCGATGGAATGTATCAGCTATATGTATTCCGATTATACCGGCTGCACGGTCATCGCCATGCAAAATAGAGAGGACATGCTTGCTTCCTTGCTCTTTATACGAAATATGACAATCGGTATAAGTACATTGTTTATTTCCTTATCTTTGGTTTTTATCTACATATTTTCAAGACAGCTTACCAAACCTATCAAACAGCTCAAGAGCATCATGGAGGAGGTCGGTATAGAAAATCTCTCCGACAAATTGCCCATTGAAAACAGCAACAATGAAATCGAGGCGCTGAACAGGTCCTTTCAACGCATGCGTGAAAGATTGAACAAAGCCATCCAGGATGAAATCAAATCCCGGTCTTTGCAATTAAGGGCGAACTTTGATTCGCTTCAGTCCCAGATCAATCCGCATTTTCTTTATAATATATTGAATGTGATTTCCGGTAAGGGACTCGCCGTGGGTGAAAGGGAGATCTGCGAAATTTGTGATGCGATTTCCGACATGCTGCGTTATTCGACTTCGACCAAAAGCCGGTTTGTGAAAATCAGGGATGAGGTTGACTACGTGACAAATTATTTGAACCTGATGAAGAAGCGTTTTGAACATAAGCTTGAATTTGACATAAAAATCGATGAGCGTATCATGGACGTAAAAATTCCCAAGCTTATTTTACAGCCTCTTGTTGAAAACTCCATTTATCACGGCTTTAATAAAAGTGCAAAGGTCATGAGGATTGTGATTCGAGGTTTTGCCATCGAAAATGAGTGGCGGATGCATGTTGCCGATAACGGCGACGGCTTTGGAGACGAAGTGCTCAAGAACCTGGAATCACGCATGCAGGACTTTGAAAAGGAAATCAGCGGAATTGACGATTACACCGGACTGGCGATCGGAGGTATCGGTGTTGTAAGCACCTATGCGAGGATGAGCCTTTTTTATAATGGCCAATTTCGATTTGAATTGGGCAATAATTCTGACGGAGGTGCTTGCACGGTTATCGGCGGTGCACTTTTTGGATGAAAGCGTCAAGCTATTGAGGGAAGTGCTTTGACAGAGGAACGGAGATAATCTACGCTGTTGGGCAATTACCCTGGATGGAGAATTTTTGTTTTACCAACTGTCAAGAATCCGGTTTGGCTATAAAACGCAGATATTTCAATGCTTCTACGAGATTCAGATATGCACAAGACCGGTGAAAATCCCATTGACTTAATAAAAATGCTGCTACATAATTTTAATGCGCAGGAAAACAAAGGGATGTTCAAAAGACGGCCGACAGTTCGCACAATATTTCACGCCTTCAATTCTACTTATTTGCATTCTTATCTGGTTTATCGAATTCGATATCATGAGAGTTATGACCATCCTTGTTATCGCATGCCCGCGCGCCCTGGTTCTTGCAACCCCCACGGCGGTTGTTGCAAGCGTGGGGAATGCCGCAAAAGGCGGAATTACTCTTGAAAAGGCGGCATAAATCACAGCGATTTGTATGGATAAGACGGGAACGATCACCCGGGGGAAACCGGAGGTGGTGGATATCAAGTGCTTTAACGGTTTTAATGAGGAGGCGCTGACAATGCTTTCTGATAAAACCGTGATCAAAGAGCATGCACGGCTTTTAAATACTTTTCAGCCTTATTCATGTGCTCTGCTCTTTGTTTTTGGATACATAATATCGTCCACGATGCCGTATAGTTTCGCTTCTTCCGCGGACATTAAAAAGTCGCGTTCGAGGTCGTCCTTAATTTTCTCCACAGGCTGGCCTGTGAGGTCACTGTAAATCTTATTTATTTTGTCTTTTGTCTTGAGTATCCAGTCGGTATGTATTTTAATGTCCGTCGCCTGGCCGTTCACACCGGAAGAGGGCTGGTGGAGAACTATTTCGCTGTTTGGCAGCGCATATCTTTTTCCCTTTTTACCGGCTGCAAGAAGAAAAGATCCCATACTTGCGGCCATTCCGACGCAAATGGTTGATACGTCGGGGACGATATGCCGCATGGTGTCATAAATGGCAAAGCCTGCAGTAACCGATCCACCCGGGCTGTTGATATAAAAGCTGATATCTTTTTCTGAATCCTGGGATTCCAGGAAAAGCATTTGGGCAACAATAATACTCGCCGTCGTATCATTTACCTGGTCGCTTAGAACAATGATCCTGTCCTTAAGCAATCTGGAATATATGTCATAAGATCTTTCTCCCATATTTGTCTGCTCTACGACAATAGGAATATTAAGCATGGTAATCACTCCAATCTATTCGTATGAAGCCTTATGCGGCTCTGAGAACGCCGTTGATTTGCGGTGAATTCCGCTGCATTGCTTTTTCAAGCATATTAATCCTCTGCGGCAGCGATAAATCCTTAACACTTTTCCTGAACCTTGCCGGAGAAATTCCGTATTCGCCGGTAAAAGCCCGGGTAAAGGATTCCTGGGAATAAAACTGATATTTCAGGGCAATATCCACAATTGCCTCTTTTGCATCCTTCAGCTCCTGGGCTGCCATGGCAAGACGCCTTTTTCGCAGGTAATCCATGGCTGTTTGCCCGACAATCTGCTTAAAAATCCTGTGAAAATGAAAAATAGAATAGCATGCTTTTCCAGCCAGTTCTTCCAGCTTTATTTTCTTATCAAGATTGGCCTCTATATAATCGATGGAAGCCTGGATTCTTTCCTTTACATCTATGCTATCGGTTTGCATGAAGCACCTCCGTTAATATGTTAAAAACATCTCATATTGAATTATACGGGATAATAGCGATAAAATCCTTACTTATATTGCTGTTTTATACATTAGGCAATGAACTTTTCATGTCACTGCTTTTTGCTGTAAAAAGTTTTGTATTGCCTCTTCAGAATATGGTATAATAGTAAAAAATATACTTGAATTGTGGGCTTTATAACGAGGCTCAAAAATGTCCCCTATCTCTGTAGGTGGCGGGTACCGAATTGGTTTTCAGGCGGTGAGCATATTTCCCGCCCGGGATGCATGGGCGAGCAGCAAATGCAAGGCATTTGCGACCAGCCTCGTTGAAACTCCGCTGAGGTAAGGAAATTTGTCTACAACCGGCAAATTTCCTTTGAATTAGGTCGTTACACAGTATATCCAACCCAAACCGGAGAGAGCGGTATTTACGACATTTGAAAGATTTTATGCAAGAATCTGAAATAAATTTTGAGGTGGAATAGCAGTGTATAATATGGTTAAAGAAAGTTCAATGTCCTATCAAAGACTTATGGATCAAAAAGATTATAGAGGTAAGCTGGTAAAGCCTTTTCACTTGCTAAATGATATTGAAGACTTTGCTAAAGCCAGAAAATCAGATGATTCTACGTACAAGAATCTTTGCGATCTGATCTGCGAAATGAAGAAATTGTATAAAACCGGCGATGTAAAATATCATCCGTTTGATAACTTTTAAGGGAGGTTGAGGATGCAGGCTTTGATATAAATAATATTAAAGCAAGCAATACGACGGATAGCTCGGTATTAAGGGATCAAATAGAACTGATGCGAATGTTTATGAGCTTTAAATATTTAATCATCACTAAGCCGGAAGTTCCGTATCGCTAAGCTGTCTGCTTGCGATATGAGACCGGGAGATGGGACGAATTGCCTTGACCGGGTGAAAAATGGGCATCGAAAAAGCCGCGAAGGCGGCTGCAAAGATAAGTTTGTACCCATCTTAACTGCCGCCTGTCGTGGCCACGCTTTTATGCTGACATCGCTTGCATACTTTTATTTTGTTGCCGTCGCCGGTGATTATTTCATACAGCACCTTTATCCTTGTAACCTTGCAGACAGGACAGGTGCCCCTGCCGTGGGACGGCAGCTTCCACAAGGTTTTCCCCCGATGAGTCTTTGACGCCATTCTTTTATTCCTCTCCTTTTTTGCTTATCAATAATGGGACATTACAACCATACCATAGCAATCGTCCGCTTTCAATTTCATAAATGATTATGTAGCGATTTCGATAACCGTTTTTTTTCCTCACTTACGATCCTTCTTATACTCTGTTCGGATAAAAAATTAATCTGTGCAAGCGCGGGAATGGATGTGCCAGCCTGGTAACTGCCGAATATTTTTCCATTTCTTTCCTTCAGGCTTTGTTTCGCACCGCTTTTCTCACCCCAGGATAATTGGTTACCATTCTTTTTTGGAATGTAGAGGAATTCGCCATCAATATATTCCTGTATTATTTTTATTACTTCCTCCGGCAATACGTTCTGTGCATTTCTATATTTCATATCTCTGCTCCTTCCTTTTTTGGGCTGAAGCAAAGACCACAATGATCCGTTCAAATAAAAACTGCAGTATAGGCGGCGCCCATGCTGCAGCTTGATTCTTCAAAAGCTTTAATCCTGTTCTCTTATATAGGGATGCTGAAAAAAGTCATACTAAAAAAGGAGTGTGACAACCCCAATGAATGCAATCACTTTTTCGTTTCAGCATCAGCTACTTTGAGAATCCAGGCTCCGGGCAAAGCGTCGCCAACTTGAGTTTCTGTGGTCTTTGCGCGGAGCAGAGTTTTCGATGATATGCCTGCACAGAGTTCATAAGTAATACCTTTCATTTTAATGCAATGCTATACAAAGATTACCATGGGACACGCGGATAATCAAGGGAAAGAATGATTCATAACTGTTTTTGAGCAAAGACGGAGGCAATGTTGACAGCATGCGCACAGATGAAAATCCTGCAGAGGCATTCGAGCGTTCTTTCAAGGCTGCAGGGCGCTCTCTTGTAGTAATGTCCGATGGAACAATAAGCGGGTCGGCAAAGTCAAAAGTTTAGATTCAACCGGACAAACAAGACTTGAGATGTTGTGAGGAAATAGGATGCATAAAATTTTTACTGCTTTATTAATGATCGTATTTATTGTACTGGCCGCCTTCACCGGATGTTCGTATGACGGGGACAACGGAAGCCCAACGGCGCCCGATGAGACAGTAGCATCGGGATCCAGCGGCACTATCGCAGATGGAGCGGATGAAATTGACTTAAAAGATATACGGTATAGCGGCAGTGAGCTTTATATAGCTATTACCTCCGCCGGAACAGTATTGGCATTGGATGACGCTTTGAACCCGATGGAAAAACAGGAAGAAACAGGTATAAAGCTTGAGGCTGCGGCCTGGGGAAACGGACGTGTCGTTGCGGCAGGCGGTGAAGGCATGATTATAACCTCGGAGGACGGGGTCAATTGGATGCAAAAGGCGACCGGCACAGACGCAGACCTTTATGAGGTCATGTGGGACGGACGGCAATTTATTGCTGTGGGCAGAGCAACTCTGTTAACGTCTCCCGACGGTGATACGTGGCTTTGCAGGAAGGTCCCTGAAATAAATCCCGGCAACGGAACCAGCGATAGGATTTCTTTGTTTTATGGAGGGATCTTTTGGGATGGGAAACAGTATTTTACCGGCGGCAGTGGAAATTATATTCTAGCCTCCGAAGATCTGGACAAGTGGACGGTCGTATCCGGAGATTCCTTGGGAAGCGGCATGTATTATGGGTTTGCCTGGAACAGCAACCGGTATGTAGCTGTCGGCGACCATTTTGAAATCATAACCTCCGAAGACGGACGTAATTGGACAAAGGAAGGCTTGAACATTGAGTACAGGGATAGTATTGATGATTATTATTCATTGTGCATCAACAGTGTTGTATGGGGGCAGGAGAAATTTGTTGCTGTCGGGCAAAGGGGCTTGATCCTGGTCTCGGATAACGGACTGGACTGGTCGGTGATCCCGCCTGTCACCAGGTCGGGCCTTAATCGGGTTATCTGGGACGGAAGGCAATATATCGCGGTTGGTGATAAAAATACAATCGTAACCTCCATAAACGGGATAGACTGGAAATAGGAGGATTTCCAGGTAAAAGAGATAGGTCAAACCTCATACATGGTATGCAATCCATATATTCTTTTACAGTATCGTATCAGGCAAAATCTGTAGTATTAGGAGAATCTGGCATACGATTTTCTGAAGGACTTCCGTCGGCGAGCGAAAATAGTGGCATTGATTTTATAACCACCAGGCTTAAAATTTTTTATGGAAAGACTCTTTCCTTTTATGCCGGAGTATAGTATAATCAATAGCGAGACCGGTAACGGAAAAGGAGTCTTATGGAAAAAGTAACGCTTCAGGACCTGGTAAAAGAACTTGGAGTCTCCAAAGGTACAATCGGCAGGGTCCTCCGCGGGAGTGCGGATGTCAGTCAGGAAACGAGAAGGAAGGTTCTTGCAGCCATTGAGAAATATGACTATAGGCCGGACAAGATTGCACGGACGCTTTCTTTAAAAACGAAAAAGATTAAAATCGGCGCCATCTATCAAAAAGCCCCGGAGTTTTTCTGGAAGCATATTAAAGAGGGGTTTTTATCGGCTGCCGGGGAATTTAACGACTTTGGACTCGAAGTGCTTTACAGGGAAATTGACAGTAACCGGAATGTGGACGAATTGCTGCAGAAAATTGACGAACTGGTGGACGAGAAAGTAGACGCCATCACCATGGTACCGTTATGCAATGAGAAACTGGAGAGGAAAATACAAGAGACCATTGGGAAAGGCATTGCCGTTTCTACATTTAATGACGATATAAAAAATTCCGGAAGGCTTTTTTATATTGGCCCCCAAATGCGGCAGAGCGGCAGGATCGCAGGGGAGTTGATGGGCAAGTTCCTGAGGGGAAAAGGCAATATTCTGACGATTAACGGCGATATTGAATCCATGGCTTACAAAGAAAGGCTCGAAGGCTTTACGGAAGTGATCCAGGAAAGATACAGGGGCATCACGATCATTACGAACTATACCTGCAATTATGAAAAGATGAAGAATGAAGCTGAAAATATCATTGAGGCTATGATAAAAAATGTGGATGGAATCGCAGGAATATACAATGTCGATGGTGCTACGCTCCATAATATTGCCGGGATCCTGAAAAAGAACCGTCGTCCGGAAGACATAAGCCTGATAGGGCATGAAAGGTGGAGCCAGGTTGACCGGCTGATATCGGAAGGCTTCATTGACGCTTCCATATGCCAGGATTCTTTTACGGAGGGATATCTGGCGATAAAAATATTATTTTCCTACTTGCTTGAGAAAAAAAAGCCGGAGCATGAGGAAATTTTTGTCCGGAGTGATATCATCATCAGGGAGAATCTGGAATGGACCGGCGCTGAAAGGATGCCCTGATGAAAAACGCCGCCGGGGCAATATTTTTTTAAACTTTACCGTTACCGGTTACGGAGCTGTAAATAAGCGATTAGAGCAGGAATGTTTGTCTTGTTCTATAGCGAAAAGGCTGTAGTATTCGTTGAAATAAAAAAATGTGAAGGGAGATTTACGATGTCAGGAAGAGATATCAGATTGCAGAAATTGTTTACCGGAGGAGAAAATGCGGTGATCATTGCCATTGACCACGGGTACATGGATGGACCCATCCGGGGGATGGAAAACATGCGGGAAACCGTCGGGAAAATCGACCCGTGTGTGGATGCCATCCTCTTAAGCCCCGGAATGATGAAGAATGTTGGGAATGCCTTCAACTGCAAAGGTGCTCCGATTCCTATCGTAAGGCTGAACTGGAGCACAGTGTTCTGTTTTGAATGGGGGTATGGAAAGGCCCAGACAGCTTATGCCTTTTCGGTAAAGGACGCGGTGGCTTTGGGGGCTGAAATCGTGTTGGTTTCGCTGACCTTGAAGACAGGGGATGAAAGCAATGACGCCAGGAATGTCGAGATTTTTTCAAGACTCTGCAATGAAGCCAGAACTTATGGAATACCCGTGATAGGCGAATGCTTCCCGAACAACAGCGATGCCATTTCCGAGGAGGAAATGCACGACCAGGTTTTGAAAGGTACGAGAATACTTGCAGAACTCGGGGCGGATGCGATTAAAACCTTCCATACCTCCAGATTCGAGGAGGTTATTGACGGCTGCCCTTTGCCGGTACTGGGACTTGGCGGACATACTACGCCGGAGCCTGTGGATTCCTTGAAACTGGCCCGGGATGAAATACAGCAGGGCTGCAAAGGGGTCGTTTTCGGAAGAAATGCGATCCAGAGGCCGGATCCTGCAGCCTATCAGAAAGCCTTGTGCGAGGTTGTCAAGCATGGCCTTGACCCGGAAAAGGCAGTCGAAAAATATTGTTTGAAATAAGCGGAGAGAATCCGGGAGGCCGTTGCTTATGTCGATGCTAATGGGAATAGATGTCGGAACTACAGGCACCAAGACAATTCTGACGGATGAAAACGGCGTTTTGCTATCGGAAAGCTATAAAGGGTACCGGATTTATTCGGAAAAGTCGGGCTATGCGGAGCAAAATGCCGAAGATTGGTGGGATGCCGTTGTTTATACCGTCAGAGAATGCACAGAGGACCTGAAGGATAAAACGGAAATCAAGGCCATTGCCCTGTCAACCCAGGGCGGCAGCATGGTGCCGGTAGACAAATCCGGAAGGCCCCTTTCCAGGGCGGCCCTCTGGATGGATACCAGGGGGAAGAGCCAGTCTGCCGCGCTGCTGTCGGGAAAGGAAAAGGATTATCATTACTGCAAGACAGGCTGGAAACTCTCCAACGGTCTTAACCTGATACAGATCCAATGGATAAAGGACAACGACCCCCGGCTGTTTGAAAAAGCATATAAATTCATTTCCACGGTAGAGTATGTGAATTGCAGGCTTGTGGGGCAGCCCGTCACGGATCCCTCCAATGCAGGCATGACACAGCTTTTCAACATCCTGGATAAAAAGTGGGATGCGGACATTCTTGCCGATCTGGGTTTGAAAGCCGACAGGTTGGGCGATATTGCCGAATCCGGAACAGCATTGGGGACACTGCGGCCCGAGGCGGCAAAGGAACTGGGGATCCCTGAAGGCACAAAGGTTGTCAGCGGCGGGCATGACCAATATTGCGCCGCTTTGGGGGCGGGAGCCGTGGAGAGCGGAGAGATACTGCTTTCCACCGGTACGGCCTGGGTATTGGCGGCAGTGCTTGACTGTCCGGTTTTTGATCCGGTGACGTATTTTGCGCCGGGGAATCATGTTGTCCCGGGGAAATGGGGGGCGCTGGCAACCGTGCCGACGGCGGGAGTTGCCATGGAGTGGTACCGGAATAATCTCGGGCTCCGGCAGGGGCTGGAGGAGAATCTCCTACGGGTGGAGGAGTTTGCGGAAATTGACCGCAAAGCGGCGGAAAAAGGGCCGGGTGCAGACGGGGTCATGTTTTATCCGCATTTCACCGGATCTTCCTGCCCTACCTGGAGCGCAAAAAGCAGGGCTGCCATCCTTGGGCTGGAATTGCACCACGACCAGTACCATATCGCCAGGGCTGTCATGGAAGGGGTTGTTTTCGATATAAACTGGATGCTTGGCGTATTGGCTGCGAAGAGGCTTGAAACAAGCAGCCTCAAGGTCGTAGGCGGAGCTGCCGCCAGCGGTCTCTGGCTGCAGATCATTGCAGATATAACGGGACTGCCTGTACAAGCTTCCCATGCGAAAAATGCCGCCTGCATCGGAGCCGCAATCCTGGCAGGCAAAGGCACAGGAATCTATCAAAGCTGTGAAGAGGGTTTTCAAAGGCTTGTGAAAGCGGAAAGCGCTATCCGTCCGGACCCTGCAAGGCATAAAACCTACACCGGCTTATTTCAACTGTATACGGCAAGGTTTGAAGCGCTGAAAAGCTGTTATCAGCAATAACGGATTCCAATAAGCGTGTGGCAGGATGGTTATGGCAGTGAAGCTGTGAAAAGGAGGGCCTCAAATTGAGTGGTTTATTTGAAATAAAGGCAGTAGACAGGGCTTTTTATGAAAAAAAGATCCGGCAATTCCTGCCGGAGGATATCATCGACATACATACCCATGTCTGGCTGGAGCGGTTCCGGAAGGAAGCGGTCAATGCGCCTGTGAGAGCTGTTACCTGGCCTTCGCTGGTGGCAAGGGAAAATCCGGTGGAGGAGCTTCTGGAGACTTACCGGCTTATGTTTCCGGGGAAAAAGGTCACGCCCCTGATATTTTCGCAGGTAAGCCCTGATATGGATTTGAAAGCAGGCAACGGATATATCGGGGAATGCGCGGAGAAATACGGCCTGCCCTCTTTGATGGTGGCAAGGCCTGAGACAAGCGCCGCCGACCTGGAGGATGAAGTCATAAAAGGCGGTTTCCTGGGGTGCAAGGTTTATCTTAACTTTTCCGCGCCGTATATCCCTGAAAAGGAAATCCGCATCTATGATTTCCTTCCTCCCCACCAACTGGAGGTGCTGAACAGGCACGGCTGGATCGTCATGCTGCATATTCCCAGAGACGGACGCCTGAAAGATCCGGTCAACCTGGCGCAGCTTCTGGAGATTGAAAAAAAATATCCGGAATTGAAGCTGATCGTCGCCCATGTAGGCAGAGCATACTGTCCTGAGGATCTGGGAAACGCATTTGAGGTTCTGCATGAAACCAGAAAGATGATGTTCGATTTCAGCGCCAATACGAACAGTTATGTGTTCAGGCAGCTTATCAAAGCGGTGGGGCCGAAAAGGATCCTTTTTGGCAGTGACCTTCCCATTCTCCGGATGAGGGCCAGGAGGATCTGCAGCAACGGAACCTATGTAAACCTGGTGCCCAGAGGATTGTACGGAAACGTATCGGGCGATTCGCACATGGGCGAGGTGGACGGCGATGCGGCTAAGGAGATAACGTTTTTCATGTACGAAGAGATTGAAGCCTTCAGGCAGGCGACGCAGCAGGAAGGACTCGCCAGAACGGACATTGGGGATGTTTTTTATAACAATGCCAAAACGCTATTGAATAACACCGATCGGGGGATTTACCTGTGAAAAGGTTGAAAATTGGTCTTTTGCCTTTGTATATCAAGCTGTATGATGATGTTTGGCCGGAAGCGAGGGGAAGAATGGATTCCTTTGCCGGAAAAATAGTCCGGGAATTGGAAAAGAGAGGCCTGGACGTGGTTTGCGCCGAGGTCTGCAGGATAAAACCGGAGTTTGAAACAGCTATCGGACGGTTCGAAAAAGAAAACGCGGATGCAATTGTAACGCTGCACCTGGCGTATTCTCCCTCCCTGGAATCAGTGGATGCGCTGGCCGGCACGGAGCTTCCGCTCATCGTCCTTGATACCACTCCCACGTTTGATTACAGCCCGGCCCAGGACCCGGACGAGCTGCTTTATAATCATGGGATCCATGGGGTGCAGGATATGTGCAATCTCCTTTTAAGAAGAGGGAAAGAGTTCCTGATTGAAGCAGGGCATTGGGCTGAATCCGATGTACTGGACAGGGTGACGGATTGCGTGAAGGCTGCCGGGATCGCCGGAGCTATGAAGAAAGCCAGGGTCGGAAGGATCGGCAGTCCCTTTAAGGGGATGGGCGACTTCCAGCTGCCGGAGGACGTGATGTCTTCCACCATCGGTATCCGCACAATTCCCTATGCTTCCGGCGAAGGCAGTGTGCATGCCGATGAGGTTTCCGATGGGGAAATCGAGCTTGAAATGAGCAGGGACAGGGAGAATTTCCGGATGGAGCATATCGATGAAGCTGTCCATCGAAAGTCCACGCGGGCCTGCCTTGCGGTAAGAAAGTGGGTGGAGAGGAATCGTCTCACCGCTTTTACCGTAAACTTCATGGAGATTACAAGGCAATCGGGGGTTTCCTGCATGCCTTTTATGGAAGCGGGCAAAGCCATGGCGCAAGGCACCGGCTATGCCGGAGAGGGAGACGCGCTCACGGCGGCAATGGTGGGTGCGTTGATGTCCGTGTATCCTGAGACTTCATTTACCGAAATGTTTTGTCCCGATTGGAATAACGACAGCATATTTTTAAGCCATATGGGGGAGATGAATTTAAGCCTGACAGCAGGGCAGGCCATACTGCGGGAACTGGATTTTCCGTATACGGACGCCGATAATCCCATTGTTGCCTATGGCAGGTTCAAGCAAGGAGACGCCGTATTTGTCAATCTGGCGCCGGGCCGGGATTGTACCTATACATTGATCGTATCTCCTGTAGAAATGCTTGATGTGAAAGGCATAGACAGAATGGAGGACAGCATACACGGTTGGATGAAGCCCTGCATTCCTCTGCCGGATTTCCTTTCCTCCTACAGCAGGGCTGGCGGAACGCACCACGGAGCCATCGCCTACGGCGCTTCCGTTGGAGTTCTGGAGGCCTTTGCCGGAATCATGGGGTGGAGGTTTGTGAAGCTTTAGCGTTAAATAACCGGCTGTAATTGGAAAGTGTAAGGCTCGCATTGCGCGTCTGCAAATGCAATCTGTGCCAAACAGTTACCTGGACGGCCATGGCCGCTCCTACATTGCATATGCGACAGAGAACCGTCCCCTGCCGCACTGTCGCAAAGATGGCGGGTACATTGGAACCTGGAATCCCGGTGCTTCGTCAAAAATCTAGGTGCAAATGGCAAAGGGCACAATCGATTTTTGAAGGAGGAATACGCAAAATGAGAAAGAATTTGGCGGTAATACTGTTATCAATATTTACGGCATCCGTTCTGGCGTCCTGCGGAAATATCGCCGGGGCAGCGGCGGGATTTGACAAAAGCAAGATCGGCGACGGTTTTACAGACAGAAATTCAAAGTTTGCTTTTAATATCTTCAACCAGGTCAATTCGGAAGACGGGGGAGAGAATGTATTTATTTCGCCTCTAAGCATATCTACGGCATTGGCGATGACCTATCAGGGAGCGGAAGGCACAACCAGGGAAGCGATGGCAAATGCGCTGCAGTTGAGCGGCCTTGATGGCGAAGTATTGAACGAAAGCTACAAAAACCTTCTAAGATACCTCAAACAAGCTGACAGCAAGCTGCAGCTGGACATCAACAATTCCATCTGGATCAGGGAAGGGAAGCCGATTAAGGAAGAATTTCTTTCGGTAAACAAAACCATCTTTGACGCCTATGTAACAACCTTGGACTTCTCCCAAGCCAGTGCGGCAAGTACGATAAACAAATGGATCGATGATTCCACCAAAGGCAAAATCAAAAAGATGATTGATCCGCCGATACCGTCCGATATCATCATGTACCTGATCAACGCAATCTATTTCAAAGGCCAATGGTCGGATCAATTCGACACGAAAATGACCTTCGGCTCCAGGTTCAATTCCATGGATGGAAAAACAAGCGACATCATGATGATGAGCAGGTATGGAACGGTGATTTTTGGGAAAACGGAGGAGTATAAGGCGGTAAGGCTTCCCTATGGAAAAGGCGATATTGCCATGTATTGCATCCTGCCTGAGAAAGGTACCAATATTAACGATTTTGTAGAGCAGATGAACCTGGAAAAGTGGGCGGAAATCAGAAACACACTGAAAGAAACAAAGGACGTCAGGCTGCAAATACCAAGATTTAATCTGGAATACGGGATAAAAAACCTGAATGACGCTTTGACCGGCCTTGGAATGGGAGTAGCTTTTTCCAATGACGCCAATTTTTCAGGAATGGGCGACAATATAGCCATAAGCAGAGTACTGCACAAGGCGGTCATTGAGGTGAATGAAGAAGGCAGTACCGCGGCAGGGGTTACAGTAGTAGAGATGAAGGAAACCTCGGCTGTCATGGATCCACCCGAATTTATTGCCGACAGGCCGTTTGTGTTTATCATTGCCGATGACGAAACAGGAAGCATCCTCTTTATGGGCAAGGTGTTATCGATATGAAAACGATGCCTATACGTTAATGGGTTCACTGCTTTGAAGAGGTATATGGCTGAAGGGTGGCCACTTTATCGGCGTGCGCATCAAAAAAATCGCAGTCGGTACGACTGCTTTTGAAATCGGATATGCCGATGCGACAACACCATGGCGAAAGCCGGATAGCGAGGCTCCGGAAGATAAGCGGAGGACCTGCATTTTATTGCTGGTTGCTGTTTTTGTATATCAAGGGGGACAAGAAAACCTGCAAAAATCAATACCACCCGGTGGAAGCCCAACGGGTGGTTTTTCGGCGTTTGACCCTATCATGAATCCGTTTCAGGGGTTGAAAGCCGGCTGGCGGCCTGTCCGATGAACCATGCGGGGAGCCGGGGCAAACAAACCTACCCCGGGTATCAATGGCTGTATACCATCTTCATGAACTTCCTTGTAGTAGCACCATAAAAGACTCCGTAAACCAATGCATAGATGGCGATTGCGGCCAGGGTCGGAACCAGCAGGTTGTACTTCAGCAGGCCGCTCAGCGCGTTAATGGCAAAGAGGCTGTGGATGATACCCACGGCCAGCGGCAGTATCAATGAAAGTCCGACCTGCAGTGAAACAGCGCTTCTTACTTCCTTCCTTGACATGCCGATTTTTCTGAGGATATCGTATTTGCCCTTGTCGGCCAGAGCCTCGCTGAGTATCTTGAAGTACATGATGCTGCCGGTAGCCAGGATAAAGACAATGGACATAAAGGAACCGAGGAAATAGAAGAGGCCGATAAACGACAGCGAGCTCAGATAACTCAGGGCATAAACGAAAAGTCCCGCCTCCTCCGGTACAATTCCCCATAATTTTTCCGCCAGCTCCAGCGAATTTTTTGCGTCGGATACGATAAAACCATGAAAGCCCTTTGTATTCTGCCCTTTTGCCAGCTTTTCATATTCGTCGTCGGGGACGATGAGGCAGCTTGAGGACTGCAGCGCGCCTTTTCCAAACAGCGGCGTCTTTACTTCCTGCATAATTACATATTTCTCAGTCCCCATCAGCAAATCCTTTCCTTCATAGCTGAAAATGCTTCCCATAAGGGCCGGAGGTAACACCAGCAGCGCCTGTTTGCCGCTGATTGCCTTATGAGGCCAGGTTTCTCCGGGATATTGCTTTTCTATTTCCGCCGTAACGCCAAGGAAGTCCGAATATTTCATCACCGGATAGCTGCTGGAGTCGGAATACCTGCCGTTCTCAATATGCACCTCTGCGATTGCGTACTCAAGACGGATGTCTGCCAGAAGCTTGTGTTCCGATGAATTAATGGCTTCTACTACCTTGTCGTGGGTGCTTTTGTCATCAAGGGCATAGGAAAAGGAATAAGGGAATTCTACATGATGTGTCTCATTAACATAGTATTTAAGGGACAGGGAGGTTCCAAAGGCGGTGACGGTAGTGGCTGTCATGACGGCAAGCATGGCCAGGCTGCGGTAATTGCCCCTGATCCTGAAGGAAATGTTGCTTATGCTCACCAGTCGCACCCCCTTATACAGGATGGCTTTCCGATCGGTCAGGAATTTGGTGACGGCAGGCAGAAGCGCGCCGAAAAGCCAGAAGGTGCCCGCTGCCACCAAAGCTGCCACCAGCAGGCCAAAGGTGATATCCTTACTGAAATAATAACCGGCGGCGATGAGAAGGATGGAAAGCACAGCGCGTACAGCTTTGAATTTCGGCTCTTTTTCTTCCTTCTGGGAATCCCTGATAAGGTCGATCAGCTTGCTTCGGGCTACAACCACAAAATTGTGGACCGAAAGAGCGAGAAATATGACGCCGAAGATCAACAAAAGCTCTTTTATGCCCTGAACGGGTATGGAAAACCCAACGGTAACCTCCAGAAGGGCAACTTTTGCCAAAGCCATAAGGAACAGGCGGGAGAAAAGAATGCCTGCGGCAAGGCCTGCGATAATTGTTGAAATCCCTGTGAAAAGGCACTCAATGGCAAATATGCGGCCGATTTTGCGGGTACTGACACCCATGAGAGAATAAACGGCGATTTCCTTTTTCCGCTGTTTCAGGAAAAAGGAACTGGAATACCAGATAAAAAAGAACAGGAAGATGACCGTTATGAAGGAGGTAACGGAGGAGGCGATTCTGGCATCCGCCATAACATCCTTGGCTTTCAGGAATTCCGGGGCGTATTTCAGGACCGTAAAATCATAATAGACGGCCACGGCGAAAATCATCACCGCCAGATAGAAGCCGTATGTTTTCAGGTTGGTCCTGAACATTTTCAGCGCGATGTTAAAGGAATTCATTTGTAGAAACACCTCCCATGGCCCCCAGCATATCAAGGATCTTGTGAAAGAGATCCTTCCTGTCGCCGGTTCTGTCCAGCCTGGCATGGATAGCCCCGTCTTTCAGGAACATGATCCTTCCGCAGTAGCTGGCTGCGAAAGAGTCGTGCGTGACCATGATGATGGTGGTGCTATACCGGTTGTTGAGCTTTTTGAAGCATTCCAGGAGCTCGGCGGAGGATTTTGAATCCAGGGCGCCGGTGGGCTCGTCGGCAAATATGACCGAAGGGTTCATGATAAGAGCCCTTGCTGCCGCCGCCCTTTGCTTCTGACCGCCCGAAAGCTGCCAGGGGTATTTTGACAGTTGCTGCTCTATACCGAAAAAGCCGGCCAGCTCGTTCACCTTGTTCAGGATATCCTTGTGATGCGACTTGTTCAATGCCAGCGGCAATGCGATATTGTCCATTACGGTCATGTTGTCCAGCAGGTTGAAATCCTGGAATACAAAACCGATCTTGTCCCTGCGGAATTTTGCCAATTCTTCGCTTTTCTGGCCGGACAGGTCCATTCCTTCAAAAAATACCTTTCCCGCCGTAGGGATGTCAATTGTCGACAGGATGTTAAGCAGCGTTGTCTTACCGGAGCCTGACGGCCCCATTACTGCCAGAAATTCACCTTTTTCCACTTCCAGGTCAATGCCGCTCAGCGCAAGGAATTTAAGCCCCTTCGAACCATATTCCTTTTTCAGGCCTTGTGTTTTTATGATTGTGCTCATGCTTTACCTCCAATTTTTCAAAGCGGGTTCGCTTCTGTAGTCGATTCTACCCCTTTGAAAAGGATGAATCCAGTAGATGAAGGTTATATTTGAAAAGGATTTGTTATATTTTTGTCACATTGAGATAATCACTGAGCTTGTAAAAGGTAAGTACAAATTCCGTGAATCCGCCTTCCTCCGAGGAAACCCCAAGGTCTATGCCCAGGCGGCCTGCGATTTTCTTTGCATAATAAAGGCCCATTCCGGTGGATTTTGAAGTTTTTCTGCCATTTTCTCCTGTAAAGCCCTTGTCGAAGATACGGCCGATATCTGTTGCAGGTATGCCGATACCGTTATCCCTTACATGCAGCCTGACTGTTTTTTCATCTTCCTCTCCATGAATTTCAACCTTGCCGTCCTTCCTGGAATATTTGCCTGCATTGTTCAATAATTGCTCCAGAATATAAACGACCCACTTTTCGTCGCACAGGACGTCAAAATCCAGATTTCCGGTGATTACTTCCATGTTTTTTGACATGAGAAAGTGTGAATTGATTTTCAAGGCTTCCCTGACTGCCTTTTGAAGCTTGAATTCACTGATCATGAGGCTCTCCTGGTATTGATACACCTTTCCGGCATAAAGTACCTGGTTTGCAAGGAATTTTATCCGTTCGATTTCAAGCTTGAATTTCCTGGAGCTTTCATAAATGGTCATTTCAGTGTTTTCAAGAATAAGCTCCAAAACGGAAATAGGTATTTTTATTTCATGAACCCACTTGAGGATGTAATTGTTCAGCTCATCCATGCTGTTTTTATATGAACTGACCAGTTCGGTGTTTTCAGCGTTTTTATGCTGAACCGCATCTCTCAGCAGTCTGGAATAAAAGCTTTCGTCATCCGGCAGCAGGTAATCGAAATTCTTTTTTTCCTTTAAGGCTTTGAACATTTTACTGTATCTATTTCGCATACGGATAAAGCCATGGAGGAAAAACACAAGGAAAATTGCCAAAAAAAGAATATCGAGGTATAGGATATCAGCCAGGCTTTTATCCAGCGATATGCTGGAAAGCAGTACCGCGTTTGCAAGAAGGATCAGAGAAAGCTGGCACAGGATGGATGCGGATGTACTCCGGATATAATTGAGCAGATTCATTTACCTACCTACCTTTCGCTGTGTTGAACTAAGTTTTTGTGTCATTCTTAAGCGGCAGTAAAGAATCTGAGCGAAGCTATAAGATCCTCTACTGCCGCACAGGACGACAGTTGCATGCGATGCCCATACTGCCCGCCAAATATTTTTACGTTGCTCCCTCAGGCAATTAAATATCCCTGGCCCTTCCTGGTGGCAATAAAATCCGGCTGCCCGATGTCCGACAGCTTTCCCCGGAGCCTGTTGATGTTTGCGGTGAGCGTATTGTCGTTTACATATTCATCGTTGTCCCAGAGCAGCTGCATGATGGTCTCGCGGGATACCACCCTTCCCTTGTTGTTCATCAGCAGAACCAATATTTTCAATTCATTCCTGGTAAGTTCGGCTTTTTTATCCTCAAAGGCTACCGTGCCTTCCGCCGTATGGAGCATAACCCCTTTATACTCCATATATTCAAGGTTTGAAGATGTATAATCATATGTCCTGCGCAGGATGGCCTGCAGTTTTGCAATGAGCACCTGGATTGAGAAAGGCTTGGTAATATAGTCGTCGGCGCCTGTGTTCACTGCCATGACAATATCCATATTGGTATCCCGGGATGAGAGGAAAACCACAGGCACTCTGGAAAGCTCCCGGATTTTGCCGCACCAGTGGAAGCCGTCATAGCAGGGCAAATTGACGTCCATAATGACAAGCTGCGGCATTATCCTGCTAAAGTCTTCGGTTATATTTTCAAAATTCTTCGCAGAAACCGCATTAAAGCCCCACTTTCTCAGCCCTTCGCTTATTTGGGCGCAGAGTGCTTCATCGTCTTCTACCAGCATGATAGTGTACATTATACATCCCCCTGACTGCCCCGATATAATCCAATCATACCGTATTATACTTTATTCGATATTATTATAGCCGTAATAAGCAGTCTTTACAAGTTAGCTGCACCGGCAGGCAAGAGCAGCTCCCGTTTCCTTCGCTTTGTTTGCCGCAGATGGAAGAATCAGCATTCTCCGAGGCATTAAGAAAGGGCACCTTCGCTTTCACGAAAATGCCCTTTCTTTGCGATTCTTGCGGTTAGCTGATTGCAAGCCCTGCGCTGGCAAATCCAGTTATGACGGTTGCAATGTCAATGCCTGCGGTAACACTGGCCGAGAAAACCATCAACAGGCGTGTTTGAGCAGTTACGGGAATTGAAAGTCCTGTTGTGATTCCGTTTGCAGTAGTACCTATTGCCACTAATCCTGTTAGAGGAGGAGCAAGGGTCGCAAGTGCACCTGCAACAGGTGCAAAACTATCATCGGGTGTGGGGGAACTATACAACTGTGCCGTAATGGTAACTGTGCTTCCCACAAGCGTTAAAGCTGCTCCAATGCTAAAGTATGCGGCTATGGAGGTTATCGTCCCATCTCTTGGCATTGAAAAAGCAACGTTGCTGATGCCGGTTGTATCAATTAATCCTCCTACGATTACAGCCGCTTCGTTAGAACCGAAACCAATCAAAGCCGGGGTTCCCACTAATCCGCCCAGAACAGTTGTGAGTGTCGCAAGTGGCCCTGAAGCGAAAGGTATAATTGCACCATCGCCAGCAGGTCCGGTAGGCCCGGTAGGTCCAGTCGCGCCAGCAGGCCCGGTAGGTCCGGTCGCGCCAGCGGCACCCGTAGCGCCAGTAGCACCAGCGAGTCCAGTCGCGCCAGCAGGCCCAGTAGGTCCGGTCGCGCCAGCAGCACCGGTAGCGCCAGTAGCGCCGGCAGGCCCAGTAGGTCCGGTCACACCAGCAGCACCGGTAGCGCCAGTAGCACCGGCAAGTCCAGTAGCGCCGGCAGGCCCGGTAGGTCCAGTCACGCCAGCAGCACCGGTAGCGCCAGTAGCACCGGCAAGTCCGGTAGCGCCAGCAGCACCAGTAGCACCAGTAGCGCCAGCGGCACCAGTAGCGCCAGCAGGTCCGGCAGGTCCAGTAGTGCCAGCAGGCCCGGCAGGCCCAGTAGCGCCGGCAGGTCCAGTAGTGCCAGCAGGTCCAGCAGGTCCAGTAGTGCCAGCAGGTCCAGCGGGTCCAGTAGTGCCGGCAGGTCCAGCAGGTCCAGTAGCGCCGGCAGGTCCGGCAGGTCCAGTAGCGCCAGTGGTGCCAGCAGGCCCGGCAGGTCCAGTAGTGCCAGCAGGTCCGGCAGGTCCAGTAGTGCCAGCAGGTCCGGCAGGTCCAGTAGGTCCAGTAGTGCCAGCAGGCCCGGCAGGCCCAGTAGCGCCGGCAGGTCCAGCGGGTCCAGTAGCGCCAGTGGTGCCAGCAGGCCCGGCAGGTCCAGTAGTGCCAGCAGGCCCAGCGGGTCCAGTAGTGCCAGCAGGCCCAGCGGGTCCAGTAGTGCCAGCAGGCCCGGCAGGTCCAGCAGGTCCAGTAGTGCCAGCAGGCCCGGCAGGTCCAGTAGTGCCAGCAGGCCCAGCGGGTCCAGTAGTGCCAGCAGGCCCGGCAGGTCCAGCAGGTCCAGCAGGTCCGGTAGCACCAGTAGCGCCAGGGGCACCAGGAAGTCCGGCAGGTCCAGTGGGTCCGGCAGGCCCGGTCGCACCGGTAGCGCCACCGTTTTCTACGGCAACTAATGAAACATCATCAACAACAATATCTGCAGTACCTTCTTGTGCTACTTTGGCAATCAATACGTCGGCAAAGACTGCTCCGGGTGGCGCAATATCAGTGATTTCATATATTTCCAGCCAGTTGTTTTCAGTCACATCAGGAAGTGCGCCTGGTGCGATAGCTTTTGTAAGACCGGCATCAAGATAGTTGAAATTGCTGTCATGAAATTCGACAGAAATCAATATCTGTGCATTAGGAGCTGCTCCTACTTTGGCAAGAGATACAAAAAATTCGTATCGCTGTTCCGGCAGGATAGGAAGAAATTGTACAATGTAGGCAGGGGGCAGCCCACCTTCCAATTGAGCTGCAAAAAAGCCTGAATGCCTGTATTGACTGGTTATGACCGCATTTTGTTCGAGCCAGGGAGGAAAAGTCCCTGTTTCAAAACCGCCATTTGTTATTAACTCCAGAAATGACATTTTATACCTCCTTATCTACTATCAATAGATCTATACACAACGCGAGTGCGTTTGTGTCTTGATAAATTTGCCGTCGAAATTTAAGCTGGTTATCCACGTTATGAATTTATGAGTAAAATCTAATTATTACCTCCATCACACAGTTGAAATGTAAACCGGTCTAGGATAGTATATGACAGAAATTCTCAGAATGTTACTTATGTTAACCTGTGTTTCCTGCGAAAACGAAAAATACTTCAGCAAAAGGGCATTGATGCGCCTGAATTTGATATAGGCCTTGAAAAGACAAGCTTTTTAGTATAAATTAAAGTATGTACAGGTTAAAGTATATACGGGATTGGTTTGAAAAAAATAGTAACTACGCAGGATAAAAAGGGAGTTTTGAAATGTTTTATTTTTTTGCTTTTGTATCTGCATTGCTTATGATGCTGGTGGTTACGCCTCAGTTAAGAAAGCTGGCATATCGAATCAATTATCTTGAGAAGCCGCGGGCCGATATGGAGAGGAAGGTCCATAAAGAACCCAAGCCATACCTTGCCGCGGTGGGAATGTTTGTATGCTTCTGGATTCTGTATATCCTTTTTGTCGGGGGCTTCAGTTCAAAAACCCTTACGGTATTGGCAAGTTCCTTTATGATCTTTGCCATCGGCATGGCTGACGATTGGTTTAAAATCAACGGAAAGGATCTTAAAGCGCTTCCCAAAATGCTTGTCCAGGTCCTTGCCTGTATTCTTGTCTATAAGGCGGACATACTCCTGAGGGGCTTTACAAATCCTTTTGACGGCTCTTATGTAGTGTTGCCTGCCTGGATTCAATTTCTGCTGACAGTTCTGTGGTTGTTTGGCGTAACTACGGTTATCAATTTTGCGGACGGTATGGACGGATTGGCGGGAGGCATATCCTGCATATCCGCATGCACGCTGTTTGTTGTAGCCCTTGCAAAAGGGCAGACTGTCTCGGCGCTGATGGCCATACTCCTTGTAGGGATATGCCTTGGATACTTAAGATATAACAAATTTCCTGCAAAAATACTGATGGGGGATGCAGGAGCTACATTCCTGGGCTTCATGCTGGGTTTGATTTCGCTGGACGGGGCATTCAAGCAGGCGACGGTTATATCGATTTTCATACCGATCCTGGCATTGGGGCTGCCGATCTTTGATAATATTTTTGTCGTATTTCGTAGAATGCGGGAAGGAAAGCCTATTCACATCGGAGATTCCGGACAGGTTCATTTCAGGCTTTTATCAAAAGGACTCACCCAAAAGCAGACGGTATACGTTTTGTACCTGGTATGCATCTGCCTTAACCTGAGTGCGATTATCCTTTTTCTGCTGAAGATCTGAGGGAGTTAACACACAGGCCTTACTATACATTGAAGCGCGGCCGGTAAAACAGTTAAATTTATGAAAATCCTGGCCATGGATATTGACACAAAAGATTTGATATATTATAGTAATGATAATATATTGCCGATGAGGGGAATGTGAAAAACAAGGTTTTTCGTCCCAACCCCGAGGCGCAGCTGACGAGGCTGCCGTTTTAGCCACGATAAAGGCTTGATGAGCAGGGTTTACCAAATTGGGTGGCACCGCGGAAATTATTCCGTCCCTTTGCATATGCAAGGGGACGGTTTTGTTTTTGTGGAATTGCCGCGAGGAGTAACCTTAAGCTCTGTGAAGGACGGCAGCGGCATCGGTTCTGTGATTGATCCCGGAGGAGTCCGGCGGAAGAACAATAAGCAATAATATAAAGAAGGAGTTGTAATTATGGCACAGGAAAAAAAGCTGGTGGAAGAAATAACCTCAATGAATACGGACTTTACACAATGGTATACCGACGTTATAAAAAAAGCTGACCTTGCAGATTACTCAAGCGTCAGAGGCTGCGTGATCATACGTCCATATGGCTATGCCATATGGGAGAATATCCAGAAAAACCTGGACAGAAGGTTTAAGGATACGGGGCATGAGAATGTCTATATGCCGTTATTCATCCCCGAGAGCCTTCTGCAAAAGGAAAAAGACCACGTAGAGGGCTTCGCGCCCGAAGTGGCCTGGGTAACCCACGGCGGCAGTGAGCAGCTGACAGAGAAGCTTTGCGTGAGGCCTACGTCTGAGACCCTGTTTTGCGACCATTATGTAAACGTTATCCATTCTTACAGAGATCTGCCGAAGCTCTATAATCAATGGTGCTCGGTGGTGCGGTGGGAGAAGACCACGCGCCCGTTTTTAAGGACTCTGGAATTCCTCTGGCAGGAAGGTCACACGGCGCATGCCACTGCCGAGGAGGCTCAGGAAGAAACTATTAAGATGCTCAATGTGTATGCCGAATTCTGTGAAAATGTGCTTGCCATTCCGGTAATCAAAGGCCAGAAGACGGAGAAGGAAAAATTTGCAGGGGCTGAAGCCACCTATACAATCGAAAGTCTTATGCATGACGGGAAAGCGCTTCAATCCGGCACATCCCACAACTTCGGCGACGGTTTTGCAAAGGCCTTCGGCATACAATATACCGATAAAAATAATCAGCTACAATACGTACACCAGACCTCGTGGGGGATGTCAACCAGGATTATCGGCGCGGTCATCATGGTGCACGGCGATGACAGCGGCCTTGTGCTTCCGCCGGAAATAGCGCCGGTGCAAGTGATGATCATCCCCATATCCCAGCATAAGGAAGGCGTTCTCGAAAAGGCTGAAGAGCTCAGGGCAAAGCTATCCCAAAAGGTCCGGGCAAAAATTGACGACAGCGACAAATCGCCGGGATGGAAATTCAGTGAGTATGAAATGAAGGGAATACCGGTAAGGCTGGAAGTGGGACCGAAGGATATCGAAAAAAACCAGGTAGTGCTTGTAAGAAGGGATTCCAGGGAGAAGATATTCGTACCCATGGATGAATTGGAAACAACCGTGGTGAAGCTTTTGGCCGACATGCAGGCAGGTCTTCTGGAAAAAGCCAGAAGTCTGAGGGAGCAGAAAACCTATCAGGCGGTCGACATGGATGAATTTACAAAAATCATCGATGAGACGCCCGGCTTCATAAAGGCAATGTGGTGCGGAGATCAGGCCTGCGAGGACAAAATCAAGGAAAAGACGGCGGCTTCCGCAAGATGCATTCCCTTTGAGCAGGAGCAGATTTCCGGCAAATGCGTATGCTGTGGCGAAGCGGCGAAGCATATGGTTTACTGGGGCAAAGCATATTAGGAAGACAAAGGATAGAAGATTGACGGACCGGTATTGGTGAAAATATCGATAAATCTCAGACGCTTGATGCGCCTGAGATTTTTTTTGTTTTTTTCCTGCATTTATGTAAATAATTCAAATTTTTTTGTCAATACTATTAGTAATACTGTTATGCAATAAAAGACAATTGGAGGTATCTTTTATGAAGAGGAAATTAATTTTCCTGGTTGCCATTACATTTTTTGTTACTACGCTGATCACCTTTTCAGCATTTGACACTGCTCCTACAAAGGCAGCTCTTGCTGTTGAAAAGGTAAGTAGTACCGACGCTACAGTTACAGCAAGCAAGCTGAATATACGTCAGGGTCCCTCGGTGAGCTTTCCTGTAATCGGACAACTGGACCAAGGACAAGCCGTGAAGGTACTTAGCAAGCTTGGAAACTGGTATGCAGTCTATGATCTGGAGAAGGGCTGCATTGGCGCTGTAGACGGCAAGTATATCAATCTTGGCGATGCTTCGCAGGCATCTGCGGATGTTGACAAGGAAGCCGCCGCTGAAGTCGTTCTGCCTTCCGACGTGTCGGAAGATGAGCAGACGTTGCTGGAGTTGGTTAACAAGGCCCGGCAGGATGCAAAAGTCGAAGAACTGGTATTTGACAAAAAGCTGCTGACAACAGCCAGACAAAAAGCAAAGGATATGGCGGACAACAATTATTTCTCACACGAATCGCCTACCTTTGGGTCGCCTTTTGACATGATGAGGCAGAATGGAGTCACCTTCAAAACAGCCGGTGAAAATATTGCCGGAAACCAGACGGTGGAAGGTGCGTTTAAAGCATGGATGAAGTCGGAAGGCCATAAAAAGAATATATTGAACAACAGTTTCAACTATGTGGGAATTGGAATTGTTTCCAGTGAAACATATGGCAAGATTCTGGTTCAGCAATTCATAGGGAAGTAACCGATTATATATTCAAGGGAGAAGACCCCATTTTTCCCGTCAACAAGGCGGCATACCTTCCAGATCAACAGGCATTCCTTTTATCCGAAGGTATGTCCCTTGTGTTTTCAAATACGGAGGATGTTCCTCATGCCATAGCATGAGGAACATCCTCTGTTTGTTTATGCGTATTTGTTGGATAATGTACACTAACAGCGTGTCATGTCAAGGGGACAGGTACATTGACATGTGGATGTTAATAGACTGTAGGGGCGTATTGCGCGTCCGGGGGTGTTAAGGGGACGGGGTTGTTGACACCCCTTGGCACCCTGACATTGCGAGCGGAACGTAAGTGGAGCGAAGCAATCTGCTATCCTTGCTGGAAGTTGAGATTGCCGCGTCGCACGGCTCCTCGCAATGACAGCCCGGGGAGCTGTCTATCTTAACTCGTACAAATCCCTTCACACGTTACTATCTTGGAAGGACGGCCAATGGCCGCACCTACAGAGATAACGGGCTATGGCAGGATAGAGTACATTGTAGGGGCGCGCATTGCGCGTCCGCTCGGAGTTAGGGGACATTCCCTAACTCCGTCAATAAGTTTACATTCTTTCCAAAATGTTAAATTCCGGCTTGACTTCAAAGGTCCTGCCTTTCAAATAATTCAGCTGTCCGGCGTCCTTGAAGTCGAAATCCAGCTTATATGCCCAAAGGGCCTGGTATTTGGCGCCTAAAGGCCGGTTAACCGCGTTGGAGCCGTATTTGCCGTCGCCGATCACCGGATGGCCGATATGGGCCAGGTGGGCTCTGATCTGATGGGTACGCCCTGTTACAAGCTCCACCTCAAGCTTACTGATATCAAGCCCGGGATTGTAGCTCACAACCCGGTATTTTGTAATGATCTCCAGGGAGCCGGGAGTCCTGTTGCTGCTTATGTAAACCCGGCTTTTGCTCTCGTCCTTGAACAAAAATGCTTTCAAATTTGCGCTATCCCTGGCCGGCTTGCCTTTTACCAGGCACTGGTAGAATTTACTTATCTCCCTTGTCTCTATTTTTTCCTGTAGGATATCAAGGCTTTCCTGGTTTTTCGCGATTAAAACCAGTCCGCCCGTATTACGGTCCAGCCTGTGGCAGAGCATCGGCTGGAAGGAAGATATGGCGGCCTCCGGACTGCTTTTTTCCTTTAAATATTTCCTGACATTATCAATGAGGGTGCCGGAGGACTGGTCCTTATCGGGATGGACCGGAATGCCCTGCTTTTTATTTACGATGAGTATATTTTCATCTTCATAAACGGGATCGAAGCCTTTATCCTGCCTGTCTGCATTCCTTTGAACAGATTCGTCCAGAAGGGCGTCGGCAATATAAAGCTCGATTCGGTCTCCCGGGGCAACCACATAATCCTGCTTTACCCGAATTCCGTTGACCTTGACGTCTTTTTTCCGAAAGGTCTTTTGAATAAGGGAAAAGGGTACTTCAGGCATGACAGCGGATAGGTATCTGTCGATTCTTTTGTTGGCGTTTTTTTCATTTACATACAATACTCTCATATGATTTCCTTTATAACGAGGCTCAAAAAATGTCCTCCACCGCCTCTAAAGTAAAGGGACACACCTCTGCAAGTAGCGGGGCTCTGGGGATGAGGAATGTCCCTTTTTGAATAGGCGGAGTACCTAATGGTTTTCAGGCGGTGAGCGTATCTCCCGCCCGGGATGCATGGGCGAGCAGCAAATGCAAGGCATTTGCGACCAGCCTCGTTGAAACTCGCAGTGGTAAGGTGGTCAAGTATCGACCCTACACCGGGGAGCGCAAATGAGCGACCAGCATTGAGCCGATCTTGTCTATATATTGCCCGGAAATACTTTCTGCCGCTTCCGGGGAATTGCCTTCCGAGTAAACCCTGAACATAGGCATGTCCGCATCCGGCAAAACCAGTGCCCACCCGTTTTCTGCGATAAAACGCACCCCGTCTAAAAGCTCGACCTTGTCCGCCTGCTTTTCGGTGATCAGCGACCGCATGATCCGGCCCTTCAGCTCCCAGGGGCAGGGAATGCTTTTTTTACTGACATAAAATCCCGGGATCTCCTTAATGGTTTCCTCCAGCGAGGTGTCGTAGGTGCAAAGGTACTCCACAATCTTGACCAGCCCTGCAAGGGCGTCGAAATTCAACAGGAACTGGGTCATTTTGTCCTTTTCCCTGTTCTTGAAAAGGTTGTAATTCAGCATTTGCTCCATTACGGCCTGGGGGGAGGTCTTGGTCCGGACGACTTTTCCCCCGTGCTGCGCCGCCAGCTTCTCGATAACGGAAGGAGCCGATACGGGCACGACAACTTCGGCTTCCTTTATGGTCTTGAACAGGATGATGGAGGTGAAAGCAAGGAAAAGATCATCCTTTATAATATTTCCCGCCCTGTCAATCAAAATGAGGGTTTCGCCATTGCTGTCCATGTAGGCGCCCAGGTCGGCGTCCCGCTTTTTGATTTCATCCACCACCGCATCCATGGAATTCATGTTGGAGGAGGAAAAGCTGTACACCCTGCAGCCGATATCCGTCAGCATGGGTACCACCGCCGAAATCACAAAATTCGACGGTGAAACAACGCACACGCTGGGCGATTTTTCCTTGATCCGGGTGAAATCCACTTCATTCAATATCATTCTGGCATAGTAGACGGTAAAGTCGGTGATATTGTTCAGCCTGCTGATCTCATTCCCGGAGCAGCGCTTGAAATCCTCCCTGAAAAAGGCGTTCTCGATTTTTCTTTCCAGCACCCGGCTGACGGTGGCTCCTTTGGAATCCATAAAATCCACTTTAAGCCGGTTTGGGTTGTCGGCGCCCAATTTGATATGGATACCGCCCTCCACGGAAAGGAAGTTGATGGCATGCCGGGAAATGGGAGTAAGCAGGCTGCTTAAGTTGTAAACCTCCACGCCTACCGACAATATGCCGGAAATGAAGGCGTGTTTGAACATCCTTGCCGAATTTGACGTAGTGGAGCTGACGACCACTCTCGTCCCCTTTTTGAAGATGGAACCGTATGCGGCGCCGAGCCTGGTGGCAAACTCCGGCGTGATGTCGACATTGATAATGCCTGAAAGGCCGCTTTCCCCGAAGATGGACTTGGAGAGCCGCGAGCCCCAGATGATGTTCCTGTCTACTACCGAAAGGGAATCCACGGATTTATTGGGCCATATTTTTATATTGGGCTTTACGATGGCTCTCTCGTTGATGATACAGCCGTCGCCGATAACGGAGTTTTCAAATACCGAGACATAATGCTTCAGCTGCACCCGGTTGCATATGACGGCCCCTCTGATTTCGGAGCCGAAATCAATGTAATTGTTGTTCCATATCACACTTTTTTTGATGGATACTTCATCTTCAATAATATTATTGTCTCCCAGCACACTGTGGTTTTCTATGCTTGTACCGTTGCCTATCCTGCAATTTGAGCCGATAAGGCAGGGGCCGTTTATTTCCGCATTGGGTTCGATCTCGGTACCGGGGCCTACCCACACGTTTTTCTTATACTCTTCTGCGTTGATTTTTATTTTTATTTTGCCCTGCATTGCATCGTAATGGGCTTGAAGATAGGAATTCAAGTCCCCGATGTCATACCAGTAGCCGGACATGACGTATCCATACATGGGCATATTCAGCGAAAGAAGCTGTGGAAACAATTCCAGGCTGAAATCGTATTTATCCTCAGAGGGTATCAGGTCCAGCACTTCAGGCTCAAGGATATATGTACCGGTATTTACGGTGTCGCTGAACACTTCTCCCCAGCTGGGCTTTTCAAGGAAGCCGGTGATGGAGCCGTTTTCATCGGTTAAAACCACGCCATATTCCAACGGAACATCAACTCTGGCAAGGATAAGGGTAGCCTTTGCCGCCTTTGCACGATGAAAATCGAGGGCGGACGTCAGATCCAGATTGGTGAGGGAATCGCCGCTGATGACGACAAAGGTGTCATCCAGAAAGCTTCCCGTGTTTTTTACACTGCCGGCGGTACCAAGAGGGGTATCCTCGGTAAAATACCGGAGGGAAACCCCGAAAGCCGAGCCGTTTCCAAAATATTCACGGATTTTTTGGGGCAGATATGCAAGGGTGACGGCGATATCAAGGATTCCATGATTTCTTAGCAGATCGATCACGTGCTCCATCACCGGTATATTCATTACCGGAACCATTGGTTTCGGCAGATCGCATGTCAGAGGACGCAGCCTTGCGCCTTCTCCTCCCGCCATTATAACCGCTTTCAATCCATAACACCCCCCGCCGGATTTACCCTCTTCCACGATTGCAGCGTCAACTGCCGGATGATCCATACAGAAATATAACGAGGCATCAAAATGTCCCCCACCTCTATAGATGGCGGATACCGAACGGGTTTTCAGGTGGTGAGCATATCTCCCGCCCGGGATGCATGGACGAGCAGCAAATGCAAGGCATTTGCGACCAGTCTCGTTGAAACTCCGCTACGGTAAGGAAATTTGTCTACAAACGACAAATTTCCTTTGAATTAGATCGTTATAAAATCAACGCTGTAATATCCTTTATTCATTATTCAATAAAAGTCGGGAAAATCCTTCCTCCGTTCTCTTTAATTATACCCCCGGCAGCTTCTTTTTTAACATCCTCAATGTTTGCGATCAGTTTTGCACAAAGAAACATGGAATCCTCCGAATGAGAGAGTCCGCTTATAGCTGTTCCGGCAGCAATGAGAGGTGAAATACCGGGATCCAGCAGACAGCCGCCGGATTTTGTAACAAGGGGCGGCAGGCAGGAGATATCCCCCGGACTGTCTGCAATTTCAGAGGAATATTCATAATCATATACGCCGGACATGTCCAGGTATACTTTTGTATGACCTGCTTTCATCATGGCATTGAGAGCCTTTCTGGCTTCATGCATGCTTTCAAAATATGCATGGATCGCTGGCATAACATTTTCCTCCCTTTATTCGTTGTATGAATTCGAAAACTCAAATCCTGTGCCGTTGCGAGGCCGTAGGCCGTGGCAATCCGGTTTTACCTCAACTTTCTCAGGTTGAGATCAGCACGTCGCTATCGCTCCTTGCGATGACAACTATACTTACAATAAAGTAGTTTTCGAATTTATATTCTAGTTTTTGAATTTGAAGGCGGATTCTATACATCGACAAAGTACTACAGCGAAACATTTTAATTTATCCTTCCGGAATAGCGTATTGAAGTCTTCGCGCTATTTCCTGCTACAACGATACATCACTTTGTGTCATCACGAGTAAAGCGTGGCGGTCTCATCAAAAGCAGCATTTCGTAAGATTGCTTCGTCCCCGGCTCCTCGCAATGTCAGGTATACATAGACTAAGTATCGTTGCAGCATATATAAACATAAGTTAAACATAAGTTTTTTCCAAAACCAGATATTTTATCTTTCCTCAGGAAGAATTTTTTGGTATAATGTCGAAGGCAGGAAAAAAAATCCGTACTTACCAGATAGAAACCCGTACGGGATCATACGATTCTGCACACTGAATCCCTTGGAAATTCTCAACAAGGGAGCGGGGGACACATTCAATTGGGGTGAATCAATGGTTAACCGGGAGCTTTATGGACAAGCCCGGTTTGACCGGAGAAGGAAGTCTCTTCTGCCTAACCCGTCAACTAACCTCGCAAGTGGCCAGGAGAGGAGTTGTTACATGTCTGGAAAGAGACTTATTTTCGCAGCAGTAATAGTTACATCCTTTGTTTTTCTGCTGGGTTCCGCATCAGCATCGTCAACGGTTTTGAAAAAAGAAATGCAGGGAAGTGCGGTTACTTCGCTG
Organism: Bacillota bacterium; assembly: GCA_023426125.1. Lineage (GTDB taxonomy): Bacteria > Bacillota > Clostridia > Acetivibrionales > DTU013 > MnB-11. The sequence continues at coordinate 77,825 of JAFABI010000021.1, forward strand.
CAGAAGGATCTTAAGAAGCTCGGATACTTATCTGTCGAACCTACGGGCTATTTTGGCGACGCTACGGCCGAGGCCGTAAAAAAGCTTCAAAAGGAATACGGATATGATCCGGACGGAATCGTGGGAAGTGTTACCTTTTCCCTCATCGACAGGATGCTTGGAAGAAACCTTGAGGACACAGCCTCATCGGACGGCAATAAGCAGGCGTCTGTTTTGAAGGAAGGCATGGAAGGCAGTAAGGTAACCACTTTGCAAAAGAATTTGGTCACGCTTGGTTTTCTTACCGCAACACCGACGGGATACTTTGGCGAAGCTACCGCAGCAGCTATCTGCAAGCTGCAGAAAAAGTATGGTTACCAGCCGGACGGTGTGGTAGGAAGCAGTACTCAGGCATTAATCACCAAACTGATTAATGAAAAGAAGGGTGCGACTGCAGTAAAAGCAGCGGCCAAAACCGAAAGCAAGGATTCTTCAGCAACCGACTACAAATTGTCCTGGAGTAAAGCCTCCAAGGCGTTTGCAATCGGAAAAACCGCCACAGTATATGACATAGCCACAGGCTTGAGTTTCAAGATCAAGAGAACATACGGGTCCAATCATGCCGATTGTGAGCCTCTTACGTCGAAAGACACGGCGGCAATGAAAAAAATATTCGGCGGTGAATGGAGCTGGGATCGAAGGGCGATCATTGTTACAGTGGGCGATACGAAGATTGCGGCTTCAATGGCAGGAATGCCGCATGCAGGCCTTGACAAGTACGCCGCAAACAAAACGGTGAGCTCGAGAAGCGGTGGCTATGGCCGGGGAGACAATCTTGATGCAGTAAAAAAGAATAACATGAACGGTCATTTTGATATTCATTTTTACGGCAGCAAAACGCATGGAACCAACAAAGTCGACAAAAACCATCAGAGCATGGTAAACAAAGCAACTGACTGGGCGAAGAAAAACCTTTGATGCGCGTGCGGGATTTTCGCCTTTGGGCGAGACGCACAGGTGCAATTCAGATTTGACAAGTGAATTTGAATCTGGTTTTATAAAGTATATCCGGTTTGGGGCGTTATAACCCAGGCCGGTTTTTCTTGCAAATTCAAGGGTATGACAGCGACTTGCATAGACAATGCCTCGCGGCAAAAGAGAATAGAATAAATTATTGTTAAAAACCCTGAGGAAGTGTTAGAATATAGATAAAAGAGCAGACGCTCATAAATCTGAAGGCCGGCGAAGGGGTGGTAAATCTTAAGAAGGAGAAAAAAGGAATCGACATCAGCCGGTTTTGGAAAATGCTTGAACAGGTCTGGGTAACGGAGGGTTTGATGGACGACACCGAAGGAAAGAAATTCCATTTTGACAACAGGTATTGGGAAAAGCCTCAGAAATATGAGATGATAAGCTTGTATCAAATCGGTGATTTAAGCTGCCGCGAGGGCTTTGAAATAGGAGAGCACAATCAGCTGTGCTTTGAAATCAGCTATATTTTTTCGGGAAAAGGCTGGTGCGTGACCAATGGAGCGAAGTATCCGGTATCCAAGGGCGATATTTTTATCAGCCTTCCCGGTGACAGGCATAACATGGTCGCAGATAAGCTGGATCCTTTCAGGTATCTTTACCTTGCCTTCTGGTTCAATTATTTCCAGGACAAGCCCAACCCTTACAGGCATATAGACAAGATGTTCAAAATGGTGGGAAAGCCCGTGATGCATGACAGGCTGAGTATAGATATCCCGTTCAAGAGCGTACTGCAGGAGCTCTACGTGGTTACCGAGTTCTCCCAGGAAATGATCGAAAGCTATCTTTTGCAAATCATAATCCTTGCCTACCGGAATTTTTGTTCTCCATGGGAACAGCAGTATAATCCCCTGCGCAACGGAGGCGAAACCAAAACCAAGGAGATTGTCTATTCCATTATATCCTATATTGACAATCATCTGCAGGAAATTGAAAGCCTTAAGCATATCTCCGAGACATTCAACTACAGCTACTCCCATCTCTCTCACATCTTCAGGGAAGAAACGGGCATTTCACTTCAAACCTATTTTAACAATAAAAAGATGGACCTGGCAATTCAGTTGATACGCTCCGGCGACCTGTCAAATTCCGGTATTGCCGAAAGGCTGCATTACCAAACGATTCATTCCTTCAGCAAGGCCTTCAAAAAGGTGCTTGGAATGTCGCCGGCGCAATACCGGCACTTCATATCGGGAAAAGAAGGTTGATTATCCGGCAGCTCATTTTATCGCATCATTGGATATACCGAGTCGCAAATTTTAACAAATACTTTTTCCTCCTCCTCATGGTATACTTATAGCGGAGTTGGCGCTTCTGCCGTTGTCAGAGGGTGAAGCCGTCCGACGTTCCGCATTTTGGATTCAGCAGTACCGGAAAACATTGACTGTCCTTCCGGAAATAGCACGCGAAGCGACGGGGGTATTCCCGGGACAAATAAATGCGGGTAAATCAATGCCTGCAGCGTTGCAGCATTTGTAGAAGTCAACACTATACATACCAAAAAAGGAGCTATGCCAATGATAAGAGTCGGAATTATCGGCGCCGGGGCCATTAGTCATTCCCATATCGCGGCCTATCAAAAGCTGGAGGATGTAAAAATTGCCGCTGTCTGTGATATAAATAATAATCGGGCTTCCAGTGTTGCGTCAACGTATAAGATAGAAAAAACCTATGACCGTCATACCGATCTTGTGAATGATCCTGATATTGACGCCGTCAGCGTCGTCACATGGAACAATTCCCATATGCAGATTTCCATAGACGCGCTGAACGCGGGCAAGCATGTCCTTTGCGAAAAGCCGGTCGCCATGAATGCCGAAGAAGCCGAAAAAATGGTTGAAGCAGCCAGGAGCAGCGGATGTATACTCCTTCCGGGATTCTGCACCAGGTACGAAGACGGAGTCCGGCTTTTAAAGCGCTATATCGACGCAGATGAACTGGGACATATCTATTATGCAAAAGCCGCCTTTCTCCGCCGTTACGGCAGCCCGGGGGGATGGTTCGCCGACAGGAAGCTTTCCGGCGGAGGCCCTGTGATCGACCTTGGGGTTCATATTCTGGATCTGGCCCGTTTCCTGATGGGGGCACCGATGGCAGTTACCGTTACGGCAGAGGTATATAACCATATCGGCAGCAGGAGTGAAATCGAAGGGGTGAACCGCTACCTTTCCGTTGATTTTAATGACGGCTCAGACGTTGAAGAGTCGGCTGTCGCACTGATACGCTTCGACAATGGGCTGACGGTTCATTTTGAGACCAGCTGGCTGCTTAATCTCAAGGAGGATGTTTTCCAGCTGGAGGTCTTTGGCAGCAAAGCCGGTGCGCGGCTGTACCCCAAAATAGAATTGTATGGCGATAAATTCAACCACCTGGTTAACAGCAATCCGCAATACAGCAATAATGAGAATCTTCCGAATTATGATTTCGATATGGAGATCAGACATTTTATCCGTTGCATCCGCGGGGAGGAAAAATGCATTTGTACCCCGGAGGATGGACTGGAGATGATGCGGATCATAGACGCCGTCTATGAATCGGCGCGGTCGCACAGGGAAATATTGATCAGGAGGTAGGGAAAATGAAACTTTGTTTAAGCATGTGGAGCCTTCAGGAGGAGATTGAGGCAGGTCGTATGGATTTTGACAGCTTCCTTTCATTCTGCCGCCTGAATGCTGTTGAAAATGTCGAGCTGCTGGATTTTTTTGTGCACTGCGGCGTGCCGGAGATCAAAAGGAAGCTGGGCGATTCAGGAATACGGGCTGACGTATGGTCGGTTGTGAACGATTTTGTACAGGAAAATCCGGAGGGCATGGAGCAGCAGATCAATTATGTCAAAAAGGGTATCGATATTGCTGCGGAAATTGGCGCAAAGGTTGTGCGTATCTTTTCAGGAGACAGCAAGGACGGGATTTCCTACGAAAAAGGAAAAGCCTGGATTATAGAAGCATTGTTTAACTGTGAGCCCTATGCGCGTAAGTCGGGCATTACGATGGCTTTGGAAAACCACGGGGTGTTTGCGGGAACAAGCGGGCAGATCCGTGATATCTTAAAGGCGATTGATTCACAATGGCTGCGCTGTACCTTTGATACCGCCAATTTCCTTTTTGTCGATGAAGATCCTCTGGCGGCCGCAGAGAACCTGATGGAATATACCGGGCTTGTCCATTTCAAGGACTACCGGCTTGCCGGAAAGGAGGAAGAGGGCTACCCCTCCCTAGGAGGCATCCCCTATATCGGCACTCCCCTTGGCCGGGGAGCGGTGCCTCTGAAGGGGATTGCAGAAAAGCTGGCGTCTTCAGGCTACGACGGAAGCATTTCCATAGAATTTGAAGGCCCCGAGCCTGTTGCAGGTGTGGAGTCCAGTATACGCTATACAAGAAAGCTTCTTGGCGGGGTGGAGGAATAAGGGCCGGAGCTTCTTGATTTAATGCTGTTTGGGAGGGATTGTCCATGGGAAGATGGAACCGATCAGAAATATGGCGCGATATAAAAAGAGACCGCTGGCTTTATTTGTTTCTTGCGCCTGCATTTATACTACTTTTCATATTCTGCTATATCCCCATTTATGGCGTCGTAATAGCCTTTCAGGATTTTTCAGGTCTGTACGGCATTTTTTCCAGTCCATGGGTGGGGCTGAAGCACTTTTATGCCATATTGAAAGACCCCTCGATTGTTACGGTTTTTTCCAATACCGTTATTATCGGCGTGCTGATTATTCTTTTCGGATTTCCCGCGCCCATCCTGTTGTCGTTGTTTTTCAACGAAATAGGGAGCAAATCCTTTAAGCGGGTGTCCCAATCCTTTTCATACCTGCCATATTTCATATCCACGGTTGTCATCGTAGGCATGATGAAGGAATTTCTGAGCATGGATGGGATCGTCAATATGTTTGTCAAGGCTTTGGGAGGTCTGCCGGTGAATTTCATCAATGATCCCGGCTGGTTCAGATCCATCTATGTCGTCTCGGATATCTGGCAGGGTGTGGGGTGGGGCAGTATCCTATATCTGGCATCCATATCCGGCATACCGGAAGAGCTGTACGAGGCCGGCACAATCGACGGCGCTTCACGGTTGAAAAAGATCGCTTACATTACAATTCCGAGCCTGATGCCGGTAATCAGCATCCAGTTTATACTTGCCATGGGAGGCATCCTTGGCGCGTCCTTTGAGAAAATAATCCTCCTGTACAGCCCGGCGACCTATTCCACAGCCGACGTCATATCCACCTATGTTTACCGTATAGGTCTGCAGGGCGCCAATTACAGCTACGGGTCTGCCGTAGGCCTGCTGAATTCCATCATTTCCTTCTTCTTTGTATATGCTTCCAACCGCTTTATCCGTAAGGCAAACGGGTATTCCTTCTGGTGAAAAACCTTAAAACACGTGAAAGGTGGATCGGATATGCTGAAAAAAAGAACTTCGCAGGACGTCCTGCTGGATATATTTGTTTATACTGTTATTGTCCTTGTTAATATTGTGATGATCTACCCCTTTGTCAATATCATTGTTGTTTCGCTAAGCCGTGCGGAGTATGTTGTCGCAGGGTTGGTAACAATATTCCCCAGAGGGTTCAATTTGTCCGCATATACTGCGGCGCTTTCCGATCCGCTTATGGGAAGGGGATATGTCAATACGCTCATTTATGCCTCTACAGGGACACTGCTGACTTTGACCATCACGATGATCACCGCCTATGCGTTAAGTGTAAGAAAATTCAGGGGCAGGAATTTTTTCATTGTATATATGGCGGTCACCATGTATTTCAGCGGAGGGCTGATCCCATATTATCTGCTGGTCAAGAGCCTGAACATGATCGATACCATCTGGGCCATGATCCTGCCCGGGGTATCGGTATGGTATATCATCGTCTGCAGGACATATTTTCAGAGCACCATACAGGACAGTCTGCGGGAGTCTGCCCTGATCGACGGGGCAAATGACCTGAAGATACTGACGCATATCTACATCCCACTGGCAAAGCCCATTATCGCGACGCTGGGGCTGTGGTCCGTCGTGGCTCAATGGAACAGCTGGTTCAATGCCCTTATCTTCCTCAACGACATCAAGCTGTATCCTTTGCAGATGGTTGTCCGCAAGGTGCTGATCATGTATCAGCCGTCCAGCAAGATGAGGAGCCTGGTCTATTCCCTGCGCCATCTAGGCGTGAATGAACAGACCGTCCGGTGCGCCGTGATCATTATAACCATTTTGCCGATTGTAATGATCTATCCCTTTATTCAAAAGTATTTCGTCAAGGGCGTTATGGTAGGCGCCCTTAAAGGCTAGCTGCGGAAGGAAAGAGTGGAATGCTTTTATCCGCCCTTGATTCCAGGATTCAAAGGGTTTGGTTTCCCGAACCTTTTTGATAAAATAACAAAGGAGGCTTGAAAATGAGACCATTGAAGAAACTCATTTTACCTGTAATTCTACTCATGGCAATTGCACTGTCAACTGCCTGCGGCAGTGGGACGAATACCCCCGGCAACACGTCGTCGGGTACGGCGCAAGGAGATCAGGCCGGCGTATCCGGCAATTCCGGCTCGAAAAAGCTGCCGGATTTCCCCCTGGCCAATCCCGTCACCTTGAAGGTTTTCACATGGAGCCAGGGCGATTACGACCCTGAAGTAGCCACCGTCAAAAAATTTGAGGAGCTTACCAACCTGCACCTTGAGTTTAACATTGCGGCCGATGGTTATGATGAAAAACTGGGCGTCCTTTTTGCTTCGGGTGATTGGCCGGATATCTTGATGATCGGTCAGACCGGAGGAAGAAACGTGGCGGAGCTGAGTCAGCTGTACGGTCAGCAGGGCAGGTTTGTAAACCTTATGGATTATCTGGAGGAAATGCCGAATGTCAAGGCATACTATGAGAAATATCCGAACTCCTATGACATGTTCAAGGACAGCAAGGGAGACACCTACCTGTTCCCTTACATCTATCCGTACAATACAATACCTACCGGTTTTTTTGTAAATGAGACGGCTTTCACAAAAAACAGCATAAAGATTCCCGAATCGGTGGAGGAGTTATATGAAGCAAGCAAGGCTTTAAAGAAGGCTTATCCCGACTCCTACCCCGTGACGTCGTATACCATTCCGGAAACATTGTCGGTATGGGGAAGATGCTTTAGCACCACCCCGTACATCTACTATAAAAGCAGCCAGGATGCCTATATTTACGGCCCCTTTGAGGAGAACTACAAAAAAATGCTTCAATACCTGAACAAGTTGTACACAGAGGGGCTCTATGACCCGGAATTCCCTCAGTACTCTTTTGCAGACGACAACTGGCGCCAGAAGCTTGCCAACGGCAAGAGCTTCATCAGCGAAAGCTATGTATGGGAGATGCAATATGAAAACGCAAACAGCGTTAACAGCATTGTCCAGGCGATAAATAAGGGTGACGAGGTAAAATTCAAGTATATAAAGCCCCTTAAAAATGCGGGAGAAGATACCAGGTACTGGGGGCTGACTACGGTAAACCCAAGCTATGGGGCATGCATAAACGCCAAATCAAAATATGTTGGGGAATGCCTAAAACTGCTTGACTGGGAATTGGGACAGGAGTACTATGATCTGCTTGGCTACGGAGTCGAAGGTGTGACGTATAAGACGGCGGATGGAAAGAAGCAATTCCTTGACAATATTACCCTCAAAAGCGAGGAAGCAGGTAAGGAGCCTGTTTCCAAATTCATCAGCTGGTATACCGGTATAAACCTTTATGAAATTTATCCCGACCCTGTCGGCTGGAAGGAAAACCTTGAAAGATTCACCGGCTACACAATGGATGCAATGGCTGACTTCGCGGAATGGCCGGTGTCATGGTCTATGAATTTCCCGGCGGAGGATAAGGAAAAGCAGGCCCAGGCAATGGCTTCGGCTGAAAAAATGGTGCAGGAAAGATCCTATCAGTTCATGACGGGAAATCTGTCCTTCGACAAGTATGACCAATTCGTCAATGACCTTAAAGCACTGGGAATTGAAGACATTGTCAAATATCATAATGATTTTTATCAGAAAAACGTCAAAAAATAACAGGACAGTCCTGTGGGCACCCTGAGCAGGGCTTGGAGATTGCCGGCATTTACCGTTGATTACGGCGAATGCCGGCATCTGGGTGCGCAGGTACAGCCAGGATGCATGGGCGAGCAATGGAGCGAAGCGGAATGACCAACCCTGCGCGAGCTTATGCCGGATTCATTCAGGACGCATGGGCGAGCAGTTGATGACGTCAACGACCAGTCCCGGTATGCGCTTTAAACTAAATTTGAAGTGTCCCTTCCTGCAAAACGGAAGGGATCGTTGTAATGCAATATAGGTCGGATGCTATCGGGAGAGGCTAACAGTGGAAAAAGGGCAGGACAAAATGGGGGGGAAGGCAGGAAATCCTTATTTATCAATGGCTTTACTGCTTGTTTTATGGGGGTCGTTTTCAGCTGTAAGCAAACTGACGCTGCAAGATCTGGATGGTTACCAGATGATGTTCCTGATGTTTGCCTTTGCCTTTGCCATCATGACAGTGATCCATATGGTTACCGGAGAACTGTGCAAATTGTCCCGGATATCTCCCGGGCAGTTTGCCTTGACCGCTTTAATCTCACTGCCTTCCTTTCTGTACTATCTGCTCTATTTTCTTGCGCTGGAGCGGATTCCCGTCATTGAGGCGGCAGTATTGAACTATCTTTTCCCGGTGTTCATCCTTGTCTTTTCAATACCGCTCAACCGTGAAAAAATGCAGCTGTACAAGCTTGGCTCGATGATCCTGGGGTTTGCCGGAATGATGGTAATCATCACAAACGGGAAGCTGCAGGCCATAAGGCTTACAAATATAACGGGAGATTTGCTGGCCGTCGGCGCGGCAGCTTCATGGGCTTTGTTTTCCGTGCTGGGAAAAACCAACGGGATGGATATGAAAATCAGCAATTACCTTACGACGGCAATAAGCTTTATGCTTTCATCGGCATGCGTCCTGTTTTTTTCCCGCATTAAGCTGCCGGGACTGCCGGCGCTTGGAGGGGCGCTGTGGCTGAGTGGAAGCAATATCGTTCTTGGCTATTATTTATGGTTCAGGATCCTGAAGACGACCTCCTCCGCCATAGCCTCCAGCATGTCGTTTATTACGCCGTTTGTAGCTTTTTTATTTATTGCGCTGCTCCTGCATGAAAAAATCACCGCAGCACATATTGCGGGACTGGTTCTTGTGATGGCGGGCTTTGTACTGCAGTACCTGCCTGCCGTCATAAAACCCGGGGACAAAAACTTTACGGCAAGGGGATAGGAAAATGGCTTCCATAGGCATCGATATCGGCGGGACCAAGATTGCTGCGGCCGTTGTAAAAAACGGAGCGATTGTTTGCCAGACGAAGGATGAGAACATTTATGTTTCGGATAACAAAAGGCTTGTAGCTTTTTTATTGTCAAGAATCAGTGATATTGCCTCCTGTACAGACGAGAAAATTGAATCGATCGGAATAGGCTGCCCGGGATGGGTAATCGACAATATCGTATATAATGCCCCGAACTTAGGCATTGTGGAGCTTCCGCTCAAGGCCGTCGTCGAAGCCCATACGGGAATACCGACCCTTGTGGAAAACGACGCGCGTACGGCACTGCTGGGAGAAATGAAAGCAGGGATTTTCAAAGGCTGCAAAAACGGCGCGATGATAACCATAGGCACCGGCATCGGCGGCGCAATGCTTATTGACGGACATATTTACAAAGGCAGCTTCGGATATGCCGGGGAAATAGGGCACATGATTTACAAAAAGGGTGGGCGGCTTTGCGAATGCGGTAAAAAAGGGTGCTGGGAAAAATACGCCTCCGCCTCCGCCCTGATGAAGCTGGCCGGGAGATACCTGAGGAACCGGGATACAATCGCCGTCAGGCTGTGTAGGGGCAATTTAAAATTGCTGAATGGCGAAATACTTGTAAAAGCGGTTGAAGCCGGAGATGAAATAATAGCGCGCGTGTTTGATGAATATACGGATATCCTGGCGGATGGACTGAACGAGATCATCACGCTTCTGGATTTTGACATGGTTGCCCTCGGGGGTGGGATATCCTCTGCGGGAGATATCCTGATGAAGCCTATCCGGGAGAAAGTGCATAAGGTAAATGCACGCTGCAGCGTGACAGTTGCAAGTCTGCGAAATGCTGCGGGCCTGATCGGTGCAGCACTGCTGCATGAGTGAGGATGTCCCTTTAGCGCCGAAGGGTAAACCGGCATTCATGCACCTGCGAACACAGCAGCGCCTGGTTTTGGGCAAGAATATTCAGAAACCTGCATAAGGATGAGAGAGGGTCATGGGATGGACTTTTTATTAAAAAACGGAAGTGTCGTAACCGAATATGGCGTATTGGACAATACCGATTTGCTTGTGTCGGACAGGAGGATAAAAGAAATCGGAAGGGTACGGGAATATCGCGGCAGTGAAGTGCTGGACGTATCCGGGCATTATGTCCTTCCGGGCTTTATTGATTGTCACACCCATGGGATCGGGGGCTATGACACAAGAGAAGGTGCGGATAATTTAAAAAGAATGGCGATGGAATATGCAAGCAGAGGGGTTACCGGTTTTCTTTCCACGGTGGCGCCGGAAACCGATGAGGAATACGTCAGGCTTTTTGGGGAATATGCCAGAGCGTTTGGCGCCGGATATGAAGGGGCCAGGTTTTTTGGCATTCATCTTGAAGGGCCCTATGTAAATCCGGAAAAGAAGGGTGCAATCCCGGAGAAGGGAATCCGGAAAATAGACCTTGCCGGGCTTGAAAACCTGCTGAAGTTAGGTGGAGAGATGGTTAGGATCATGACTGTTGCTCCTGAGCTGGAAGGTGCAGAGGAGGCTTTCCGGCTTTTGAAGCAGCATCGCGTTTTAATTTCCATCGGCCACACCAATGCGACATATGCCGAAGCAGTCAGAGGGATCGAGTGGGGGGCTACGCACGTTACGCACATGTATAATGCCATGCGGGGCTTCAATCACCGTCTGCCGGGTATAATTGACGCTGTTTTTCTGCATGACTCACTCTATGCGGAAATCATACCGGATTGTGTGCATGTATCTCCGGAAGCGGTTAAGATGCTTGTCAATGCAAAAGGCGCAAAAAAAATTATCGCGGTTTCCGACGGGATCAAAGTGCATGGCTCCGGATATCTGGACGCCATGGCAGGGGATTTTGTCGTGAAAAACGGCGCCGTATATCTTGGAGACGGCACGCTTTATGGGAGCACCAGGGATCTGGGGGAGCATTTCAGGACTCTTGCGGTAGAAATGGGACTGGGCATTTCAGATGCGGCAAAGATCACGGCGTCAAACTGTGCCAAAAGCCTGGGCTTGAAGCGGGGCATAATCAAGGAAGGCTATCCGGCCGATTTGAATGTGCTGGACGGCAGCCTGCGGGTTGTTAAGACCTTTGTGGAAGGTGTGCCTGTTTCCGCCTGATGCCGGCCACTACGCATGCAATTGCGGCTTGCGCTGCAGTATCAGGCATAATCTGTAAAAATAGGGGGAATACCTATATGCATGGAGAACAAAGTGTCGAGTATCATAGCCAGGCGCGATTTGTACAAAACGATGTGTTTAGCCGCGGCGATAATGTTCCTTGTGGCCTTACCCACCCTAGTGCGTTTTCATGGGATTTTTCTGACGACGGATGATTATATTGAGCAGCAATTGCCGTTCATTATTCACTGCAAGCGTCTTCTAAGCGGCCGTATCCCTTTTTGGGACTGGAATACCCATCTCGGCAGCGACTTTTGGGCCAGCTATTCCTTTTATACGCTGGGAAGCCCGTTTTTCTGGATGCTCATGCCCTTTTCCGAAAGCGCGCTGCCTTATGCCATGGTTTTGTCCATTATCGCCAAGCACGTAACCGCTGCAGCCACCTCATACTGCTATCTGGCACGCTTTGTTAAAAACAGCGGGACCGCTGTCCTGGGATCGTTGCTTTATGCCTTTTCATCCTTTACCGTGATCAACGAGCATTTTAACCATTTTACCGATGTCATCGCCCTTTTTCCCCTTCTTTTGATTGGCTGCGAAGCCGCTTTTCTGCCGGGGAACCGGAAAAGGTACCTGTTTCCGCTGGCTGTTTTTTTAAATGCCATGGCCAACTATTACTTTTTTTTGGGCAGTACGGTATTCCTGCTTTTATACATACTGGCAAGATTCGGCCTGGATGAAGGCTTTCGCAAAGCAGCAAAGGCTAAAACCCTGCTGACGGTGTCCTTTGAATATTTGACAGGCATTGCCATGGCCTGTGTCCTATGGCTGCCTTCCATCCTATTCCAGATGGATTCGCCCAGAACGGAAAATCTTCAAACAAGCTTCCGGGAGATCTTTAATAAACTCAACAGCCCTTTGTGGAACACCCTGGAAGTGATACGCATGATGCTTATGCCTGCCGAAACGCCCAGGTTTCTGGTTTACTCGCCCTTTGTTTTCCGTTTTCATTCGGTAGCAGCCTATCTTCCGGTTTTCGGCCTTGTTTTTACCTTGCTCTTTTGCATCAGGAACCTCAAAAACTGGATTACCGGCTTGATTTTATGCTGCATTACCATATCCCTTGTTCCTTACCTGAACGGTATATTTACGCTTTACACCAACACCTGGTACAAAAGGTGGTGGTATGCCTTTGTTCTCATCTGCGTATTGGCAGCCTGCCTGGGTTTTGAGGATTTTACCGGGAGAATTAAAAGCGCAGGAAGACTGCGTGCACCTGGAAGAATATTTGCCGCATGCCTTCTAACGATTGCAGCCATTGTCCTCCCCCAGCTTTATTTACTGCATATGGCCGGCAATAACCGGCTGGACATCCTGGGCGATGCGGAGCTTCAGCGCTCCTTTATAAACGGACTGAAAAATCCTTATTACACGGTGGAGGGAACCCGTATCCTTTCATTTGCCCTTACTTTGACCAATTACGCGGCGCTTGCATGCATCCTCTATTCCAAAAGGGCCCGGAAGCATGTGCTGCTCATCGTTTCTGCCGTCATCCTTGTGAACTATATATCCTTTATGCAATTCAACGATCGCGCGGTCATCGGCTACCCGGTGCATGGAAGCACAAAGCAGTTTTCCCTGGAGTATCGCGCAAAACAGGTGCTGGATGACAACCGCCCCGAAAACAAGGGCTCGAGCTATCAATACAGGATCGATTCGCCGTCCTTTGTAAAAAACTATGCACTGTATTTAAACCAGCCTTCCATTACCTCCTTCAACAGTGTGAAGTGCCTCAGTGCAAAGTTCCTGGAGCTCGCCGGCTTCGGAGAGGAGCGTACGGTCATGTCCATACCGCCCGAGCATAATGCGGCGTTAAGGGCTTTGCTTTCGGTCAAATATTATATCCAGTACGACAATAAGGGAATCTCCTTTGATGTGCCGGAGGGCTTTGAGAAATATACCGAAAACGGGAATATTACACAATGGGAAAATAAGAACTACCTGCCCTTTGGTTTTACATACGATACCTATGCTTTAAGCACGGAAGTGAAGCTGAACGCGGGAAATATTGCCGAAACCATGCTTCAGACAGTGATCCTGGAAAGTGAGGAGCAGGCGGAAAGGCTGGGTTATTTAAACAAGGGAGCTTACCAGCCGGGGCTTTCCTGGACGGATGCCGTCAGGGAAAGGCGGAAAACCGTTTGTTACGATTTTACCGGTGGCTCATCGGGATTTAGGGCAAAAATCAAAACATCCAAACCTGAACTGGTATTTTTCAGTGTGCCCTACGGCAGGGGATGGAGTTGTGAAGTCAATCAGCGTCCTGTGCCCATTGAGCAAGTGAATATATCTTTTATGGCGGTTACCGTGCCGGAAGGGGAAAGCGAAATCGTATTTTCCTATGTCACGCCCGGAATAAAGGCGGGGCTGCTGGTTTCAATTTCCGCCATCCTTTTGTATCTTCTTTATTGCATCGCTTGCAGACAGAAAGGCATCAAATCCGGAAAGCAGGATTCTGCCTGACAATATGGCAAAACAGGTACGGAGATCCGGAAACTTTATTTTTTTACGGCATCATTGCCCTCCAGTCCTATTGTGTACCTGGCACAAGTGTTATAAAATACTTCCATGATTCTATATGGGGTAAGGTGAAATATGGGCAGTTTGCTTGCCGAACTGGGATACAACGAGATCATATCTGCTGATATAGCTGCAAACCTCAGGAAGTACATTGCCTTGAAAAATCCGGAGCTGTCCGCTGCAGGGAGAGCCGGGATATTTGCCGATGCCATAAACAGGATTATGGACGGCAGGCTGCCCCCTTTCGATGCCGAGCTTGTCAAAAAGCTCAAGGACCTCCTTTTCAGGGACATTGCGGGAAAAGCGGTGTTTTCCGTCAACTGTTCCGATGTCTTCAAGGCGGCTGTAAAACTTAAGACAATGAATCCCGAGTTTTTAAGCCAGCTCAATGACTGGGTTTCGGACGTGTTGAAAAAAGCGGTCGTCCGGGAGAGCCTTTCTGGTCTTATACTCCATGCCCATGGCCTGATGGGGACGATGCACGGAGATGACATATCCCATATGATCAGCATGGCGGAGCAAAGTACGGACAGGCTGGAATATTCCGGTGATTCGCAGGCTGCCGGAGAAGCTGCGGAGACTGCCTTTGCCGCACCACTCAAGGAAGAGGCTGAACTCCCGGATCTATCAGGCACCTGTCCAGTGCAGCCGGGGCCGGTCGCAGGCTTTGCCTGCTGCCCGCCTATGCAACCTGCATTGGCAGAAAAAGCAGAAGGCGCATTTTCAGTGCTCCTGCGGAGATGCCTATCGGTACCGGAACCTGTAAAAGTGCTTGCGGCGTCCGCGCTGGCTGTCTTTATCATTTTTTCCGCGGTTCTGACAAGCGATACGACGGCTGCTGCTCCGGATAAAAACAATCCGCTGGCTGCTGTTATCCCGCAGGTTTCCATGGCGTCTTACTCTGTTCCCAATAAAAATGAATATACCTTCAGCCAGGATTCGTCCATGGAAAAAGCAGGCGGCAGGAGAATGAAGGCTACGGCATACGACCTTTCCGTGGAAAGCTGCGGAAAAAAGCCGGAGCATCCGCAATACGGAATTACAAGCTCCGGGACAAAAGCTACCGTGGGAAGGACGATTGCCGTCGATCCTGAGGTTATACCGCTGGGCAGCAGGGTGTACATAAGCTTTCCCTCTGAATACAGCAGCCTCGACGGTATCTATATCGCAGAGGATACCGGGCGCCTGATAAAGGGGGATAAAATTGATATATTTTTCGGGGAGGACAAGCAAGGCAGCCGGAAGATCTATAAAAGCGCAATGGAGTTTGGTGTAAGGTATGTAGATGTCAGGACGATGGATTGAAAATCAAAAGGGTTACCATAAATTTCGAAGGGTACGGTATTATGGCAATTCTTTGCGACGAAAAATTTACATAAATTCGACACAATGTAATATATTGCATTCTTTGTGTTTACATTATGGCAACTATGTAATATAATTGTAATCGAAATATGTATTTTTATATATGTGGTAGGTTAACATTATGGTAATGAATCTATATATATTGTTTTTAATATCGTTGCCAGAGGCGGTTTTAAACGCAGCCATTATTTTGTTGATCTCCGGACAAAAGCATAGATTGAAGCCAATCAAGAAGAATATTATTAAATTCGCAATATCAATCGCAGCGATGCTGATGGCTACATTGATTGTCCGGCCGATAGCCCAGAATGTAATACAAAATGTTTTAATGCATACGGCTACTTATGTTTTAATATTTGCGTTTGTATATAGATTAAATTTGGGTAACGCAGCTCTGAGTACATTTCTAACAATACTTTTAACATCGACAATAAATAATGCCTATGTACCGTTTATAATCACTTATATTAGCGGGGGTATGGAAAATTTCTCCCAAAATTACCAGCTATATGTTTTATACAGTTTACCCACAAGAATCTTTCAGATTCTGGTAATTTTTATTTTTTACAAATATGAAATCATCGCTATAACAAAAATAACCCGTCGTTTTTATAAAATGTTTTTGATATTGACATCCTTACTGATAATCGTAGAATATGTTTATGCTTACATATTCTATACGAGTTTTTTTACACAGTCCGTGCATTTTCAAATTATCAATGGCATCATACTTATTTTATTAGTAACAGTCGTTAACTTTATTGTATTTAAAACGATTTATATCGCTGCATCGGATATTTTGATAAGGGGGTATAAAAAATACAATGAATTGGAAGAAGATGCAAAGCATGCGTTTAATGAAGTAAAAAAGCTTTTAATCGATCATAAAAATGATGAGGCAATCGCTTTAATTAATAAACTCAATGGTGAAGATTGAAATATATAGGGTACGAAGGAGGTGAATAATGATGAAAGCAAGGTTTAGGAGACTACTTATAGTTGTAGCAGGCCTGCTTGCCTATGTAGCCGCAGCCAGTGTCAGTGCTGCCAGTTGCGATTATTTCTACCAGCCAAGAGTTCCTAAGTGCCTCCGGTAAGTTTTAAGGAAAAACACCCTCTTATAGGGTGTTTTTTCTTTCTGAGGGATAGGCATTTGCTTTTCGTAGTGCAGTGGAGATGATAAATGGATATATTCATGCGTTTGCCTTGTGCGCCGTTAACGTTTTATTTACAAATCGATTACATTTTGACTCCTGCGGGAACGTTTGCTCAATGAGATCTGGGGCATTGATTTTGTCGGTGGTACACGAACAGTGGATGTTCATATCGCCCAGCTGAGAAAGAAGCTCAACCTGCACGACGAATTGAAAACGATACCAAAGATAGGGTATCGCCTGGAAGACTTATGAAGCTTTGGATGAAGATCTCGCTGGTGTGCACTGCCGTCCTCTTACTGATCGTCAGCGTATGCTGCGCGCTGCTGTTCGTCTATTCCCGTGACAGGATTATTTCGGTGGCAACGGAAAGCACAGAGGCTGAGCAGAAGAACCTGGACAAATCCTTCTCACAGATGATGAACTATTACGGTAAGGACGACACAGACCCCATCGCGAAACGATCTCTGGCCTTATATTGTTTTAAGCAGATCGCCAATGAAATCTCGGTCTTAAAATCAGATGAGGAGACGCTGTATTCAAATGTCGATTTTGACCCGGAATCACGGATCTCCGCAACGGAGACAGGCCAAAAAACGTATACGGGCGTTATCAGCGGAAGGAACGTACTCATTTCAGCAAGCCGGGAGAAGCTGCTGAAGCAGACATACTCGGTTTATGTCATCCGGGACATTACCGACGTTTACCGCAGCCTATCGCTCATGCTATGGAAGTTCATTGCCATCGGCGCCTCCGGTATCGCTATCGGTACGTTACTTGTCGGGATTCTTGTCCGGTTTTTCATTAAGCCCTTGAAAAACCTGGAGCTCTCATCCAGGCGCATTGCACAGGGGGAGTATGCCGAAAGAGTGTCTGTCTCAACAAAAGATGAAATTGCAGAACTGGCGCAGGACTTTAACAGGATGGCGCAAGCGGTGGACTCCAACTATCACGAGCTCAAAAATATGACTGAACGCCAGCAGATGTTTATCGGCAGCCTGACCCATGAATTCAAAACGCCGCTGACATCTGTAATCGGCCATTCCGAGACGCTGTTGTGTACAAGCATGCCGCCGGAGGTCGTCAATGATTCTCTGCTGCACATCTACGAGCAGTGCAGATGGCTGGAGCGTTTGACACAAAAGCTGCTGAAGCTGATTACTCTTCAGGAAACGGTCAGCTTAAAGGAAGAGTCCGTGCCGGCTTTATTGGACGCCTTACAGGATCATATGCGTGAAACCTTGCGCAAACGCGATATTTGCCTGAACGTGCATTGCGACCTTGAAACGCTGCCGATGGATGACGATCTGATGCTGAGCCTGCTGGTCAATCTGGTGGATAACGCGGCCAAAGCGTCTCATGGCGGACAGACAATCGATATATATGCTTACGGCAATACGCTTGAGGTCGTCGACCACGGTATCGGTATTCCTCAGGAGGAGCTTCAGCACATCACCGAACCCTTTTATATGGTAGATAAATCAAGGAGCAAAAAACTGGGCGGGTCCGGCCTCGGCCTGGCCCTTGCTCAAAAGATTGCCGATGTTCACGGTGCAGAGCTTCTGTTTGACAGCGAACCCGGCCGGGGAACACGCGTCAGAATAATGTTCCATGATAACAAAAGTTTTACATCTTGATGATGCTTTTGAAGGCCGGCAGGCGTACGATGTTCTTAACTTAAAGAAAGAAGGTAATTGAAATGAGGAAGATCGTTGTACTTGTCTTATCCCTTTTGATACTGATCAATGCGGCGGCGTGCCAGGCGACGCCGGAAAAGGACATCGTGATTGAGAAAAACCTCGAAAACATGATGGAAAAAGCCACACAGACCGTCAACGGCACGGAGGCTCAGGCGCAGGGGACGTCGCTGGCTGAAAAACTAGGCGCGCTTCAGACATATAAAACGGACCTGTCCGATGCAAAGGGCAAGGTCAATATCCATGTGGACGCGGATGTGCAGATCCCGGAAGTGAGCGGCGTCTCCGTACAGCGGGTGGAAAGAGGGAAGATTACTCAGGCACAGGTGGATGTCCTTATCAGCCAACTGATGGGCGGCGGTAACTTATTCTCCGGCGACGCATATCAGCTGACCAAGAGCGAGATACAGAAGCAGATTGTGGAGATCGAAGCCGCCAAGCTGTCTGCGCCCTCAGACGACATGTCTGCGTCCCTGGACGACGGCGCAAAGAACCCAAAACAAGCGGGCATGCTCGATGCAAAGCTTGCAGAATTGAAGGAGCTGCTGAAAACCGCGCCAGATACGAGAGTGGATGTCCCTATTGACGGCAAGCTGCAGCCCATGACGCAGGATGTGGATTATGCAACCGGAGATAAGCTCTATGCGCTGGTTGAGACAGCACAGGGCGACCACAAGAGCCTGCGTGTTTACAACTATGCAAAAGAAGCCGGGAATTTTATACGGTATACTTCCGAGAAGAACACCTTTCCACAAGAAATGAGCTATTTCTCGACGGAGGATGAGATAAAGCATGCGGAAGCCCAGGGTTATAGCACGTACATATCATCAGAGGAACTGGCGCAAATTCCAAAGGTGACCATCTCGGAAGACGACGCGAAAGCAAAAGCCGAAGCGCTTATCACCGCTTTGGGTATTGGCAATATGACTTGTTATTCATCCGACATCAAATACGGCGGCAGCTATGACCGGACTCCGGATCAAAAGAAATACGCCAATCCGCATAAGTCCGTCTGGTTCCTGCGTTACGGGCGGAGTGTGAGTGGGGTTACCGCCACCTATACCCCCTGGGACTGCATAAAGGTTGAAAAAGATGCGCAAGCGGCGCCCTGGCCCTATGAGGATATGACCTTTGCCATCGACGATTCCGGCATTGTCGGATTTGAATGGAAGTCGCCCTATCTTGTCACCGATACGGTGACCGAAAATTCGAATGTCATATCCTTTGACGACGTCACCAAGGTTTTTGGCACTATGGCATTGGCGGTCAACGCGTGGGACGGTTTGGCGGCCGGCAGTCCGAATCTCAAGTCGATGGAGATCAAGGTCGATCATATAAAGTTCGGCTTAACCAGGATAACCGAAGAAAACAAACGGGATTCAGGTCTCCTTGTCCCCGTGTGGGATTTTCTTGGAACAATGACATACGTCGCAGAAGTCGACGGGAAAACCAGACGGTATGACGACCCCGGTGTTCCGATACTTACCGTTAACGCCATTGACGGCAGTATCATCAACCGCAGCCTGGGGTATTAATTGCCTAAAGCCGCAGCAACGGCAGAATAGAGCGGAAGGATGAAGCAGGCATCTGTGACATGCCTGCTTTTCTGCTGCATATAGCTCGAAAGACTTACATTTCATTTACATCTTATTAAGGTTTTTTATCCGGATTTGTTTTACCATAAAGGAAACGCTCAGCGGCAAAGTTCTGAAACATGAAAGGAGGGTCACGGTATGGCAAAGGCCATTGGCTCAAATATCAGGCAGGCGGTATTCAGCTCCGGATTTCTGTTTGGTCTTATCGGAATTGCCGCGGTCATACTCCTGACGTCGGCGGACCCAATCACCGGCGCCCTCCGGGCCACCGAGCTGCTTCCCAACGGATTTCACGCGGAGCTGGTTTTTAAGGCGCTGGCATCGGACAATATGTCGCTGGCGCTGCCCATCCTTTGCACCCTGCCTTTTACCGCGTCCTTTGTGGACGATATGAAAAGCGGCTATATCAAGGAATACCTTCCGTGCATCACTGTCAGACGGTATATTTTCGGCAAGATCATCGGCTATGCCCTTTCAGGCGGACTTGTGATTGCTTTGGGTATCCTGGGCTCCTACATAAGTGCCGCGCTGGTTCTCTCCCCGTCGGAAGCGGCGCAGGCCAATGGCGGCGGTGCGGCGGGTAATTTACCGGCGCTCCTGGAGAGCCTGCTGCTGTTCTTCTTCTCCGGCGCCTTCTGGTCGGTGACCGGCATGACCTTCGCCGCGCTGACGGGCAGCAAGCATATGGCCTATGCGTCGCCTTTCGTCTTATTCTACATCCTGATCATACTTTATGAACGGTATTTCGATCATCTGTATGTGCTTTATCCAAGGGAATGGCTCCATCCATCGGAGGTCTGGATGTTCGGGAATTTCGGCGTGATCCTTCTGCTGACGGAGCTGACAATAATAGCGGCGCTCGGCTTCGCCTCCTGCGCCAGGAAACGGATCGGTGAATTATGAAAATAAACCAGGTCTTCTCCGTTGTCGCCTATGACTTCCGGCAATGGCACAAAAATCCGCGCATCGTCATTACCTTTTGCCTGGCCTTTGTTCTGTGCTTCCTGCTGTCGGATAAAGCAGTGAAGTTTGCAAGGGAATACAAGACGACCATGCAATTCCTGGAGGCGTTTGTCTGGACATTCGGAGACAGCAATTCCATTCTTCTGTCCTCAACGCTCCTTATGCTCCTCTTTGCGGATCTTCCGTTTCTGTCAAGCGGAACACCGTTTTACCTGGTGAGAATCGACCGTAAAACATGGCTGACGGGGCAGGTGCTGTATATCGTTTGCGCTACGTTTATATATCTAGTATTTATCCTGGCGGCGACCTCGCTCGTATGCATAAAGCAGTCTTTTTTCGGGAATAAGTGGAGCGAAACCGCCGCTATCCTCGGGTACTCCGGAGCCGGGAAAGCCGTCGCCCTGCCGGCGTTCGTCAAGACACTGGAAATGTCAAAGCCCTATGCCGTTACTGCCACCATCTTCGCGCTGATGCTTCTTTATACATTGCTCATGGTGTTTATCCTGCTTGTTTTTCGTTTGAGGAAAGGACCTCTGGCCGGCGTTGTCAGCGTCTTGGTTTTTAGCCTGTCGGGGTTTTTCTTCAACCCGGAAACCATCAAAACGGTTTTCAAACTGCCCGACCATCTGATGTATAAAGCCAACGTGGCGGTGGGTTGGCTGTCTCCGCTCAACCATGCGACGTATCACATGCATAACTTTGGATATGATTTGCTCCCACGGCTATGGCAAACTTATTTGATCTTCTTCACTCTCATTGCCGTTTGCTATTGTCTGGCACTTCAGGCGGTACGAAAATTCAGCTTCAGCTTTGCAGGAACGGAGGGTTAAGGGATGAACATTGCTGTCAGCATCCAAAGTGTGTCAAAGGACTTTGGGCATGAGCGCGTTGTAAAAAATGTCAGCCGCAATTTCGAGGCGGGCCTTATCCATGGTATTGTCGGCAACAACGGCAGCGGGAAGACCGTGTTGATGAAATGCATTTGCGGGTTCCTTCTCCCCACGGAGGGGATGGTAACCGTGAATGGATTACATATCGGAAAAGACGCGGACTTCCCTCCGGATTTGGGGCTCATCATCGAAACTCCCGGGTTTCTGCCGCATCTGAGCGGCATAAAGAATCTGGAGATACTGGCGTCGCTCCGAAAACGGATATCACTTTCGGAGATTGCCGCGGCCATACGCCGGGTCGGTTTGGATCCGATGATGAGGAAGCCGTTGGGCAAATATTCTCTTGGCATGCGTCAGCGGCTGGGTATAGCACAGGCCATTATGGAGGACCCGTCGCTGCTTATCCTGGATGAACCGCTCAACGGCCTGGACAAAAATGGCGTGAGGGATATGCGGCAGCTCATTAAGGAATTGAAGGATGCCGGCAAAACGATTCTTCTGGCCAGCCATAATCAGGGCGATATTGACGAGCTGTGCGATACGGTCTGTGAAATGGATGCGGGCATTATGACACTTATACGTGAGGTAAAAACATGAAAAGACTGCTTATATTCATAATACTTGTCGCCTTGGTTCTGCCGGCTTCAGCATATGCCGCCGGCGGTGCGCTGAGTGTTGACACAACCACCAAATACGACGGTATGACGAAAACATATGCCGAGGGCTATGTGCCAACGATTTCCAACGGCAATGCCAACTTTGTCCTTCCGCTGAAATGCTCGGACAGCTCTGTCATGAGCGTCACTGTCACGCCGGTCATCGGCACGGATGACGATACGCCGTTTTCATACGGCAATTATGAGTTTGACGTCACCCGCGCCTCGGACACGGAGGCGTTTGTCATCCGCCTGTCGCTGCCGCTGAAACCCAACCGCGTTAACGGTACATATCCGGTTGTATTCAAATTGCGGTATACCGATTCGTCCGCCAATGTCAACACGCAGGATTATCCGGTTTATCTGACAATCAATGACGGCATTGATCCAAACGCTCCCGCCCCCCCGGACCCGGTCATCATCAGCGGCCAGCTGCACATTGACTCCAGCCGTTTGTATAAGGGCATGTCGAAAACATATGCCCACGGCTATACACCGACAGTCTGGAGCGGCAGCGTCAATATCGTACTTCCTCTGTCAGGGACGACCTACGACAATAAGGTGACGATAACCGCGGACCTCGGGGCAACGGCCGGCAGCCCGTTTGTTTTCAGCAATTATGCGCAGACGGCCATAGGTCCGGGAACATATTTGTTCTCACTGGATATCCCGCTCTTGCCAGGCCGTATTAACGGGTCGTATCCCGTTGTCCTCAACGTCAGCTATCTCAATGCCGCCGGATCGGCCTCTTCCCAGAGCTTCACGGTTTATGTCAACATCTCGGACGGACTGGACCCGGATACCTCCGAGCAGCCCGCCGCCAATCAGCTCAATATTGACGGCGCCTCGCTCTATGACGGCATGGACAGGACTTACGCGCAGGGTTACGTCCCGAAGGTCTCGGATGGAAAGGTCACGATCGTCCTTCCGCTCGTGGGCAGCACTTACACCGGTGATGTGAACCTCACCGCCAATCTCGGCGCGACAACAGACAGTCCCTTCGTCTTCGGCAATTACAGCAAATCCCTCCATGGCGACGGCAGTTACGTTTTTACGCTGGAAATACCGCTGTCAACAAGCCGCATAAACGGCATTTATCCCGTCACCTTGACCGCGGAATATCTTGACATGGCCGGAACAAAGGTGTCACAGGCGTTTCCCGTCTATGTCACAATCACCGATGGCCGGGAGCCTGCGGATCCCAATGCCAAACCGACGTCCGACGTCCCGCAGCTCTTTGTCAGCAAATGCGACGTCACCCCTGGGGCAATCGGCGGAAATACGGAGTTTACAGTTAATCTGACGGTGTCAAACATCGGAAGCATGCCTGCGCGCGGCGCCAGACTATCCTACGGGAGCGAGGCCGCCGGCATCATGCCCGCGCAGACTAACAACAACCTCCTGCTGGGAACCATCGCCAGCGGGGGTGAAAAGTCCGTGTCAATCAAATTTAAAACGACTGCGGATGTGCTTGCCGGTGCCCAATCCTTTTCCGTGACCCTTGATTATGGCGACATTTACGGCGGCACCTATAATGCGGTACTCAAATATCTTATTGAGGTAACCCAGCCGGCGGAAATCTCCTATGACTCTGTCTCGATACCGCAGTCCGTCGCTTCGGGCAAATCCTTATCCGTTCCGGCCAACGTTTTCAATGTGGGTAAAAGTACCCTCAGAAATGTGACGGCGAGCATATCGGGGGCAGGCCTGTTCCCTGTTTCAAGCGCTTTTCTAGGCGATATTAAGCCAGGTGAAGCGGGAAACGGGACGATAAACGTCCTGGTGGGCATGCTGTCGATGACGGAAGGATTCACCGATGATTATGGCAGCACAAACGGCAAATACACAATAACCTATACAGATGACAAGGGCGTACAGCATACCATCGAAAACAAGTTTTCCACCGAAATCACGAAGCCGGCCGATGACGGTAAATCAGACAAAGATAATCTCGCCGGGGAGCCGGCATTTCAGTGGTGGATAACGATTCTTACCGCCTTCGCTATTATTTCGATTGTTGTCGCTAGCGTCGTTGTTTCTAGGGTAATACGTGCGTCACAAATACAATTAAGACCCAAAGTATTAACTGAAAAGGGCAAGAAAGATGTTCAACTATAGGAATGCTCCTTGCTTTGCTAATTGCGGGCAGGAATACGGACTTCGACTGCCGTGCCCTTACCTGGTTCGCTTTTGTATGACAATCCATAGTCATTGCCATAGAACAGCTTTATCCTGTCATTGATGTTTTTTACACCATAACTGCCGGAACAGTTGGAGCTCTCTTCAGAAAGGATGTTTCGGATTTTTTCGTCGGACATGCCCATGCCATTATCTTTAATGATGAATAAAACCGTATTGTTTTCGAGTTTTCCGGCGACAGTAATTATCCCCTGTTTTTCCTTTTTTTCCAGAATTCCATGGATTACGGAGTTTTCGATGATAGGCTGAAGCAATATCTTAAGTATCTTGTAATCATAAACGGCTTCTTCTATTTGCAGCTGCAGTTGTATCTTATTATCAAACCTCATATTCTGTATCTGGACGTATAAGGTTATATGGCTTATCTCATCCTTTATGGGAATAACATCCATACCGTGGCTGAGACTTATTTTGTAAAACCTGGCCAATGAATTTACCATTGTAATAATGCTTGAAACATTGTGCTTTATTGCTATGCAGTTTATAAGATCAAGGGAATTGTAGAGGAAATGAGGATTGATCTGTGCTTGAAGAGCCTTCAATTCCGCACTTTTCACTTCCTGACCCATTTTATACTTTTCTTCTATCAATTCGGAGATCCTTGCCGCCATTTTATTAAAGGCCTCCATGAGAGCTGCGATCTCATCGTTTCCCTTCTTTTTGACAGATACGTCAAAGCTGCCCTTTTCAATTTTTCTCATGTTGGAGGCTAGCAAGGAAAGTCTTTTCATGCTGGAATTCGAAATTAAGTACGCTAATAGATAAGATACCAGCGTAATAAAAAACATAAAGACAAGCATTCCATTTTTTAGCTTCTCGCCGGATGCTGTAATATCCTTTGCGGGTATTACGGATATAAGCTGCCATTGTGCGCTTTCTATTTTGGTACTGCTAACGACATATTTCTGTTTTTCTATAGTAGCAGCCTTCCAACGAAAGGATTCCGGTTCCCGGCCCATCCAGGAATTAATTTTTTCTCCAATAGAATTACTATCGTTTGATGCCAATAAGATATCCTTTCCGTTGGTTATATAAACCGTACTGTTTTTTGTGATTAATGCATTAGTAATTACATTTCTTATTTTTTCTTCGCCGATGTCAACCCTGATAACTGCCAACGGTTCGGTGAGCTTATCGGGATTATAGATGGATGCAGCATATGAAAAAATCTTTCCGGACGGATCCTTTTCCTGATCAAAATATGCAGGAGGGCACCATAATCTATTGTTGCTGCTGTTTTTCAGCAATTTGTACCAATGGTTGTCCGTTAACCTGTCTTTTTCCGTAAAGCTTTTACCATGGACGGAATAATATAATTCATCGCCAATATAGATACTTACATTTGATATTTCCCTGTTTCTTATAAGATATTTAACCGTATCGCTGATCCTCTTGTAATCCCTCACTCTCTGTAAGGCATCATGGGATTCCGGTCCGATTGAAATTATATCGTAAATACTCCTGTCATAGGTAATGATTTCCGATACGTTCAGAATGTCGTCGAAATCCTTTTCGAGGACTGAAGCGGCTTCATTGAAAACCTGGGTAGCAAGCTTTAAGGTCTGGTTGTATAGCTCGTTTGAAAACATTTGGTAGGCTGCAAAGGTAAAAAGTGTGAGAGGCAGCAGAATAAGAATAAAAAAAGTAAGCATAAGCTTTATGCGGACCGAGGTAGAATCAATAATTGCCGTTAATACTTTAATTGCACGCTTTAGCATTGTGATGGAGCTCCCTGAATTTTTTCGGTTTCATGCCGACCATTTTATTGAATACCTTCGAGAAATATTTTCCGTCATTATAGCCGACCCTTCTTGCTATTTCATAGAATTTTATCGCCTCTTCCTTAAGCAGGTCCTTGGCTTTTTCTATCCTAACTTCATTTATGTACTGGTTTATGGTTTTTCCGGTTTCTTTTTTGAACAGGGTACATATATATGAGGGCGTAAAGTACAAGTTCTCGGATAATGTGCCCAAAGAGAGGCTTATATTGCCGTAATTGTCTCGAATGTAACGGGAGACCTTTGTGACGGGGTTTTCGCCGTTCATTCTGGCTTGCATGCTTGCCGTTACGGATAAAATGAGCTTGGTAATATTGGTTTCAATCTCATCCAAAGTATAAGACGTAGTTACGGAATCAAGGATAAACTTGCATTCATCCTTAAGAAAAGGTATATTCCTGTCTTCGGCAGCCTTTGCGATAATTAGTATGATTTTGAAAAAATAATTCTTTACCGTATCCGGGGGAGTGTTCCGATGGTTTTTGATGTCAGCTGAGAGTTTCTTTATTAATGAAATCGCTTCGTCCTTTTTATCCTGTTTCAGGTAGTCGGCAATATGAGCCAGGAGGTTTTCATCGAATTTGTAGATGCAGGTACTATTTTCATAATACCGGACTACGGTATCGTACGAAGTATAAAACTGCTTTTCTAATGCCGCTGCGGAAGCTTGATGCGAGAGGTAAATATTATTGAGGCCTGTTACACACTGACCCATCCCTACGAGCATTCTGGATACTTCCCTGTGCTGCTTTTTCACCTCTTTGATCGAATGATCCAGCAAGGTAATGAGCTGTGGGATTTCAAAGTCTGAAAGCAGTGCGAAATGAAGTACAATACAGTCATTGCTTTTAAATCCGTATACGAAGTCCCGTGAACGGTTTCTTAGCATTGTAACAAGCGAGCCGGTTATTTGCCTTAGATATATCGGTGTTTCCTTCTCATTTTCCATATTCCGGAGTACAAACCTGACAATGGTGGTTACATATCTACCGTCTTTAGGAAAATACAGGTTCATGTTTCTTATGTCAGGCTTTACTGATTCAGGATCCATACCTCCGGATGCCAATTTCAGGCTCAATTCATTCATCAGATATCTTATGCCGGCTTCCTTTGTTTCTTTTTCCTTTTTAAATTCCAGGATGGTACTTTTTAATACTTCGGCAATTTCATCCAGATTTATGGGTTTCTCAATATAACTGACCGCCTTAAGCTTAATTGCTGACTTTATATATTCTTTGTCGGAGTATGCAGTTAAAAAAATAATTTTACAGTCGGGACAGCTTTCTCTTAACCGTGTGGAAAGCTCGATGCCGTTAAGCCTTGGCATTTTTATGTCGGTAAGCACAATATCGGGCTTCCAGCCTCGTACAAGCTCTAAAGCGCTCATTCCGTCGTCTGCTTCCTTGAGATCGGTTATGCCGTAATTATTCCAGGGTATGTAATTCCGAAGGATATCTCTTGTCAGGGTTTCATCATCCACTATCAAAGTTTTCAGCAAAACGGCAATCCTCCTTGAGAAAAATGTATTTGGTATTAATTTTTAAATATCTCAAAGACGTTTACAGTAATTCACGGATTATCACGTGAATCCGGATGCTCCTATTTCAACTTCAGCTTAATTATACATTTCAGGCTTGGAATTTACAAGTAGCGAGGCTATTTGCAGGGGTGCGGAAAACATCAATATGCAATAAAATAAAAATTTTTTACACTTTTTAAAATATTGTCGCCTTTTATTACGGCTATTTTGAGAATATAATCGTAAATGATGAGTATTGCAATAAGTCAAAACCACGAAAGCGACTGTTTTTGGGTACATAACGTAACTGTTCAAGTCCATTTTTATCTTCGAATTTTTAAAAAACAAGGAGGTTTGAGCATGAGAAAAAATCATGTCAGGTTTTCAAGAAAGCTTATTGTCAGCATCATGGCATCCGTATTGGTTTTCTCGGTATCTTCGGCGCCAGGGATTCAAGCGGACGGAACCGTTACAGTCACAGTCAACCGGAATTCGCCCTACATGGTTAGCAATTTTGAAATAGGCGCGACCTACACGCAAAGTATGTGGGAAAACGGCAGCTCCACTGCTGTAGCACGGGCAAAACAGCTTCTTGTAGACGGCAAGGTCAGATATAACAACATACACATTATGGGCTGGGGTACGGATAATCCTGAGCCAACCAATAATAATTACGACTTCTCCAGTCTTGACGCCAGAGTCAATTTTACACTGTCAATGACCGGTGTAAGGCCTGTTATAACTTTCTGCACGGCTCCCGGCTGGATGAAAGTGAACGGCGATGACTGGGATATGAATGACAGGGTGGCTACCAGCCATTTTGGAGATTTTGCCGAACTGTGCAGTGTAATTGCCCAGCGGTACCCACAGGTCAAATATTTTCAAATATGGAATGAACTGAAGGGCTTCTGGGATACGCCGCAGGAATATATTACAATGTACAACCAGGTATACGATGCAGTCAAGGCGGTCCGTCCTGATGCAATTATCGGCGGTCCTTACACCGGGGGCTTTGATTTAAGCTTCTTAAGCAGCTGGAACAGCCAGAAGCACGGCGCTCAATTTGCCTGCTGGGATGAATGGCTGCAGGGATGGCCGCCTGAAGACCACACGGATGAAGCGTGGCAAATGGCAAGAACCAGCATTTTCGGAGATGAGGCCGCTCAGGCCAGAACAGTGACGAGCCTGCCTTTATGGATTTCCGAGTACTATGCGGGCGGTGCGGAAGGTACCAGCTCCAACTGGGATTTTATTGCCGCCAACAATGCCTCATGCTATTACCATTCACTGATTAACGACACTTCCGTCGCCTTGCTGTGGGGGCATGATTCGTACCTGTTTTCCGGCACAACCTCAACAAACGGGGGCCAGCCTACAAAACTGTATGATGTGGTCAAGATTTTCAATACCCAATTCGGGCCCGGAACCCAATTGTACAGTACAACCTGCTCGTCTGCCGATGTCAACGTCCTGGCCTCTGCGACCAAGACGCTGTTGATTAACAAGCTGAATTCCGCAGTCACTGTGGTTGTAAACGGTACAAGCTATAATCTGGCTGCTTATGAAGTCAGGCTGCTTGACGCCGGCCAGCCTGCGCCGGCCAACATGGCATTAAACAAAACTGCATCTGCAGACAGCGCCGAATCGGAGAATCCAGCTGCCAGCGGAAATGACGGAAGCGCATCAACGCGTTGGTGTGCAGCCGATGCCGGCACCGGACACTGGTGGAAAGTAGATCTCGGGGCAAATCACAACCTTACAGGCTGTGAAGTGGTGTGGGAGTTTGCCAGGGCCTATAAGTACAGGATAGAGGTATCTTCCGACAACGTTAACTGGACAACGGCTGTTAATAAGACCAGCAATACCGATACTTCCCAAACACAGACCAGCAGCTTCACAGCCAATTCTCAAAGATATGTCCGCATTACGGTGACAGGCGGCCTGGATTCTACTCATTGGGCCAGCTTTTATGAATTCAGGGTAACGGGGAATTAGCGGTCAATATCCAGAGCATATAATTTATAGAGTATTTTTCGGAATAGGAATGAGTATGGCTCATTCCTATTCCGTGCAGAAAAGATATTAAGGGGAGGACTAGAATGTTAAGAAGAATTTTTGCTTTCTTTGTCTTTGCATCAATGCTGCTGGCAGCCTCAGCCTGCGGAAGCGTGGAGACAGGCGGTAAGTCCGGTGGAAAGGCCGTGTCGGGCGAAATACAATTTTACACTTACAGGGATGACCTGCTGAATACATGGTACCCGAAGGCTTTAGAAGAGTTTAAGGCTAAATACCCGGATGTTAAGGTAGTTACATCCACTTCCAAGGATTCCGAGAATGACCTGAAAGTGAAAATGTCCGCAAATGACGTACCTGATGTAATGACCTTGCAAGGCGGGGATATCTATTCGGATAAACAGAAGGAAACCTACCTTCTTGCCCTGGATGAAGTATTTCCTGACCTTGTGAAAAATTGGCAGGGTAATGACAGCTTCGTCAGCGCCAACGATAAAAAGACCTATGCGCTGACCTTCGGCTTGCAAAGCGTAGGGCTTGCCTACAATAAGAATATTTTCACAGAGCTTGGACTACAGCCGCCTAAGACACTAGATGAGCTTATTGCTGCGGGAAAGAAAATCAAGGAGAGCGGAAGGATAGGTCTTGCCGGATGCCTTAAGCCTGTCTGGACAACAGAGCCCTATCTTTACTTAAGCCGCATATTTATGGACAGCATGACTGACACATACAACAAAATGGCGACAGAGGATGCCCCATTCACTCTGGATGGGCCATATGGAAAAGCTATGTCGGTATTCAAAAAGATCGCAGACGCCGGGATATGGGAGGAGGACGCCCTTTCCTACGACTGGGAGCCATTCCTTAAAGACTTTGGCAGCGGAAAGATAGGCATGACCTTCATATGGACCAATACGCCGGTCCAATTCCCCGACAGGGGGGACGGCAGCTTCAAGCTTGAAGATATCGGCTTTGTCCCCTTCCCATACGATAACAGCGGCGGGCCATATAAGACCCTTTATTTTGCGGACCATGGCATGGCTGTTTCAAAGTCCTCCAAAAACCTGGAAGCAGCCAGGGCTTTCTTCAAATGGCATATGGACGATAAATATGCCGACTATGCTTTGGCCAATGCTTCAATATCAGCAAATAAGAACGTTACCGTAGATGTCCCATACCTTAAGGAATTCAACTCTGCCGGGCCGGTGATGGTATTTGACGAAAAGGTCCCCGCTGAATTCAAAACCATAATGGACAAGGCGCAGCTGGACATTTGCCAGCAGCTGGTTGAAATCGCGGCAGGTAATGATGTGAATACGCAAATAGAAAAAATGAATGCAGCCTGGAAAAACGGAAGGGCGTCCAGATAGCACATTCAAACGCGAAATAAGCCGCCGCCATTTGTGCGGTGGCTTATTTCTTCATAGGAAGAGGTTGTTAGCATATGAGCTATAAATCACAAATAAGGCTTTTGCTGTTTTGCTTTCTATTTTTGCCGGTAGTCCTTCTGCTGATCTTTTTAATCTGGCCTGCCGCCAAAATGGTGTATTACAGCTTTACAAACTGGGACGGGGTATTACCGCAATTCAGATTCATCGGTATAAGAAATTATACGAGGGTAATAACCGAGCCTTTACTGTGGCTGTCCCTGAAAAACAATATGGTATATGCTTTGATGGGCATTGTACAAAATGCTGCGGCGCTTTTATTTGCCGTATTTCTAAATGGCAGGATGCGCTTGAGGAATGTGTACAAGACGGTAATATTTATCCCCTACATCCTTAACATAACCGCTACGGCGTATATGTTCAATTTCCTGTATGATTACAGGGAAGGACCGGTGAATATGCTTATACGGACTCTTGCCCTGGAACCGGTTAAATTCTTCAGCGATCCGGGAATTGTCATTTTCGCGCTGGTGTTTATCTCTAATTGGAGATGGCTTGGTTACAGCATGATCCTGTATATCGCAGCCTTGCAGTCCATTGAGCCGGAACTGTATGAGGCGTCGGGCATTGATGGAGCCAATAGCCTTCAGAGGTTCCGCTATATTACTTTCCCCGGAATTCTCCGGATAGTGGAGCTGCAGTTATTTCTAGCGCTCAGCGGTTCACTCCAGGCTTATACCGAATCCCTTATCCTGACGAAAGGCGGACCGGGTAAAGCCAGCTATACCTTTTTGTATTATATAATAGAAGCTTATACAAAATTCAACGACTACGGCTATGCTGCCGCAGCTTCTGTGACGCTTGTAATGATTATTGTTGTGATAGCCGCTGTCCAACGGCTGGTAGTAAGGAGAGGTGAAATCTAGATGAGTTTGTCCCAATACTTAAATGGTGAAAAAGCTAAAAGATTTCTTTCAAGTGTACTCAAGAATACATTATTGGCTGTTTGGGCGGCGATAGTACTGGTGCCGCTTATAATGCTGGTATTTATCTCTTTTAAGTCCAATGGTGAATATTCCAATACCTTGCCGATAATGCCGCCTAAAAATTTCTTGTACTTTGACAATTACAAGCGGACCCTGATAGAGGGAAGAATCTTGAAGTCGCTTTTGAACAGCTTTATACTGGTGGCGTGCGGCTCTGTAATAAACATCCTCATCTGCTCCATGACGGCTTATTGCCTGAATAGGTTTGATTTCTTCCTGAAGAAGTATATATATGCATTATTTATTCTGTCGGTAATTATACCTTCCGCTTTGCTCCAGGTGGTTATCTACAAAATAATGTTTCTATTCAAACTTACAGGGACTTTCGGCGCCCCGATAGTCTTGTATGCGCTGCCTGGAATGATGCAGATATGGATATACCTGCAGTTCCTGGAAAAGATACCTGTTTCCCTAGACGAGAGTGCAATGATTGACGGCGCTTCATATTTCAGGATTTTCGGCACGATTGTATTCCCTTTGCTGCTGCCGGCTACAGCTACGGTGTTTATTACCCAATCCATTTTCATTTACAATGACATGTTCACCCAGTATTTGTATTGTTCAGCGACCCGCCTTCAAACGGCTACTACGGCATTAATGGCTTTTTCAGGGCAGTTTGCCACCTCCTTTAATGTCATGGCTTCGGGCTGCGTGGCAATTATGATACCGACGCTGATTTTATTCCTTTTTTTGCAGAAGTATATTTTTGCAGGCTTGACGGTGGGAGCGGTAAAGCTGTAGCAGATTGGCCGGCGGCTTTGCAGGCATAAGCCTGGCGGTTTAACTAAATATTTTACACCTTTTATATAAATTTCGAGTTTTTTATATCGGGAATACGGCTTATAATAGAAATATCAAATGTTGCTTTATCTTATTTGTGCAAGGGCAGTGAAAATTTCTTATATGGGACTAGGAGCTGAAAATATTGGACAGGAGCAAATCCGTATACCGCAATTTATATAAGAACAGGTCGCTTATTTTAATGGTACTTCCGCCGACGGTTTTTTTCCTCATATTTTCTTATTTACCTATGGCGGGCATGGTAGTGGCATTTAAAAAATTCAATTATACTGACGGCTTGTTCCGGAGCCCCTGGTGCGGATTTGAGAACTTCAAGTTTTTCTTCATCGGCGGAAAAGCACTGAAAGTGATGTTCAATACGGTAGCCTATAATTTTGCCTTTATTGTAACAGGGCTTGTGGTCCAGGTTGCAGCCGCCATCTTCCTGTCCGAGATAGGCTCAAGGTATTTCAAGAAAATAACGCAGTCTATGATGTTTCTGCCTTACTTCCTGTCATGGGTCGTTGTTGGGGCATTCATATACAATATCTTCAACTATGAATATGGCTCACTTAATACCTTACTGAAGAGTTTGAATATGGAGCCGGTTAATGTATACGAGCAGATTTGGCTGTGGAAATTTATCCTGGTTGCCTGCAACACCTGGAAATGGACAGGATATGGGAGCCTTATATATTTAGCTGCCATTATGGGGATTGACAACCAGCTGTTTGAAGCTGCCGAAATTGATGGCGCTTCCAAATTTCATAAAATACGGCACATCACAATTCCTATGATCACGCCCCAGATCATAGTGCTTACAATAATGGCTGTCGGGAGAATATTCAGAGGAGATTTCGGTATGTTCTACCAGGTAACCGGAAACAACCCTCTGTTGTTTTCCACCACGGATGTAATCGATACATATGTCTTTA
The DNA here is from genome assembly GCA_023426125.1 of Bacillota bacterium. Classification (GTDB taxonomy): domain Bacteria; phylum Bacillota; class Clostridia; order Acetivibrionales; family DTU013; genus MnB-11. Next base: position 111,832 of record JAFABI010000021.1, read on the forward strand.
GAGCGTTGCTTGACCTGCAGGACTTTGGCATGGCGTCAGCTGCAGGCATGCTCCAATCGGTTCTGTGCTTCTTTTTCCTGCTTTTTACAAATGCCATCGTCCGCAAGGTCGACAAGAGTTACGCCTTATTTTAGACAGGCAGGCAATAATGCAGTTTAAATAAACAATGGGAGAGCGGCAGATATGAGAGAAAGGGTTTTAAAATATTCAAGGGATACGATGCTTTTTAATATAATTGCTTATTTTTCTATTGCTGCATTGGCGTTTTTATGTCTTCTGCCTTTTCTCCTTGTAATCAGCGGATCGGTCACCGAGGAATCCTCAATAATTTTATATGGTTATCGGTTGATTCCCGTTAAAATATCATTGGCTGCATACAAAATTGCCTTCGGAAATCCTACTACCATTCTTCGGGCTTATGCCGTTACCGCCTTTGTAACGGCAACCGGAACCCTGCTGTCTTTGTTTCTGACATCAATGGCGTCATATGCCCTTCAAAGAAAGGATTTCGTTTACAGAAATATCTTTGCTTTCTTTTTCTACTTTACTACCATTTTCAGCGGCGGACTGGTCCCATGGTACATCCTTATGGTTAAGTACCTTCATATGAAGGACAGTTATCTCGCATTGATCATACCCGGACTTTTCGGAATGTTCAATATGATTATAATAAGGAGCTTCATGAGTTCTATTCCCGATTCCATTACGGAATCCGCCAAAATAGACGGAGCCAGTGATTTCAGGATATTCATACAGCTTATACTGCCGCTATCCAAACCGGTCCTTGTGGCAATAGGTCTTTTCATAGCCCTGGAATATTGGAATGACTGGTATCTGTCCATGCTTTTCATACAAAAGGAAAAGATGTATCCGCTGCAGTATTTCCTGTACAAGATCATATCCAAAATAGATTTCCTTAAGAATGTAGCGGCAAAAAGCAGCAATATAAACCTGTCAAAGATATCCTTGCCCAGTGAATCCTTCAAGCTTGCCATGACGGTTATTGCGACAGGTCCGATAATATTCCTGTACCCGTATCTGCAAAAGTATTTTATTAAGGGTATCATGATGGGAGCGGTAAAAGGCTAGAGCCGCAAATAGATGCGGTTTATATATCGATAAATATTAGAGGAGGCGTGTATTCGTTATGAAAAACCTACTTGACCTACTTGAAAAAATCAGTATCGTGACAGTCTTGATTATGGTTTTTACACTCTTTACGGTGGGCTGCGGAAACACAACACAGCCGGAAAAGCAAATAAGCACAAGTGAAACGACCAAGGCTGCAGTATCAACGGAATCTTCCGCTGCGGAAGGCAAAATCGACACATCGAAGCAGGTTGTATTGAAGACCTACATGCTTGGTGACAGGCAGGAGGATCATGACCTGGTATGGGGTGAAATCAACAAGGGTCTCAAAGAAAAAATAAATGCTACTGTTGAAGTCAACCTTATGGGGTGGGGTGAATATGAGGAAAAGTACCCGCTTGTTTTTGCTTCCGGAGAAGATTTTGATCTGATATATACCGCAAGCTGGGCAAAATATCTGGATCAGGCGGTTAAAGGCGGCTTCCTGGCCTTGCCGGAGGAAATGCTGAAAAAGTATGCCAACAGGGTTTATGAAGGAGTGCCGGAGGCCGGATGGAAGCAAGCCAGGATAAACGGGACGATTTACATGGTTCCAACCAACAACAGTGGCAACTCTTCCTTTGCAATCTATATCAGGGGCGATTTGAGGGAAAAATACGGCTTGCCCGAAATCAAAAGCCTTGGAGATTATGAAAAATTTCTGGACGCCGTATCGCAAAATGAAAAAGGAATATATCCATATGGAGATAACAATGCCAATAACTACTGGCTGCTTACTACAGTTTTGCTGAATCAGCCCCATAATTGGCGGTATATCAACTGCGGCGGCTACGATATGATGCACTTTGTTTATTCGGACCCTGCTTCCAAGCCATTTTTCCGCTATGATCAGCCTGAATATCTGGAATTTTTAAAGAAAATGTCGGAATGGAGGAAGAAAGGCTACTGGTCCAATTCCAGCCTTACCGAGAAAACCGACCGCGCTGAATTGTTTAAAGCCGGAAAGAGTGCTTCCGCCATCGAGCATATAGGAAAAGCCTCTGAGATATATAACGATTGGAAAAACAACCATCCTGACTGGAAGCTCGAAATTTTTGACTCTTCATTCGGCGGCAAGCTGCCCGGAGGTACTTATCTTGGCGATGGCATGGCTGTACATGCAACAAGCAAAAATCCTGAAAGGGCGCTGATGGCAATAGATTATCTTACCTGGGACCATGATATCAATTTTCTGGTACGAAACGGAATATTGGGCAGGCATTACAACCTTACAGCGGACGGAAAGAAGCTGTCGCTTCCGGATTCACCCAAGTACACCTCGGGCTACAGTATGTGGAACTTTGATGTATTGCCGCAAATTTTGAGCGCCGACGAGCATCCGAAATACAATGAGATTAATTCCAGCCAGATTTCCAGAATGGTAGCTCATCCATTGGATGCTTACACTCTCAATACTGAAAGTATAAAAACTGAATATGCCGCCTGCTCGACCGTGTTCGACGAATATCTGAAGATACTGGAGCTTGGTTTTTCAAGGGATATAGAAAAAGACCTGAATGATCTTATATCAAAAATAAATGCGGCAGGCTTTGACAAAATAAAGCAGGAAATTGAGAAACAGTCTGCGGAATATATCGCTGAATATAATAAATAACTATAAATTTAAGGGAGTGTTAAGCTATGTTGTGGGAAGAAATGACGGCAAAGGAATTTGAAAAGGCGGTAGTGGAAACAGACAGGACATGTATAATTCCTTTTGGAGTGATTGAAAAACACGGAGATCATATGCCTATCTGTACAGATGTGGAGGTTGGACGCAGGATTGCAATCGAGGCCGCAAAAATCGAACCCGCAGTTGTATTTCCATATTACTTTTTCGGCCAGATAGCTTGCGGACGACATTGTCCGGGAACCATATCAATACCCAATGACCTGATGGTCGCGTTGCTTGATGAGGTATGCAGGGAAATAGCCCGGAATGGGTTTAAGAAAATCATAATACTTATTGCCCATGGAGGAAACATTCACTTTGTAAAGTTCTTCAACCAGTGCTGCCTGCGTGAAAAAAAGGATTATGTTGTTTACGGATACGATTTCTATAATTGGATGACAGGCAAGGCAAGCAAAGAAGTATCGGGGCTGCTCGGTACCGACGATTTCGGCGGACATGGAGGCAATCTTGAAACGTCTCTTGTAATGGCAATGAGGCCTGAATTGATAAAGATGGAGAATGTGATCCCTGAAGAAGCCATAGCCAAGGAAAGACTGCGGCAGTTTGAGGATAACGACGTCTTTACCGGAATATGGTGGTATGCAGATTATCCGCATCATTTTGCAGGCGATCCCTCATATTCGTCAAAAGCTAAAGGAGAAAAGATTTTCAAGCGGGTGATACAAAATGTTGCCGAGATAATCGGGATGATAAAAAAGGATCAAACTGCAGCATTGCTTCAGGACGAATTCTTTACAAACTGCAGCTTCTGATCATAAGGATATTAGAGTTGCAAAATCCGGCTGCAGGAATCAGGGAGAGCCTCCAATGACCAATTGCCGGGTTGCGCGGTTTGAAGCGGACGACACTATATTTTCCGGTAATCCGATTACCCCCGAAGGATACGCTCTCAAGAAAAAGATCAGTTACTGGAAAAGGTTCTCCGGTCTTGGGATATACATATTCCCGGCGATGGCAAGATGGAACATGCGGCTTGCGGCGAATCCGTTCTAAAATGAGCAAATCGAAAGCTTCAGGGATTCTTTTGGAGACAGAATCAATCAAAAGAATCCCTCTCCCTGATAATAATCTCTCTCGGATCGCCTTCATACAACAGATTTCCATCTACATATATCTGCGCAAAATTTGGTTTCATTGTAAGGTTAATTCTTTTATTTTTAAACAGCAATCCACTTATTTTGATTTCCCCTTCTTCAGGAGGCTGTGGGTCAATTGTAAGACTACCGTCCAGACCCTGCCTTATGCCTGCCATCCCATAAAGAATTGCCTGTAATCCTGCTACACCTGCAATAATGTTCGCCCGTTTGTTTACCGGTACAGATGGGCTGTCACAATAATGCTCCTGTGGGAAATAGGGCAGCATTTCTCCCATCCAGAAATGGCGTTTCAGCACATCCCATGCCAGCTGGGGCTCACGACTCCTCCACAAGGTTTCAGCAAGATTGGGACCGTCGCCGCTGTAGCTTCCTCCACCTGACCAGTCGGGATCATTCAATTCATAATGAAGCTCATCCTCGGCAGAAATACTGCTGACGCCGTATTTACCCAGAAATGCTCCCTCGCTTAAATGCTTTAACATAGCATTTTTCATTGTTTCATTACAGGCTCCCATTCTAAGTGCATCATATGCCTGTATTGAGTAAACCGTTTCTATGTGTCCATGGGGATGAATGCACTTAAACCATCCTTTGGCCGTATCCCAAAGATTTACCTGGATTGATTTCCTTATGGCATCAGCCTTCTCATACCATTTGCCAAAATCCTCCCTGCCAAGGAACTCCGCTATATCTGCCAGCCGGTCATAGCACCATGCTCTCTCGGCATTTGGACTGGGTACAAAATACTCATATCCGCAGCTTCTCATCTCAAGAAGATTATGCTGTCTGCCATAGTCCTTCAGGTTTTCCCATTCTTCAAGCCTGGCTTCCTCTGCCTGAAAGCTCCTGATAATATCATCCAGCAGTTCAAATCCTTTTCCGATCTGAGTAACAGCTGCCCAATAAAGATTTACAACAGACCACATACTATAGGAATAAGAACACCATCCAAGCCCGCCTCCATCCAGAGACATACTGATATGCTTATCAATTCCCGATTCCAGCATCAGCTTGATAAAATCCAGCGTTTTTTCACCAAGAAGCATAACCAGAGTCTCAGCACTATACCCCGCCACATCCCACGGATAACAGCAGATGGATCCCCCGTCCATTCCACTTGTGGCTGGAAAAGGGGATACAACATAGTCATCATTTTCCCAGAGACATACAAGCCCGCTAATCAAGGATCTGAGGTAATATCCCTCAAGACCGGGAATATTGCTTCTAAGCTCGGGTATGGTATCATCCCTTTCTATCCTTTTTCTCCATACCTCCCGGGTTTCCCTCTGCCAAGCATCCAGATTACAAGGTTCCTCTGCAGCCATTTCCGATTTAGTAAATACAACAGCAAACCGGCACTCAAAAATCTCATTTTCCAGCAATATACCTGTCGAATGATGATCATTAACCAATGTTATCCTTACCTCATCGTTTTGCCATACATTTTCCATAATTTCTTCCGCAGCATGGCCGGATATCGCCGGAGGCATGAACTCCCAGCTGCACAATGGAAATAGAGAAGGATGTCCGGCTTTTAAAAGAGGTGTTACTCTTATATTTACATCGCCCTTCGTTCTGTTCCTTATGACAATTCTTATAAGAAATCCTGCCTTGCCTGACAACGGTACCAGCTCACTGACAACGGATAATGAGAGCAGCTTTTCATCGATAACATAATGATAGGTACCCCTTCTTGTAATCTTGTCCGGCTGCCATTCTGCACCGGAAAATAACAATCCGCAGTCATTTTTCCCTCTGCTGCCCGTATCAGGTACCACGTGATTATTCGCTTCTATTTCAAACAAAAGCCCGGTATCCTTTGCCGCAAATGGCGGAGAAAAACATCCTTCCACTCCCATGACAGTATTTGGAATGAAGGAGCAGGTACTATAGCCGCTATTAACCCAAATATGATTTGGAGGTGCTGTGCTTTTCCTTAAATCCAGCTTGAAGTCATCAATTTTATAACCCATTCTATTCACTCCTGTTGTATTTCCCGGTTGAAACCGGTTTGAAAGTTTTAATCCTTTGCCTCCTGGCAATGATCCCTGATGCAGGTGATTTATCAGTCATTCTCTCTGTAGTGTCCCGGGGTGATCCCTTCAATCTTTCTAAAATACCTGATAAAGTTTTGCGCGTTTTGATATTGCAGCTTTTCTGCAATGTCTGAGATTTTTAGATTTGTTTCCTTCAACATTTTTTTTGCAACTTCCAGCCTGTACCGGGCCAAATAGTCACTGAAGCTAACTCCGGTCTCTTGTTTAAATACCCGGCTGATATGCTTGGAATTATAATTTAGCCTTTCTGCACATAATTCAAGAGATATGTCCTTATCATACTGCTCATGGATCATGGTTATAATCTCTTCCGATATTTTTTGGTGCTGAGATCTTCTTCGTACCTCAAGCAACTGAATGATAGGGATTACGAGTAATTTTCTGAACCATTGTTCAACATCGTTTTTTGCCCTGAATTCGATAAATTTCTCAAACAAATATTCCTCTTCCCCAAACAGCTCCAAAGCTGTTATCCCTATACCCTGTGCTATTCGTATAAGGTCCATCAGCAGCATGCCGAGTGAAGCTTGAAATTCAATATAGCTCCGATTATTGCAGAAAATTTCATCAATCAGCGCTGTAAGCAGTTCCTCAGCTTTCTTTCTATCCGCTAATTTAACTGCACAAAGTAATTCGTCTTCAAGCTTCCATGACAAGCCTGTTTGAATGACCTGCTTCCTTTGAATGCCAGCGATGTCAATAATCGATTCACTGCCAAGCATAAGCTTGAGTTTCAGTGCATCTACAGCTTCCAGATATGCCTTGTGAACCTGGCTTAAATCACTGAAGGGTCTGCTTATTCCTATACTGACCTTAATTTTCAGATATTCCTTAATAACCCTTTGAATCATATTGGCTTGAGAAATCATATAGCTGCTGAAGGTCTCATCCAAATCATGTCTGCTCCCCAGAATAACAGCGTAGGACTGCTTGATTATGACCGGGCTTAAGCGGTTTGTTTCCGGAATAAGTTCGCAAACTATATTGTTTACAGCAAACATGGCCAGATCCTTGTTTTCCTCACTGAAAGCCGACCCCTCCAGCGTATCTGCCTCCAGAACAAGGATTCCCATATGTCCCCATGAAATAGTAAACCCCATGGATTGCAGTTTATCGTTTATTTCATTTGTTTTTACCTGGCCTAAAAGCATCTCTGACAAATAATATACTTTGATCTGTTCTGTCTGTGATTCTAGCTTCTTTGCCAGGATAGTCCGGCTGCTCACCAGGCTATGAATGCTGTCGTCAAGATACTTCAGCTCATCCTTGTCTTTGTGTGCGGCATTACCGTTTGAACCGGTCGAAACTGTTTCATACAGCTTACGTATCGGTGTATAAATCCTTTTTGTACCCAGAAACGAAATCAAAATTATTATTACAAGTATTGCCAGGCAGGTCAAAAAAGTAACCAGGCCTATGGATCTTGAATCTCTGGTTATAATTTTTTCCGGCGTAGTCGAAATATAAATCCATCGATTATAATCTGATTTCAAGTAATTAATTTCAACCTTATTGCCGTCCATTTCTATTGAAAATCTGCCTTTATTACTGTCTCCCATACTGCTGATCTTTTTGCCGTAAACAGTCTGGGACAGGTCCTTGCCCAGCGTAGTTTTGTCCTTGCTGGCTATAACGTTGAAAGCAGAATCAACAATCATGATATCTCCAAGTACCGAATCATTAATGTATTTGGAAATTTCACTACTCGTTATTTTTGCAATAATAAAAGGTGGCGTTCCGGAATAATTTACCGGCATGATCTTTCTGACAAAAATTACACCGTTGGGGCCTTCGCTTGATATATTTGACCCGCCGATCAGAGGACCATTCCATTTTAACCAGTAGGAATACTTCGTCTCCTTACTCAATTGCGAGAACTGACTTTTCTCCTGAAGCTGGCTTAAATAGTAAAATTCATGTATCGAAATTACAATATCATTCTTAAAACTGACAAGCGCAAGATCTTCAAGCTTTATATCCTCTGTGTTAAGGCTGTTGAGGCCGTTTACTATATCCTGTACCATTTCAAAATCATAGGGCACCTTTATGCTGTCGATGGTAGTCGAAACATTATTTGATATTAAGAACTGCAGCATGGATCTCTCTATCACTCTAAGCGGCTGTTCAACACTGATCTGTGTTTGTGCCAGCAGCTGCATATTACCTTCATTTACTTTATTCTGTATCATTCTTGAGGCACTGTTATAAGAAAACAATCCGATAAAAGCAACTGGAATAGTGCTTATCAGAAGACAGAACAAAATTAATTTCAGGTAATACCTCGAAGATAGAAGCTTCATCATATCTTCCCCTATGCTGATTTTTTAGTGATTACTATAGATTAACAGGGCAAATAATCACTGTATAACGCTCAAAACAATCCATAAATTATTATATAGTAAATCTTATATTTAAGCCAGTATCCGGTGTTTTTAACATTGTCTAAAACTCCGGCAGTTCCAACATCACTGAAAACCTGAGGAAATAGAAAGCAAGCCATTAACCGACCTGCTTATCTATTCCCTGTTGTTTATGCTTTAAAATTATCTGGCGGATGCCAATGCGGCTGTAAATTCTTCACATACTTTATCGCCGCCGGTTGAATACCATTTCTTTATTGCATCATTATAACCATTTTCGTCAATGACACCCATTACAAACTTAACTACTGCATCCTGTTTTATCTTAAGCAGGTCGGCGCCTTTTTCCGTCCAGGTTGGTGATACAATCGATGCAACCGGGTTTAAGACAACAGTCTTCTCTGTTGCAGCCCACATTTTGTAAACTTCTACATCCAGAGCGCTCTGTGGCTTGTATAACTTTGAAACATCTCCGCAATTAATCTGTCCAAGGGATGCCAGTTCTTTAACAAAAGTCGTCTTCTGATCGGCTGACTGTTCAGCTACACCATTATTCAGCTTGTAGTCTACGCCTTCCTGACCGTAGTTCAAAAGGTTTACCATTTTTTCATCCGCCATCTTGTCAAGGAAAGCCATTACTTTTCTTACATCGTCTTCTGATTTTGCAGATGACTTAGGTATTACGAAGCCTCCAAAATATCCGGAACCGGCGGCAGCACTTCTTATTCCTTTCGGTCCTGTCAGATTGTACATTACAGCAACCTGAGCGCCGGAAGCATTCTTCGGCAAGTCTCCTGAAACCTCTGCAGATCTGATATCATCGCTTGTGTTACCGAAAACACCTGTATTCCCTTTTGCAAATACCTGTTTTGCATTCTGGAGCATTGCAAAATCCTGATTTATCAATTTCTCGGAATATAATTGCCTTAGCCATTTCAAAGCATCGATAAATTCCTTTTCCGCATAGTTCGGAACGACCTTGCCGTTTGCATCCGCACCCCATATTGAGGATGCTCCGAAAACAGAGGCAATATACGATATCGTATCATTGTCATACTTACCGAAATTGGTATCAAGTACAAAGCCTGTCGAATCAACTTTTCCGTTTTTATCAAAGTCGCCGGTTCCAAAGGTCTTTATCATTGTGTATAACTCATCCATGTCTTTAGGTTCCTTGATACCTGCAGAATCTGCCCAGTCTTTTCTGTAGAGAATACCGTTTCTGGCAATAGCACGCCAGCGCGGAACCATATAGTTTTTGCCTTCGTATTTGGCATTTTCCCACATTCCTTGGTTTATTGCGCTAAGATTGGGGCAATCCATGAGATAAGCGCCAGCCTCCCAGAATGCACCTTGTTTTACGGCGCTCAAATAGGCTGAATTTTTGTCGTCAGTGATAAGTAAAGTCATCGGCAATTCGCCTGAAGCCAATGTAGTCAAAAATCTGTCCTGATAACTTGCTGCCGGTACCCAGGTGATATCCAGCTTGGTATTTGTGAATTCTTCTATATTCTTCAAAAGCCTGTTGTCCTCTACTGGTGCATCGCCATAGGTCTGGTTCAGCATGGTAATCTTGAAGGGTTCTTCCTTAGCGGTTGTGCCCTGGGTTGTGCCCTGTGAACTTTGAGCCGTACTTTGTACCGAGGTTTCGCTCTTGTTACCACAGCCTGCTGCAAAAACAGATGCCATTGCTGCAATTGAAATTAGAGCGAGAAATTTCTTAACACCTTGATTCATTTTACTTCCTCCTCGTTATTATTTGAATATCTTGAATATAATATCAGGAACATTGATGCGCTATGTAATTATGTTCCTTAATTAATTCCATAAAATGATACCATTATCCTTTTATTGACCCCAGCATTACACCCTTTACGAAATGCTTCTGGAGGAAAGGATAGACGATTAAAATCGGTAAAGTTGCAATTACGATTACCGACATTTTTATCGATTCGCTTGGGGGAGTTACTGTTGCGGAGCTTTCATTGCTTCCAATCATCTGGGACATCATGATTACCTGTCTTAGCAGAACCTGAATAGGCCACTTTTTGGTATCACTGATATACATGATAGCAGCAAAAAACGCATTCCAATTAGCCACTGCATAAAAAAGTGAAAAGGTAGCCAGCGCAGGAGCGGATAAGGGAAGTATAATGCGGAACAATATGCCAACATCATTACAGCCGTCTATAGTCGCAGATTCTGCAAGCTCTGAGGGTATTTGCTGAAAGAAGTTTTTCAATACAATCAGGTTCCAGGTGCTAATGGCACCAGGGATCATCAGCGCCCATAAACTGTTGTACAGGCCCAAAGCTTTAACTAAAAGAAAGCTGGGTATCATTCCTGCACTGAAAACAAGCGTGAAGGTAATTAATGTCATGAGAACCTTGCGTCCCGGTAAAGTCTTATCCGCCAGCGGGTAAGCCGTCAAGCAGGTTATCAGCATGTTTATGGCCGTTCCGACTACTGTTATGAAGACAGATACCATTAAGCTGTCCTTCATGGAGGATGTGGAAAAAATGTATTCATAGGAGGCCAGTGTAGGGTGCGATGGTATAATGACAAACCCTTTGGCTGCAATTTCTGCTCCTGAAGAAAAAGAAGCTCCGATCACATATAACAAGGGTATTAAAGTAGTTACCGCATATAAAACCAGTACAAAATAATTAAAACCGTCAAAAACTCTGCTTCCCAAGGATCTGTGCCTATTCATTCCGAATTACTCCTCCTTATAATAACTTTCATTTACTCGTATTATCTCGCTTAATCTTAGAATTCCATGCCAACTTGAAAACCTTTTTTGGACAAATGTTGAACATCAGTATAATATTGGATTATACCTGGTAGCCTTCGGCTAGACTGCGCTTGTTTCTCGCTATCACGCCAAGGGCTTCCACATGTCTCTGGCGACAAACCTCCTATGTCTCACTGGGTCATGCCCTAAATTCCTTCGTCCTGTCTTGTCCAGAGGTGGAATGTCAGTCATGCTCCTAAACTGGGTCGCACCCTAATGGAAAATATTCAACCTGACTATCCCGGCTCTCAATTGTCACTACACTTCTAAAATCAAACGCAAATACTTCAAACTCTAAGCCTTACCAGTACACTCTGCCGTCTGCAGCCATTGATCTGGCGAGATTTTTACGGTTGTGGCCTCCAAACACAGTTGGCTACCCTGCCTTCATCATTGGCCTTTTAATATCATTCATCATCTTTGTGGCATCATAATGACTACCTGTTTTTAATATCGCATAAAATATTCTTATCAACTTGCCACATAAAGCTACTATAGACTGCATCTTCTTCAGTGGCTTGCTTTCTCTGTTGATATAGTACAGATGCAACTGCCTGAACTCAGTATTTCTTGCTACTAATGGCAATACCGCCTGAAATATGGCATACCTACCGTCAGAGCGTCCCCTTCTGGTTATTGTTGTTTTGCCTGTATGCTTACCTGAACTGTTCTCTCTTAGGTTTAATCCAAATAGTTTAACTATTTGCTCTGGAGCATCAAATCTGCTGATATCTCCCACGGCACCCAAGAACCCTGCAACTGCCACAATTCCAATCCCTTTTATGCCTAAAAGCTTACTTGCGCTTGGAACTTCTTTTACTTGTTCTTCTACTTTTTTCATTACCAGTTCAAGCCTATGACCATAAATCATATATTCGTCCAGGAGAGTGTTAATCTCCAGAGTTGCTGATTCCAGACCATGCCTTAAACCAATTGACTCTTCTGCTGCTTTTATGAGCTTTTGAGCATGTTTGTGGCCTACCGCTCTTTTAACTTTCTCTTTCCATGTGGCTACTATTTTTTCTTCGCCTGTTTCAATTACTGCCTGCGGGGTGGGAAAGTGCATCAGTGTAAGTAACGCTGCCTTTCCTGTCCACTTCTTAAAAACAGTACTGAACTCAGGAAAATATATTGCCAACCAACGTTTTACCCTATTTTGTATGCTAATCAATTGCACAACATTTTGCCTGCGTAATTCCATCAAATTTCTTATTTCTCTATACACACCTTCCGGCATGTACGGCATCAAGAATCTTCCGTCCTTGACCAGCATTGCAATCGTTTTGGGATCCTTGCGGTCATGCTTGCTTGGATTGTTGTCATCCAGCTCCTTTGTGCGTTTTACATGGTAAGGATTAACCATACCAAATTCCACTCCCATGTTCTGCAAATGACTTCCAAACCCATACCAATAATGACCGGTAGGCTCCATACCTACAAATGCTTTTGTCTTGTTATTCTTCTTCATCAGGTCTGTAACCCAAGTATCAAAAGCATGGAAGCCATCTCTTGTATTTTCAAACCTAAATGCCTTTCTGGAGAATTCAAATCCTCTGAAATCAAAAGCCCTGGCGAAGTGAACCTCGCTACCGATATCTACTCCGACAACCATTGTTTCAGGTGTGATTTGCATAAGCTTGTTGTTTTGTGTACAATTCATATTAGT
>JAFABI010000055.1 GCA_023426125.1 Bacillota bacterium
AAAATGTTCAATTAACCTTCCATGACATTTATTATTTTGCGCTGAAGGGCGAGGATTTTGAGAAAGCGCATCAGATAGTGGAAAAGCTGAGACGTTTAGCGCAACTCTTTGAGATGGGCGAATATCACGAAATATCATCAGGCCTTGAACTGGCGATGTTGGAGAAAGATTCCGACAGCTTCTTTGAGATTATGCAGCGATTATTAGGAAATATTGAAAGCATATCCGGCTTCACTAAATCTCCGTTATATTCCCACATGAAATTAAAACAGCCGAGCGAAGAATATTACGATGAAGTGCGTCAGTCCCTTCTTGGCTGCTTAAAAGAGGAGCAGTGTGCGTTTGCGCAAGGAGACGAACGGTTTGATGCTTTGCTAGTAAAGTAAAAATTAGCGGCGATATCACGATGATATTGCCGCCAATTTTTTGCTTATTCGGTCTTTCGCTTTTTCCGTGGGCCTCTCGGTATGGATTCCGGGCGTTGTTTCACGCCATTGGGAAAGAAATCATAGCTTAAATAAAGCAATAATCCGAACCCATCCCCAACGGGGACAAGGTTCGGATTATCATGCTTTGGTGCGGGCGACAGGACTTGAACCTGCACGCCATACGGCACAAGATCCTAAATCTTGCACGTCTGCCAATTCCGCCACGCCCGCATGTTTGCAAAGTCAATTATAAAGCGGATTTCAGAGTTTGTCAAGCTGCATGTTTCTTTGGATTATTAATATTGTTGTGAGTGGTAATTTATGTTATAGTGAATATGAATATCGTAAATATAAGGTAGGACAGAAGAATCATCCTCTTGTCTTGCGAATGGAGGATAAAAATGAACCTCACCATCAAACCACTCACGCCGGAGCTTATGGCGGATTACTTCGACTTCTTCAACAACCGCGCATTTACCGACAATCCTCCGTGGGGAGGGTGTTATTGCACCGCTTTCCAAATGACCAAGGAAGAGGAAAAGACCGAATTGTACGACCAGGCGGAAGCATATGGCGGCGGACAGGAAAACATTACTGCCCTACAGCTTCCGACCTCCACTGGAACGCCCTAAAAATTATTGAGTTATTCAGTTTTAAGGGGTAAACACTGCTTCTTGATTGCCCAAAATCCTTGATTTTACTGGGTCTCTTGAATAAATGCTGTAGTACCACTCGCCCAAACACGCATAATCCGAACCACGAACGACAGCTAAAACCTGTTGGTGAAGGGTTCGGATATGTGCTATATTTCAAATGATTTTAGGGGCAAGCGGTCATGCTTGCTCCTTTGAATGTATTAACGTATAATTCTTTTAAGGGTAGATCCATTTCCCCGAAGAAGGTGATTATGATTTTCAAGTCATTAATAAAGGTGGATAGCATCACTTGCGTTAGTAAAAACGATGGTATAGGTGCCTTGATTTTCATTGCTATCTATGCTGTTTTGAGCTACTTTGGATTAAAATGGATACTGAGGAATGAGCGTTATATTTATTATCAAATCGTAGCCCAATTGATATGGCTGGCCGTGATTGTCATAATTGTTATTTTCAGAAAGCAAGGGCTGTCCAGCTTGGGATTTAATAAGGAGCCGGTTCCATACATTGCAGTTGCCGCCTTTACCGTTATCGCGATTGCATATGCAATATGGCAAAGTAACTATGATCTAATTGGAAGATGGTTTTTCTATCTTATCGCCGTAGGCGGTCTTGAAGAAGTGCTGTTTCGCGGCTTTGCATATCCCAGAGTGGCAAAATTACTTAACAGCCCATGGTCGGCGCTTATCTTGACCGGATTATTGTTTGGCGCAATGCATCAAATAGCACCTATGATATGGAACAACGCACCGTGGTATGGAGTATTTAGCCAGTTAGGCGGAGGACTGATAGGAACCTTATTTTTCTTGCTTATTTACGCATCTACAGGAAATATTACGAATGCGATTTTAGTCCATGCGGCATTGGATTTTTCTGCGAATGTTCCTTTTCTTGGAATACTGAGCATTCTCTACATTGTTATTTTATTCGTATTTAAGAAACGAAAGAGAATTAAAAAATCCTATTGACTACCACCTTGGGGGTTGGCTTATAATTTTATCGAGGTGATAATTATGTTGATAAATGAGGTCAGTATAGAAACTGGCTTAACCAAAAAAGCGATTGAATATTATTCCGATCAAGGGTTGGTCTTTCCCCCTATTTTAGAAAACGGTTACCGGGCATTTGGTGAAACTGATATTGAACGGCTGAAAAAAATATCTATCCTCCGTAAACTTGGAATCAGTACGAATGAAATCAAAACAGTTCTCGAAGATAAAACAGGATGCGCCTTACAGAAACTATCCGTTCAGAAAGAACTGAAGGTTCAAAGGGAACAGGCAAAGAAAGCAATTCTTAATAAACTTAGTTCCGGGACAAGTTATTCCGAAATTGATGTTGAACTAAAAGCAATTGAAGAAAGCTCGACAATTACTGAGAAGATATTAGAAGCTTTTCCTGGATATTATGGAAGATTTATCTGCCTGCATTTTGCCCGGTTCTTAAATGAACCAATCGTAACGGACAAGCAAAAATCCGCATACGAGAAAATCATAGCTTTCTTAGATAATGTCCCTTCGCTTACCCTTCCAGAAAATTTGCAGGATTATCTCATGGAGAATACAAAACACATTGGCACGGAACAAATTACCGACATGATGGAACGCACCAAAAAATCAATTGAGCATCCCGATGATTTTCTATCGGACAACAAAGAAATACTTGAACAATATTTAGCAATAAAGCAATCAGATGAGTACAAAAATTCACCCATGTATCAAATTCAGTCTTTGTTAAAAGAGTTTAACATCACAAGCGGCTATTATGATGTGTTTATTCCTGCGTTAAAAGAACTAAGTCCCTCGTATGCTGAATATTATAAACAACTGGAAATAGCAAATGAAAAGCTTCTTGCTCAATACCCCGATATTGCACGATTGGAGAATCAGAGCTAATGGGCGGCATTGTACAAACAGGCTCAATGCTGCTCCAAACAAATAGCAAAAAGCTACGGGGTTGTGCTATATTAATATTATAAGTATAAGCGAATTGAGGGTGGAACTATAGGAATGAGGAAATAGATTAGTGATCAACAAAAATATCCGTATCAGAAAAATGGCAGATTACGACCGCAATGTTTATAATGAAGTGGCAAGTGTTTTTGTGGATGCGTATTACAAGGATTTGCATAATCTCACAAAGAATAAAGAAAAACTAAAAAATGCATTCAAAAACACTTTTTGCCCTGACATTTTCTTTTTGGCTGAATTAGAGGGGGAAATTGTTGGCATGCTTGCATGCGCAAATAACCAGAAACGGGCCATGAACATAGAAAAAGCAAGCATGAAAAAGCATCTTGGTTTTATAGTAGGCACTTTGGCGTACTATTTCCTGCGCAACCAGTTTAACGCACCTTTAACTTATCCAGATGAGACAGGATACATTGAGTGCGTGGCCACAATTGAAAAAGCTCGTGGAAAAGGGGTCGGAACGGCGCTACTGCAGCATGTTATGCACGAACTGCCCTATCGTCGATTAATACTCGAAGTGGTTGATACCAATCAAACTGCTTATCAGCTATATAAAAAAGTTGGATTTTCAGAGCTTCAACGAAAGCCTGTGAAATATCCAAAACTTAAGGGCTTTCGTAAAAAGATTTACATGAGCTGGGCAAAATAGGTCAACGGGCATTTGTTCAAGCCTTTTCACGGTAGTTTCATCATAAAGCCTATATGCGTAACCATCGCTTCTTACTCTTTTAATAAGTCCCATATCCTCGTAATAACGTAACGTCCGGGCTGTTATGTCGTATTTGTCCGAAACATCTTTGCTTTTTATTAAGTTGTCCATGAATTCATTTCTCCTTTGGAACTATCTTTATTATAACACAATAATAATCGCTTCTCCAAAGGAGGAGTCAAGAGGTAAATGAAATTTTTGTAAAATTAGTTTTCACTTTATATAATCTGTATTAAAAAAAACCCCAATCTACCAAAAAACATAGTATCTTACAAAAAAGTGCGTACTTGCTCATCTTAAAAATCGGTGTATATTTAAGTCATATCATACTATTCATATCGATTATATATGATTTGAAAGGTTTTGATAAATATAAACATTAAATTTTGGAGGAACCGGACCATGAAAAAATTATCGGCACTCGTCCTTGCGCTGGTACTGGCGCTGTCTTTTGCCGCTTGCGGCGGCAACAATAACAATTCTTCTTCCGATCCGGCGAGTATATCGGGTGAGCCAAAGACGCTTACGATAGGTCTCGCAAACGGCATTGCCAGGATTAGCTATCTGGATGAGAAAGGGAACTGGCAAGGCTACGATTACGAGGTACTGCTCAAAGTCGATGAATTATTGCCCCAGTATGTTTTTAAGTACGATCCTCTCACTGATTTCGCAGCCGCATTCACTGGTTTAGACACGAAAAAATACGATTTCCTTTCTTTTCATTTAGGTTGGAACACCGAACGCGAAGAAAAGTATCTTTATGGCAATACAAGTTTCTATGAGAATGCCGGATTGGGGTTGAATATAAAGAAAGGCTCCAAAATCGTGGTAAACAGCGAGGAGGAGCTTGGAGGGCTGAAAATTTCCGTACCCCCGGGAGTTTCTTTTGCCGGCGATGTTGAGAAGTTTAACAAAGAGCATCCTGACAATCCAATTGATGTTGTGTGGAACACCGGAACTGTGGAGCAGCAGCTTGCCGACCTGCAAAGCGGAGCTTTTGACGGACTTTTTGGCACCCCGGACAATAACGCATCCTTAAAAGAGGCATACGGTGATGTATTTGATACAACCGGAAAGAATCTATTTTACGATGCATCCAAAAAGAACGGTACGTATTTTTTGTTTAACTATGGCAACGAAAGTCTTAGAGATGAGATCGACGGCGCTATAACAAAGCTGCTTGAGGACGGTACTCTCAGCGAGCTTTCCAAAGAGATTTTCGGGATTGACGTCACCGCAAAACCATAATTCACAGAAAAAGGTGCAATAATCTCTTTCATCCCTGGGGTTGAGCTACCGGGGTAAAAGAGATTTAGGAGGACGCTGCTTATGTTTGAGCGAATAATTGAGTATTTTCCCAAGATATTGTCCAAATTCCCCATTTCGTTCTATATCGTGGTTGTTTCGACCTCCTTAGCGCTCGTTCTGGGAACGATATTGGCTTTGATACGCATCCGGAAAATACCGGTGCTGCATCAATTGGCAGGTGTGTACATATCATTCGTAAGAGGGACTCCAATTTTAGTTCAACTCTTTTTGGTTTATTACGGTATACCGCTGCTCTCACTCTCGATATTTGGCAAAGACATCACGCTGGAATGGAACAAACTGATTTTTGTTTTTATCGCATATGGCCTGAATGAAGCCGGTTTTTTAGCTGAAAATATTCGCGCGGCCATACAGTCTGTATCTCACGGACAAACCGAAGCTGGATATATGGTTGGGCTGACAGGCACGCAAACCTTTTTCAGGATCGTATTTCCGCAAGCTTTCAGAGTGCTGCTGCCAGGACTCAGTGCCATGGTGGTAGGAATGCTGCCGGCCACCGCACTTGCCTATCTGTTAGGCGTATTGGATATGATGGGCATGGTCACAGCCATAAGTTATAGTTCTCATCATTCACTGGAGGGCTATATTGATACGGCAATCATCTTTGTCGCAGCCAGTATCCTCCTGGAAAAAGTTTTCGGAAGGATGATCAAAAAATTAGATTACGGAAAGACCGCTGCAGGTAAGTCATCATGAATATAAAACCTAGATTTATCATTGATTGCTTTAAAAGCGCAGTTTCCTATATACCAACCACCCTGTTCATAACTGTGTCGGTGGTTTTGATCGGGCTTGTATTCGGAGTACTTATTGCCGCGCTCAGAACTTATCGCAAACCTGTTCTCTCGCATGCCGCGGATGCGTATGTTGTCATTTTTAAGGCGATTCCGATTAACCTGCTGATCGTTATATCGAGCATGCTCTTCACAACACACTTTGACAGCATCGCACAGTTTTTTCATCTGAATGTCGGCATAAGAGATGTCAACCGGGTTTATCTTGGCATATTTGCGCTCTCCTTACCTTCCATTGTTCAGATGAGCGAATTCATACGGGGCTCGCTGCTGTCTATAGACGAAGGGCAGTTTGAGGCCGGCTATACCGTCGGCTTGTCTTTTTTTCAAACGTTCCGCCGTATTGTCTTTCCTCAGATGATGTTGGTGTTTATACCGTCCCTGACGGGAATCGTAATAGCGTTGATGAAAGCAACTTCGCTTGTGATTCTGCTGGGGGTTCTCGATGTGCTCAATGGGGCGTTAAAATACGCCAATATCTCTTATTGTTACTTTGAAGCGTATTTGGCAGCCGCGTTAGTTTATTGGGGGCTTAGTACCATCATTCAATTCCTGGGCAAAATTACAGAAAAAAGACTGGGCAAATATAGGAAGGAGACTGCATGGTTGAAATAAAAAATGTGCATAAGAACTTTGGCCGTAATAAGATTCTGAAAGGTGTCGATATTCACGTCGACGATGGCGAGGTTGTCGTTATATTAGGCGCCAGCGGATCGGGAAAAACGACCCTGCTGAGATGCATCAGTTTTTTGGAAAAAGCGGAGCAGGGCGCCCTTACGATTGATGACAGAACAGTAGATTTTAATAAAGCAAAAAAACAAGAGATCCTTGAATTTCGAAAAAAAATCGCTTTTGTATTTCAGAATTTCAACCTTTTCAACAACAGGACGGCACTGCAAAATGTGACAGAAGGATTGATTGTTGCGCGAAAGATTCCAAAGGATAAAGCAATCGCCGCCGCAAAGAGCGCGCTGGAAAAGGTTGGGCTTTCAGACCGCAACGACTATTATCCGTCGCAGCTTTCCGGCGGACAGCAGCAGCGCGTTGCTATTGCAAGAGCGGTCGCGCTCAGCCCGGAGATAATTTTGTTCGATGAGCCGACGTCCGCTCTGGACCCAGAATTGATCGGTGAGACATTATCGCTGATCAAAAAGATTGCCAAAGAGGGTATTACGATGATTATCGTGACGCACGAGATTTCATTTGCTTCCGAGGTTGCAACCAAAGTCGTTTTTATGGACGATGGGCTCGTTGTGGAGGAGGGGCCTCCCAACGAGGTATTGGTCAGGCCGCGGGAAGAACGCACCAAGCAGTTTTTAAAAAGGATACTGCATCCCGTCGAATACAATATATGATGCCAAAAATATTTCGCTGTAGTAGTAGAAAGGAAAAATCAATGAAAGACCATTCTTTTTGTATCGGTAAGCATTTCGCATCCAGCGGAAGCGCGCAAGCTGAGGATTGCCTGAACACAGCGCTTAAAGCACACAGATATATAGAGCACTTCAAGGTTTTAGACGCGGATGGCGTTTATTGGAAAAATGCAGAGGATTCGAATATCGACCTGGGGTTTCAGCACGGCAGCGCCGGGATTGCATATTTCTATCTGCAACTGTATAAAACAACGCATAGCAAAGAATATTTGCAGATTGCGCAGGATGGATTCCGATATGTATCTATCCACTGGCGCAGCCAGTTGGAGATGAAGAACCCGGCCATGAAATTTTTTGAATATAATTTTGGTTCCGGTTTGGGCGGTATTGCCAAGGCATTGCTTGTCTATTATCAGGAAACAAGTGATACCGGGGCCTTGTCCGCCTTGCAGGAAATTGCTAAAGAGTATTCTGACAACGCAGTTTGGAGCGAAACCTATGTCAGTTGGACCGGATTGCCGGGGTTTGCATTGGGCGATGCGGGTATAGCCGTTGTATTGTTAAGTGTCGCAAATGTTCTATGCGATGAAAAATTGCGTTTGTTGGCAGTCGCCGCTGCAAAAACCATCTCAAAAAGCATTAAACCTGACCCGCGCGGCGGAAAGTCATGGGATATAGTCCCGGCCGGCTATACACACAGCTTTCCCAATTTTGTTATTGGTACGTCCGGTGTCGCCTATGCAATGTCAGTTTTTTATGAATATACAAAAGACCCGGACTTTTTGTCAATCACAAAATCCGCTGCCGAATATCTTAAAGCCATTTCCGTGCAGCAAAAGGATGGTTTTCTTGTTCCTCTAACCAGCGACCCAAACGAGGAGACGTTTTATGTCGGCGGATGCCACGGCCCGGGGGGAACTTCAAAGGTGTTCTATCAGCTCTACCGTCTGACCGGGGATGAGAGCTATAAAAGCGATATCGAAAATATGGCCAGGGGCATTTTGGGTCTTGGCGTGCCGGAAGTGCAGTCTTCAGGGTATTGGAACAACACTTGTATCTGCTGCGGTACGGCAAGCGTTTTGCAATTTTATATCAGCCTGTATGCCGCGTTTGGCGATGCGCACTATCTGGATGCCGCCGAACGCTGCGCAAAAATCATATTGGGCGAGGCGGAAGAGATGAGCGATGGCGGGGTCGCGTGGCCGGTGGCAGAGGTCAGGCTGGAGTCGGAGCATGTGACCATTGACAAGGGATATATGCATGGAGCGGCGGGAATTGCAAGCGCGCTGCTCCAGCTGTATCAGGCGCAAAAAGGGACGTTTGACTGGAATCGGCTGCCGGACGATCCATACCCCGACGCCATAGGATAATCTCCCCATAAGATTGGAGTGAAAAAATTGGGTATTTTAATAAAAAACGCAAATGTCTTTGACGGAAAACATTTTGATTTAAACACGAAGGTGAATATAATTATTGAGCAAAACCTTGTCAAAGAGATTGTAAGCGGCATGATTCCGGACGATCATTTCGAAACGGTTTATGATGCTGAAAACAACACTGTAATTCCAGGCTTGACAGATGCGCATGTGCATCTGTCCCATACCGGCGACAAGCTGTCCGACGGTTGGCGGATTGACGAAAAAGCCGTTCGTTCGGTTCGGTTTGCCCGAGATATGCTGCTGCGCGGGTTTACAACGGTACGCGACGCAGGCGGCATAACCTTCGGCTTGAAAAAGAACATTGACAACGGATATCTTGACGGCCCGAGAATTCTGCCTTCCAATGCATATATATCACAGACGTGCGGGCATGGTGATTTAAGGGCAAACCACGCGGAGGAACGTATAACGGACGGGATATATTCCTCTTCCGAAATAAACAGCAAAACAACAGTTATTGCGGACGGCATCAGCGAGGTTACCCGGGCGGCGAGGCAGCAGTTGTTTTTGGAGGCGTCCCAAATAAAAATTATGGCAGGCGGCGGATTCAGTTCCGCTTATGACCCCATTCAGACAATACAGTTTAGCCTGGAAGAAATGAAAGCCATCGTTGGAGCGGCTTCAGACTACGGCACCTATGTAATGGCACATCTTTATACAACGCAGTCAATGCAGCGCGCGGCCAAAGCGGGTGTAAAATGTTTTGAGCATGCAACCTTACTTGATGAGGAAACTGCAAAAATAGTCGCGGATAAAGGCATTTGGATCACCCCCGGCCCACAGGTGAACCGGGAATATAATACCGACGGCTTGCCGGAAGCGGATAAAAAGCTGGTCGACCATTTCCGCAAGAGCGAAGGTGTAGCGACAGAAATGATCCAAAAATACAACCTGCCTATTCTTTACGGAACGGATTCTTTTGGCAGTCCCGACAGGGTTGCGAAAATGCAGCTGGACGATTTTCGGTTTTATAAAAAACGGTTCGGGAGCTTTCGCGGCATTACAGCCGCGACCGGGAACGTGAACGAAATCATCAAGCTGTCCACCTATCAAAACCCGTATCCCGAAGGAAAAATAGGCGTACTGGAAGAAGGCGCGTTTGCCGACCTGCTTATCGTCAAGGGTAACCCCGCAGAGGATTTGGACATTTTGACTGATAGCAATAACATCCTTTTCATTATGAAAAATGCCGTGGTTTACAAAAATATTCTTTAATCATAAAAAAATAGAAAGGTGAAGATTAAAATGAATAATGCAGTTTCAAACAAGTTGGTCCTTGTGCTGGGAGGCACCGGAAATCAAGGCGGCAGTGTCGCTCGCGAGTTGTTGTCACACGGATACGGGGTTCGTATTCTCACACGCAACCCTGACTCCGATGCGGCCCTGTCGATTAAAAATGCAGGTGCTGAGGTGTTTCGCGGAGACTTGAGCCAGCCCTCTTCGCTTGAAAAAGCAGCTGCCGGCGTGAATGCCGCTTTTTCCGTGCAGTTTGCCGACGCGAAGGATGTAACCGTTGAAAAGCGCAACGCGATTGCTTTTGTAGAAACGATATCGAAAGCGGGTGTGCGCCAGGTCGTGCACACGTCTGTTAACGGCTCCAACAAATTCCCCCGCTGGGATAAGTATGAATCGCACACAAAATATATGAACCAAAAATATGAAATTGAAGAGCTGTTTCGAAACGGCGGTTTTGATTCCTGGACCATACTTCATCCGGTTTATTTTTTTGAGAATTTTGCCCAACGGTTTGCCTGGTTTATGAATCCGGAGCTTAAGGATGGCGTTATTTTCAGCGCGATAAAGCCGGAAATCCGCATGGATATGAACTGTTCGGAGGACACGGCTGCTCTTGCGCGAGCGGCGTTTAACGACCCTGAAGGATACAACAAAAAAGATATCGATCTCGCTAGCGATTCGCTTACCATGGGCGAAGTCGCGGAAATCTTGAGCAGAGTGAAGGGTAAAAAAGTAAGTTCCGTTTATGTCAGCCATGAGGAAGCGATCAAACGGGGTTTGCATCCCGGGACGGTGGCTTCCCACGACAAGATGAACGATATAGGATACCAAACCGATTTCGAAGCGTTAAAAAAATACGGCATCCCGCTTACATCATTCGAAACTTGGGCATTGCGTCATAAAGATGAAATCATCGTCAACGAAGCGAGGTCTTAAGACGAACAAGTGCATCCACCGCTTAGTACTACAGCGTAACATCCGAATTATCCTTTCAGAAATAACGCCTTAAACCTTCTGAAAGGTACATGAATGCCGATAAATTAATGAAGCTTACGCTGTAGTATTAGCGGGATCTCAGGTGTGAGGAAAAGCCCGGTCGCTCAGCTCATTATGGCAGGTTGATTTCATTGTAAAAAGATGTGCTGAGCGTATCAGCTTCGATGGGAGGCATGGTGGCTTCTCCCCATTTCATCATCTGTATTAAAACCGGCATAAGGGTTCTTCCCTTATCACTCAGAGAATATTCCACTTTGGGCGGTACCTGAGGATATTCCTTCCTGTGGATAAGCCCGTTTGCCTCCAGTGCTTTCAACTGCTGGCTTAACATTTTGTGGGTGATATGCGGAAGGCTCTTTTTGATCTGGCCATACCGTAAAAAATCGTATTGAAACAACATGGCAATAATAATCCAGTTCCACTTGCCTCCTACAATGGATAACGTATAGGCAATCGAATGTCCGCAGATTGCTGATAGATCCTTTGACATAGTACTTTCCTTTCTAATAGTACGGCAATAAAGTCTCATACTGCTAAAATGCATTATATATGATTTAATGATAGAAATCAATTAAGTATTAGGGGAAACTGATTCTTGTTTCCCCGGTATGTTGACGGTTAAGGATCAGAAATTACTAGATGAAATGATTCAGCTTCTGCTCATGATCCACTGCTCTCCGTTGAATTTATGGACGCTATGGTGCTCAATATGAAGTTTTGAGGTAATTCCTTCACTTGCAGAGATTGAACCAGGGCGGGCATTTATGTTCTTTCTGTTTCGAGCCAATGGCTTATAATCCCCCAGGCTATAAGCAGCAGCGCAATTATAATTCCTGCGACAATAAACAACCACATCCAGTTTTGTACAAGCGCGACAGTCGCTTGAAAAAAGGATTGTAATGGTGTGGGAAGACTGCTGATAAATGACTGAATCTCATTGTTCATCCGCGAAAAGCTTTTTACTTCCAAACTTATATTTCCAAATGCTCGATGCCCGATTGCATACCACCCAATACCGACATTTCCTACAGCTCCATAACCCGCCGCCAGATTTCCTACAGCTAAAGCCCCCAAAGCTGCATTCCCTAATGCCATTAGCAAGCCTATCGCAAGGTTGCCAAAGCATAGAAGACCAAATCCGATATTGGAAATGGATAGAACGCCCACTGAAATATTGCCTATGGAAATAATACCGCAGGTGAAATTTCCTATAGCAATAATGCCTCTAGCACGCCGTCCGATTGCAATAAAACCTTTGGCTGTCGGTACTCCCCTTAAACTATGCCTGCCTTCACTGGCTTTTACAAACTCCTGACGCTTGCCTTTTACAATATGCACAAGCGGCATTCCAAAGAGCTTTTGATTTGATGTATACTCGATAAATGGCCGGGAAACTTCCTCGGCACTGATATAGTTATCATATATGCCTGCAGCAATATCGTCAGGCTTCCCCATCTGTTTCATGGCTTCTTTTTCAGAGTAACCTTGCTCCAATAAAGAATCAAATTCCTGCTGCAAGTCCTCAATGAGTTTCCGCCTATATTTGTTCCCATGCGTCAAGCAAGCTCTGTCAACGATCTCTTGAATGTATTGCTTTTTGTTCATATGGCAACCTCCTATTCTGTTAATATTTTTTCAACATCCGTTGAAAAATCCAGCCATAATTGTTTTGCCGTTTGTAATGTTGTTCGCCCTTTTTCTGTAATAGAATAATATTTTTTTGGAACCCCGCGCGATTCGGATTGCTCCCACCTTGTTTCCATCAGCTTTTCATCTTCCAGGCGATATAGGATAGGATATAACGTTCCCTCCTTAATTTCAAAGAAGCGGCTTTTCGCGTTTAGAGAGGTTATCAATTCATACCCGTACATTTCTTGAACGGATAAAATCTTTAAAATAATAATCTCAAGGATTCCTTTTTTGAATTGTTTCAGATAGCGTTCATCCAAGTTTTTACCCTTTTCATAACCATATACTTTGTAATACCAAATATATTGTAATTCTATCTTCATGGATTGTCAAGAACAAGATAGCTCCGGCCCGTTTTCGCAGGTTATCCTGATATCCACCGTTTAAACCTCGCAATTGTGAAATATCGACTACTTCCATTCTTTATAGTATAATATTAATTGAACTTCAATTATTTATATAACACATAGTTAAACAGGAAATTTTCCAGTGATAGCTTTGATGAGGAAGTAGTCCAAAGATTATTTCAATATTTGCAACTTATGTCAGGAAATTATCGGCATGGACTGATATACTGGGGAAAGGAGTGAAGCAAATGTCTGTTCAAACAATAGAAATAATGGCGAAATGGGTAGAGAATCACTTAACTGAGGGCCCGACGCTGAAAGATATGTCATCGTACGTTGGTTACTCACCGTTTTACTGCTCTGCGAAGTTCCGGGAACACATGGGAATGACATATAAACAATTCCTCTCTCAATGCAGGTTAACAGCTGCTGCTAATGATCTTCGCAACACCGATGACAAAATCACCGATATTGCTTTCCGCTGTGGGTACTCGTCATCAGAATCATTGACGAGGGCATTTGCTGCAATATTCAAATGCTCCCCTCGTCAATACCGAAAAGCTTCAAGTGCTTCCCTTAGCCAATGTAGTACAAAGGTATTGCTTCGTCCGAGTTTGTAAATGTAGAGGAGTAAAATATGTCTGTCAAGCCTGGAAGAAACGATTCCTGCTGGTGCGGCAGCGGACGCAAATACAAAAATTGCCATGCCCTTATTGAGGAGCAAATGGCCATTTACCGTTCAAAAGGATACCAAGTACCCCACCTCAAATTACTTAAAACCCAACGGCAAATTGAAGGTATCCGGGATAGCAGTAAGCTGAACATAGCCTTACTGGATTTTATCGGGAATTATGCTGTTGACGGAGTAACCACTGAAGAACTTGACCGGCTAATTTATGAAAAAACCAAGGAGTTTGGAGGCATACCGGCAACGCTTAATTATAACGGTTACCCCAAAAGTGTTTGCATCTCAATAAATGACGTTGTATGCCATGGTATCCCATCTGACCGTATAATCCTGAGAAACGGAGATATTGCAAATATCGATGTATCTACGGTTTATAACGGCTTTTTTTCGGATTCTTCCCGCATGTTTTGTGTCGGTGATGTTTCCAGCGAAAAGCAAAGACTTGTTGATGTTGCGAAAGCATGTATGGAACTGGGCATTCAGCAGATAAAACCTTGGGGATTTCTTGGAGATATAGGGCAAGCGGTTAATGACCATGCCAAGAAAAATGGATATTCTGTTGTTTTGGATATCGGCGGCCACGGTATTGGCCTGCAATTTCACGAAGACCCTTGGGTCAGTTACGTGTCCAAGCAAGGAACAGGGATGCTTTTGGTTCCGGGTCTGGTTTTTACCGTAGAGCCTATGATCAATATGGGGAAAGCCGAAATATCAATGCATAAGGGCGATAACTGGACAGTTTATACTTTGGATGGAAAGCCCTCTGCACAATGGGAAAAAATGGTGCTCGTAACGGAAACGGGTTATGAAATACTTGCGTATTAACGCTATATTTCCAGGCTGCCTTTCAAACCGCAGGATATGATGGCCGACGATCTGCAGATAATTTTTGATATAATGGGCGGTAAAAATGTAAATAGTACCAGCAAAGAAGAGCCATATACAGGGTGATACCAGGAAAGATACGTAAACGGACCGCCGATTGCAAACACCCAGACCGCAAAGGAAAAAAAGGAAATGACGATCTGATCCCATGCCGGTTTTCTGACTTTCCCGGTGCATTCTTCCTTTTCGGCTGTAATAGCCCATATGTAGGCGGGAGTTGCCGCCAACAGGAAAAGGAATACACCCCAGAAGAAAGTTTCCGTTACCTTTTCCGACGATTTTAAAATGCCGTCCAGGAACAAATAGGCTGCGACAATTTCAGAAGGTATGTACTTAACAACTTGCTCAATATAAGTATCCGTCCTGGAAGGAAGCGACTCTTTGCCTTTCTCTTCACCCGGCATATAATATATCTCGCTCCCTGCACCGGTTTCCGTCTGGCTTTTGGGGTCTTCCTTAATGAACAGCCTGATTAGAGGAATTAGTAGAAAATCAATGCGGGATTTTACATTTCCTTCTTTTCGTATGATTCTGCGCCCCATTTTTTACCTCCCGAAAACCTTCTGTTATATAATCTGTTATATAATACTATGTCATCAAATAACATGTAATACAGAGAATATCTTCGATACGATATAATTTTATGGCAAAAGTGTCTGTAGGGGCGGTTCTTCAGAAATTCTTTACACTTGGGCGGACGGCCGATTCAGAGCTCAGGTTTTATGCTGGCTCAACTGTTGGGGACGATTTTTCCGGACTTCCAGTCATATCACGGACACGCAGTCCCCAATCAGTCAAATACGGCTTGCCGATCCTTCAGGCAATTGATATAGTATAGAAAGAGAAAAGAAAAAATCCTTAGAACGGAGATTTGCCCATGTACATCTTTTTGATTATTCTTGCAGTTGTTATATCCCTATTGGTCTATATGTATATTGAAGCCGGATGGTTAAAGGTTTCCAGGCTGGATTTTACAAAAAGCTCCAAAGGTTTGAAAGTACTTCATATCTCGGATATTCATATAAATATGCTGAGGGTCGGCGCGGACAGGGTAAAAGAGGTCATCCGGCAGGAAAATCCGGACATTTTGCTTATCACAGGCGATTATCTGGAAAAACCGGTGCATGCTTCTCTGTTCCTTGATTTTTTACAAAAAATCAAGCAAAGCGGCAAGACATACCTATGCCTGGGTAATCACGATTATAAAGCCTACAGGGGCCAGATGAAAGGCCTGGAAACTTTCATCAGGGAAATCAGGAGCATGCATGTGGAAGTACTGATAAACAGTTCTGTACATATCGAAAAAGACTCTTCCAGCTACGATCTTATCGGTATTGACGACCTTCGGCTGGGAAGTCCCGATATCGAAAAGGCTATACAGGGGTGCACCCGGGATGCCACAAAGATTGTTTTCAGCCATAATCCGGATCTGGTTCTGCAGCTTTCAAGAGAGCATGCCGACTATTTTTTCTGCGGACATTTTCATGGAGGACAGATGTGGATGCCTTTCCACCTGGAATTTATTTTGCTCCGCAAAGACAAGCTTTGCCGAATGGGGATAAAGCGCGGGCTTCATAAAGTTAACGGGATAAATGTCTATATTAACCGGGGACTGGGGAATGTTGTGGTTCCCTTCCGGTTTTTATCCCGTCCGGAAATTTCAATCTACAACATTCCATAACGCCGGAAGAAGGCTTTCCCGGACCTGTAGGGATAACTATGCCGTGTAGGGGCGCGCATTGCGCGTCCGCATAGCTTTGACTGGCGATGACAAAACCGGGCGGCCAGTGACCGCCCCTACATCTGACTCCTTCTGCTTCCGGGTGTGTCCCCTCGGCCAGCTTTAGCGTCAAAAGGGGACATTCCCTCCTCTTATCCCGTGACCCGTGACTCAGCGGGTGTGTCCCCCCTCCTCTACAGTCTGCTTTCCAGCTGTTTTCTCTCAGCCTCATAGCCGGGCTTGCCCAGCAGCGCAAACATGTTCTTTTTATATGCCTCTACGCCGGGCTGGTCGAAAGGATTGACGCCAAGCAGGTATCCGCTGATTCCGCAAGCCTTTTCAAAGAAGTAGACCAGACTTCCGAACCAATAGCTGTCCATTTCCGGAATGCTCAATACCAAATTCGGCACTCCGCCGTCGGTATGGGCAAGCAATGTGCCCTGCATAGCCTTTTTATTGACCTCGTCAATGTCCATGCCCGTAAGGAAGTTCAGCCCGTCCAGATTATCCCTGTCTTCCTTTATAAGAAGACTTTTTCTTGGCTTTTCTACGTTCAGGACGGTTTCAAATATATTCCTCAATCCATCCTGTACATACTGTCCCATGGAATGCAGGTCGGTAGTGAAATCCACGCCGGCAGGGAAAATGCCCTTTTGATCCTTGCCTTCGCTTTCACCGTAAAGCTGCTTCCACCACTCGGTTACAAAATGCAGCGAGGGTTCGTAGTTGACCATGATTTCCACGGTCTTGCCTTTTGCATACAGGGCATTCCTGGCGGCTGCATAGCGATAGCATTCATTTTGCGCGGGGTCCGGATTCCCATAAAGCGCATGGGCATCCTGTGCGCCTTTCATCATCCGGTCTATATCGATTCCTGCTGCTGCAATGGGCAGCAGGCCTACTGCAGTCAATACGGAGTATCTTCCGCCTACGTCGTCGGGAATAACAAAGCTCTCATATTTTTCTTCATTGGCCAGCTTTTTCAAGGCTCCCCTGGCTTTGTCGGTAGTGGCATAGATCCTGGCGGCAGCTTCTTTCTTTCCATATTTGTTTTCCATGTATTCGCGGAAAATCCTGAAGGCCAGAGCAGGCTCGGTAGTTGTACCGGATTTGGAAATTACATTGACGGAAACGTCCTTGTCCTTTATAAGCTCAAGAAGCTCAACGATATAAGCCGAGCTTATGTTGTTGCCCACAAAGTAAATCTCGGGAGTTTTTCTCTGTGCTTTTGGAAGCATATTGTAGAAGGAATGGGAAAGGGCTTCAATTGCCGCGCGTGCTCCCAGATATGACCCGCCTATGCCGATGACCACCAGCACGTCGGAGTCGGCCTTGATCTTTTCAGCAGCAGCTTTTATGCGTGAGAACTCATTTTTATCATAATTCACCGGCAGATCCACCCACCCAAGAAAATCGTTTCCCGGGCCTGTTTTTTTATGAAGCATATCGTGCGCGCATTTAATAAAGCTGTCCAGATAGGTTATTTCATGCTCTTTTAAAAAAGCACTTGCTTTGGAATAATCGAATTTCAGCGTTTGCATCTGATTTCCTCCTGTTTGTTATTGCTGCAACGATTCTTGCGAAATTGATCCTTGGAAAAATAAGTCATTCATGCTTTGCCATTTTTCAAAGGCGCGTAAATGCGATGAATTTATGTAAGCATCACTGCAGGTAGTATTAGCATTTGCTGTGAATTATATCAAATAAGACTTACTTATTCAATATGTACATGGTGAACTCGCACAGGGCAAACTTTGATATAACTTTGATTTATCACATTTATTGCTAATTTAAGAATTAATTTTAAGGTAATAAATCCGGATTTCAGTAAAAGATAATAGTGATCGTCAATTATTCAAAAAAAGGAGGTTGAGAAAAATGTCAAGTCCGAAAACTCCATTGGTACCGGATGCAAGAGCAGCTCTGACAAGGTTTAAGATGGAATGTGCGCAGGAAATAGGGCGTACGCAGTTTACAAAGGAAAACAACGACCATTACAAGGGCGACCTTTCATCGAAGCAAAACGGAAGCGAAGGCGGCCCCATCGGCGGCCAGATGGTCAAAAAAATGATAGCAATGGCTGAAAATCAGATGAAATAATGCCTGAACGATACAAGTTAAAGCCCTGGGATACCGGGCTTTACTTGTGTTTGCAGTTGCCTTCGGGTAACACGGGAGTCAAAAGAGTCAAAGGGGACGGTTCCTGCCGACTCATCGTGATGAGTCGGCAGGAACCGTCCCCTTTGACTCCCGGCAAATCTCAAAAACGGACGGAAAACATCCTTATTCGACCGGTGCATTGAGACAGCCCTTTTTTAATCGGTTGACCTTGAAAGTGAACGCATCAAGCGTCAACTTCTCCCGGTATCAGGCCTAAAGGCAATGCGGCCGGCCGGTTGCACTTTTCCGTTATGGTATAGTGTTTCCCATCCCTTGATGCATCATGGAAGCCATGCATTATATCCAGCACATGCATTGCCAGCTTGCCGCTCGCCCTGTTGATCCTTCCATTTCTCAGCGCATATGCCATATCGCATACGCCAAGGCCTCTGCTGTTTTCCGCATATCCGTGGGTCAGCGGGATTTCTTTCCATTCACCGGCATCCTGCCTTCTCACCAGCACAGGGCCGCCGAAGGTATTGGGATCCGGAACACTCATAGATCCTTCGGTTCCATAGATTTCTATTCTCGGAAGATTTGCGTGCCATACGTCAAAGCTGGTGATAATCGTTCCTACGGCGCCGTTTTCAAAATCCATCACGCCTGCGATGTGGGTAGGCGTATCGACAGATACTTTTGTACCGTATTTGGGTGCGCTTGTGATCGTCCTTTCAGGGAAGGTAACCTGGGCAGAGCCTGTAACCTTTGCTACCGGACCTATGAGGTTTACAAGGGCCGTCAGGTAATACGGTCCCATATCGAACATCGGCCCTCCGCCCACCTTGTAATAGAATTCCGGATCCGGATGCCAGCTTTCGTGTCCATGACAGGTCATAAAAGCAGTTGCCGCTACAGGCTTGCCTATCCAGCCGTCATCAATAAGCTTCCTGCAAGTTTGTATCCCACCGCCCATGAACGTATCGGGAGCACATCCCACCAGCAGTCCTTTGGCTTCGGCCAGCGCAAGCATTTTCCTTCCATCCTCCCGGGTAATGGCGAGAGGTTTTTCAACATGTACATTTTTTCCCGCTTCCAGGGCAGCCATGTTTACCTCGGCGTGTGCCACCGGTATGGTAAGGTTTATTACAATTTCAATCTCCGGATCTGCCAGCAGCTCTTTTACAGTGCAGGCTTTCGGTATTCCGAACTCCGCAGCCTTTACCTCGGCCCTGGTCCTGTCCAGATCTGCCACGGCCACGACTTCAAGGGCTTTAAAGACCTGCGTACAGTTTTTCAGGTAAATGCCGCTGATATTTCCACAGCCAATGATCCCGGTCTTCACTCTTTTCACTGCAATGCACCTCCATTCAATTTCCAATGGGGGCATACCCCCATACCCCCTCGCTGCGGACGAAATGGATTCGTCCTACGCTACACTTCGTGCGCCACGCCTATACGTGGCGTTTGAACAACGTCTCTTGGGGATTGCATCCCACCACTGACAGCTTTTTCAATCGGTAACACCCACCTAAGAGGAGGGAACTGTGACGTTGTTCAAATTCTGCTTGCCAAATTTAAAACATTTTGTGTACCTTATCTTCATATTTTGATGCATCCGCTCCGGCTTTCATCACAAGGTCTTTGCCTTCTGCAGCCCACAGGAAGCCGCGCCTGATGGTTTCCAGCGCCGGCCCCCTGTCAACGGTATCGGCATGATGGCCCAGAGAAGTGTAGAATACTCTCCCAAGCCCCCATTTTTTTGTCCACATCACCGGCACATCCACCTGTCCGTTGGAGGAATGATACCAATTCACAACAGGGAAGCGTGTCGTGGCCAGCACTTCATTCGCCGGGTCCACATGAACGTAATATTGCTCGCTTTTGACGGTAAAATCTTCAATTCCTTCAACGATAGGGCTTGAACCGCTTTTAATGTTAACCGTGTACTCAACCCCGTCTCCGCCGGGATGGGATACCCACTGCCCACCGGTCATGAATTGCCATTCCACGCTTTCGCGGAAGGCGTCGCACATGCCTCCATGGCAACCGGCAATTCCGACTCCCGAGGCTACGGCTTCAACAACAGGTGTTACCTGTTCGCGCTTTATTGTCCCCATTGTCCATACCGGAACAATCAAGTGCAGCGCTTTAAGCTTTTCTGCATCCAGAAACGAATCCAGTGTATCGGACACCTCCACGCTGAAGCCGTTTTCTTCCAGCATTTTTTTGAAAATCCCGGACACCTGGACAGGTTCATGACCGTCCCAGCCTCCCTGTACAATTAACACCTTTTTCTCCATTTCAACCCTTCTTTCTATATATTCTCGATTGTCGGTCCTCTATTGATATTATGTGATATTATGAACTTTGCGGGGAGCCCCCGCCTTTCCTGCCCGTAGAATCCCGTATAACCAGCTCCGGTTTGATTAGAACTTTAAAACCGCCGGATTCCTCACCCTTTACCTGCTTGATAAATTCCCCGATACACCGCTTACCCATTTCAAAAAAAGGAATATGTACCGTAGTCAGAGCAGGCTGGATGATTGTTGAGATGTCGGAATCATCATAACCGGCAATGGAAATATCCTCCGGAATTTTTACCCCTTTTTCTGTCAGACCCTGAATCAATCCGGCTGCCATTCTGTCATTGCCGGAAAACACCGCCGTGGGCATATCCCCGAAATCCAGGAGGGCGCCGCTTGCCAGATAACCGCTTTTCTTTCCGTAGTTCCCCCGGAATAAGTTCTTTTCATCAAAAGGAATATTGTTTTCCTCCAGAGCCTTTTTGTAGCCGGCAAGCCTGTCAATACTGTTCGTATAGTTTTCCGGTCCGTTGAGAAATGCTATCCGCCGGTGCCCGAGACTTATCAAATGGCTTACTGCCTCGTAGCTCCCCGTCACATTATCCACATCGATATACCCGATGCCGGTGCCTTCGATATAATTATTGACGAGACAGAATTTATACCCGTCGGCATACAAGGACAGAATACCTGCGTCATTTCTCCTGGTTCCCAGAAGAACGCATCCGTCCACCTTTCCGCTTTTAAAATAGGAGGAATAGTCGCTAACGCCCTTTTCATCCGCTTTGCAGAAAAAAAGCATCAAATTGTAGCCATTCTCTTCAAGCGCCTCGCCAATTCCGCTTAAAAGCTCCGAAAAGTAGTAGACGGAGAAAATATGGACATGGGGTATATGGGGAATGATTACGCCTATGTTTCCACTTACGCCCTTTACGAAATTGCTGGCGATAAGGTTTGGGTGGTAATTCAGTGCTGCAGCCGCCGTCAAGACCGCTTCCCGCGTCTTTTCCCCGACGGTTTCCGGATTATTGAACACTCTGGATACCGTTGCCCCTGATACGCCTGCTCTTATGGCAACATCATTCCTATTGGCTATTTATATCGCCCCCCATCTTTTAAGTTATTATAGGTACATGCTCTGATTCCCGGGCTTTGAACGAGTTCAACCGCTGTTTCCGGTTTCCTGTCCGGGATATGTACACGTGTTCAAACGCTGAAAAAATAAAAACATCCTCGAGATGTACACGTGTTCATTATAGCGTGAATTCCCGTGGCAGTCAAGTATCAAATGTGAAAAAACTGCAAGAACGCAAGCAGGGACATGACTATTCAGGTATCCCGGTTGTTATTGCGAGGAGCAAAGCAACGTTGCAATCTCTGCTTCTGACTGAAATAGCATTTATTTGATTGCCGCGCTCCACTTCGTTTCGCTCGCAATGACAGTACCTGAATAATCACGCAGGGACTATCCTGTGGTATCCGCCCGGACTACCGCAAGGAATATCCCTTATCTTCCATGTATTTAAGCAAACCGCCGGTGAACTCGCTGATGTCTTCACTGGACAGCGTCTTTTCCCTTGAACCGATGGCAAACCTGAAGGTCATGCTCTTCTTGCCTTCGGGCAGTCCTTTGCCCGTATAGATGTCAACAAATTCAAAGCCCGTCAGGATGCTGCTGGCAAATCCGCCGATGTCGGTTTTTACCCTGTCAAACCACATGGACCTGTCTACAAGGAAGCTATAGTCCAGGGTAACTCCGGGATATTTTGAAGGCTCCGCAAATTTGACCTGTTTTGGTGCTATGGCATATACTTCCGCCAGATTCAGTTCAACAAAGGCCAGGTTGAGCTTCTTGTCCAGCTTCTGTTTGATCTGCGGGTGAACCACCGATATATGCCCCAGACAGCGATCGCCAAACCTGACTTCAACAGACTTCACAGGATGGAGCCATGGAGCTGCCTGGACAGCGTCCTGCTTCATTGCCGCGTACTCCGGCTGTATGTTTTTCAAGCTGCCCAGGATGGCTGTCGTTATTCCCTTAAGTGTATAAAACAGAGAATCCTCATCCTTAAGCTTGCTCGCCGTCAGTGCGCAGAGGTTTTTATGCTCTTCACATTTGCTCCTGGTATCGGGGGCGTTGAAGACTCCTCCGATCTCATAAATAGAGAACTCGTCAAAAGCTTTCCTGTTAACCTCTGCAAACTCCAGCATTGTGGGAACCATGCTGTCCCTCAGGGTATCCATATCCTTCGCATGTGGGTTCAAAAGCTTGACATTGCCGCGCTGCCCGATGCCTATACTGCTATTGTAGGTGTTGTTATGCCAAATATAGCTGATGACTTCGTTGAAGGCAAACTTGTCGGACAGAAGCTCCCTGATCCGATGGTCGGCAAGCCTGGTTTCATTGTAGTCCAGGGGCTGCAGCGCAACCTCCAGGGTTTTCGGGACGATATTGTCATATCCGTAGATCCGGCTTATTTCCTCAATAATGTCCGCTTTTATGGTAATGTCCTTGGTGGCTCTGAAGGAAGGCACGTCAATGTGAAAAACGTCTCCGTCCTGCTTTACGCCGAATTCCAGGGACTTCAGTATGCTGACGACCTGTTCCGAGCTTACCGTATTGCCGATGTATTTATCGATGTAGGGCTTGTCGATGGTAATCTTAATGGACTGCAGCGGTTTTGGATAAACATCCGTCAGGTTGGAGGAAATAACCACGTCCTGCTGTACATCTCTTAAGAGCTTGACGAATCTTTTGACCGACAGCGCGGTCAGATTCGGGTCCAGCATTTTTTCGAACCTGGCGCTGGCTTCGGTTCTCAAGCCCAATCGGGTGGAATTCTTCCGCAAGCTTGCTCCTTCGAAATTGGCAGATTCCAGGATAATTCCACCGGTGTCCGCGGCAACTTCCGAATTCTCCCCGCCCATGATGCCGGCAATGGCTATCGGCTTATCCAGGTTGCAGATCATCAGCACATCTTCCGGGATATTCCGCTCAATGCTGTCAAGGGTTTTGAATTTTGACGGTTTATCGGTGGAACGGACCACGATGCCGTCAATCTGCCTTTTATCAAAGGCGTGCATGGGCTGTCCGGTCTCCATCATGAGGTAGTTGGTCAGATCGACGATGAGTGAGATAGGCCGCATGCCGCAATAGTATAGCCTGATCTGCATCGCCAGGGGGGAAACGCGGGTACTTATATTATCTATCTGCAGGCCTGTGTACCTGTAACATTTCTTCGGATCCTCGATTTTGATGCTTATATCCGGCAGGCTGCTGTTTTCAAGGTCTTCCGCAACCGCCAGCGGCTTAAGCTCCCTTTTGAAGATTGCCGCCATTTCCCTTGCAATGCCGTAGTGCCCCCACAAATCCGGCCTGTTGGTCAGAGATTTGTTGTCAATCTCAATGATTACGTCGTCCATGGGGATGATGCTTTTTATGTCGGTGCCGGGCTTATAGTCCCCTTCAAGGATCATAATGCCTTCATGATTATCGCTGATGCCGATCTCGGAAGCGGAACAAAGTATCCCGCAGCTGTCGGCGCCTGCAACCACAGCTTTTTTCACTTCACTGATTTTCTTTATTGAGCCGCCTTCCTTTGCAAAGGGTGAAAGGATGCCTTCTCTTACGTTGGGTGCCCCGCAAACGCATTGGACAATACCCTCACCCGAATCCACCATGCATATTTTCAGCTTCTTCGAAGATGGGTGGGGCTGAACGCTTACAACCTTCCCCACGACCACCTTCGTGATGTCCTTCCCTATCTCGGCCACATCTTCCACTTCGGCAGCGGACATGGTAAACCTGTACCATATGTCCTTTACACTTATGCCGTCAAGATTGACAAAATCCTTTATCCAGTTTAACGATATTTTCATATACAAATCACTCCTTTTTAATGTAAGGGGACACACCTCTCCGAGCAGGGTGTATTCCTTTTTAGCTTAGTACAGCCCCATGCAAGCCAGTTATCAGCCAGGAATTAAAACGGGATCCAATGTAGGGGCGGCCATTGGCCGTCCGAGAGCTGTCTGGCATAGATTGTATTTGCGGACGCGCAATGCGCGCCCCTACAACATGGCCATACCCCACTTTTGTCAAGCTTACCTGGTAACGAATACATGTGCAACTGCACTAAGGTATCTCCCTTTCGATTCCCTCCAGGCTCTACAGGCTACCCGTCCCGAATTGCTTCATCGCTCTCGTGTCGCCCGAATTGAACACCCGGATGTCGCCTATGCCGTATTTCATCATGGCAAGCCTGGTAAGCCCCAGACCAAAAGCAAATCCGGTGTACACCTCCGGGTCGATCCCCCCATACTTCAGAACATTGGGATGAACCATGCCGCAGGGCAGCAGTTCCACCCAGCCGGACTGCTTACAGGTAGGACATCCCGAGCCTCCGCATATGGTACAATTCAGATCCAGTTCAAAGCCCGGTTCAACAAAGGGGAAGAATCCCGGCCTGAGCCTGACCTTCACATCCCGGTTGAAGACCTTTGAAAGCAGCAGCTTCATAACATAGATGAGGTTTGCAATGGAAACATTTTTGTCGATCA
Organism: Bacillota bacterium; assembly: GCA_023426125.1. Classification (GTDB taxonomy): domain Bacteria; phylum Bacillota; class Clostridia; order Acetivibrionales; family DTU013; genus MnB-11. The sequence goes on from JAFABI010000055.1 coordinate 25,223, forward strand.
TCATGCCTTCCAGCTGAAAGAAGGTATTTTCATGGGAGGCGTCGGTGCTCTCATTCCGGAAGCATCTGCCCGGCGCGATTATCTTCAGCGGTGCGCCGTATTTAAGCATTGCCCTCACCTGGCAGGGAGAAGTATGGGTGCGCAGCAGCTGGCCGTTCTCAAGCCAGTAGGTATCCTGCATGTCCCTGGCGGGATGGTGCTGGGGAATGTTTAAAGCTTCAAAATTGTAAAAGTCATCCTCCACTTCGGGACCGTCCACGATGTTGAAGCCCATGCCGGTGAATATCTTTTCGATGTCCCTTTGCACGATGGTTACCGGATTAAAGGAGCCTGCCGGGTAAGGATTCCCCGGCAGCGTAATGTCAAAGTCCGAAACTTTTGAAATGTCCTGCTTTACAGCATTTAAACTTAATTCGCCGCTCTTTTCCGCCAGCTTTTCACTCAGCAGGTTTTTAATCTTGTTGGCTTCCATCCCCACCTGTTTGCGTTCTTCAGGGTCCAATCCCCCAAGGCCCTTCAGTATTTCCGTCAATTCGCCTTTTTTGCCCAGGTAGTTTACCCTCAGGCTTTCAAGCTCATTCAGTGTCTTCAGTGCGGAGATTTCTTCTTCCGCCCTGTTCTTCAGCTTGTTCAAACGTTCAAGCATTTCGTCATTCCTCCCGCTAATTTATGGTTCTCCTAAGTCAAATTCCACGCGACATCAAGCTCCGGCAGGTTTTCGCCATTTTCCGCCATTGCAAAATGCCGCAAAAAATAAAAGCCTCCATCCCTGTAGGGACGAAGACTGTTCTCCGCGGTACCACCCATGTTCCGGCCTCAAAAAAGCCGGCGCTTTACAAATAAACTTCTCAGGCAACTTCAGCCTGATCCAGTTATTTCCTGTAGTAACGTACAAGACCCGGCATCTCCTACTTTACCTCCATGATATTCTCTTCCGGCTGAAGCATTGCGGTACTCTTGCCAGCAAAGCGGCAAGCCGGACAGTGTCCTATCGGTCTGGGTTCAGGATGCAGCTTAAGAGGGAACTTCACCGGATTGTTCCCTGAAGGTGCTTTCAGCCTGAGGCACCTACTCTCTTTCAAGTCTTCACCGGTTACTTTTCTCTTTCATCGCTTCACACATTTATTTACTTGCCAGTTATTATACCACGGAAATATTGTTTTTACAACAAAAACAGCGAAGCATGGAATATCTTATAAACAAATGGTATAATGGTAAATAATATTCAGGAATAACGAAAGAAGATGCTATGATAAACAATTTTAACGACTTGGGTATTTCGCCCCCTATACTGAAAGCGCTGGAGGAGATGGGCTTTAAAGAGCCTACGGAGGTACAGAGCAAAGCGATTCCACCGATTTTGAACAAGGAAGACCTTATTGTCATGTCCAAGACCGGCAGCGGCAAGACCGCTGTTTTCGGCGTTTCGATCCTGCAGTTGACCGATCCCGGCGCGGCAGGACCCCAGGGCCTGATCCTGACTCCGACACGGGAATTGGCCGTCCAGGTGGACAGTGACCTGAAACAGATGTCAAAGCACCTCCTGCACCAGACAACCGCTGTATACGGACAGCACAGCATGAACACCGAGATCCAGGCTCTGAAAAAGGGTATTTCCATTGTCACCGGTACCCCCGGCCGGGTATTTGACCATATCAGCCATGGGAATCTGCCAACTAGGAATATACGCTTTCTGGTTCTTGACGAAGCGGACAGGATGCTGGATATGGGGTTTATCCTCCAGGTGGAGAAGATCATCCGGACCCTCCCCAAAGACAGGGTAACCCTGCTGTTTTCCGCCACGATACCTCCTGAGGTGCATAAAATATGCAGGGACTATATGAAACAGCCGGCCACCGTCGAGATCGAATCCCCCACCATGACGGTAGATACCATACAGCAGGCTTACTACCGGGTGCAAAGAAACGAAAAGCGCCTGTGGTTGAACCGGCTGCTTCTGGTGGAGCATCCGGAAAGCTGTATGATTTTCTGCAACACAAGAGTTGCCGTGGATCAGGTTCAAAGCTTTTTATCCCAGAAGGGATATGCTTCCCAGGCATTGCACGGAGATATTCCCCAGGGAAAACGCCTTAAGACCATAGATCAGTTCAAAAAAGGAGAGTTCCGTCTGCTGGTCGCTACGGATGTTGCGGCACGGGGCATCCATATCGACGATTTGTCCCTTGTCATCAACTATGACGTCCCCGTGGAAAAAGACAGCTATGTGCACAGGATCGGGCGAACCGGCCGTGCCGGGAATTCAGGCCGCGCCATCACATTGGTTACAAGCGATGACATTATAAGCCTTTACGAGATCGAAGAGCACATAGGAACGATGATTGCCGAAGCGGAGCTGCCTACCGAGGAAGTTTACAACCTGAACAAAGCCGAGGCTGAAAAATGGATACAGGCAAATTCACAAAAAAGCAAGCCGCCCAGGACCGCATCGCAAGTTGATACAAAACAAGCCCAAAGGAAGCCCTCACGTCCGGGGTCCCCTCAGCGCCGTGATGAGAGCAAAGGCCGGCGGATTGATAGCACCAGGGAGCATAAACCGTCCCAGGGCACGCGTGCAGTGCATCCACAGCAGACAAAACCAGTCCGCACGCCAAACAGACCGGCGGCGCCGCGTCCTCCGGCTGCTGACACAGCCCGTCCAAGGCCTGGCAAAGAGATTGTACAAGAACAGAGCCCCGCACCTAAGAAATCATTCCTGCAGCGCATACTGCAGCGCATATTGGGTAAGCAAAAGTGAAGGAGCGCCGTAAAAAAGTATAGGGGTGCGCACGGATTTAAAGCAGGCTCAAGTATTGCAGGGACAGCAGTGAAAAGGTATACTATTATTGCAATGCCCGGTACTACAGCGAAAACTGCCGGCCTACCCCAGGAAAAGCAACGCGGCGAAGCGTTCGTGATTGGCCTTCCCAGGTGCATGAATCCCGGTCAAATAATGAAGTTTTCGCTGGAGTATTTTACCGGCAAAAATATGTTGGAGGTAAGTTGAATGGGCGGTAAAATCATAAACTTTCTTGTTAAGTTTGTAATTCCGGTAATTGTAATTATAATTCTGTTTTCCTATAACATTTTGTTGGGACTGGCGGCTTTAGTGCTGGTAATCGCATTCCTTTTTTTCCTGAGCCGGGCATCTTTGTTTGCGCACATGGGAAGCCTGAAGTATTCCACCGGGAATCTTGAAGAAGCAATCCGCTGGTTTGCAAAAGCCTATGGAACGGGGAAAGCCAAACCCTCAACCATCAGCTCCTATGCCTATCTTCTTTTAAAAAACGGAAAGCTGGAAGAATCCGAAACCATTCTCAACAAGCTGATTGCCTCACATCCGGACAAGGACAGTGAAATGCTGGCAAAATCGAATCTTGCATTGGCATACTGGAAAAAGGGTTGTCTGGATGACGCCATAGCACTGCTGGAAACTGTGATCAAGGATTATAAGACCTCGACAATTTATGGCAGTCTGGGATACCTTCTCATTCTGAAGGCTGATTATGAAAAAGCGCTTCAGTTCAACCTTGAAGCCTATGAATACAACGAATCCAACACTGTGATCCTGGACAACCTGGGTCAGGTCTATTATTTGACCGGCCAATATGAAAAGTCGGCGGAAATCTATGAAAAGCTGCTGTCCAAAAATCCGACCTTCCCTGAAGCTTATTACAATTACGGCTTGCTGCTTCTGGATACGAACCAGGCGGAAAAAGCTTGTGAGATGCTGGAAAAGGCCCTGAATTACAAGCTTTCCTTTCTCAGCACCATAAAAAAAGAAGATATAGAGCAGAAGCTGGAGGAAACAAGGCAAAAGCTGCCCGCTGCGGAGGAGCAAGCCTGATAATGTAGGGGCGCGCATTGCGCGTCCGCAAGAATTCAACCTATGATGGCAAATATCATTCGGCTTGGGCCTGCATTTGATGGGCGGACGGCCCGTGGCCGCCCCTACAGGACTGCATATCCATATTTGTGGGACTCTTGGCTATAGAGGCGTAAATCCAATATAGGGGCGCGCATTGCGCGTCCGCAGGAATGCCATCCATCTCCTATGGCACACCTTTCGATTCGGATTCCGGTTTTATGAACCAATGGATGTAAGCTGCGCAAATAGCCAGTAAAACGCCGGATATGGCGAAAACAATCTGCATGCTGCCGATCGTAAAACCGGAAATATTCAGTTTGAAGGAATCCAGGAATATAAGGACGGCAGATCCCAGCAAGGTGCTCAAAAAGCCTATAAGCCCGCTTAAGGCGGCATTGAAGCCTATGTATACCGTCCTCCCTTCTTCCGGAGAATAGGTAAATTGAATGTTAAAGGACGAGATTCCTATACCAGCCCAGGATAACCCGCCGGCAATATGCATAAGGGGAACGAGTATGTACGCCGTCGAAGAGTTTATGAAAAACCAGATGGTATGCGTCACCGAAAGCATTAAAATGGAAAGCTTGATGACATAGACCCAGGATTTTCTGTCGGCAAGCCTGCCCCATAGTCTCACCACAAGGGTATTGACCAGGGTGCCCAGCATGCCCACCACCATGATAAAAGTATAGTTAAGCTTAAGACCGGTTACCATGTAAACGGAAAAGAAAGGCCCTCCGATTTGGACTCCGATATTCCAGAAAATAAACAGCAGCACGATTTTTCTAAATCGCTTGTCTTTTAGCGGTATGGTAGCAATCTTCTTCAAGTTCAATTCGGACTTGTTTCTTTTTACCGGCGGTTCTTTCATTAACAGCCAGACGGTAAAATTGCCCAGGGCGAGGACCAGGACAAATGAAAACATTACAATGAAGCCGCCGTATTCGTTTCCGTTTTCCTTATATACATCCAGCACCCTGCCCATGATCAGGGTAAAAACTGTTGCAGCTCCCAGCACATAAGATTCCCTGATGCCAAAATACCTGCCTCTGATATTGTCGGGAATCAGGTCGATAAGCCATCCCGAGGCTGCCGGATTAATAAATGAAACCGCCAGATAGGCGATAAAATAAACTGCTGCTACCAGTGCAAGGCGTTCAGTCCGGCCACTGACCAGAAAAGGTATGAAAACCATGAGTCCCAACAGCAGCCTGTGGATAAGGGACAGCACTGAAACCGTCAGCTTTCTTTTTTCCATTTTTTCAAAAACAATGGGTGAAATCAGCTGTATGATGCCTGCCAGTACCGGAATAGCCCCGATTATCCCGTTAAAGCTGTCTCCTGCGCCGAGGTAGCTGGCAAAGCCCGCAAGAAATGCGCCGCTGGTTAAATTGAATATCGTTCTGGCTGAACCGCCTTCGAAAATTGAACATGTCCGACTTGCTTGATAGTCCTTATCGGTTAAAGGTTTGCTGCTGTAAAAAATCCTTCTGAATACTGCCCCAATTCTCATGTTTTGACCCGTTAATAAGCAATACTGCCGATTTGTTGTTTTATCTTTAGCAAATAAAATATATCAACACTATATACTATTGAGACCGCCTTTGCAATAGACGAATGAATGCATAATTTAATCAGAGGTCAAAAAGTTCTTTGGAAAACTGATACGTATTGATACCCCCGCTGTTTAGGGGTGCATTATGCTGGTATTTGCTGATATCTCTTTTATGTAGGAGCGCATTGTGCCGGTTTTGCTGATTCCTTGCTATGTAGGGGCGCGCATTGCGCGTCCGCCTATAAGCGGCAGTCACTGAGATTGCCATATTGCCACGCGCCTCGTGGCTGAAAGAATAGCTATTGCCGGCAAGGTGCGGCAGATTCATCCGGATTGAATAAGGACCAGGGGTATTCCGCCGGCGGCCAGGCTTCAAACTGCATTTCCTGCTTCAAGGTGGGATGCGCCAACCGAATGCCGGCCGACCACAAGGCGATCTGCTGTTCTTTTTTATTCTGCACCGCTCCATATTTTCCATCGCCGTACAGCGGATGACCTGTTGCGGAAAATTGCACCCTTATCTGATGAGACCGCCCCGTATGAAGGTTTACTTTTACCAGAGACAGTCCTTCCCTGCTTTCCAGCACTTCATAATCCAGAAGCGCTTTTTTACCTCTCCCGGATTTCTGGGAGACCACATAGACGGTATTGGTTTTTTCATCCTTTTCGAGGAAATGCTCAAGAGTTCCTGACGACTGCTCCGGCATACCGTTGACCACAGCCAGATAGGTCTTTTTCAAGCTCCCGTTTCTTATCTGCTCCGAAAGCCTGGAAGCCGACTTTGAGGTTTTCCCGAAAACCATGACACCGCCCACCGGCCTGTCCAGTCTGTGAACAAGTCCCAAAAATGCTTCACCGGGCTTGTCGTACCTTTTCTTCAAATCTTCCTTGAGAAGGGTCAGCAAGTCGGCGTCACCCGTATTGTCACCGTGTGAGAGCATATTGGGGGGTTTCTCCACTACCAGCAGATGATTGTCTTCGAAAATTATTTTTATATCATTCAAGGTCCGACAGCCTCCAAACTCTGTGCACAGCAGGCCTGCCTTCACTTCTCCGGGACAGGCTCTATTACAGTAGTTATGCTTCTTCCCATCTTCCGGAAGCTCCGCAGGGAAGCACCAATCCCGAAGCTTTTACCGGCAGGCCCACTTCCTCGGCATTTAACACGCCTCCAAACTTTTTCCCTACGGACATGGCAAGCATGTTTTTGATAACTGTAGGCGACAAGCCGGTGGTATAGGAGTTAACAAGGAAAAACAACGGATTGGGCGTAAGTATATCCATGCAGGCTTTTATCAGTCCGAAGAGCTCATCCTCTATTTTCCACAATTCTCCGTTGGGACCGCGCCCATAGGAAGGAGGGTCCATGATGACGGCATCGTAAAAGCGTTCCCGCCTTTTTTCCCTGCCCACGAACTTTATGGCGTCGTCGGTGATAAATCTTACCGGATTGGAATGGAGTCCGGAGAGCATAAGGTTCTCCTTTGCCCGCGTCACCATCCCCTTTGCCGCGTCAACATGGCAAACCTCGGCCCCTGCATATGCACAGGCCACCGTTGCACCTCCGGTATACCCGAAAAGATTGAGTACGCTTACCTTTCCCGGACGCGATTTTATTCTGTTCATCATCCAATCCCAGTTCACCGCCTGCTCGGGGAAAAGGCCCGTATGCTTAAAGCCTGTAGGCTCAATATAGAAAGACAATTTGCCATAGCTTATTGTCCACTTTTCCGGAATCGACCGTTTATATTCCCAGTGCCCGCCTCCGCTGGAGCTCCTGTGATAATGCGCATCAGCGGAAGCCCAGATTTTCTCGCTGGCGGCTACAGGCCAGATTGCCTGGGGATCGGGCCGCCTGAGCACATATCCGCCCCAGCGCTCCAGCTTTTCTCCGCCGCCGGTATCAAGCAGTTCATAGTCCTTCCAATCATCTGCCTGCAGCATATTGTTTCCTCCAAAAGTGTTCTTCGCAATATAAAAAGAATGTGAACCAAGGTGGAAAGCTCCCCGGTTGTCATTGCAAGATTTTTTTATTTCTGTAATACAGTAGAATGTCGACCGTTACCATAATACTGTTCAAAGCATACAAAAATATCACCGGATCATAACTATAGATTATTTTGTGCAGTATTCCGGCAATATATCCCGCAACTACTACATATAGAAATACAATGCTCTTCCCGGTGTTCTTGCGGGATTTATAGGATTTGTAGATGGAAAAAGGCCAGGCGGCTCCAAAGCATAGCAGCATAATAATCTCAAATGGGCTCATTTCTTAGCTTCACCTTTCATGTGGTCTCTTAAGAACCTTAGTTTCACTTCATTATGCACTCTCCCCCCGCCTTCGTGTCCGTTAAACGGGTATAGACGGATTTCCCGCGGCGCCCTGATCCGGTTGTAGGAGGCAAAGTACATCCGCGCAGGGCAGACATTATCCTTCAGCCCTACGGAAGCCAATACGGGGCACTGGATCCGGTCGGCCATGTTCATTGTATCGAAATAGCTCAAGGTTTCAAACACTTTTTCTACCCGCCGGGGAAACGCTTTCAGATAATCCGTTACGGCAGAAAATGAGCCGTTGGCTTCTTCCACCCTTTTTTCAATATCGCTGTTGCTGGGTACGTCCAGCATTGCCAGCCAGGGTCTGTGATCCAGGGCGCACACTGCCATCCCCAGCGCGCCGCCCTGACTTCCGCCCTCAATAATGATCCTGCCGGCATCCGTTTCCGGCCTGCTGCAGGCAAAATCAACGGCTTTCACGCAATCCATGTACACTGCCCTGAAATAGTATTCATATTTATCCAGGATGCCATGACAAACTACGCTTTGCGTCGACCCGTGGGTATAACGTGCATGGTCACCGGTTTCTCCGCACTGCTGCCTGCAGTCCACCGACAAAACCGCCACCCCCATCATCACCCACTGCATGAAATCGGCCGGCATTCCTCTGTCGCCGGTAAAGCCGTGGTAATGGACAAGGCATGGAAATTTGTCCTGCTTCAGAAAGGCGGGCACAAGGTACCAGCCATGGATCCTTGTTTCATCAAATCCGTTAAAGGCAATGTCATAGACTTTGACATGGGGACTTGGGAAATCGTACAGCCGGCTCTCCGGATTTAAAGGCACCCTTCCGGCTGTTTCCAGGGTTTCCTTCCAGAATTCGTCAAAATCATCTCTTTTCGTCAAAGGCGGCATATAGCCGGATAGTTCTTCTTCAAACCTGCTCAAATAACTCATCTTGACTATCATCCCTTCTCTGCTGGCAATACGATCATGAATATTTTACCATATCTTTCGGTACTATATCATTGAAGTTCAGGTCTGTCAAGTTGAGCGCCCTGCCGGGCGTCGAAAAAATAACGGCGTTCAGTCCTTATAGCCGTCAGGATGGTTTTTATGCCAATTCCATGCCGTCTCAATGATGGTGGAAAGGTCATTATATTTCGGCTCCCATTTCAGCTCCTTCTGTATCTTTTCGGAGGAAGCGATCAGGACAGCCGGATCTCCCGCTCTTCTGGGCGCCGTTACTTCCTTGATATCAATTCCTGTAACCTTGCGCGCCAGAGCAATTACTTCTTTCACAGAAAAGCCCTTGCCGTTGCCCAAATTGTAAATACTGCTTCCGCCGCCGTTGCGGAGCCTTTTCAAGGCCAGAATATGGGCCTGTGCCAGGTCGGTGACATGGATGTAATCCCTCACACAGCTGCCGTCAGGAGTACTGTAGTCATCTCCGAAAATTTGAATAGACTCTCTTTTTCCCAGGGCTGCCTGAAGGATGATGGGTATCAAATGGGATTCCGGCTTGTGGTCCTCGCCGATCTTACCGCTGACGTGCGCTCCGGCGGCATTGAAATACCGCAAGGATACATAGTTTATCCCGTATGCATTATCCGCCCATTTAAGTGCCTTTTCCACCGAAAGCTTCGTCTCTCCGTATGGATTTGTGGGTAAAGTCCGGTCGTTCTCCAGTATGGGGATATTTTCAGGTTCTCCATAGGTGGCTGCCGTTGATGAAAACACAATCTTTTTAACGCCGTATTCCTTCATCTTCGTCAACAGTCTTAACGTTGACACCACATTGTTGTTATAGTATTTCAAAGGATCCGTTACACTCTCGCCTACCAGAGAATCCGCAGCGAAATGAATCACTGCGTCAATGGAATTCTCCTTGAAAACCTTATCAAGAAATACATCGTCACGCAGATCGCCCTTATGGAATTTTCCTCCGAGAATGGCGTCTTTATGGCCTTTTTGAAGATTGTCAACAATGACTACCTCCTCATTGGCCTCCAATAATTCCGCTGCCGTATGGCTCCCAATGTAGCCTGCGCCCCCTGTAACCAAAATAGCCACGATCATTTCCTCCTATTTTCTAAGCTTTGATTTCCCTTCCTCCGTCGCCGGCTTCGGAAATATAGAAGTCAGCCTTTAATCCCGTCTTCTCCAGATAATTCCTTCCGACTTCATCCACAAAGTTATTTACCGCATCCTCCCGGACGATGCTGACGGTGCATCCGCCAAAGCCTGCTCCCGTCATTCTTGAACCTGCCGTACCTTTGATTTTCAAAGCCTCTTCCACCAACGTATCAAGCTCGAAGCCTGTAACTTCATACAAATCTCTTAAAGAAGCATGGGATGCCGTCATATATTCGCCGAACAATTCAATTTTGTCATCCTGTAAAGCTTCAATCGACTTAAGCACCCTGTCGTCCTCCGCTATTACATGCTCCACTCTTTTCCTTATAATATCGTCTTTTATCAAATGCTTATATTGCTCAAACTGTCCGAATGAAATCTCCCCCAGGCAGGTAGCTTCGGGAAGCGCAGGCTTCAGCAATTCAAAGCCGGTTTCGCACTGGCTTCTTCTTTCATTGTATTTTGATTCTCCCAGGCCCCTCTTTTTGTTTGTATTGGCAATAATGATCTTATAGCCTTTCAGATTCAAGGGCACGTGCTTATAGTCCAGATTCCTGCAATTGAGGAATATGGCATGATCCTTCCTGCCCATTGCGGAAGCGAACTGGTCCATAATCCCGCAGTTTACTCCCACATAGTTATTTTCGGCCTTCTGGCTGATTAGCGCCATTTCCACCATGTCGATCTCCCTGCTTTTCCCAAAGGCTGGATCACCCAGCGAGATAAGGGTAATTGCCGTAGCGACCTCAATTGCGGCGGAAGAAGATAGCCCCGCCCCTAATGGAACTGTGTCGTGATACAGCAAGTCACACCCTGTCAGCGTATATCCGGCTTTTTGAAGCTCATGGGCAACGCCAAGCTGATAATTGCCCCATTTGATGGACCTGTATGTTTCCAGTTCGTCCAGCGATGCTTCCACCTGGATCCCCAGGTCCGTAGCGATCAGCCTTATTTTTCTGTCTCCCCTCGGCCTTGCAAGTACTGTGGAATTCAAGGTCAGCGCCGCAGGAAAAACATAGCCGCCGTTATAGTCGGTATGCTCGCCGATCAGGTTGACCCTGCCGGGCGAGGAGAAAACCCGTATCCCATCCTCATTCCCGCCATAAATCCCGATAAACTTTTTCTTTAAGTCATTGATTGTCATTGTGATTCCTCCATCAAAGCTTTTTTGCTCATTCTGCTTCCTGATCCTTCCCGTTACCGGAAACCTGCATGATCCATGAATCTCACAAACGCTCTCCTCCCTGCCTCATTCCTTTTGTATACTCCCGAATCTTCCAGAACCCGCACAAAAACGCTTCCTATTTCATCCCTCAGGATTTTGGCGGTCTCATCCTTTCCGTTCCCTGTTCCATACTTTGAAATCAAGGTTTTTATCCATGGGACATGCTTGCCCAGCAGTTCATCGCCAACCGCCGTTTCCTCGTCAAAGACCTCTTGACCCCCAAGGAAAGGCTCAACCGCCCTGATTTCCTCATCAAGGCGGCCAGGCAGTACTGCAAGTCCCATAACCTCGATGAGTCCGATGTTTTCCTTCTTGATGTGGTGCAATTCCGCATGAGGATGGAAAATCCCGTCCGGGTGCTCCCGGGATGTACGGTTGTTTCGCAGGACCAGGTCCAGTTCAAATTCCCCGCCTGCATTTTTTCTGGCAATGGGTGTGATGGTGTTATGGGGAACTGTTTCCCCTTTTTCATCGCTGTGGGACAGCACCTGTACTTCGGGGTCGCTGTACCCTCTCCATTGCTCAAGGATATATACGGCCATTGCAACCAGTTCAGCTTTATCCGTTCCGGATAATCTTATCACAGACATGGGCCATTTTACAATTCCGGCCTTGATCCCCGGAAAGCCCTTGTGGACGAATTCTTTTTCCATCAACGCCTTTTCCATCGGGAATACATGGCGGCCGCCCTGAAAATGGTCATGGCTCAGGATTGAACCACCCACGATGGGCAAATCCGCATTTGAGCCGATGAAGTAGTGCGGGAACCGCTCCACATAGTCAAGCAGCCTTATAAAGGTCTCTTTTGACAATTTCATCGGACGGTGCTTTTCACAGAAGACAATGCAGTGTTCGTTGTAGTAGACATAGGGTGAGTATTGAAGATACCACTGCTCCCCGTTTAATTCCACCGGAATGACCCTGTGATTCTGCCTGGCGGGATGATTGACCCTCCCGGGATACCCTACGTTCTCAAGACATAAAAGGCATTGGGGATAATTGCTCTGCTTGAGGTTCCGCGCTGCGGCAATGGCTTTGGGGTCTTTTTCCGGTTTTGAGAGATTGACGGTAATCTCAATGTCGCCATAGGACGAAGGCGTCAGCCAGTAGAGGTTTCTTGCAATCCGGTCCATCCTGATATAATTGGATACGCTGGACAAACGGTAATAATCATCGGTGGCTTTTTCGATGGAATGTTCTCCGGCAGTGGCGTAGAACTTTCTGACCACCTCCGATTGCCTCGGCATCAACAAGCCCATTATTTTTGTATCCAGGAGATCCCTGTATGTGACGGTGTTCTCCGTAAGAATTCCCGCATCCGCCGCATAATCAAGCAAACTGTCCAATAGTTCCACCGGAGAATCTCCTGCATGGGAAGGAGCCGCTCCGTCAAAGGGTTCCGGCACCTGCAAAAGCTCCATCAGCGCATTGCGCACAGGAACCGTATCCCATTTATCAATCAGCCCCTGATCAAGTCCGAACTGTATCAGCCTTTCTATTTCATATGCCGCATTTATCATTCGATTTTACCCAATTCCTTTCTTACTAGTGATTATTCAGCTACCTATAGCAGAGGAGAGCATAAGCGTGTCATCGTGGGCGAAACGAAGTGGAGAGCGGCAATCCATATGCCCATTTTAAAGAGCGTGCATTCTTAGAAAACATGAGATTGCCACGTCGCTTCGCTCCCCGCAACGACAGCCAGGTAACTGAATAGACACTCTTACTACATATTTTACCTAACTTTGCGGGAAAGTAAATGGCCGGATGTTAGTTAAATATGGTATAATGTTGTATGAATATAATTTGTGATTTGGCTGAAAGGCACATATGCTGGAGAAAATTTATATCAAGGAACCGGGCCACACAGAGCTTAATGTGTACCGCTGCGGCATTGAGGATTGCAGCAGCGGGCATTCCTGGGGTCCTGCGCTAAGGGACCACTATATCATCCATCATATTTTGGGCGGCAGGGGAATATTCCAGGTAAACGGCAAAACCTATCACCTCGGTGAAAATGATTGTTTTATGATCTGCCCGAATACAATCGTCTATTACCAGGCAGACCTGCAGGAGCCATGGAGTTATGCCTGGGTCGGCTTTAACGGCTTCAAGGCAAAGACCTACCTGAGCCAGGCGGGCCTTAATGCCGGGCATCCGGTGTTCCGATACGATTCCGACAGTTTCCTCAAGGATTGCCTCCGGCGGATGATCGAAACCAAGGATCAGCGGAAAGGACGGGAAATCAGGCTGCTGGGACTTCTTTACGAATTCCTTTCAAGACTGGTTGAGACAGGCGTCCATAACGACACGCCGGAAAAAGGCTCGAACCGAAAGGAGGAATATATAAGAAAAGCCCTCGAATACATCCATATGAACTATTCCAGAAAAATCAACATCGGTGAAATTGCCCACCATGTCGGCCTGGACCGCAGCTATTTGTATTCGCTCTTTCTGGAATTCCTTAAAGCATCGCCCCAGGAATTCCTTATTTCCTTCCGGCTGGACAAAGCCTGCGAGCTGATGGGCAACATCAGTCTCTCCATCGGGGATATTGCCAGATCCGTCGGCTATGAAGACCCGCTCCAGTTCTCCAGGATATTTAAAAAAGAGAAAGGCTTGCCGCCAAAGGAGTATCGGAAAAACAAGAAAAATTAATTTATACTCTATACGGACGCGCAGTACATGCCCCTGATGGACACAAAAACCCTCCGTTCGCAAAGAGCGGAGGGTTTTTGTGTGTTTCATTTTCCTGTCACCAGGATATTATACATGTCTCAGAACCATTACGCATCACAAGCCTCAAGTGGTGTGTTTAAACTGCGGCAGCCAGTTCTTATTGGCTTCGAACATTTCATCCACCATCTGTTTTATTTCGGCAAGGCTCAAAACCGCAGAGGTGAGTGGATCGAAGCAAACCGCGTGGAATATCTTTCTGGGATCTCCTGTAATCGCACCCTCTACAGCCAACTCTTCACAGCGGGCGCTGGTATTCACCAGGATTGCCAGGTGTTCCGGCAGCGGTCCTACATGCATCGGATCAAGCCCGCGCCTGGAAGCAAGGACGGGAACTTCCACGCAGCAGCCTTCCGGCAGGTTGTCGACCAATCCGAAGTTGCGGACATTGCCGTTAAATTCGAACATTGTCCCGTCTCCGAAGATTGCATTGAATATATAGGCTGCATACTCATGCCCTCTTGTCAAATCCACCTCATCCTTGGAAAGCCATTCATTTATATCATTTTTCCAATTATCTTCCCTCTTCAGGTATTCATACATGATGTATCCATAAACACCGGGATTCCAGCCTGTACCGTGGGTACAGTACTTCTCTACAAGATCCGGCCTCTTTCTGAACCAGGCATTGTACTCCGAATTATGTCCGCTGGACTCCGTTACATAATAATCCAGGTTGAGGAACATCTCGTTCCGGACAATTTCCTGATTATAGATTTCCGGTCTGGAGGTTATGGCCTCGCGGATCAAAGGATAGGCGTCCTTGCCTTTCCATTTATATTCCAGATAAAAAGCCTGATGGTTGATGCCTGCACACCTGTAAGTTATTTCGTCCATTGGTGCGCCGATCCATCCGGCAAGCATTTCGGCTGTACCCTGTACGCTGTGGCACAAGCCGGAAATCGGGACCTTGCTCTGCCCTTGCATAGCCCTGCAAAGCATCGCCATAGGATTGGTATAGTTAAGGAAAATAGCATTGGGACAATATTGTTCAATATCCTTGCAGATATCCAGCATGACCGGGATTGTTCTCAAGGCCCTGAATATGCCCGCAGGTCCCCTGGTATCGCCAACATTGATGTCTACACCGTATTTCTTCGGTATTTCAATATCACTGCGCCAGATATTCACTCCGCCGGCCAGTATTGTACAAATAACCCCGTCCGCATCCTTCAAGGCTTCAGCCCGGTTCTTGGTGGCAATAACCTTTGCGGGATAATTTCCCGCGGCGACAATCTTGTCGACCGCCTTCTTTATTTCCACAAGGCGGTCGTCGTCAATATCCATAAGGGCTATCGTGCTGTCCGACAATGCCGGAAACGACAGGATATCCTTGACAAGACCTCTGGTAAAGCCAAAACTGCCGGCCCCGATAAACGCAATTTTCTTCATGATGATATTCCTCCAGAAAAATTTTTCAGTTTACAATATACTACTTACATATATCATTTTATAACTAATTTTTGATAAGTAAATGGAAACATGCTATGGAAATATGGTATAATGCTATATGGGTGATGAAATCAATGGGAGCAGAGTGCAACCTCAGGAAAGTATACGTGCCGCTTTATAATCTGAATCATACTGACCTGAATATGTATCAATGCGGTACTCAAAACTGTGAACCCGGCCATGCATATGGCCCTGCAGTCAGGGATCACTTCCTTATCCATTATGTACTGGAGGGAAAGGGCAAATTCTGTTTTAACAACAAGGTCTACCATTTGCGGAAGGGGCAGGGCTTTTTGATCTGTCCCGATAACATCACCTATTACCAGGCAGATTTTGAGCATCCCTGGACCTATTCCTGGGTAGGCTTCCACGGACTTAAAGCGGAGGCTTACCTGAAAAAGGCACTGCTGACCGCGGATAATCCTATCTTTACCTACGATAAAGACGACAGCATGGCAAGATGCTTTCATGAGATGATCGCAGCCAAGCAATACCAGAAAGGCGGCGAAATCCGCCTTTTAGGGTATCTATACCTATTCCTTTCACAGCTGGTGGAAGAATGTGCAAATGACAAATTTGAAGATAATCGCAGCAACCGGAAGGAAGTGTACCTGAAAAAAACCATTCAATTCATTGAAATGAATTATTCAAGAAAGATCTCCATTCATGACATCGCCGGATATATTGGGCTTGACAGGAGCTATCTCGGTTCCATCTTCAAGCAGCAGCTAAACACTTCCCTGCAGGATTTTCTCATGAGCTTCAGAATCAACAAGGGCTGCGAGCTGATGAAGAATGAAAGCCTGGCTATCGGAGATATTGCAAGATCCGTGGGCTACGAGGACCCCCTTCTGTTCTCAAAGATCTTCAGAAAGCTAAAAGGCATGCCACCCAGGGAGTACCGGAAGAAATTCCACGCAGGGTAGATGATCTATTGCCCTATGATACTGTGACTTATCCGCTACAGCTATATTCTGCCATTCATTATACTATTCTTTTAACTTGTTTGGAAAAATAGGATGGCATTGGCCTGATTGCTGTATTACCGTAATTTCGGAAAAAAGAAAACCACCTGCCGATAATACCATTTACCGACAGGTGGTATCTCTTTTGGTGGGCAATAAGGGACTCGAACCCCTGACTTTCTCCACGTCAAGAAGACACTCTACCAGCTGAGTTAATTGCCCTTGCTTTTGAGTAATTCTATTTTAAGCTCCTGCTGCGCTTTTGTCAAGGTAAAACTTTTCCTCCGGCAAATTTTTATTTTTGTTATTGCTCTCTGATATTTTTTTGCAGCACCGATGGCAACCTGAGGGTAAATTACCTGATTTGCGCTTACTGTCACGGGCGGACGGCCAATGGCCGCCCCTACATTGTATGCTTTACGGCCAAACGGCCCCTGTACGTCGAATTCCCTTATGCTTATACTCCCTGTATCAGATTCCTTTTTTCATACCAATGGCCATACCACCGAGAGGCGGCATACATGAGGGTGAAAGTATACTCTCCATTCTGTGCGACAGTGAAGAACCGTCCCCTGTCGCATCCATACTCCGCCTACTTGATTATTTTAATGCTGCCGTCGTTATCCTCTTCCTCCACCAATTCAACTCTTTCACCCGTAACCCTGTACTTCCAATAGCTGACCGGCTGGACACCGTTGATCCGGATATCCCAGGTCTTGGTTAACACAATGCTGTACTGTGCATCCCCTATTTTCTCGCATTGCGTCTGCAATATACACCGCACAGCCATTCCGGGAGCGTTGCCTCCCGTTCTGACCAGGATCTCCCTGCTTCCAATCCAATCCGGGAAATCATGCCTCATCATAGTTACGAGATAAATTGCGGCAGAAGCTTCTTTATCCGTTTTGTCCCTTGGGACTTTCGGCATTGCCTGGACATCTTCCCTGCCGATTTTCTTAAGATAACTCCGTGCCTGCAGCAATTGCTCGTTCAGCAGTTCCTCGCCTGCTTTTTTCTCAATAACATCTTTCATCACGGCCTCGGCCAAATCTTCGGGAAACATTTCGCGGATGGACTCGCTCCACATCCCGCCATCCATTGCCTGTTTGTATTCAAGCACCGCATATTCGCCATTTTCTTTCTTTTTCAGTTGCATTCTCACCGGGCCGCCGCTTCCCCCTGCCACCACAGTAAAAATGCCGTTTTCAAACCCAAACCAGCGGAAGCTCACCAGCATGTAAACATTCACAGTGCCGTCTTTCTCCTCCGTCCCATAGATCTTATGCGCTTCTACCGCTTTCTCTCCCATGACGTAGTACCTTCGGTTTACGGTAAGAATACTGTTGGCAATAACTTCCTCCAGGTTTTTCATATCCGTTTGTGCAGGCAATACAATTTCAGGCTTTGCCGCCGTATCTTGAAACAGTTCATCGTCGGCGTCGATTGTTTCGAGGCCGGCGTCTTTTTCAAAAACCCCATACTTGTAAAACCATTCCCTGCCGCTGTCAATCCCGATTCCTCTTTCGTCGTCAAAAACCCCCAGGATCTTCGCACAGGCTGCCGCCATAATGTATTCCTTCAGCCCGTCCTCATTGCTCTTTGCAAATAAATCCATCATCGCGTCCAGCGCAGGCTGCCCCATGGCGACTAGCTCGTCGAAGGCCTTGCTTTCCCTGATATAATCGAAGGGATTTGATGAAATCTGAGGTCCGCTTTTTATTATTTCTTCCAATCGCTTATCAACCTCGGTATTATTGGCTTTTAATTCAAGATTCAGCTTGCCTGTTTCTTTCAATGCGTTGAAAATCCTGTCATCATCCCTTACATCAATGGAAGCTTTACGGTTCCCCGGGTAGCCCTCGCTAATTGAAAAGGGGTTTCCCGGTGCTTTCCCCAGTGAGGCCATGGTTACGTCGATTACCGGAAAATCTGCAAAAACAGAGGATATACTGGTCCAGAAAGCCCCCAGATAGATTTTTTCTCCATTGGCAACCACTACAAAAGGAAGGCCGCTTACCGTAACCCGGGGAATTCTGCTCAAGGCTTCTTCACTTAGCGCAAAGGAATGGTCAGACCAGTTGTAATACTCCATATCCCTATCAGTAATGATCGGCGTATCTTCCAATTTAATCCTGTCCAGTCCCATCTCAATGACAGTTTTTGGATAGGCGGCGTTCTTTACAAGATAAATGGCAAACCTTTCGTCGGAATTGAGATTTTCATTGATACCTGGCGTATCCGGATTTGTTTCATTCTTACCGTCCTTACCGGCAACCGCAGATTGTCCATTGGTCAGCAGCACCATACCGGAAGTGAGGAGAAGGATAACCGCTGCAGCACCTGCGAGGAATCCGGGTTTTTTAAAGCGCATGATCCCCTTTATCCTGCTTTTGATATTCCGTTCGCCAAAAGCCAGCAATCCGCCGTTCGCCATAATATTGCGCCTTGCGGCAAGCTTGATCAGCGACTCTGCATATTCGGCTCTTATATCGCTGTTAAATACCGACATGACCTTTTCGTCGCAGGACATTTCCATATCCTTTTGCGACAATACGAAGCCGAGCCATACCAGAGGATTAAACCAGTGTACGCATAGGGCCAGCATGGATAACGGCTTTAGCAAATAGTCGAACCTTTTTATATGTACCAGTTCATGGGTGATGATATGCCGTAATTCCTGCTCGCATAAGCCTTGTGCAATATCCAGCGGGAGTATGATGCGCGCTTTGAGCAGGCCGCACACAACCGGGGTATGTACCTTATCCGATGTGTAAATATGTACGCGGCGGCGCAATTTTAAGAGACGGCCGCACCAGGATATCAATTCGTCATGTTTGAATAAAACCGCGTCATTTAGCCTGAGCGTCATTCTGAGATATGCAAATAGATTTAAGGAAAATAGGCCCGCCGCACCTGCAAGCCATATAACCGAGGCAATAAGCATAAATGTCCGCCCCGGATCAACCGGCGCTTCGGGACGCGGGGACGGCAAGGCTCCGCTAATATCCATCACTGCGGCAGCGCCGGACGCTTCCGGAGATATCCTTTCATTCTCCGCACCAGCCGGCAAGCTGCCAACTGCCTCATGAACCTGTATGCTTTCAACCGTGATTGTATCGTTTACGGGTAACGCATTGAATATACTAAACATCGACTGCAGGGAAAAAGGAAAAAGCAGTCTTAGAAGCACGATTGCCCACAGCGCATAGCTGAGAATTTTTGGCAGTCTGTTGCCGAATATCCATCTGAAAAGGATTATAAGTACGGCAGCTACCGAAGCGGCAACACTCATATTAAGTACTGCGGCAAATACATTCTCAAGCATTCTCATTCCTCCTTCCCATATTGAGCAACGATTTTCTTGAGTTCCTCAATTTCATCCCTGCTTAATTTTTCCTTTTGCAGGAAGGTAGTGAAAAAAAGCTTTAAAGATCCGTCATAGACCTTGTCGATATGCTCCTCTGTTTCTGCATGCATGACCTGTTCCCGGTCGATCAGCGCATAAACCACCGCATTTTCATTTTTTATTGCGCCGCGCTCGCACAGCCTCCGGATGACGGTATAAGTAGTTGATTTCTTCCAGCCGAGCTCTTCGCCGGCAAGCCTTACCAGTTCCATACTCGATACGGGCGTATGCTCCCATACGATATTCATAAACCTATATTCCGCATCATATATTCTAATTCTCTCCAAATACATCCACTCCTTAGGTTTAACTTGTTAAACCCACGTTCAGTTTAACACATTAAACCTATCTCTGTCAATCGGAATTCCAGGAAAATAAAAAAGCAGGCCCCGCTCTTTCGGCGGGGTATCATAGGGACAAAAAGTAAATAAACTCCAGTCGATACTATACGCGCTGGTAATAGTTGTGTTATTCAATTACGAAAAGGTTCATTTGATCGGGATTTCAATCGTGACCTGTCCTCCGCCGGTATCAGGATCATTGGCGATCCTTAAAGCTCCTTTATGCAACTCTACTATTGATTTGGTTATATACAGCCCCATACCGTAATGGTCTTTCGAAGAGCGGCTTATATCGCCCATATAAAACTGCTCTGTTGCCCGCGTAAGATCCTCCGGAGAAAACCCATTACCAAAATCGGTTATGCAAAGCCGAATCCGCCCCTCTTCTGTTTCGGCTGAAAACCTGATTTCGCTTTCCTCGAGGGAGCGTTCCGCCGCGTTTGACACGGCATTCATAATGGCCCTTCGCAGCTGGTCGGAATCGGCGAAAAAAAACGGAGGAAGGTCTTGAATACTAAAACCGGCTTTTAGCCCTTTGGCAGATACCAAAGCACTAATTTGGCGGCATATTTCTTCCATATATTCTTTGCTGTTGATTTTTTCCATGCGAAAAACGGCACCTGCTTCCGTCTGTGACATTTCAATCAATGTCTTTACATATAGCTCCATCCGCACAGCGTTTTCTATTATATATTCCGCATACTGTTTTTGCTCTTCTGTCAGATGGGTTTCAGCCAGCAGCTCAGCATTTCCTCTTACAACCGTCAGGGGAGTTTTTACGTCGTGTGCAAGTGCGGATATCTGCTCCCGGCGTGCATGTTCCAAATTCCACTGGTTATTAAGCGCTATCTTCAGCGCTTCTTTCATTTTATCGATTGAAAAAAGAACTTTATCTACTTCTAAAATACCGCTGGCTTCAACCGTAAACTCTAAATCCTGATTCTGGATTTTTTCCGTTGCATTTTGCATGCCGCTCATTTTCCTTGTAAGCAATTTCCCAAAGGAGGAAGCCAACAGAAATATTTCTGACAGGAATCCAAAAATGAATATAAGAAACGCAAGTATTTCAGGGGGAGGCAAGCTGTCGCGTAAAGCCGGATAACAAAACTGCGCCAAAAACGTATAACGGACGATACAAACCTCGTCCTTTCGGGCAATCTTCAAATAAAAACGGGTAAAATCCTGCCCGCTTCCGCTTCTTTGAGTAAGGCTCCAAGCCTTTTTTGCCTCAACGGAACTCAGATTTCCGGAAATCACTTTCCCTTCGTTTGTATATACCGCATATCTGCATAACTCCGGAACCAAATCCAGTGTTATCGTATCACTTAATGCAATGGCTTCCTTGGCTGCCGACAATTGATTTGCCGCATAGTTTGCTGGAAGTATAATGCCCTGTGACAGCAGTGCTAAAAAGGACCAGATCAATAACACCATCAGTAATATCATCATGGCGCAGAACACAGCTAAATAACGTATAAAAACCCTGCGCAGTTTTACCGGCTTATTGTTTTTTTGAGTCTTTGCTATATCCATTTGTAGCCGATCCCCCAGACTGTTTCAATCGGCGAAACATGAACCTTTGCAAACTTAGCCCGGATATTTTTAATGTGTTCAGTTATAGCCGAAACGTCGCTTTCTCTGTCGAAGCCAAATACGGACTCGAATATCTTTTCCTTTGAAAAAACCTGCCCGTGGCTGCACGCTAGGAATTCACATATTTCATATTCGCTTTTGGTAAATGGAAGCTGCTTATCATGAACTGCTATTGTCTTGCCTGAAAGATTAAAGTGAATTCCGCCAAGGCTGAACGCATTGCTCCTCTCCCGGTTTTCACGCCGCAGGTGGGCGTTAATGCGGGCACGAAGCTCACCTGTGCCAAAGGGCTTTAATATATAATCGTCCGCGCCTTCGCCCAACCCGGTCATGATGTCGATTTCCAGGACTTTTGCTGTTAAAAAGAGAATCGGGCAGTCAACCCTGTCGCGTATAGCGCCGCAGAGCGAAAACCCATCGATGCCTGGCATCATCACATCAAGAATAATCATATCAAATGCCTCAAGCTGCAGCGTCATGACCTCCCTGGCATTGGAAACAGCCGTGACGACATGACCGTCCTTCTGTAAAATATTACTGATAAGCGCCAAAACGTCATTCTCGTCATCAACTGCAAGTATGTTTGCCATGGCCTCACCCCCATTTATCAGTATAAACGATAGCCGTAAAGGAAGCAATTTTCCAACTTTTATTCTTCAGATTTTCTTCCTTCCCAGCGGTAGAACCACACACAGGCAAATAGTATTACAACAGCCGTTTCCGCCACACAGAATCCAATGCCAGTGTGTATTTCGGGAATAACATATGAAGAACCGTTTATGCCAGAGGAATATCGCGCAAAACCCGAAACAAACCGCGCCCCCCACGCGCATGGGAGGAACTGCCACCTGCCTTCGCCGAGGCCCGTTAGGAACAGCGCAGACAAGAGACTTTCCACAATTCCCAATCCCATCGACGCGCCCTTACCAAACCGCAGGCCGACTAGCAGGTGCAGAACATATAGGAATATACTGCTTATATGCAAAACGCAGGCGACATAAAAGAAGAAGTCAAGGCTATACGGCATAATGTGAAGTATGCTCATAAAACCAATTCCGAAGCCGACCGAAGCAAGCGTTACGGCGCCGAATCCCAAAATAAGCAGGGATATCAGCATACTAAAAAACGGCAGAAGCTTTACCGGCGAGGTTAGCATATATTGATAATTTCCTGCCGCGGCTTCCTGTTCTGTCAACATTGAGCAAACAAATCCAATCAAAAACGGGAATGCGACCGCCAATGTCTCTAAATAGCCTGCAACTTTGGATACAGGTGTCCATGGCGCATAGGAATAGTACGCGAGAAATATGATAATACCCACAGCAGGCACAATGATATGTATCAATAATTGTGGCTGTCTTTTCAGTTTGAGAAAATCCGAATGCAAATATCTGCTAAACCCTGTCATTCATTCAGCCTCCCTTTTGCGGAACCACAGAGCTGTGAGCGCGGATAAAACAACAAACAGAGCGAGTGAAACCAATACTCCGGGCAAAACCACATTTGTATCCAGGAGCGGATCGCCTGCCTGAACACCAAGCCCGTTTGGAAGCACCTTTATGACGGGGCACATAATTCTGGCCGGTATTGAGTATGGGATCCACCACAGCGCTGACTTTGCTGTTTCTATGATAAATACTACATTAGCTGCAAAGTTCAGAAAAACCGCCACGAACATTCCCAGCCGGTCAGCAAAAAACAGGCACACCGGAATCTGCCATAAAAATGTCGCAAAAAGGATCATGCTTGCAAATATGCTCTGCCTCAAAAGGATAGAGCTACCTAAAACAAAACCGCCAAGAGTCACTACCGAGAGGAAAATCGCGCATGAAACAAAAAGCAGCCAAATGCATACACCGATTTTTCCAAGCCAGATTTCAGCCGGGTCGACCGGAAGGTCCAGCAACGCTCGATAGCAGAGCTTTTTCGTGTCCTTTTGGATAACTCCGGCACAAATGAGAGAGAGCATTCCCGGCAAAAGCATGACATACCACCAGTTATAGCTGCCTTCCTGAAAAGTTTGCCCTGCCGTAAGAACAGCACAAAGAGACACTGTGATGATCGGCATGAGCCATGCAAGTCTTTTTGTAAACGTTCGTCTGAGCTTTAAATATTCAGCTTTTACACAATTCATATCATTCGCCGCCTTTCCGCTTCGCAGCGGCCACCTGCATAAACAGTGTCTCCAGATTCTGTCCGGGAGTTACAGCCTCTTGATAACCAAGCTCACCGCCTGCGATGATGCCGATATGGTCAACTATTTGTTCCACTTCGGAGAGAATATGACTTGAGAGTATCACAGTTATGCCCTGATCAGGAAAAGAACGGATAAGCTTGCGCAGTTCCTGAATTCCGATGGGGTCAAGCCCGTTTGTAGGTTCGTCTAGGATCAGCAACTTGGGTTTATTAAGTAGAGCTATGGCAATGCCCAACCTCTGCTTCATGCCCATTGAAAACTGCCCGGAACGCTTCGTGCCGGTCTTCGTCAGGTCTACGGTCTTCAATACTTCGTCGATGCGCGAATCCGGCAGGCCCAATACAGTCGTACGTACCTTGAGGTTTTCCTTTGCCGTGAGATTTTCATACAAAGGCGGCGATTCGATCAGTGCCCCGATATTGAGGAGGTCTTTTCGGGTCCAGGGATGCCCTTCAAAAATGATATCACCAGCAGTCGGCCGGAGCATTCCGGCTAACATTTTTAACGTTGTCGATTTTCCGGCGCCGTTCGGACCCAGCAAACCGTAAACTGAGTTTTCCTCAATAGACAGCGAAACATTATTTACTGCCTGCTGCCCCTTAAAGGCTTTACACAGGTCTCTTGTTTGCAGTATTGTTTTTCTCATAGTCATCACCCTTTTTATTTGTCCTGGTTCCCAGTATAGCTGATGATTATAAGGATTTTATAAGGATTACAAAAATAATATTGGCAGGCCATAATTTATTCCTCTGTCTCCATTTTTCTCGTATGTATTTTGCAGGCAGGCAGAGAGGCAGGAAGTCAATCTTATATAGGGCCGGTAGTCTGATCGAATCCAAAGTATGCTTGCTTCCTCATCTGACAAGAAGCTGGCAGATTCCAATTTATCGGTAAAGATAAAGAGCAGGATTGAAAGATAGGTATATATTCCTGGCGGCCCATCAAATATCTACACTTGCCGCTTTTACCGGCTTTAGGTGAAAATGCCTCATTCCCAAAAGGCTTCTCGGAAATGAGGCATTTTTATCCGTATTCAGTTTACCTTTTGGGCAGACTCTATCTCATCGTGAGCCACAATAGAGACAGACACAAATGGTGCGAGGAAAGGTATCTGCCCGCCTGCTCCAAAATATACTGCTTTTACCAGAGCTCCATGCGGACTGTTTTGCACTTGGGGCATGCGAACAAATATGCCTCGTCAAGGCTGCCTTCCTTGTCTTTCCTGTGAAACGTATTGATAAGCTTTATGAAAGGTTCGTCTCCATCACTGATAAGCTTGTACTCCTTCGTGCTGTCGTCAGGCTCGTTATGTCTGTAGTTACATACTGCACATTTCATGATACATACTCCTTTCAGTCTATCCTATCTGCTTTATATTCTTGCTGCACCAATATCCTCTGCGTTATTACGACGGCTTCGGCCACCGCTTTTCCTATCTTATTTTATAGTTTCATTTCTTTAATTGCAAGTATGCATCCCAAATTTATCGCTATAAAAAAATATGGCCTATTGAATTTGCAGGGGGGCCATTGACCGTCCGCGCAGGGTGCCAAGAATCACTGGAGGCCGCATGGTATTTGTTTCTATGGATTAATTCCTCCGGACGCGCAATGCGCGCCTCTACGGGATACTTATCAACAATCCTCTGCCGCTGCTTCCGCACTTCGAGAGTCGGAGAACCGTCCCTTGGCTCACTTCTACCGGTCTTCCCTGAAATACGGCTCTCCCAGAGCTTTGGGAGGCGAATTCTCTTTCACCTTTCTCAAGGATATGAAAATGAGAACCAGGATTGTGACGACATAGGGCAGCATATCGATTAAAAACAGGGAAATTGGAATGTTGAATTTCTGAAGATAAAGCCCGGCCAGGCTCAAGGCGCCGAAGAAATAGGAACCCACCAGGGCCTTGTACGGATTCCAGGTGGCAAAAATAACCAGCGCTACCGCGATCCAGCCCCTGCCTGCCGTGATATTCTCCTGCCATGCCGGTACATAGACCAGGGTCAGGTAAGCTCCGCCCAGGCCGCACAATGCGCCGCCCAGAAGTATATGCACGTATTTATAGAAAGAAATATTCACACCCGAGGCATCGGCTGCTCCGGGGTTTTCTCCCACCGTACGCAGGTTCAGGCCGATTTTGGTCTTATATAGGTAGATGCCCAGAAAAACCACCATCAGATAGCCCAGGTATACAAACCAGTCCTGCTGGAAAAAGATTTTTCCCAGAACCGGGATATCGCCCAGAAGAGGAATTTTCGTACTGACGAACGCTGCCTTCACATCCTCCGGAACCAGCTTGCCTGCCAGCGATTTGCCCGCAAAACCGGCTACGCCGCTGCCGAATATGGTCAGGGAAAGCCCTGTGACTACCTGGTTCACCCGCAGGGTAACGGTGAGAAAAGCAAAGATCAATGCGCTCAAGGCCCCTGCCACAAAGGCTCCCAACAGCGCCAGGAAAGGGTTGTGCGTCACCATGCCGACGGAGAAGCCTGCAACGGCTCCGATCAACATCATGCCTTCCACGCCAAGGTTCAGATTTCCCACCTTTTCCGTGATAATCTCGCCCAGTGTGGCGAACAAAAGAGGCGTTCCCGCCTGAACCGCCGCCGTTAAAAAAGGCGTCCAATCCATATTAAACCGCCCCCTTTCCGTTAACAGCCGCCGGCTTCACGGCTTTGAAAGCCAGCCTGTATTGGATAAAAAATTCCGTGCCAAGCACAAAAAACAGGATCAGCCCCTGGATCAGCTGCGCAACCGCCGCCGGAATCTGAAAAGCCGTCTGAATATAGGACCCTCCCTGCAAAAGCACGGAAAACAGGAAGCATACCACGAGGATCACCGGCGCGCTCAGCTGCCCCAGCCAGGTGGTGATGATTGCCGTATATCCGATGCCGGAAGTGATCTCTATGCCCAGTGTCTGGTTGACACCCGAGGCCTGGATCATGCCTGCCAGACCGCAGAGGCCTCCGCCCAGCAGGATAGACATTATGATGATTTTCTTGATGTTCATCCCCGCATACCTGGCGGTGTTTTCACTTTCACCCACAACGGCAACCTCATAACCGCTTTTTGTATGTTTCATATAGATATGGATGACAACTACCAGCACAAGCATAATCAGCCACCCGGCATGTATCCCCAGGAGCTTTGGCATTATGCCGTTTTCCGAGAATTTTGCAATCAGGGGGAACCCTTTTACTTTCGGATCCTTCCACGGTCCGTATTGAAGATAGGTAACCCATTTGAGGGCGATGTAATTCATCATCAGTGTAAAAAGCGTCTCATTTGTCCCGAACTGAGCCTTGAAAAAGGCAGGGATCAAAGCCCAGGCCCCGCCTGCGACAAACCCTGCCACGGCCATGAGCAAAAGCATGAGAGGCTTGGGCAAGCCGGGATAGTTCAAAGCAAAATATGCGGCGGCAAAAGCTCCCATAAAAATCTGGCCTTCTGCGCCGATATTCCAGAATTTCATTTTGAAAGCGATACCTATCCCCAGTGAAGTAATAACCAAAGGTATGGTTTTGATGATGGTTTCCTTGAACCTGTATAGCGTACCGAAGGCTCCTTCCACCATAGACGCATATACGGCGACGGGGTTATGCCCGAGTATCCGTATGAAAACGCCGGAAGCAACCAGGGCAGCCAGCACTGCGATGGTACGGTAGATGATTGTTTGTTTCCGCGTGAGACCTGTTCTTTTAACTATCCTGACCATTGCCTTGCACCTCCCCGGCCTCCTGTAATGTTTCGCCCGCCATCATGAGCCCCAGCTGTTCTTTTGTCACACCGGAGGCGTCAACAATCCCCGTGGCTTTTCCGTCACACAGCACCATGATCCTGTCGCACAAATCCATCAGCACGTCCAGATCTTCTCCGATGTAAAGTATGGCGACGCCCTTCTTTTTCTGCTGGTTCAGCAGGTCAAAAATAGTGTATGTGGCGCCTATGTCCAGGCCTCTGACGGGATAAGCCGTGATCAGGAGCTTCGGGTTGGATTCGATCTCCCTTCCCAGAAGCACCTTTTGAATATTCCCTCCCGACAGTTGGCGTACCGGATGGTTTATCCCCGGCGTCACAATGTCCAGCTTTTTTATCAGCATTTCCGCCATATTCCTGGCAGGAGACCTGTCCAGCATGATGCCCCCGCTGTTCCGGTAGCTTTTCAGGATCAGGTTGTCCACCATGTCCATGGAAGCCACCAATCCCATGCCAAGCCTGTCTTCCGGAATAAAACTCATGCTGATGCCCATTTTAATAATGTACCTCGGGTTCTTGCCGACGATATTTTCGTTTTCATAGAGGATTTCACCACCGGAGACCGGATAAAGTCCGGCGATGGCTTCGCACAACTCCTTCTGTCCGCTTCCGGCCACTCCCGCAACTCCCAGGATCTCCCCGGCGCTTAAGCTGAACGAAACCTTTGAGAGGGCCGGCGCCTTGTCTTCCGTCAGCGCCGACAGCTCTTTTATTTCAAGAATTGCCTTCTTATTTTCAATTTTGGGTCTTGCGATGCGGAAATCCAGCGTCCTGCCCACCATCATTTCGGTAAGCTGCCTGGCGTCCGTCGAGGCTCTGTCCACCGTCCCCACGGTTTCCCCTTTGCGCAGCACCGTGATCCGGTCGCTGATCTCCATTACTTCCTGCAGCTTGTGGGTGATTATGATAACTGCGCAGCCTTCCTTTTTCATATTCCGCATAATGGAAAAAAGCATCTGTGTTTCCTGGGGTGTAAGCACCGCCGTAGGCTCGTCGAGGATGAGTATCCCCGCTCCCCTGTAGAGGACTTTCAGTATCTCTACATTCTGCTTCTCACTGACGGACATGTTGTAGACCTTTTTATCCGGATCCACATTCAGCCCGAATTTGGAGGATATATCCCTGATCCTGCCGGAGAGAGCCTTTTTCCCCAGAAAAAAATCGCCCTTTTGTCCGGCAATGATGTTCTCCATTGCAGTGAGAATCTCCACCAGCTTAAAGTGCTGGTGGATCATGCCGATCCCCATGCGGATGGAATCCCTGGGCGAATTAAAGGCGATTTGCCTACCTCCGATAAAAACAGAACCGCTGTCAGGGGTATAAATCCCTGACAGCACGTTCATAAGCGTACTTTTCCCTGAACCGTTTTCGCCTAGAAGAGCATGTATCTCTCCTTTGCGTACATCGAGACAGATATCCCTGTTGGCAACAACCGTCCCGAAGGTCTTGGTTATATTTTTAATTTCTACATATGCCCGACTATCCACAAAATCACCTATATTTTATTCTACTGTTACTGTTCCTTCCACACCCTGTACGAACCAATCCATCTCTCCTGCTATATACTCCTCGGAGAGCACTTCGCCGGCTTTGACCCTTTCCGCTCCGGACTGGTCTTTGATCGGTCCCGTAAATACCTTGAAGGAACCGTCTAGGATCTTTTTCTCCACCTCATCGATCTTTGCCTGCGCACCTTCGGGCGCCAGAGCGGTAAGCGGAGCAAGGTCAACCATACCGTCGGACAAACCGCCTGCATAGGCTTCCGATTTCCAGGTCCCATCGATCGCCTTCTGTACCTGGTCGACATAATAGGGACCCCAATTCCATATGGGAGCCGTCATATATGCTTTAGGAGCAGCATCAGGAATATCAAGGTCATAACCGATGACAAAAGCGCCCTTTTCCTGAGCCGCGATCTGAACCGCCGTTGAATCGTTGTGCAGTGTAAGTACATCGCAGCTCTCGCTCAAAAGTGCTTCCGCCGCTTCTTTTTCCTTGGTTACATCGATCCAGGTATTGGACCACCGGACAATAACCTTTGCATCCGGGTTAACCGACTGTACTCCGAGAGTGAATGCATTGATCCCGTTGAAAACTTCGGGAATGGGCATTGCCGCAACATAACCGATGATGTTTGCTTTGGTCTTCATCCCTGCTATGATGCCGGAGAGATACCTTGACTCATACATTCTGCCGAAGTAATTCCCCATGTTGTCGGCAGTCAAATAGCCTGAGCAATGAAGGAATTTGACATCAGGGTTTTCCTTAGCCACTTCCGCCGTAGGGTCCATATAACCGAAGCTGGTGGTGAAAATAACTTTGCAGCCTTGATCGACAAGCTCCATGATTGACTTCTTTGATTCTGCCCCCTCAGGAACTATTTCCTTATAAAAGGTGGTTACTCCAAGCTGTTCCTCCAGATACTTCCTGCCGTTGTCATGGGACTGGGTCCAACCGCCGTCGTTTACAGGTCCGACATAAATGAAACCGACCTTGAATTCCTTGTTGTCCGCTTTGGTTTCGGCAGCCGTAGTTTCACCAGCTGTAGTTCCGCCCGCCGTGGTTCCGGCCGTTGTGGTTTCACTGCTTCCAGCCTTATCGCCACAGCCTGTGAGCAGTGCGGCAAAAGCAAATACCAGTACCAGTGCCATTGAAATAATTCTCTTTTGTGTTTTTGTTCCTCTTTGCATCTTTGTTCCTCTCTTCCCTATGGTTTTATTTTTATATAATGTAGGGGCGACCATTGGACGTCCGGTATTTTTACTACCATAGATTTGCATTTATTCGGACGCGCAATGCGCGCTCCTACACTTTTTCATACTTAACCACATTACCTGAATACGATCCTGCCTTCGCTCATGGATTTCACAATTGCAAGAGATTCCATCCTTCGGACGCCCAATACGCGCTCCTACACTTTTTCATACTTATTTGCATCACCCGAATACTATCCTGCCCTCACTCATGGATTCCACAATTGCAAGAGACTCCACCCTTATCCCCGCATTCCGGAGAATTCTGCCGCCGTCCTGAAAGCCTTTCTCAATGACGATCCCTACGCCTTCAAGCACAGCTCCGGCCTGGTCGATAATATCCTTGAGCCCGAGCACGGCTTTCCCGTTTGCCAGGAAATCATCAAGTATCAGTATCCGGTCTCCGGCTCCGATAAACTTTTTTGAAATTCTGATTTTATACCCTTTGTTTTTTGTAAAGGAAAATACTTCGCTCTCATAGGTATCAACATCCATATTTTTCGCCTCGGTCTTTTTGGCAAAAACAACGGGAACGTTGAAAGAAAGAGCCGCCATGCAGGCTACTGCGATTCCCGAGGCTTCAATTGTCAGTATTTTTGTTATTTTTTTATCTTCAAATCTTTTTTTAAATTCTTTTCCGATTTCGTTCAACAGTCCTACGTCCAGCTGGTGGTTCAGGAAGCTGTCCACCTTTAAAACGTCCGTACCTGCAACCCTGCCATCCTTCAAAATCCTTTGCTTCAAAAGCTCCATGGGTAAGGCTTGTCCTTTCGAAAATGAAGTCGACTATTTTAATAATATATCCTAACGTGTCCTAAAAAGCAATAAGCATGTTTCACAAAAACCCATCCTCGGACAATATTTTTTTCAGTATGAAGTTTCATGTATTGTATTGGAGCATTATGGCAGGATATAATGTAAAGGGACACACCCACATGAAATATTCCATTAGGGTCAAGCCTTGAAGGATTTGTTACGGGTCTGGGGAATGTCCCTTTTTGAATGAATAATGTGTTACCGAAAACGCCAAGAGCGTTAAACGGCAGAAGGAACCAGAGAAAACAGGCAATATGGGAGATCGATGGATTATGAAAAACAATATCCGGGACGTAGCAATCATTGGCAGCGGGACATCGGGAATTTTTGCCGGCTATGAGCTTTCCGAAAAGAATCCGGCGCTGGACATCGTCATGCTGGAACAGGGCTGCGATATTAAAGGCAGAAAATGTCCCACCATCGCCAACAGAAAGCTTAACTGCCTCCGCTGCAAATCCTGCGGGATTATGCACGGTTTTGGCGGCGCAGGCGCGTATTCCGACGGGAAATTCAATTTTACCACCCAGTTCGGCGGATGGCTGAATGAATACCTGGAAGACCGGCATGTCATGGAGCTGCTTGAGTATGTGGACAGCATCAACGTAAAATTCGGAGCTACCACCGAGCGCTATACCACGGAGAGTGAAGAAGCCTCAAAAATAGAGAAAAAGGCTTTGCAAAACGACCTGCACCTGCTGCATGCTTCCGTGAAGCATCTTGGGACGGAAAACAACCTGAAAATACTAACAAGGCTGTATGAGCACCTGGACAAGCGAATGGAAATCCGCTGTAACACCGAGGTGAAGCAAATCGTTCCGGAAGACGGCTTTTACCGTCTTGAGCTGGCCAATGGCGAAAACCTTCATTGCCGCTATCTTATCGCCGCGCCCGGAAGGTCCGGCGCCGAATGGTTTTCCCAGCAGTGCAGGAAGCTGGATCTGAACCTGATAAACAACCAGGTGGATATCGGCGTCCGGGTAGAACTGCCCGCCAAAGTCTTTGAACATATTACCGATGTAGTTTATGAATCGAAGCTCATGTATAGGACAAAGCAATATGGAGATATTGTCCGGACCTTTTGCATGAATCCTTATGGACATATTGTTTCTGAAAATGTAGACGGCATTATCACGGTAAATGGCCACAGCTATACCGATCCGGCGCTGAGGAGCGCTAACACCAATTTTGCCCTGCTGGTCAGCAACCGGTTCACGCAGCCTTTCAACGAGCCCTACCAGTACGGCAAAAGGATTGCATCGCTTTCAAACATGCTTGGAGGCGGAGTCCTGGTCCAAAGGTTCGGCGATCTGATCAAAGGGATCAGAACCAACGAGCACCGGCTGGGCCAGAGCTTTACCAGGCCTACGATGAAAGCTACCCCCGGCGATCTGAGTCTGGTGCTTACAAAGCGGCATCTGGACAATATCATCGAAATGATCTACGCACTGGACAAGATAGCTCCGGGAACTGCCAACTACGACACCCTGCTTTATGGCGTGGAAGTCAAATTCTACAGCTCCCGCCTGGAATTGAGCAACGAGCTTGAGACAAAGCTTCCCAACATGTTTGCCGTCGGCGACGGCGCCGGTATCACCAGAGGGCTGTCCCAGGCAAGCGCCAGCGGCGTTCTTGTGGCACGTACCATCCTGGACAGGATGCAAAAGGCAGGATCCGCGCTTTAAGCCGCCGGTCGCCCATACGATATATGTATCAGTTGTTTTTTGAAGCAGCAGAAATTCATGATCGCATGTCACAGGGGACAGGTACATTGACATATGCGACAGGGGCCGTTTCTCTGTCGCAGAGAGTTCATCCCCTGTCGCAGTTTCGTCTTTAGGCTTACACCCGCTTT
Source organism: Bacillota bacterium (assembly GCA_023426125.1). Taxonomy (GTDB): domain Bacteria; phylum Bacillota; class Clostridia; order Acetivibrionales; family DTU013; genus MnB-11. Next base: position 58,150 of record JAFABI010000055.1, read on the forward strand.
GGTTCGGGCAATCTTGCATACTTGATGATCAAAGTCACAAGGATGAAGGAAATTATGCATTCCGGAAGCAGGTAGGTGCCGTTATAAAGTATGGAATAAAGCAACGGGCTCTGTCCCTCGGGCGCATAGCTGGCAAATACAACGACTCCCGAAAGGACATGACATGCAAACCTCCCGAAGATACCAATGACAGTACCTGCAAGCATTCCTGCAATTTTCTTTCCGAAAAATCCGGCCAGACCGATCATTCCATATGCCACCGGATAATCAAACAGCAGTGACACCGGATGAAAGGTATATTTCGTGCCGAGGATGAAATCCATGATTCCCGCAACAGCACATACAAATACGCCTCTTAGCCCGCCCCATCTGAATGAGAATACCAGCAGCGGGACCATAGCGCCGGCTGTAATCGACCCACCCATAGGCATTTCAAAGACCTTTACCTGCTTTAATATCAGAAACAGTGCAATAACAATCCCTGCTTCCGCAAGCATCCAGGTATTAAACTTCTTCATTTTACCGCCTCCCAAAATTAATTCTTTTCAACCTGTTAAAATGGGGAGCGCCGTTCGGGCACTTGCTTCTTTAGAGATCAGGTGGTCATTATACGCTAAAAAACCCTTTTACCTGATAAAGATAAAAGGGGTTTTTCCGCAACATAAATATTAGCAAAATACTCCCTCCGCCGGCATTATCCGTCTCAGGTTATATGGGTCGGGACGTTTCATGTCCCCTCTCAGCCGAATCCTCAGCTCCCCAGATTATGTTCAGTTGTGCTTTAATCATAGTGCAAATCGCTTAATGTGTCAATAGACTTTTTGGGTCTTTCCAATTCGTGATATGAAATTATCATGACTATTCAGTTACTGTCATTACGAGCGAAACGAAGTGGAGCGCTGCAATCTAATAAATGCTATCTGAGTCAGAAGCAGAGATGCCACGTCGCTTTGCTCCTCGCAATGACAACCGGGGTAACTGAATCGTCACAAATTATCTTGTGTTATGAAGACCGTACCCTTACGCCCCAGGCTGGCGGCTGCCGAAAATCCTGTATTTCTGCTTTTCCAGAAGCAGCAATAACGGGTAACCCAGGACGTAACAGGCGACAATCTCCCCAATGGCGACAAAGCCCATGGTTGCAGGCATGGGTATGTTGGCCGCAAGCTTGAGGATGACTGCGACGCCGATTGCGTTCAGGATTACCGGCGGAAGCGGAGCAAGAAGCTTTTTGGGCATTTTCCACGTGAAAAAGGCAGCAAACAGGGTGGTCAGGCTTCCAATGACGATATCGTACGGGCCGAACCCTACAAGCAGATTGGCTGTCAGGCAGCCTACAAAAAGCCCCGGTATGGCAGCAGGAGTGAAAAACGGCAGTATGGTGAGTGCTTCCGCTACCCTTATCTGTATTTGTCCTGAGCCTCCGGGTATCACAATTGTGAGCACGGCATACAATGCTGCAATAATTGCAGCCTCGGTGATAAAACGGGTTTTTCGCATGATTTGAATCCTTTCTTTTTCGCCCGGACCAAGCCAAAATGCAGGAATCACCGCACCTTTCCCCGCGGCGGCAATAAAAAAGGGGCTTTCCGCCCCAAACACACTTACTGGCTGCAGCGCCGCCGTCAAGCGCACTACAATCCTTTCCGTAGTTTTGTTTAGAGACAGGATGGTCACGAACTGTCTTATTTTATTCCAAGAGTTATTATACCATCAAAATTTCTGCCAGGCAATAGCTAAGCCGGCAGCTGATATTAAAGGCTGATGCAGGGGGCGGCCATTGGCCGTCCGGTAGCTGTTTGACGCAGATTGCTTTTGCGGACGCGCAATTCACTATCGATCGTTGTCACCTGCATCATGATACGGGTCTATCTGCGTGCCGTCATGCAAAAGATACCAATAAACAGTACAGGCATAGAGACACTCGCAGCCCTCCCCCCATCGATTTTCCTTGTCTTTTTCAATATAAGCCTCAAAGCTTTTGTAAAAGGGTATATTATCACACAGGTGAAAACGTGCAACCGATGTGTATCCATTGCCATCGATGGGAACAGCACTTTGGCAGGCATAGGCGCTGTCAAACATCGTATGCGGAGGAATGGCTGCCAATGAGTATCCTATATAGTCCTCGCTGCCTGTACCGAAGGTAGAGGGAAATTTCTCCCCATCGACAAAGAACCTTTCATCGCCCTCACCCCACCACCAATCAACCGTAATCTTGTTGATATAGCCATACCACCATTCCTCGGGCTTTTCCGCCGGGACAGGCCATGTGTCTTTTACTGAAAGGTGCATTCCGCAGAAGCGCCCCCTGCCCTTGCACAAAAGCATCGGCCAGTCCGGCCAGCGGTCGCCTGTTTTCCCGAATCGCACCGGATCAAGGTCAAGAAAATCATCCCGGTGCCATTTGGCATGGAAGCGCATCGTACGCTCCGCTTCTTCTCTGTCCAGCTTCACTGTCGTTATCTCCAAAGGAAGATGGATATCCTTCCCCGAAGTATTCCGCAAAGTGATTTTAACGCTTTTGTACGGCATATACCAGCGGCTGACCCCGCGGCCTCCCTGCATGGCAACCGGCAAGGTCTTGAAATCGTTACATCCCGGCGCCGTACCAAAGAAATCGCCTGCCGGACACAGCACCGAGCTTTCCGTTTCACCGTCCCATTTGATCTCAAGCAGCAGAGAGCGCATTAAATCGGCACATAAGTCTTCGGGCAGTGTGCGGAAATTCATGCATAATTTTGTGATGGCGCCGGGGATGTCCGAACTGAAAACCAGGGTTTCTTCCCCGGCCCGACAGCAGGCCGTCAAATATTCCGTCGTATCCTTCTCACTATACAGCCACGGGCATTCTCCCCTGAAATGGAATTTGCGGTCAAGCTCGGCAAGAGGGATCTGTATATTCTTTTCAAGCTCTCTGTTATATACGGGGAGCCTGGTATCCTCCGAAAACCTGGTATAGGTGATATGGTAATAGCACCCCCATCCTTCTTCAAGCACAATCTTGCAGCGACGGTTGAACGGAATCGGGATCCACCGGTTGCGCCCGCGTGAAAGGATCGGCATCAGGTTAGGGAAATTAGCTAAAAACTCCATGTGGTAAAAATGCTCGAAAAAATGACGGAACGGCATTCTTATCACCGGGTTTTCCATATCGTCTATATATACGCGGATATTCCCTTCCTGCGCCATCGCCGACCACACGCGCCAAATCACACCCGGCCCTTCCATATCAAGGACAACACATCCATCGGCTTCGCTGCATATAAACCCTTCGTGGTCTGCATTGGCGTCCCAGTTCTCGTACCGGTCCTCTTCCGGATTGTAAACTGAGCGACGGTCATAGCTTGAAAAGCAGCCCCCTCTTTCGCCATCCTCCGGCGGAATTGCCAGCAGACGGAAATCCGTCATTCTTTCCAATAAATTTTTATAGGAATACTCCTTCATCGTTGTGCACCCCCCTGTAAAATAAGTATTTTCCCGGTATTGATCTGCAGGAACCTTAAGGCGATCCCCTTCTGCAGCAGCTCCTCTCCGGTGAAGCTGCCAAGAATGCCGTCGTCAAAGCAGCTGAGCTCATAGCGCGCCGTTTTTTCAAGCGCCGGAAGCTTTACACAATATTCATCCATGCCGGAATCAAGGCGGTATGCAAATACCAATGCCTTCTCCCTGTGCAGATCCGTGAGCATCATTGCGCTGAAGCCCTTTCGCTCATCCATGGATTTCACCTCCGTAAGGGGGAAGGCTACGGAATTGTATATGAAATCGCGCCATTCCTTGGCAAAGGTAACATAACGCTTCACCGAAGCCACCGTTGAAGGGTCGAAGGAGCCCAGGTCGCCGGTAAAAGCCAATTGTCCGCACAAGCATATTTTTGCGGCAAAATCCAGGTCGACAGTCTCTGCCGGCGGCCACCCGGCTCTTCCCGAGGTGATCATCGTCGTCTGAGGCCCGCCTTCCGGATAAACCGGCATGATCGGTCCGGCATTTTTAAGGGTCAGCCATTTGAGCAGCCTCCCCGGAAGCACGCGCAGGGAAGCCCCCTCGCATATACGCAGCATATCCACCGGATTGGCCGTATCCGTCGGGAAAAATACGGCATAATGCTTGAATGATTCCAGATCCAGGCGCATTCCCCCACTGGCACAATTCTCTATGACCACCTCCGGATATTGGAGCTGCAGCTGATCAACCATCCTGTACAAGCTGCCAAGATATCCTGCATGTGCCATGCCATACGGGTCACGCCCCAGCACATTGTTGAAATCGATTTTTACCCAGTTGGCGCCATACCGGTCGATGGTATTGCAAAGGGTTTCATAAACAAAATCATAAGCCTCTTTCTTCTGCAAATCCGGATAAACATGCTCCGTGCCTTCATCGATAAACCACCCGGGATGCTCCTGTACAACAGGGACACTCCTGTCATACCGTTCAGGTTCGATCCATATACCGAATTTCAATCCGGACGCCCTGACCCTGTCGGCAAATTGCTTCATTTTCCCGTAAAACGCCCCGTCCAGCTTTTCTCTCCAATCGCCTATCTGAGCAATCCAGTTTCCTTCCAGTTGTCCGTACCATCCCGCATCGACGGTAAACATCTCGCATCCGATTTCCTTCGCAGCTTCAAGCTGTTTTACGAGGTGCTGCTCATTCAACCGGTCAAATTCAAAAATCCACGTGTTATATTCGATGGGAATCGTTTTAGAGCACTGGTATTCCATCTTCTGCAGCATATATTCATGCAGTATGGGCGCCGCCGCTTCAGGCTTCCCATCCGGCAGTTCTGTAATAACAAGCTCGGAAAGCAGTACACTTTCCCCCGGTTTTACACGATAAGCCATCCCGGGATCATTAAAGCCGGCTTTTAAAATGGCATGCGGACTTTCACTGCCGATGCGCAGCCCTTCCACCGACAATTTCCAGTCCGCCCCGGGCACCAGATGAACCGCAATACCTTTCCCGGTATTTTTCTCTCTGACGCACAAATAAGGGGATGCGCCAATGCAGGTACGTCCGCCTTTTGACTGGATGCTTTTTTCACCGTGCAGTATATCCTCCCACCTGCCCTGGTTTTCACAGCACCAATAGTGAAGCTGGGAATACATTTCATACTCGCCTTTGAAGCTTATACTTGCCTTATAGTCATAGATGATAATATCGTCTCTGCCATGATTGACAAGAATATCCTTGCGTGTTATCACACCATTTACATATCCCCAGGCAACGGTCACACAGCCATCTTTTTGCAATTCGAAATCCAAGCGGCACTCACTTTCCGACCAATGCCCGGTACACTGGGAAAGCCTTGAGTCAAAATACCCCTTGTTCGTATTGACGGTAAAATTCTCCGCAGGCAAAGGGTGATAATTAAGCAATCCGAATATTTTTTGAGGCAAAATATCGCCGGCAATCCTGCAAAATGAAATATATTCATTGGACATACAGACTTTCTCGGATTTTATTTCCAGATCCTCTTTCACTTCAGGGTCCCCCTAACATCGTTGTTCACACGGCAATAAAGCCATATAGTATACAAGCTTTGTTTACAGCCGTAAGCAAAGCGGCATGCCATACCGGAATACAGCAAAAAAAGATCAGATGGAACCGGTGCTTTCTCTGACCACAAGGGTATTCTTCACCATGTAACTATCCACCTGATTACCATTAATAAGCTCCAGTAAGAGTGTAACTGCTACGCGTCCCATTTCTTCGCGGTTGATATGGATGGTTGTCAGTGCAGGCTCGACATACCTGGACAGTTTAATGTCGTCGACACCCATTACCGAAATATCCTCCGGAACGTTTACATTGCATTTCTTCAGGCAACGCATTGCATTGATTGCATGAATATCGGCGCAGCAATAAAAGGCAGTGGGCCTTTTTTTATAGTCAAGCAGCCTTTTTATGGATTGCAGCATGCTTTCTTCATCGGAAAAATCCGTTACAAGCCAGGCGGGGTCTATGGGCAGCCCGGCGGCCTTCATTGCACTGGAATAGCCGTCAAAGGGCAAGTCGTTGAGCATGCCGGCCCCGCTGTCGGCAAAATATGCTATATGCCTGTGCCCTATACGAATCAAATATTCCACCGCCATGATTGCAGTTGCGCGATAATCGGCTATGACATATTTCAGCTCGGTGTCCGAAGGCTTAAAGTCGGCAAAGATGATGGGTATGCCAAGCTGTTCCAGATCATTGCCCATTTTTCCGGTTATGCCGCAGGTACATATGATCCCGTCAACATCGGATGCAAGAACGGCATTTGGCAGCCGCTTTACACCATTGACAGTACGCAGCGAGGTATAAATGAGATTATAATCCCTTGCTTCACATTCATGCTGTATAATTTTGCTCAACTCCAGGTAAAAGCTATCGTCAATGGGCAAAACATCGCTCACGATCAGAGCAATATTAAATGTTTTTTTATAAAGTAGCCTTTTGGGATTGGGGTTGGGAGTATACTGCAATTTATCTATAACCGCCTGTACCTTCTGTCTGGTTTCAGCGCTGACGCCTTTTTTTCCGTTCAGCACAATCGATACCGCAGATGGAGACACCCCAGCCATATTTGCCACTTCCTTGATACTAAACCTTGCCACCTCTTCACACCCTTACCTTAATTCACTACAGCACATGTCAGTGATATACTTTTCTTATTTTTTTGACAATTTTTTTAATATTATCATACTGCATTCTCTATATCCAGTATTTTCTTTAACCGGCACTCCGGTCACCCTATTTTATTGCTCCCAGCGTAAGACCTTTCGAAATGTATTTTTGGAAGAAGATGAAAATCAAAATCGTGGGAATGCTGTTCAGCAAAAGGCCCGACATTTTCATCGGTACGTTTGTCATAAACCTTCCGGCGGCTGTGGCAATTTCTACAGTGAGCGTGCGTTTTGCCGGCCCCTGTAAAAAAAGCATCGCATAAAGCAATTCATTCCAAAAGCCCATAAAGTTTAATATAACCAGTGTAATGAGCGCGGGCTTGAGAAAGGGTACCACCATCGTAAAAAACATTTTCGCCGGGCCCGTCCCATCAATCTCCGCAGCTTCAATAATCTCATCCGGTATGTTGTCGCATTGCGTCTTTAGCATAAGAGCGGCAAAAGGGATCCCGGTGGCAACATAGAACAGGATTACGGCTGTAAATGTATTAATCAGTCCGGCTTTCGATATGATGATATAAACAGGGATCATCAACATCTGTCCGGGTATGATCATACATCCTACAATCGAACTCATAATGCCCTTGCTTCCTTTGAAAGGGAGCTTTGAGAAGCTGTATGCAGCCATTGCGGAGACGGTGCAGTTAAAAAAAACCGAAAGGCTTGCCACAACCAGCGAGTTCCTCCCCAGCAGAAGGACGTTGAAGCGTTCGATTGCAACCCGGAAATTCAACATGGTCGGCTGCCGGGGCAACCCGAAGATATTGCCGAAGTATTCGCTCTGCGGCTTCAACGCGGTGATAACCATATAGAAAAACGGATATGCAATTGTAATTGAAATAATGATTAAAGCCATATAAATCAAAACCCTGGAAACACTATTCTTCTTTTCACCAGCATACATAAATATTCTCCCTGCATCATTCTATACCCTGTTTATGCTTTCTTCCTCCTGCTTAACGCCAGTACGGCAATGCTAATGGCAAAAACTATAACAAACATAACCGCTGAAAGAGCGCAAGCATATCCGAATTCATGCGTTGTAAAACCTTTCAAGTAGATCAGGTACTCAATCACTGTCGTTTCATATCCCGGCCCGCCTCTGGTGGTAACAAATATATAATTGAACAATGACGTAAACGAGGCGATGATATTGAGTATGAAAACAAAACTAATGACATTGTAAATCATCGGCAAAGTGATCTTGAAAAAGCGCGTCCACCATTTTGCCCCGTCAATATAGGCGGATTCATATACGGAGGTGTCAATGGAAGACATTCCTGCAATGTAGATCAGCGCAGTTGTTCCGAATCCGGCCCAGTTGATCATATTGATAATCATGGGGATGGCGGTCTTCGCAGAGCCGAACCAGTACAGCGCCATGAAATCCAGGCCGATTGTCCTCAGTATCTGGTTGAACGGCCCGTCCAGGCCAAAGAACGATACGAATATGATGCCAATCACAGATGCAGCCAGTACCGACGGCAGCAAAAATATTGTGCGGAATATGCGGAACCCCTTTATTTCTTCATACAAGAGCACGGCAACAATGAGTGGGGTTATGGTCCATATCGGGGCGCCAATAAACATGAAAATGATATTGTTTTTAATGATGTTCCAAAATTCACCGGTAGTCAGTATTTTTACAAAATTGCCAATTCCGATAAAACGGATTTCCTTTATGCCATCCCATGAGGTGAAGGAAAACGCAAATACGACAAATATGGGAATAATCATCAATGACAACACCAAAATGCATGCCGGAAGAGCAAACGCAATCCCCCACCTTTGCTTCGCCTTTTTTGTATGCACAATCGATGCTTTATAAATCATTGTTCCAACCTCCTGCCACTCCGGAGCGGGAAGGGAGAAAGCTGCTCCCTTCCCATCATCACGGATTCTTTATACAATTACGGACCTTCTTCTTTGGTAAGCTGCCTGGTTTTTAAAGGATATCACCTGGCGGCAAGCGCCTCTTCATTCTTCTGGTTGATGGCGGTAATTGCATCCTCTACCGTATACTTTCCTGTGCATGCGAGAGGTGCAACCCTATACCATTCGGCACACCCTGCGGCAGGCATTATGGAATCAAAACCTACAACATTCTTGTTCTGCGTTATCCAGTTGTAGCACTCAAGTGCCAGCGGATTGCCCGCCTTTGACGCAGAAAGGTCTACATCCAGTCTTGCCGGAAGAGTGCTGGATTCATTATACAGGTTGAGGCTGGTATCCTTCTGAGCCAGTATTTTTAAGAACCTGACAGCCTCTTCCTTGTTTTTGGAATAATTGGTGATAACGACATTGCTGCCGAACTGACTGCAGATATAGTCCTTATACGGGTCATCGGCCGCCAGGGCAGGGATAGGCATTGTTCCGGCATTTTCACCAAGGGAGGTATAAACGTTAAAGCAATTCCATGAGCCCCCTAAGACCATACCGGCCTGGCCTGCATAGAAAGGACTCGTATTATCGGTATTGGAACTGAAAGAATCCTCTCTGCACCATCCATTTTCCACAGCCTTTTTCGTAAAATCCGTCCACCCTTTGAAGGACTGTACAAAGACATCGTCCGTCACTTTTATTGTCCCATCCTTGAAGCCGAAGATCTGGCTGTTGCCGAGCTTGTCCGACAGGAATTCGCAAACGACCCACGCACTGTTGCTGCCGTCTGCATCGTTGATGGCCATCGGCTGATATCCCGCGGCCTTAATTTTTGCACAGGCCTCCTCCAACTCGGCAAAGGTTTCCAATTTCTTTTCGGGATCCAGTCCGGCTTTCTTGAATATTTCTTTATTATAGAACAAGTTTAATGTGGTGACGTCGGTAGGTATTCCAAGAAGCTCTCCATCCGCTTTATAGTCCGTGCGCAGCATATCAAGGTTCATAAAGCCTGCAAGCTCATCTGCCGTAAAGTATTTGTCCAAAGGCTCAATAAAATTCTTGTACCCGAGTGTTATAGCACCTGCAACGGTCTGTGCCAGATCCGGCCCATTCCCTGCAAGGCCGGCAGATTGAAAAAGATTCTGCCAATTGTCATAGGACTGGTTAACAATTTCAACCTTTCCGCCTGTCTCCCCTTCATATTTTTTAATTGCCTGATAAATCGCAAGGTCTTCTGTTGCGATCGCGCCGGTATCATCTACTACCTTTAACCCAAGGTTCCAAAAAACAAGCTTTGTGTTTGAAGCCGTACCATCTGACGCTTTGCTTTCAGATGGTGTGTTTGCGGTGCCTGTCTGATCGCCGGCTGATCCTCCGCACCCTGCCATGGATACAAGCAGGATGAGTGCAGTAAGGTATACCGACAACCGCTTAATAGAATTATGCTTTTTCATTGGGTTCTCTCCTCTCATAATACGCATTTTACCGTCATAGGTTTTTGAACAAACGAGCAGGAAGATATAAAAGCTTTTATATTGCAAAAAAATTATGTAACGTAGCGTTTTAGCTACATTCATATTTATTTACTAAACGCGTTTATCTACTATTAACAGCTTATCACGTAATTCTTATCCTGTCAATAAGTCCTATCAAAAAACTTCAATTCGCACTATGCGATTTATCTTGGCATTCTGAGAAGCAAAGCGACATGGGAATCTCATTCTTTAGGCTTGCAGAGATTGCTTCGCTCTGCCCGCAATGACAAATAAGGGTGGTGTGCTCCACGCATGTCATTACGAGCGTAGCGCGGCAACCTCATACCACCTAAAAATTAGAAGCGAAAATACAACTTCCCGCACATGCTTCCCAAAAATGCAGACTGTTGTGTCCGGGTTCGGTCACAAATGCTTTGCATTTGCTGCTTACCTATGCAACCTGCATTTTCGGAAAAACGGGAAGTTATGTTTTCAGTACGGAGCTGTGAAGGGTATACTGTTTCCTATTTCTTTATCGGAAGCCACCGCAGGACCTTTTGGATCTTCTTGTCCCAGTATCCCCATTCATGCATGCCGCGTTCTTCTTCATAGGTATAATCAAAGGACAGCTTGCTGATGAAATCCCTGAACCTGACATTGTCTTCGTAAAGGAAATCCTCTGTCCCGCAGCACTGATAAATCCTGGGCTTTTTCCCCTCCGAAGCGGCAGCTTTTTCAGCCAGATAAAACAGATCGTCCTTGCTTCCCTTAAGCTTATGCTTGTCTTCAAATATCAAGTCAAACTCCACGATTCCTTCCGTTAATGGCACGCCTGCGATATCAACGGCTCCCGACAGGCTTGCGGCGGCAGCATACCTGTCCGGGTTGCCCAGAGCCAGCTTCAAGGCGCCATACCCTCCCATGGAAAGCCCTGCGACAAAGGTGTCTTCCCGCTTGTCCGAAACCGGAAAGAAGGACTGTGCCAATTCAGGTAATTCCTTGCTTATAAAGGTCTCATATTTATATCCGTACTTCATATCGGTATAAAAGCTTCTATTGACAGCGGGCATGACAACCGCCAGTTTCCACAGTTCCGCATACCTCTCGATGGAGGTCCGGCGCAGCCAGGCGGTATGGTCGTCCGAAAGTCCGTGCAGAAGATACAGCACCGGTAATTTCTTTTCCTTCAATCCCGGCACCTGCGGCAGCACGACATTCATCGAAGCTCCGACCCCCAGCACTTCCGAGGAAAAACTACATTGCATCAAAGCCATAAATATACTCCCCCTAACTTATATATATTTTCGGTTCGGTTTTACCATTGGCGGACGCGCAATGCGCGCCCCTACATGACCGTCATACTCCACCTTTACCATTAGCAATGAAGAAGGAATCCAATCAGGGGCAGCTATTGGCCTTCCGGTATTTGTTACCATAGTTCGCATATAGGCGGACGCGCAATGCGCGCCCCTACATGACCGTCATACTCCACCTTTACCATTAGCAATGAAGAAGGAATCCAATCAGGGGCAGCTATTGGCTTTCCGGTATTTGTTACCATAGTTCGCATATAGGCGGAGCGCAATGCGCGCCCCTACATGACCGCCATGCTCCACCTTTACCTTATACATGAATAGGAAGCCGCCAACTTCCATATGTGTTGGTAATTCAGCCCGGCAGGATTATAACCTTATCTTCTCTGGATTCCCTGTACAATACAAATTTATTGCCGATCATCTGGACGATATCGGCGCCTGTCAGGCTTGCTATTTCTTCACAGACCTCTTTTGTGTCCGACGCGGAATTTTTCAATACCGATGCCTTTACCAGCTCTCTAGCCTCCAAGGCATCATTAAACTGCTTTATCATGTTTTGCCCGATTCCGCCCTTGCCGACTTGAAAGATGGGTTCAATGCCGTTGGCAAGGCTTCTGAGATAGCTTCTTTGTTTGCTTGTAAGCATTAGGCAGCTCCTTCCCCTTTATTATCTTTGATATTCAAATTCAAAATCATACATTTTTACCGTATCGCCCTCGTTGATCCCCATCTTTTCCAGGGCGTCAATGATGCCCTTTGCCCTTATCGCCCTCTGGAAATACTGGGAGGATTCATAGATGCCGAAATTGGTTGAGCCCACGATCTTCTTTACCCATTTGCCTTCAACAATATAGTCTCTGCCTTCTTTTCTAATATTGAAGGGTTCTTCCTCTGCCGCCGAATAGACGACCTCATCCTCGGCATCTTCGGTTAAAAGGGTATCGGGCAGTTTGGAGAGCATTTCGGCTACATGCAGCATTAATTCTCTCATACCTCCACCCGTTGCAGCCGATATGGGAAAAACCTTATAGCCCTCTTTTTCAAGAGTGCTTGTAAACTCAGGCAGGTTTTCCCTTCCCTGCGGAAGGTCAATTTTGTTTGCGGCTACAATCTGTGGTCTCGCAGCCAGCCCCGGATTGTATTGCTTCAGTTCATTGTTTATTGTTTCAAAATCCTTCAGAGGCTCCCTACCGTCAACCGCAGCCACATCCACAACATGGACCAGCAGCTTGGTCCGCTCCAGATGCTTCAGAAATTCATGTCCAAGTCCCACACCTTCATGCGCGCCCTCGATCAATCCCGGAATATCCGCAAGAATAAAGCTGGAAATGCCCTCCAGGTTTACAACTCCCAGATTGGGCTCAAGGGTGGTAAAGGGATAGTCGGCAATTTTCGGCTTTGCAGCCGAAGAATTTGACAGAATGGTTGACTTGCCCGCATTTGGGAACCCCACCAGACCTACGTCGGCAAGGAGCTTCAATTCAAGAACAACCTTCAGTTCCTCCCCGGCGTCGCCGCTTTTGGCAAAGCTGGGCACCTGCCGTGTGGGAGTGGCGAAATGCTGGTTGCCCGCCCCTCCCTTGCCGCCTTTGGCCAGGATGGTCCTCTGGCCGGGTTTGGTCATATCCGCAAGAATGCGGGAAGTGTTTTCATCCTTGATCATCGTGCCCGGAGGCACTTTAATCACCAGATCTTTTCCGCTCTTCCCCGAGCAATTTCCCGCACCGCCGTTTTCCCCCGATTCGGCGACATATTTCCTTTTATATTTGAAATCCACAAGCGTCCTTAAGCCCTCATCCACGACAAATATCACATCGCCGCCCCTGCCGCCGTCGCCGCCGTCGGGACCGCCTGCGGCTATGTATTTTTCCCTGTGGAAGGATACGATGCCGTTTCCGCCGTCGCCTGCCTTGATAAATATTTTCGCATTATCAATGAACAACAAAATGCACTCACCTTTCATATCTAGTTAAACACACTACCAGGTATTTTTATCAAAATACCTGATTTTATGCCATCCGCCCGGACGGAATGCCTTAAAAAAAAACCCGGTCACCCGGGTTTTTTTACATCGTTATTATGCTTACCTGTTTCTTGTCCTTACCCAATCTTCCGAACTTGACCTTGCCTTCCGTCAGTGCAAAAAGCGTATCGTCCTTTCCTATTCCTACGTTTTCACCGGGATGGATCTTGGTACCCCTTTGCCTTACGAGAATGTTTCCGGCCAGCACCGGCTGTCCGTCTCCCTTTTTCACTCCAAGTCTCTGGGCCGCGCTGTCACGACCGTTCCTGGAGCTTCCAACTCCCTTTTTATGGGCGAAAAATTGCAAATTGATTTTGATCATCGTTCACTACACCTCCTCATCCAAAACCGAAATATATCTCCTATAAGAAGGAGTATATTCTATTTGCTTAAATCCAATTGCGATTGTGTCAAGTATAATTTTAACTTTAGGCTTAAGCTCTTCCGCTATATCAATGGGAACAGTACACTTGATGCAGCCATCCTTCATCGAGTAGCTTTTAATACCTGCCAATTCTTCCAAAGCATTTATCGCTGTAAAGGTTATTGCAGATATTGCCGCACATACGATATCATTGTTTCCTTTTTTTGAAGAATTCGCATGTCCATCTACTGTAATTTCCCAAATAAAGCCCTCTTTGTCCCTGACAATATTTACTTTCGTCATCCTGCCGCGCCTGCTTTATCAAGCATTGATCTTATCGATCTGGACCTTCGTGTATGGCTGCCTGTGGCCTGTTTTATTCCTGTAGTTCTTCTTGGCCTTATACTTGAATACGATAATCTTCTTATCCTTGCCATGTCCAAGTACTTTACCGTTGACAGTTGCATTTGCCACTACCGGGCTTCCGAAAGAAACATTGCCTTCGCTGGAAACGGCCAAAACCTTGTCAAACGTAACGGCCGACCCTTCATCGGCTTCCAGCTTCTCGATAAAAACCACATCGCCTTCTTGCACTTTATATTGCTTTCCGCCTGTCTCAATAACAGCGTACATTGACTGCACCTCCTCTTACCAGTCTCGCCGGTCCTAAGGCAGAGAAACAGCCGGCATTCCGGATCAATGGCTGCTGCCAGCCAACGGCGGGTACAAAAGACCCGCTCCTACCGTATTTACCAGCTATTTACACATTTTATCAAGCCCTGGCCGAGCGGCTACCGAACTATTCTAACATACAAGTGAATTAATGTCAATCTCTCTGATTTTAATTTCATCGTACCGCAGGCCGTCGGAAGATTTGATGGAGATCTTTTTATTGCAGGCGTCCTCCATTTTCGCAAAACCCTCCTTTTCCATATTCAGAACAGCTGCAACGGACGGATGGACTTCCACCTGGATGGCATTGGCCAGGCTATGCCCGAAATAACGGCTTATTTCCTTCTCCGCATTCCTTGCGATCGCTGAGGGCGAAAGCACTTTTCCGGTGCCGTCACAATGTGCGCAGTCTGTCATCAATACCGTTGACAGCTCCTGTCTTACCTTTTTCCTGGTCATTTCAATCAGCCCCAGGCCGGTCATCCCTACAACCGTCGTCTTCGTCCTGTCCCTTTTCAGCGCATTCCGGAGATTGTCAAGAACCATTTGCTGATGTTCATGCTCATGCATGTCAATAAAATCGATGATGATGATCCCGCCGATATCCCGGAGCCTTATCTGCCTGGCAATTTCCCTTGCAGCCTCGATATTGGCCTTGAGCACCGTATCCTCAAGGTTGGTGCCGCCTACATATTTCCCCGTATTCACATCAATGACCGTAAGGGCTTCGGTCCTGTCGATGACAAGATATCCCCCGCATTTCAGCCATATTTTCCTGGCCAGCGCCTTGTTGATTTTCGACTCGATCTGATAATACTCAAAGAGGTCATAATTCTTGTTGAAATACTCCACTCTGTACTTGAGGGCGGGCGATATCATTTCCACCAGTTCAAGAACCTTGGTATACTGGTTCCTGTCATTGATGACAAATTTGTCTATATCCCATGAAAAAAGATCTCTAACCGCTCTGTATACAAGATTAATATCCTTGTGTATGCAGCGCGGTATCGCTCCGCTCTGCTCTTTTTGCCTTATGCTCTCCCACAGCTTCATCAAAAAGCCCAGGTCATGAATGAAGTCATCTTCGCTTCTCCCTTCGGAAGCTGTCCGAACGATTAGTCCCATTCCTTTGGGCTTGAGCTTCTCCGCGATCTTTCTCAGCTTGCTTCTTTCGCTTTCACTTTCGATTCGCCTGGAGACGCCTGTATATTCAGCATTCGGAAGTAATACCAGGTGCCTTCCGGGCAGTGTTATATGGGTTGTAACCCTGGGCCCTTTGGACCCGATGGGCTCCTTTATGACCTGGACGGTGATTTCCTGTCCCGGCCTCAGGATTTCATCAATGCTGCAGCATTTAACATCCGGAAAAATATCGTCTTCCTCTTCGGCATATTCCTTCGGCGCCACAGCATCGCCCACATACAAAAAAGCATTCTTGTCGCAGCCTATATCAATAAAAGCAGCCTGCATTCCCGGAAGGACGCTGCTCACTTTTCCCCGGTATATGTTTCCCACAATTCTTTCATTGTAAGGCCGTTCGATGTAGACCTCCACCAAATCCTTATCTTCCAGCAGGGCTACCCTCGTTTCGGATATTCCCGCGTCTACAATGATTTCATTGATCAATATTAAACCACCTCCAGAGGGCTGGCCATCCTGCCGTCTCTGTCCACATACAATTCCTTGCGGTGGATTCGTGCAGCCCCGATTTCAAAACCCGCATGTTCCGCAAAGGCTGCTAAAAGCAGCTCCGGCTTGAGATTGGCAACGCTTCCCGCGCCAAGCAGCGCCTCCATGCAGAAAGCCGTTTTAAATCCCTGGTAGCCGGGGGGAACAAAATCCAACGGGTCTACTTTCAATTTATGTAGGATGGGTCTTATATTGACATCTTTTATTCCGCCTTTGCCCTCTTTTTTTATAATGATTTCATTTTTTTCAAGAAAGCTGTCCAATCTTTGGCTTATTTCAGCCAATTCCAGGCTTTCCTTCAAAAAAACGGACAGCAGGTACAACGCCCCGGAAACCGACGCCATTATATTTCCCTTGGCGGACTTTACAACAGCAGCCTTGATCTCGATTCCGTCAGGCAGCTCCCTGTTCATTTTGCCAATGAATTCCGACGGTTCCATATCCTCCGCCAGCTCAAAATCGGCATATTCCGCTTCGCTGGTCACGCCGACGGAAAGGGGCAGCCCGAAAACCATCTGCGGATGCGGATTGAAGCCCTGAGAATAAGCGATCGGAATACCGGTGCGCCTTAGCGTTCTTTCGAATAGCTTCATCACATCCAGATGCGATATGAATTTTACATTATCACCCCGGGTGAACCGGACACGTATACTATTCAAGCAAATACCTCTTTTCAACAAAACATTTGCACATGTCAAGGGGACAGGTACATTGACACAAGGATGTAAACCGACTGCAGGGGCGCGCATTGCACGTCCGCTTGCATGAAATCCGCGGCAGAGAACCGTCCCCTGTCGCACACGCTCTTTCCATTTCATGTCACCTTTTTTCTACAGCGTGCCAGCCTTGCACATCGAGGGTGCGTCTTCGCCTGCCAGGGACACTGCTCCGCAGCCGGAGCAATTGGACCTGCAATCTCCGGTAAGCTCTCCTCTTTGGGCCTTCTCATTTTCTTTTATAAGATATTTCTTTGTAACGCCCGTATCGATGTGATCCCATGGCAATATTTCCTCATAGGCCCTTTTCCTGTTGGCGTAGAAGGCCGGATCCATCGCACATTCTTCAAAAGCCTCCAGCCATGCCTCAAACTTGAAATGCTCGCCCCAGCCGTCAAATTTGCAGCCCTTTTCCCACGCCTTCAAAAGAACTGTCCCCGTCCTTCTGTCGCCTCGCGCAAACACCGCTTCCAGCAGGCTCACTTCCGACTCATGCCAGTTGAAGCTGATAAACCTGCTTTTTATTTTGTTTCGAAGGAAGTGCTGTTTTTCCTTCAGTACTTTTATGGTATCCTGGGCTTCCCATTGGAAGGGCGTAAAAGGCTTGGGCACAAAGGATGAAGCACTTACGGTCACATCGAGTCCCTTTCCTCTTTTCTCACGGGGAGTATGCATATAGGCGTCCACAACCTTGTTTGCCAATACGGCAATGCCTTCGATATCTTCCTCCGTCTCTGTCGGCAATCCCAGCATAAAATAGAGCTTTACGCCGCTCCAGCCGCCTTTGAAGGCAGTTGAAACCGAATTTACGAGATCCTCTTCCGTGACCCCCTTGTTAATGACATCCCTGAGCCGCTGGGTCCCGGCCTCGGGAGCAAAGGTCAGGCCGCTCTTTCTCACCTTCTGGGCCTTTTCCATAAGCTCAAGGGAAAAGGAATCGATGCGCAGGGATGGAAGGGCAAGGTTAACCCGCTTTGACTCCATCTCCCCGATCAATTCATCCGTCAGCTGTGACAGGCCGGAATAGTCACTGGTGCTGAGAGAGGTAAGGGAAATCTCTTCATAGCCTGTGGCGGCTTCCAGTTTTTTCGCCATATCCAGCAGTTTCCCGGGCGTCCTTTCCCTGACCGGCCTGTATATGACGCCCGCCTGGCAGAATCTGCAGCCGTGGCTGCATCCCCTGTACAGCTCCAGCATGATCCTGTCGTGGACGATGCCTGTAAAGGGTACGATGATTTTCTCCGGAAAGTAGGTGGAATCAAGATCTTTGATGATCCTCTTTCTGATTTTTGCGGGGTATTTCTCATTCACAGGCTTCATATGCGCAATGGTCCCGTCGGAATTATATCCGGTTTCATAAAAGGCCGGCACATAGATGCCTTCAATTTCCGCAATCCTGTCAAGGAATGCTTCCCGCGGCGCACCTTCGGCTTTCCATGCCTTATAGGCGTCCATTACTTCCATGATGATGTCTTCGCCTTCGCCCAGCATGAAAAAATCCACAAAATCCGCCAGCGGCTCCGGGTTGAATGCGCAAGGTCCCCCCGCGCATACGAAAGGATGCCCTGCCGTCCTGTCCCCGCTTTTCATCGGTATTCCCGCCAGGTCAAGCATATTTAGTATGTTTGTATAGCTCATTTCGTATTGCAGAGTGAAGCCGACAAAGTCGAAGGCTTTTACCGGATCCCGGGATTCCAGCGCAAAAAGCGGAATATTGTTCTCCCGCATTCTGGCTTCCATGTCTACCCATGGGGCAAAAACCCTTTCGCACCATATCTCCGGCCGTTCATTCAAAAGGTGGTAAAGGATTTTCATGCCCAGATGGGACATGCCGATTTCATAGGCATCGGGAAAGCAAAAAGCAAACCGGATAAGGATCCCGTCAAGCTCCTTGGAGATGCTGTTCCACTCGCCGCCCGTATAGCGCGCAGGCTTCTCAACGCTCTGGAATATATCGTCTCTGATTGTAATTGCCACCAAAACCTCCGCATAAAACTTTTTTATATATAATACCCAAATAAACAAATTTTAGCAACCGCATTCTTTTCATTCCTTCCGTCCGCATTTCCGGAACCGCTTAAGCCCCCAGTGTATGATCCATACTACTGCTGTTTATTTTTCTGCCGGTCCACCAGCGTACGATATAAAATGAAGACGCCATCATTCTCAGCACCGCTATGATGAAAAACGCCGTATAAATACCGGTGAGCTTATAGAGCCAGATACCGATGAAGGGTGATATGAAGCCCGATATGTTGATAAAGGTGTTAAACATGGAGATGTAAATTGTCTTTTTGTCTTCCGGCAAGGTTTCCAGCAGGCTGCAGAACAAAGTATAGGTAAACCCCGCGCCTGAAAACCCCGCCAGCACATTAACCAGAATGATTGCATAAAAGCTCAGGAGGCTGGTGAAGAAAAACGGATTCAAGGCAAGGCCCAGGGCGCCGATGATTATGACAAGCCGGGTGCCCTTCTTTTCAATAAACCTGCTCCATAGGGAATACGAGAGAAACGACGTGGCCCCCGCAATCACGCTTATCATGCCGAGCTGGAATTCATTCAGCCCTGCGTAGTCCACATTGTAGAGGAAAAACAGCGGCCAGCCCATTTGCCATGAAATATGAAATAAAAAGGTGCACAGGCAAAAAACCATGAAGCCCTTGTTGCGGAAAATTTCCTTGAAGCTGGAGAGCCTGAAAGGTACGGCAGCCGGAAGTTTTCCGTCAGAGGCCGTTGACGGCCCGGATCTGACCTTTGACAAAAAGTACAGCTGGACCAGTGTGATGACAAAGCAAGCCAGATAAAAGGCCTGGTAAGCAATCAGCCGTTCGGCGTCGTTTCCGGGGATTTCCGTAAGGATCAGGCCCCCGAACAAGGCGGCCAGCAGCCCAAAAAATGCACTGTACTTGCTTCTAAGGGAATACACGCGGTTTGCATTGGATCCACTGAAAATGTCCGCAAAAAATGACTGCCATGTCGTTATGTAAAGAGAGCCCGGCCAGTTCATCAAACCGATGAGTATTATGTAGATGATAATTTTTACCTGACCCGGTATAAACGGGACAAAGGCGATGACGGCATAAAAAATAGCGTTCAGGAGGATCATGAGGCTCGCAGCCCGCTTCTTCCTGTTGGCCTTCTCAATCAATATGCCACATGGAATCAATACAAATACTGCAACCAAAGGCGGCAGGGAGTTTAACAGGGCGATATGAAAATCATTGGCGCCCATCCGCTTTGCAAACATCAAGACAAAAGGGCTGTATATGTTTAAAACAATTGTATAGGCAATTCCTTCCAATATAATAAAAAGTGCATTGTTATCGTAATTCAGCCGGTTTATAAAAAGTTTCATTAAAGCCCCACCGTGGTCCACATGACCAAAATTAAATATTAATCAATTGTAACACATTTCTTTCAACAAGAAAACAGAATTATGTTTACGCAGATAGCCCTTCCTTCTCCTCCGTGTCTATTCAGTTACTGTCATTGCGAGCGAAACGAAGTGGAGCGCGGTAATCGAATAAACGCTATCGCAGTCAGTAGCAGAGATTGCCGCGTCGCTTTGCTCCTCGCAATGACAACCGGGATAACTGAATTGTCACTCTCCCCCTTTAAAATTCCAGATCGATTGATTTAGCTTCTTTCCACTGGTTGTCGTCCAGTTTCAGAACATAGTTGGTCAGTACGCCTTTCGTAACTTCATTCCGCAAATTGATTTTATACTTGATATGGTTCACACTGAAATAAAATTGCAGCGGATTTGCCCTTTCTCCGCTGAAAGTCCCCGAGGATATGATATATCCGATGGAATTGTTAACTTCATTGACATCCCCCACATAATACGGAAGGTATTTGTGGGCGGAGGCATAGTGGGAATGTCCGTGAAGGATTATTCTTGCTTTATTTCTAAATAAGGTTCTTAACACCATCCCCTGGTTGTTCAAGGATGGCCTCCATTCTTCCTTTCCTTTCTCAGGATTACTGCTGCCGTTAAAAAGACTTGGCACTTCAAAAATATTATGATGGAATGTGGCAATAATAAAATAATCCAGGTAGTGCTTCGGAAGAGTGTCCAGGACATTTTGCACATTTAGCAGCTGGGCTTTGGAAATTACGCCGCATTTATATTTCTCACCATCGGTATTGACGGAATTCAAGCCGATCACCAGGGTTTTCAGTTCATCAAAAACAGAGACGGTAAAAATCTGGTCCGCAATGTCTTTTTTGTAGTCGTCCATGCTGTTAAAATAAAAACTGTTTAAATTGCTTTCATTGGGAAAATACTTGAAGATCTCTTTTTCTCCGCCCGTTTGAAACAAGTTTATAAAATAGATGTAATTGTTAAAGCATTTCTTATACTCTTTATTTTGTGCTTTAGCCCTGTCAAAGTCATGATTTCCCGGAACGATGATGAAATTTTCAGGCTCTACCCGGGCAATTTCGGCAAAGCTTTTGAGAAAATCGTAGGCGGCCGCATAATCTTTTTTTTCACACCGGCTGCTGATATCGCCGCTTAAAACAATCAGATCAATGGGATGTATCTTATTTACAAGATTTAATAAAATCTCTGCATCCGGTTTGGAATCCCTGAAAGCGAAAAAATCGCCAAAATGAATATCCGAAAGATGCAAAAGACTGACTTCCTTTTCAGTAACCAACAGATGGATATCGTTTAACCACTTTTCAAAGGGCATAAAATTAGAGTAGCCCCGTATGATTTTGCGCGTCAGCAGGTTGTGAAATTTTTCCTCAATATCGGGGACCCCCGTATAAGCGGATATAATAAAGATGGGTAAAGAGGGATACTTTTTGGCAATGGCTTCCGCCACCTGGGCGCCATTGCCTCTTTCTCCCATCTCAAAATCAAGCAACAGGATATCGATTTTCCTGTCACTGTCGATCAGGTGCCGGTATACTTCATCTCCGTCCCGTGCCCGGGTTACGTCAATGGAAAACTCCTTATCTGAAAAATAATCTTTAATTGCTTTTCTACCGGATTCAAAATGTTCCGCGTTGTCTTCGGCATGCAAAAGGTTGTAAACCGTTTTTGCCATTTTTACCAAACCCCCGTCTTATTTCTGATTTGTGCCCTCTTCTTCTATAGCTTTCCTGCTTCGTCAAGCAGCAGCGCTTCCCTTGCAGTTATTTCCCTCGGTATTGTATTCTCCACATAAATTATTTGTTCCGACTTGTTTATAATCATCCGGTGAACCAAAGATACCACTTTTCCGGATATTCCCCTCATCGTATCCGGAACAGGAGTATCTACCAGCATAATGTGCTTGTCCGTAGCCGACAAGGTATTGAGCAGCCCAAAAAGCTCCCTCTTGCACGATAGCAGTTCGTCCGGAAAAAGCATCAGCTGCCTAGCGATGTAAAAAGCCAATCCATCCAGCAAAACACAGTCGTATTTCAGATATTCCCTTCGAATACAGGCCATATCATTATGAGGATCGCCCTCCAATTCCATCAACCCCCAGTCTGCAGGCCGCCGCACTTTATGTCTGCGGATTGTGTCCGCATAGTACACATTATCAGGCAGGGTCCCTATGTAAAGGGTTTTGCGGCATAATAACCTTAAACGGTCTTCCGCATATTTTGACTTTCCGCTATCTTTATAACCCATGACATAAGTTATCATAAAGGCCCCTCACTTGTCCCTTCTCCATAGCAATAATACGCAATTAACCTTCACTATAACGATACATTACCTTGTGTCGTCGCGAGCAAAGCGTGGCGATCTCTTCGCAAGCCGCATTTGGCGAGATTGCTTCGTCGCAAGCTCCTCGCAATGACACACGTGGAGGCATACCACCAGTGTGGAAACCCGTTTGTAGGGGCGGTCATTGGCCGTCCGGCAGCTGTTTGACTTAGGATTGCATTTGCGGATGCGCAATGCGCGCCCCTACAGGATAGGAGTTTCACAACAATGACAGGCACGGATAGGCTAAGTGCCATTGTAGTAACCTCTCATCCCGCATTAGCTTTCCTCAATGGGAAATTTGATTCTTATTCCTGAATTAAAACCATCCATCCATTCATAAGAATCACTCTTGACCGTGCCGCTCATCAATTGGCAGAAGATCCTGCTCGCAGTCTCCAGGCCATATCCGCTGCTGTATTCATCACTGGAATATTCTGCGGCAAGTCCCCTGTCAATCAGTCTCCGGACATTTTCCGCTTCAGCCTGGCTTTTAAATAAAGTGGTTATGGACAATATCCCGTCTTTGGGCATATCCTCCATATAGACCGTCGCCGGGACATCGTGGCCCAGGGATACATAGATTTTTTCACCGCTGGTATCCCCGCCCTTCTTTTGAAGATAATCAATGGCATTCCGGATCAAATTGCCGATAATATTCGACATTAAATTTGCATTTAGTTTTAAAACGATGTCCTTTTTGCATAAATCTTCAAAAACGATTCGCTCGCTAAATCCGGGAAATATTTGATTCATCTCATTTACGGCATTTTTGCATACGCTGCTCATACTGAAATTTTCTTTTAAGTCCCTCGGCAGATTTATATTTTTAGCAATGATCTTTTTAATCTTCTTCAGGCTGTTGTCAATATTCTGAAGTTCGGAAGCCTGCTCATTTATTTGCTTTGCTAACCCTTCCATGTTGTCATTTGTTTTGCTATGGTCTTTATATTCCACTACCAGGCAGCCGGCTATCCGGCGCAATATTTCCCTTATGGTATCCAACCTGCTCACATCCGAATTTATGGGAATCAGCCCCTTTAAATCATGAAGCAGCTCCCGCGCAAGAGAATTCATGATGGACGACACCAGCAAATCCTGTTCCTTGCCTTCGATTTTTTGCAATTCGAAGATCAGGTTTTTTATAATCTGATCCAGCTTGTTTATAATGTCGTCATAGTCGAATAAAACGTTTTCCTTCAAACCTTTTGTCACCTTCGATGTTAAAAAGGAAAACTCATCCTCGCTCCTATCCGCGTTGTTGATCCTCTGCAGGCTCTCTTTTACCCTGTTGACGAGCTCCATATAGATGATCTTGTTTTTTTTCAGCAGTGAAACGGGCTGCTCCGTTTTGATATCCGCCAGCTTTTGATCAAACAGATAATTATGAAATTCAATTTCCATCTCATTGATTTGACTTTCATAGACCATCAGGGAATACCGGGAAGCTGTTTTTTTCCCTTCGCCGATCGCTGCAAGCGCCCTTTCCCGGTCATGGCGATACATTTTCGCATCCAGAAGCATTGCTCTGACCAGGGTTTTATTGTCAGAATAGAGAGCGGCGATATTTTTCCCTTTATCGATACAGACACAGGCATTGTCATATTCACCCATCTTGTAATACATGGACGCCAGCTCGATCCATCTTACACCGGCGCCGATGATGTTATTGTCATCGCTTAGCAGCTCCCAGATGATGTCCTGCATTTTTTCAACAAGCATTTTTTTCTTTTTCGGAGGCGCATTGTTAAATTCCAGCAGGATAAGATGCGCATTCGCCCGGATATTCCCGGTATTCCTTTCAATTTCGCCATTGATTTCAAGGGCTTTTTTAAAATGCTTCCGCGCTTCCTTCGGCATCCACTCCCGCTTTACCTGGCCGATTGCATCATGGCAGATGGCTGTAAATTTCTTGCACAGGATATCGTCGGTAGAGCATATTTTAAAATAATTTAATGCTTCCAGCAAAAATCCCAGGGATAAGCTTTTTTGTATCAAGTAATTGCTGTACACCTTTCCGATCTTTAATAAAACAATTCCCGCCTCCAGGGCATTGTCTGACTCCTTGGCAATTCTTAAGGCAAGCCTGTAGGTGTTGAAGGCGTCGGTATAATACCCCAGGTTTCTTTGGGATTTTGCAGAATATTGCAGAATTTTAACCTGCAGGTTGGAGTCAAAGGTTTCCCAGATTTCCGGATCCATGCATGCCTTCGTACACACAATGCAATCCTTATATGCTCCGACAGAAATGCAGACACTGAACCAGTAGATCAGATAATCTTTGATCCAACCGATATCGTAGTTCTCTATAAACAGATAGAAAACAAATTTTATAACCGCGTATTTTTGAAAGCTATCCACCGTATCCCTTAGTAAAGCATCATATACACGGAGCAATTGAGAATGTCCCTCTATTTCAAGGTCACTTGCCGGATAGGCGAACTCTTCGTTTTTAGCTTCCGGATTGTCTTTGATTTTCAGGGCATATTCATCGGTTATCTGTTTTATTTTTTCATAAGGTATGCGATCATCAGCTGGCATCGGTGCTGGTCCTCGTTGACTCTTTATAATTGTCGTATTCGCCGATGGATGTCGCCGGCTGCAAAAAGTATAGTCCCCGATCGTTTAGTATAATGATTTCTCCTTTCGGTGAAACGGATACATTTACGGGGTTGGGTACGTCATATGCCGGCAGACTGTCTTTATCTTCCGAAAGGTAGGCATTGTCCTTATTTTTTGCGCCGCCCATCAGAGTGAAGATCATATTTAATCCGGATACTTTAAGGGCTCCTACGGATTCGGGATATTCCATGATTTTTCTTACGCAGTCATTCCCATGATCACAAATAAAAATGAACCGGGGCAGAACTCCATCCCTGTCGCAGCTGAGAATATTTTTTGCGGTCTCCGAGAAAAAACCTTTCTCGATAAATTCCTGCGGCCGATAAACAGCCACGCCCATCGGGTTGTTCAACCCGGCCTTTTTTGCCGTTTCACCTTCCATGCAGCTTGAGGGTGCGGCATTCCCGCAAATATGGATGCTCTCTCCGCTTTTTATGTAGTATTCAAAAACCCGGTGTTTGTCTTTTTCGGCAATGATCAAGGAGTTGTTTTTGTCGTCGGCAAAAAAACGGATGTTGTTCCCGACGTGCTTATCCGGGTATTCTTTAGGCATCGCAACCTTTAATTCGGCTTGTTCCTTGTAATCGTCTTCCAGATAAACGGCAAGAAACCTGGACTTTTCAAACGGCCCTATATAAGCTACCGTTGTTTTATTCATTCTTTTAGGGAAAACCGGGTCGGGCTTTTGTTGATCCCCCAATGCTATCCGGGTGTATTCATTGATGCTGCTGCACTCAATCTCCTTGGAACCGCTATGGAAGTATTTCATTTGTCTGTTGTCAAACCTAAGATGATCAATACGCTTGTTTTTATTTAATGCATAGATATCATTGTTCTTTACGGCTATATCCGTCCATTCCATGTCACTGTCCAGGGAAAACGACTTCGTATGCTTCCCGCTATAGGGATCAAGCAGAAAAATGCTTCGATTTTTGCCGGAAAATACAACGATCCTGCCACAAGCGATGAATAGTGCCGCATCGATATCCGATACAAAGTTCATGGGCAGCATTTTGATTTTTCCCTTTGCCTGGTACCCTGTCCGCAAAGACAGCATGTCCACGTTCCAAAATGAAATATCATAATTCGCTTCAATTTTTTGCATGCTTCACCCCATAAATTGTTTTTAAAACTTATTTTACCAACATTATACACCATCATTTTGTAATTTTCCACATAATGTGCATCAAAGAATTTCCTGGAATGGATTGGCGCATGATGTCTTGCAGGCGGAATTATCCAGGGATATTAACTCATAGGAAAGTCTGCTATTTAATGGGCCTTTTTTTGTTACTCTATTAAAATCACACCGCAGGGTTTAGAAGAAAAAAGAACCTGCTGACTTTTTCAGCAAGTCCTTTGATTAAAATAATCGTGGAGAAAGGATTTAATTCGGAAGCCCCTTTCGGCTGTTTTCGTTCAGTACGGTTTATTTTCCAGTATCCATCAAAGTACCGATGAAAATAGGCAGATTCGTTTCGCAGTCGATGAGCATGTAAACAAACGGACGGTTAAGGTAGACGGTCTTGATTTCTTCCGGCGGCGCGGCGCTTCCACTCTTCATTTCTACAGCCGTTGCCGCGCCGGCCCTGGTCCCCTTTTCATCTACTGCAATGTATGTTTTGTGGAGGACCCGGCTAATAAAGAGGTTGCCGTCCTCAGATCGGCCGAGACCGGTGAAATCGGCTTTGCCCGCGTCAAAGGCATCCGTCATGCCCATGCCTTTGAGGATGTCGCTCATTTCCATAGAATAGTCGCTCTCAAATTTTGGAATAGAGGTTTGCACCTTGACAGCCTGTGCATTTTGAAGGGTACTTATAACCCCGTCGCCGGAAAGGGAGGCAATGTAATCATCAATGGAGACGTCCTCGTTGGGCAGCAGGGCGGCAAGAGCATATTTCCGGTCGGCGTAATATTTAATAAAGCCCGTAGCGCTGCCGTCGTCAAGATAGGCATATTCCGTCCCGTACATCATCTCCGCATCGCGCGGCTCTCCTGATTCCGTTGTGAAGGTTCCGTCACGAACCTGAGTTTCTTTGTAAAGATTCTCCCATTCAGCGTCGAAGGCCAGGGCGTTGATGAGATACATTACTGCCCCATCAGAAATTTCATCAAGGATATTTTCAATCATACCGTCGGTATTTTCATTAACCCAGGTGTTGATATCCTTCAAGGTGGCGTCGTCAAAGGCTGTTTTGTAAACGGATGCGCCGTAATAGTCGGCGTTGCTCTGGAGAAAGCTCTGTTCCACAGTCAGGCTCTCATCCTCCTTGAACCAGATGGAATCGGCGACGCTGACCTTATATTTATTCCCCGAGGGGAGATTTTTAAGGTATACGTGCAGATAGTCGTTGAGCTCCGGGATAGAAAGTCCAAACACGTTCTCCATCTGCGCCAGGGTTTCGCCCCTGGTGCCGTTTGCTGTCATGGCTAGGGCGCACAGTACGGAGAGGGGGGAAACAAGCGTGTTTGCCGCAGAGGGTGCGCTGTCCTGAAATAGCTCTAGGGCGAAATTAGCAATTGCCGCAGAATCGTCGCCGGTCAAATTCACATTGGCACTTACGGTGTTGGCCTTTACGCCTGACATCAGGTCTGCTGCCTGCGTGGAGGTACCGCAGCCGGAGAGATAAAGCAGGGCGGAAAGTATCAGCACAAGGCTGAGCGCTCCTGCGAGTATTCGTCTTTTCATATGCGCTCCTTTCAAATTTAGTGTAACGTATATACCGGGGCTGGCCGCAAGCTAAGGAGCACCGGAAATATTACTTCCGGTCTTTTCTGGGGAATGGAGCGCCAAGCGTAGTTCCCCGGAAAAGATTATCGGAAGTTATATTTCCGCCAGTGCTAAAGCTTGCTGCTCGCCTATGCAACCTAAGTGAATCCGGCATATGCTCACGCAGGCGATGCCTGCTCGCCCCGCTTTGAGCGTGGCGTTTGAACAACGTCAGTGGGTGATTGATACTCACGTCTTTCCCATCGAAAACCCGCCACCTAAGAGGTGGGGACTGATGACGTTGTTCAAAACCATGGTAACTTGCAGCTATTAAACATTACTTGTTTTAAGACGTAAAATTTAGCAAAATGTTCCGCATTTCTCTGAGCTCAATCTGTTTAGGGATTTCCTGTCAAGAATATGTTATTTCCTGATCTCCTGTAAGGATATCACCAATGAATGTCAATACATGGCTCCGTCCAAGCCGTTCACGATCTCTATTCCGGAAACCAGGCCGTCTTTAATAAGGTACACCACGCTTTTTGTGCTCTCTTCCGGAGTATAGGCATAGGCATGATCATATCCGCTGCCAAACCAAGCCTCGTCATCATTACGGATTCCGTCCAGCTTTTTGAGTTTATCGGGCCAGTGCGCAAAAAGAGATTCTTCCTTGTCGCCGATTGTGACGCCTGCCGCAGCATAGTTTTCCTTGTCTGCGCGAAGGGTGATCACAGTATACACGCCCTCGGCGGGGTTCAGGTACGTTACCTGCAGGCCGTCGCTCTCCACTACCGTGACTTGCCCGAAGCTCTCGGCCCGGTAAGTTTCCCGGCTTTTCCCGGTAAGGTCGCAGCCGAACGGAAAATCAACCGGATATGCGCTAAGATAGATGCTACGCTCGCTGCCGGGTATATAGAGGCCGAACGGGCTCTCGTCGTAGCTGATCGAATATGTCAGGGAGCGGCGCAGGGAGGTCGCCTCCTCCGCGGAAAAACGTCCGTCCAGGCAGGCGCTGTATAAGGAGCTGTTATTCTCCCACTGCAGCAGCACAATATCGGTTAAGCCCTCGGTATAGGCGCCATCGGCTACGAGATAAGCTTTGCCTATATAATAGTCACGCAGGGTTTGGTCGTCGCTATCGGCTTGCCTGTCGCTCACGGCGGCATCACGAAGAGCGGACCAGAGTGAATCGAACCAAGCATTGCCATACTTCTTCTCCAGTTCAGACCAGGTGGCATGAGTGAAGTTCTCCAGACAGGGCAGCAGGTCGTAATCGCTGACGGCCTTGCCTGCCAGAAGGTCAGGCATGTAGTCGTGTATGTTTCCTGTGGACGCGGCAAATAAATCGGCTGGCGAAGCAGGATTGCCGGATATTGAAAAACTGTCCGGAGTAGCCTGGGGATGGTCACTGTAAGGTGTCAGCCCGTTTCGGGTTATCATATCGCTCTTGACGTAATCACCGACGGCTGAGAAAAGCCTGGAAAACGTCTCATAGTCATCCGGAGCCTGCACATCGGTGGCAAAAAAGAATCCGTAATAGGACGTCTCATCCTTCGCGAAAAAGCTCTGCCCACTGCCATCAGAGCTTAAAAATTGCTCATGCCGGGCTTCGGTGTAACGGACAATGCTGAAAAGGAATCCCATTCCTTCATTTTTTTCATAAGCCGATTTCTGATATACGCGTATGAGTGTGGTTTCATCATTGTTTCCAACCGGATCAATGAGCAATTGGTCTTCATACTCATTCGGTATGGCGATGGTCACTCCGCCGCGTTCATACAGGGCCACATCTTTCCCGGAGTTCCCGTTGGCCCCTGTAAATGTGCAGCCCACGGCAGCCGCCAAAATGAGAATCACGACAAGCAGCGTAGGCAGAAGCATCTTCGGCTTTTTTGCAATCATCGTAATCCGCTCTTTGATTCCCGATTTACCCGATGTCATTGTAGTAGCGCCGTAGAGCAGATCGAACGGTTTTGCCCGGCGTTCAATCATATTGATCAGCGTATTGCCGTAGGCCTTGCGGTGTTCATCGCCGATACGGTTTAAGGTGCTTTCATCGCAGGCGATTTCGCAGTCCCTTCGGGAGAGCACAGCAGCCCGCCATACGAGAGGATTGAACCAATGAAGCGCAAGGCAAACGCAGCGCAGGTAAGACCAAAGATGGTCGCCATGCCGGTAATGTGTTTCTTCATGCGCCAAAATGTATTTCAGAACCTCGGCATCAATCAGGCTATTGGGATGAAGATAAATCGCCGGAAGGAACCCGAACAGGCAAGGTGATTTTACATAGCGGGAAAGATATACCGGAAGCCGGCTGCCCGGAATTTCAACAGCCTCCCGTGTTTTCCGCAATCGCGTATAAAACCACATGTTTTGCAGTATAAACCAAAGCCCCATGGCAATAGCGCCAACAAGCCATAGAATATAAAGGACGCCGTCCAACGGAGCCTTTTCCTTCGAGGTGTTATCCGCATTGATTGTCTCGTCCTGCGTGGTATCACGGGATGTTTCGGAAATATTCGCAGCGTCAGTTATACCTTCAGCATTGTTAACGTCCGTCCGCTGGGCGGAATCGGACTGTGGCAATGTAACAGGGCTTTTCATTTGTTCCGCTGGTCTGCCCATGTTAACGATGTTAACGATATTTAATATACTTAAGGAACTGTCAAATATAGAAAACGGCATAAGCAGTCTGACAGCCACCAGCAGCCAAAGAGCATATTGCAGCCGCAAATTGATTTTTCCTTTGAAGAAATGGCGTAACAGGATAAGTACCGCAATGAACACGGAAGAAGCGATAATGGTTTCAAGCATTTTATTTCACCCCTTCGGTCTTATCCAGAATAGCCCGTAACTCTTTAATCTCTTGCTGGGAAAGATTATTCTGGTCAACAAGGGTATTGACCATCATACCCAGGCTGCCGTTATACAGACGGCTGAGAAAGCTCTCGGTTTCCGCCAGGACTACTTCCGACCGCCGTGCGGCAGGATAATACTCCCTCGCCTTGCCGCCTTCTTCATAGCGCAGATAGCCCTTTGCCTCCATGCGGCTGATAAGCGTTTTGGTGGTGCTTTTCGCCCAACCGGTTTTCTCTTCCATGGCCTTCGCAATTTGGGTTACTGTCAGGGGAGCTTTCTCCCAAAGACACTTCATAATCATCCATTCACTGTTGGATAGGTTTATTTCATTCTTTTCCGCCATCCTGCTCACCTCAATAAAGGTTACTTTTGTAACCTATTATATCCCGGAAGGTTACAACTGTCAACCATATTATGGACCCACATCCCCAAGTTCGGCGAGCATTCGTTTCCCATGCTCGTATTCGTTGATTGCAGATAAGACAGACACTTTGCCGAATGCTTTGACCAAGTAACAAATGTATATACGATGGGTGCGACGGCTTTTTGCCTGTTTGCCAACTCCGACAGAACACCTGAAAAGTGGCCGCTTGGCGAGAAACTCTATGACGTGGTTCTCCGTGCAGCAAGTTATGAGCGAAGTGAGCGGCAGCAGTCGTTACAGCAATTGATGGAGGAATGGGAGGCGGCAAAAAAATGATTATATATGAATTATTGAATCGTAGGTATGTGCCTTATTACGGTACGGCCTCCTCAAACATTGCTTCGCAGCGCGTTGCGCACGTGCGGGCTATTATCCTGCATGGGTGTGTGCGTATAAGGGCAAGTAAGGACACTCCGCATGTGATAATGGTGAAAAAAAGACTTTTGCGGTTAGGCAGAAGTTGTTATCTTCTAATCTTCTAATTAGAATTTGTTCATGGGGATATGCTCATAATATCTCCGACAAATTGAATTTGTAACCACGTGAAGTCATATCATCACCTTTTATAGCACCTTTTTCCGGATAGGATCATCATGTTTTCCTTCTTAGGATCGATCTCAGGCTTGACGATCTTCTCCTCCCAATCCGCCGGTGTGACCTCTTCAATTGAAATGGTGATTGCTTCCTGCGGACAGCCCCAGAATTCCAAAAAAACCTCATTGATTTTCTCGGCAACCGCTTCCTTCGTCGCCTGATCCTTGGGGAATGACTTGATTGCAATGTAAGGCATACTAAAATCTCCTTTCAAATTTACTAATCCTCAAATTCCTGTTAGTTTCAGTGATATAATAAACTTTTAATCCATAATACAACGCTTTACCATATATAAAAAAGACATACCTTCCTCTTGGCGGAAAGCATGCCTTTTCTGGAATAATAGTGCAAAAAAAATTTATCTGTTTTTGCATTAAAATCTTAAAAAGTTTAAAAATGCATGCATCTATTATAGCACCCATAATGTTAGACATCAAGCCGCACCATTTGTTCCCACTGCAGAATAAACCGCTCGTCGAGGGTACGGTTGTCATGGTAGTGACCGAAAAACCAGTAATCGAATGTGCATTTCTCCTTGATCAGTTCCAAAAACCCGGTCAGGCGGTCTGCCTTGTAATGGGGGTAGATCCGCGATGCGATGTTGTCGGGAGCGCAATGAGTGAGTATGCAATCCACTTTCCAGTTTGCCTTTTTGAGATTGCAGATTGCGACTTCATATTCCGCTTCACCGGGCATTTCCTCCCTCCACCATGAAACATGGTTGATACGATACTGTACTTTATGCTTATCCAGCATCCGCTTCCTACTCCGGAATTCGGGATCACCAGGCTCCAGTACTCCTGCGTCAATGTCATGGGAGGCCGCACCGCCCATTGTGAAAAAGGCCATTCCATCTATTTCAAAGACTTGCCCGCGCATCAGATGCAGGATATTCTTCCGTACCTGGTGTACGCTGCCGCCGTTCCACTTCATGGCTTGGTATCTGTTCAGCAGGTCAAAATTCTCATGATTGCCGTCGATGAACAGCGTGGTGAAGGGCTTTCTGTTCAGCCAATCCAGCCAGTAATTTGAGTATCTTGAATCATCCCATATACCGAAATCGCCGCAGATGATGACGTAATCCTCGCGGCCCATCGTCCGAGCGGCCGGAAAATATCGGCTGCCGAATCGCAGGAAGTTTCCATGGGTATCGCCGGTAATGTAAATCATGTCCTTTCTCCTTTTAGCATAATCCTCGGCTGACAGATGTAGCTGACAGCCGAGGATTACGGTTAATATGAGGCCATCTTTATGTCCTGTATCTCGTCGGCGTCATATGTGTAGTCGCCGTCGTTTCTCGAAATGGTGATGACTTTTTCTGTGATTTCCGATATTTCTCCGGATTGATACTGGCCATTTTGAAACATAAGCTCCACCTGCTGTCCGGGAGCGGGAGCGAGGGCCTTTATTCCATCCTCGTTCTCCAGAATGTAAGTTGTTTCTTTCCTTATTTTCATCTAAGGCATCTCCTTTCACATTTTGATCCGTTGCTCAATTTCAGGAACATCTTTGAGGCACTCGCAGTAGCCGCAAGTTGTTCTGCATTTACATTAACTGCTCGATTTCCGTTCCATCCCTGAAGCGAACGAGCAGCTTTTCTTTGCCTATGACCTTGACGGCGCTGACAAGCTGGCGCACAGACAGTTCATCGAAAGTTGTGATGCCGGTGTCGACCGACTCCAGCTCGGAGGCGATCTGCTCCATTCTAACGCCGGCGTTCGCAGAATCCTGTTGTGATTTTTCCAGTTCGACGCGTTTGGCGAGGAGCGATGAAAACTCTATGCTGATCTTGTTCATTTCCTCGTCATACGCTATGCATTCCGCCCCTTGTCCGGCGGCGAGCTGCAGGAGGAAATACTGGCGCTCCCGCAGCTCCTTGGTTCTGCTGTCGATGGCGGGGATGCTCATTTCGCCGTCCTTGGCGCCGATGGTGGCTGTGATGCTGTCCATCAGCAGTTCTTTCATGGTTTTGATGCTGAACATCTCATTCATGGCGGCGACTACGGCGGCGTGGATGTCGCTTTCCATCAGCGTGGGGGCTTCCTTGCAGATCGTCTTGCCGCGCTCCAGACGGTTGATGCACCGCCACACGATTTTCTTCCCTTCGGGGCGGGTCCAGGTAACACGGCGGTATGGGGCGCCGCAGTTTCCGCAGACCAGAAGCTCGGTCAGTACAAATTTGCCGCTGTATTTAGCCAGCTCGGTTTTGGCGGTGACGGATACTCTCCTGAGACTCGCACGCCGTGCCATTTCCTCCTGCACCCGCTGAAAGGTCACGCGGTCGATTATGGCGGGGTGGCAGTCATGGACGTAGTATTTTGGTAGCTCGCCGTTATTCTTCTTGGCCTGGTGGGTGAAAAGGTCGGCGATGTAGGTTTTTTGGAGCAGGGCGTCCCCAATATATTTTTCATTTTGGAGCATATTGCGGATGACGCCGTCGTTCCATTTCTCCTTGCCGCGGGTCGTTTTGAAACCATCTGCTTCAAGGTCCCCGATGATTTTCGCCACGCTGTGTCCCAGCAGATAGCGGGAGAATATCCTGCGAACGGTTTCTGCCTCCTCAGGATCGATTTCTGGTAAGCCGTTTTCGCTTTTGCGGTAGCCGAGGAACCCGGCGTAGTGATAGTAAACCTTGCCGTCCTTGAAGTTTTTCCGATGTCCCCATTTGACATTGCCGCTCAAGGACTCGCTCTCGGCCTGCGCCTGGCTCATCATAAAGGTGAGGATCATTTCGTTGTCCATGTAAAGGGTATTGACGTTCTCTTTTTCAAAATAAACGCCCACGCCCATCCGCTTGAGTTTTCTGACGTAGTCCAGCCCGTCCAGCGTATTGCGGCAGAAGCGGGACACCGATTTGGTGATAATGAGGTCGACCTTTCCTTTCTCGCAGGCTTTGATCATCCGCTTGAAATCCTTGCGTTTTTTGGTGGAGGTTCCGGTTATGCCCTCGTCGGCAAACATATCCACCATTGTCCACTCGGGCTGGGCGCCGATTTTTTCGGTGTAATATTCAATCTGCGCTTTATAGCTTTCAAGCTGTTCGTCCGAGGCGGTGGAAACACGGCAGTATGGGGCTACGCGCAGGTGTTTTTTACGGAAATCCTTTTCGGTCATCTGCGGGTCGGCAGGAATGACCGTTACTTTTTTCAGTGCGGTCGTAGGCATTTTCAGTTCTCCTTTCCTGTGGGTTCAAGGACATTTTCGTTTATCAGTCGCAGACTGAGCTTTCCGTCCACTTCAAAGCCGATTTCCTTTACCGCGATATGAAAAAGCTCCCCACAGATTGTTTCATCTATGGGGAGCCTATCGAGTTGATTCATCATCTTTCGTATTTTGTAGTGTGGAGTGTAATCGGGCAGTCCGCTGTATTTTTCAGCGGCGCAGGCTAGGATCAGCATTTTGGTGTATTCGATGCTCGGTTCCACTTTGTTCAGCTCACGATTTACTTCGTTTTGGATGCGCATAACTTCCAGTGTCAGCTCACCGTCATGCCGCGGGATGGGCCAGTCTAAGAGGGATGGACTCTGTGCCAGTGTGATTAGTTTTTCCGTGAGAGCGGCACGGACGTCCTCATCCTCTATGTAGTGACGGTTGCCGCAGCCGTCGTTTTCGCAGTACCAGCGTACCTTGCGGGTCGTTTTGGTATCGCGGAGCATTTTTGCCCCGCAGATCCCGCAGACCGCTTTTTCGCGGATTGACTTGATGTAACTGGGGCAGGGCGTATAGCTCGTCTTATCACCGCGCAGGAGCTGGACGCCCATAAAGGTTTCATGTTCTATAATGCCGGGATAGCCTTTTTCGCCGAGATAGCGCTCGTTTTCCAGAATGCGCTTGACCATGTGCTTGTTCCACTCGGCGGTGTGGCTGTGATAATGGATACCCTTACGCATCATCTCGTCGGCAATTTTGCTGTAGGGGGCGCCGTCGAGGTAGAGCCTGAAAATGTCCCTGACCGCCGCAGACTCTGGCGGACAGCACCGTATCTCGCCGTTTTTCATGGTGTATCCGAAGGGGATATTTCTCTGCCAGGCCATTTTATCGCACCATCCTTTCAATCGTTTCCGGCAGCTCCAAGCCGTTATGGAGCCGCATTCTCAGTTGTTCCGCAGATACCACGATGATTTTATCCACCAGGGTTTCAAAGATGTCCTCCGTGATATCTTCTAACAATTCTGGGCTTTCCTCCAGGTAGTCCAGCATGGCTTCCGTGGCTTTGACCTGCTTGTCCTCACCCGTGGTTTCCAGAATGCGGCGGCGTTGCCCCCGCAGTTCCCGCAGCTTGGAATCAATCTCGCCCACCTGGGATAGAAAAAGAGCAGAATCTACGTATCCTTTCGACTTTAGTCGAACAAGGACGAGATTCTGCTCGGTAAGCTGTGCGATTTCTTTGTCTATGTCATTGATCTTTCGATTGGAGCGGAGTTCATTTTCCCGAAGCTCCATGAGCTGCTCCATAAGCGGAGAGAGGAGTTGCCGGTGATATTTTCGGAGCTTGTGGTAGAGCCGGAGGATCGCTTCCGTGATCTGCGTTTCCGGTATCTGCGGG
Organism: Bacillota bacterium; assembly: GCA_023426125.1. Lineage (GTDB taxonomy): Bacteria > Bacillota > Clostridia > Acetivibrionales > DTU013 > MnB-11. The sequence goes on from JAFABI010000055.1 coordinate 94,413, forward strand.
ATCGGGCAGTAATCCTTTTGCCTATCCCTCTTGCGGCAGGTCCAGTAGACCTTTCCGTTGTCAGTCTTTCTTCGGAACACTGTGCCGCAGTTGCCGCAGAGGATTTTCTTTGCCAGCAGGGACGCATTTGCCGGGCGGCTGGGTCTGAGTGATTCCCTTCGGCTCTGGAGCAGGGTCTGTACCCGCTCAAAGTCCTCCGCGCTTATAATTGGTTCGTGGCAGTCCTCCACGAAATATTTGGGCTTTTGCCCCTTGTTGCGTATCTGCCGGAATGGGATATCATCGGTGGCGAAGCTCTTTTGCCAGATCATGTCGCCCGTGTAGGAAATGTTGGTCAGGATATATGCCACTGTGCTGTGGTGCCAGACCTCTCGGCCGTTTGACCGTGGGATGCCAAGCTCCATAAGCTCCCTTGCGATATCATCCTTGCCCTGTCCACTGAGATAGGCGGAGTAGATGTACCGTACCACATCGGCTTCTTCAGGGATTACTTCCAGGACACGCCCCACAAGCCGATATCCATAAGGGGCCGATGGGGATACAAAGTCGCCATTTTCCATGCGGATGCGGACGCTGATGCGCATGTTGTTGGCGTGGTTGGTGGATTCCATCTGTGAAAAGGCGCCATAGATGGTGGCGATCTGCTCCGAGGTCATTTTCCCCGTATCGATGTTCTCCTTTTCAAAGTGGATGGATATCCCCAGCCGCAAGAGCTCCCGCACATACTGGATGTATTCCTTGGTATTTCTGGCGAAGCGGGAGATGGACTTTACGAGGATGCGGTCGATTTTCCCGTCCCTGCAGTCCTGGATCATGCGGTTGAAATCGTCCCGTTTGCTGACCGCGAGGCCGGTGATGCCCTCGTCGGCGTAAATGTCCGCCAACTCCCAATCATCATGGCTGGCGATGTGCTTGGTGTAGTAGTCGACTTGTGCGATGTAGGAGTTCTGCTGGTCATCCGAATCGCTGCTGACGCGGGCGTATGGCGCTACGCGGAGCCTTGCGATTTCCTGCTTTCGGGCTTCTATGACCGTTATTTTCGGCGGGATTGCCGAGGCTAAATTTGTTTGAAACATCTTTTTTACCTCCTTTCAACGACACACACTACCACACCCTGGGGCACATAGCTATTACTTAATTGATAACAAACGGAAAACAATACCGGGGTCAGCAGGGGGCGATAATGGTGGGGCGAAGCCTGCGTTCCAAATCCTTTCTGACCTGTTCGAGCTCCTTGTCCGTCATGCCTGTCCTGGCGGCAAGGTGCGCGAGCTGCTGTAGCGCGGCAACGAACATGAGATTATCTGCTACCTGAGTGTTTGTCATAACGGATACCTCCTTTGAATTAAAAAAACGCCGGGTCAAGCCCGACGCTGATCGACAGTGCTGTATTGATCTCATCCATCTTGCGGTCGTCAATGCTGCCTGCGTACTCCCAGAGCCGCCTTTTATCAATGGTGCGTATCTGTTCCAAAAGCACAAAAGAGCCTTTGTAAAGACCGCCGACACAGCCGATGGCAACGTGGGTGGGGAGCAGCTTTTTGGGGCTGCCGGTGATGGCGGCGGCGATGACAGTGGGGCTGTGCTGGTTGCCCACGTTGTTCTGCAAAATAAGGACAGGACGGACGCCGCCCTGTTCGGAGCCCACCACGGGGCTTAGATCGGCATAGTAAATATCGCCGCGACGGATCGGTCGGTTCTCCATTTTCAAATTCGCACCTCCTTTGACTTCCTTCTTAATGGCACAAAAATAGGGACCGCCCTGCGATGGCTGTTTGTTATTAGAGCTTTTGCGGGCAGAGCGATCCCTATGGCTTCTGACATTAAGTTTTTTTGTTTCTGTGCTTTATTCGACACTACTCCCCAAGCACATAAAGCCGCGGCTGTGCCGGGCTCATAGGGCGACAGCCTGAACTGCGGCCGGCTTAGCCGCATCATGGGAATCTCACCCCCGCCAGGATCTCTGCCGGCTGCCCTCATTGCGTGATCCCCCGATCAAGGGGGGCTGATGACTGGGCAGAAGTATCAATATAGGCTGACAGGGTCATTGCGAAACAGCTTGCCATCGGCTGTTTTCCGGACGGATGGGTACCGCTTTGCACCTTGTTTGGCCGTCTTTGATAAAAGGTACAGGAAATGAGCGAACAAATAAAAAGGTGACTTCGTGTTTTTCTCTGTCCTTTTACAGGTGGTCCTGGCGCATCCTCCGGAGTCGCTTTCCCTCATCGGGCCCGTCAGCTAACGTATTCAGGTCGTCGGATATGATATTTTCAAAGAGCTAATAGCGGGTAAAAAATACCCCCTCACTTTTACTGCCGAAAAATGAGGGGGTTGAGAACCAAAAATTTTAAATTTTTTCTATTAACATTCTGAGCTTGTCCAAAACCTTATGTCGGCGCTTATTGAGTCCCCTTTGGGAAATCCCAAGAACGGCAGCATACTCACGCTCTGATGTTTCCTCGAAATAAAGGGTATTGATCAGCTCCAGTTCCATTTCAGTTAACTGCCTGAGCGCTTTGCGGAGCTTTATAAGTAATACATGCGTGATGGCTTCGCTCTCCACATCCGTATAGATATCCCGGATGATTTCCTCGCCGTTCATGTCCTCGCTGTCCAGTGCCTGATAGGATACCTCACCGTGCAGTTCGGCTTCCTCGCAGATATAACGTTGCCGCCGCTTGGCTTGGTATGCTTTCCGGTAGTCCTCAAATGGCACTTCCAGCAGGCAGCCGTGAAGCGGCAGAAAGTACCGGTTTGCATATTCGGGATTACGCTTTTTATCAATAAAGAGAGTTGTGTACGGAATCTCCCGGTAGGTTCCGTTATCTCTGATAAAGCAATGCTTAAATTTAGCCATAAGGCTTGTCCTCCATTTTCTGAATTTTTGATGATGAGTCAAGAATTCAGAAGCGGAGGAGCCCGGCAGTGTGGAGTAATAAATGTACTTTTTAGCAGTCGGAAAACGTGAAAATAAAAAGATAGAAGTCGAAGTTCTTGTTTTTCTGTCGAAATAAAAATGCCAGCAATTCGCTTATAACAAATTGCTGGCATTAGACCAGTATGTAATATTAATATTATTAGAATGTAGCTGGTATCAATTGCTCCGTCTTTATTTCAATCTCCTAATAGAACGAATCGATATATAAAACATATCCGACACCCCTTTCACACGGAGCAATTGCGAAAGCCAAGTGTCTAATCACCACAAAAATCTATCAAAAGCTGCAGAAAGCCTGTCAGAGCAAAAGCCTGCCCCGAAGAAGGGCAGGCTTTTACATGCAACTTTGGCAACCAGGCTATCATAATGGCATTTGCCATTTTAGACCCTTTGGCTTTGCGTCCTCAGTTTTCACTGAGTTTGCCCTTAACTTTATTTAATTTTTTTCTTCTTGAATTTTATTATTTCAAACAATTCTTTTTATCAGTATCCAGGGAATCGCCTCCATTTTTTGCTTTACAATCCAGTTTAACAGGCGAATATCAACAAAACCTCAACGGCAAGGTAAATTTCCGCTGAGATTCAATATTTATCAGGCGCAGTTCCTTGGGACTATGCATTACCAAGGAATTGTATTACCGACTGCTGGCTTATAAATATCTGCCCGCCGAACCGGAGAGATCGCCGTTTCCAGAAAAACCGCCGCAAATGCGGCAGTTTTTCGATATGTTTTTTTTGAATCGGCCTCTACGGCTGCAGCAAGACTTCATCCAACCGCCTCCTTTGTAATTAGAATAATCACTTCGTCAGCTTTTGGAACCATGCCTTGATACGTTCAAGCAGCTTTTTCATCGCGCCATACCTCCTTTCCTGAACTTAACGGGGATAGTAGAGGGAATAGTAGAAAGGTAACAAAGACAGTATAAAGCGCAAATCTGAAAAAGGAGCTAATGAAATTCTGAAAAAATCTTAACTATGCGATAGGCTCGCAGGAATGAATCGGTAATTGTAAAATTGCGTAGTATTTGTCATCTACGCTTTCGGTGCACAAAGCTCCGTTCATATCCTGTGCCAGTTTCTCGGTGGAACGTACGCCGATGTTTGTGCCCTCATGACGCTCAAGATCAAAACGTACAGCATTTTCAAAGTGAACAAATACATTCTCGCGATTGATAACACAGTATATTTTAACCGGCTGCGTCGCATCTGCGTATTTGACGATATTGGACACCAGATTGTCGATGATCCGAGCCAGCCACGGGATATTGACGCGAAGCATGAAGATATCTGTCAGTTCTTTTACTTCAACATGAAAGCCTTTGCTACCAAGGAAAGCAGCCTGCTCCTCCAGTATTTGAGAGAGCAGCACCAGACCGTCTACCTCTTCAAGCATCAGCTGCTTTTTCTCCGTACTGCCAAAGGCAAGGAAATAGGAAAACAGTTCGTCCGATAGAGACTTGATCTGACCTGCGGTGCGGTAGATTTTTTTCAGATATTCCTGCAGGGCGGCTTCGTCCTGATATTTTCCCTGCATGGCCAGCTCCAGATAGCCCATTTGCTTGGTAAGCGGCGTACGCAGGTCATGAGACAGTGCGGTAATCAAGTCCTGATTGGCCTTGAGCGCCTCATTTTCGCGTTCCATGCGGTAGATCACAGAGCAGCGCATTTTATCGATAGCCTGCGCCAATTCGCCCAATTCATCCGTACGCTTCAGATGTACTTCATGTGCGAGATCCCCTCCGGACAGCGTCTCCATGTCGTGGGAAAGGTGTTTAATATCCGATATGATTGTTCGAATGGAGGGCAGCAGAATCAGCAAAAAGCATATAAAGCCTATCAATGCGGATACAACATATAGTTTTCCGGAGTAACTGCTGGAAGAGGCATAGGGAATCACAGAAACTGTTTTGTCCGCAAATCGGATGGTGTATTCTCCCATTTGATCGCTTCCCGCGTCATATAAGAAGCTGATGCCTATGTTTTCCTCCAGCCACGTCTTGACCTTCTCATAATCGGTGGAGTTGATCTGGTTCTCATCCACATGTTCTTGAAAGGAATCCAGCATATCATCAATATACATCTCCCCAAAAATCTGATTGGCCAACGCCGACTTGGCGGCGCTGTCACCCAGCTTAAAGAGCCCGACTCCTACACCTACCGTCACCAGGATCGCCAATGCAAAGATGCCCAGCATCCTGAATCCAAGGCGCGAACGATACAGCGCGATTCTTTGCTTATTCAATACGATACCCCTTTCCCCAGACGGTTTTTATAATATCCGGTTCTTGAGGGTTATCCTCCACCTTTGAGCGTAGCTTGCGGATATGTACCATGACTGTGTTGGAGCTGATAGGCAAATACGGCTCATTCCATACGCTTTCATAAATATTCTGCGTTGTGAAAATCTTTCCACGGTATTGAAGCATGAGACGCAGCAACTGGTACTCCAACTCCGTCAGATTGATTTCTTCGCCGTTTTTTGTGACCTCATTGAAATTACTGTGTACCTGGAGATTGCCGCAGGTATAGAATGTGTCACGCGCTTGTTCTTCTTTTCCCTTGTACACCTGATATCGCCTGAGTAACCCTTTCACGCGGGCAATCAGCTCTGCGCAGGAAAAAGGTTTTGTCAGGTAATCGTCGCCGCCGCAGGAATAGCCCATGGTCAGGTCGGAATCCATGCCCTTGGCGGTCAAAAAAAGAATGGGTACGTTATAGTTCCCCCGAATAGCTGAACACACCTTAAAGCCGGACATCTCGGGCATCATGACGTCTAAGATTACAAGGTCGATGCTTTCGTGCATCAGATCAATCGCCTGCTTCCCATCCGCAGCCTGTATAATCTCATGCCCTTCACTTTGTAAAAGTGTTTCTACCAACTCGCGAATTTCGCTATCGTCATCTACGACAAGAATTGTCGTTTTCTCCATACAGATCACCTCTGTTTCAATTTCTCTAATCAAATCTCTGACAACCGGCGTTGGCTTGGTGTTGATTTGCTCTTCTTTTATCACGAGCAATTGCAAGATGATATGACCGAATTCTCAGCTTATGATCTTCGTATAATTCCAATTGATCGTAAAGCTTTTTATAATATTCGAATGCCTGGGTCTTTACCTTGATGATAGAAGACAGGTTCGTTTCCCTTACAATAAGGCTGCCTTTTCTCTTCACATAAAAATAAATCGGTTCGTGTATCACGGCAATATGTCGCGTGTGGTACAGATATTCGATATTGAACAGAAAATCTTCGGCCCAAGGTACTTCGGTTGAGCATCTGATTTTCGCTCTCTTAACGATTTCAGCGCGGTACAACTTGTTCCACATAACCCCGTAATAAAAATTGGCAGGCGCTTTCATCATATGTACAGCAAACTCCGCACAGGTGATGCGCCCCGATTGCGGTAAATTTCCCATGGCAACGGTGGATCGCTCATATACTCTGACAAAGTCGGATATGACCATATCGGCGTCATGCAGCAGCATTGCATCGAGCAAAAACTGCGACGCATTTTCCGATAACCAGTCATCGCTGTCCGCAAACTGGAGAAACTCCCCATGCGCATGTTCGATGCCAATGTTTCTGGCATCAGCAACACCGGAATTCTCCTTTTCGATTAAACAGAAGCGCGAATCTGCTTCTACGTATTTTCGTATCAGATTGCCGCTGTTGTCGGTGCTGCCATCGTCAACGATTATGATCTCAATATCACGAAACGTCTGCTTTCGTATGCTGTCAAGACATCTGTCTATCGTGTTTTCCGCGTTGTAGACCGGAACGATTATACTGATCAATTGCGATTCTCCTTTGACTGTTTTCATTTCAATTTTTAATCTATCTGGATATCTCCCCGGTCCTGAAGCTCTCCAATGATCCGATTGTACATCCGGGAATCGATTTTGTATTTGCGCCGGTAGAGAACGTACCCTGCAATAATACAGATAATCGGAAATACCATCATGGCTATTTTCATGAGCAGCAGGCCTCCACCCGACACATCTGCCGCACTCCTTGAGGTAGAAATTCCCGATGCGATCACGGTTATGCCTATTATGCCGTTTGCGATGGCAGGACCGATTTTATTGATAAAGGGCATCATCGCAAAAGTAATGCTGTCATTGCGTTTTCCGAGCTTCCATTGCCCATATTCAATCGTATCAGCCAAAAACATCAGCATCAGAAGCTGAATGATTCCGTTTCCGATAAAGGCGGTAAGACCCCCAGTAATAATGTAGGCCATATGCATAGGCGCGAAGAAGATAATAATATAACCGACCATCACCAGCCCCGTAGCGGCGGAATACAGCGTTTTTCGGCTAAATCGCTTACTTAGCTGGGGAAAGAATGCCAGTGTCGCCATTTGAGCGCCTCCGCAAATTAGCGTAAATACGGAGTACATGTTCTCATTTCCGAAAGCATATTTGAAGAAGTATAGGCCGAATCCGGTTGTCGTGCTATAGCCGATTGAAAAAAGCGCCAAGGCAATTACGGTATAAAGCAGTTGATCATTTTTGAATATGGCGGTAAACATTTCTCTGATCGTAGTTGCTTCCTGCTTGCGAAACCGGAAGGGCTGCTCTTTAACTCCAAACAGGGTAATGCACTGTCCCGCGCACATCAGAACGGCAAGGATAACAGCCATTACACAGTAAGCCGCCGTCATATTCCCGCCCATTGATTTTGCCAGCATATTGCTGACAGGCACAAATCCAACAAGTACGGTTCCCGCCCCGATATTGGCGCATAAGCGTGCGAACGCGCTGATCTTTTCCCGTTGCTTCTGATCCAGGCTTAAGGAAGGCATCATAGACCAATAGGCGATATCGTTGGCGGTGAACCCGACATCCCACAGTAAATGCAAAGCCGCAAAAAGAAACAAGAATCCGGCGCCTCGCAATCCAAAATCGGTAAACAGCAGCACGGCCGCCACTCCGGATATAACGGCTCCCACCGCAATCCAAGGCTTGAATTTGCCGAACCTGGATTCGGTGTTGTCCACAAAAAAGCCCATAAGCGGATCATTAACAGCGTCAAAAACGCGAAACACCAACATGATGATCGTGGTTCCCCAGAGCGTGCCATTCGGTAAACGCATGACATCTGTCAAGTAAAACAATAAATACGTATTTACCAATGCGTAGAGCATGTCGCGCCCGACAGTCCCCAGTCCAAAAGCATATTTATTTCGGGCCTCAGACGAACGAATTGATACCACCTCCCAGTAAATTCACGATATAATAATCAGTCTCGGCCCAGAGGCGATACCCAACATGCAAATAAACATTGGATGCAAGGTATAAATAATTGCCCATTTCGAGAAGAAACCGCCGACAAAGCGGCGGCAAGGTATGAAACCACGAAGCGGGGAAATGAAGAGGTGCTTTAGATCGCCTGGCAGCACTTCGTAGTTTTTTAATCGGCCTGCAATCGCGGTGGTACCTCATCCCGCCCCTTCTTTGATACCCAAATCACTTGGTCAACCTGCGAAACCATTCCTTGATGCGTTCAATCAGCTTTTTCACTACGTTCGCTCCTCCTTCCCGGAACCCGCTTGATGCAAGGAAACTATAAAATGTACAAATATAGTATAGAGTGCAAATCTGAAAAGGGAGCTAATGAAATTCTGAAAAATTCTTAACTATGTGATGAGTTCGCAGACTTCTCTGTTCTCAGTTTCCATGCCCTCCATTTCCTCAAATTGTTCATTTGCTAAAGACAGCATCAGCTTAATCCGGTTTTCCTGATTGACCTTGGTTGCACCGGGATCATAGTCCACCGCTACAATATTTGCGTTCGGGTGCAAAGCGCGTACTTTGCGGATCATCCCCTTGCCGGAGATGTGGTTGGGCAGGCATCCGAAAGGCTGTGCGCATACGATATTTTCACAGCCGCTTTCAATCAATTCCAGTATCTCTGCTGTCAAAAGCCAGCCTTCTCCCATTTTACAGCCATATCCCACTACATTGCTTACCATAGGCTTCATTTCTTTGAAAGTAGTCGGCGCCGCAAACTTTGGGTGTTTGCGGATCGCCCGGATGAGCATCCTGTCCACACGGTTCAAAAAGGCGAGGACAATCTCAAAAATCAGAAGCTTCATCCTGCTCCCGCCATAAAGGCGGATATCCTCCGCCCTCACATCAGCCATGAACGACATAAACGCCAACAGTCCCGGTATAATCACCTCACAATCCTGCTTCAGCAGAAAATCCGCGACATGATTATTCGCAAAGTCGGCATATTTCACGTAGATCTCGCCAACAATCCCGACCTTAATCTTTTTCTGGCCGGTGGTGGGAATGTCCGCATAGGCACGCACAATTTTGTTCATCGTTTTGCGCACACCCAAAACGCTCCCCACGCGTCCTTTTGCGATGGAAGTGGATAATGCCTCTGTCCAGTGTTTTGTCAGCGCGTCAGCCGAACCGGTATGAACTTCATAGGGGATCACCTGATTGCGTAGCGTCATCAGCAAATCTCCATATAACAGCGCCACTGCCGCTTTGACAGCCATAGATAGCGTAATTTTAAATCCGCTGTTTTTTTCGAGGCCGGAAAAATTCAAAGAGATGACCGGGATATGCCCATATCCAGCCTTTTTCAACGCTTTTCTAAGTAGGTGAATGTAGTTGGAGGCGCGACAACCGCCGCCGGTCTGGGTCATCATCAGCGCCAATTTGTTGGTATCGTAATCCCCGCTTTTAATGGCCGATATCATCTGCCCGATGACCATCAGCGCGGGGTAGCAGGTGTCATTGTGAACATATTTCAAGCCTTCGTCCACGATGGCTCGCCCGTTATTATTAAGCAACTCGACACGATATCCGTGCTGCCGCATCACATTAGCGATTAGTTCGAAATGGATGGGTAGCATATTTGGCAAAAGAATAGTATATTCATCCTTCATTGCCGGTGTAAATTCAATTCTTTCCTCCGCCTGATACATTGCGATTCCCCCGTGATATTTTAGTCTCTGATCTATTCCCATTTGGACGCGGCGAACAGACTGCGCAGGCGTATGCGGACAGCGTCCAGGTTTGTGATTTCGTCAATCTTCAATTGTGTGTATACCTTGCCGTTCTGCTCCAGAATACTGCGTACCTCGTCAGTGGTAATGGCGTCCATCCCGCAGCCGAAGGAAACCAATTGTACGAAGTTGACGTTCTCGTATTCGGACTGTACCACGGCCTTTGCAGCGGAATACAACCGGGCATGATAGGTCCATTGGTTGAGAACATTGGTCTGTTTGTCATCGGTCAGGTCACAGATTGCGTCTTCCGAGATTACCGCCGCGCCCATGAGCGCAATCAGGTTATCGATACGGTGGTTGATCTGCGGGTCAATGTGGTACGGACGCCCGGCCAGTATAATCACCGGCTGCCGGCTAAATGCGGCTTTTTTCAGCTCCACCCGGCCTGTTTTACGGATCTGGCCCATATACCGCGCATATTCCTGATAAGCATCCTCCACGGCAACATCAACTTCCTCGCGCGCCAATGACGGGAACCGAGTTTTTAGCGTGTCATAAAGGCGTTTTTTGAAATCGCGCTTTCTGTGGATGCCAAAATATTTGTAGATGAAATCCACCTGCTGCAAGCGCTCTGCATTGGCATGCAGCAGCTCCGGATAGTAGGCGACGACCGGACAATTGTAATGGTTATGGCTCCTTCCCTCATCAAAGTGATAGGACATGCATGGATAAAAGATCGTCTTTATTCCATGATCCAGCAGCCATTCGATATGCCCATGCATGAGCTTGGCGGGGTAGCAGACCGTATCGGATGGGATGGTATGCTGCCCACGGATATACAGGTCATGGTCCGATTCTGGAGAGGTTATTACCTCAAATCCAAGCCGGGTCAGCAGCGTGTGCCAGAAAGGCAGCAGCTCATACATGTTCAGCCCCATTGGCAGGCCGATCCTGCCGCGGCTTCCTGTGACCGGCTGATACCTGGCAAGCAGCCCGCGCTTGTAAGCGAACATATTGAAAGCCGGTTGTTGTTTTGAACGGCGAACAGGTTTGTCGCATCGGTTTCCGCTAGTCAGGGTCCGTCCCTCGCCAAACTGATTGACAGTAAGGCGGCAGTGATTCGTACACATTTTGCACGTCGTCGTTTTGACTGTATGCGTCAAATCGCGCAATTCCTCTGCGCTCAGGGTAGCACTTTTTTCTTTTGCAAGCCCTTTAGCATATAAGGCTGCACCGTATGCGCCCATCAGACCTGCGATGTCCGGGCGGATGACGTCCACGCCGGCTTCCATTTCAAATGCACGAAGCACCGCGTCGTTTAGGAAGGTGCCTCCCTGTACGACGATATGGTCGCCCAGCTCAGCGATACTGGAAGCACGTATGACCTTATATATCGCATTCTTGACAACGCTTATGGATAGACCCGCCGCGATGTTTTCAAGCGATGCGCCGTCTCGCTGTGCCTGCTTGACGGCGGAATTCATAAAAACCGTGCAGCGGGACCCGAGGTCGACCGGACGCGGTGCGAACAACCCCTTTGCAACAAAATCCTCAATAGAGAAGCCCCACGCATTGGCGAATGTCTGCAAAAACGAGCCGCAACCGGAGGAACAGGCTTCGTTAAGGAAGATATTGTCGATCCCGCCGTTATGGATGTGAAAACATTTGATGTCCTGCCCACCAATGTCGATGATGAAATTTACCTCCGGCAGAAATTCCTTTGCCGCGGAGAAGTGGGCGACGGTTTCCACGATTCCTCCATCCAGTCGGAAAGCACTTCGGATCAGATCCTCACCATATCCGGTCGCAGCCGACGCGGTTATCCGTGTATATGGGAAGCGATCATAAAACCCGATCAGAAAATCGCGCACCTTATCCACGGGCGTTCCACCGCTAGGTTGATAATCGCTCATCAGAATTTCATTATTCTCATTGAGCGCTACGCATTTGACGGTTGTGGAGCCGGCGTCAATGCCAAGAAAAACCCGCCCTGCATAGGCAGTATCCTCCTGCGCATAGCGGACATGCGCCTTTGCGTGGCGTTGCGTGAAGGCATCGTAATCCGTCTGGGTCTCAAAAAGGCACCTGCAGGAGGCGTATTCATTAGAATGGACAGACTGCCTGAATCGACAGATTAATTGGTCGATGTCCACCTGCTTTCCCTCGGCCATCGTGGCGCCAAACGCCACATAGTATAACGAGCTTTCCGGAAGAGTCCCTTGTACCTGAAGAATACGGTCGAAGGCCGCCCGTAATTCTGAAAAGAAGGTCAGCGGACCACCCAAATAGAGAATGTTTCCCCTGATACTCCGCCCTTGTGCAAGACCAGCGACGGTCTGATTGACAATAGCGTCAAAGATGCTGGCAGCAATGTTATCCTTTTGAACTCCCTGATTGAGCAATGCCTGTATGTCCGATTTGGCAAATACGCCGCAGCGCGAGGCAATCGTATATCGTTGGTCGCTTTTTTGCGCCATAATGTTCAAATATCCCGGCTCCGTATTCAGTAGCGTTGCCATTTGATCGATAAAAGCGCCAGTACCGCCTGCGCATGAGCCATTCATACGCACTTCAAGTGGATATGTCTGGCTTGTACCCTCCAGAAAGAGGATCTTAGCGTCCTCGCCGCCCAGTTCAATCACTACATCCGTCTCGGGGGTCAATTTTCTTACGGCAAGCCGCGTGGCGAACACCTCTTGAACGAAGGGGAGGTCGTAGGCCTCGGCAAACCCCATTCCCGCCGATCCCGATACAGCAATTGAAACCTTTGACCGTGCGGGCAGCACAACCTTGATCGCCAGCATCATGCCGGCTGTTTTTTCTGCAATCTGACCGCAATGTCTCTCGTATTTATGTAACAGAACGCTTCCGTCCTCATCCAATACGACTGTCTTAATGGTTGTGGAACCGATATCCAGTCCGATTTTCATCTAATCTACCTTTCTCCCGCTTCTTGGCAGCTTAAGCGCCGTGATCCAGTCTTACGATCCCGATGCCGCGTTTTATTCTCCGCTGCTTAGTGAAAGCATACATCTGCAAGATAAATTTATAGTAAACAGATTCAATCTAAGAAACATTTCATAATGCGGATTTGCCTTGGGTTAAGATTGCACTTTTATACTGATTGATTAGCTACAAAACTATCTGTTACAAATCTGCCAATTTGTCTAACCTTGTTTGATTATATTGATTTTCTCATTTTAAAAGGTATAATAATGAATTATGCGACGCCGTTACAGTTGTTACATGTTACGGTTGTCGCATATATCTTCAGTATTCATAATTCAATTAGCTAAAAGAGGAAGAAGGCCGAGCTTAATGGAAGAAAAGCCTATAGATAAAGATATTAATGGAAAAGAATATAATAAGACGCTGCTTATAATTACATTACTTCTTGGATCGTTTGTTTCCATCCTGAATTCAACAATATTGTCTACTGCATTACCTCATATAATGCAATATTTTAGCATAACCGCAAGCACAGTACAGTGGCTGACAACAGCATTTCTGCTTGTGAATGCCATAATGATTCCCCTAACAGCATTACTTATTGAAAAGTTTTCAACTAAAAAATTGTTTATGTTCTCCATGTTGATTTTTGGAGTGGGGACACTTGTTTGCGCTTTCTCTTCAAGCTTTAATGTTCTTCTTGTAGGAAGAATAATCCAAGCAGCCGGTGCAGGAATAATGATGCCTTTAATTAATACCGTATTTCTATTCATTTTCCCACCGGAAAAGAGAGGCTTTGCAATGGGTCTTTATGGTTTGGTTGCAAGCTTTGCTCCTGCCATAGGGCCTACTTTAGCAGGATTGATTATTGACCAATGGGATTGGCATTTCCTATTCTATATGCTAATTCCCGTATTGATTTTAGATATAATATTTGTGTTTTTCTTTATGAAGGATGTTATCCCGCTAAAAAATCCCAAGATAGATTTACTATCTATTGTTCTTTCAACAATAGGGTTCGGTTCAATGTTGTATGGATTGAGCAGTGCCGGTAATAAGGGTTGGTCTGATATTGGCGTAATAACAACGATAATTGCCGGAGCCGCAATCAGTGCTTTATTTGTATGGCGCCAAATTGCTATGGAAAAGCCGATGCTTGAAATGCGTGTTTTTAAATCTAATACATTCTCACTGACAACAATAATAGTCAGTATTTTAAATATAGCATCCGTAGGCGCAACTGTTATAATACCGATTTTCCTTCAAAATGTACTTGGAAAGTCAGCATTCACCAGTGGATTAGTACTTTTGCCTGGCGCGTTATTGATGGCGGCTGCAATGATAGTATCGGGACGTTTGCATGATAAGTATGGTGCAAAAAAATTAGCCATACCTGGTATTATTCTATTAATTATTGCCACTTTACCTTTTACAAATTTGAGTAAGTCCGCATCCGTAGCATATATTACGGTGTCATATGCAATCCGGTTTGTTGGAATTGCCCTTGCTATAATGCCATTGCAGGCAGCCGGAGTAAATTCTTTGCCAAATAAGCTACTGCCTCATGCTACTGCAGTTGTTAACATGGCAAAACAATTAGCCGCGTCTCTTGGAACAGCAGTATTAATCACTGCAATGTCCAATATTGCAGCTTCAAACGCTCCTGATAAAGCCCTTGCAAGTACCAACTTAGCACTTTATGAGGCAGGAACGTCGGACGCTATAATAAAAGGTATTAACACTACATTTGTGTTAGTCTCTGCGATAATTTTAGTTTCTTTGGTTTTATCCTTCTTTTTAAAGAATAAACAGAAACCGCTCACCACTATAGATGACACTGAACCGGGTAGTGTAAACCACTTGGAAAACAAGGAATAGTTACTCTCCGAGATTGCCTAATGAAAATTAACATGAAAGCGGCACATCACAGTCTAAGCGGTATGGGAGCTAACAAAACTTCCAACCTGTTCAAACTATGATGTGCCGCTTTATAAATTAAAGCGACAAACCTAATAAACTACTTGCCAAATTAATGTTTCATCAAACCATTAAAAAATATCATCGCCATGTCTGCCAACATTTCCGGAGACTCTTCAAAATCATTTCTTATCCATAATGAGAGAATGGAACAAATGGTTGAAGCGAGAAACCCTAATACATAAGTATCATATATTGGTTCCCTTATAGTTTTGGGATTCTTCTCTTTATTCGATATGCTTATAACAATCGATATCGTCTTATTTAATGATTTATTAAATAGAAATAAAAGGTTATTTTTTTGAATTAATTTCAGAAAATCCTTACGCAGCATCAAATAGTCGAAAAAACTTTTAATTTGTTGATAAGTATCCATCTCAGGATTGGAATGATCTGATATATATTTTTGAAACATATTATCAAGATAAAGCTCCAATATGTCTGCTTTTAATTCAAAATTACGATAAAATGTTTGCCTCACTACCTGCGCTTCCTGACATATTTGCGTAATAGTAATATTATTGAAAGGATAAAGCATCATCAGTCTCAGCAAAGCGTCCATAATCATTTGTTGAGATTGTAGTGCCTGTGAGTTTTCACTTTTAATATACATGGCACAAACCCTTCTACTTAGTAGTTCTTTGTTCCATTATATAATAACAAATATTAGAGCATGTTACAATTGTTCCATGTTACCGCGTTCGACGTTCGACGCATGGTAAGGTTCAACTATTTTGGTTTGGCAGAAAAACCGTAAACGTACTGCCATTTTCCAACTCACTCTGCACTTCGATTGTGCCGTTGTATAGTTCCGTGATTCGCTTGACAATCGCAAGACCGAGACCGTTTCCGGCTGTGGCATGGGAGGTATCGCCCTGATAGAACTTATCAAAAATGCGTGTTTTCGTTTGTTCGTCCATACCGGTGCCGCCATCCTGAACGGTAAAGCGGATGCCGTTGTTTACCCTTACAAGGGACACGTTGATTACACCTCCTTGATAAGAAAACTTGATTGCGTTATCCAGAAGATTGATCCAGATTTGCTGTGTGAAATCTTCGTTTCCGTTATAGGTCACCTCGGTCGCCTCGTCCATTTCTACATTGACCGAAAGCCTTTTCCGCGACCATTTTGGTTCCATAAGCAGGATTACTCTTCGGATCTGCTCATCCAACCTGAATGGGGTGTTATCGGAAATAATTGCAATATTCTCGTACTTTGACATGTTAAGAACATTGGTTGAGAGCTCGGCCAGACGTTCCGATTCCGCAATAATGATATCAAGGTATTCCCGTTTTTCCTCTTCGCTGAGATTCCCGTCTCTCAGCAGTTTGGCAAACCCGCGCATGGATACAATAGGCGTTTTGAACTCATGGGAAAAATTATTAACAAAATCACTTCTCAGCGTTTCGATGGACGACAATTCATGAGTCATTTTATTAAAGCTTTGTGACAGCTCCTCAAATTCGCCGATTCCTTTGAACTCTACCTGTACGTTAAAATCACCCTGGGCGACCTGATGGACGGCTTCGATTACTTTGCGGATCGGTTTGAGTGCTTTTTTGCTGAAAAAGAAAGTAAGTGCCATTCCAAGCGAAATACAAAGCAAAAGCATCAAATCAAAAAACCAAGCCTCAAATCCGGTCATCTCCCAAAAGTCTCCAAATGGTACTACACCGACCAAATGCAATATCGATATGATCAGCCCGACCAATATGAAGGTCGCCAACATGACGCCAAAAACGAACGCTATCAGCGAGAAAGTAAGACTATGTTTTTTTTTGAAATTTCTTAAGCGCCTCATACCTTTTTCACCGCCTTATACCCGAGGCCGCGCACCGTAACGATTTCAAACTCCGGCCAATCACGAAACCTTTCCCGCAAACGGTTGATATGCACATTAAGCGTGTGGTCATCCGTTTCGGAATCCATACCCCACAACTCATCCATCAGCTGTAGGCGGGTAAAGGTAATATTGGAGTATGAGAGCAGCTTGAATAAAAGATGGAATTCCTTCTGCGGCAGCTTCATCTCTTCGGCCCCGCGCGATACGGTAAGCGTATCGTAGTCAAGTATTACATCTCCTACTCCTAACCTGTGCTCGCTGGCAATCTGCGCTCTTCTGAGCAATGCTTTGATTCGAAGCACCATTTCTTCCTCATCGACAGGCTTTGTCATGTAATCGTCCGTACCGACAAGAAAACCCTTCTTTTTATCCTTTGGGGTCTGTTTTGCTGTCACCATTAAAATGGGCAGGTTTTTCCATGTAAGCCGAAGCTGCTCCGTTAATTCATATCCATCCAGGTTCGGCATCATTAAATCCAAAACAACCAGATCAACATGTTGATTCTCCATTACCTCAAGGGCAGCAACACCGTCCTCGGCCTGCAAGGTTTCAAAACCATTTTGCCGGAGTACCGCGCACATCAGCTTTCTTGTGTTTGTATCATCTTCAACAACCAATATCCTAAACACTTCAATCGCCTCCACAATTCTTAGTTTACCACAGAAAATATAACAAAGGAGTATCAATTAAACATCAACGGAAAATTTATTCCGTTGATGTTTAATTGATACTGGGCTGTTAAACTTCAATAGATTTACTAAATTGTCGTTACCCTGACGAAGATAGTCGGGCAAAGGAAAGTTATTATAAAATTGGCGGGTATCTGACTTGAATAAATATAAAGACAATACTCTGCCGAAACGGCCAATTTGCAATAGCTTTACATATAATGGAGGTCCATACGCCATCCATTATAGCAAAATGAGGTGGATATAATGAAAAACGCATTTAAAAGCAAAACGGTACAATCTATTCTGCAAGCACTGCCGTTTATAGTAATAATATTTATGGTCATAGTTTTTTTGCTTTCAGGTAATAAGTTTACGGTAGAAAAACTGTTGTCATACACGCCTGACAATTATTTATGGGCGGCAACCTTTATACTGATGCTATTTGCGGTCAAAAGCGTGTCGATAATTATGCCGGTGGTGGTTCTCTATATAACCACAGGGTGCATCTTCCCGCTGTTTCCCGCGCTGCTTATCAATTTTGCCGGTGAAATAATATGCGTGGGAATCGCTTATTGGGTAGGGCGTTATGCGGGCTCAAATCTTGCGGAAAAACTGATTATTAAATATCCAAAAGTAAAAGAGCTTTCAGAGAAGCAGCAAAGAAACGAGTGGTTTATTTCATATTTTCTTAGAGTATGCCCAATTCCGAACAGCGCCGTCAGTTTATATCTCGGCTCTATGAAGATCTCGTTTCGCAAATATATAATAGCGGGGTTTCTTGGCGAATTACCGGCAGTGATTTATTCCACATTAATCGGTGCAAGCATATCCAAACCATCTTCGCTGATGCTTATCATATCCGCCGCCGTTACCACAATACTTTCTGTATCCTCAGCTCTCATATATAGATATATTCAGAAAACAAAGATTAAGAAAACGGATGCAGGGTCAAATGGCGCAAACAGTCTTTAAAAGATTTTTTGAATATGAGTCGGACTCGCGTTTGTCATAATAGCTTGTGTTAATCTCTATATCGAAAGGGTTCTCATATAGGAATCTGAGTGATGGACCTCAACGGAATTTCCTTTTCGTTGAGGTTCAATTGATATTCGACTGGTAAACTACAGCAGATCAGCAAAATTGTCGTCGCCTGACGAAAGCGGCCGGGCAGATGAAAAATAAGGGAGAGTAAGCGACGTGACAATCGAGAAGAAAAAACAATTTATCATCAGCGCCGTCTATTTTGCGCTGATCATTGCCATTGTATATATCGTCATTAAATATGCTCTTGGTTTGCTGACGCCTTTTATAATTGGGTTTTTAGTGGCTTTTTTGTTAAAGCGGGAAATCAATTTTATTTCTGACAAACTACATATACCCAAAAAAGTCGTCGCTGTTGTCTCCGTTGTACTGTTTTATGTCGTGGCGGGCGTTTTACTGTTTCTGCTTGGCGTCAGTATTTTTTCCGGAATGAAAGACATGATTGTCAGACTCCCGGAGATCTATTCCACGGAGATTGAACCTGCATTTTCTGAAATCTTCGAAAACATGAAAAACACCATTGCCGGCTTTGATCCTTTCATGGTTCAGCCGATTGAAGATATGTCAACATCGTTATTACAATCTGCGGGATCGATGATTTCCGACATTTCTTCAAAGGTGATCGGGTTTATATCATCAGCGGTGACCTCCGTGCCCGGCCTGATTCTTTCAACGATATTAGCGATCATTTCATCAGTGTTTTTTGCTGTGGACTACAGTAAAATTACTGGATATATCGCAGGATTGTTCCCGCCCCAGCGCCGGAATTTTCTGTTTGAAGTGAAAGGTTTTGCCACCGGTATCGGATTAACGTATCTAAAGGCCTACAGCGTTATACTGCTCCTGTCATTTATTGAGCTTTCCGTCGGGCTCTCAATGCTTAGGGTCGAAGGGGCGATTGCCGTTGCCGCGCTGATCGCCGCAATTGACATCCTGCCCGTTCTTGGCACAGGCCTTGTCCTCCTCCCCTGGAGTATTGTTGCACTTATACAAGGAAATACAATGCTTGCCATCGGGCTGGCGGTGCTTTATCTCATTATAACGGTTGTCCGTAACATAGTGGAACCCAAGTTGGTAGGAAGTCAAATAGGATTGCACCCTCTGATCATGCTGATCTGCATGTATGTCGGAGTGAGAATCTTTGGATTTATAGGCCTTTTTATCTTACCTGTCTTCGCAGTAATCGTGAAGTATATGTATGATAACGGCAAATTACATTATAGCGATCAGATCAAGGAGTGAAATGGACATGGAAGCCACAATGCACAACAATGTTTTTATCTTTATCCTGTTTTCGGTTTTCAATACGGTTCTGTCTCTTAAGATACCCTCGGCCTTTCTTGGTTTTAAGAAGTGGCTTTTCAAAGAGAGAAAATGGGAGGCTGGGGGTACCGTATATCAGCGTGTATTTAAAGTGAAGCTCTGGAAAACCACAATTCCGGAGCTAAGTGATCTTATTAAGCCCATCTTTCCCAGAAAACGGATAACAACATACGATAAAGAATATCTGTATAAATATCTTACCGAGTCCTGCCGTGCTGAGCTTACGCATTGGGGTATTATTCTTTCTTCACTCCTGTTTGCGCTTTGGAGCAGTTTTACCCAAACAGCCACCATGATTCTGCTTGCGCTTACTTTGAATCTGCCGTTTGTGATTATACAGCGCTACAATCGTCCAAGGATCATTAGCTTTCTTGCACATAGCGGTAAGAAAAGGGACAGCGAAATCGGTAAAAGCAGCTTGTCTCCACAAGACCGTAATCCTGTCCGTATTCTGTTTATTTCCGCAGAAAAAACCGGATATGGTCATAAAAGCATAACAGAAGCTCTGCAACAACAAATAACTGAGTTGAATCCTGATGTTTATATCTCCATAATAGACGGATTCTCCTTGGGGAAGTGGATGCTGCGGTTATCAAGCAAACTATATAATCCGCTTGCCGTCAATATGCCTGCTCTGTGGGGCATCATTTATAGAACAGGAAATCACACCATGCGGCTGGTCAACATTCTCGTTTCAAGAGACATAAAGAAAAAGTTGATCAAGTGCCTCAAGGACGTTCGCCCGGATGTGATTGTCCCGGTGCATGGGGTTTTTGTAGGCTCTGTTCTGAATATTCTGGAGAAAGAGAAATTGGATATCCCTGTTATTCCGTTCATCGCAGACCTTGATAATGTTACCGGTCTTTGGGCGGACAAACGGTCAAAATGTACGCTATGCCCCAGTGAAGAATCCAAACAGATGATGCTTTCCTTGGGGATAGCAGAGGATAAATTAAGGCTCGTAGATTTTCCTGTCAGGAAAGATTTCAGTGATTGCTCTACCGCTGATCCAAAGGACGGGAACATTTTGGCTGAACAAGGGGCGTCCATTCTGCTGATCAACGGAAGTCAGGGGTCATGGCAGATATTGAAAATGGCCAGAGCCCTTTTGGAATACAGTACCTGCCACATATCTATCATGGCAGGTAACAACTCCGCCCTGAAAAAATATCTGGAGAGAAAATTGTCGCTGTATATTGGCGGCCGCGTGCAGATTTACGGCTTTACAAAAGATATTAAAAAACACATGCTTGCGGCAGATATTCTGGTTGCTAGGGCAAGCCCTAATGTGTTGATGGAGGCGGTCAATCTATGCAAGCCGGTTATTGTCGTCGGTGCGTTAAAAGGCCAGGAAGAAAAGAATCCCGAATTTGTTGTCAGACACAATTTGGGGGTTTATTGCAAGAGTATCAAAACGCTTCCAAACACGGTTCATGAACTGCTTTCACAAAATGGAAAGAAACTCAAAGAAATCCATGACAGTCAGTTCAAATTCAGAAATCCTCGGGCCGCGCGTGAAATCGCGGAGTTTATTATCGGCAGCGGTTACCCAGTCACAGGATTCCATGCCCTGTCTTCCGAACATGACAAAGAAATTTTGCATGCTATGGAAAATAGCAATGCCAATTAAAATACACGAATTAATCGAGGGGGGTGACTCAGCAATGGATAGTACGAATTCTTATGACTTATTTAAAACACATATGGACACGATGATCTTTAAGATTTTGCTGGACAGGGATCATTATGGCTATGAAATCATCAAGCTGATTCAGCAGAATTCCGGCGGGGAGCTCAAACTGAAGGAGGGCAGTGTATATCCCATCCTCAGACGCATGGAGAGCAACGGAAGTATTGCTCGATATTGGGATGATGAGACGGCGCAGGGCGCCAGGAGAAAATACTATAGAATTACGGAAAAAGGAAAGTTGTTGTATACCGAAAACAAAAAGAACTGGGAGTATACCAAACGCGTACTGAATCGGTTGCTATAAAGGAAGGCAACAAAGTATATGGTTTACTACGAATATCAACGAAACCTCAACGGAAATTCGCCTCTCCGTTGAGGTTTTATTGATGTTTGACTGTTAAACTCATCGTATAACGCAAGCAGAACTTTGGTCGAGGCGCTCGGAACGGACTAAAGTCAGTGCAATATAAGAACAACAAAAACAGTTATAAATGGAGGTTCATTATGAATGTAAAAGAGAAAATGGAAGCCTTTGTTTTAAATAAGGCAATGAGCTATGTGTCAGGCAATCCGGAGAAGAATCTGCCAAAGCTGCTGTCTTTGATTGATCATTCCCCCTGGGGCAAAGACTTTGCCAGCCAGAGCAAAATCTTCCACGAGGTGCTGGAAAACCCGGAAAACACCTGGCATCAATACATTATGGGCCTCTGGAGAGATATTGACAACGAGGTTTTAAAGACCGTATTCCATAATTTTATTCTGAATGCCAGTTTATTCGGCTATCTAAAGCAGGAGGCCAAAGCTAAGGAGCTGGGCTGTAATATTCCATGGGCGCTCCTGATTGACCCTACCTCCGCCTGCAATCTGCACTGCACCGGCTGCTGGGCGGCCGAGTACGGCAACAAGCTGAACATGTCCTACGAGACGCTTGACAGCATCATCCGGCAGGGCAAGGAACTGGAGACTTATTTCTATCTTTACTCGGGCGGCGAACCTTTGGTTCGAAAAGCAGACATTATCCGTCTTTGCGAGGAGCATCCCGACTGTCAGTTTGCCGCCTTCACAAACGGTACGCTGATCG
Source organism: Bacillota bacterium (assembly GCA_023426125.1). GTDB lineage: Bacteria > Bacillota > Clostridia > Acetivibrionales > DTU013 > MnB-11. The sequence goes on from JAFABI010000055.1 coordinate 116,895, forward strand.
ACGAAGCCTTTGCGGATGAGATGCTGCGGGTGAAGAACTTTATTCCCGCCATCAGCGTGGAGGGTTTTGAGGAGGACACCGACTTCCGCCGCGGTGCTGGCACCTTTAAAAAGGTGGAGCAGGCGATGGCAATTCTCAAAGCAAAAAGGCTGCCGTTCGGCGTTTCCTGCTGCTACACGAACAGGAATGTGGATATGATCGGCTCCGAAGAATACTTCGATCAGATGATCGAATGGGGCGCAAAGTTCTGCTGGTTCTTTACATACATGCCTGTGGGCAAGGAGGCCGTGCCTGAGCTGATGGCCACCGACGAGCAACGGGCATTTATGTACCATCAGATACGTAAATTCCGGGAAACGAAGCCTTTATTCACGCTGGATTTCTGGAACGACGGCGAATACGCCGAAGGGTGCATCGCCGGCGGAAGACGGTATCTCCATATCAACGCGAACGGCGACATGGAACCCTGTGCTTTTATCCACTACTCTGATTCCAATATCCGTGAAAAAACGCTGCTGGAAGCGCTCCAGTCCCCGCTGTTCATGGCCTACCATGACGGGCAGCCGTTCAATGAAAATCACTTGCGCCCCTGCCCGCTGCTGGACAATCCCGACGCTCTGGTGGGCATGGTGGAGAGCTCCGGCGCCCATTCCACCG
>JAFABI010000056.1 GCA_023426125.1 Bacillota bacterium
TATTGATTGCCTTAATAACATCAGTTGTAGTCTTGAAAACACAAACCTTTATATGTTTGATTATCGAAGCAAAATTTCAGATTATATCGGGGAAGCTTTTAGCATTGATTTTACTAACAAGAGGCTCTGCCTTAACGAGATAAAAAATATTTTGGCTTCCTCTAAAAAATGAAAATTATGCTATGTTTTATGGCAAACAACAAAGCCCGCAAACTGTCTAATCGAAGGCGGTTTACGGGCTATTTTCTTTTTTAGCTGTCAAACTGAGGATAATAATTACAATAAGGAATTCTGCTGCAATTAACACTTCGGCGGCATATCATGTCAAAGAATTTGAAATAGATTTGATTTCCTCAAGGGCAAGACGTGAAACTTCCAGATACTTCAGTTTTTTGTCCCTGAACCTTCCCATGGGTGAAGCCATTATGCCGAAATTTACATTCATCGGCTGAAAGTTTTTGACGGAAGTGTTTGACACATAGTTTGCCAGCGCGCCGGCTGCCGTTCCGGAGGAAAAGACCGTTTTTTCCCTTCCCAGTATTGCATTGGCGGCATTGATCCCGGCTACCATACCGGAGGAAGCCGATTCAATATATCCTTCCACTCCGGTAATCTGCCCTGCAAAGTAGATACCGGGCTGCGACCTGAGTGCATAGGTATTGTCCAAAAGCTTCGGCGAATTAATATAAGTATTCCGGTGCATGACGCCGTACCTGGCAAATTCGGCATTCTCCAGGCCCGGAATCAGGCCGAAGATTCTTTTCTGCTCATTCCATTTCAAATGGGTCTGGAAGCCAACCAGGTTGAATAATGTTCCGTCTGCATTGTCCTGTCTCAGTTGGACGACGGCATACGGCTCTTTCCCCGTATGGGGGTTTACCAGCCCCACCGGCTTCAAAGGCCCATACCTCAGCGTGTCAATCCCTTTATAGGCCATGCTTTCCACCGGCATGCAGCCGCTGAACAGAATTTCCTTTTCAAATTGCCGCAAAGGCACAACCTCCGCCTTTACCAGCTCGCTGTAAAAGGTCTCGTACTGTTCACGGTCCATGGGGCAGTTGATGTAGTCGTCATCCCCTTTGCCATACCTGGAAGCTTTAAAAGCCTTGCTCATATCGACGGACGCACACGTCACAATGGGAGCGGCGGCATCATAAAAATAAAGATAATCTTCTCCGACCAACGCAGCAAGCTTCCCCGAAAGGGCTTCCGATGTCAGTGGGCCGGTGGCGATGACCGATATTCCGTCGTCACGCGGAATATCGGTTATTTCTTCCGTGATCACCGTTATAAGAGGATTGCTTTTTATGAAGTCCGTCACCATGGCCGAAAAACCTTCGCGGTCAACGGCCAGAGCACCTCCTGCCGGTACCATGACAGCATCGGCGCACTTCATGATCAGGGAATCCATCAACCGCATTTCGGCCTTCAGCAGGCCGACTGCGTTTTCAAGCCTGTCCGACCGGAGAGAGTTGCTGCAAACAAGCTCTGCAAAGCTTTCCATATGATGTGCGGGAGAGAATTTCTGCGGCTTCATTTCATAAAGCCTTATCTCCACTCCCTTTTTTGCCGCCTGCCAGGCAGCTTCACAACCCGCCAGCCCGGCGCCTATTATATTCAAATGCGTATGCTTTGCTTCGTTCATCCCTTTTCTTCGTTCCTCGAGCCTTCCTTACTGAAATCACAAGCCTCGCTGCTGCATTTTACAATGATTTTTTTGCCGGAATATTTTTTTACCAGGAAATTACCGCACTTCGGACAGTTTTCCTTTGCCGGCATATCCCAGGTCATGAAGCCGCAGTCCGGATTGTTCTCACAACCCAGATAGCGCTTGCCCTTGCGTGTCTTCTTGTAAAGTACTTTTCCGCCGCATTTGGGACAGTTTACGCCGGCCTCCTCCAGGATCGGCCTGGCGTTCCTGCATTCCGGGAAGCCGGGACAGGCGAGGAATTTTCCAAACCGGCCGTTTTTTATGACCATGTTCCGGCCGCATTTTTCACATAGAATGTCAGTGACTTCATCGGGGATTTCTATATGGCCGATCAGGTCTTCTGCCTGCTTCAGCGCATCTACGAACTGCATATAGAATTCCTGCATGATCTCAACCCACTTCTTTGAGCCTTCCTCCACATCATCCAGCTTTTTTTCCATCAATGCGGTGAACTGGACGTCGACAATATCCTTGAAATGGTTTTTCATCAGGTCGTTCACGATACGGCCCAGCTCTGTGGGGAGTAAAAACTTCTTTTCCCTTTCCACATAGGTGCGTGCCAATATTGTTGTTATTATCGGCGCGTACGTACTTGGCCTGCCTATTCCCTTTTCCTCCAGAGTCCTGACAAGGGTCGCTTCGGTATATCTTAAAGGAGGCTGGGTAAAATGCTGCTTCTCCTCCAGCTTTTTCAAGTCAAGCTGCTCGCCTTCCACCAGTTCGGGAATGGTTACCTCGCCGTCCTCCGATTCTTCGTCCTTTCCTTCAATGTATACGGCCATAAAGCCTGCGAACTTGATCTTCGATCCGTTTGCCTTGAAAAGATACTTTGCGGCTTCAATGTCGGCGGAAACCGTATCATACACTGCCGAAGCCATCTGGCTGGCAACAAACCTTCCCCAGATCAGCTTATACAGCTTGTATTGGTCATTGCTCAGGGATTCTTTTATCTCATCCGGTTCCAGGGTGACATAGGTGGGCCTTATCGCCTCATGAGCGTCCTGGGATGCCGATTTGTTCTTGAATATCCGGGTTTCTTCCGGCAAATATTTTTCACCGTATTTGCTGCCGATAAAGCCTTTGGCCTCCTGCTGTGCTTCTGCGGAAATTCGCATGGAATCGGTACGGATATAGCTTACAAGACCGACGGCTCCATGTCCTTTTACTTCTATGCCCTCGTACAACTGCTGGGCTATGCTCATAGTCTTCTTTGTAGGATACCCCAGTCTTCTTGCGGCTTCCTGCTGCAAGGTGCTGGTAGTGAACGGAGGCGCCGGCGCCTTTTTCTTTTCGCTCTTTTTGACTTTTTTTACCGTATACTTCTTTCCTTCCAGCTGCTTCAGTATACCTTTTACCTGCTTCTCATCCTTCAACTCGATTTTTTCTTCATCCGTACCGAAAAACCTGGCTTCAAAGGGCTGTGTCCTTGCTTTTGCCAGTTTTGCGGCAATGGTCCAGTATTCCTCGGGTATAAACTGCTCAATTTCGTCCTCGCGGTCGCAGATCAACCGGGTTGCCACCGATTGAACCCTTCCGGCGCTCAGGCCCTTCCGGATCTTTCTCCACAGCAGCGGGCTTATCTTGTAGCCCACGATCCTGTCCAGAACTCTTCTGGCCTGTTGCGCATCCACCAGGTTCATATCGATCTGCCTTGGGATTTTTATCGCATTCTTTACGGCATTTTTTGTTATCTCGTTGAAGGTTATCCTGCACCTGTCTTTTTCATCTATATTCAAAAGATTGGCAAGATGCCATGAAATAGCCTCTCCTTCGCGGTCAGGGTCAGTTGCGAGAAATATTTTCTTTGCGGATTTTGCTTCTTTTTTCAGCTTGTTTATGACGTCGCCTTTCCCGCGGATGGTAATGTACTTCGGCTCAAAATTCCTGTCAACGTCCACGCCCATCTGGCTTTTAGGCAAATCACGGACATGTCCTACCGATGCGATGATCTTGTAGTCCTTTCCAAGAAATTTTCCAATGGTGTTGGCTTTCGCCGGTGATTCTACAATTACCAGATTATTCGCCATCGCTTTCCTCCAATTAAAGTAAATAATAGATCGAATCTCTTTTATATTACCACATATTTTAATAAAATCTACAACTTTAACTAAAATCTACGGCTTATCTTTTAAAAAGCCATCCATCCCCTACCTCGCCAGCTTATAGTTCTTCCCCGGAAGTTGCTCTACAAAGCCTTTCATTTCAAGCATTACAAGGATTGCTCCTGTGGAATTGGCGCTCAGGCTGCAGGTCCTTGCGATCGTGTCGATATGCACAGGTCCTTGCGCCAGTTCTCTTACAATGGATTTTTCATCGGTGTCCAGTACTTCAAAATTGATTTTTGAAGCTTTTATATCAAAGCTATTATTTACACCGCGGGATATTTTTAATTCATCCAGGATATCCCCCGGCTCCAGCACGATTTTTGCCCCGTCGCGGATCAATTTGTTTGTTCCCGTGCTGTTCCGGCTGTCAATATTTCCAGGGACGGCGAATACCTCCTTGCCCTGTTCAAGGGCATAATTTGCAGTAATAAGCGATCCGCTTTTATCATTGGCTTCGATGACGGCCACCCCCTGGGATATCCCGCTGATAATCCGGTTTCTGGCCGGAAAGTTAAATGCCGCCGGCGGAGTGCCCGGCAGATATTCGGAAATCACGGCGCCGCTTTTGCAAATGCGCTTCATCAGTTCCTTGTTTTCAGAGGGATAAACGATGTCCAGGCCGCAGCCAAGCACCGCAATGGTTCTTCCATCTACTGCAAGGGCGCCGTTATGGGCTCTTGAATCAATTCCCCTGGCCATGCCGCTTACAATGACAACGCCATGCCTTGAGAGATCCGCAGAAAGCCTTTCCGCAGTTTCCAGGCCATACAGGGTTGCCCTTCTTGAACCGACTACCGCCAGCCGGCATTCTTCCTTCACCAGGCTGCCCCTGACATATAAGACGGAAGGCGGGTCGTAGATATGCTTCAATTCCCCGGGGTACAGCCTGTCCTGCATGGTAACGATATTAACATCCGCGGCAATCAGCTTATCATAATATAGTTGAGTCTCCCTTCTGAACTCCTTGTTCCGGATATGTCCTATTTCCGTAAAGTCAAGCATTGCCGCCTTTTTTAGCTCCTCCTCCGTCGCGTACCATAAATATGCAGGGTCCTTGTAATACTCCAATAATTCAAAACGCTTGCGGGTATTGATTTTTACCAGTGAACTGAACCATATCCAGTATTTTATATCCGTCATACTATCTCCTCACAATCATTACATGTTCCAAATCTTGCGGTCCAGGCTTCTATATTGGATAGCTTCCGCAAGGTGGACCGGCTTGATGTTTTCACTGTCCTCCATATCCGCAATTGTCCTGGATACCTTAAGTATGCGGCTGTGGGCCCTCGCGCTCAATCCCAGCTTTTCAAAGGCATTCTTCAGTATTTCTTTTCCCTTTCCGTCCAGCTTGCAGAATTTCTCCAGCATGGCAGGCTGAAGCTGGGAATTTGAATATATTTTCATGCCCTTGTACCTTTCCAACTGGATTCTCCTGGCCTTATCCACCCTTTTTCTTATGATTTCCGAGGTATCGCCCTGCTTACGGTTGTCCAGTTCCTTATACTTCACCGACGCCACCTCGATATGGATATCCATTCTATCCAGCAGCGGCCCGGACAATTTTCCGAGATACTGCTGAATCTGCTTCGGCGTACAGGCGCATTGCCCGGAAGGGTCCAGGAATTTCCCGCACTTGCAGGGATTGGCCGCGCAGATGAGGGTGGTTTTCGCCGGATAGGCCAGGCATGCATTAATCCTGGAGATGGTGATGATTCCGTCTTCAAGAGGCTGCCGCAGTACTTCCAGGGATTTTTTACTGAATTCAGGCAGTTCATCCAGAAACAGTACGCCGTAATGTGCAAGGCTGATTTCTCCGGGTTTTGGAATCGCTCCGCCTCCTACCAGGCCTACGTCGGAAATGGTGTGGTGCGGACTTCTGAAAGGCCGGCAGGTCATGAGGGCTGTTCCGGCCGGCAATGTCCCTGCAATGCTGTGGATCTTTGTTACCTCAAGAGCTTCGTCAAACGTCATCTCCGGCAGGATCGTCGGCAGCCTTCTGGCCAGCATGGTTTTCCCGCAGCCCGGAGCCCCGATTAAAAAGCAGTTGTGTGCGCCGGACGCAGCAACTTCCAGAGCCCTTTTCACATTTTCCTGCCCCTTGACATCGGCAAAATCCTCCAGATGCTCAATTCTGCTTTTATTGACATTTTCCCCTCCGGGCTGAAGACATTCCAGCTTTATTTGTCCATTAAAATGCCTGACGGCTTCCGTAAGCGTTTTTACGGACAGGATATTCAGTCCTTTCACTACGGCCGCCTCCTGTGCGTTTGCTTCGGGTAAAACCAGAAATTCGATCCCGGACTGCAATGCACAAACCGCTATTGGAAGTACGCCGTTCACCGGACGTATTTCACCGTCCAATGACAGTTCTCCTATGAACATGCACCGATCCAGCAAAGGACTTTCCACTTGTCCTGTTGCCGCAAGAATACTTAGTGCAATTGCAAGATCGAAGGAAGATCCCACCTTTTTCAAATTTGCGGGAGCCAGGTTCATGGTAATTCTTCTTACCGGAAAATCCAGCCCCGAGTTTTTTATTGCAGAACGCACGCGTTCCTTTGATTCCCTGATTGCCGCATCTGCAAGGCCGACGATGTCAAAGGCCGGGATGCCGTTGCTGATATCGGCTTCCACTTCCACCGTAAAACCGTCGATTCCCAGGAGGCCGCAGCTTTTCAGCTTGGAGAACATAGGCCACAACCTTTCTTTTCAAGTATATATATTTAATCCCACTCTTTCCAACATTATACTACAATATTTTCCCATCCTTGTACATAGGTTTATATAAAAAAGTCGGTTATATAAATACGAAAAAAGCGGAAAGGATAGATAAATGTAAAAACAGATGAGTATAATGACCTAATAAAAAGGAAATTTGTCGTTTGTAGACAAATTTCCTTACAGTAGCGGAGTTTCAACGAGACTGGCCGCAAGCTAAAGCTTGCTGCTCGCCCATGCATCCTGGGCTGGAGATATGCTCACCGCCTGAAAACCAATTCGGTACCCGCCATCTATAGAGGTGGGGATATCTTTGTTGCTCGTCATTAGCAGCTTTATTTATCCTTCAGAAGCTTGCGAAGCTCGTCCATGAAGGTGTTGATGTCCTTAAACTGCCGATATACCGAGGCAAATCTGACATATGCCACCTCATCAACATCTTTCAGCTTTGCCATGACCATTTCGCCAATCTCCCGGGAGGTTATTTCCCTGCGGAGGGTGTTCTGGATCTGGGTTTCAATATCGTTTACCATTTTTTCCAGCATGTTGATGGAAACCGGCCTCTTCTCGCTGGCACGCAAAAGCCCGTTTAAAAGCTTGTCCCTGTCAAAAGCCTGCCGTGTTTCATCTTTTTTAATTACCATCAGCGGGATGCTTTCCACTTTCTCATAGGTGGTAAAGCGCTTGTTGCATTTGGAGCATTCTCTCCGCCTTCGGATCGCCGAACCTTCATCCGTCGGCCGTGAGTCGATGACTTTGTCTTCGATAAATCCACAATAAGGACATTTCATATGTAATCCTTTCTGTCCGGCAAAAATACCGGCTTTCTCCGGAGTAAGCTTCATGACAGGAGGACGGGATTGCTGTCACATAATCTTTAAAAGTCTAATCCGCCTTTATCTATATCGGCCAAACATCCGTATACCATTAGCAAAAAATAGGCGCTGCAAAAAAATAGTATCACTTTTACTTTCATAATTTTACAGTATGAATGAAATATTTAATTCCGGAGCATACAGCACGGCATCAGTCAAAATATTTGCGGATGTACCGGTCATCCAGGTCGACAAGGATAATATCCTCACCGATTTTCTTGATTTTTTCCCAGGGTATGGCAAATTCATTATCCTTGCCCAGTAAACCGAAAAGCTTCCCTACGCCGGGCAAAATGATCGCCTCTATTTTTCCCGTGTCCAGATCTATTTCCACATCCGAAACAAAGCCAAGGCGCTTCCCGTCGGCCAGGTTGATTACTTCCTTTTGTCTGAAATCAGATGAACGGTTCATAGCTATCTCCAATTGCCGGATTATCTTGCCACCCGGTTTTCATATTCTAATATATGTCACGGATTGTACTCATATGAGCAAATATCTTAATAAAAACCCGGTACCCGTGCACCATGCAAATCATCCGGACATAGAACCGTCCCCTGTCCGGATTGCCGCAAAATAAAAAACACCTTCCGGTGTTTAGAGTAAAGTGTTCTTCAAATATATTTCTTCATATGCATCAGTGCGGTTTTTTCCAGCCTTGAAACCTGCGCCTGGGAGATTCCTATTTCCTCCGCCACCTCCATCTGGGTCCTTCCTTCAAAGAACCGCAGGTTGAGGATCAATTTTTCCCTTTCGTTCAGCTTCCGCATGGCCTCCTTCAGCGAAATACCTTCCAGCCAGTTGTCATCGATGTTTTTTTCATCGCTTACCTGGTCCATTACATAGATGGCATCTCCGCCATCATGGTAAACCGATTCGAAAAGGGAAATGGGATCCTGTATGGCATCCAGGGCAAAAACCACTTCTTCCTTTGGAAGCTGCAGCTCTTGTGCTATTTCCGCTATGGTAGGCTCTTTCGAATTTCTGTTGGTGAGCTTTTCCTTGGCCTGCAGCGCCTTATAGGCTATATCCCGCAAAGACCGGCTTACCCTGATGGAATTATTGTCCCTGAGATATCTTCTGATCTCTCCGATGATCATTGGCACAGCGTAAGTGGAAAATTTCACGTTCTGGGAAACGTCAAAGTTGTCGATGGCTTTTATCAGACCTATGCAGCCTACCTGGAACAGGTCGTCCACATACTCCCCCCTGTTGTTGAACCGCTGTATGACACTTAATACAAGCCTTAAATTTCCGTTAATGAACTCCTCACGCGCCGAGGTATCTCCTTTATGCATTCTCTCAAACAGTGCTTTCTTCTGGTCATTTGTCAAAACCGGAAGCTTTGAAGTGTTGACGCCGCAGATCTCAACTTTGTTTATAAGCATGAAAACAACCTCCCGCAAACAATTAATGTCAGTATCATTATTGCCATGGAGGTTATTTTTATACTGCAAAAAGAACCAAAAAATTTTTCTCAAAGGCCTTGACAAGAGCTTTCTTTAAGACTTATATCATGCGGTTGATTTCCTTTTTCAGCCTGCTGATAATCCGCTTTTCCAGCCGGGAAATGTAGGATTGCGAGATCCCCAGCATATCGGCAACTTCTTTCTGAGTCTTTTCAATGCCGTTGGAAAGGCCGAAGCGAAGCTCCATGATCCTTTTTTCCCGTATGGACAGTTTTTTCATCGCCGTATTCAAAAGCTCCCTGTCCACTTCATCTTCAATGCTTCTGTGAATGATGTCGTTTTCGGTGCCCAGAATGTCGGACAGCAGCAGCTCATTGCCGTCCCAATCGATATTCAGCGGTTCATCAATGGATATTTCCGTCTTTACCTTGTTGTTTCTCCTGAGATACATGAGAATTTCATTTTCGATGCACCTGGAAGCATAGGTGGCAAGCTTTATATTCTTTGACGGATTAAAGGTGTTGATGGCTTTAATCAAGCCGATTGTTCCGATTGAGACCAGATCCTCCACGCCTACGCCCGTGTTCTCAAATTTCCGGGCGATATATACCACCAGCCTGAGGTTTCTTTCGATCAACACGGTCTTGACTGCAAAATCATTGCCCTCCAGCCTTGACAGCAGATAGTTTTCCTCGTCCATGCTCAATGGAGGAGGCAGGGCTTCGCTTCCGCCGATATAATGAACCGGGAACCTCTCGGAAATTTTGAGCCTTTTCAAGACCTCCAGATACTTGATCAGTAAGAAAAGCTTGAGTCTTTTTAAAATAGCCATGGATGATCTCCTTTCGATGCATATATTTATATGGAATGTTGTCTTGCCGGGTGAAATGGCACTTCCTTCGCGTCTGGCGTTTAAATAAGCTCAGGACTAAGCAAAGCCCTGTATTTTTCATTTTTTGAAAGGGATCTTGTATAAATTCCGATCACTACATCCCGGATATCTTTCTTTTCATTGTCATTGTTTATTTCGATAAAATCAGGCTTGAAGCCTACCAGCATCCCGTTTTCCTTTCCCAGGGAGCTAAACGGGATCAGCCGGAACCGGGTGAACCAGCTGCTGTTGGATATGGCATTGGTAATATTACCCAGGTCGTTGTCCCCGGATTCTTCAAAAACCGCTCTGATTTCAACAGGCAGAATATCCTTTATTGCGGCGAATTCCACAATCACGACAGGCATGTTGGTAAGCGGGTCGTGCAATGCGTTCCCGGTATCCACCAGCGCATAAAGGCCGATGATTTTGCTGTCGAAGGCAATATAGAGCTGGACCAATACCTTGTCCTTGATATTGTGGATCACTTCCCAGAGAATTCTTGTAATGATGCCTGCCAGCGCCAGCGCCAGCAAAATCTGTATCCATCCTGTGCCAAGAAAGTTTATGGAGGGATTGATCATCAATACTCCGTTTTTCATTACCACTGCCTGCGAGTTGAAATAAAGCAGTGCAAACCCGGCGCCGGCAAATAAGAAGGTAGTGATGTAAAAAAGAGCGAGTGTTTTAAAAAAGGTTGCTATTTTTCCTATTTTGAAAGCGATAGCGATGATAATAAAAGAAAGAATGATCTTTGCAAGCACCGACGTATATATTTTCATATCCGGCAGGAAAACGAAAACGATGTATACTGCGCCCGCAAGCGCTCCCAGGAATAAGCGGAGACTTGACGTTTTGATCCTGGAAAACCTGGCTGTTACAGCCAGGATCATATAATTGATCACGATATTTTCCAATATAAGTACATCCAGATAAATCTCCACTTCAAAACCTCGCAAAATCTCTTTTTTTCCCACTACGGACAGCAGTCCGGAGGATACTTTTGGGCATTTCCTGTTCAAGCCTGACAATCCCCTATTTTACATATATTCATATGCCTGTACTTTTATGAATATATTCTAATGCGGCACACCTGCGTCTGACATGCAGGGGCGCGCATTGCACGTCCGCATAAGCAACCCTCATCAAACAGCTGGCGTGCGGCCTGGCCGCCCCTGCAATGTATGCCTTACGTCCAACGGCTCCCTGCATTTATGCCTTTTCATACTGCTGTCTAAATTATATTGGATACAAACTGATTTTTATGTCGGAAGACACTGTAGAATCCATGAAATAGTACGACAAATTCTGGCTTAAGGAACGATTAAATTATTCGTTCCGATTCTTTTCTGGGGAATGGAGCGGGCTGGTCACAAGCTAAAGCTTGCTACTCGCCTATGCAGCCTACCAAGCGTAGTTCCCCGGAAAAGACTATCGGAAGTTATGATTTAACGTGTCCTAAGGCGGCAAATTCCAATGCGCAAAAAAGCCCCGCAGGCTTTGGGCCGCGGGGCTCGGCAGTAATCTGTCAAGACAGTGCATACATTTATTTAAACCGGTTTTTCCTTAAGAAGGTGGGTATTTCCAATTCATCGTCCGAAACCTCGGAAGTGGCATGACGTTTCACTGCAGACTGCTCTATCGTACTTTTTGCCACCTGCTTTTCCGGAAGCTTGTCGATCTTTTTAAGTATCGGTCCCTTCTCAAAGCCTGTAGCAATTACTGTTATCAGCATCTCATCCTTGAGGTTCTCATCGATAACGGCTCCCACAATAATGTTGGCGTCGGGATCCGCGGATTTTTGGACCAGCTCGGCAGCCAGGTTGACTTCAAACAGTCCAAGGTCATTTCCGCCGGTAATATTCAGCAGCACACCCCTTGCGCCTTCAATGGAAGTCTCCAGCAAGGGACTTTGAATCGCCTGTTTCGCGGCTTCCTCAGCTCTTCCTTCTCCGGCCGCCCTGCCGATTCCCATATGGGCGAGGCCGGTATTGATCATAATTGTCTTCACATCGGCAAAATCAAGATTTATCAAGCCGGGAACCGCAATAAGATCGGATATGCCCTGAACGCCCTGACGCAAAACATCGTCAGCCATTTTAAATGCATCTATAATTGAAGTTTTCTTTTCAGCTACTTGAAGGAGTCTGTCATTGGGTATGGTCACAAGAGTGTCAACTACGCCTTTTAAATTTTCGATGCCTCTTTCCGCATATTGCATCCTTTTCCGGCCTTCAAACATAAAGGGCTTGGTGACAACGCCTACGGTAAGAATTCCCAATTCCTTGGCTATCTGGGCTACAATGGGGGCTGCTCCGGTTCCGGTTCCGCCTCCCATTCCGGCAGTGACAAAAACCATATCCGCGCCTTTGACAGCCTGAGCGATTTCATCCTTGCTTTCATTGGCCGCTCTTTCGCCAATTTCGGGATTTGCACCTGCTCCAAGCCCCTTTGTCAGCTTATCACCGATCTGGATCTTGGTGTTGGACTTGGAAAGAAATAAGGCTTGTTTATCTGTATTAATGGCTATAAATTCAACTCCGCGAAGTCCGGCTGCTATCATTCGATTTACGGCGTTATTACCGCCCCCGCCTACTCCGATAACCTTTATCTGGGCAAATTGCTCCATATCGATATCAAATTCCAGCAAATTAAATCCCCCTTCGTCATTCGTACGACTTACATAAATAATATCTTATTCTTTGGATTAAAGCAATATTTGTTTTCACAAAAAGTTCGGCAAGAAAATCCCTTATATTCTTCAAAAAATCTCTTTAATAAATTTTACAATTTTGTTTATAATTCCCGTTCTTTTCTTTACTTTCCCGGCTTTTTGCAATTTGCTTTCAATCGCGGAGCTGGAGCCCTTCCGAACACTCGCCATATACTTGATTATGCCTGCGGCAGTAATATATTCAGGCTTTGTAATCCCTAGATGGTTTAGCACGGCCACTCTTACCGGAAGCTCAAATACCTCCGCGGCCAACTGTTTGTTTCCATCCACATAAGAAATGCCGCCTCCGGTCAATACCACCCCACCGGCCAAATCGCCGGAAACACCTGCCTTCATCACCTGATTCCTGCATAACGAAAATATCTCATACACTCTGGCTTCGATAATTTCCACGACTTCCGATATTTTTACATTCTTCTTCCTGTTTTCATTAACATCAAAGACCGATATTTCCTGATCGTTCTTGATGAGGGAGGTCAATGCCAGCTCATACTGGCGCTTGATTTTTTCCGATTCCGCATTGGATATTTTCAAGCCGATGGAAATGTCACTGGTAATATGGTCGCCTCCTACCGGAATGGAATCGTAAAATACAAGCCTCTTCCCCTGGAATACCGAAATATCGGTCACACCACCGCCCACATCCAGCATGATGACGCCAATATCCTTCTCTTCCGCGGTCAATACGATTTCTCCTGCTGCAAAGGCTTCCGCCACAATTCCGTCGATTCGGATTCCGGCCCTTTCAAGGCTTTTTATTATGTTCTGCACCGAGGTGATTTTTCCGGCAATGATGTCGGCATCGATTTCCAGCCGCGTCCCCACCATTCCAGTGGGATCGATAATTTCATCATAGCCGTCGATGATAAACTGTCTTGGTATGACGTCGATGAGCTGTCTGTCATCGGGAATCTCTATATCTCTTACGGAATAAAGAAGGCTTTCTACATCCTTGCGGGAAATTTCCCTGTTGGAATTGGAAATACTTAATCCGCTTTTATTATTGATTACATTGACATGCATTCCATGGATGTTTACAAAAGCGGAACCGACCTTGATGTTTGCAGCTGCTTCCGCCTCTTCTACGGCAGCGCGGATGGAAGCCGCAACACTTTCTATATCGACAATGATCCCCTTTTTCAACCCGTTACACGGAACCATTCCCCTGCCTACAATCTCCAGCGATGAATTCTTACCCACCCTGCCGATTGCAGTGCAAATTTTGGAAGTACCTATATCTATACCTACAATCAGATCACCCACGGATGAAGACCCCCTACATTTCTTGGCACAATCATATATTATCTTTTTTGGCTGATTTATTCAATATATATCTGCGAATAATTGCGAAATTCAGAAATAATCTGTTTCCGAAGGCGAATATTGCGGCCAGATAGATCTGTATCCCCAGCTGATCTCCGATATATGCCAGCGCAGCAGCCAACAATGCGTTTCCAAAAAATCCCGAAAGAAAGATCTTTAAGTCGAACTTTCCCTGAAGACTTGCGGCAATTCCTCCAAACACCGAATCCAATGCTGCCAGGATTGCAACTGCAACATAGTTGGAATACTGCTGCGGAATATTCACCGGTATAAAGAAAACCCCAATCAATATTCCAATGATCAAGCCCAATAACGGTACCATACATTAACCTCCGCCCTCCGGTGAAAAAACAGGATTTGCTCCTGCAGTAAAATCCAGGGTTCCCTTTTCACCTTTTTTAATATTTTTCGTAAAAATTGTTCTTGCCATGCTGATTCTGTAGTTCAAATCCTCCAGATCGCCAAGGTTGACTGTCACTCTTGCCTCCAGCCTTATTTTTATATTGAACTCGTCACCTACGTCCAATACATCCACCAATTCAAATAGCTTGACCTTATCCGACTGATCGCTCTCTTTCAGCGCCTCCATCAGCTTGATGCCAAGTGCCAGTGAAGCTCCGTTTTTAAGGTCAAGTTCTTTTCCAGGCTCATAGTCTGTAAATTCCAGGCCTTTCATCACAAGCAGCCCTGTTTTTTTATCTGCCGGCACACTTTCAAGCGCATACCCCTCCTTATCGATCAGCAGGCTTGTCCCGGAATAGGGAACAGCGGCAATCGCCGTTCTTTCCGTCACTTCGATGACAACCTTTGAGGGTATTGCAAACCTGACCCGGGCTTCCTTGACATACGGACAATTCTTTATAATTGAAGCTTCCGCATTTCCAAACCTGAAGCGTATTATGTCCATAGGGCTGCTGCCGATTTCCCGGAAGCCGTTCTCACCCATCCGGATATTTGCAAACCCTGTCAATACCTCCGGTTTATAGTGTACGGCACCCTTCACTTCGGTTTCCTTTAAATCGAACAAGGGAGAAAGGCCTGTAAACACCACCGCCGCAATAAACAACGCCAGTATGGATATTGATTTTATCCAGGCTACAAGCCTTTTAATCCTTTTCCTGTTTTTCTTTCTTTTTTCCGCTTTCTGCCCCATTGCCTCGTTTATCGTTTGTCTTCTCATTGCACCCTGCCTCATGCCACAGCGAGGCCTTCGATTTTTACTTTCCGCTGTAGTATTCGTACACTTTCAGCTTTAAACATCAAGTCTGCTTTTGATTTTATAAGCATCAATCTCAATGAGTATTGTATGAAATCGACCCGGCTCCCTGCTAGTCAGTCCGTCGGATCGCTGCGCCCACCTGTGCAAGCTTGTCTTCGATTTTCTCATAGCCTCTTTCAATATGCTTTATATCGCCGATTTCAGTTTCTCCATCTGCCACGAGCCCCGCCAGGACCAGTGCCGCTCCTCCTCTTAAATCGCGGGCGGTCACGCTGGCGCCGGTAAGCTGCTTTACCCCCTTGATCACTGCCATTCTTCCTTCAAGCTTTATATTGGCTCCCATTCTGGCAATCTCTTCCACATGCTTGTACCTGTTTTCGAATACAGTCTCAACCATTATGCTGGTTCCGCGTGCCACTGTCAAGGCCGCAACCATTTGAGCCTGCATGTCTGTGGGGAAGCCCGGATAGGGCAAAGTTCTGATACAGTCAATACTTCTTAGTCTGGCCGGCCCCGAGATATGCAAATTATTACGCCTTATGCCTATTCTGCATCCGCATTCCCGCAAAATCGAAATAATGGAACTGAGATGCTCATGGATTACATTTTTCAGTATAAGCTCTCCACCTGTTATTCCTGCAGCCACCATATATGTACCTGCAACAATCCTGTCGGTAATAATTGTATGCTCTACATCCTTCAGCCTGCTTCCGCTGCCGCTTCCGGTACCCTTGATCCTGATGATGCTGGTCCCTGCGCCTGTGACATCAATTCCCAACCCGTTCATGTAATTCTGTAAATCGTTTATCTCAGGCTCTTTTGCAGCATTTCTTATGTAAGTCTCGCCTTCTGCAAAAACGGATGCAAGCATGATATTTTCCGTTGCTCCTACACTGGGATAGTCCAACTGTATATCGCAGCCCTTTAATCTGTCTGCTTCGCAGTATATGAATCCCCTCTGAGCGTCGTTCACCTTCGCCCCCATGCTTCTTAAGGCCTTCAGGTGAAGGTCGATGGGTCTGGGACCTATTTCACAACCACCCGGGTAGTTGAACACGGTGTAAAAATTCAGTAAATCAACGGTTTATTATAACGCCTATTCATATTTTAAAATCTTATGCACCCCTTGTCAAACGATTTGGGAAAAATCTTCAATCCGCTTTTTCATAAATAGGCCTGCATTACACATAACAGGTCGATATCTTCGTTCAGATGTACTTCGATGTTGTTTTCAAATATATCCATCCGCTTCACCGTCAGCTCCAGATTGTACCTGCCGGGTATTTCTTCCCGGATGATCCTGTCAAAAACCGCCGCCGCAGTTGCCTCCCTTGAAGGAAAGGAAAGCATCCGTTCCTGCCTGTATTCCAGGTTTTTCATCTGCTCCTCCGCGGCCTTTATTTTTTGTAATTTCTCCAGTTCCATTTCCTTGTAATTCTCCTCAATCGTCTCCCTGAACTCCGGATTGTTGTTCATATCCCTTACCTTCTGCGACAAAAGCGTTTTATATTCTTCCTTCAATACCTTGAACCTTTTTTTCTGCAGATTAACCAGATTTCCATGATCATCGGACAGATCAAGCCTTTTTTCAACCTCTTTATCCAGGGTGCAAATAAATTCCAGCAAGTTCTCCTTGAGGAAGGTTAAGTGATTTTTTATATGACAGATCAATTCATCCTCGGCTACCCTGTGCCGTGAGCAATAATCCTTTCCCCTCCGATGATATGAGCTGCATACATAGCTTTTTTTCTTGCCCTTCGGACTGTATGTAACCATATACTCCCCGCAGTCGCCGCAAAACAAAAGGCCGGAAAAGACATTATTGTTCTTCGTTGCCAGGCTGCCCGTACCCCTGAATTTAACCGTATCCCTTTCCGCTGCAAGCCGCTGCACCGCCTCGAAATCTTCCTTTGAAACCAGCGCTTCATGGGCATTCTCAAAAACAAATTGCTCCTCTGGGGAGACCTTTACCGGCTTTGTCTTGATTCCCGGCTTTCTTGTCTTTCCAAGCCTCAGAATACCAATATACACATCATTTTTAAGGATCCGGCAAATATGCACGTCGCTCCAGAAATCCGCCACTTTATTCTTGAAGGTTCTGCCGGAGGCATTGTATTTGTCCGCAATAACCATGGACGGCGTCATATACTTCCTTTCATTCAGGTAGGCCGATATTTTGCGGTATCCATACCCTTCAAGATACATTTTAAATATTTCCCGTACAATGAATGCCGTTTCTTCATCAACGACAAGCTTTTTGTGCTTCCCGTCCACCTTATACCCAAAAAACGGGCGGATAATCAATGTCCCGTTTTCCTGCCTCGATTTCATCGAGCTTCGGATCTTCCTTGAAATGTCCTTGACATACCGCTCATTGAACCAGGTCTTGATGCCTATGATATCATCGTCATCCTTTGAAGAATCAAAGCCGCCGCTGGATTCATCCGGCAAAACCAGCCGCTTCCCCGCCGCTTTTACTTCATCGATGAATAGCAGGGTCAGGGCGTTATGCCTTCCGATACGGGACAGGTCCTTTGCAATCACAACATGGATATCGGGATTCTTCAACTCGGCGCGCACCTTTTTCATTCCAGGCCTCTCAAAGGTGTATCCGCTTTTGTTGTCGTCAATATATATTTTTTTCACATTGATACCGTTTTTGCTGGCATACTGGTATATCAGCAATTGCTGGCTTTCAATGGACGAATAGTTTTCCTTGTCTTCATCCCGCGATATGCGGGCATATCCTATACCGTTGATCATAAAGGCGAACCTCATTCTTTCATCTGAATATTCTCAAGCAGCATTTTTCGGATATAATCCTTTGTGGGGTTGCTCCCTGATAAAAAAGTGCACACCCTTCTTTTTTTCTTTATATCGTTGATTATGTCGGTAATAACCGGATCTTCTCTTTCCTTTTTAGATAACCAGATATAGATAATTTCCGTTCCGTCAAGCTCTGCTAATTGAACTACCATAAAACCAACCTTGTTAAAAATAAAATCCCATTCTATGTTTATGCTGTAGAACACCTGTCCTATAAGGGCCTTATGGCTATTTTTTATTCGCTTCTACCATACATGCTCCCATTACGGAAGTAAACTGGCAAAGGCGTTATAACGAGGCTCAAAAATGCCCCCACCTCTGCAGGTGGCGGGCACCGAATTGGTTTTCAGGGACCGCTTGTCGGATTCTACACCGTTCCGGTACATCCACCCGGATGTGTAAGCATATGTATCACCTCAATAATCCGATTGTTCGAGAGCTCTAACGATATACAAGCCATAAGCCGGTGATTCTGAATCTTTTTTTCATTGTATTATAGTTGAAATTTTTCAAGATTAGCGTTAGAATGGAAAGAATGTTTTTTGCAAATAATGAAAGTCGGAGGTTGATTACTTTTGGAAGACCCCTTACAACAAAAGAAGATTTCAATCAAAAAACCTGAGCCTGCATCGGTCTTTGAATTCATTCTATGGCTTGCATTCCTTGGCGCTATACTGGTAAAATGCTACTATTTTCAATTTTCCACCAAATTGAACAGCAAACCTGTTTTTACGCCGTTTAATACAAATATGCTATTGGCGACCTTCACCTCGGTTTTGATTGTTATTGTCTTCGCAATAATCGTTTCCAATAAAAAAAGGCTTGTTCTTCTGCTCTTCATTAATGTCCTGGTTTCCCTGTTACTGTTTGGGGATACGCTGTACTTCCGGTATTATTACAATGCATTGTCCGTTCCCGTATTTTATCAGATCGGGTTGGTAGGCTCGATAACGGAAAGTATTTTAAATCTTGTCCGGATCAAGGACATCGTTTTTTTTATCGACATCCCCGTTGTCATTATCTGCATGTACCTTTACAAGCATGTATTCCATTTTAGGATAGAAAAAATCAAAATCGCAAAAAAGCTTGTCACCGCAGGAGTCGTCTTCGCCGTTGGTTTCGGCCTTTTTCAGTGGACCTACAGCAATTCCTCTCCCGGAGCCTTCCCCTATGACAACAACTATGTGTCCAACAGCCTGGGAGTACTTTATTTTCATTACTATGACATGAAAAAGTTTGCTGTGGACCATTTTTTCGCCGACAATTCATTGTCCGAAGAAGAGCGCGGTACAATCGACGTATACTATGAGGACAAGCAGCCTGCAGGAGAAAAATACCAAGGAGCCGCAAAAGGCAAAAACCTTATCGTGCTGCAGCTGGAATCCATTCAGCAATTTGTGATCAACCGGAAGTTCGACGGAAAGGAGCTCACTCCAAACCTGAACAGGTTTATTAATGACAGCGCATATTTTGAAAATTTTTATTATCAAACCGGCAATGGCAATACTTCAGACGCCGAATTCCTGACCAATACCTCGTTATATCCCATCAACCAGGGCGCCGTTTATTTCCGGTTTCCTTCCAATACATATGAATCAACCGCAAATTTGTTGAAGGAGCAGGGCTACGCCACCTATGTAGCCCATGCAAACAACCCCAGTTTCTGGAACAGGACCGAAATGTACAAATCCCTGGGCTTCGACACTTTTATCAGCAACAAGGACCTGGTGATTGACGAATACCGCGGTTGGGGCTTAAGCGACAAATCCTTTTTGAAGCAGGCGATGGAAAAGGTTGATACCTTCAGACCTTTTTACGGATTTTTCATCACGTTATCCAGCCATCATCCCTTCAACTACTTTGACGATTATACGGGCTTTGACCCCGGAAAATACGAAGGTACCATCCTGGGCGATTATATGAAGGCCGTACACTATGTGGACGAAGCCCTGGGTGAATTTCTCAACGATTTGAAGCAAAGCGGGCTATATGACAATTCTGTCATTGTCATTTATGGAGACCATGCTGCCATGCAAAAGGACCAGGCGTATCTCCTGAACGATTTCATTGACTATCAGAATAACGAATTCAACTGGCTAACGCTTCAAAAAACACCTTGCTTCATCCGCTTCCCGGGTATGGACAATACCGGCGTGCAGAAAATCACTGCCGGTGAAATCGATATCCTTCCGACTGTTGCAAACCTGCTGGGCTTTGATGCCCCTCACGCCCTGGGCAAGGATCTTTTCAACACCGACAAGGGCTATGCTATCCTGCGCAACTCTGCTGTCATTACCGACGATTTTGTCTATACCGGCAACCTGAGTGGAAAAGTGTACGATCATGCCGGTACCTTGCTGGATAAAAAGGTTTATGCAGATGTAATCAAGGAATACCAGAAGCAGCTGGACATGTCGGATCTGATCGTGAAGAAGGACGGTCTTAAATAAAGATAAGGAGCAGTTTCATGGCAAAAGCGATTCTTGCAAAAGGCAAGGAAAAAAGGACGGAATACGGTCACCCATGGATCTACCGAAGTGATATTGACAACGTCGAGGGCAGCTGCAATCCCGGTGATATCGTTGATATTTACAGCAGCAGGAACAGGTTTCTCGGCAGAGGCTATATCAATCTCAAATCTCAGATTGCCATTCGCATCATGACCTATGCGCACGAAGAGATCGATTACGGGTTTCTTTACAACAGGATAAAAAATGCCTGGGAATATAGAAAAAAGGTGGCCGACCCGCTCAGCTGCCGGGTCATCTTTGCCGAATCGGATTTTCTGCCTGCCCTGGTAGTGGATAAATTCAATGATGTTCTGGTGGTCCAAACCACCTCTCTTGGGATCGAGAAATACAAAGCCTGGATCGTGGATATATTGAAGGATCTGATCAAACCGTCGGGGATCTATGAAAGGAATGACATACCGGTACGCCGGCTTGAAGGCCTGGAAGAGATAAAAGGTTTTCTGTCCGGGGAATTTGATACCCGGGTGGAAATGACGGAAAACGGAATCAAATTTATGGTCGACGTGGAGAATGGGCAGAAAACCGGATATTTCCTCGATCAAAAGGAAAACCGCGCCGCTTTGAAACCCTTTGTAAAGGGTGTAAAGGTTCTTGACTGCTTCAGCCATACAGGCTCTTTCGCTTTGCATGCGGCATATTACGGCGCTTCAGAAGTACTGGGCATTGATATATCGGAGCATGCCGTGGATTTTGCCACCCGGAATGCACAGATAAACAAGCTTGACAGTACCTGCCGTTTTGAAGCCGCAAATACCTTTGACAGACTCAGGGAGTATGACGACCGGAGAGAAAGATTTGATACCGTCATCCTTGACCCGCCAGCCTTCACAAAAACCAAAGGCGCGCTGGAAGGCGCCCTGAGAGGCTATAAGGAGATCAACCTGAGGGCAATGAAAATCATTAACAGCGGAGGTTTTCTTGTAACCTGCTCCTGCTCGCATCATGTAGATCCCGAATTGTTTATGGACATCCTCTACAGCGCAGCGATCGACTCAAAGCGAAAAGTAAGGCTGGTGGAATACCGCTCTCAGGCCAAGGACCATCCTGTTCTGCTTGCCTCGGAGGAGACGGAATACCTGAAATGCGCCATCCTTCAAGTGGTCTAGTTTCAAGGGCAATCGATGATTGCCCTTATCCATTTATTCTGTAGCATAAACTTTATTAATTTATCGGCATTCATGCGTCTTTCAGAAATAGCGCCAAGGCTTCAAAGCGTTATTTCTGAAAGGATAATTCGGTTGTTTATGCTGTAGCATTAGCAACAAGAAAATAATTAATCAGTGTTCTATTTCAATCATCTCACTACCATATTTTTCGGCCAATCTCAAAATAGCAGACTTGCTTTCCCCCGCTTCATCCACCGCTGCCACGCCTGCAATGCCTTTATATATCCGCAGCGCGTTTTCCAGTGCAACCGGGTTGGTTGTTTTCAAGATAAGGGGTTCTTTTATATAAGTCTGTGCAAGGTTGACGATTCCCGCCAGCCAGTCGTCCGCTCCGGCAGCGCCGGCATTGATCAAAACGGCATCGTATCCTTCCGTTGAGATGTCCAGCACCAGATCTTCAACATACGACATATCCTCCGTACCTGATCTGTCCGCCGATACATCAAGCTTTCCAACGGCTCCTGCCTTTAATCCGGAAACCGCAAAATGCCTGGTCCCTGAAGTGATTACGCCCTTCTCTCTCTTCTTGGCCGGAACTGCTTCCATTTTTCCTATCCTATCCTTAACCGCTTTAATATACTCGGGTGTCGTGCCGCAGCAGCCGCCCACCAGTCTTGCTCCGTATTTTACAAATTCAGCCGCCTGCGCTGCGAAGCTTTCCGCCGTTTCACGGTAACACGCCTTGCCGTCGACGACTTCAGGCAAGCCCGCATTTGGCTTTACGCTTAAGCCGCCGCCCCCCGCGTCATGCATCTTTTTGACGATCTCCAGCATATGCCCGGCGCCAAAGGAACAATTTGCCCCCACCATATCCGCTCCCAGGGACAAAAGTACCGACACGGCCACGAAAGGGTCATTTCCCATCAAGGTCCGTCCGTTGGATTCATAGGCCATGGAGCAGATCACCGGCAGATCCGAGTTTTCTTTTGCCGCAAGCACTGCGGCCCGCATTTCCGCCACGTCGGTAAAGGTTTCAAAATTGAGGAGGTCCACACCGCCGTCTGCTACGGCCTTTACCTGCTCTTTGAAGATTTCATAGGCCTTTTCAAAGGTTAACTCCCCGGAAGGCTCAAAAAGAATGCCGGTAGGCCCTATGGACGCGGCTACAAGCGTATCGTCTCCGGCTGTTTCCCTGGCCAGCCTGGCGCCCCAGTAATTTAATTCGTAGGTCTTATCTCCCAGCGAGTATTTCTCAAGCTGTATCCGGTTTCCAGTGAAGGTATTGGTCTGTATGACATCCGAACCGGCTTCCTTGTAATGCCTGTATATTTCCTTTACAGCAGCCTGATTCGTAATATTCCAGATTTCTCCGCATTCCCCGCCTTTCAAGCCCAGCTTCTGCAGCAGATAGCCTTTTGATCCGTCATAGATAAGAATTCTTTTTTCAATCGCTTTAAGAAAATCTCTCATTCCAATACCTCCAAAACCATTTTACTTCTATTATTATACCATTATATTCATTCATATACAATTAATTTCCGATAAAAACACCGGAACTCTCCCGCGTATTTTTTTGTGATATGCAAGAACCGGCGGAACTGCTAAAAAGCTGCTTTTTTTGATATGATATCTTTTTGGGTCGTTTTCATCTTTTTGCAGCCGTGATCGCAAACTCTTCTATACACTAAATGTTTTACCGTCATCTTTCAAAAAAACCTGCATAGGAGGCTTTTTAAGCCCTATGCAGGTTTGGTCCGCCAAGGATTATGAAGACCGGTTCCCCATCAGCTTTTCATGTTATGCTTAAAGGCATAAATGGCAGCCTGGGTCCTGTCGGATACCTCCAGCTTTTTAAATATGTTGGACACGTGATTTTTGACTGTTTTCTCGCTGATATACAATTGCCTGGCTATTTCCTTGTTTATCATGCCTTCGGCGATAAGCTCCAGGACCTCGATCTCTCTGGATGTCAGATTGTTTTCATCGTTTTTTTCCTTTTCATGGAGCGTCACCCTGTTAAACTCCTTCACCAGTTCCTTGGTCATGTTGGGCTGTATATACGACTGTCCGTTGTAAACATTTCGAATCGCCTCCACCAGAACCGCCGGTTCCGCATCCTTCAGCACATACCCCTCGGCTCCCATTTGAAGGGTCTTGAAAAGATACTCCCTGTCTTCATGGATGGTAAGTACGATTACCTTGCTGGGCAGCTTTTCCTGCTTTATCTCCTTGATAGCCTGAAGGCCATTGGTTCCAGGCATATTTATATCCATAAGAATTATGTCGGGCTTGAATTCCCTGGCAAGCCTGACGGCTTCATTACCGTTGGAAGCCTGCGCAGTTACGGTGATATCCTTCTCCAACTCCAGTATCTGCTTCAGCCCCTGGCGTACCATTGAATGATCGTCTGCAATGAGTAAATTAATCTTATTGTTCATTCGTATCCCCCTCTTCCTGAATAAAAGGTATTGCTATATTTAATCGAGTTCCTCGTCCCGGCTCGGAACTGATATTAAAAACTCCGCCCAGCAATTCGACCCTCTCTTTCATGCTGAACAGACCAAAACCGCCGCTCATATCATCCGTCCTGACCTTGAGCTTTTCGGTATCGAAACCTGCTCCATCGTCATATATGTAAAGCTTGAGGTTTTTTTCCAAAAATTCAAGGCTGATGGACACACTTTTGGCTCCGGCATGCTTGATGATATTATTAATCGCTTCCTGCACAATTCTGAAAACCGTAAGGGAAATAACCGGTTTGATTTCATCTGAACTGCCTTTGGTCCTGAAAGATACCGAGATGCCGCTATCCTCCTGGAACGTCATAATGTAACGCTGCAAAGTAGGTACCAGTCCCAGGTCATCCAGTGACATGGGACGGAGATTGTATATGATTTTTCTTACATCGTGCAAGCTTTCCCTTACAATCTTCTTGAGATTTTGCAGCTCCTCCCTTGCTTTCTCCAGATCAACGTCAATCATTCTTTCACAGATTTCCGCTTTCAGCACCACATTGGACATCAATTGCGCAGGTCCGTCATGGATATCCCTTGCAACCCTTTGCCGCTCATCCTCCTGGGCCTTGATGATTTTCAACCCCAGCAGCTGCCTTTGCTGCATATCTTCCAGCTGCGTACTGATCTCAAGAAGATCGCCGGTCAGGTAACCAAGTGCGGCGCCTACATGGGTGATAAGATTATCAGCTTTTTGTATTGTCTTGTATGAATCCTTTATTCGTATTTCCAGTTCATTTCTTCTCCGGATATATTGCTGCTCCTGCTCCCTCTTGACAGCAAGCTGTATACGTAGACTATCGGCTTTTTCATAAGCTTCCTTTAGCTCTTCTTGCGTATACTTGGAAAAATTCCTGTTTACCAGCATAAGCTTTCTTTTACTTTCCTTAAGCGCTTCCTCTATATTTTCGACCGCGGACATCAGCTCGCTCACGAGCCGTTTAAGGTTTTTAAGCTCTTCCTCCAGTTTCCTGCATTCTCTTCTTGCGCTGTCCGCTATGTCATAAATCTCTGTTTTGCTGTCATTGATTGCCTCGATGGCTTTCTTGATGATCCTGTCCAGCCGGGCTACATCAATTTTTATCCCTGCCAATATATTCACCTACTGTTAGAGATTTGTCAACCGTTACTCCAGCAGAAACTACCGGTTTATCCTTGCAAAAAGAACGCGTTAAGGCGCTCGCAGTT
Organism: Bacillota bacterium; assembly: GCA_023426125.1. Taxonomy (GTDB): domain Bacteria; phylum Bacillota; class Clostridia; order Acetivibrionales; family DTU013; genus MnB-11. Next base: position 25,131 of record JAFABI010000056.1, read on the forward strand.
ATTTCCGTAAGATACAGGCAATGCGCTCCGTCTTTTAGGAGTACTGCAAATATTACTTCCCGTTTTTCTGAAAGTGTAGGTTGCATAGGCGAGCAGCAAATGCAAAGCATTTGTGACCAGCCCCGGCCGCAACTTTCAGAAACTTATACGGGAAGGTATATTTGCACCAGTACTTAATGAGGTTTCCGCTGCAGTACTTGCCAACTTTGTATTATTCTACATGGACCGGATTAAATCCTTTGGAATATTATGCCACAGACGATGATTATTGCAATTGCTATTATTTGGGCATAAAAAAGTTAGTAATTATCTGTTGACAAAAGGCAGCCGCACGATTATAATAGTTAAGTGTCCAAAAGATATGCGCCATTAGCTCAGTTGGTAGAGCAATTGACTCTTAATCAATGGGTCCTGGGTTCGAGTCCCCGATGGCGCACCAGTTAAAACAGCTTTTAAGAAAAAACTTAAAGGCTGTTTTTTTTATGAATCCTTTGATCCATCAACAGCCCTTCATATTACAACAGTTCAAGGATCAGAGCATCCAGTTTTCTGCTGAATTCCAGAACTTCATGATGGTCAAGGCCATACACACTTAACAGGGAATACAATTCTTCCCGCAGCTGATCCACTCTCTTAATTTTTTCAGAGTTTTTCTCTAGATGACTCACCATACTACCTCCGTGTAACCAAGACTGGCAATCCGTTAAGAAAATAATACCACTAATTAAAAGAAATTAATACAAAATAAATACAAAAAACAGCAAAGAATTTATCGCACGAATCGACAAACTTGTGCTTTTTTTGTTATTTATTGTCTAATAATCTCCTCCAGCAAGGACAGGATCTTTTGGGTGCCATTTCCTATTTTGCTGTTTTTCATTGATTGAATGTAAGCGGCTCTGTTTGAATGGAGCTGGAAAATGCCTTGCAGCAAGGTGGCCGAATCCAGTTTTTCCTCCTGAAGCACCTTGCTGAAGCCCTGCTTTTCAAAGGATCCGGCATTGAGGATCTGGTCTCCGCGGCTTGCTGCTCTGGAAAGCGGTATCAGCAGGGCAGGTTTTTGCAGGGCCAGTATTTCAAACAGGGATGTAGCGCCAGCTCTGGATACGATAATATCCGCGGTGGCAAAAAGATGTGCCAGCTCGTTGTTTACATATTCAAATTGGCAGTAGCCGTTGATACCGGAGAACTCAGGCTTCACATTCCCCTTTCCGCATATGTGGCATACCTGGAAGGACTCCAGAAGGGTATGAATAGCGCCTCTCACCGCCTTGTTGATAGCTTCGGAGCCCTGGCTGCCTCCGATGACAAGAACGACAGGTTTCGTATTTTTAAAAGCGCATAGCTTTCTCCCCTGGGCCTTATCGCCTCCCAGAAGGCTTTCTCTTATGGGGATCCCGGTAAATACGGCTTTCTCCCGCGGGATGAAGCGTTCCGATTCCGGGAAGGTGTAGCATACTTTTCTTGCAAACGGCATTGACAGCTTGTTGGTCAGGCCAGGCGTCATATCGGATTCATGTATCACCACCGGAATTCTTTTACACCAGGCCGCCCACACCACCGGACAGGAAACAAAGCCTCCCTTGCTGAAAACAATATCGGGCTTCAGCCTGCCCAACAGCAGAAAAGCCTGCCGAAAACCATCCACAACCCTGAAGGCATCCGTAAAATTTTTAAGGTCAAAGTACCTTCTAAGCTTTCCTGTGCTGATGGAATAGTAGGAAATGCCTTCATTTTCAATCAGCTGCTTTTCAATTCCGCTTTTCGAGCCTGCATAGCCGATACGCCAGCCTTTTTCTTTTAATCCTGGAAGCAGTGCAATATTGGGGGTTACATGGCCTGAAGTGCCGCCGCCGGTTAAAACAATCGATTTCATGGGAATCTCCTTATTTTTCTATGATTACCAGTATAAAGTTTACCACCCCGGAACCGAATATTCAATACTTAAGCAAACTTAGAGCGCTGCTAAAAAATTATAGTACAGCATGAAAGAATGCGAACCGGCACATTGTCATAGTACTCCTAAATATTAACACGAATGAAAACTTAAAATCAAACCATAATAATGTGCGTAGGGTTCATGGTGGTCGTGCCAAGATTGTTATGAGGTCTTTATAAAGGCTTTGTAGCAGTCGGCCAAAGGTTTGTATCAGGTCTCGTCCCTTTGTTGACGCAAAGGCTTTTTACAGGCCGGCGGGAAGAGTATCACAGGTTCCGTAAGGCTGTACTGCAGTCACTTAAGCGGAGAACGTTCCTCCTTGAGGAACGCCTTCCCACAATGTGATTGCAGTGTGGTCGAAAGGTATGTGTGATAGTCGAGCTAAGATTATCAAGGGTGCCGCAGGCAATTTTCAGTTTTTTGGAGGCTTTCCGCCAAAGCGGAACCTGTCTAAAATCCGGAGCGGCTTAAATGCCGGCAGGATTTTCATTGCTGGAGGTCGCATGCAGTCGAAAGATTGTATACGGTTTCCAAGGTATCTTTGATAGTCGAGCAAAGGCTGATATGGGTTTTGTAATGCTTGGAGGCAGTCGAAAGATTGTCTGCAGGTATGCAGGGATCCGTACCGGCTGCAGCGAAGATCATCATGAGCTCATTTTAATTTCCCGCCGTTATTTTTTAAAACCCGCAAGGATATTTCCCTCATCTTTTATTTCCAGAAGAAATTTTTTTGCTTTAAAAAAAGAATTAAGGAATATACTCCCGCTTTCCGGGACTTTTTGGGGAAATATTTCAGGAAATATCATTGACTTTTTGCAGTATTGATGATATTTTGGTAATACTTCCCCTTAACAACCTGGAGGTAATTGACATGATTGAGAAGGAACTTGCATATCTTGCATTTGAAGTAACCGGTTTGCTTACAAAAATCTTTCTGAAAAACGCCATTACCCTTGAAGCCTATATAGACAACACAATACATAAAGTGCGTTATTTGGAAGATTATATAAAAAAGAATCAAAGCAATAACGACGAAGTTATGAGAATCACAGAATTGCTGACGCAATACAATAAAATTACCGCGCCTGCACGTCCATCTTTGAGGTGACCTTCTCCAGAATGAAATCCTAATCTTGCTGCTCCTGAAAAGTCGTAAAAAAAAAACAGGCAGATTTTACTGCCTGTAGTAATCATTAATACAAATATCCAGTTTCCTGCTGATTTCCAATACCTCCTCCGATATGAGAGGCGCGTCGGATATCATTGTATCCAACTTTTCTTTCAGCTTTTGTATTTCTTCATTCATATGTTTGACCCCACATAAATTCTTAATGCATATATATTACAATAATCCCCAATAATTTTCAAATTATTTCCCATAATTATTTTAAATACCATTTTTTTACATTTTGTCGATTGTCAACCTTATATCAAATTTAAGGTTGACAATTGACCGGCATTTGTTTATTATATGGATAGGCAGCCTGCCATTACGATGGAATCCTCAGGCATTTGCCATTACGGAGGATAGAATGAAGCTTACGACAAAAGACATGATCCTTGTTTCCATTTTTTCTGCTTTAATGGTTATCGGGGCATTTATACGAATACCCTTTCCCCTTCTTCCCATCACACTGCAGCCGTTTTTTTGCGCACTGGCCGGCATATTGCTGGGAGCAAGGCTTGGTTTGGTGTCGCAATTGGTCTATATAGCGCTTGGCCTGACGGGACTGCCCGTATTTGCCCAGGGTGGCGGTATTTCCTATGTGGTAAACCCCAGCTTCGGTTTTATTATCGGTTTCGCTGCAAGCGCCTTTGTCATGGGAAGAATCATGGAAATACGGAAAACAACCGGATTAAAAAATATTATGATTGCACTCATTTCGGGCCTTTTGACAATCTATGCCATCGGTATTTCCTATATGTACATTATTCTGAGCTTTTATGCGAAAAAGCCGGGAATTACCGCAGGATACGTGCTTGCAACTAATTTCCCGTATTTTATCAAAGATCTTGTCTTATATGTAATCATAGCAATCAGCGTAGTTTCCGCCATCCCCTCAATCAAAAAGGCAGGTTTGCCCGGAGTACGCTGAAGCTGCGTGTTTTCCTCCATTTTCTGTCACATTCCGGTATCGGCGCATTGCGCATCCACTTCAATAGACCCGCGAAAAAAATATCGGACGGCTGATAGCCGTCCCTACGTCAGAATCCTGTCTTAAAGATTTTACAGCCTTATCAGTTAAGCGGAAAAACCAATCTTCCGTTTTGTATGGAGCAGGTTGTTTCCAGCTTGCCGCAAAGGGATATCTCCCTCTCCAGCATTTCGGCGGCTTCCGTTTCCGTCTGGATTACCGCCCTGCATTTGTCCATGATCCTGACAGGAACTGCTTCGAGGCTTTTCAGCTTGGCCTCTTCAAAAGTCATCTCGACAATAAATGTTTCCATGTTTTCAGGATCATTCTGGTCAAAAATGAAATTGCCCATACTGTATATAACCGGTTTGCCCTTATAGATCTCGATGCCCTGGAACTGATGGGGGTGGTGTCCCAGGATCATGTCGGCCCCTTCATCCAGCAGCTTATGGGCAAATTCCGTCTGTTCGGGCGTAATAACGAAGCTCTCCTCCACTCCCCAGTGCAGTGAAATTGCAACCAGATCCACCTGCTCTCTCAGCGCTTCAATATCCTCCTGGATGGATTCGTAAACCCTGGGCGCCACACCTGCCTTACCGGTATCGGCAGCATAGCTGATGGCCGGATTGCCCGCATAAACGTATTGCGCCATATCCGTATAGGAGAGCAGCCCCAAACGTATTCCGTTTTTTTCGATGATGGCAGGCTTCCGGGCCTCCTCCAGATTCTTTCCTCCCCCTGAATGCTTAAAACCGTTCTGATCCAGTATTTTCATAGTATCAAAAAGACCGGTGTCATAATAGTCAAGCATATGATTGTTGGCCAGGCTGAACAGATTGAATCCGGCCGATTTCAACGCATTAATGCAAGCGGGGGAATTCTTCAGGATAATTTTTTTATCCTTGCTCAGGGAATGCATGCTTTCCGTTATAGGAGCCTCAATGTTTGCAAAGACTACATCGCCCTGCTTCAGCAAGCCGGAGACATTTGAAAAAGCCGTATCATATCCGTCCTGCGTTTTTTCAAGTCGCTTCCCAACGCTGCGGCCAAGCATGATGTCTCCAACGGCCACCAGCTTGAGCCGCGGAGGCTCTGTAACCTCGGGAGTCGGGGATGGCGTCGAAGCCGGAACAATTGTGCCGGCAGGCTCCGATGGTAAGGCATTGACAGTTGTCACCACCCTGGAATTATTTTCTCTGATCTCATTTACGGTGTATAGGCCTGCTATTAAAATAGCAAAAAGTATTAAAACCACTGCAATCTTTTTCAATTGACCTTTTGCTCCTTTTCTTTGCTGCTGCAGCGAAAAATTTTATCCTTGAGAAATAACGCCATAAAGTATTCGCGATATTTCTTACTACAACGATGCATAATATGCATATTTTATCATAAAAAATAAAAAAAAGCAGCAAAAAAGGATTGTACAAAAAAAGGGATCGTACCGTACATTAGAATCTGTGAATATTTATTTTTCCAAGGCCGCATTTCAAAAGAAATCTGGAGCTGGCATCCGAAACAGAGACCTCATTGGTATTGACTCTGCCGCTGCTTTCAAACACTGCGTTCAGATCCGAAGGCAGGCCAAGATCGATAATTCCCGTACCGGTATGAAAAGTATAGCTGCCCGGACACTCAAAATAGGACTTTATTCTGATATTTCCCGTCGAGGTGGTTATGCTGGAACCATTATATAATTCGCCGGAAGAAATTCTAAGATTGCCGGACTTCCCCGTATATTCGACAATCCCCTTCAATCTGTTTATTTCAACATCGGCTTTTCCTGTGTCCAGCTCAAGCCGGCAATTCAGATCATCGTAGAAAGTCAGTTTGCCTTCCTTGAGCGTACCTTCAACGGCGCCCGGATTTCCAGGCATAAATATTCTGACCGTAGAAAAAGTATCCTGGTAATTGCCGTCCTTTCCGCCATAGCTGCAGAGGAAGCTTATCCTTCCTGCTTTTTCGGAAGTGACTGTACTGAACTTTTTAAGCATTTCAGCAAGCTCGTCTTCCGTTTTTCCGGCCCTTACCCTGTGGGTGATCTCGAACTTAACCGCTTTTTCGTCCCAGTTGTAGAATTCAAAATCGCCATAGTCGCATTGAATAAAAAGCTGATATGGGAAAACAATCGGAACGGACTTTTCGCTATAAACGGATACCTCCCTCCTGGGAATATATACATCTGTCTTTTTCTGCCCGCATGCCGAAAATGCAATTACTATCAAAAGCTCCACTGCAAGAAAAAAGCACAAGTTTGCTACAAAGGCCTTGCTCTTGTATCTGCGTGGTATTAAGTACTGGTGAAAACATAGCTTCCCGTATACATTTCCTAAAATACAGGCCATTGCGGACGGTTTTTTCAGAAAAACGGGTAGTAATCTTTTCAGTGTTCCCGAATAAAGTATGCCAGGTTCCATTGCCACCCCTCGTGTTATCACTCGACTCATTTTTTACAACATATGGTAATTCTAGCATCGAAGTGACCGACGGGCAAATATTTCCTGGTAAATCCATTCTTATATTATTATTAATAGCTTTCTACAAACAGCTGGAAGAATGCTTGCGGGTGCTGGCAAGCGGGACATGATTGGGGTGCTTCGCTTCCTTCATGTACATAACCGCAATTTCTGCATATCCAGGCTACCGGCTGGTCCTTCTTAAACACTTTTCCGTTTTCAATATTGGATGCCAGCTTGTTATAACGTATTTCATGCCTTTCCTCGACCTGCAGTATCTTTCTGAAAGCCGCCGCTACTTCAGGAAATCCTTCATTTTCGGCCACATCCGCAAATTCGGGATATAGCTCCGCCCATTCCTCATGTTCGCCGGCTGCCGCCGCTTTCAAATTGTCAAAAGTATTTCCCATTGCTACCGGGTAAGCCGCATTTATGGTAATCCCTGCAGGCAGTTCGTCGCCCAGGCCTGCCAGAATCAGCTTGTAGAATCTCTTTGCATGCTCTTTTTCATTATCGGCCGTTTCGGTAAAAATGGCCTCAATCTGCCGATAACCTTCCTTGTTGGCTGCAGAAGCGTAATAGGTATACCTGTTTCGCGCCTGTGATTCTCCTGCAAAAGCTTTCATCAGATTTTCAAGCGTTTTTGTCCCTTTCAGACTCTTCATAATAGCCTCCTGTTAAAATAATTTTCCCCGAGAGTATCTACCACAATTCCTTCGGTCATTAACATATTATATTATTTTTACATTATTTTCATCAGCATGGAAGGAAAAAAGATTAATAAATCATGAAATTTTACACAACTTAAATAAAGATTAAACAATACTGCAGCGGCAAGCCACGCTTTATGGAATATATGCCCTTTATGGAAAAAAATTCACGAAGGCCTTGCTGCGATATTTCCGCAAGGATAATTGGGAAATTTGCGCCGCAGAGATAAAGATCGCTGCTTTATGCGGAGGGAAGATAAAGTGATGAGGTTTCATCTGCACAAATATAAGATTGAATCCGAATTGGTCAAAGGACATAAGCACAGATTATTGGGGTATGCCGGAAACATGCTGGGATTGAACAGCTTTCATTTTCACTTTTTTTACGGAGTCTGCTCCTACGACAACCATACGCATTATTTTTCAGGGGTTACGGGGATGCCTGTGAAGACTGAAAACGGCCATATCCATAAAATTGAGGGAATCCTGGAATCCAATGCAATGCATGTGCATAAGTTCGAAGGCTACACCAACGAGGATATTTCCTACTTTTCGTCAAAGCAGGCAGCCAGTTACGGCCAGTAAGGAGTACTGCAAATATTACTTCCCGTTTTTCTAAAAATGTAGGTTGCTGAGGCGGGAGATATGCTCACCGCCTGAAACTCAATTCGGTACCCGCCACCTATAAAGGTGGGGGATATTTTTGTCGCCTCGCTATATTTGCACCAGTACTAAAACACGCTTCAAGAGCCCCACTCCCCCTGGATATCGTCATTTCTGTGGTCCACGCTGAAATCGCCCTTGTCGAAATAATTGGCGCCCGAGCTGCCAAAGGTAGTATCCACGTTTATCCAGCGGTCTTCTTTCGCATAATAAACCTGGTTCCAGGCATGATCCCCCCATGCCAGCCCGCTGTATCCCATGCCTGTCACAAGTCTGACCTTGAGGCCTGCAGCCCTGCACATGGACACATAGAGGGAGGAAAAATCAAAACAGATGCCCTTCCTGGTTTCATAGGCTACAATACTGCCGGAGGTGGTACTTCCGGGCTCTTTCACAATTTGTTCCGCTTTTTCATAATCGTATACGATGTTTTTGCTGATCCACCGGTATAAAAGCAGCGCTTTCTCCCGATCATCGGATTTGTTTCCCACCGCGGCCCGCGCAGCGGCATCAATCTGCTCGTTGGACCTGACAGCCTCCTCAAGCGTTACGCCGTTAAAGTACTCGATGATCTTCACATTTCCGCCGGTAAGCTTTTCAAATGCTTTGGCAGCTTCCGGCGCAATGGTCTGCGAAGCACCGTCTCCCAGCGCTTTTCTAAAGGAATCATTCACAAGCACCGGAATTTTTTTTGCGAGATTGGAATTAAGCACAGGATACATGACATTCCTGTAAATAAACTGGTATTCCCGGGAGCTCTGTGTCCAATCCGTCAATACAGGCGCACTGATATAATACATTGAAAAGTTTATGAGAAATGCTGTAAGCAAAGTGAATACCAATGCTTTCGGTATCATCCAAAAAGTGCCTGCAAGCCTTCTTGTCATGGGATTTCCCCTGCTTATGCCTTCATAGATCCTGTCGGACAGCGGCCACAGGAAATGCCGGTAAAGCGGCGTGGTAGCAAGGCGAAGGAGCAGCATAACAAGAAACAGTATGATGGGCACTACAATGACGTAGGTCAAAATATCCTGTCCGTAAAGCATATCGCGGATCTTTTCCGGTATGGCATCGTATAGGACGTTAAAGAAGCTTCCGTCCTTTTTGAAGAAAATCCTGCCTGTGACATAAACAGAGGCCAGTAGCCCTGCAGCAAACTCAAGATTGTCCAGAAGCGAGTTTAATGAATACCGCATGCGCTCCTTTGTAAGTATGCCGAAAAAGCCCGATAGCAGAGGAATGGCAAAAATCACCACCAGGGCTGCCGATACTCCGTTGATATTGTAAATGGACATTCTATCCGTCTACCCTCCTTTGCTTTCTATCATAATAAATATACAATATTCCGAACAATAAATCTATCTGTGGAAATAATTGTAACGATTCTGCCATAATGAAATTTTTATTTTTTATCTTGCATTTTTCACTAAAAACCTTTATTATAGTAATAAATAAAAAATATAATACAATATGCGCATTAAACAATGATGTTTAAAGTAAGGTGCATAAATAAATTCAAACAACAAGGGCGTTTAAATTTATTTTTGCGCCTTTTTTATTTGCATTAAAAGACAATGCGAGTATCATTTTGAAAGGGGATTTTTTATGAGTAACTTGACAGAACTTTTCGGCTCAAATGTATTTAATGATTCGGTCATGAAGGAACGACTGCCTAAAGCCACCTACAAGGCATTGAAAAAAACCAGCGAAGACGGCCTTCTTCTTGACCCGGCAGTTGCGGAAGTCGTCGCAAATACATTGAAGGATTGGGCGATTGAAAAAGGCGCCACCCACTTCACACACTGGTTCCAGCCGCTGACAGGAATTACTGCGGAAAAACACGATTCCTTCATTTCACCGACATCCGGCGGCAAAGTCATCATGGAATTTTCAGGTAAGGAACTCATCAAAGGCGAACCGGATGCATCTTCCTTCCCTTCCGGAGGTTTAAGAGCCACTTTTGAAGCCAGAGGCTATACGGCGTGGGATTGTACGTCGCCTGCTTTTGTCAAGGAAGGGATCCTTTACATTCCTACAGCCTTCTGTTCATATACCGGCGAAGCCCTTGACAAGAAAACGCCGCTTCTTCGCTCAATGGAAGCGCTGTCCACACAGGCGGTGCGCATACTGAAGCTTTTCGGAAATACAACCTCCAAAAAGGTCATCACCACAGTGGGGCCGGAACAGGAATATTTTCTAATTGACAAAAGCCTTTTTGACAAGCGCAAGGACTTGCTCTTCACTGGAAGGACGCTTTTCGGAGCCGCTCCTCCAAAAGGCCAGGAACTGGAAGACCATTATTTCGGTTCACTGAAAGAAAGAATAGCGTCTTTTATGAAAGAACTGAATGAAGAACTATGGAAGCTGGGCGTATTGGCAAAAACACAGCACAATGAAGTTGCGCCCGCACAGCATGAGCTGGCTCCCATCTTCAGCACTACCAATATCGCTACCGATCACAACCATCTCCTGATGGATACGCTCAGAAAGGTTGCTTTACGGCATGGCCTGGTTTGCCTGCTTCACGAGAAGCCTTTTGCAGGAGTGAATGGGTCCGGAAAGCATAACAACTGGTCCATGAGCACCGACGATGGCCTCAATCTGCTGGATCCCGGCAGGACGCCCCATGAGAATCTCCAGTTCCTCGTATTCCTTTGCGCAATCGTCAAGGGAGTTGACGATTATGCAGAAATTCTCAGATGCTCCGCCGCAAACCCCGGCAACGACCACAGGCTGGGAGCAAATGAGGCTCCTCCGGCAATAATTTCGATATTCCTGGGCGACCAGCTTACAGATATACTCGATCAGATCAATAACGGCGGATTAAAGAGTTCCAAACAGAGTTCCGAAATGCGCATAGGCGTGACTACCCTTCCTTCCCTGCCAAAGGATACTACCGACAGGAACAGGACGTCTCCCTTTGCCTTCACCGGCAACAAGTTCGAATTCAGAATGGTGCCATCGTCCGCATCCATCAGCCGGGCCAATTATACCCTGAACACCATTGCAGCCGAAGTGCTGAGCCAGATTGCCGACAGGCTTGAAAAGGCTTCAGACTTCCAGCGCGAGGTTCAGGCCATACTCAAGGAAATCGTATCAAAGCATTCCAGGGTGATTTTCAACGGCAACAACTATTCAAGCGAATGGCCGGAAGAAGCAGCGAGGAGAGGTCTGCCCAATATAAGGTCCACTGTCGAGTCCGCTAAAGCGCTGATTGATGAAAAGAATGTCAAAATATTCGAGAAGCACGGCGTCCTTAGCAAGGTAGAGCTTGAATCCCGTTATGAAGTAATGCTGGAAGGCTATGTGAAAACCATCAACATCGAAGTACTTACAATGATCGAGATGGCAAAGAGGGATATCCTCCCTGCAGCCATTAAGTTCTCGACTGACCTTGCAGCCTCCATAAACACAATTAAGGCCACCGGCATCGCAGCAGATATATCTGTTCAAGCCGAATCGCTGGCTGAGGTTTCTGCCGCTGCAGCTGAGTTTAAGAAGAAGCTCACCGCTCTGGAAAATTCACTGGCAAAAGCTGATGAAGTACACGGATCGACCTATGAGCATGCATACTATTTCAGGTATGACGTATTTATAAAAATGGGCGATTTAAGAGCCGCAGGCGACAAGCTTGAAACCATCGTGGGTGCGGAATACTGGCCGCTTCCCACTTATGGCGACTTGCTGTTCAAGGTTTAAGGTCTGACATTTTCAAGGAGTCTGTGACATGTCGATCCAATGATATAAGTTTACTGGAGATTATGTTAAAAGCGCCGGTTCTGAAAAGAGCCGGCGCTTTGTTTGTAATATTGAAATTAAAAAAGGGGACAACCTATATCCCCTTTTCACTAAAAATTCATTCCAAGCTCCAGTGCCTTCATTTCCTCCGGAATCAGGTGGTGCTTTTTCTCAGGAAGCACCTTTTTCAGCGCCTTTTCAAAGGATTCAACGGAAACCACACCGGTTTTCTGAAGCAGTTTTCCCAGAATTATAATGTTGGAGAATGTCAGATTTCCCATATCCGATGCCATTTTCGTAGCAGGGATGCCGATAAACTCGACGTCCTTTCTCTCCGGAACCCTGTTTACAAGTGCACTGTCAGAAATGACGAGGCCTCCCTGAACCACCATGCCTTCAAATTTCTCCAGGGAAGGTCCGTTCATTACGATCAATACCGTGGAGCTGTTCAGTATGGGCGAACCAACCGGATCATCTGAAACGATTACATGGCAGTTGGATGTACCGCCCCGCATTTCCGGGCCGTAGGAAGGAAGCCATGAAACGTTCTTATTTTCAAGCATTCCCGCGTATGCTATCAGCATACCTGCCGATTGTATGCCCTGACCGCCAAAGCCTGCAATGATTATGTCATGCTGCGCCATCGTTTACACCTCCAGATCCTTTCCTTTGAAGTTGCCCAGCGGATAATTGGGGATCATGTTCTCCTGCAGCCAGCTGAGTGATTTCACCGGATCAAGGCCCCAATTTGTCGGACATGTGGACAAGACTTCCACCATAGAGAAGCCCAGGTTTGACATCTGAACTTTAAAGGCCTTCTTGATGGCTTTCTTTGCATTGTTAATGTTTTTAATATCATGCATGGAAACTCTCTCAATGAAAGCAGCTCCATCCAGTGTGGAAAGCATTTCGCTTACCTTTATGGGAAAGCCGTGGATTTCAGGCTTCCTGCCAAAAGGTGAAGTCGTCGTAACCTGGTTTATCAGCGTTGTAGGAGCCATCTGTCCCGAAGTCATGCCATAGATGGCATTGTTGACAAACACGACGGTGATCTTCTCTCCCCTGGCAGCCGCATGGACGATTTCCGCTGTCCCTATGGCAGCCAGGTCGCCGTCGCCCTGGTATGCAAAAACTACGTTGCCGGGATGCACCCGTTTTACACCGGTGGCAACAGCCGGCGCTCTTCCGTGGGCTGCCTGCACCATATCGCAGTTAAAGTATTCATAATTGTTGTAAGTGCATCCGACAGGAGATACCCCTATGGTCTTTCCTTCGATCTCAAGCTCATCTATGACTTCCGCTATCAGCCTGTGCACGATTCCATGGGTACAGCCCGGACAGTAGTGCAGAGGTACATCCTTCAAGGCATGCGGTTTTTGAAATACTATCGCCATTTTTATTCCCCTTTACTTCAAGATTTCCTTTATTTTATCCAGTATCTCGCTTTGTGTAGGTATCATTCCGCCCATTCTTCCAAGGAAATGCACAGGCCTCTTGCCGCTTACCGAAAGCCTGACGTCCTCCACCATCTGTCCCGCATTCATTTCTACCGAAAGGAATGCTTTGGGCACTTCGGCATACTGCGCAAAGGTTTTTTCCGGGAAAGGCCACAAGGTAACCGGTCTTATCAGTCCAACCTTTATTCCTTCCTTCTCAGCCGTTCTTATAACGTTCTTCACGATTCTGGCAGTTGTCCCGAAAGCGGTAACAATAATATCCGCATCGTCACAATTGAAAACCTCCACCCTGGTTTCCTTTTCCGCAATCCTTGCATATTTTGCCTGAAGCTTCAAATTGTGCTGCTCCAATACTTCGGGTTTAATATATATTGACGTTATGACGTTATGATCTCTTTTCATGTCGGTTCCAACGGCAGCCCAGCTTTTATCGGCCTTTTCTACAACCTCGCTATCCCTGAACTCCACTGCCTCCATCATCTGGCCCAGGATACCGTCTCCCATGATCATTGTAAGCACCCTGTATCTGTCTGAAATATTGAATGCTTCAACAGTAAGCTCATAGAGCTCCTGAATGCTGCTAGGGGCCAATACCACCATTTTATAGTCTCCATGGCCTCCACCCTTCACTGCCTGGAAATAATCGCACTGCGCAGGCAAAATACCGCCAAGGCCGGGTCCGCACCGGACGATGTTGACGATTACCGCCGGTAATTCAGCACAGGACGCATAGGATATGCCTTCCTGCTTCAGACTGATTCCCGGGCTGGATGACGAAGTCATGACCCTGGCTCCGGCGCCTGCCGCGCCATAGACCATGTTAATAGCGGCAATTTCACTTTCCGCCTGTACAAACGTCCCGTCGTATGCCGGCATTTTTTTTGCAAAATAATGGGCAATCTCGGTCTGCGGCGTTATGGGATAGCCGAAATAATGCCTGCAGCCTGCTCTCAACGCAGCTTCTGCAATGACCTCATTGCCTTTCATGAGTAATTTTTCCCCCATCTTCGAATCCTCCTAATTCTCTACTACGATTACACAATCCGGGCAAATCGTCGCGCAAAAACCGCAACCGATACATTTCTCCATTTCAATGACGCCTGCAGGATGAAATCCTTTTAAATTAAGCTTCTCAGAATGCATGACCACGATTTTTTTTGGACATACCGTAGTACACAGCCTGCAGCCCTTGCATCTTTCTTCGTTAAATGTCACCTTTGCCATATTAACCTCACATCTAAAGCTTTTTTAGTCCATCCTGTATATTATAAAACTCATTTTATTCAATTGCAACCGTTAATTCGTTAGCCGCTTAGCACGCATAATTGATACGAAAGTACCATTATGCACTTACTAAATTAAGCTTGGCAGATATTCTTGTGCGGTTACATATTAGAGCTTTTGGAAAGCTGCCACAAAAAGCAGGCAGTCGGATAAATTGAATATCGGACAAGGTAACAAACAGGGCGTTCGTTGATAATGGCGAGCGCCCTGTTTGTTACCTTGTCCCCAAATTTTCAGCGAAAGGAGTGTTGCTGCCATGCCATGGGTAACGGAGGAACAAATTGCAAAAGCCAAGCAGGTAGATATTCTGGACTATCTGCTGACAAATGAGCCGAACACCCTGAAAAAGACCGGTCATGATATCGTCTGCGCGACCACGACAGTCTGACCGTTTCCAATGGGAAATGGCACTGGCACAGCCGGGGCTTCGGCGGCACAACAGCACTCAATTACCTGATCCGGGTACGGGGTATGGAGTTTACGGAGGCGGTTCAGGCGCTTGTTTATGAAGCCCGCGCCGGGCCTTTTCCCGCTGTACCGGATAAACCTCTGCCGCCGGAAAAGGAAAAAGCCTTTGCCCTGCCAGCCAGGAACCGCAACGATGACCGCGCTTTTGCCTATCTGAGGAGCCGGGGTATTGATCAGGATATCCTCCGGCAATGTATGGAGACCAAAATTCTCTATGAAGGGCGCAAATACCATAACTGCGTCTTTGTCGGTCAGCGGAATGCAAAAGAACCGGAGCGCCGGATGGAACAGCCTGCATTTTTTCTCTCTCTGAGCGGCGTATCCCCCCTGGCACTGCTGCACTTTCTACGGGAGCATCCCAAGGTCAACCATATTGTGCTGGGGCTGGAGCAGGATAAAGCCGTTCTGGAAGCCATGGAGAAAATCCGGGCGGCAGTCTATGAGGATGAAGGTCTCCGTGACCGGACGCTCTGCATCACCATTTCCCCGCCGCATACAGGCAAGCCTTGCCGTGTGGGGCGTCATTAACCTTCTGGAAGGTTATGGAAACGACAACCCCAGTGCGAATGGGCAGGGCATGAAACAGCTCATGGCGGGCGGCGGCGGCTGATCGGCAGATTGGGCCAATGGTAAGTGAAAAACAATATCAAAGAGTACAGCAATATATCAAACTTGGAATGGACGAAGGAGCTCAAATATTAACTGGCGGTCTCGGAAAACCTGAAGGCTTCGAAAAAGGTTATTTTGTTCAGCCGACTATTTTTACCAATGTCACTTCAGACATGACAATTGCACAAGAGATATTATTGAAACATTGGATAAGTATCTTTCTCCTGCCACAGCTAGGAGCTTTCCTGCAGCGTTTCATAGTAGGTTTCCTTTGTCTTTTCAATGAGCATTTCCAGGCTTCATACTTTCCAACAATATCCCCGGAGCGGTAAAGCAGCAATAGTGTCAGCAGTCGGCTCATTCTTCCGTTTCCATCATTGAAGGGGTGTATACAAAGAAAATCCAGAATAAACATGGGAATCAAGAGCAGGGGAGCGTACCTTTCCTCATTAATAGCCTCTCAACAAAGGTTTGCTTCAAGTTTTCGTTTTTTAGCCCTAATATACGCCAAAAAAGATGCCGCATCCCTTTGATATTTTTGATGATGAGGCTGGATCCAAGACGTAAATATCCCAGTTCGCTCGGCTTATAAAATCTTTCTTTGTTTTCGCTGCGGACAAAGACGATTAATCCATCCTACTCCATCTTGGATAAGATACCGTACATTATACCCTGACCGATTTCAATTTCTCCCCTAGTCAACTCTTTCACATATTGCATGACGTTGTATCCGTCAATGCATTTCATCCTGGAAAGCAAAATATAGAAAGCGGTTCCCGTCATAGGTATATATATCTGCCGCAAAATCAGTTAAATAAAGCAGCTAAGAACAATGAAACCATTTCCCTAAGGAGTTCCGGGTTCATATCGTATTTTGCCACCGCTTCGGGACTATGCATAATATGGTATTTAAACATTTCAATAAAATTCACCATGGCATTCGTTGATATGGAATCCCTAATGACACCTACCTTTTTCCCCTGTTCAAGCAGCGAGAATACGGTGGCATCCAAGTCCGCAAGCTGCGTGGCAGAGGCGTCTTCCCCATTTTCCAACTGAAGGCGCACGGATTCCGTCATGAAATTTGCCGTATAGTTGCGCGAATAATCAGCGACCGTAAATAACAGTCTTTCGATTTTGTTTTGTATGGAGCCGTCATTTTTAATAATGGATATCATAGCCGTATAATAGTTTTCCCAGAGCTTTTTCAACAATTGTCTTTTGAGATTTTCCTTGCTTTCAAAAAAGTTATAGATCGACACCTGGGAAACAGATGCTTTTCGCGCAATATCGGCAATGCTTACCTTATTAAAGCCATATTGCATAAACAGCTCCTGGGCTGAATTCATTATGGCATCCCTTTTCCCCTGTCGCCTGCGCTCAAATCCGTCCATATTTCCCCTCGAAATATAAAATTTATTTATTATTATAGTTTAAATCTATTAATTAATCAAGAAACCGAATATATAATCATTTCATAATATATGTAATAATCACATAAACATATTTCATATATTTATACAGTACTGCTTAGAATTGCTGATATAGTGATGCATCCTGTACCAGCTTAATCCAATAATATGAAAGAGGAGGCTACTGCCAATATGTATAATTCAGATTTAAACAGTTATTATGAGCGTTTAAAAATTGCAGAAAACATCCTGTTTACTGAACCCATTACGGTGCGAGAGATACTGCCTGATGTTTGGATGCTTGGCGGATATATGAGTGACGACTTCTTTTTAAAGGCGCCGTCTTCCAATGTCTATATTTTGCGGGACGAGGATATTGTATACATCGTTGACCCAGGTAAGTACAAGGCTTATAAAAAGAAAATCTTTGAACTGGTGAATGCGTACAAGCAAAAGGGCGTTTCAAAAGTCAGACTCCTGATAACTCAGGGTCATTTCGACCATGATATCAATGATGACGTTGTCCTCGGTACAGGGCTGGATTGGGAATTTTATCTCCCTGAAGAGGAGATTCCCACTATGAACTCAGTTAACGACTTTTTAAATGACATTGATGAATTGTCAAAATATGAAGACGTATTTCAGACAATGTTTCCTGAAACCGGTTTCAGTTCCATATTCCGATATGTCGCCAGGTTATCGCCGGATCTGGCAAAGGTGATGTTGACTCTGCTTGTAACCGTTACTACGGGAATCGGCAACCATATGGGTGATGATGCAATCATTCTGAAAGCTGACAAGAGGATAGTTAAGAATTTCGGGAGCGTGTCACTTCAGGGCTGGCCGCTCGGACGGTTTTTTATAGTATTTGACGGCGCCCATTCACCGGGACATATAGATATCTACGATCCGATCAACAAGCTTATCCTTTGCGGTGATTCCACAGTCGAAATCAATCCCGCATTTGGTTACAGTTCAATGAACAAGCTGATTGACATCACCGGCAAATTTAAAACTATGGCCCAGGAAGGGTACATTGAATACGCTATGGATTCCCACAGGTCGAATAAGTATATGATAGAGCTTTTAGAAAGCCTGGATGCTAAAGCTCTAAGCAGCATTGAGCTTATTGACTACGCCGGGAACAGTTCTGAATGCGCAGCTTTTTTTGAATTTTTTAATATCTACTATAAAGAAATAAAAAAGGAAGTATTTGCCGCCCACAGAAAAATCGGCCGGGCTACAGTCGGCGAAATAGTAAATGAATTAATAAAATCCGATAACGATTACGTAAAGCTAAAAGCATCTTTTGAATTTCCAAAGATTCCGTCCAGACTGGATGTTTTAGTGGTCCAGGTGCTCAAAGAGGCAGGAGCTGTTCCGGTGAAAGTGAATAATAAAATCCTTATTGATCCGGTTACCACTAATCAGTAGGAGCGCGGCATAAGAAAAATAAAACTGAGGCATATGGAAAAAGGGCATGGCCGGGTGGAATTCCGTGAAGCCTTCATCATGCCGGAGATACAGTGGATGGAGAAAGCAAAAAAAGACTGGAAGAACTTAAACTCTATCGGCGGATCTTCAGTTGGATGACTGGCTCTGTCAAGGCGCGCCCGCGTGGCATCGCTTCCCCAGGCAGGGTCAAGACAGCCAGCTATCCTCCGAGGATGCTGAATCCACCGATATCTTGAGTCCCAAATTCAAATTACCACTGCCTGTGTTGGATCGGGTAAAGGCGAACAGGTATACGCTGGCCGTATACCTGCTTCATCTACCTTGATTCAGCTCGCGGCAGCTCATTCTTCCGCTGTCTTTGCTGCCGCGAATCGATCAATCCCATCTACGGGCTGTCTGCTTGCGCAACCGGCTTTTCGCCTGGCTACCTTCCAGCCTGACTTTTCCCAGCCTTCCACCCGGTATTTCGTCTTTCGGCTGACTTCCACCCGAACCTTCTCCCCATCGCGCTCCCTACGACACTAAATCCGTATGACGGCCTTCACCACATCATTCTTGTTTTCAATGACATAGTCGAACGCCTTTTTGCTGTCCTCAAACTCAAATTCGTGGGTGACGATGTCCTTCACGTTGATCTTCCCGTCCGCGATCGCGCCGATTGCAGCCGGATACAGGTTGCGGTAGCGGAATACCGACTTGATTTCGGCTTCCTTGGTCATGATCTGCATGATGTCGAAGTCGATGATGTCCTTGGGGGCCAGGCCCACCAGCACAATGGTTCCGCCCCGTTTTACCAGATATGGAGTCTGCTTAATGGCAAATTTGCTGTCCGCGGTTTCAATGACCTTGTCTGCGCCCCTTCCGCCGGTCAGCTCGGCGACCCGGTTCAGGGTGTTCTCGTTCCGGGCGTTGATGACCGCGGAAGCGCCCAGCTTCTGGGCAGCGTCCAGCCGCTTCTCGATGACGTCCACCACGATGACCTCGGTGGCCCCATAGGCTTTTCAGGCCAGCAGGGTAACCAGGCCGATGCAGCCGGCTCCCAGGATCACCACCCGGTCGCCCAGCCGGACCTGGCCCTGGGCCGCCGCATGCAGTCCCACTGCCAGCGGCTCCACCAACTCCCCCTCCTTGGACGACACGTTGTCGGGCAGCTTGAAGGCCATGTTCGCCGGGTAGACGATGTAATCCATCAGGCAGCCGTTGTACGGCGGAGTGGCAAGAAACTCCACATCGGGACACAGATTGTACTTTCCGGATTTACAGAACTCGCACTGGCCGCAGGTACAGCCCGGTTCCAGCGCCACCCGGTCCCCCGGCCGGAGTTGCTTCACCCCGGACCCGACGGCCTCCACAGTGCCTGCGCATTCATGGCCGAGGATAAAGTCCCCCTCTACAATAAAATTACCGATCCGGCCGTGCTGGTAATAGTGTGCATCGGAACCGCAAATGCCCACATATTCCAGTTTCACAAGCACTTGATCCTCTTTGGGTGCCGGCATTGGAATTTCCCGGATCTCCATCCGGTTCGTGCCGGTCATATAAACGGCTCTGTTTTTCATCGCAACTCCTCCTGTCAAAAGTCTATCAAATTTCCTTACGGCACGCAACAGCCCACCGTAAGGGGAAAGGCACCCGGCGCGGGAGGAGCTGATTGGGGGGATCCTCCCGTCCTGAGCGCCGGAGTGCCGGTTTGATGCAGGAACTGCATGGAATGAATATGGTATTTATTTAATTGCGCCGAATTTCTTGAGAATATCGATGTATTGGTCGATATTGTCCTTCTTCACCAGCGGATTGCCATATCGGTGTCGATCTGCTTCTCTGCGCCCATCCCGACCGAAGGAAGGAATGCGTGAAGCGTGGGAATGGGCGCTTTGGCGCATTCAACTACCACCTACACTATGAACACGGAAGAAAAACGAAAATTAAAGGCAGGTGGGGATATTGATCCCTCAGTTGACGAAAGACCAGTCTGATGTAATCAGATTGGTCTTTTTACGGTACACACATATTGGGCAAACCGCGAAAAGGGGCTGTCATACTAAGACAGCCTATCCATCTGGAGAAATCCAGGCGGATTTGGCTTTTAGTATGAATACTGGAAGATGCATTGAATCATTAATTGCTGCGTGTAGATCAAATTGTTTACTACTGTCACTAAAAACAAATCAACTCATATTAAACTTATATCGATTGTTTCTACAAAATTTTTCATTTTCCTCCAATATAGCCTTATTTTTTTATATTTCTATACAAAAAAAATTGCCCTTGCTTCACTCGCAATGGCAATCTTTTAATTCTTCTTTCTCTCTATCACAACTTCCTCACAATAATCTCCCTCACCGTGTTCATCAATTCCTTTTCAGACTTGCCCACGGAAATTACGTCAACAGGCTCCGAGATAATGCATTCTGTCGCCGCCGACTTGATCCTTGAACCATCTTTGTTCATAACCTTATACGAATTTCTAATCGTCACGGGCACAATGGGCACCGCAGCCTTTTGCGCGACCTTCAGGCAGCCCTTTTTGAATTCGGCCACCTCGCCCCCTTCGTTCAGCTTCCCTTCGGGGAAAATCACCATGGAATACCCCTGCCTCAATGTCTCTGCGCACTGCTCCAGGCATCCCAGCGACTGCCTTATATTGCTCCTGTCCAGAAAGACGCACCGCATGTATTTCATCCAGGTCCTTATCACCGGTATCTTCAGTACTTCAACAATGGAAACAAAACCTTTGGGCTTGTTGATAAACCCATGGATGATCACGCTGTCCATATGGCTCTGATGATTGCTTACAAACAATACCGGCTGGTCCGCAGGCACATTTTCCTGCCCAAGGACCCGGATGGATGAACCCGTAGTGTAAAACAACTGTCTGGCCAGCCATCGGCTAAACCTGTCCACCAGCGTGTCTCTTTGCTTAAGCCGGCCGGATTTCTCCAGGACTCTGACTACCAATAAAGCAGGATATGTCAAGCACATATATGCCCACCCGGAAGTATACCAAAAAAATGTCCTGAACATTTCATCCCCCAAATACAGTTTATTGAGTGTACCGCAACGATTATAACGACCTAATTCAAAGGAAATTTGTCGGTTGTAGACAAATTTCCTTACCGCAGCGGAGTTTCAACGAGACTGGAGATATGCTCACCGCCTGAAACCCCAATTCGATACCAGCCACCTATAGAGGTGGGGGATATTTTTATCGCCTCGTTATATATATTCAATTAATAGATTACCATATGCCGGCATGCAATGGCAATCCTAAGAATTTTTTATTATCTTCCAGCATCCCCTTTAATCCCAGGGCAATTTTATATACTTATCCAGACCAAGCACCGGTACTCCGGCATCAGCAGGCAGCTGTTCCAGCACCGGTCTCATGCCGCTTATAAATCCTACGGGTATGCCGAGCCTTCCCGACACCCCGGCAATTATCTTCATGCCTTCCATAATATCACCGGCTGTAGTTTCTCCGAGAAGATTTGTATTGTTTACCAACCGGTTCACTTTAAGCTGTGAGCTGGCTTCTATGTCCAGGATCATTTCCTCTATGCCCTTTTCCGAAAAAGTCATTGGCCTGCGGGTATTAATAACAAAGTACATTTCATAATCATCCTGCAGTATACTTTCATTGTATCTTGAAAGCACCTTTGCACCCAGATCGTCGCCTCCTACGTCGAAAACCACCCGGTACTCCCTGTCCTCAAACAGCATATTGATCTCAGGCGGCAGCGACGGTACATCCACATTCGTATTGGCATAAGTGGGAGTAATTACCCGTATCCCTTTATCCTCAAGGCTTTTCCTGACATCCGCCGTACGGAAAAAAGGGTTTACGATATCAAAATCCACGATTGCCGTTTTCGGATGTCTTTCGGCCAGCCGGAGGGTATAATTTACGGCTATTTCCGTCTTTCCGCTGCCAAAATGGCCGGTAAATATGCTTATACGCCTGTCAAACATGCACAAACCCTCCGATCAGATCCTTTACCACTTCACCTGCGATAATAAGGCCTGCTGCAGGAGGTACGAAAGATACGCTTCCCGGGATATGGTGACGTATCGTGCACGTGCGACTGGTTCCCTTCGGGCACACACAGCCTGCCTTGCAGCTGGATTGTGCCGTTTCCTTCGTTTTCACCGGCTCCTCCCTGGAAAAAACCACCTTGAGGGAGGTAATGCCCCTGTCCCGCAGCTCCTTGCGCATCACCCTTGCAAGCGGATCCACCGTAGTCTTGCTGATATCGGTGATTTCCAGCTTTAAAGGGTCAAATTTATTGCCGGTGCCCATACTGCTGATAATCGGGATGTTTTTTTCCCTTGCCCTTACAATCAGATCGATTTTGGCAGTGACCGTATCGATGGCGTCAATAATATAATCAAAGCTGTCGTTCATTATCGTTTCGGCGTTTTCAGGCAAATAAAACGTTTGATGGATTTCCACCTTTGCTTTCGGGTTGATTTCCAGGATCCTGTCCCTCATGACTTCAACTTTGGGTTTGCCGATGGTTTTCATCGTTGCATGGATCTGCCTGTTGATGTTTGTAAGGCAGATGCAATCGTCATCCACCAGTACAAAGCTTCCAACACCCGACCTTGCAAGGCCTTCCACTGCGTAGCTTCCTACCCCGCCTACGCCAAATACCGCTACCCGGCTGCTGGCCAGCTTATCCATCGCTTCCGGCCCAACCAGCAGCTCCATTCTAGAAAATGCATGCAGCACTTTATACCTCCAAAATTATACATATTGTTGTTGTTCCGATACCGCAAGCACCGGCAAAACATAGCTTATTATCAAAAACCGGGAAGTAACAGCTTAACTGCTTTTAAAGGGCGGCTTAGTGTCGTCGGCATCCTGCAGCAAAGTAATTTTCCAGCCCTTTTCTACCTTTTGGACCCGGGCGGACATTGGCTGGCGAACCTGATTTTCCGTACTCAATGCCATATTTTGATAATAGTATATGGTCACGGCTTCATCCCCGGATTCTTCGCTTACTACGGTATCAAAGCTTGCAGCTTTCAGCATATCACTAAACATGGTTGCGTCTTTTGCAGTTATATCGCTTTTTGTCAATTCGCTTATTCCAAACTGCTTGAAGATTGCCAGCTTGATGGAGAAACTGTCATCCAAAAGCTCCATTGCCTTTGGATAGTCGTTTTCCGAACCCAGGCAGGCATAAAAATCCTTCAATGTCTTCAATGCCGTACTTTCCGTGGAAGGCTTCCCTGCTTCCGTTCCTTCCGCTCCTTTAGTTCCTTCCGTTACTTTCGTTGTTTCTCCTGCCTCCGCTGCTTTTTCAAAGCTGATTACATTTCCATTCTTATCCAGAATGAGATTCCGTGAGATATCGTAAAGGACCTCAGCTTCAGCAGCCTTTTCCTCTGAAACCGGCTTCTGTTTGAGCCTTACGGTATTGTTGGAATACCATGCCGTGAAAGTATAATCGTAAACGGCTTCCGGCTCCATATTCGTTCCTATTTTGCCATCCTTCGTCCTGCTGTTTTTAATAACCAGTTCATCCGTATTGCAGTCGATGACCTCCAAAAAAGAGGATTCCTGTATGGCCTTGCTTCCAGCCGGAGCATTGTAGCTGTAGCCCAGATATTTTCCGTCCTTGCTGAAAGCCATTGCTCCATATTTCCCCATGTTTGAAAAAATCTTTTTCATTTTAGCATCCGCCAAGGCAATCACGTACATGTCGGATTGGACAGAATCGACGTTCCCCTTTCCGTTTACAATGAAATAAACCCTGGCCAGCTTCACATTCAAATATGCGTTTACAATCCTGTAACTGACCTCCGTGGAGTCATTCCCGGCCCTGTTTTCAAATATGCCTTCGATTTCCGGGATCGCCGTGCTGTCAAAGGTCTTCACCACCCCTGACCCTTCATAATAGTATTCCAGCGCCAGGCTTGTTTTCTTTAGGCTGTCCTCTGTCAATACCATGCTGAGATCATATTCCGGTGAATTATTGACAACCTTTATCTCTTCCGTTTTCAAAGGCTCCGGTGTTGGCTCAAGTGTCTCCGCCGGTACGGACGCAGCATCAGACTCAGCTTCCCCGTCCTCCTGCGTTGGAATGTCTTCCTGCATTCTATCGGTACTATCAGTCCCCTGGGCTGCAGTATCTTTCCCAACGCCTTCCCTGGCATGATTCATGGAAAAATAAATGGCTGCGCCTGTTGCCAGCAGCAGAACAACAATTCCTGCAGCGATAATTTTCGTCCTGTTCATAAAAACCTCCGGGTACCGGTAAATAATAAAAGTTCAAGTATTTTATATTTATGTTATAACGACCTAATTCAAAGGAAATTTGTCGGTTGTAGACAAATTTCCTTACCGCAGCGGAGTTTCAACGAGGCGGGAGATATGCTCACCGCCTGAAACCCAATTCGGTACCCGCCACTTATAAAGGTGGGGGATATTTTTGTCGCCTCGTTATAGTCTATATTTTACAGGAAGAATTATGCACAATCCGGAAAAACCTCATTCTTTGGGCCTGAAGAGCCTCATGGAATTTTCCGACAAAATCAGCCGTTTCTGCGAATCGGTAAGCTCCATGCCAAGTATTCTGTCAATATCGTGCTTTGGGCTGCCCCAGGGATAATCCGAACCGAAGACCACCCTTTCGGCGCCGATGGTGTTTATCACGTCCACCACTTCCTTATCCACCAGCCAGCTGGGCTCATTTGTCCGGATCAGCGGAGGGTATCCCGTTATGACAATGGAAGTGTCAAAGAAAATATTGGGATAGCTTTTGGCCGTCCTTACGACATCTTCCGCATTTCCGTCCGCCATATGGGTCAAAACGAATATGGTTTCAGGATATCTCCCGATCACTTTCTCAAGGATGTTTAAATCCGAGTATTCATTCAAACGTGCATTCGCAACCCTACCGCAGTGAAAAACGACGGGAAGGCCGTTATCGCCGCAATAGCCGTAAACCTCGTCAAGCCTCCCATTCAAGGGGTCAAAGTTCTGTGCCATCGGATGAAGCTTCACACCCTTTGCGCCTTCACTCCGATAGCATTCAAGAAAGCCCCAGAGCCTGCCCTGCATCCCCGGATGGAAGCTTACCAGGGGAATCAGGCTGCCGTGCAGCTTTGCCATGTCAATTGTCCACAGGTTGTTCTTATGCAAAATCCCCGGAGGCGCAAAATTGGCCATAACGGTATAGTCCGCCCCCGATTCCGCCATATTTGCCAGAACATCCTCAATGGTTCCCGTACCCGGATTTTCAAAGAGTATATTGTAAGCCCTGTTAAAGGAATCAATAATTTTTTTTGAAACCTCCTCCGAGGAAAACGTGTGTACATGACCGTCAACGATTTCAAATCCGTCTTTCATTGTCTTATGTCTCCCGATACTGTTGAATCATAACACTAAGTACTGGTGCAAATTTAACTTCCCGTATAGGTTTCTGAAAATGCGGTTCATTACGGCCGTGGCTGGTCGCAAACGCTTTGCATTTGCTGCTCGCCTATGCAACCTACATTTTCCGAAAAACGGGAAGTAATATTTGCAGTACTCCTAAATATTATAGACAACCTGGCGGAAAAAAGCAAACCGGTCTTTCCATCATTTTCGAAGTCTGCTATAATTATCATTGACTTGTTTGAGCGTATTTATGGCCGCACCCCATGCGGGTGCGTGAATTGAAATAAATAAAAAAAGAAACGAGGTTATGACGATGAAATATATTGTTATCCTGGGGGACGGAATGGCCGACTACCCCGTGCCCCAGCTGGGAGACAGGACGCCGCTGCAATGTGCGGAAAAGCCCAACATTGACTACCTGGCGCAAAATGGTGAAATGGGAATGGTGAAAACGGTGCCGGATGGAATTCCCCCGGGAAGCGATGCGGCAAATCTTTCGGTCATGGGCTATGATCCGCGGAAATATTATACCGGACGGTCGCCGCTGGAAGCGGTAAGTATGGGGGTATCGCTTTCGGAAACAGACCTTGCTTTCCGGTGCAATCTTGTTACTCTCTCCGAAGAGGAAGATTATGATAAAAAGACAATGATTGATTACAGCTCCGACGAGATATCATCCCAGGAAGCTGCTGAACTGATCAAGGAAATAAACAGGCATTTCCGGTCAACGGATATATGCTTCCACCCCGGTATAAGCTACCGTCATTGTATGGTGTGGCATAACGGTACGGCCGGCTCCGCACTCACCCCGCCCCACGATATCCTGGAAAAAAGGATTGCGGACTATCTTCCTGCGGGACAGCATGCCGGAATATTGCTGGAAATGATGCGGAAAAGCTTCGATCTGCTGAACGGACATCCCGTAAACAGGGCCAGAATAGAAAAAGGCCTCAGGCCTGCCAATTCCATATGGCTGTGGGGCGAAGGCCGCAAGCCTTCCATTCCCGGTTTCAGGGAAAAATACAATCTCAGTGGCTCCGTAGTATCCGCCGTAGATCTCATTAAGGGAATAGGGATATGCGCAGGACTTAAATCCGTTGACGTTGAGGGAGCTACCGGCAATATCCATACCAATTTTACCGGTAAGGCAAATGCGGCGATTGAAGAGCTGGAGAAGGGTGCGGATTTTGTTTATGTCCATGTGGAGGCGCCGGACGAGTGCGGCCACCGGTATGAAATCGAAAACAAGGTCAAATCCATCGAGTACCTTGATTCCAGGGTAGTTGAGCCCATTCTTCAAGGCTTGAAGCAATTTGACGCTTACAGCATCCTTGTGCTTCCGGACCATCCGACGCCGCTGTCGTTGCGTACGCATACTTCAGAGCCGGTACCTTACATCATTTACAGGAGCAACAGCAAAAAGCCCTCGGGCTTCACCGGCTATGACGAGCTTCAGGCTAAGGGTACGGGAATACTTATCGATCAGGGCTATACCTTGATGGACCGGTTTCTGTTGTAGAGGTTGGATATACCGTTTAAAGCCATGGCAAATCTTCTGTAGGGGCGCGCATTGCGCGTCCTTTTATGTTGCAGACGCTATTGTAAAGCGCAGAAAATACTGTCCTGTAGGGGCGGGCATTGCACGTCCTCTTATGCTTCATATTTATCTATCCTATCACCAAAATCAAAAAGGAAACCACGATGGAGGAAATAACCGACAATATGAGGCCGCCCTTAAACCAGGAGCAAATTCCCGCCGCCCCTATCCCCAGGATTGTCGCCAGTTCCATTCCGGAGGACGCCTGCATGGCGCCTCTTACGATAAGCGCGCTCAGGGCCGTATAGGGTATGTAAAGTAAAAATCTCTTTACCAGGGGATTCAGGGGACGTTCCGTCAAAAAAAGCAGCGGAATCAACCTGGGAATGTATGTTACTGCCATCATCCCGAATATCAGCGGTAAATGTCCGTTCATGCCTGTACCTCCGTCGTATCATCCTTCAAAAGCAGCAAACCCAGGCCTGCGGCCGTGATAATGGTTGTAATCAGGATCCAGCCGTCCGGAACAATTTTAAATAGAGCAAGAAGTACATAGACAGCGCCTGAAATCAGCGACAGATAAAGAACATTCAAGGACTTCCTCACCTCAGGTATCAATAAGGCTGCAAACATTGCATACAGGCCTATCCCCAGGCTGTTCTGCACTACTGTGGGAAGAACCGTTCCGACCAGGTAGCCGGTTAAGGTTCCAAGAACCCATGAACCATAGGAAGCGGTATGCAGCGAAAGTAAAAACGGCGTATCCAGCTTTTCTCCCTTCAGTGTGGAGATGGAAAAGGTTTCGTCCGTCACTCCGAAGGCGATAAACGGCAGCCATTTTTTCTTAGCTTCCTTCAGCTTCACGGACAAAGACGCACTCATCATCAGATGCCGCAGGTTCAGCAAAAAAGTGGCGAAAATGATGTTGCCCGCAGCAACACCGGCCTTGATCAGGTCCAGCGCCATAAACTGGCTGGCGCCGGCAAATACGAAGATGGAAAAGAAACAGCTGTCCCGAAACGAGATGCCCACATTTTTAGAAAGCAGGCCGAAAGCCATGGCTACCGGAAAATAGCCGATGATGATAGGAAAGCCTGAAATTATCCCGCTTTTTAAGCTTTTATATGTATTCCCCACTTCTATCCCCCACTCAACTTATTGCCAGTTTGCGCTTACTATCACGGGCGGACGGCCAATGGCCGCCCCTACACTGTATGTTTTACGGTGAATGACTGCCCATACACCAAGTGTCTTACGGTCAATGGCCAGCCCCACATCATATGCTTTACAGACAATGGTTGCTCATGCATCAAGTGCCTGCGGTCAATGGTTGGCCCTACACTGAATGCTTTACGGTCAATAGTTGCCCATACATCAAATGCCTTGCGGTCAATGGCCACCCTATGCGACAAAGAATCGTCCCCTGTCGTACTCACCGAGTGGCAAACCTGCTCACCAGATGTCATTGAGCACATCCAGCTCCAATTCATGCGTCCTGTCTCTGGTCATCAGGTCGACAACCGCCTGTCTGGCACCTTTGCCTTCAAACAGGATCTTATATGCTTCCGTCGTTATAGGCATTTTCACATTTAATTCCGCCGCCAGCTTATATACAGGCTCCGTGGTGTATACGCCCTCTACGACCATTTTAACTTCCTTTAAGGCTTCTTCAACGCTCCTGCCCTGTCCGATCAATATGCCGGCTCTCCTGTTCCTGCTGTGCATGCTGGTGCAGGTAACAATAAGGTCCCCGATCCCTGCCAGCCCCGAGAAGGTCTGTATCTGCGCCCCCATAGCGCTCCCCAGCCGTGATATTTCCGCTATGCCCCTGGTCATTAAGGCCGCCTTGGTATTGTCTCCGAAGCCGAGGCCGTCCGAAATGCCTGCGCAAAGGGCAATTACATTTTTAATCGCACCACCCAGCTCCACTCCGGTGATATCGGGATTGGTATATACGCGGAACCTGGGAGACATGAAGCAATCCTGTACCAATTCCGCCGCCGCCCTGCTTTCGGATGCAGCCACATATGCCGTAGGAATCCCTTTTGAAAGCTCCTCCGCATGGCAGGGCCCCGACATGGCCACGACCTCCGCCGACGGAATTTCCTGCTTTATGACCTCCGACATCCTGAATCCGGTGCCCTTTTCAAGACCTTTTGAAAAACACACGACCACCTTTTGTTCTTTTATTTGTGAAGACATCCTGATGACATTTTGTCTTATCGTCTGGGACGGAATTACCAGCACCAGAATGTCCGAATAGCTTATGGTTTCAGTCAAATCCGCGGTGCAAACCACCTTTTCCGGCACCACCGCCCCCGGCAGCTTTTCCTTTTGCTCCCGGAAGGTGTTGATCATTTCCACTTCTTCCATGAAGGGCGACCACATTCTGACATTGTGCCCATTATTGGCCAGAAGGATTGAAACGGCTGTTCCCATGCTACCTGCGCCTATTACAGAAATGTTCCTATCCATTTTTGCCCTCCGGTTTTTTTGCTCCCAGCTTTGATTCCTTCCCCGCCAGCAGCCGTTTGATATTGTCATGGTGCAGGACAATAATCATAATCCCTATAATGGCAGAAAAGATAATATTGACCGTATCCCTTCCAAACGCCAGAGAAACGAAAGGAAACAACGCCGCACCGATCATGGAGCCAAGGGATACATACCTTGTGATCGCAACAACGACAATAAAAACGCCCAGCAGCAGCAGCGCTATTTGCCAATCCATCATTAGCAAAACCGCCAGGGAGGTCAGGACCCCTCTTCCACCTTTAAAGCCGAAATATACCGGCCAATTGTGACCTGCAATCGCTGCGAGGCCGCCTATCATACCGCCTATAGGCTCACCATACAAGCTCAAACCGATCAAGTAGGCCACAATGCCTTTCAGCATATCGCCTATAAGTGCAAACAACGCGGCCTTTTTGCCCAGCGTCCGCAATGTATTGGTTGTGCCCGCATTACCGCTGCCGTGCTTCCTTATATCAATTCCGTAAAACTTTCCCACGATCATGGAACTGTTCAAGCTGCCCAGCAAATAGCCCGCAACCGCTGCCACTACCAAGAATATCGTCATACAAATCCACTCCTCACCCAGTCATTTAAATACGATTACCATTATCTTTTTTCCCGCCAATGACAAATAAAGTTAAATTTGTTCCTTTTCGTTTTTCTCCCTGTGAATAAACCTTATTGGCGTGCCTTCAAAGCCGAAGCTCTTCCGCAGCTGGTTTTCGATATATCTTTCATAGGAATAGTGGAACAGCTCCATGTTGTTGACAAAGATGACAAATTCGGGCGGCTTTACACCCGCCTGGGTGGCATAATACAATTTCAGCCGCTTGCCTTTGTCCGAAGGCGGCTGCACCATGGCTGTCGCCTCATTGATCACATCGTTGAGCATCCCGGTGGAAATCCTCAAAGCCGCCTGGTTGGATACAAATTTTATAAGCTCATAGAGCTTTCCCACCCGCTGCCCTGTTTTTGCAGAAATGAAAACAATGGGGGCATAGGTCATAAAGCCCAGACCTTCGTAGACCCTTTTCCTGTATTCCTCCAGCGTGCCCGTTTCTTTTTCAACCAGATCCCATTTGTTCACCACAATAATGGACGCCTTCCCCTGTTCATGCGCGTAGCCTGCGATTTTGGAATCCTGTTCGGTGACGCCGTCCTTGGCGTCGATCATGATCAGGCAAACGTTGGCTCTCTCAACCGCGGACCACGCACGGATGATGCTGTATTTTTCGATATTCTCTACGATTCTGCTTTTTCTTCTGATTCCGGCAGTATCGATAAACACATATTTGTCTTCACCGTTTTCCACATAGGTATCTATAGCGTCGCGGGTAGTACCCGGGATGTCGCTGACGATTACCCTGTCTTCGCCCAGAATCTTGTTTATCAGAGACGATTTCCCCGCATTCGGCTTGCCTATGACCGCCACTTTGACTACTTCGTCCTCATATTCTTCCTCATCCGATTCCGGAAAGTACTTGAAAATCTCGTCCAGCAGGTCGCCCATGCCCAGTCCGTGGACCGATGAAATGGTCATGACCTCGCCGATGGCCAGATTGTAGAATTCGTATATTTCCGCCGGCGGTTCGCCTATCTTGTCCACCTTGTTGGCGACAAGGATCACCGGCTTTGCCGATTTCCGCAGCATGGTGGCGATTTCCCCATCGGTGGCGGTCATACCGTCTTTGGCATCCACCATGAATACAATGACGTCCGCCATCTCGATGGCCATCTCCGCCTGCCTTTTCATCTGCTGCATGATCTGGTTTTCCGAGTAGGGCTCTATACCGCCGGTATCTATCAAGGTGAATTTCCTGCTTCTCCACTCCACCTCGGTGTAAATCCTGTCCCTCGTAACTCCGGGGGTATCCTCAACAATTGAAATCCTCTTTCCCGCTATGTAGTTGAAAAACGTGGACTTACCGACGTTTGGCCTGCCTACTACCGCAACTACAGGTTTTGCCATCATTTACCTCCCAGGATCTTATTTATAAAATCCTCTCCGCTGTTTTCCACAATGGTGACCTTGACATCCAGGCTCTCTGAAAGCCTTGCAACCGTAAAGTCATCCAGGAATATTTCCTCGCCGGCCTTCAGCATGCTTCTGGAAATCAGCAGTTCCCGGCCGAGGGAAGCTCCCTTCAATTGCTCTGCGACGTCCTTTCCCGTTAGAAGACCGGTCACAGTGACATTTTCTCCAAAAAAAACATTTTTTATCGGATACACAGCCACTTTTAAGTTATTATATCTTTTTTCCAGCCTGTCCGCCATTTCTTTTATAAAATTATAAACCGACACTCCGGTGGCAATGCTTACGACCCTTTCCCCGCCATCTCTACGGACGGCTTCACTTTCCTCCAGGCTCTCAAAATATCCGTCAAATTCATTTTTAAACAGCGCCACCAGCCCCACCCCGTTTTCCAGTTGGGGGAAATCTTCATACGCGCTGTATTCGGGAAGGTCAATTTCAGACATGATGTAAAACTCATCCGCAAGGTATACGATTCTCGCTCCCTTTTCCCGTAAAAATGTTTCCTGCCGCTTTTCCACCTGCCGTACCACTTCCAGGGACGAATCCCGGTCAAAAGGGCGGAGCCTGTACAAGCCCTGACGCCATCTGGTCAGGCCTACCGGTACGACGGAAATGCTCGACATGCCCGGATAGAGCTCTGACAACTCGGAAATGGTTCTATCCAGCTCACTGCCATCATTTATTTCCCTGCATAATACGATCTGGGTGTTGACGAAGATACCGCCTTCCACCAGCTTTTTTATTTTATCCAGCACATCGCCGCCGAACCTGCTTCCAAGCATAAACCGCCTGAGCTCCGGATTGGTCGTATGGACGGAAACATTGATGGGGGACATTTTATACCTGATGATACGGTCAAGGTCTTCACCGTTCATATTGGTCAGGGTGACATAATTTCCCGAAAGATAGGACAATCTCGAGTCGTCATCCTTGAAATAAACCGTTTTTCGCATGCCCCGGGGCAGCTGGTCGATAAAACAAAAGATGCATTGATTGGTGCAGCTTTTTGAAGCATCCATCAGTGAATCCTCAAATTCCATGCCCAGGTCCTCATACTGCTCCTTCTCCACTTCGATCTCCCAGACTTCGCCGTCCTTCTTCTGCAGGACGAGGGTCAGGGTTTCTTCGGAGGTGAGGTACCTGTAATCAAAAATATCTTTTATTTTTTCACCGTTTATGGACACCAGTATGTCTCCCGCCTCGATACCCGCTTCACAGGCAATGCTTCCCGCTTCGACAGCCGATACGGCAACCTTTGGTTTTTTGCTCAAAACAACCTCCAAAAGCAAAATAAAAGCAGCAGGCATAGCCAACTGCTTTCACTCGATGTTTCATTCCCGCACCCATATGGGGTGCGACCGTTTACCTATTTTGCTTCAGCTTCTTTGACTACTTCCTTGCCGTCATAATAACCACATTCTTTACAAACGATATGAGGGACTTTCAAGGAATGACACTGCGGACAGCTGATCAAGCCGGGCTGTGACAATTTCCACTGTGACCTTCTCATTCCCGTTCTGGCTTTGGACCATTTGCGTTTTGGGTTTGCCATATTTACACCTCCCTGATTTTCTTCAATCCACGCTCCCCCCTGTGTAGGGAGCATCCTGGCGAGCCGGTGGTTACCGACTGTTCCGGTTTATTTCAATGCTTCTTATCAAAAAAATCTTTGAGCGATTCCATCTGCAGATTCACAGAATCCTCGTTGCAGCTGCACGGTCCTTCATTCAGGTTAGCTCCGCATTTTTGGCACAACCCTTTGCAATCCTGGGTACAAACCTGGCGCATAGGAAAATTGAGAATGATATTGTCCTCAATAATTTTATCCAGCTCCAAAAAATTGCCCGTATACGTGTAGGCATCCAGCTCATCGATCTCCGATTTACCGTTGACGATGCTTTCAAACACTTCGATGGCAAGCTGTCTTTCAATCTCCCCAAGACATCTGAAGCATCGAACCTTGTACCCGGTTTCCAACCGTCCGTCTAGTTCAAGTATACCATTCATATTCGTCAGGTTTCCGTTGAAGCTGATGGGTTTGCTTATTTTATAGCCATCCATCAACTGCATACCGACAATCTTGTCTTCCAGAAAACTCAATGCCAGTGATGCGCCGTTCACCCTTGTAATATCGGATATATCAACTTTCATCTTCTCAATCGCCGTACCCACGCGGGATACCGCTATTCCTCTCATATTTCAATCTACGCCCCCCTTGCAGGGAGCGGCTTAAGGTTGAAAACCGACAAATGATATTATACTAACGAATGGTAGTATTGTCAAGGCAATTTATTTTTAAATCAGCTGCATTGTCTCTCTTGCGATGGCCAGTTCCTCGTTGGTGGGAATGACCAGTGACCTCACGGTCGCACCCGGAGCACTGATATCAAGCTCCTTGCCCCTGATCTCATTCTTATCCCAATCCACCTTGATGCCCATATAATCCATCCCCTCAAGGATTCCTTTTCTTACAATACCGTTGTTTTCACCAATACCGGCGGTAAATATGACCGCATCCACACCGTTTACGACAGCCGCATATTCACCGATATACTTTTTGGCCCTGTAGCAGAAAATATCAATGGCGAGCTGAGCTCTTTCATTGCCTGCATCGGCTGCGGCATGGATGTCCCTGAAATCGCTGCTGACGCCGGAAATTCCAAGCACTCCCGATTTCTTGTTCAGATAGTCGTTAATATCCTTGACCGACATACTCTCCTTATTCATAAGATAAGAGATCACTGCCGGGTCGATTGTTCCGCTCCTTGTCCCCATGGCAAGACCGGCCAAAGGCGTGTAGCCCATGCTGGTCTCCACTGATTTTCCATATTTGATTGCACAAACGCTGGCGCCATTTCCAAGGTGGCAGGAGATAAGCTTCAATTCCTCAAGAGGCTTTTTCAGCATTGCTGCCGCTCTTTGTGCGACATACTTGTGCGAGGTGCCATGGAAGCCGTATTTTCGAACGCCGTATTTTTCATAAATTTCATATGGCAGTGCATAGAGGTACGCATGTTTGGGCATTGTCTGATGAAAAGCCGTATCAAACACCGCTACCATGGGAATCCCCGGCATGATATTCTGGCATGCTTCAATGCCTGTAATATTGGGAGGATTGTGAAGGGGCGCCAGCTCTATGCATTCCCTTATGGCATTCATTACCTGGTCGTCGATGATCACTGAGTTGTGAAATTTTTCGCCGCCATGGACAACACGATGGCCTACTGCGTTGATTTCCGACATTTCCTTGATAACTCCGATTTTTTCATCGGTAAGGACACGGATCACTTCCTTGATAGCCGCTTTATGATTGCTCATGTCCTTATCGATGACAACCGTATCCGTCCCGGTCTTTGAGTGCTTGATGAAGGAATTGTCAATTCCGATTCTGTCACAAAGCCCCTTTGCCAGAACGCTCTCGTCCGTCATATCGATCAGCTGGTATTTCAAGGATGAACTGCCTGTATTGATAACTAAAATCTTCATTTATTATCGCTCCTTTTCCAAAGGGGACATTCCCCGGCATAGCCTTAAGAAGGAAGGGGTGTGTCCCTGTCTTTTCTCTAACATTTCCCGGCGCACTATCCATCGCCGGGGAGGTGTGTTCCAGGTTGCATGGTCGGGCAGTCGACGAAGTCAACGACCAGCCGCTGTCCTAAAGATTCTGTGCCTGGACCGCCGTAATCGCCACCACGCCTACGATATCCTCCGCACTGCAGCCTCTGGACAGGTCGTTTACCGGCTTTGCGATACCCTGGGTTACAGGGCCGTAGGCTTCGGCTTTTGCCAGCCTTTGAGTCAGTTTATATGCAATGTTGCCGCAATTCAAATCAGGGAATATCAAAACATTGGCCTGGCCTGCAACGGAGCTACCCGGCGATTTGGACTTTCCAACGGAAGGTACAAGGGCGGCGTCGGCCTGGAGCTCGCCGTCCAGCATCAGATCCGGCGCTTTCTCCTTTGCCAGCTTTGTTGCTGCAATCACTTTTTCCGTCAATTCGCTTTTTGCACTGCCATAGGTTGAATAGGAAAGCATTGCAACCTTGGGTTCGGCCTGGACAAGGCTCTTGAAGGATTTGGCCGAGGCCAGCGCGATTTCCGACAAATCCTCGGCATTGGGATTTTCAACAAGGCCGCTGTCGGAGTAGACAAATACTCCGTCGCTGCCATATTCGCAATCGGGAACTACCATGACAAAAAAGGCGGAAACCAGCTTTGTGCCCGGAGCGGTTTTTAGAATCTGCAAAGCCGGACGCAGCGTATCTGCCGTGGAATGAACGGCTCCGGAAACCATACCGTCCGCCATACCCATTTTTACCATCATAACGCCCCAGTAAAGCTCATCCTTGATGACCTCTCTTGCCTTCTCAAGGGTCATTCCTTTCGCCTTCCTCATTTCATAGAAGGCCTGGGCGAATTCTTCATATTTGTCCGAGGTTTCCGGATCGACGATGGTTGCTTTTGAAATGTCCAGATTCCCCGCCAGCTTCTTAACGGCCTCTCCCTTACCTACAAGGACGATGTTTGCCAGGCCTCTTTCCTGCACCATTGCAGCTGCCTGGATGGTTCTTATGTCTGAGCTTTCGGGAAGAACGATGGTCTTTATGTCCTTTTTGGCTCTCTCACTGATTTTTTCAAGAAAATTCATTCTATTGCCCTTTCACAATTTATTACCAGGTGCTAATATCTGCTTATATCAAGCATTTCCCGGCCATTACTATTATATACAAAACGTTTATTGTATACAAGATAAGAATTGTCAAAAAATTAACTTTGTAAAAATATGAAGAATTATTTACAAAAATCTGCTGAAAAAATATAAGGCAGCGGGAAGGACGATGGCGGAACCTCACCTACCTGCGTTGAAAAGGCGGTCATTGACCGCCTCTGCATGTGCAAAACTTATTTGTCCAGTTCCTCCTTCAAAAGCTTGTTTACAAGCTGGGGATTCGCTTTTCCCCGGGTTTCCTTCATCGCCTGCCCCACCAGGAAGCCGAAGGCTTTTTCCTTGCCGCCTCTGTAGTCGGCCACAGATTGGGGATTGGAATCGAGAACCTTTTTGATTGCCGCCGCAAGGGCAGCTTCATCATTGACCACCTCAAGGCCTTCCTCCTTGACGATAAAAAGCGGTTCACGTCCCGAT
The DNA here is from genome assembly GCA_023426125.1 of Bacillota bacterium. Classification (GTDB taxonomy): domain Bacteria; phylum Bacillota; class Clostridia; order Acetivibrionales; family DTU013; genus MnB-11. The sequence continues at coordinate 62,067 of JAFABI010000056.1, forward strand.
TCAAACATCTTTTCAAATACTTTTTTCGCGATCGTCCCGCTGATGGTTCCCTTGTCAATTAAAGCAACAAGCTGCGCCAGATGGCTTCCGGGAAAAGGTATGCCGTCTGCTTCCAGCCCCTTTTCCTTCAAGGAACGCATCAGATCCCCCATGATCCAGTTGCTGACAGCCTTTGCATTGCTGCTTCCAGACGCCGCCTCTTCAAAGAAATCCGCCAGGCATTTGGACCCTGTCACCAGGCCGGCATCATATTCAGGAAGGCCATATTCGCTTATATACCTGCTCTTTCTGGCTTCAGGCAGTTCAGGCAGAGAAGCCTTTATCCTGCCCAGCCATTCCTCATCGACCACGATAGGCACCAGGTCGGGCTCAGGGAAATAGCGGTAATCATGGGCTTCCTCCTTGCTTCTCATGGCGTAGCTGTAGCCTTTGTTATCATCCCAGCGCCTTGTCTCCTGCAGGATAACGCCGCCCGCTTCCAGTTCGCTTATTTGTCTCTTTGCTTCATTCTCCGCCGCCCGGTAGATCGACCTGAAGGAGTTCAGGTTTTTCATTTCTGTCCTTGTCCCGAATTTTCCCTGTCCCACCGGCCTTACGGACAGGTTGACATCTGCCCTGAGAGAGCCCTCCTGCATTTTGCAGTCGGAAACCTCCAGATATTCCAGGATGGCTTTTACATTCTCCACAAAGGCCTTTGCCTCGTCCGGCGTTCTCATGTCCGGCTCGCTGACGATTTCGATCAAGGGCACGCCACACCTGTTATAGTCAACCAGGGAGCCGGTCTCCCATTCATCGTGCACAAGCTTTCCGGCGTCTTCTTCAATATGGATCCGGGTAATGCCGATGTTTTTCCGCACACCATTCACTTCGATAGGAACATAGCCGTTCATACAAAGGGGAAGGTCAAATTGCGATACCTGGTAAGCCTTTGGCAGGTCAGGATAGAAGTAGTTTTTTCTATCCTGCTTGCTAAAGCCGGAAATGGAGCAATTCATTGCCAGCCCGGCTTTAACCGCATATTCCACTACGCTTTTATTCAGTACCGGAAGTACGCCCGGCATACCTATACATATCGGGCAGCAGTGGGTATTCGGTTCCCCGCCGAATTCCGTGGTACAGGTGCAGAATATTTTCGATTTTGTATTAAGCTCCGCATGTATTTCCAGCCCCATCACTATTTCGTATTCCATTAATTCACACCTCGTTTGCATCTATTTAGGAGTACTGCAAATATTACTTCTTGTTTTTCTGAAAATGCTGGCGCTCCAAGACTGCATTTTCAGAAATCTATACGGGAAGTTATATTTGCACCAGTACTTAGGACCACGCCTGTTTTATCCATGCTTATCTTATAACGCCTCAATGCAGATGGCAGAGTCATCGACCGGCCTCTATGCGTTTCAACGAGTCGCCTTGTCATATTGCCGGCCTGCGCCGGTGAAAACCGGTGTTTTGTTCAAAAGTAAATCCTGCTCTGAGCAGCGTGGACTCGTCAAAAGGTTTACCGATCAGCTGCATACCGACAGGAAGGCCGGTGGCGTCAAAGCCGCAGGGTACTACCAGCCCGGGAAGGCCTGCGATATTGGCGGAAACGGTATAGATGTCTCCCAGGTACATGGCAAGCGGATCATCCGCCTTCTCCCCGATTTTATATGCGGTGGTCGGCGCCGTAGGTCCCAGGACAAGGTCACATTTTTCAAATGCCTCGTCAAACCCCTTGCGTATCAACGTCCTCACCTGGAGCGCTTTTTTATAGTATGCGTCGTAATATCCTGAACTCAAGGCATAGGTTCCCAGCATGATCCTCCTCTTTACCTCCGGACCGAAGCCTTCGCTTCTGGTCTGCTTGTAAAGATCCAGCAAGTCGGTGAATTTCTCAGCCCTGTAGCCGTATTTTATGCCGTCGTACCTTGCCAGGTTGGAGCTGGCTTCCGCCGATGAGATTATGTAATATGCGGGAATTGCATATTCCGTTATGGGGAGGGAGATTTCTTCACACACCGCGCCCAGCTTTTCAAAGGTGGCTGCAGCTTCCAGAACGGCCTTGCCGACCTCAGGATTCAGCCCTTCCCCCATGTATTCCCTGGGAATTCCTATTTTCATCCCCTGTACATTGTTGACCAGGGCCGCGGTATAATCCGGATATGTAACCGCTGCGGAAGTCGAATCTTTAGGATCATGGCCCGTAATGGCATTCAGTACCAATGCACAGTCGGTCACATCCCTGGTCAAAGGTCCAATCTGGTCAAGGGAGGATGCAAAGGCTACAAGGCCAAAGCGCGATATGGCTCCATAGGTGGGCTTCATACCTACGACGCCGCAGAAGGAAGCCGGCTGCCGGATGGAACCGCCGGTATCGGAGCCCAGGGCAAATACTGCTTCCCCGCTGGATACCGATGCAGCGGCCCCTCCGCTGGAACCTCCCGGAACCCGTTCCGGATCCCATGGATTCCTGGTCTGCTTGAAATAGGAATTCTCCGTAGAGCCTCCCATGGCAAACTCATCCATGTTCAGTTTCCCCAGAAGCACCGTATCTTCGGCATTCAGCTTTTCAACAACCGTTGCATTGTAGGGAGGAATAAAATTCTCCAGTATTTTTGACGCGCAGGTGGTCAATATCCCTTCGGTGCAGATATTATCCTTAACTGCGCATGGAATGCCCGCCAGCTCCGGAAGCTCAACGCCTTTGTCGATTTTCTCCTGGATTTCTCCCGCTCTCTTCAAGGCCTCGCCGCCTGAAACCGTTACATAGCTTCCTACACTGGAATCTATCGTTTCAATTCTTTTCAGAATTGCTTCCGTCAATTCTACCACACCGAGCTTTTTGCTTTTTATCAGTCCGCTCAGTTCATGTGCGCTTAATTCATATAACTCCACTGATAAACCTCCTCTTTAATGATAGGGGACACACCTTGCTCAACAAAATATATTTCTTTTACATAAGGCCGGTCGTCGGCCTGAGCCGCTGCTCGCCCATGCAGCCCGGGAATATCCCCTTTTTGAATCATTCGACTACTTTGGGGACTTTAAAGCAGCCATCCTCGCGGAATGGCGCATTTGCCAGTATCTTTTCCCTGTCGTAGGATTTTTCCGTTTTATCCTCCCTCAGCACATTCCTGATGGGAATTACATGTTCCATCGGCTTTACGTCGGAAGTGTCCAATTCATTGAGCTTGTCCACATACGAAATGATTTTCTCCATCTCGGAAGTGAGCCGTTCCTTTTCCGTCTCGGTAAGGTTCAGCCTTGACAGCTCGGCTACATGCTCGATTGTTTCTCTGTTAACCTTCATATTCAGCGCCTCCTGTTTAAAACAATTATATAGAATGAGTTTTTATGCGTCAATATTAAGAAATATACTATAGCATTTCCTGCCCTGCCAAAAAATACACGAATATCGCATAAACGCAAAATAATTGGCGCAATGTAATAATACCATATTGCAGCAGCGCTTACAAAAAGATATACTTTACTAGTGCTGCAACGCTGCATAACTTTGTGTCGTCGCGAGCAAAGCGTGGTGATCTCATCACAGACAGAATTTCGCGAGATTGCTTCGTCGCTGTCTCCTCGCAATGACAGGTATAGATAGATAAAATCCTTGCTTAAGGAACGGAGAAAACCTTGATGCCGGACCAATCGAATACCAACAGAATATGGGAGCTGGACTTTCTCAGAGGACTGGCTCTGGTCATGATGGTGTATTTTCATTTAATCTATGACATGAAGGAATTTTACGGGTATCCGGTCAGTTATGAAGGCAATATCAACGACTATATCGGCAAGCTCAGTGCAATCCTGTTCATTACGCTTTCCGGCAGCTCCACCTCTTTTAGCCGCAGCAGCTGGAAAAGGGGCCTGAAGGTACTGGGAGCAGCGCTGCTTATTACACTCGCCAGCTATTTTTTCGATAACGACTTCTTTGTAGTTTTCGGAATCCTGCATTTTCTAGGCTTGAGCATGATTCTTTCGGTACTCTTCAAAAAGCTTGGCAATATCACACTGCTTGCCGCCGCGGCAGCAATCATCGCACTGGGATACACCCTTCCCCTGGATAATTTCGGGAATGATTATCTAATGATACTGGGTTTCAGAACCCAGGCTTTCTCATCTTCGGATTATTACCCTCTTATCCCCTATCTGGGTATATTTCTGATTGGAATGGTACTTGGAAGAGTTCTTTACGCAAAGAGGAAAAGCCTGGTCACGCCGTTGCCCGGCCACTCTGTTTTGAGCCTTCCGGGCAGGCATACCCTTTCCATTTACCTGCTTCATCAGCCGGCGATTCTACTTATACTATATCTCGTCAACAGGTTTTTATAGATGCTGCAAAATTTCATGGCGTAAGTATATATTTCAGCGTCCTTTTTTATCTTCAATTTGTAATTTGAAATTTATCTTGTCATTCCGAGGAGCAAAGCGACGTGGGAATCTCTCTTTTAAGGTTTGCAGAGATTGCTTCGCTCCGCTCGCAATGACATATCAAGACAAATTGCGAATTGAAGCTTTTTATAAATCCAGATTACAATTGCCGATTTTTATGATAAATTAGTAGGTAACAACATTTCTTACTTTGGTTTGCATGGAGGATAAAAATGAAAAAAAACCTGTTTATCTACCTTACGGCATTTTTCTGCGGCATGACCATAATGGCTGTAGAGCTTAGCGCCAGCAGACTTCTGGCGCCCTACTTCGGTACATCCTCAATCATCTGGACCGTCATTATCGGACTGATCATGATTTCATTAAGCATCGGAAATGTCCTGGGCGGAAGGTCGGCCGACAAATACAACAACCTGGACAGATTGTTTTCCCTTGTATGGATTTCCGCATTATGGATTGCAATCATCCCGCTGGTGGGAAAATATGTCGTGGCGTTATCCGTCGTCATCATGATGTGGATACTGCCAAATAACCTCCTGGTAGCAGGCTCGGTGTTTTCCTGCCTGGTGGTGTTTTCCGTCCCGTTGGTCATTCTGGGCATGGCCTCCCCTTACCTTGTAAAGCTTGGTGTCAGGGATATGGTAAACAACGGCCGTACAACGGGAGAAATCTATGCCATGTCCACCGTCGGCAGCATTATCGGCACCTTTATCCCGACCTTCCTCACCATTCCGGTGATCGGTACGCAAAAGACCTTCCTGGTATTTTCCCTGGTGCTGAACCTGATCTGCCTTTACCATTTCATAAAAGTAAAAAAGGGCATCGTCAAAGCAGCCATCACCACCGCGTTGGTCATAGGCCTTCTGGCGGCCCCGTTAAACAATTCCTATGCCTTCTGGAAAAAGACCGTGCTGGAAGACGAATCGCTCTACAACTATCTCCAGGTGGCCGAGGACAGCGAATCCGTCATTCTTTCCACCAATGTGGCCTTCGGAGTACAGTCCATCTACATGAAAAACAAAGAGATGTCGGGCCTTTACTACGAATATGCCCTGATGGCGCCTTTTTTCATGAAGGACACGAATATCGACAGCAAATTCAAGCTGCTGGTCCTGGGTATGGGTACGGGCACCAATGCAAAGCAGTTCAAGCACTTTTTTCCTTCCAGCGACATTGAAGGGGTGGAAATTGACCAAAAAATCGTAGACCTTTCCAAAAAATACTTCGGTCTGACAGAGGAAGAAGCGAAAGTGTATGTCAACGACGGCCGAACCTTTCTTTCGTCCAAAGATGCGGGAATGTATGATGTAATTCTCATTGACGCCTATCATGATATTACCATTCCATTCCACATGGCGACCACGGAATTCTTTGCCGAGGTAAAGAAGCATCTGAACCCGGGCGGCGTCTTTATGGTCAATATCAATATGCGCTCGGAAGAAAACACTAAAATTGAAAACTATCTGACGCAAACCCTTAAGAACAATATGAAAAAGGTTTATAAATACGACATCCCCAACGTCACAAATACCATCGTGTATTCTTCCGACGATGAGAACTGCGTTGAAACCTTTTTAAACAATACCCGGAATTTGCCTGAAAACCATCTCCTGGTTCCAATTGCCAAAAATGTGGCAGGCGGTATGGAGGAGGTTACCGAAGCAAAATACATTTTTACGGACGACATTGCCCCGGTGGAGGTTCTTGGGCAGGAATTGCTGAACGAGGTGGTGGCCGACAGTCTTGACTATTTTAAAAAGGAAATCGGCGCGTCCGGAGGCGGAATCGGAGATATATTCAAAATGATCTCCGGCAGCTGACCAGGCAGTTCACGGATATAAGCCATATACAACTCTCACTGTCTGTGGTAAACTATCTCTGACCATTCCTCCTTTTGATTTTGCTGCAGTCTTCGAAACCTGTTGGGCGACATCAAAAGGAGGTTTTTTTCATTTCACCTGACGGGAGGCAATGTAAGGGGCTAGCACAGCACCTCGCTGCTTTCCTCATAGAACAGATAGAAAATACCTTTAATAACATCATTATGGTTTTCAGCAGTAATCGGGTGAAGATCCCCTTCATCCACCTGTATGCACATCAGTATCTGGTATTTATCGTTGTTGTCCATTACCGTGCTGATAATATCCACGGCATCCACCGGCTTGTTGTAGACATATATCCAGTTATCCACATCTTCATCCATATACACGTCCTTGCCATAATACTTTTCCAGGAATCTTTTTATCTCTCCTGTTTTTCTTGACCACAAATTTACAGTGATCGCCATTGTTTTTGTTCCCCCAGTTTCTACTGCCCAAGCAGAGTAAATTTCACGACAGTTATAACGACCTAATTCAAAGGAAATTTGTCGGTTGTAAACAAATTTCCTTACCGCAGCCGAGTTTCAACGAGACTGGTCGCAAGCTAAAGCTTGCTGCTCGTCCATGCATCCTGGGCTGGTCGCAAATGCCTTGCATTTGCTGCTCGCCTATGCATCCCAGGCGGGAGATATGCTCACCGCCTGAAACCCAATTCGGTACCCGCCACCTATAGAGGTGGGGGATATTTTTGTCGCCTCGTTATATATTAGACACCTCTTCGAAAAACCCTTTATGTAATTTTTGCATTCTCTGTATAACTTAGGAGTACTGAAAATATCACTTACGCTTTTTCTGCAAATGCAGGTTGCAGAGGCGGGCAGCGAATGCAGAGCATTTGTGGCCAGCCCCGGCGCTCCGAGACTGCATCTGCAGGAAATTTCAGCGTAAGTTATATTTTCACCAGTGCATACGAATACTATTCTTGAAGGATTTATTCCGGTTTGAAGACGGAACCGATGGAATAAAATACTAGCGTATGGGAGGCTTGTAATTTGGTAAAAAAGCAATTATATAGCAATAAGTATATAAAAACCTGGCTGGGAGTTCTTGTTACAGCATTACTTTTGACTGGCTGCGGACAAAGCAGCGGAAAACAGTCTCCCCAGCAGCAGTCGGCCGGTGGTGAGCAGGAATCGGAAAAGGCTCCGGAAAAGCTTGCGGCCATTGAGTCAAATATCGAAAAGATATTCAAGTCGCTGGACGGCCCTTCGGTCACAATAGAGGATGAAAAAAAGCAGGAAGACGGTCAAAAGAGCCAGCAGGAGAGCACGCAAAAACAGAATTCCCAGGAATCCTCCCAGGGCAATTCTTCAAGCCAGCCTGGGCAGTCCGGAGGCGGACAGCAAGGAGCAGGCCAACAGCAAAAAGCTCCCCAGCCGGAAAAAAAGGATCCCTGGAAGGAAATTGAGCCGATCATCAACAACCTGCATTATCAATGGAACGACTATATGCCTGAAGCTGTCAAAAAGGGTGCCGACCCCAAAATAACAGGCAATTTCAGCACTGCGTTGAATATGCTTACAGATATTGTAAATAGCAAGGACATGCTCAAGACCATGGAATCAGCCAACCGCCTCTACGGATGTGTGTTTGACTTGTACTCGCTCTACAGGACCAAAATGTCGCCGGAAATAAAAAGGATGCGCTATCTCATCCGCAATACGATTCTGGACGCCATGACAGGAAACTGGGAACAGGCGGACAAGGATGCTTCAAACATCAATATGTCCTGGTCTCTGCTTAAGAATACACTGGGCAAGGACCAGCAGGCGGATATGGGGAAATTGGATTTTTCAATCCTGGAGCTGGAAAAGGTAATCGCCGGGAAAAACGCTGTATTGACCGATATCAAAGGAAGAGTCGCACTATCAAATATACAGTCTATTGAAAAGTCCTATAAAAAGGAATCCCATTAAGCATGGTGAAAATATAGGACTCGTTAAAATATAACTTCCGATAATCTTTTCCGGGGAACTACGCTTGGTAGGTAGCATAGGTGAGCAGCAAGCTTTAGCTTGCGACCAGCCCGCTCCATTCCCCAGAAAAGAATCGGAACTAATATTTTAGCCGATCCATACTGAAAACGGATGGAATATTTTCAATGCTCCAAACAGGATAAAAAATATAAAAAAGGAAACAATAGTGCATAACAAATTAAACGGAGGCTATTTAAATGGCAGACAAAACAATAACATGCAGGGATTGTAATTCGGATTTTATCTTTAATGAGAGCGAGCAGGCTTTCTATAAAGAGAAGGGGCTGGAGAACGACCCGCAAAGATGTCCTGAGTGCAGAAGGGCCAGGAAAAACCAAAGGAATAACTTCGGCGGCGGCAGAAACTCCAGGAATAGATGGTGAAGTAATTACACAAATACGGGCTGTCTCAATTTGAGGCAGCTCTTTTTGTGCATATTTTTTAATTAATGGGTGATGTGCTTCAGCTTGAATACCGGTTTGATTTCGCCGATTACCTCGCCCTTATTATTTAAAACCTGCGGATTCCAGAATTCCTTCAGGATCTCAGCTTCCTCCCTGGTAATGACCTCCAACTGCAAAAGCAGCTCCATGATTACCGGTCCAACCGCCCTGGTGGAACCGTCTTCGATTTTCACAGCCATGCCGATGCCTTTTCCAAGGATTCCTGCGCAGTATACGCCTTCAGCGCCTATTTTCCCTATTACCCTGCTTCCGCAGCGCTTCATCAGCTCGGTATCGATCCTTCCCTTTCCTGCCACCATTTCAGGGTACATTGTCATTGCACTTGTGACATAATTCTGGGCTTTGCCGTACTTGCCCCCCATGAAGCCGGGATTGCACAGGTTGGCATAGGAAACCGCCATGTTCCTTAGGGGTATGGCAAAAACCGGCACGCTGCATCCGTCGATTCCGCAGGAAATCAAATCAGGCTTCGCTCCGCTGAACTCTGTAATGATTTTCCTGACACTTTTTTGGATTGGGTGGTCTGGCTTGTGATATCCTTCCAGAGGATATCCCATCACCTTCGAAGCCGCAATGAAGCCCAGGTGTTTCCCCGAGCAGTTGCAGTGAAGCCTTGTTACCGAAAGCCCTGCCGAGTAAAGCTCTTTCAAAACATCCCTGTTCACCGGTTCTGCAATCCCGCATTCCAGAGCCTCATCCCCCACTCCGATTTTTTCCATCAAGCCTGTCAGCACGTCCACATGCTCCTTCTCTCCATTGTGAGAAGAAATCATCAGCGCTATCTCCTTCAGGTCCAGTCCGAATTTTTCCGCAATTCCTGTTTCCATCATGGCAATGCCCTGAATCGGTTTTGCCGAAGAGTGAAAATAAGTCACCCTTTCGGAATCGCCCAGTTCGTAGATTACATTTCCGCTGGAAGCAGCCACCACCAGGTTTCCTTCATGTACGCTTTCCACAAGCTCCGATCGTATCATTTCCACCAGTTTTTCAGGCATAATTCCTCCTCAAATATCTTCGGGAAATCGAAATGGCGATCAAGGATCGCCGGACCGCCGCAGCATTTTTTCATGCCCATTATTTATAGCCGTATTCCGTCAGAAGGGAAAGCATGCTTTTCAAATGTCCATGATCATCGGACAATATTCCCTTCAGCATATCCCGGCTTTCCTCATCCAGCCTGCTTTTCACAACCTTCTCCGTCATGGCGATTCCCCTGTCTTCTCCATCATAAGCACTTTTAAGCAGCTCAAAAGCATCACCTGTATTCCGTGCCTCAAGTGAAAACCTTATGTTCGTAATCATCCCGGCTATTCCGGTACCGTAATCAGGCCTGCCGCCCATGGCTTTTATCCTGTCGGCAAGTTTGGCTGCATGCTCTTTATGATCCTGCTGTATATCCCGGAGACTTGATTTGATTTTTTCATCCTCCGTAACCCGGATATATTTTTCATAGGAGCCTATAGCCGTTTGCTCACCTTTAAGCAGTGCATTTAAATGATTGATTGCATTGGTTTCCATCGATCCCTCCATCTGCACAAAGCTATTTTCCGCACATAGAACTTGCGATGCTGATTTTAATATCCCCAGAATTACAAATTTGATGATAAAAAAAAGACATACGGTTTAAACCAGTATGCCTTCCATAGCAATTCCTTCAGGACTCGTTAAATTATAACTTCCGGTAATCTTTTTCGGGGAACTGCACTAGCCAGCCCGCTCCATTCCCCGAAAAAGAACAGGAATTGATATTTTAGCCGATCCTTAGTTTAATTTTTCTGCAAACTCCTTCAAAAATTCCGGTACTTCGTCCGCTTTGACATTCATTGTGATATAAAAATCGATCCGGTACTTTTCCGATACGGCCTTCAAGTTATCAAAGAGTTCATTCAATTCTGCCGCCTTCTGCTTTACAATATAATTCAGGCCGTCAATAAAAATTCCCTCGATATCATAATTCTGCGACACGATGCCGCACAGGAAACCAAGAACCCCTGCCTGGCCTTTTATCGGAAAATCGGACACATCGATAAACCGTATGCTGGATTTCAGGTCATACATCAACTGGTTGCTGTCGTCAATAAAGACCACATCCCCGTTTCCCTCCAGGGCCATATTGTTGGCGGTATCCACAAGGATTTTGGTCTTTCCCATGCCTTTCTCACCGTATATCACTCTGATCATAGCCAGCTACCATCCTTTATCTTTTTATTTAAACCGGTTCTATATAATACAATAGTACAACGATGCTTGTTTTTCAATATGAAAGGCAAATTTTACAATTCCAGGCCGGAAATCAGCTCCCTGAGTATACCCCGGTACTTATTCTCCGGGAGGCTGTCAACAACCTTGTGACCACGGGCAATGTAGGTCTTCAGCATCTCACCTGCCGATGCCATTCCGCCTGCTTCACTGACAAGCCTGTTTATCTCCGCCATTTCTTTATAGCCGAAGTCGTATTCCTCCTCCGGCGGCTTTCGGAAAATGTCCTTTAAGGAAGCATTCCTGGCCATTGCATAGATTACCGGAAGAGTAAACACCCCTTTGCTGATATCGTTTCCTACCGGTTTTCCCGAAGTTCCGGTAGTCGATAAAAAGTCCAGCATATCATCCCTTATCTGAAAAGCGATACCGTAATAATATCCGAATCTGGCGAGTCTTTTGGATAGTTCGGGAGAACAGCCGGCGGAATCGGAGCCCAAAAGGCAGGATGCTCCGAAAAGCACCGCAGTCTTTTTACTGATCCTCCTGAAATAGGAGCGGAAGGTGACATTGGGATCAAACCTTTCGCACAGCTGGTCCACTTCGCCTTCGCAAATGGTTTTTATCGCCCTTGCGATATAATCCAGTTTGTCGGTGGAAACATTTTTCGAAAGCATCAGCACAGCCCTGGTAAAAAGAAAATCTCCCGTGTACACAGCCATATCGATCCCGTATTTTTCGGAAACCGTCGGTTTTCCCCGTCTCAAGCTGGCACGGTCAACCACATCGTCATGCACCAGCGTAGCCATATGAAGAATTTCGATTGCTCCCGCCAGCGGAAGTATCTTCTCACCTTCATACTCTCCGAATTTGGCCGAAAGAATTACGAAGGCCGGCCTGAGACGTTTGCCTCCGGCAATGGCCAATTCCTGCGCTATCTTTGATAACAGGCTGTTCCTCGACGACGAGTTGCTTATAATGTATTTTTCTACTTGCTCCAGTTCCGTTTGAATTTCAGGATATTCCTGCCACAATCGCTTCACCGCCTGTATTCGTGAACTATTCCTTCCGTGCTTAAGGTTAAAATACCCAACTTTAGACTCAATTAAACACTCTGGTCTTCTTGAGCGCATTGATTAAAAAATTTGCCACAAGTCCGATAAAACATCCCATAATAATGCCGGATACCATGAGAACCGGCAAATAGCCGAATACGGCAAAGCCGCCTGTCAAAAAAGCTGCCACGGTCAGCTGTCCGAGGTTGTGGGCAATTGCTCCGGCAATGCTTATCCCTATCAGGCTGAAGGATTTATCCATTTTCTTACGGAATATGTACATGACTACAGCGCTGAGCAAGCCGCCCCCCAGGCTGAAGGGAAAAAGCACGATCCCTCCGCCCAGCAGAGACCCCAGCAGGCTTCGTACGGTAACCACGGCAAGCACGTCCTTAAAGCTGAAAAAGACGATCGTCACCAGTGTGATAATGTTCGCAAGTCCCAGTTTGACGCCGGGGACAGGCGAAGGTATCGCAATCCAGGATTCGATGAGTGAAAGTATCAGCGCCTGTGAAATGAAAAGCGCAAGTATTACTATATGCTTTGTTTTGTTCATAAGAAAACCTTTCAACTGAGGCTATTCTTCAATGCACAGTCCGCCGGTGGAAGAGGAGTGTCCCCTGGCCCTTTCACAAGGGGACACTCCTCAACCCAATAGGAATACCTCCTGCTCGAGAGAGGTGTGTCCCCTGTCCTTAAAACGTACCGCCGTCAATTTCTTCGTTAACACCTTCGATTTTGATCATCACCTTATTGGGAAGGCAAACTGCAACAGAGCCCCGGTCGCTCAGCCAGCCGGTTTTCACACAGTCCCTGTTGGGGCAGTCCGCATCCTCAAACCGTATCCTTCCCTTTTCCACCAGCAATTTGTTGGTATAGCTGCCCTGAAGTATGATCTCCTCAGGCTTGCTCACGGAATCCAGGTTGATCCTTTTCACAATTTTCCCATCCTGTTTGATAACAGCCTCCCGATGGCCTCCTCCCGCATTCCACAGCTTCATTGCGCCGTACCCCGCCGCCGCGACCACCAGGATAATTACTACTAAAAACACGTCACCCTTTTTCAACATACTTGTATTCCTTGCTTTCATCGGTGAATTTGAAGCTGTTCCTGATTCCTCCGGTTGCATAAATCTCCCTGTCCTTTGTCACCAGAATGGCTTCCACGCCCTTCAAGCCTTTCACCAGCGCCATCCCCTTTTCCAGTCCGAGAACAAAAACCGCGGTTGATAATGCATCCGCATCCATGGAGACATCGGTTATGATGGTAGCGCTTATAAGACCGGAATCTGCCGGACGGCCTGTCTTTGGGTCAAGGATGTGATGATACCGCACCCCATCTTTTTCAAAAAACCTTTCATAATCGCCGGAAGTCACAACCGTTTTATCCGTGACCTCGACGACTCCGATATAATAACCGTTACTAGCTCTTGGATTCTGAATGCCGATACGCCAGGGTTTGCCGTCCGGCTTTGCCCCCAGGACCACGACATTTCCGCCCAGATTGATATACGCTGATCTTATCCCATGCTCTTTATAAATTTTTATGGCTTCATCGCCCGCATATCCTTTCGCTATCCCCCCAAGGTCAACGATCTGGCCCGGCATTTCAAGCTCTGCAGTATTATTTTCCGTATCGACCTGAAAGGTTTTATAATCCGTAAGTTTTTTCAGCCTTTCTATCTCGTCCGCCGAAGGTACGCGCGGATTATCCGTGAATACTCCCCAGGCTTTCACCAGGGGTCCGATTGTCACGTCAAAGGCTCCCCCGCTGATCTGGGCATACTGCTTTGCTGTAGCAAGGATATTTACCGTCTCCGGCTTCAAAACCACCTTATCCTTCCCCGCGGCCTCATTCAGCCTGTTGATATCTCCGCCGGGCGCATTTATCGTCATTAGAGCTTCTATCTCTTTTATCCTGGCTGACGCAGCTTTCATTGCAGCTTCTGCATCTGCGCCGTACACCCTCTGGGAAATTACCGTGCCCATCATAAAATCTTCAGCCTCGGACGGTGTCGCACTTATATTGACAGCGCCGGTACCGCATGCCGAAAAAATGAGCAGCATTGCTAAAAAGATAACGGTTAATTTCACTCTCATACCTTGTTCCTTCTATCGATATCGCATTTGTTTAATTATACCTTAGAATATCTTACAGTAAAAAAATCTATACGGCAATAACAAATGAAAAGTGACGCTGTAAAAAAATATAGGTTATGTAAATCATAAAACATGATAATATTTTAAAAAAAATGTTTAAAAATTAACATAGTGGGAAAAAGAATAATATGTTATAATAAGGGCTATAAGTTATTATCTTTTTGTCAGGATGGAATACGCTTTAAGGACTTGATAAAACGAATAGCTTTATTTTTTTTATGTAAACTTCGGGAAATGCCCGGGTTTGCCGTATAATTGTCACAGCATGGAACGAATAATACATTTAAAACAGCAGGCGGATTACATTTATAATTTATAATGGTTTCTATGCATATAGTGTGATTGTATACATGACGGGGAGGATATTAACATGTCTAGCAAAGTGATCGTATTGGGCGCAGGCTATGGCGGTGTAGAAGCTGCTCTTACACTTTACAGAAAGAAGAAAAAAACCGATGACATTGAAATAACCGTAATTGACAAAAATCCTTATCATACCCTGCTGACCGAGCTTCATGAAGTTGCCGGAAACAGAATCGACGACGAAGGCGTCCTCGTACCGCTGAGAGATATTTTCAAATATACCGGTGTCAAGCTGGTGCAGGATGAAATCGTTCATACGGACTTTGAGAAGAAAGAGCTGACTTCCAAAAATAATCGATACGCCTTTGACTATCTGGTATTTGCAGTCGGCAGCGAGCCCAATCTATACGGTATTCCCGGAATGGACAAATTTGCTTTCACCCTGTGGTCTTTCGAAGATGCCGTAAAGGTCCGTGAGCACATCAAGGATTGCTTTGTCAAAGCCTCCCAGGAGCGTGACGCCGCTCTGCGCAAAAGCCTCCTTACTTTTACGGTAGGCGGCGGAGGCTTTACAGGCGTCGAAATGATCGGCGAGCTTGCCCTTTGGGTTAAGACACTTTGCGCGGAATACTCCATTCCGCAGTCTGAAATCAGGCTGATGCTTATCGAGGCATTGCCCAGGATTCTCAACAATCTTAAGGAGAAAAGCGCAAAAAAGGCAATGAGGTACCTGACTGCCAGGCTTAAGGTTGAAGTATTGACAAATTCGGCAATTTCAAAGGTCGAAAGCTCCGGCTTCGAATTGAAGGACGGAACCGTTATTCCCACCAATACCTTGATCTGGACAGCCGGAATAAAGCCGTCATGTATCACGGATACAATTGAAAGCGGCAAGGCGAAATCCTGCCGTGTTATCGTAGATAAACACTGTGAAACCCAATACAAAGGCGTATATGCTGTTGGCGACGTTTCTTCCTTTACAACCGAAGAAGGCTCGCTTCCCGCTCTTGTGGAAGCCGCCCTGCAAACCGGAGAAAATGCCGCCAAAAATATTCTGGCGGATATCCGGGGCAAGGCGAAAGAGGAATTGTATCCGAAGCTCCACGGAGTCATGGTATCTGTCGGCAGCTACTTTGCCGTGGCGGATATCATGGGCCGCCAATGGTCCCGTCTGATGTCCATCATCCTGAAATACCTTGTAAACATCCATTACCTTTTCGGCATAGGCGGGTTCGAACTGGTATTCCGGTATATCAAGCATGAATTCCTTTATAAAAAACAGGTCAAGACCCTGCCTGAAAAGCATATTTCGGTTCTGACGCCAAATTTCTGGCTTGTTCCCATAAGGCTCTTCCTTGGGTATGCATGGTTGAAGGAGGGTATAGCAAAGGTCGGAGAGGGCTGGCTTGGCAAGGCTGTGCTTGCAGGTCTGCCTGCAGATGCCGCTTCCGGCGCATCAACCACCGAGACCGGAGAGAAGGTTTTCCGGATCATCTCCGATTTTACTCCCGGATGGTATGCCTGGATTGCAAACAACATTGTTCTTCCCAATGCATTGCTGTTCCAGATACTTATCGTTCTCGCGGAGATTGGCCTGGGTCTGGCATTTTTAACAGGCACCTTCACATTTATTGCTTCACTGGTTTCCATCGGGCTGATAATAAACTTCATGCTGTCCACCGGCTTTTATGATTACAACTGGTGGTTCATTCCCGCAGCACTATGTCTGCTGGGCGGAGGCGGGCGCGCCTTCGGTGTGGATTACTATCTGATCCCCTATCTGATGAGGCAGTGGCGGTATTTTGTGAGGAACAGACGGATCAAGCTCTTTCTGTTCAGGTAACAGGATACTGTTTGTAAGTGTAGGGGCGCGCATTGCGCGTCCGGATAAAGCAATTCACAGCATTTGCACACTTTGCACCCGGTTCAGGGGCAAAGCAAGTACTTCCCTGCTTCGGTTGGACGGACGGCCAATGGCCGCCCCTGCATTAACCGCTGAAGGTATGGATGGGCTATATAAATGTAGTATTATCAAATAAAAAGGACCGGCGATACTCAGCACAGTAAGTATAGCCAGCCCTTTTTTAATTTTTTTATATTATTCCTGTTCCTGATCGCCCATCTGCTGCTCGGCCCCTGGATTCTCAGGAGTCTGCTCCCTGCCCTCAGCGGCGTTTTCCATCTTTGAAATGGATACCTCATAGGCCACCTTTGTCAGTACATCTCCCGACTCCAGCTTTTTCTGGTAAGTTCTGCTTTGTATTCTTCCCCATACCTTGATATTATCTCCAATTGTCAGGCTTTCGGAAAACCTTGCATTTCTTCCCCACGCGATGCAGGGTATGTAGTCGGATTTATTGTAGGGCCTGTTTACCGCAAGCAGTAAATCCGTTATTTCCCTTCCAAATGGAGTGGTTCTATAGATGGGCCTTTTGCATATGAAACCGTTTAAATAGATTTGATTTGGATTTTTTATTTTCTTTTCATCTTCAAGGAAGCTTATATCCCGTGCAAATACTGTGAGGAGTAGTCTGTTGCCTTCGTTGTTGTAACTGTTATACGACCGGAACTGGCCCTCCACCTCGATGACAGTCCCAATTTCAAGTTTGTCCTTGCTTGCCAGTCTTTCGGAAATGGTAACGGGTATTTTGTCACAGCTTTCACTCAGTCTGGGAACATCCAGCATAAAATAATAAAAACCTTCCCCATAAACCTCGTGGCTGAATTCAATACTTGAAACCACTTTCCCGGATATCGTAACCATGTTGTTTTCGATGATGTTGCCGACCATCCGACCCCCACTCTCCTCTCAAGGCTCATATGTATATCTGCAGATTTGTCTACTGTATATCTATTCGCGAATGGCCTGTTTTAGAATTAAAAAAATAATTCTAAAATATTACAGATCACTACTTTTTTATATTATATTACATATTTAACGACTTGAAAATCCCTTAAATTATTATTTTAGGAGAATATTCACCAGTATTGCCATTCAAAAGGGGACATTAAATGCCAGATATTAGATACCGAAAGCCGAAAACCGGAAATTGAAACCTGACAAAAGTTGTATTGTAACGCCTCGATTCAGAAGGGAATCTTTTGGTTGGAGAGAAATTTCCTTGCTGCTGCGCGTTTCAACCAGGCTGGTCGCCCATGTATCCAGGGCGGGAGATATACTCGCCACCTGTAAACCAATTCGGTACCCGCCACCTGTAGCGAGGCAGGGGGCATTTTGTCGCCTCATTATTATGGCATACGCACATGCGCAATCCCATGCACAATCAATTCATGTGGTTTAGATCGACGCCGTTTACAATCGCAAAGGATGCTGCCGCCAATACATCATGTGTATCCAGCTCTCCCGAGTCCAGCTTCAGTTTGTATTCCTGAGGCTCCATCAGCGCTCCGTTCCTTGCCGATATGGTTTTTTGCAGGCAGCAGATGAATCCGTCCTTGAAAAGCACATCACCGATGCTGGAAGTGGTCACGCTGGCTTTTGTATTGAACCCGTAAGTAACAACATTGTGTTTCATTCCCTGAAGCATTTTAATCAATTCGCTGTCGTCGACATTCACGATGGCGGTTCCTTTATCCGCCAGGAGGAGAAATATTTTTTCCATCCCTTCCGACATTGCAATCCCATCCATCCCGGTACCCTTCGAATTGCCCGGACAAATCATCACATCAAAATGCATGTCTTTTGCTAAAAACATTTCTACATCATTCAGGTTGATCTTTAGTAAAAGGATGTCCGTGCTGTTTTTCTCCAATTCCTTAATGTATGCCTTGATCCTGTTAATATTGGCGCCAAGCAGATTTTTAGAGTCAATAACACTGATTTTTTTACCCGTGGAACTTAAAATGTTATTGATGAGATTGGCTGTCTGTAAATTACCTTCACTTCCTGCGATGCCGGCTATTAGCATTTTAACCTCCATGTCATATCCCCAACGTACCAGATAAAATTCTCAATTTTATATTGTCTTTTTTTCATATTTTTTATGTGTTTATTCTTTCTTTTTCTGGCGGCCGTCAAAATCCATATAAAAATCCTCCCGCAGGATTAGTTCTGAAACAGGTACCAGCCTGTAGCCCATGTTTTTGATGGCATCAATAATTTCCGGCAAAATTGCGGCTGTATGGGCTGTATCATTGTGAAACAGTATGATGGAACCGGGGTCCAATCTGGTGACCACACGGTTTTTGATCTCCCCGACACCGATGTCCGGCTTCCAGTCCAGGCTGTCTGCCATTGAGATAATTATGCTTAAGTCTCTCCGAAGCATCCACGCCGGCAATAAAGTCGTGGATGGACATCCGGACGCTTACCTCCACCTTATCCTTCCATACCTTTATTTCGCTGATGATTTGCGCAAGCATCATCTTCCTTTTTTCGGCATTCCCCCTGTCGAATTCCTCTTTCCATACCGGGATGAGCTTTTGCAGCGAGACCATGTCTTCAACCTCTATTTTCTTCGTTTCAATGACCTTATGCAGCTTCTCCATTTTCTCCTGTAGTTCACGTTTCTTATTTTCTGTTTCATCGATGAGCTTTGCCAGGGTGTCCTTTTTAAACTCGCTTTTCCCAAGAATGCAATTAACAACTTCGTTTTCATACACCCCAAGTTTTTTCTCATATTCTTCCAGTTCTTTTCGCATTCTTTTCAATAGAACCTGGTCATTCTCCATATTCCTGGCTTTCAGCTTTACGATTTCCTTTTCAAGATCGACCAGCTTCAACCTTTCCAGGAATTTATAGACCTCATTCAGAACTGTATTTTCAATTTTATCCCTGCCATAGGTATACTGGCCTGAGCAGTCAAGATTGCCACAGGCTTTTCCGCTGCACCTATAAACCGGGGTAGTGATGTTGTTTACCGTCCCGTCTTTTCTTGTCCATGACTTTTTGCTGTAGCTGGTGGATAAAGCAGCTCCGCAGTGGCCGCATTTTATAAAGCCGATAAACAGCAGCGGGCTTTTCGTCTGCAGCGGATAGCTTGAATAGTCCATGTTTTCGGCTTTATAGCGTTCCGGCGTTCTCATGTTCCTTACAAGCTGTACTTTATTCCATATGCTTTCGGGAACGATGGTCAGGGGCTCGTTGGGCTTCTCCGAAAGAATCCAGTCGGCGGGCCTCTGCCTCCCGCTCTTGTTGCCTTTAAACGAAGTTTTGCCATAGGTAATATAGCCCTTGTAAATCGGATTCCGCAGCATATAGTTGGTCACGGACAGCGCCCATTTTTCGCCCTTCCTGGGTTTAATGCCGTTCTCATTCAGGTATTGCGCGATGCGCAGGCCCCCATAGCCCTGTTCATAGGCAAGTCTGTACACCGTCCGCACGACCTTGCTTTCTTCCTCGTCGATTTCAAGCCTTTTCAGTTCCCTGCCCTTCCTGTTTTCCACGCCGGATTTTACAAGCTTATAGCCGTATGGCGCGACGCCACCCCGGAAGATGCCCTCCTTGACCATCTGGGAATGCTTCTCATCTACCCGGATGGAGGTCTTTTCGCTTTCACCCCCGGACTGCCAGTAGCGGATATAATTGAGCAGCTTGTCAACCCTGCTGTCGAAGCGCTGCTGCCCCTCTTTGACCGACCATACCTGAATTCCCTTCTTATCCAGCCATTCAACGATAAAAGGCGTTTCATCCTCTTTCCTGCCCAGTCTGTCAAACATGAACACCAACAAGATATCAAATTTCTTTTTTTCGGCATCGATTTTCAGTTGCTGCAATACATCCCTTTTTTCAGCGGAAAGCTTATACCCCGAAACGCCTTTCTCCGAATATTCGAAAACCAGCTCCCAGTTTTTCATGCTATCGATAAATTCTCTGCACGCCGTCTTTTGCATCGGGATGTCGTCCCCATCCACCTGCATTTTTGTTGAGACCCTGTATAAACAGGCAACCCTGAACTTTTGTATTTCCATGCTTCTCCACTCCTTCTTACCAGGGACATGACTTATTTCAGCGCCTTATTTTAAAAGGAACCGGTTATTATAAGGCTATGCCCCTGTCCTCTGTAATCCTCTCAATGAACTGATTCGACAAAACGCCGATGATGAACTCTCCGGCTATCCCACCGTCGGATTCTGCCGTGAAGTTAAGCTGCACCCACATTTTGTATTTTTCATTGTACCTGAGCATACTGGCTCTGCCGTCCTCATAGCGTATCACTTTGTACCTGTCTCCCCCAAACTCAATAAACTCATCCAATTTCAAAACACCGATTCTGCATTTTTCTTCTGGTATAAGTCTATGCATGGAAGATACCGGAATAGTCGCTTGGATTGCTTCCTTTCCTGTCATAGGCTTTTGTCCCTCCCGGAGAGATTCCCGCTCGCTTCTTCTTCCTTAGGACTCAGACTTACAATAAGCTCTCCGTGCCGGACAACCTTGACGCTGACTTCGCCGTCGGTGATAAACCCTGCCTTTTCAAGCCATTTTCCGCTGATGCAGAGGAGCGGCAATATATTCTCCTTCTCTGCCGACGGATAAAGACAGGTGATAGGTATATACCTTGTTTTCATAGGTTTTCTCAACCCCTTTCAATGTAAAGTGGTGGGATTCTTACGCACTAAATGGCATCCGTTAAATCAAAAGGTTTGATCTTAAGGCATCCGTTCTCCTCACGAACCATGAATTTCTTTCCTTCTGCAAATCCATGCTTCTCAAGCCACTTTCCCCGAAGGACGATACAAGGATATTCATAATAGCCGGTGGATGTTTTGCTCCTGCTGTAAGCAGTGACTTTTGATACTGTGCAAATTCTAAAATTCAAGATGAGCCCACCCCCTTTCAATTACGGAAACAGGGACGCTTTTGAAAACGCCCTGCCTCCGCTATTTTTTTGAAAGGAAATATAACAATAGGCGCGTGGCAGTTTTTATTCCTACACACGCGCCTATTTATTGAAAAGAATACAAATATAGTCTATAATAGGCTATAGGTTGCTATGGGAGCTTCGCTCCGCGTGTGGTAGTTTGCGCTACCGCATGAGCCTCTGGGTGTCCCCACACTCAGAGGTCATGGCGACCTTTTATTAAATTTCCTAAGAAGATTATATACATAATTGGAAAGTTATTCAAGGTTTTTGTAAGAAAATATCCGCGTTTGTATTATTTAGTTTTTAACACGTTTATTCAATAATTATCTGAATCACCATTATGTGGATAATATATTAAGAATTTTGTTCCCTGGTAAATTTGTTTCTTACTTGAACGGTACGCCTTAACGAATTAATATCTATGCCTAACATATTATTCGAATTTAACCTTTTCAATCTCAAATATACTGTATAATATACTGTTAATAATCTTGATTCCTTCTCTTAACAATTCTTGATCTAATGCTGTAATTTCATGTGCGGCTTTATTTCCAATCAGTCGGATTTTTTGTAATACCTTTGACTGAGAATCGGATATGATACTACTTGCTCTCAACGTGTCAATTTTATCGGCCAAGTTCTTACCATTAATTGCTTTCTCATCGCATATTGCCTCAACGATTATTCTCAAACCGATAGAACATAATATATACATTTGTTGAATATATGCTACATATACTTCTGTAACTATATAACTTATGGTATTCGGGATATTTGTTAATGCTGGTAATTCTAAATCATCCATTTTTTGCAATGGGTCTGGATATAGATGATAAAGCACTTTTTCTTCATTGTCATTATTTATATATTTAGATTCTTGTAAAAACGAAATTGAATCGCCCATCACATTTTACAATGAAGTGAGTACAAATATTTCTATCACTACGTTTTTGAATATATTCTAGTGCTATTCCATCTTTCTCTATAACACTATGATTTGTTTTACATCTACAACGGTTACAAAAAACTTTTTCAGCTATCCTAATCAATTTAACCCTCCTCGTACCTTTGAAACAGTAATTCCAAATAGTCCAGCAACTACTTGTACATAAGTCGAAAATAAATGCAAGTATCCATTAATTTTTATCTTTTTATTAATCATATTTTAGCTGCCTCACCTTCACGTTAATTTATTGTTACATTATATCAATAACATATAATTGCTTTGTATTTCCATTTATTCAAAACCTCCAATTATATACATTTTATACTGCTAATTGTATTTAAATCGGCACTTAGGATAGCCTGAACATCCTGTAAAACTCCCATATTTTCCTTTCCGTAGTACTAACTTACTACCACAACTAGGGCAAATACCATTTTTAATCATACTTTCTTTGGTGTCAAGCCTGTTATGAATACCTTGAATATGCCTTTTCCTTTCTTCTTTCCCTTTAATATTTATTGAAGAAAGCATTGTAAAGATTTTCTCACGCATGTCATCAGAAATGGATTCTATTGTGTATTTACGGATAGATTTCAGAATGTTTACTGTATAAATAACCTCCGATGCAGCTTTCACCTTAAGATCAGCTTTTGTGGTAAATGCAACAATTGATATATATGGCACAGAAGGGAAATCTTTCAGGTATGCTTTTAGTGCTTGTATATGTTCATAGTTTTGCCTGATCGGATTATAAAGCTTTTCTTTGTGTTTATATATTATCTGTGTCCAATATTCCGCATCCTCATCACCCATGATCCATCCTTTATAATTCTTTGTTTCAATTACAAATACACCAAAGCTGGAAACCACTACATGATCAATTTGTGTAGTTTTGCCATCTTTTTTCACCATGATATCATGAATCACTTTATACTTTTTCGGTTCAAGACGGGATAGGAGGATTGACACCGATTTTTCGCCGAAATAGCCTTTAATTCTGGGACTGAAGCGTCTCAATATAGAAAGTGTACTGCGACGGCCGCGAAAACATGGGCATCCATGTGCAAGTATCGGGACAGGGAATCCGATACCTTGAGACGATTAAGGACTTTGTCTGGAAAGACTTTTTCTATATGCTCATAAACTGGTTTAATGCAGAGTACAATATATTATCCGGTGAACCTGAAGGGTTGACCCTGTATTTTGGCAACAGGCAAAGCGACATCCTGTGCAGGTTTTATGATAAAAAGGCCCAGGAAAAAGAAAGATACCAGAAAAACAATATGGAGCTTCCCGGTCACTGGGTTAGATGCGAACTGCAATTAAAGGATGACAGGGCGCAAAACTTTGTAACCATCTATTCAGATACAAAAAACCGGAAGGATATCGGGGTATATGTCTGTGAAATCCTCAACAACTATATTCATGTCACAGACAAGGACAGCGACACAAACCGCTCCCGATGGAAGAACTGTGAAATGTGGGACAGATTTTTGAACACCTCGGAAAAACTTACCCTTACAACAAAACCAATAGAAAAGAAAGTGGAAGACGTTTATGTATGGGTAAAGCAAAGCGTTTCCCCTTCTCTTTTCGTGCTGTTTAAAGCCGCCTTCGGGGATATGGACTTCTTTCAGGAGCTTGTAAAAGAAGGCAGCCACCGCCTGTCAAAAAAGCATATCCAGATGCTTGCCGAATATGAAAACCGTCCGGCAGATATCCCGTATAGCATTGAAAGTGTAAGGCATGACCTGGAGGAAAGAAAATATACTGCAAATTGGGAAATCGCAGAACGAAACCAGGAATATCAAAAGCTGGTCAATGTCCTGAAAAATATCCATAATAAAAAAGTATAAAATACACCCAATGCTCTATATTCGACAAAAAGTAGTAACCCTCGGATGTTTCTTTCAATATATTTAGTACCGGTGCAAATATAACTTCCCGTATAGGTTTCTGAAAGTGCAGTCCATTGCGGCCGGCATTTTTCGAAAAACGGGAAGTAATATATGCAGTGCTTCTTAGCTATTGAGGATTTTGCCTAATGCGCTTTTGAGCGAATTATATCTGTTTGTATAATTTTCAATATATGTTGCTACCCTAAAAGGATTTGAAAATTTAACTTCATCGCTTTCAGGGTTACTGTAGTATTCAATGATTGCCGATAAATGCATAAGTTCATCGTTTATTCCCAGAGATAAAACAGGAATAAAAAATTCATCAATTGAAAACTCGTCTTTAACAATCATAAATTCGTTCTCGTGAATTTCAGCGATGGAATGGATATCAGCATCGTAGCGTTACCTTTCAAGCGTTCAGTAAGTATCATAAGCTTATGGTTTAACTGTGCTTCAAGCTTAAAGCCAGAGCAGTCCAATGTGTTTAAAGCCTTAAGATATTCATGCTTGTGTTTGATGTCATGTGCAATTTGTTGTAATTCCAGCTTTTCATCCCTTGTCAATGAAATAATCAAAATATCATACTCCCCTTCATAGTACACATATACTTGCGCTCTTTTCTCATGCTCCGGAGGCTTTCCCGCACCTTTCATGCTTCTGGAAAAAACGAAAAAACTGTAAAAAAAAGAAAAAAAGCAAGTTCACAATAGCCTTGACCCGTAAGGAATACGTAGGTCAAAGTCCCGTGAGAAATGACCCGCGTGCGTTTCATTTTCTACCTTAATTTGCTCCGCAGGAGGCTTAAATCAAAGACAATTAATAGCACCTTTGACCGATTGAGAAAGGCTATAATCAAAAGCTTTTTTGCTTTTTTGCTTTTTTCGGTTTTTTCGGTTTTTTCTTTTTTTCAGAAGCATTTACCTTCGGAGTGGAGCGGTAGAGGAATACTTCCTTGTGTCGCTCAGGCGGAACGACCTTCTTCTGTGGAAATGACCCGAGAAAAGACCCATGACGCATACCTAGCGTGAATCGGAGATGGCAAGCGGGTATATCTTTGACCCTAAATCCTCTACGTTAGGACATGACCGGGACATAATTTCTAATTTCTACCTTTTCCGGCTCCCCAGGGGGGGAGGGGGCGTCGAATCTTTGACAGTATGAGCATTGACCCTGTCATTTGCGGAGCAAATCATCCTTTTCCTTAACTGCTAAAACGGGGCGGCGAAATACACTCAATACATAGGAAGCAGTATATAAAAAGCATGATAAACCCAGAAAAAAGAAGGAATATTGACATTTTTGGAGAATATTACATACAAAAAATATATGGAGTTATATGCTAATGAAAGAAATCGTCTCGCTTTTAATATCGACATGGTACATTTGGGTTATCGTAATTATCGCCTTGACATTGTTGTGAACGTATTGCTTTCTATAGCCGTAACCGCCCGTCATTGGCTGGAACATTTCAAAACTGAGCCCTAAAACATCTTCAATAACACTTTTTGCCGTTACTTTTTTCCCTTCGTATTGTTTTACCGTAAAAGAGACCCAGTCTATCAATGCTTGCATTTTGAATCCCCCCGCTTTTAAGAAATTAAAAAGTCCCGTATACCCGTATAATGGTTTTTAATGTTTTGTAGGAATTACCCCCGTATTACAGAACGGGGGTTCCAGATACATCCTCCTGGTGACGGCAGGGCCCCTCCGTCGCTGCCGGCGCCTCCCCGCCCTCACCAGGGGGATGCATCATAAGCTTCGTCTTCTCATCGAACACGGCATAGCTGTCATAGAGCTTCGAATACTTTTTGTTGTACGTTAAAAATTCGACCCCCAGTTTCTCACGCACCCCGGACCAGTACCCGACAGCTGCAAAGAGCGGGAAGGGCATCAGCATCCCGATGGTGCCGAAGGCGTTGGCCTTCCTGTGCCTGATTTCGTATTCCACGAGGCACCTGATCTGCCGGTCGATCATCCTGTCGTTCTGGGCCACAAGGATGACGTTGTACCCCAGCTTCCTGTGCTGGGTGTAGAACTTTATCCAGTCCATACGCTCTTTGCCGCTGAATTCCCTGGCGTTGTAGATCACCTGGCATTCATCCATGCACAGGAGCGTCTGGCCTTCCTTGCCTATCTTATGGTGCTGGAAGGCTCCGTCAAGGATTTGACGGTTAGCTCCGGGTTGTCAATGTATGTGAACCTGCCGGTTTTATGTTTTGAAAAGATGCCTTTCCGGACGATGTCCATGTTGATGGGGAAGTTGGCGATCACATCCTGCCCGCGCCTCAGCTTGACCATGATGTCCCTTGCCATGTGGAGGCTTTTGCCGCTCCCTGGTGTACCGGAATAAAGCCATATCATGCTTTGACCCTCCTATCCGATCGCCCGGATCCACCGCAGTATGATCTGGTAAGCGTAGAACACCACGACGGCAGTGAGCCACAGTTCAAGCTCCGCCACGATCTTGTCAAGGGGGATTATCCAGTTCAGGCCTCCCATGAACTCGTTGACGTCCGCATTGCTCACGGCCTGGAACGGGCTGTCGGGGAGCAGCTCTATCACCCAGGTCAATGCATTTATCAGGTTTGAAAGGATACTGTCCATCTAGCTTCCGCCTCCTGCCCCTATGATTTTCCTTGTGACCAGTATCAGGGTTATATTGAACAGGATGAGTACACCCCATCTTACGATCTTTGCCCACGGTTCAAATTGCGCAAAGTCTATTTCTACCTGTCCTCCGCCGACAAAATATTCACTGTCAAAATTGATTGTCCATTTGGGGGCTTTTGGTGTTGCCGTTAGTGAAGTAATTGCATTTTTCAAATCCCAGGGGATTGAAAAAGGGAATTTGTTTTTTATGATGTCGGCAGGGACTTTGAAATCCGGGTACCTGAATGTGTTGTCCGGTTCCGCAATGGGCGGGTCTGCCGTGCCGACAGGGTTGCCGACATCGTCGTAGGTTTTCCCCACCAAATCATCCAACGTCGCCGGATAGCCTATCGACCTTTCCCCAGTTTCTTTTTTTATGTCCCATGCCGGGTTGCCCAGCACGTCTGCCCCTGTCACCGGGACACTTATGGCAGCCCCCGGGACTGCTTCCACGCCCATGGTATCACTGCCGAGGGAAGGCCAGTACGTGTCAATTTCTTCCCACGCCGTCCTGTTATACCCTGCACCCCGTATCCTCAGGGTGAAACGCGTCACCCCATAATTGGTTGCCGCATCGAGGTACACGCACCAGCTTACCGCTGTGTTCACTATCACTATCATTGCGCTGGGATGGGCCGAGCCGTTCTTCCTGAGCGCCACATGCTTGTTTTTCCCTATATAGTCGCCTACAACGATTTCGTATGTGTCAAGCCCCACCGTGAAGGTTGAAGACAGGCCCACAGGGAATTCAGTGTACGGCACGGCATAATTCGCCGGCAGATAATCGGTGTATATGTCCGACCCGATGGTTGTTTGCAGGGTTGCATCGTAATAATGGTTTGTCATGGTGTTTTCATCTATGGCATAATGGGCCTGCACCCAATCCCGCGCATAGCCCCACACCTCGTCACTGACTTGCGCGATGCCGTTTGACGCCGTGCCGATCATGTCGGCTATCCCCTGCTTTATTGCAGGCGTACAGTTGGCATAGAACCAGTCGCAGGTGGCATCTATGGCAGCCTGGCCTGCCCAGGTCAGCCCTGCCGCACAAAGCACAGTACCGACAATTGCCACTGCTTCCGGCACGGCATACCCCGCCAACACAAGGGCCGGGGCAAACGCGTATGCCTCCTGGTACTGGCCATAGGTGCACAGCATGATTATCAGTACGGAGAGAAGAAGGCACAAAAGCCTTTGGCTGATGTTTCTGTTTTGAAAGTATATATTTAAAGCTGTAATCATTGTCAACCTCCCAGAGTATAAGTAAGGGCGGCCTATTTTGCCAACCCTTTGAAGAATCTGATGCCGAACCTCCATACAAGGAATGCGCCCATAATTCCTAAGGCAATAGGAGCTATGATGCCCAATGCTGAAATTGCATCTGTCTTTATGCCGGAAAGTGCTGTTGTCATTGCTGTTTCCGTTTCGGTATCGGCAAATGCAACCGATGCCGAGGACACTATTACGCCGGCTATAGCAAGCAGCGCAACAGCCCTCTTAGTTAAAAGCCTTTTCATTGTGAATACCTCCGAATGATGTTTTTATATCTTCCTAAATAGGCGTAAGCCTACAGTAAAACCGTATGAAGCAATAAAGAAAACGAACCCGAGCAGCAATCCCTGCAATGCCCCTTTATACAATAATGCCGCATATTCCTGCACCATGAAATCAAGCCCCATTCCTAAGCCATGCTTTGGCAAACAAATTCACCAGGAACAGCCCCACACATACGCCGCTAATAAATACCAAAACTTTTATAATCCCCAGTATGCCGTCCAATGTTTGAGACATGGAAAATAGCAGCTGGTTATTTTCGGCAGCCTGATCGAGTAACTGTTGTATTAGTTCTTCAATTGTCATAATGGTTTCAATTCAGTAGGGCTAGAGCCTGCAAATATAGCTCATCTTTATATGTCTGGACTTCTGCTTTAAGCTTGATCGGTTCTCTGTTGGGGATTGCTTCAAGGGCGGAGCTTAGATTATTGTCCCGGACGCT
>JAFABI010000091.1 GCA_023426125.1 Bacillota bacterium
ATGTGACAGCAAGGTATGTTCGTGGTATCAATTACATAGCAAAAGTAGCAGGCGGAGACGAGACATACTTCCTGTACAACGGCCATGGCGACGTAGTCCAGACGGTGACCGCAGCAGGAGAAGTGCGAAACGAGTATGACTACGACATATTCGGCAACCCGATGTTGACAGTAGAAACAGCTGCATGCTCCATACGGTATGCAGGCGAGTACCTTGACAATGAGACGGGGTTGTATTACCTGAGAGCCAGGTATTATGACCCGAATATAGGAAGGTTCATCAGCGAGGACAGTTATTGGGGTGAGGATGATAATCCTTTGAGTCTGAATCTGTATACGTATGCATTTAACGACCCGATACGCTTTATCGACCCTACAGGGCATAATTCTGAGGAAATAGACCAAATCATTAATGAAATAAACGAAGCAAAGAATACCTGGTGGGCAGAAGAGAAGGGAGCAGGTAAAGGCAACGCCGAGTGGACACAAGCACAGGTTGACGCACATAACAGAGCAGAGGCACTACGGCAGCAATTGGCTAAACTGGAGTCAGGGAATGAATTGGTTGGAGACCTTGTCAATAGCCATGGCGGTGATGCTGGTGCGTGGGAGAAATATCAGTTATCCATCACGGTAAGGAAGGCAGCAAAGGATACTGATTTGGATTATAGTAAAATAATAAAGCGGGATATTCAGGATTATATATACGCTACCATGTACGGAAAAAATGCTGTTGGTATAGATACAAGTGAGATTGAAAAAGATACCCGGACCGCAGTCGAGGAGTTTGCCAGGCATATAACAACTGGCTCTAAGGGGACAATGGAAATATCATTGGATACGGATGAAGCAGGAGATAGACCTGCAGGAAAACTGGATATAGCGGCTCTGATGCAAAAACGATATGCTTCCATTGTAAATGAGAGTGTGCCAGCCGGATCATATGAGAAGGGTGCTGACGACATAACAAAAAGTATTTTGCTTGGTGTAGGATCATCGTTGTTTGATAATATAGGGACTTCTGGATTTGATGTTTTGAATGTACTCAATACAATATTTGATCCACTTACAGCCAAACAAATATATACTGATTTTCTGGATGACAGGGATAATTTTTTGGAGTACCTGCACAGTTTGTCTGGTAATGAAACAGCATTTTATGTCGGAAGGCTTGCGACAGATATAGCCCTTATTGTAGCCGGAACAATATTGACGGTAGATGGTGTAAAGAATATACTTGCCGGGGGTGCAATTGCTGGCGGAGGTGGAGTTGTACTTGCTCCTACAGGCGTAGGTGGTTTGCTGGCAGTTGGATTAGGGGCTGCTGTTGCTGCAGTAGGAGCTACAGAGGTTGGCGTCGGATGGTCTTTGGTCAAAAATTCATGGGGTAATGCAAAAAGTGATTATGGCGAATTAAAGAAATCAATAAAAAATAGGGATTTAGAGGGGGGGAGTAATAGTAACATTCCTGTTAAAAATAAGACTGAGGCGTCAAATGGATTAAACTATCAATCAAATCCAAAACATACTCCTGGGCAACCTGGAAATAGGCCAAATGCAGGAGTAGAGCCAAAAAACTCTTTGGATTTATTTGGAGAATCTACTCCTTCAACCTTAAAGCCAAATCAGAGATTTACATTTGACAAAGAAACCAATACACTGCACCGTTTTTATGACGATGGAAATGGTACTTGGCATTGGAGTGGCTCTACAAATCAAGGTGCAAATTCTATAACTGGAAGTCAAGTTCCAAATGATATAAAGAATTTATTTAATATGCCAAAAAAAGGATGGTGATTATGATGTTAGGGAATCCATATAAATTTTCAATTATTATCGACACTATAAATGAATGGAATATAGATGGAGCATTTTGTAATGGTGTTTTACTATTTTGTGTTGATGGTAATTTTTTTCCGAAGGAAGTTATTACGGCAACACTAAAATGTGAGGTTCAGCTTCTTAAGGAAAATCTTAAAAATCTTACTATTAATGAAGAATTATATAATATGCAAAAAGATAAAGCATTTGTCGAAATCTATAATATAATGTTTCCTTCTGATACAGATATTGACAATGATTATCGCTTTGACATAACACCACAATCATTTTCTGATAGTGATTGTTATGTTTTTGCAATAAGCAACGGTAAGCAAGTAAGGATTATGGCATCCAAGTTGAACTATATAATAAAAGATTCTAGACATGACCTTAAAAGCATAAATGTAAGTGAGACTTTTATTGATATCAGTGAGTTAAATAAAATAATATCAGAAATAGATATCTTTTAAAGCTGTGGGTTGCCCCCGCCCACCTTTTTTAGTGGCGGGGCGATCACAACACTACGGCATATCAGACATAATGAGATAACGAAGCCTAGTAAAAATCGTTTCTTGACTCCGCAATTTTGTTAATGCGGGGCGGGATAATATTCTAATAACAGAAAGTGATTGCTAGTATATACAATTATTCTATTAGTTTTCTTTTTTGTAGGGAATGATAGAGACCAAACCCCGCCGCCGATTTCAATTGTAGGTGGCGGGGTTTGGTCTGTTATCTGTGATTGATGAAGCCCAATAATTTTGTAGTCTGAAAAACGGAATTTAACAACTTTTAATACTAATGAATACTTTTAATCTTTATTGTATGAAAATTAATTATTTGATAAAGAAATGCCCCGCCCGCAACAGGCGGAAAATTTCCAAATGCTGATAAAATGGCAAGGTTTTCAGGGATTGCACCAGTTTTATTCAGTTCGGCGGGGAAGGGTAAGGAACACAAATCAAAACAGGGAAACAGGACATTACATGGAATATTCTACTTTTTAGCCATACATGAATATTTGATTATGATATTAGTTGTATGATAGATGATATTTTGGATATTCTTGAAAAGCTAAGAAGTAATCCATCTGGTGAGATATCGTTGCATTGGGCCTCAAACACATTTTCTAATATTTGGAACATGAAATGGGAAAAAGAAAGTCTGGTAATAGATTCTAAATGGGGTTCGGTTTTGGGACATACTGAGCAATTATTGAATTCCAAAGGGGCTATTACTTTAGTAAAACAGTTATTTATATCAGAATGGAAAAGGGTTCTTTTCAATATAATATCAGCATTAAAGGAATCAGGATATAAAGAGGAGCATCTTGCTGGCATTTCACGCTTAATTGCGGAGTATAATGCAATTGATTGTGAAGGAATTCTTTATACATAATACTGGAGATATTTTGAAAAGTGCTATATGGGAAAAGGCGGTTGTCTATGATGACCATCTTTCTTTCTGCAAGACAAGGAGTAAGATTGACCGGATGAGGAATGAAGTCATTGCCGCATATGACAGTGTCAATTTGCTTGGCGAATATGCAGGTAACCTTTCTATAATGAGTTAGCAGGCAGAAAGCATTAAATTCCTGGGTTGGATACTATGATATTTGATTCGGCAATTCAGAGTGATACCGGTAATATGCTTAAGCTGGAACGGCTTATGCTGACTAACAATGCAATACAAAATAATGGTAGGGCATTTGACCTCCTGCTGGATGCCGTGGCAGACGGTAAAACCCTCTCAAGCGGTACGATAGATTACTTGAAAGTCTTTCTTGACAAGAATCCTGCATACAAATGCATATGGCAGGAGGAATCAAGCCAGAGACTTTCGGAAGCATTAAAGCTGAGTGCATCAGCATTGACAAGCAGTATACCATATATTGGAGCAATAAAAGATTCCTTTGAGACGGTATATGGTAGTGATATAATCACTGGGAATGATCTGTCTACCACGGGTAAGGCCTTGAATATACTTGGAGCAGGTACTTTGAAGAAAATCAAGGCATTGTTCAAGCTGACTGAAGCTATTGATGTAAGCATTGATTTTAGCAAATTAAGCAAAGCGGAAAGGCTTGCATTGTCCGAAGTAGATAATATGCTCAGACTGGAAAGAGCCGGTGTTGATATCGTTGCTCCCAAAGCTTGGGATAATATTGCAGGCTTGAGCGGTGATGTCGGAAAGACCGTGGATAAAAATGCAAACAAAAGTCTTTCCAGTAAAATTAAACGAGATAGAATTAAAATATTAAGAAATGGTGGAGAAGTAAAGGTAAAAACCTATGAGGAGGCTAGGGATTTGCTAGATAGTATGCCAGAACTCAGGCCTGCGACAGGTGATAAATTAATGCCCAATCCAGATGGAAGAATGAGTGGTGGATTTGCAGATACAAAAGGAACTTACCGTGGAGATTTGATAAACAAAAAAGATCCTACTTTACCAGTTCACCCTGATGTGGATAATCCTTACCATGCAAATTATCCGCATTATATTATAAAGTTACCAAATGGTGATAAGGCAGCAATAATTATAATTGGAGAGTGAAAAAAATGGATAAGAATGAAATTATTAAGTATATTGAAGTTGGAAGTCAAAAATCAATTTGTGTTGATAGGAGACTGCTGGATCAATATCCTGGATATGTAAGAGATATAACTATCATGAAAGGTAATGTTATTAAAGTTGACTTCAATATACATGGATATGATGAAGGCGGGTTAAATATAAAAGTCCATTATGACAACTTTGACAAATTGCTATCAGCTTTACAAGAATATTTGGGTACAACTATTAATAATTGGAAAAATATTAATCAAAGTGGCTACTATCCTACTTTGGAAGAAGAAATAGACTTAAAATCTTCACGTATAAAATTCAAATATGATTTTGTAAATAAAACAATATCGCTGCCTTTACATGGGATCAGGTATCAAATGCCTGAAGGATATTGGAAAGACTTAGCAGATGGGGTAATTTCAAATACAGTAGGATAAGTAGTAAATAAATATATCAATGATGGCATTTGACCGGTCAGGCAACAGGATATCCATGAACGAGACCTATGCATCCCTGCAAACCACCGGCATTATAGACGAATTGAGTAACAGGGCCGTACAGTATAAGGTGATGAAAAGCCAGTATGTGTATACGGACACAAACAGGCTTGTAAAGCTGGTAGAGGAGATGTATGATGAAAGTAGTGCAAAAGTACTGACAAAAACGGTACAATA
>JAFABI010000103.1 GCA_023426125.1 Bacillota bacterium
ACCAAAAATACTTCACAACAGCAAATTCCCCGTATAAAAAATCCACTCCTCTTAAAAAAATTGTTCAAATTTTCTAAAGGGATGGATTTTAATCTTACAAAGTGGACTTTGCTTTTTCAATCAACCACATATTTTACTTTTCACCCCTTTGATCATTTTATTTCCTTCGGGCCATCAGCATTTTCACTTTTTTTAGTCTTTACCTGAACTTACAGAAACGGTGCGGCAGCTTTTGTTTTATGCTATAATGCAATTGTATACAAGGCGCATATAGAAAAACACATGAGGAAACGTTAATGCATAAACATTATTACATGCCTGCCGAATGGGAGCAGCATGAAAGAACATTGATGGAATGGCCTGTTAAGACTTCGTTAATCTGGCCGGAGAATTACGCGAGGGTATGTGCAGGCTACGCAAAAGTCGCTAAGGCCATATCCGGATTTGAAAAGGTTACTATGATTGTAAATGAGGATACTGCGGAAGAGGCGGAAAAGCTTTGCGGAGGAGGAATCGATTACCTGACGGTTCCCCATAATGATGCATGGTGCAGGGATAACGGACCGACTTTTCTCATTAGCAAGGAAGGGGAGCTTTCTGCCGTTAACTGGCGTTTCAACGCCTGGGGTGAAAAGTATATGCCCTACGACCTGGATAATGACGTGGGACCAAAGGTGTTAAGGCATTTTCAAATTGAATATAATGATGCACCGATTATACTGGAAGGAGGTTCCATTCATGTTGATGGTGAGGGTACCTTGCTTACAACCCAGGAGTGTCTGCTGAATAAAAACCGCAATGCCCATTTGACGAAAGAGCAGGTTGAGAAGGAAGTAATGCACTACCTGAATGTTACCAAGATCATCTGGCTTAATCGTGGGCTTTTTGGCGATGAAACCGACGGTCATGTGGATAACGTAGCATGCTTTGCGAAGCCGGGACTCGTTCTGATGCAGGCATGCCATGATCCTGAAGATCCCAACCATGCGATCACCCTTGAAAATCTGGAAATTTTAAAAAATTCTATCGATGCATCCGGAAGAAAGCTGGAGATAATTGAAATACCGCAGCCTCCGGCAAGATTTTATCAGGGTGAGCGTTTGACTTTGAGTTACCTCAATTTCTATTTTGTAAACGGCGGCATTATCCTTCCGGTTTTCGGAAAGGATGCGGAGCCTACGGATAAAAAGGCGGCGGAGGTGCTTCAGGAGGTATTCCCGGAGCGAAAGATCGTTCCGGTAGACAGTATGGAGTTGATTACAGAAGGCGGTAATATCCATTGTATCACTCAACAGATGCCCGGGAAAATCCGCTCATTGGGTCAGTGAAAGAAAGATATCCGCAATTGGGCGGGAATAGGAGTTTTATTTAAATGAGATTGGTTAAAGTTGCAGCAATACAGATGAGCTGTACCGAAAGGGCAGAAGACAATATCAGAAAAGCCGAGGGGCTGGTCAGGCAAGCAGCAGCCCAGGGCGCTCAAATCATATTAATCCAGGAGCTTTTTGAGACTTTGTATTTCTGTCAGAAGGAGAAGCCTGAATTTTATGACTTTGCTTCAGCGGCGGACCGCAATAAGGCGGTTCTACATTTTAGGAAAGTGGCGAAGGAATTGGGTGTCGTGCTTCCTATCAGTTTTTATGAGAAGATGAACAATGCAAGATACAATGCCCTGGCAGTGATCGATGCCGACGGGGAGGTACTGGGTGTTTACCGTAAAAGCCATATTCCGGACGGACCCGGCTACGAGGAAAAATACTATTTTAATCCGGGTGATACCGGCTTCAAGGTGTGGGATACGAGGTATGCAAAAATAGGCGTAGGCATCTGCTGGGATCAGTGGTTTCCGGAAGCGGCAAGATGCATGGTCCTTATGGGAGCGGAGATACTATTTTATCCTACGGCGATCGGTTCCGAGCCGGAGGATTCGGAGGTGGATTCCAGGGACCATTGGCAGCGCTGTATGATAGGCCATTCCGCATGCAATCTGGTCCCGGTCGTTGCTTCCAACCGGATTGGAACCGAGAGGATCGACGATTCTGTGATAAATTTTTACGGTTCATCCTTTATCACCGACACAACGGGTGAAAAAATTGCAGAAGCAGGAAGGACGGAGGAAGCGGTTTTAGTTGCCGGATTTGATCTGGACAAGGCCTCCCGGCAAAGGGTCGAGTGGGGTATTTTCCGTGACCGCCGGCCTGATTTATACAAAGCGATTTTAACTTATGACGGCATGGTAAAATAGATGCGGGATATGGCATGCCTGCTGAATGCGTGCGTAGCCATGATTCTGGCAGTGATTGTACCCATCGCTGGCATTAGGGAAGCGAGGCTTAACAATCTTAAACATTGGCTCGTCAAGTCATCACACAAATAACAGCACCTCACTCCGCTTCTACAGTGAAATGAGGTGTTTTCTTATTTGTTATAACTTATGAAAGCGCCCTTTTCAGGAGCTCCATCCTTGATGCTATTCTTCCTTTTCCCAATCGCCAAGCTGCTTCATTACCTCGTCATAGGTCTTCCGGCTTATTTCCGGAAGTTCTCCGCCGAAAGCCTTTTCCGCCTGCTTGAAGCCTTCTTCGATGGCGCCCCTCAGTTCGTCCAGCTTGCTTTTGTCACCGCCGGAGATTGCCTTTGCAAAGTCAACGATCCTTGAGCTTACCGCCTTTACACCCCATTCGCCGTCTTCGGAAATCATCTTTTCCGCTTCAGCCCTTGCTTCGCTGTCAACTACCAGCACTTCCCTGCCGGAAAGCACATCCTCAAGCTTTTTCCCCTGCCTTGCAATCAGCCGCTCAACAAGATTTCTCAGTGATTCCGTAGCCCTTTCGGTTTGTTCCCAGAGCCTGTTAATCTCCTCGGCGTTGATTTTGCCTGAAGGCTTGCCATACACGGCACTTTGGGCATCGCTCCCTCCGATATCGAGAACGACGCCGGCCTCAGCCCCACCGGTTTGACTTGTGCTTTCCGTTTTCACTGTTTTTTCATATTTGTAACTAACCTGTGCCGAATAAGAATTTGTATTTACTCCGTTAATCATACCTACCCCTCCGTGGATAATATATTTTAGTACTCAGTATATTTATCGGATAAATATCTTCTCATTTTATACCAGATTTTTTCAAAACACGTGCGTCAAGGTTACTATTAAAGCCTGCATGTTGGTATCCCTGCTGTGTAGTGGCGCGCATTGCGCATCAATGTATTTTGAGACAGCCCCGCAACCTGTCAAGGGAACTGCAGGATTTTACTATGGGTATATTGGATCCGGCTATAGTGCAAATGGTTATGTTCCAGGTCCCTGGCGATGAATTCCGGCGTCCATGTACAATCGCTGTCAAGATCCGGAAAGAAGCAGTCTGCCGGATGGGTATTTTTAAATTTGGTCACGTACGCTTCGGAGCAGTAAGGTAAAAGCTCATAATATACTCTAGCCCCGCCCAATAAAAAGATATCCTCCGCCGGATAACCGGAAGCCGTCTTGAAAAACTCCTCCAGCGACTTGCAAACAAGGATTCCGGGCTGATCATAATTCCTATTGGTACTTAACACGATATTCGTCCGGCCTTTTAAGGGCTTCATCCCGGGCAGGGACTCAAACGTAGCTCTGCCCATGACGACAACCTTTCCCATGGTAATGTTCTTCAGAAAGCCCATATCCTCCGGGACTCTTTCCAGCAGCTTCCCCTCATGCCCGATTCCCCAGTTTTTATCTACCGCTACAATCGCTTTCACATTTATCCCTCCTGTGGGAGCCCGTGTCATACAGCTACAGGAATTTTCTTAATCTGGGCTCCGCTCCGGTATCCTTCCAGTACAAAATCTTCAACCCTGAAATGATAAAAATCTTTCACTTCCCTGTTCACTACCAGCCTGGGCGCTTCAAATGCAGGTCTCGCAATCAGCTCCTCAACCAGAGGTATATGCCTGTCATAAATATGGGCATCGGCAATTACATGCACAAATTCACCTGCCTCAAGGCCTGTCATCTGGGCAAACATCATAACCAGAACCGAGTACTGGCATACGTTCCAGTTGTTTGCTACCAGCACATCCTGCGACCGCTGGTTCAAAATGGCATTCAGCTTGCTGCCTGTGACATTGAAGGTCATGCTGTATGCACAGGGATAGAGGTTCATTTCATGCAGGTCATCATGGTTATACATGTTGACAATCAGCCTCCGGCTATAGGGATTGTTCTTCAAATCGTACAGCAGCCTGTCTACCTGGTCGAATTCCCCTTCCTTATACCTGTGCTTTATGCCCAGTTGATATCCATACGCCTTACCGATTGAGCCGTCTTCATTGGCCCAACTGTCCCAGATACGGCTGTTCAAATCCTTGATGTTGCTGGATTTCTTCTGCCAGATCCAGAGAATTTCATCGATGGCGGCTCTGAGGTTGGTCGGCCTTAAGGTAAGTATGGGGAACTCTTCGGAAAGGTTGTAACGGTTGACGATGCCGAACTTTTTTATTGTATGGGCAGGCGCCCCGTCTTCCCAGCGGGCCCTGATGTTTTCCCCCTCCGAAGATACACCTGACTCCAGTATCCCCTTGCACATTTCGATAAAAATATGATCGGCTTTGCTCATGAATATGCAGCCTCCCTTTTATTTCGCCTTCGTCCGTATCTCCTCAACGGCCTTTGCAATAAAGTCCTCCAGCGACATGACGCCCAGATCGCCATCCTTGCGGGATCTTACGGCCACCTGTCCGTTTTCCATTTCCTTGTCACCGATAACCAGCATATAAGGCGTCTTTTCCACCTGCGCCTCTCTTATTTTATAGCCGATTTTTTCGTTTCTGAGGTCGACTTCCACCCTTATCCCTTGTTCCTGCAGCTCTTTTTGGACCTTTCCGGCATACTCAAAATGCTTGTCGACAATGGGAAGTATTTTTACCTGCAGCGGCGACAGCCATAAAGGAAGCGCACCTGCATACTTTTCGATCAAAAGAGCCAATGTCCTTTCGTAGCATCCGATAGAGGTCCTGTGAATTACATACGGGTACTTTTTCTGCCCGTCCCGGTCCACATATTCCATCCCGAATTTTTCAGCCAGAAGGAAATCGATCTGGATGGTTATCAACGTATCTTCTTTTCCATGGACATTTCTGATTTGAATGTCCAGCTTCGGTCCGTAGAATGCCGCTTCACCGTCCGCTTCCTTGTAAGGGATCTGCAGCTTGTCCAGTATTTCCCGCATGCGCCCCTGAACTTCCTCCCACTGCTCCGCCGTTCCAATATACTTCTCCTTGTTGGCCGGATCCCACTTTGAAAAGCGGTAGGCTACATCCGAGTCAAGCCCGACGGTTTTTAGCATGAAATTTGCCAGATCCACGCAGCCTGCAAACTCCTCGTCAAGCTGTTCAGGCGTACAGGCAAGATGGCCTTCCGAAATTGTAAACTGCCGTACGCGGATGAGGCCGTGCATTTCGCCGGAAGCTTCATTCCTGAAAAGCGTGGAGGTCTCGTTGAAACGCATCGGCAGCTCGCGGTAGCTCCTCAGCCTCGAAAGATACACCTGGAACTGGAAAGGACAGGTCATCGGCCGCAGGGCAAAAACCTCCGCCTTTTCATCTTCAAAGGAAGCGGGATCGCCCATGATAAACATCCCTTCCCTGTAATGGTCCCAGTGTCCGGAAATCTTATACAGGTCGCGCTTTGCCATAAACGGGGTTTTGGTAAGCATATAGCCTCTGCGTTCTTCCTCATCCTCAACAAACCTTTGCAACAGCTGGATTACTTTTGCACCCTTGGGCATAAGAATGGGCAGCCCCTGGCCGATATAATCAACAGTGGTAAAGAATTCCAGCTCCCTGCCCAGCTTGTTGTGGTCGCGCTTCTTCGCCTCTTCCAGCATGGCAAGATATTCGTCCAGCTCATTCTTTTTTGTAAACGCAGTCCCATAGATTCTCTGGAGCATCTTGTTCTTTTCATTTCCCCGCCAATATGCGCCGGCAATCTGTGTAAGCTTGAAGGCTTTCACTTTTCCCGTCGACGGGATATGCGGCCCCGCGCAAAGGTCGACGAACTCTCCCTGCTTGTAAAAGGATAGGGTTTCACCTTCAGGCAGGTCTTTAATGAGTTCTGCCTTGTAAGGTTCTTCCTTTTCCTCCATGAATTTTATTGCTTCCTCCCTGGGAAGGGTGAACCTCTCCACCGCCAGATCCTCTTTCACGATTTTGCCCATTTCGGCTTCCAGCTTCGCAAGGTCCTCCGGCGAAAAGGTCCGATCAATATCAAAGTCATAATAATATCCGTTTTCTATGGCAGGACCGATGGCCAGCTTCGCATTCGGGAAAACTCTCTTGACAGCCTGCGCCAATATGTGCGACGCCGTATGCCGCAAGGCATGCTTTCCTCCTTCATCCTCAAATGTAAGCAGGTTAAGCCTGCAGTCATTCTCCAGCTTTGTGGACAGATCCTTGACCGCGCCGTCAATCTCAGCTGCCAGCGCAACCCTCGCAAGACCCGCGCTGATGCTTTCAGCCACTTCCCTGACCGTTATTCCTTTTTCGTATTCCTTGGTGCTTCCATCCTTCAATGTAATTTTGATCATCTTCTACACCTTCCTTTTTATAATGACCTAATTCAAATACTCCTCCGCTTATTACCGTTTTTCCCATCAAAACCTCAGAGGCACCCGGCCCTGGCGCCGTCTGGCGATTGCCTTTCGGAGAATAACGCAAATAAAAAACTCCCGCCGCTTGCTTCTACAGCAAGGGACGAGAGCTAACTCACGTGGTTCCACCCTATTTTGGTCTCATTCTGATGATAACGTAATCAACGCTGCTCCTCAGGGGTAGTCTTCAACCGTTCACCTTAAGATTGCTTCCAGCCTTGGCAACCTTTCTCTTGAAAGGAACTTTCATGGTTTACTCGTCCCGTCATCGTCGCATTTTCTGCTCTTTTAATTTATTATATCCCAAAATTAGTGGATGTCAACAATTTAATTTTACCATGGATTTGCATTTATGCGGACACGCATTGCACGCTCCTGTGTCAATGTACCTGTCCCCTTGACATGCCAATTAAACGCAAGGATAATAGATAATAAGTAATTGATTGAAAAATCAAATCAATGGGAAATTAGATGTAGAGTAATCTAACGATAAATGCTGAAAGGATGTGAAAGGATGGACAGATTCTCTATCGTAGATATCGGCGGCTTTGCGAAAGACCTGGCCTATCTCGTGCGTGAACTCAGGCAAAAGGGGCTTATCGCGGCAACGGAAAAAGATGCGGGAGGAGATACGGTTTATCTGACCAACAACCTGTTTGCCGTAAAAAAAGTAATGAGCGATTACGAAGGGTTAATGCTTGATATCCACAAGCCAAGGTAAAATACCTCCGCTTTGCTTCGAAACGTAGATCCCTATATAATAGGTATAAAAGAGCTAATGCAAGGCGTTCATTGACCGTAAGACATTCCTGCAGGGGCGGCCATTGGCCGTCCGCCCAGGGTATCAAGCATCACTTGAGGGTCGCATGTCGTTTATTTTCATAAATTGCATTTATGCGGACGCGCAATGCGCGCCCCTACAGGTCACTTTTGTCATAAAAATTTTACAGTATCTGCATATTTCCTGGAAATAGCACTCTTCATCTCCTTATGGTATAATATGGTAGCTACAGAGCTATATGGAGCTTAGCTAATACCTACAGCGTAAACTTCCTTTTTTATTAGCATTCATGCGCCTTGGAGAAATAGACGCAAATGCTCTAACGCGTTATTTCTCCAAGGCGCATCCGGTTGTTTACGCTGTTATACGAAAGAGGAGTGTGGAAAATGCGGGAAAAACGTTTGAAGAAGTTTAAAAAGCTAAGGCACAGAAAAATGCGCAGAATATTCCTGTTTACCTTTGTAGTACCTGTATCCCTGGGCTTGCTGGGATATCTCGTAGCGGCGGTAATAATCCTTCCGGCCATGTAAGCTGCCGCCTGCGGAAGCATGAAAAACTTACAGGCCCATAGAATGGCAGTTCGCCTCCGGCTACAGCAAGGAGGTTTCTTGTTCTTTGTTCATATTGCATAAAAAATTCACCATAGAGGTAAGAAAAGTCGTTAAAAAATCATATTAAAAAAAGTCCAGAATCCCTGTATAATAATACTTGAAAACATACATAAAGTTTTCCTCCTTTTTTTAATATATAAATAAGAGCCGGCTAGGTCGTAAGCCGGCTCTTATTTATTTTTCATCTGTTTCATTTGCCTATGATGTCGTTATCCCTGGCAAAGGGCTCGTCAAAAGCCCTATGGGTATATATCTCCCTTTTTTCTCCTTCGATAAGGAACTGCACTTCCTTGACTGTGCTTAACTCCGTCAGCGAATTTATAATGGAATACAGCGTCATCGCTTCTCCGGACGTACCCCCGGGATGATTGTCAACAAATTCCTTTGAAAAATCAAGCGTGCAGCGTCCGCTTTCGGTTTTTGCGGATAACAGCCTGGTACCCTTCGGCATTACCGGATTCATTTGTTCATCTTCGGGACCTTTCATGAGTTCAAGGATAATTGCCTTTTCCACTGAATCACCCTTGTTTATGGTCACTTCCCGTTTTTCGGCAACCACCTTTTCCGCATCGGAATCTCCGAAATACAGGGTAAGCGTTTTCACCTCGCCGGGAACCGGCACTCCATCCGCATCCAGAGCGGCAGGCAGCATGTCGCCAAAAGGCTCGCCGCTCGGCCCTGTAAGCTCCTTCCCCTCTACCATGATCCTGACCTTCTCCACCCCTGGGATTTCCGTCAGGGTGTTCACGATGGAAACCCTTTCCGTCACTTCGGAAAGCCCCTGGACATTTAAATATTCCCCTGAAAAATCAACAATGGCAACGTTGTTTTTCAAGTTGACGCCCAGGATTGCAGTTCCCTCGGGAATGGTCTGCCTGAGTCCTTCGGCCTTTGGTCCCTCCAGCAGCGCTGATATGCATGCCCGAAGAATCGCTCCGTCTACTACCAGAATCTCTCTGGTCTCTTTTCTGACTGCACTGTTATCTTCCGATGCAAAGTATAGGGTGGCTTCCATTGTCTTGCCCTGCGTTGCCTGTGTACCGGAATCTTCTGTAGAGGCAGCCTCGTCTCCGGTTTCCTGGTTGGTATTTTCAGTGTTTCCCGCAGTATTTTCCAGAGTGCTTTCCGTGGTTGTATTGTTAATGTCATTGCCTCCTGATAGCTCGCAGCCTGTTATTGAAAACCCAAGCGCAGCTACAAGCATCGTTATTATGATTTTTTTCATTTCCGGACCCCCTCCTGTAAAATTCTTTCCTGGCATCCGGTTCATTCCAGATTTGGCATAAGATATCCCGGCAATACCATACATAAGTATATGACTCCGCTAATAGCTTTCATGTTCCCAAAACCATAAACAGTATATCAATTGACGGTTATAAAATCCTTGATGCCGGCAAATCTGCTTTCTTTTATCCGCGGCACCTTCATGATATCTTCAATGGTCTTGAAAAGTCCATTGTTTTCCCTGTAGGAAATAATGTCCCTGGCGGTCGCCTCTCCTATTCCCGGTAAAGTCTCCAGCTCGCCGGCGGATGCGGTGTTGATGTTGACTCTGGTATTGGAGGAATTTGCTGCCTGCGGTTCATTCACCACCGCCCCGCCGCTATCCCGGACCAGCTTGACGCCATTTCCCGCTTCACCCTTTTCTTCGGAGCCCTGGAGGTCCTGCTGCAATTCTTTTTTTGATTTGACATAAATCATCAGGTTATCTTCGAGTCTGTAAACCAGGTTTATATTTTCCGTATCGGCATCTTCGCCGAAACCTCCCGCAAGCTTCACGGCATCATCGATCAGCTGGCCTTTTTCCAGTGTTACAATGCCGGGGGTGTTTACACAGCCCGCAACATACACTTTTATTTCGTCTTTCTTCTTTTCTTCCTTTATTTCCGCATCCGTTTCCGCATTGCCGGTTTCACTATTGTCTGCGGGATTTTCCTCAAGTGCCGGAGCGCTTGTGTTGTTCTGTGAATCAATAATTATGTCGCTGTCGCTTTTTTTGATCAGGTATCCGCCAATGCCGGCAAGAAAAACCAATACCGTCGCCACAACCGCAATGACTTCCTTTTTGAGCTCAACAGGATTTCCAAACAATCTGATTGTCATTTTTTACCTCCAGTTTTTATAATTAATTCTATTTTATTTGTAAATTTTCCTTTT
The DNA here is from genome assembly GCA_023426125.1 of Bacillota bacterium. GTDB lineage: Bacteria > Bacillota > Clostridia > Acetivibrionales > DTU013 > MnB-11. Next base: position 10,176 of record JAFABI010000103.1, read on the forward strand.
TTTTCTATAATTTTTTTTATTTTTTTTTACCATTTTTAAAAAATATTTGGTATACTTTTAAAGAGCAACTTTCAATACCTCGGAGGCACTGATGAAGAAACCGGTACATAGTTTAGGAGTACTGCAAATATTACTTCCCGTTTTTCGGAAAATACCGGCCGTAATGGACTGCATTTCCCGAAACCTACACGGGAAGTTTTATTTGCACCAGTACTTAATCATTCTGATTATCATCCTGGTTAATGTTGGCAACGTTGTGGCGGAAGCGCCATCAATCCCTGAAGGCTCATGCATTCTTATCGATTCAAAAACGGGACAGGTTTTATTTGAAAAGGATTCAACCGTCAAAGGGCTGTTTCCCGCCAGCACTACCAAAATAATGACAGCCGCCCTTGCCCTGGAAAAAGGCGATCTTAACGCCATGATGACAGCCAGCCAGGAAGCCATCTACGATATTGGCAAGGATGGAAGCAATATAGGCATTATGGCCGGCGAACAAATGTCCCTGGAAAATCTTCTGAAGGCCATGCTCATAAGCTCTGCCAATGAAACCGCAAACATAGTCGCAGAGAACCTTTGCGCTACCAGACAGGAATTTGTCGATTTGATGAATCAAAAGGCAAAGGAACTGGGTGCCGCGGATACCAACTTTGTAAATCCCTGCGGAGCTCATGACGACAACCACTATACGACTGCCGCAGATCTCGCGAAAATAGCACGCTATGCCATGACCTTCCCTAAATTCAGGGAAATTGTCCGGATGCCCAGCTATAAGCTGCCGCCTACCAACAAGCATGACGAATGGCCGGTCCTGGCGACAACCAACAAGCTGATGCAGTATGACAAAAGCGAAAACTATTCCATCACCGGCATAAAAACAGGCTATACCGGGCCCGCTGGTCATAACCTCGTATCTGCGGCCATTAACACCGATGGCATGGAATTGATCGCCGTTGTGATGAATATTAAAAATCCCGGTTCCCAGACCAATGTCAGGGACTATTCGAAAGAGCTGCTCGACTATGGCTTCGATAATTTTTCCTTTGCGACCCTGAAGGCCGATTCCGAAGTTTTTCGCAGCGTATCCGTGCAGGACGCTCTGGATGAGACTCCTCTGGATCTCCTTACGAAAGGCGAAATTAAATATGTGATGCCCAACGACAAGACGCAATGGAATATAAAGGAAAATGCGGTGATCAAGGATCCCATCGTCGCACCCGTCAATGAAGGGGACCTGCTGGGATATGTTGAAATCCTGAATAACGGTGTCACCCTTGGTAAAGTAGACCTGGTGGCTGCACGCAATGTGGAGCTCAAGCCACAGGCGGAGATTATGAACCGCTTTGAACAATTTATGGCAAGCAAGACCCTGCAAACTATTTTTCTTACACTGGTTATCGTAATAATTTCTTTTCTGATCCTCCGGTTGGTTCTGCGTACGATATCAAGACGAGTTAACGCCAAAAGGCGCTAGTAGCATTGTAATAAATCCATAGGGCGGCCATTGGCCGTCCGGTATTTGTTACCGGATATTCTATTTATGCGGACGCGCAATGCGCGCCCCTACAGTAGCGGAAAGGCATTGCATTCCCTGGAGAACAACAATTTTACAGCCTCGGTACGAATTTCCGGAATAAGCGCTATGGTAAAAAAACCGGAGAATGTCACTGCTTTCTCAGATATGACGGCGAATACCGTTTGTACAGCCGGAAAACCCTGTCAAAATAGTTGATATTGCAGAAACCAACGCGCTCGGCGATCAAGGTTACGGGGATATCCGTACTTCTCAGGAGTTCTTCCGCCTTATTGACCCGGTAAAGGTTCAGGAACTCGATAAAGGTCCTGCCTGTCAGCTTCTTGAAGGTTTTGCAGAAATGGTACTGGCTCAGGTTCACGATTTTCGCCGCATCCCTGACGGTCAGTTTCTCGTGGTAGCTCTCCTCAATGTGTGTAATGAGCTTCTTCAAATTGTCCATGGTATGGGAGTGGTTCAAAGAGGCGGGCTTCGCTCCCGGCGCTTTGACAAATTTCCTGTAAACCGTAAGCACCAAGAGCTGAAGGTGCGCTTTGACTGCAAGCTCGTAGCCTTCCTTTTTCTGTTTGAGTTCTTTAATTATGGCGTCAATGATGCCTTTGATTTCCTGGTGATCTTTATGGTCCCTGCCGACCTTATCCGGAAAATTCAGCCGGCCGTCGGCAAAAGGCGCTATAAACTCCGCATAGCCGGGATCGCCTGAAGTGCTTGAAAGCAGCGACCTGTTGATAACCATAGCATAAAAGCTTACATTCGTGTTGTTGATGGAGTAGCCTGAGTGGAGCATTCCACTGTTCACAAACAGGATATCCTCCGGGCTTACTTCAAACTGCCTGTCACCCAGGTAAAAAACGGCAGAGCCCCGGCGGACGTAAAGTATCTCGATATCTTCGTGCCAGTGCGTATGCAGGATGTTATAGGTATCCGTCCTTATAGGAATAATCCTTATCTGAAAAGACCTGTCGGAAAACAGCAGCCCGGTGTTCTCCTTCAGCTTCCGGTCATTTTGCACAGGCAATGCCCCCTTCATGACAAAATCGTACAAATAAACAGCAAAATAATGTAGAGACAATCTCCTGCTTTGCTATTAAATTAATTATATAGGAACGATGACAATATTTCCAGTATAGGAGGGAATTGCCTTGAATCTTAGAATAGGCACGCTTGTTTCCGGCAAGGATGCTTTAAGGGTAATACCGCAGCTGATCCCCTACGGCTTTGAATCTTTCAGTCTGACCTTCTGGCAGACAACCGGCTCCGTCAATCTGCCTGAACTTGCTGAAAGACTGAAAGAAATCCTCTCGGGCCGCGACATTAAACTATCCTCCCTGTCAATCTTCGGCAACCCGCTGACGAGTGACGGGCGGAATGCAGATTCAAAAGCAAGCTGGGAAAGGCTCATTGAATGCGCCCGGCTTTTTGAAACAGACCTGGTTACAGGTTTCACGGGAAGGATCCCCGACAAGCCCATTGAAGAATCCATTCCCGCCTTTAAAAAAACCTTCGGCGAGCTTTCCCAAAAAGCAAAAGACCAGGGAGTGCGGCTGGCCTTTGAAAACTGCGATATGGGCGGCAACTGGTGGAAGGGCGACTGGAATATCGCGCACAATCCCACCGCCTGGGAAATGATGTTTGACGCTGTCCCTGCGGAAAACCTGGGATTGCAGTGGGAGCCCTGCCATCAGATGGTCAGCCTCATTGATCCCATTCCTCAGCTTCGTAAATGGGTAAAAAAGATATTTCATGTACACGGTAAGGACGCCACCATTGCCTGGGATATTCTGAGGGAATATGGAAAGGACGGGCCGCGGGAATTCGTATGGCATAGAACGCCCGGCTTTGGGGATTCCAATTGGACGGATATCATAAGCATATTGCGTCAGGGCGGTTATAACGGTTCCATTGACATCGAAGGGTGGCATGATCCCGTATATAAGGATGAACTGGAAATGACCGGGCAGGTGCATGGGTTGAAATACCTGAAATCGTGCCGCGGCGGCGATTTTGTTCCGAACCCCTTGTAGTACTCTGTCAACTTTAACGAGTATTATATGAAATTAGGCTTGACACCCTAGTAGACCGGCTAAACTCTATTCTTTAAAAGGAAGATTAATAATGATGAAAAAATTTGAAATTATTGTTGCCGGCTGTGGCAGCATGTCCAAGGAATGGGTTAAATACGCCCTTTCAAGGGAAGACTGTTCCATTGCCGGCCTGGTGGATATAAAAAAAGAAAATGCAGAGGCGCTGGCCAATAAATACGATCTGGATACGGGCATTTTTACGGAACTGAATGAAGCCTTACAAGCTGCCCGCGCCAACCTGGTATTCGATGTGACTCTTCCGGGAAGCCATAAGGATATCGTTACCACCGCCCTTAAAGCCGGTTGCGATGTTTTCGGGGAAAAGCCCATGGCCGCCTCTCTTCAGGAAGCGGCAGAAATGGTAAAAACGGCTGCGGATACAGGCAAAACGTATGCTGTTATGCAAAACCGCCGCTTTCACAAAAACGGCAGGGCCTTTAGGCATCTGCTGTCCTCCGGCGTGATAGGGAAACCCGGTTTCATGTGCTCCGACTTTTTTCTCGGGCCTCACTTCGGTGGCTTCCGAGATTTAATGGACAGTCCGCTGCTGCTGGATATGTCCATCCATACCTTTGACCAGGCAAGGTTTTATTCAGGAGCTGACCCGATTTCGGTATACTGTCATGAGTTTAACCCGGAAGGTTCCTGGTATTCGGGAAATGCGTCGGCAGTCTGCATCTTTGAGTTTACCGGCGGCCTGGTTTTTAATTACAGGGGCTCCTGGTGTGCGGAAGGCTGTAATACCTCCTGGGACGCCGCATGGAGAGTCATCGGCAGCAAAGGAACAGCCTGCTGGGACGGTGAGGGCGAACCATATTGCGAAATCGCCTTGCCTTCCGGCGAAAATCATTCGATACGCAAAACCCGCAAGGTTAAGGCGGAATACGTATGGAACGGACGTGACGGCCATTTCGGATGCCTGGATGAGATGTTTGCCTCCCTGCTGGAAGACCGAAAGGCTGAAACGGATTGCACCGACAACATCAAAAGCATCGCTATGGTATATGGCGCCATCCAGAGCGCCAAAGAAGGAAGGAAAATCAGTCTGGATTTTTAAGTGTCAGAAAAACGGGAAGTAATATTTTCAGTACTCCTAAAACAGCAGAATAACGATGAAAGGATTGATGTTTACTATGAAACTCGGCGTATTTACCTGCCTGCTTTCGCAAAAAAACCTGGATGAGGTATTAAACTACCTTTCCGCTTCCGGTGTGCAGACCATCGAGCTTGCAACCGGCGGCTATGTCGGCAATGCGCACGCAAAACCTGAGGAATTGCTGCAAAGCAAGGTGCAGCTGGAAAACCTGAAGGAGCTGGTAAAAAAATACGACATGGAAATCAGCGCCTTAAGCTGTCACGCCAACCCCGTACATCCCAACCGGTCAGAGGCGGACATGTTTCACAAAGCGGTTGAAAACACCGTGTTGCTTGCCGAAAAGCTGGGAGTCAGCAGGGTGATTACCTTTTCCGGCTGTCCCGGCGACTCGCCTTCTTCCGTATATCCCAACTGGGTTACCTGTCCCTGGCCGGAAGATTTTCAGAAAATCCTCGAATATCAATGGAATGACGTCTTGATCCCTTACTGGACAAAGATGGCGGAATTTTGTGAAAATCACGGTGTGGACAAAATCTCCCTTGAAATGCACCCGGGCTTCTGCGTTTATAATCCTGAAACCCTTCTAAAGCTGCGCAGCAGCGTAGGTGATACCATCGGAGCGAATTACGACCCCAGCCATCTGTTCTGGCAGGGGATGGATCCTGTTGCATCCATCCGGAAACTGGGACCCGCCATTTTCCATTTCCATGCCAAGGATTGCCGGATCGATGCCGCCAATACCGCATTAAACGGCGTACTTGACACAAAACACTACAGCGACGTAATAAACCGCTCCTGGGTTTTCCGTACCATTGGCTATGGTCATGACTACAGCATCTGGAAGGATATCATAAGCAATCTCAGGATGATCGGCTACGATTACGTCATCAGCATAGAACATGAGGACAGTCTTTTATCTGCAAATGAAGGCCTGCAGAAAGCAATTTCCTTTTTAAAGGAAGTCATGGTCTTTGAGGACAGGGAAAAAATGTGGTGGGCGTAACAGCAGGACAAACAAGAAAAAAGTTTGATAAAAGGGAGGTTGCCATGAAGGATACATTAAATGTCGGGCTCATCGGTTATAAATTCATGGGCAAGGCGCACAGTAATGCCTATGACAAAATCGGCAGTTTTTTTGATCCGAAGCTTAAAATCGCCATGAAAGCAATCTGCGGCAGAGAAGCTTCCTGGGTAAAGGAAGCCGCCGAAAAATACGGCTGGGAAGGCTTCGAAACCTCCTGGGAAAGGCTTGTATCCCGGGACGACATTGACATGGTGGACATCACCGCCCCCAGCAACGCACACCGGGATATCGCAATTGCCGCCGCTGAAAACGGCAAGCATATCTTTTGTGAAAAACCGCTGGCTTTAACTGTGAAGGATGCGCGTTCAATGCTTGCTGCCGCTGAAAAAAACCATGTCCGTCACCAGATCGGCTTCAATTACAGATTCGCCCCGGCTGTCCGGATGGCGAAAAAACTCATTGACAGCGGAAGGCTGGGAAAGCTTTACCACTTCCGGGCCCTGTACCTCCAAGACTGGATCCTTGATCCGGATTTCCCGCTGGTCTGGCGGCTGGATAAAAATGTAGCGGGCTCAGGGTCTCTGGGCGACCTGGGTGCGCATCTTATTGACCTTGCCAGGTATCTGGCCGGCGAATTCGACAGGGTTATCGGCGTAAGCACCACCTTTGTCAAGGAAAGGCCTCTGGTTGAAAAAATGACCGGCCTCAGTGGAAAAGCGCAAACGGATGCTCCAAAAGGCGAAGTGACTGTCGACGATGCTACATTGTTCCTGGCAGAATTCAAAAACGGTGCCCTTGGCTCCTTTGAAGCTACAAGATTTTCCAGCGGCCATAAAAATGCCATGTCATTTGAAATCAACGGCAGCAAGGGGAGCATAAAATTTGAATTTGAACGGATGAACGAGCTTCAGTATTTTTCGGCGGAGGATGAAGAGGGCTTGCAAGGCTTCAGGCTTATCCAGTGCACGGAAGGGGTTCATCCGTATGCGGAGAACTGGTGGCCGGCAGGTCACGTTATAGGCTATGAACATACCTTCGTGCATGAGCTTTATGAGTTTGAAGAGGCTATTGCCGGCGGAACACCGGCGTCTCCGGATTTCAACGACGGGGTACGCTGCTCGCAGATCCTTGAGGCTGTAGAAATTTCGGCAAAGGAAAAACAATGGATACCGGTAGACACGGTCTAAACTGCAATCTCCTTCCACCTGCCCCGTTTGAAGCGAACGAAGTACATGATGGAGCGGATGAAAAAATCGGCGCACAAAGCGATCCATACGCCGTTGATTCCCAGATGGAAGGCAAGATTCAGGCCGATGGTCACCATGATACGGAAGATCCAAATACCGATAAAGCTGGTAATCATCACGTAGGTTATATCCCCTGCGCCCCTGAGAGCCCCGGAGATCACCACCACAACGGCAAGGAAAGGCTGTGAAAGGCTGAAAATCCTTATTGCAGCCGCTCCTGTGCCGATGACGTCGGGATCGCTGTTGTAGATGGAAATCAACTTATCCGGAAAAATGAATATGACGGCCGTCAGCAGAACAATCACCGCGACCCCTATCTTTAAAGCGCTCCAGCCGCACTTTTCGGCAATGTGCGGTTTTTTTGCGCCAAGGCTTTGCCCTACCAGTGTCGTCGCTCCCATGCCAAAGCCCCAAATCGGGATATAGCTGATGGAGTTGACGGACATGCAGATCTGATACACTGCAATGGCAATGGTACCCATGCCGGAGATGATCACCTGGAGGACCAGAAAACCTCCCTGCATGACAATCTGCTCCATAGCGGCCGGAATACCTACCTTGAGCACCCTTTTCATGAGCTCGGGGTCAAAGCGGAAGTTTTTAAACAGGTCTGTCTTAATGGGATTTCCCCGTCTGTAAAGCATAGCGAAGCTCAGTATACCGCCTACGGCGCGTGATATTGCAACAGCCCAGCCGGCTCCTGCAATACCGCCGCCGTTAATATGAAGGAAAGGAAGCTTTATCCCGAAAATTAAAATAATCCCCAGAATAACATTGAGTACATTTACAATATTAGCGATGAGCATAGGCGTCACCGTATCGCCGGCTCCCCGAAGACAGCCGCTTATAAGGATATTGACAAGGGCTAAGGGAAAGGTGACCATTGTAATTTTAAAGTACAGTACCGCCATATTCACTACATCTGCTTCGGCACGGCCAAAGAGCAAACCGATCAAAGGGGCCGCACAAAAAAACAGAAGGACGGAAAGTAAAAGGGATGCAGCCGCACCGATCACCACAGACTGCTTCAAAGCCTGTTTGGCAGTACCCGTATCGTTCTCGCCCATCAGTCGTGCCACAAGGACTGTGCTGCCTGTGGAAAGGGCAACGAACATGACCATGACAAATCCTGCCAGAATGTTGACAAGCCCTACCGCCGAGATGGCTTCTTTGCTGATGCGCCCCACGAAAACCGTCGATACGACGCCCACAATCATAAAAAGCGTTTGCTCGGCAACTGCAGGCAGCGACAGCTGCAGGACCGCTTTTCGAATATTGCCTTCATCAATTGTAAATATGTATATGCCCCCCCAATGCCCATGCCACAGTGTGGCACACCTGAGCGTAAAAAAGTGTAGGGGCGCGCATTGCGCGTCCGCATTAACGCCGTTAATTACCGGCAAAAATATAACTTCCCGTATTCGTTTCTAAAATGCCGTTTATTGCAGGCGGCTTTTTAGAAAAACGGGAAGTCATATTTTCTCTGTTTCCAAGAAAGCATCGCTACTTCACCGTTGTAAACGTACAGCTTACCACCGACATGATCTCTTTTTCAATGGAAGTTGTATCATTGATCCCATAATCGGAAACCTCGTTGGAATTGATGGGCGTTATCTGAAAAACCCCCATTTTCGCTGTTTTAAGTTCCCCCAGGGTTGACCCCGCGTTCTCTGCTATTTTCTGGGCTCTTTCTTTGGCATCCTTGGTCGCCAGCGCCAGCATGTCGATTTTCAAGTCCGCTATTTTGGTATAAAAATACATGGGAGGCATGGATTGAAACTGGACCCCGTCCTGAATCAATTTTGTGGACTCCCTGGAAATTTTGGTTATCCTGTCGATATCTCCGGAACGCAGTTCAACGTCCTGGTAGAGCTTGTAGCTTTCGACATTGCTGGACATGTATCCGTTGGGCGATATGGCATAATTCACCTGTGTGTTGACCGAGGATATGGTATAATCACTCTCTGTGATTCCTTCGTGGATTAAATAAGCTTTTACCTTGTCCAGATCAGCCTGGAGCTTTGCGTAAGCCTCTGACAAATTGGCAGACTGCCGGCTGAAAGTACCTTTCCAAGTTACGTAATCGGATTTAATCTGCTTTTTTGCGGATCCGGTTACCGTAATTGTGCTGGCCTGAGTTCTGGTTTTCATGTAACCGTATGTAACAACCGAAGCTGAAGCAAAGAGTCCTATTGCACAAATTAATGCAGTGACCCAAACAAACCGGGTCTTAAGCTGTCCATTCATACACCCGCCCCCTACAAATCAGTTATACTCCATTATACCACAGGGTGACTTACAGCCGCAAGCAAAGCATTCGAAACACAGGGGGGACGGTTCTCGCGTGTCATAGAATGCAGCAGTGGCAAGTCGAACGTAAGGAGTGGCTGCCCACAGCCACCCCTCCCACGCATTCTTTTTATTTCACTACGATATTGACCAGTTTGCCGGGGACGGCAATCACCTTCACTACTGTTTTCCCTTCAATCAGCGCCTTTACCTTGTCGTCCTTCATGGAGGCTTCTTCTGTCTGTTCCCTGCCCAGTCCCGACGGCAGCATGATTTTGTCCTTCACCTTGCCGTTCAATTGCACTGCGATTTCAACTTCATCCCTTACAAGGGCTTTGGGATCCCATTCCGGCCATTTTTGATTGAAAATGGAATACTCCATGCCCAGCGTTTGCCACATCTCCTCTGCAAAGTGGGGAGCAAAAGGCGCCATAAGCTTGACCAGATCCTTTATCGTGTCAAGATACAGCCCCATATCCTTGTCAGCTGCCGACGAATCATATTTATACAATGCATTGATTAATTCCATAAGCCTTGCAATCGAGGTGTTGAACTGGAACTTTTCAGCATCTTCGGTGACGCCTTTGATGGATGCATTCCGAATGAAATTCAATTCCTTTTCTTCCCCACCCGTTTTCCCGCCGCCTGACTTCCCTTCTGCGACGGCTGAATTCACCAGCCTTTCCACTCTGCTGATAAACCTGGAAATCGCCTTTATCCCATCGTCGCTCCATGGTCCGCCTTCCGTATAGGCAAACCCGAAACCCAGATACATTCTGAAGACATCCGAGCCGTTTTCATTGATATAGTCGTCGGGCGATATGGTATTTCCTTTCGACTTGCTCATCCGGTTGCCATCGGGGCCCAGAATGGTACCCTGGTGTACAAGTGATAAAAATGGTTCGTCAAAATGCAGATAGCCCATATCACGCAAAGCCTTCGTGAAAAATCTGGCGTAGAGCAGATGCATGGCGGCGTGTTCCGCACCGCCCACATACTTGTCTACAGGCAGCATCTTGTCGATCCAGGCCGTATCAAATACCTTTTCACTGTTCCTGTTGTCGGGATAGCGCAAATAATAGAAGGACGAACACACGAAGGTGTCCAGGGTATCCGGGTCACGCCTGGCCGGGCCTCCGCATTTGGGGCAGGTAGTATTGATATATTCTTCACATTTGGCCAGGGGTGACTCTCCATCCGGCGTAAACTGCACATTATAGGGCAGTTCAACGGGTAAATCCTTTTCCGGCACCGGTACGGCGCCACAATTTCCGCAATGGATGATGGGAATGGGAGACCCCCAGTAACGCTGCCTGGATACCAGCCAGTCCCGTAAGCGGTAATTGATTTTGAATTCGGCCTTTCCCTGGGACTGAAGCTTTTGCGTAATCCCCTTTTTCGCTCCCTCCGATTTCATGCCGTTAAATTCCGCGCTGTTTACCACGATCCCGTAATCTGAAAACGGCAGTGCATCGTCAGCGCCGTCCTGGGATTTTATAACACGGATAATAGGGAGGTTGAATTTCATTGCAAACTCATAATCCCGCTCGTCATGCGCAGGAACTGCCATGATGCAGCCGGTCCCATAACCGGAAAGCACATAATCGGCGATCCATATGGGTATTTTGTCGCCATTGATGGGATTGAGGGCGTAGGCCCCTGTGAAAACGCCGGTCTTCTCCCTTACGGTTGACATCCTTTCGATGTCCGTCTGCTTTTTCGCCGCTTCCCTATATTCCCCGACGCTTTTTTTGCAATCGGGAGCCGTTATTTTATCCACCAGCTCGCTTTCGGGGGCAAGGACGACATAGGTTGCTCCGTAAAGGGTATCCGGACGTGTTGTAAACACCTTGAATTCAATGTCGCTGTCCGCCACTTTAAAAATGATTTCGGCGCCCTCCGACCGTCCGATCCAGTTGTTCTGTATCTTCTTGGTTTTCTCCGGCCAGTCCAGGGCCGGCAGGCAATCCAGCAATTCCTGGGCGTATTCGGTTATTTTATAAAACCACTGCGTCAAATCCCGCTTGGTAACCTCATTCTTACACCTCTCACAGGCGCCGTCGATGACCTGCTCATTTGCAAGCACCGTCTTACAGCTGGGGCACCAGTTGACAGGGGCTTTTTTCCTGTAGGCCAGGCCTTTTTCGAAAAGCTTCAGGAATATCCACTGGGTCCACTTGTAGTATTCCGGGCTGCAGGTAATGACTTCGTAATCCCAGTCAAAGGTAGCGCCCATTCTTTTCAGCTGGGTTTCCATGGTGGCAATGTTTTTATAGGTGGAGTCCTTGGGATGGACTCCGGTTTTTATGGCATAGTTTTCGGCAGGAAGCCCGAAAGCGTCAAAGCCCTGGGGATGGAACACATTAAAGCCCTGCATCCTTTTCATCCTGGCCCACGAATCCGTCAGTCCGTAATTATACCAGTGCCCCACATGCAGATTGGCCCCGGAAGGATAGGAAAACATCTCAAGGCAATAAAGCTTCTTATCTATTTTCTCAGGGTCGAATTTGTACAGCTTCGTTTCTTCCCACTTTTTCTGCCATTTCCTGTCTGTCTCCGTTGAGTACGCCATGCTAAAGACTCCTTTCAAATTTTGAGGTTTAAAAATAAAAAAACCCTTCGCCCGTTTAGAGGCGAAAGGTCCGCGGTACCACTCTAATTAGCAGCTTTAGGCTGCTCACTTTACAATTTAACGGATACCCGGGCAGTTTACCCTTAACGGCACCTGCCAGCTCAAGGATGAGTTCAACTTAAGGCTTCCGCTGTCTCGCACCTCCCGACAGCTCTCTGTACCTCCACCTGCAGTTTACTTGTTCCCGTCAACGCTTTTGCACATTATTAAATTACGTGCTATTTTATCAGATAATAAAGCAAAAATCAATTACGGATTTTGCTTCCGGATCATTTCAAATCCTGCTTTCCGCCTACCAGCCTGCTTTTTCCGTCGGACCAGAGCCGTTCCAGGTTGTAAAAGCTTCTGTCCTCTTCGTGGAAAATGTGGACAACGATCTCGCCAAAGTCCATCAATATCCATCTTGCGCTGCCGTAGCCCTCCTTATGGTTGTGCCTGTAGCCGGCTTCAGCCATTTTCAGCTCCAATTCGTCGGCCAGGGTCTTTATATGGGTTATGGAAGTGCCATTGCATATCACAAAGAAGTCCGCCAGGGTTGAAACCTGTGAAATGTCGATCACTTCGATGTCCCTGGCCTTTTTATCCTCTAAAACGCCAACTGCCTTTTCCAACATTGTATTGGATCTCAATCAAGTACCTCCCTCATTTGCTTACGCCGTCTTTTATTCTACGGCATATTAATTTATTATTATACCATTAAGCACTCTCGTATTCAATTCCGAATCCGGGAGGCTGGCTTTTTTTATTCTTGCCTTGCTTCGGGGGCAGAAAGAGACGGGTAACTTAACCGTATCCGCGGTTTTTCTTACGCCATATGCCGGGCGCGGAACCCGTAATCTTCCTGAAAGCCTTGTAGAATAGCGACAGTTCGGAATATCCTATGCTGTTTGCAATATGGGAAAGGGTATAATCCGTGTTGGAAAGCAATTCCTTTGCATTGTCCACCCTTACCTTCTGCAAATACCGCCAGGGTGTCATCCCCGTATATTCTTTCATTTTCCTTGCAAGGTAATCCGCTGTAAAATGGAACTGTTCGGAAAGCTCCTTGCAAGTAACAGCCGTAGCATAGTTCTTATCAAGATACTCCATTATCCGGAAAACAAGCTCCTGCATAGGATCCTTCGGCGTACTTGCGGTATTCGTAAGATGATTGAGTATATTCAGAAAAGCCGCCTGCTTTCCTACGATATCATGAGGGCACCTTTTGGACAGGTTATCCAACCGATCAAACAGAGTCCTGTAATATTGCGGTTCAAAGACTCCCCGGATGGGTAAAATGAGTTTTTTAACCTCAGGAGCCTCAAAACTGTTTTTCAGGACGTACTCATCCGCAGAGCAAATCTGCCCCGAGGCACTGAAATGAATATAAAAATATTCCGGTGCAGGGCTGCCCTTTCTGCCTTCTTGCTCCAGTCCGGGTATCTGCAAATACCATTCTCCCGGATTTACAGACACAGTTTTTCCGTCTTCATGGAAATACAGGGTATTCTCCAGCATGAAGATAAGCACAAAATCCTTGCATATCCGTTTTACGTGCTTCTCCCCACGGTTGAAACAACGGTAGCTTTCCGTAATAAAATCAGGCCATGGCGGGATATTGAACATAAACGCTTCCATAATCCTGCTCCACATTGTTCGCTTTTTGCATAGTTTGTTAATCTTCTTGCAATAGTACAACACAATTATACCTGATAAAATCAAGTATGGATAGATACTCTTTCCGAATCATTGGTCTGTCCGGAATTTGAAATAACATGGAGGTATCCGCAATGAAACCGCTTTTAAACAGGCCCTGTTTTACTCCTTTGAGCATGAAAGAAATCAAACCGGAGGGCTGGCTGCTGAACCAGCTGAAAATCCAGGCAAATGGCCTGTCCGGCAACCTGGACAGGTTTTGGAACGATATCAAAAACAGTCAATGGACAGGCGGTCGGGCTGAAGGCTGGGAACGCGTTCCCTACTGGCTTGACGGCTTTATCCCTCTTGCATGGCTGTTAGATGATGAAGATATGAAATTGCGTGCAACGAAATATATCCACGACATTCTCGAACGCCAGCAGGAAGACGGCTGGATTTGTCCGGGGAATACCGCCGACCGTAATTCCTATGACATGTGGGCGTTATTCCTGATCCTGAAGGTCTTTGTGGTATACCATGACGCCACCGGAGATCCCCTGATCGAAGAAGCCGTACATAAGGCATTGTTGTCACTGGATAAGCACATCGATGTGAACACGATTTTTGACTGGGCGCATATGCGCTGGTTTGAATGCCTCATCCCCATTTGCTGGCTTTATGAAAGGAGAGGCGGGGAATGGTTGATTCATCTTGCCACCAAGCTGCGCTGCCAGGGTTTTGACTGGCAATCGTTTTTCAAAAACTGGCCCTATGAAAAGCCGGATGCCAAGGGGCGCTGGAGTCAAATGAGCCATGTGGTGAACAATGCGATGATGCTTAAATCAGGTGCTTTGATCTGGCGGCTGATGGGTTCCCAAGAGGACCTGCATAGTGCGGAAAGCATGATCCGTCTGCTTGAAACGTATCACGGGACAGTTACCGGCGTATTCACCGGAGATGAGTGCCTGAACGGCACAAGTCCGGTGCAGGGTACCGAATTATGCTCTGTGGCCGAGTACATGTATTCTCTGGAGATTCTGACATCCGTCACTGGTCGCGCGCATTGGGGAGACCGTCTGGAAAAAGCCGCTTACAATGCATTGCCGGCCACGTTCAGCCCTGATATGTGGACGCATCAGTATGACCAGCAGGTCAACCAGGTCGAGTGCAGTTACCAGGAGCACCCTGTTTTCGGCACCAATTCGGGCTATTCGCACACCTTCGGCCTTGAGCCCAACTTTGGATGCTGCACTGCAAACTTAAGCCAGCCATGGCCAAAGTTTGCCCTTTCCACCTTCCTGCGCAGCGAAGATGGCCTGGTTGCCGCCGCTTATGCCCCATGCACGGTCAATACGGTAATTCATGATACCGATGTGTCCGTCACTCTCAAAACGGAATATCCCTTCCGTGAAACCCTGGAATTCGAAGTGAAAGCCGGCAGGGAAACCGGCTTCGCCCTGCATATCAGAATCCCGGCCTGGGCGAAAGACGCTGAAATAAAAATAGGCAATACCATCATTTCTCCAACTCCCGGAGAATTCCATAAGCTTGAACGGAAATGGTCGGGCATTACAAGGTTTACCCTTTATCTGCCTATGAAACCGCAGCTTGTGTCACGTCCCAACCATTTATATGCATTAATACGAGGACCTCTGGTGTATTCCCTTGCCATCGGTGAACGCTGGGTCCGGTTCAATGAAAATATTCCGGGCCATGAGCCCCCTCATTGCGACTACGAAATATATCCGACAACGCCCTGGAATTACGGTTTCAATATTGATGCAGCCAATCCGGGAAAAGACATTGCTTTTGAAGAGCGGCCGATGGGAGATTGTCCTTTCTCTCCGGACGGTTCGCCAATCATTGCATGGGTACCGGGTAAAAAAGTAGATTGGAGCATGGAAAACAGGTCCGCTGCTCCAAAACCAAACATGTCCTGGATAGCAGATGAAAAGGAAACGCTTCGTATGATACCTTATGGCTGCACAAATCTTCGTTTAACGGAGATGCCTGTTGTGTAAGGTTACGGAATTATGCCGCCATGGCCGCACTTGCATAGGATATCAGCACTGCGGCCTGGCACTGGCAAAGGGCTGTTATTGTTTCTCCTGCCGGGATGTTTTCCGGCTGCCGTCTTTCTTTATAAATAGCTCATATGCTCCCATCAGCAGCAGAAAAACTCCGAACCACTTTTTCAGATTGTTGCCGGGCATGGACATTGCCAGTTTGGAACCTGCGACTGCTCCGGCCAGTCCGAAAAGGATGATGGGGATGGCTATTTTAAAATCGATTCTCTTTTTTTTAATATGGACGATCAAAGCGATGACCGCAGTGGGTATGAAAAAAAGCAGATTTACGCTCTGGGCAACATGCTGCCCCGGATTTACCAGCAGCACCAGCGCCGGTATCAGTATCGTTCCCCCGCCGATACCCATTCCGCTGATCACCCCGGAAAAAAAGCCTGTTAAAAACAATAGTATCATTTCCCCGTTAAACAAACACCGGCCACCTTTCAAATTTAGCCCGAACCTACAGCAGCATCCTGGCCCCCGCCAGGATCATAAAAATTCCGAATATTTTCCTCAAAAGGCTTGTAGGGCATTTCCCGAGGAGCTTTGCTCCCACATATCCGCCCACAAGTCCACCTGCAATCACCTTGATGGATAGAGGCAAGTCTATATGGCTGCCGGTAATGTAAAAGAAAATACTCATCACTGTAAGAGGAAGAATGATTGAAATAGCCGTCGCATGGGCTTTATGTTCTTCTATCCCAAGAAACATTACCATTGCGGGCACGGCGATCGTTCCGCCGCCTGAACCGAAAAGGCCGTTTGCAACGCCTGTAACCACTCCTATGGCGGCACATTTCAAATATTTGCTTATCAATGACGTCTTTTTTTTCATTCATCACCTGTTAATTAAACCGACTATCCATATTGTCCGATATTATGTCCGTATTATTCACGCATGCCGTCAAATCCTAAAACATACTTGACAGGAAGAAATAATTGCACTACAATAAAAAGTGAGTACTCACTCATTTTCAAACGAAACATCCTATCCCGGCTGCAGGCGCTTGTCTGGAGCTATGCGATAGCTTTTGAGGAGGTAATCATATGGAGCACCGGGATATTCCCGATTTTGGCCTGCCGGAAAAGGAGGAAAAGATACTGAAGTCCGCAATAAAGATTTTTTCCGAGAAGGGCTTCAGCGCATCCACCACCAGCGAGATAGCAAAAGACGCCGGAGTGGCGGAAGGAACCATCTTCCGGTATTTTAAAACAAAAAAGGACATCCTGCGCGGAATAATGATCCAGGGCATTAAGTTCGCCAGCGGCAAGATTATTATGGATGGCGTTGAAAAGATATTCGGCGAAGCGGAACAAAAGGATCTCCGTGCCATCATCAGAGAGTTGATCTATGACAGGTTTAAACTGGTAGATACCTTTTTTCCTCTGGCCAGGGTAATCATGGCGGAGGCCGTTTTCCACGAAGACGTGCGGGAAGCAGTTTACCAGCAGCTGATTGTCAGGGCACTGGAAACCTTCCGTCAGTTTCATGCAAAAATGGCCGACAAAGGCATGATTCGGCAGGACATCAACCCCGACCTGCTCTTCAGGACAATTCTTTTCAATATCGCCGGACTGATTGCACAAAGGAAGCTCTTCGGCGACAAATTCCCGGCCGAAGAACTGGATAGTGAAATCGATAAAGTACTGGATGTTCTGCTTTATGGAATCGCACCCCAAAACACGGGCGATTCCCCGGAGGTATCACGATGATGACAAAGACGTATGTTAAAAAATACAAACTGACTGCTGCCGCAGCGGTTCTTCTTATCCTGGCCGGAACGCTCCCGTTATCCGGATGCAATAAAACCGCTGCTCTGGAATTAAGCGGGACAATCGAATCCACCCAGATCGACTGCAATGCCGAAGTCGCCGGGAAGGTAACAAGGCTGGAAAAAACCGAAGGCGATGCCGTAAAAGAGGGCGATGTCATTGCAGTGCTGGATCCAAGCTTCCAGGAGCTTACAGTCAGGCAGCAGGAAGCCGTGGTAAAAATGAAGCAGGCCCGGCTGGATGAGCTGAAGGCGGGCACAAGGCCGGAACAACTGGAGCAGGCCGAAGCCGCCGTGAAAACGGCGGATCTTGCGGCAAAGAACGCCCAGACCGGTGTTGATACGGCATTGACAGGCTATAACTACTGGCTTGAGAAATATGAGAGCGTCAAATCCCTTTCCGATTCCGGCTCTGCTACGGAGAACGACCTGCTTGATGCAAAATACAAGCTGGATACCGCCGAACAGCAGCTTGACGTCGCGCAAAAGCAGCTGAAATCCACACAGGCACAGCTGCAATCAGCCCGGTCCCAGTTGGAGCTTTTGAAGAAGGGTTCCACCAACCAGGCCGTACTTGCGGCGGAAGCCGACGTTGAGCAGTCCCGGGCAGCTCTTGACCAGGCCGAGCTTACATTGTCCAGATGCCAGGTCAGGGCTCCCGTAAGCGGCACTCTGCTGATAAAAAATGTAGAAATCGGCGACATGGTGAATACGGGGACAACTGTCGGGACCCTGTCCGATCTTTCCAACCTCTGGATAAAGGTATACATCCGGCAGAAAAACCTGAAAAGCATTTCCCTTGGTCAGGAACTGGATTTAAGCATCCAGTCCCTGGACGGGAAAGCCGTTAAGGGAAAAATCACGTACATTTCCAGCCAGGCGGAATTCACTCCGAAAAATGTTGAGACCGACGATGCCAAGGAAAATACCGTTTTCATGGTTAAAATCAAAATCCTGGACACGATGGCGGGGCTTAAGCCGGGTATGACCGCAAATGCAATCATACCGCTGGAAACAGCGGCCAAAACCGGGGAAGCTTCCTGACGGAAATAACGTGCAAAGCCTCCGCAATTATCTTTACAAGTCCGGAAAATGAATTTTCCCCCGTCGTATAGGAGAGTGACATGATGGACTATGCTATTGAAGTGTCAAAATTGACAAAACGCTTCGGTGATTTTACCGCAGTTGACGATATCAGCTTTAAGATACCCCGAGGCTGTATTTTTGGATTCCTTGGACCCAACGGTTCGGGCAAGTCCACCACCATCCGGATGCTGTGCGGAGTCCTCTCCCCCACTTCCGGTACGGGCACGGTCATGGGTATTGACATCGCAAGGGATCCCGAGGGGGTAAAGCAAAACCTTGGCTATATGTCCCAGAGGTTCAGCCTGTATGAGGACCTGACCGTAGAAGAAAATCTTGATTTCTATGGCGGTATCTACGGCTTGAAAAAGGAAGTCCGTGAGGCCAGAAAAAAAGAACTTATCGTCATGGCAAACCTGGCGGGCAAGGAAAAAAGCCTGGCAGGCACTCTTTCCGGAGGCTGGAAGCAGCGGCTTGCCCTGGGCTGTTCGTTGATCCACAAGCCCAGCCTGTTGATTCTGGACGAACCCACCGCCGGCGTTGATCCGGTTTCCCGCAGAGTTTTCTGGGAAATCATCCATGCACTCTCGCGGCAGGGCATCACCATCCTGGTTACCACGCATTATATGGATGAAGCCGAGAGCTGTGATATCGTCGGTTTTATATTTAATGGAAAAATTATTAATATTGCCTCGCCGCAGGAGCTTATACGGCAGGAAAAGGCGCGGAACCTGGAGGATATTTTTATTTCCTATGTGGAAAGGATCACGGAAAAAAAGGTAAGCTCTACCTTCAAGGAAATGAAATTCCTGCAGGAGGAGTAAGCTGTTTATCCAACCGGACAAGGGCGGCTGCATTTCCGTAGAGGCGGCCATCGGCCGTCCGGTAGCTTTGTAATATAAATTGCATTTGCGGACGCGCAATGCGCACCCCTACAGAAAAAATTTACAGCATCATCGGCAGTGGTGAAACGGAGGTTTCCATGAAAAGGAGATTGTTCAGCCTGCAAAGGTTTTTTACAATTATAAAAAAAGAATTCATTCAGGTGAAGCGCGATCCCATAAGTCTGAGGCTTCCCTTTGCCATGCCCATTATTATGATGCTGCTGTTCGGCTACGCCGTGAATACCGAAGTTGACCGGATAAGGACGGCGGTTTTTGACCAGAGCAAAACACAGGAGAGCCGGGAATATATTGATAAATTTACTGCCTCCAACTATTTTGATATAGGCTACTATGTATCCGGCGAGCAGGAGCTTTCGGACCTGATAGACGCCGGAAAGGTAAAGGCCGGGTTGATTATCCCATCGGATTATGCAAACAAGCTGAACCGGGGAAAAACTCCCCAGACCCAGCTTGTCATCGACGGCACCGACCCGACAACAGCCCGTACGGCCTTAAACAGCGGACTCCTTATCTCCGAAATGTATTCAAGATCCTTTAAGGAGGAAGCCCTGGGCAAAATCGGTGTTTCTGCAACAAATACACCCGGCGTTGCCATCAATACAAGGGTCTGGTACAATCCAAACCTTAAAAGCAGCCGATTCACCATCCCCGGGCTGGTGGGACTGATATTGCAGAATATCACCATTATGCTCACCGCTTTTGCCCTTGTACGTGAAAAAGAAAGAAGTACCATCGAACAGCTTATCGTGACTCCCGTCCGATCTGCCGAATTGATCCTGGGCAAACTGGTCCCGTATGTAGTGATCGGTTATGCCGGTTTCCTGTTTGCACTTTCCCTCTGTATTTTCTGGTTCAAGGTAGATGTTGCAGGTAGTTTGGCGCTGCTGCTTCTGCTGGGCTTCCTCTTTGTTTATTGCTCCCTTTCCATCGGAATGCTGATTTCCACCTTTGCAAAGAATCAAATGCAGGCCATGATGGTCATGGTGGTGGTTTTGCTGCCCAGCATCCTCCTGTCGGGCTTTATCTTTCCAAGAGACGGTATGCCTCTGGTCATTAACTGGCTGGGGTATGCCATTCCCCTCACCTATTTCCTGGATATTATCCGGGGCATTATGTTGAAAGGCGTGGGTATCGGCTTTCTCTGGCACGACGTTATCGCGCTCTGCATTTTCACCCTTGTCATTTTGAGCATTGCGGTGCTCAGGTTCAAAAAGAGCCTGGATTGAACACGGCCTTGTTATTTTCTGATGTTTCAGACTTTCTATGGCATTTATGACGTATACTATATTGGTATGAAAAAAGCTTGATGTATGGGCAACCGCTGACCGCAAGGCATTCCCTGCAGGGGCGGCCATTAGCCGCCCGGTAGCTGTTTGACGCAAATTGCATTTGCGGACGCACAATGAGCGCCCCTACTTTTTCATCCTCGGGTATGGTATTATAGTATTTGACTGGCTTCTTAGGTGAGGCTATCGATTGGGAGGGATTGGATTGTATAGAGCCGTCAAAATTGCTCTTTGCTTTTTCGCCGCAATGGCGGTACTGCTGCCGCTTAAATTGCCGGTATATGCCGACAGGGCCTATTCCATATCCGGCTATAAAATAAATGCTGCCATAACAGCGGACGGCTCGGCAATCATCGAAGAAAGGCTTACCTACAACTTCAGCGGCGATTTCAACGGCATGCAACGGGACGTTGACTTTTCAGAGACGAAAGGGCTTGTGGAACAACAGGTTTTTGTTGAAAGCCGTAACGGCATCATGGAGTATGAATTGAACGAGTCGAATTCATTGGATGCTTCAGGCCGGCCAGGAACGTACAATCTTGCCGTTGAGGGCACGAAAGCACGTTTTAAGGTTTTCGAGCCGTCATCGAATGAGGAAAAAACCTTTATTATAAAGTACAGGTTTCTTGACGCCGTTACAAAACATAACGATGTCGCCGTATTTAACCGGAGGCTTATCGATACCGGATGGCAAACACAGCTGAACAATGTGGATATCCGGGTGGTTCTGCCGGAAGGCGCTGCTGCTGAAGACATCAAGGTATTTGCCCATGGTCCCCTGACAGGCCGGTCTTCGATCATTGACGGACAGAATGTGGAATTCACAGTACCTGGCGTGTCTCCCGGCACTTTTGTAGAGACGCTGGTGATTTTTCCGACACGCCTGGTGCCTGAAGCCGCTAATACGGTAGATAAGGACGGTCTGCCGGAAATCATGGAAAACGAAGGCAGACTGGCAGAAGAAGCCAACAGAACAAGAGAGGAAGCCCGGAAGCAGGTTGAAGCACAGCGGCAGCGTGAAATACAGCAGGCTCTGGAATTGGACAGGAGAGTTAATGCCTTCCGTCCATACGGCATTGCAGCGACGATCCTTCTCTTTCTTTTCT
This sequence comes from Bacillota bacterium, assembly GCA_023426125.1. Lineage (GTDB taxonomy): Bacteria > Bacillota > Clostridia > Acetivibrionales > DTU013 > MnB-11. The sequence goes on from JAFABI010000103.1 coordinate 31,920, forward strand.
GGTTTTACTTGATCATTTACATTTATCGGAAATATGACAAGGAACTGAAGCACAACTTTCAAGGCAAGTATTACCGTGAGCTTCCGGGAGAATATACACCCGCAGAAATGAGCGTGCTGCTGTCCTTCGGGTATGTGCAGCCGAGAGACATTATGGCTACATTGATGGATCTTGTGAGAAAAAAGCAACTGGAGCTTGTAACAAACAAAACCGTAAAAAAAGGCATTTTCAAGGAGAAGGAAATCGTTGAATATGTTATATCCTTAAGGCAGGACGCGCCTCAGGTAAAACTGAAAAAGCATGAAGACTACCTTATAAAATGGTTCATTGGAGAAATCGGTAACGGAGCTTCTGTTAACCTTGACGAAATAAAAGATTATGCAGGTACCGGAAAACACAGTACGCAATTTAAGTCCGACTATGATCAATGGTGCCTTCTGGCAAAGGAAGAGGCCCAAAAGAATGATTTCTTTGATGAAACCAGCAAAAAGGGCAGATGGATCGGTGTATTGTCCGGAATCGCCTATCTGGGCGCCGGTATAGCGATCGCATTTCTGCTGTATACGGGCGTGGCGTGCGTTGTGTCACTGTTGGGCCTGATCCTGGTGATTTTTTCCGTCAGAATTAAAAGGTGCACTGCCTATGGCAATGAGCAGCGGGCAATGTGGAATGCCTTCAGGAATTTTTTGAAGGATTTCAGCAACATGGAAAAGGCCATACTCCCCTCCATTGTATTGTGGGAACACTATCTGGTCTACGCCATATCCCTGGGGGTAGCAAAAGAGGTTATAAAGCAGCTTCCGCTGGTATTCAGCGACGACGATCTCAATGACGTCCGCCTGACCTACATGCATGGCGCGGCATACGGCTACTTTGCAGGCTTTCATACCATGTTCGACAACACCATCCATACCGTTGAAAACGCAATCTCCTCTGCCGTGACCATCGCAAGTTCGGCCGATTCGTCCTCCTCCGGCAGCGGCGGCGGCTTTAGCGGCGGCACTTCCGGCGGTGGTGGCGGTGGCGGAGGAGGAGGTGCTTTTTAGGAGCAATGCAGACGCAAGGTTCGTGTTTAATCAATCCGCACAGTGGTAAAACCGCTAATGAAAAAACAAATATTATACAGGGAGTGATTTTCAATGATAAACGAGCTAATAAGGAAAAACCGGACTTACCGGAGGTTTTATCAGGATGTGCCCATTGACAGGGCGCTTCTTGAAGAATTCATCGATCTGGCCAGGCTGTCGTCGTCGGGAGCAAATCTCCAATCCCTTAAATATGTGCTTTCCTGCCGGCCTGAAACCAATCAGGCGATTTTCCCCCATTTACGATGGGCAGGGTATTTGGCCGATTGGAACGGACCTGAGGAAGGCGAACGGCCTTCGGCTTACATCGTGATGCTTTTGGACAGGGACGTCAGCTCGAATTACTTCTGGGATCATGGCATCGCGTGTCAGAGCATCCTCCTGGGAGCCTGTGAAAAAGGTCTTGGCGGATGCATGTTCGGATCCGTCGACAGGGAGGGCTTGAGAAATTCCTTAAAGATCCCCGATAAATTTGAGATTTTGCTGGTGATTGCACTTGGAAAGCCGAAAGAGACAGTCGTCCTGGAGGAAATGGACGGTAGCGGGAGCGTGAAATATTGGCGTGACGCAGAAGGTGTCCATCATGTTCCCAAAAGGAAATTGCAGGATTTAATCGTTGAATTGTAAAGAATACGACGGCGGAACCACCATTTATTCCCTGGCATTCATGCGCCTTTCGGAAATTGCGGATGCTTCAGGCGCTGATCCAAGACGGTTTAATGTGTTTCGTACAGCAATCCAATACGATATGCGGGAGGTATTATCATGGTAATCGCATTAATTATTCTGGGCATCCTGGTTCTGGCATTCATAGGCATCTATAACAGCCTGGTGGGCAAGCGCAACAAGGTCCGCAATTCCTGGAGCCAGATCGACGTACAGTTGAAAAGAAGGTTTGATCTCATCCCCAACCTGGTGGAAACCGTAAAAGGCTATGCCGCCCATGAACGCGGCACCTTTGAGCAGGTCACCGCGGCGCGGACCAGATACATGTCCGCCGGTACTCCTGAAGATATGATGAAAGCCAACGGCGAACTTACCCAGGTGCTGGGCAGGTTGTTTGCCGTGGCTGAAGCATACCCCGAGCTTAAAGCAAATGCCAATTTTGTAGAGCTTCAGGGGGAATTATCCAAAACCGAGGACAAGATCAGCTTTGCACGGCAGTTTTACAATGATGTGGTCATGGATTACAACAACTCAGTGGAAATGTTCCCTTCCAGCTTTGTCGCTTCAATTACAGGCTTCCGGGAGGAACCGTTCTTCAATGTGGATGCTGCGGAGAAAAGCGTCCCCCAGGTCAAGTTTTAAGATTTTGAACGACGGTTGATGATTTGAACATTTTTTCTGGAATGTCCAAATATCAACCGTTTTACTTTGCGCTGAAGCCTTTACGGAATAAGGAATTAGTGTTTTAATAAGAGCAGAGCAGGTCAAGCAGTCAAATCGTAGTAGTGATATGCTATCTATTAAAGGAGGTGCATATCATGCACGCATGGGAAGCCATACAAAAAACGTTAAATTTTATTGAAACAAATATCAGTGAAGAAATTGATATTGAACAGCTTGCAAAAGAATCAGCATTATCTCTTTTTTATTATCAAAGGTTATTCTCTCGTCTTGTTAAAAAGCCAGTCCGAGAATATATTAAACTGCGCCGATTAGCTTGCGCCTGTGAGTTGCTTGCTAATAAACAACACCGCATTTTAGATATTGCGCTGGATTGCGGCTTTAGAAGCCATGAAACATTTACAAGGGCATTCAAGGAAGCCTATAAAATGACGCCGGAAGAATACCGCGAACAACCGCTAATGCTCAATCAATTTGATAAGCCTGATTTATTGCTAAACTATACAATGATTGACGAAGGTGTTCCGCTTATCAGTGATGGACTTGTGTTGGAATTTAACCGTAAAACAATCCTGCAACCAATTCTTTTTATGGGAGTGACAGGGATCATTCCCATTGTAGGACAAATGCCACTTGGCGAAGCTACAGGCGTAGATATGCCTGGTGAAATTTGGGGAAAATTCCACCTAGAAAAACAACTTATTCCTCGGATAAAGGGAGGGCGCGAGCTGGGAGTTGCTTATCTTGGCGATGTACCTGAGGGTTATTTCACTTACTTTGCCGGTGCGGAGGTAGTACAGGGTACAGAAGATACCCGCTTTGTTAATTGGGAGCTTCCTGCTAGAAAATATATTGTTTGCGGATTTGAAGCAGAAAATTTTGAACAGCTTGTAACCGTAGCTCTCAATAAAGCTGTAAAATATAGTGGGCTTTGGCTTGAAAAACACGGGTTGACCATGGATGTTTATTCTCCTGAAATGTACTACGACAGTTCTTCTGAAGGTAACTATATGGAATTATGGCTGCCAGCATCAGAAAAGTGCTGATAACGATTTCGTATTATCATAATTAATACGGTATTGTATTAATAGCTCTTTTATAGTTTTTTATCTTCAGCAAATGCAGTAATATATACCTTCTTAAAGAATATCAGCGTCTCAAAGATTTAGAGAATAATCAGCAGAAATTGGAGTGGGATGCAAAAAGATTTTTATCAAAAACAAATTACTTGATCCATACGGATGCTGTTTAAAAATATATACTGCCACAGAACGACTATACAAAACAGACACCGCCGCGACAATTAAGAACCGTCCCCTGTCGCACTATCGCATTTAATTGTAAAAGCGACTGATTGCGGGCGTAAGCCGCGCTGTGATATAATAAAAAGAGATTTTACGGATGAAATTTTATCTGCCTTAAGCAAGAAGACCTCTACTTCCAGGCAAACCTTGCTCACAAAGTGGAGGATGAATTGCATGGCAGGTTAAAGGTAAGCTGGAGGGTTTTGCCATGAAGCTGGGAATGTATTCGCTTGAAGTTCAAAGGCCTTCATCCGGAGAACTTTTTAATGCCATAAGGGAATATGGCTTTTCACAGGTCCAGTTTGATTTTGCCTCGGTTTGCAGTGAAGAAATGCCCGAAAGCCTTGAACCTGGCTTTGTAAATAATATTTATGAACAGGCAAAGGCCAAGGATGTTGAAATAATTGCCGTCAACGGCACATTCAATATGATTCATCCGGATGCAAGGGTAAGGCTGGATGGCTTAAAAAGGCTGGAAGTAATTGCCGGTGCATGCAAAGCTCTGCACTGCAATCTGATCACCCTGTGTACCGGAACCCGGAATCCCGGCCATATGTGGAGCTGGCATGAGGATAACCTTTCGCCAAAAGCGTGGGAGGACCTGCTGGTTGTCATGGAAAAAGCCCTTGATATTGCTGAACGGTACAACGTACTGCTTGGCATTGAATGTGAGGCAAGCAATTGCATAAATACGCCCGAGCGGGCAAGACTGCTGCTGGATCGCTTCAATTCACCAAGGCTCGGGATCATAATGGACGCGGCAAACCTTTTCCGGCCCGGGGCGGCAAGGAAGGAGAACTTCAAAGGTATTCTTGACAATGCCTTCGAACTTCTTGGCAAAAACGTTTGCCTGGCCCATGGAAAAGACGTTAAAGAGGGTGAAGGCCTGGATTTCACCTATGCCGGGAATGGAATAGTAAATTTTGATTACTTTGTCCAAAAGCTTGGGGAGTACGGTTATTCAGGCGGCATGCTGCTCCACGGGATTAAGGATGAAAGTCTTTTTCCGTGGAGTGTATCTTTTATCAGGGATGTTTTGGGACGGGTATAGGGTTGTAGTACAATATTAATTGGACAAAGCAGAGGTAAAGCCATTGCAATACCAATTGAATTCGCAATACTTGCAATGCTTGCTATACACCGATTTATCGAAGGCGGAATAATCATATTCGCATATTTTTTTCAGCAGCTGCCGCAAATGGGAACGAAAGCTTTCATGGATTCCGGTGTCATATCGGATATCGGCAAGAATATGGGGAGGATCGGGCTGCCAGTATTTCATCACGATGGGAGTATCTTTTGCCTGCCCCCCGGTCAAGGCTGCCGCCTGCTCACGCAGGACATACATGTAAACAATGGTCTGCAAGCTTTTTTCCAACCTTTTTTTAGTATTGGCCAGACCTTTTTCATTTGCTCCGGTACTGCTTTCACCCATTGCTCCACGGGTTTTCCAGTCCCATATTTTCAGCTGCCCCTCTTCAAGGATCAGCAAATCGTAGTTGGCCTCCAGCACGAACCCGTCCAGCTCCGCTCTCAAGGTATGCTCCGGAAGATAAACCGCTTCAGGCCGAAGAGTGAAATAGCTTTCAAGGCTCCGCACCCACCGGTCCAAAAGCTCAAAATCCTTTGAATTTTCGTTCAAGCCCAGGGGGATGCCGGAAAAATACCGGCGAGCCAGCAGATGAAAGCTGTTGCCCCTTTCCACGGATGCCTTTGCAGCTTCATCCGGCAAACTGTCCCACCAGAGCCCTTCCATATACCTTTTTTTGAATTTCAACGGGCAATTTTCAAAAGCAGTCAGCGACTGCTGCGTATAGCAAAACTGCCGGGAATTTCGAATATCCTTCAATTTCCACTAACCTCCCCGGGACAGGGAGCCTGCCCCTTTCTCCAGGTTTCGGTCGATGAACCGTTTTAATTCCAGCAGGTATGCCGAGGGCTGGATCTCGTTGCGCTTCCCCATGTTTGAGTGAAAGCCTGAAAGGAACAAATGCCACTTTGCCCTCGTAATTCCTACATACAGCAGCCTGGCCCTTTCCGAGATGGTCTCCAGCCTGGCTTTGAGCATTGAATCCCGCATCCCGGCTCCGCCTGTCACTGCTTCCAATTCTGCCTTTACAAGCGCCTGCGGATTTTTGTATTCCTGCTTTAGAAACCAGTATTCCCCTGCGAACTTATCATTCAGGTTCACAGGAAAATCAGCATAGCTCAAACCGGCCAGAAACACTACATCCCATTCCAGCCCTTTTGACTTGTGGTAGGTGGCTAAAGTGACAACGCCGGGTTTCGGCTCGTAGCCCTTCAGATCCCAGACAAGCCCTGCAAAATAGCTGTACATGCTTCTTGTGCTTAAAAGCTCTTCGGCCAGCTCATTCAACTGCCACCGGGGATTCCGGAGGCGCATGAATTTAATATCTCCGGCAACCCTTTGGGCGATCGCCTTTTCCTCCCTGCCAAAATCCAGCTTTTCCGCAATTGTAAGGACAAGGCTTTCCACCGGCGTTGACGGCAGCTCCAAAAGCTCCCTGAAAAAATCAAGCCTTGCGGTAAATTCTTCCCACGCTTCCGATTGCATCAGTTCTTCGGGTACGGATACGGTATTCATACCTTCCTGATCGGGATACAATAAAGCTTCCGGAGGGCAGCCCGCAACAAAATCGACAAGTTGGGCCTTTTTCAGCGGGTTGTCGGCCATCGGCAATTCATTGACAAGGTCGGCAAATTTACGGCTGTCATCCGGACTGTAATGGAAGTTCAATACTCTGCCCAAAAGCCTCAGAGGCCTGGTTTTAACATATGAGCCTCCGTCCAGTTCTTCATAGGGCACGCCTCCGGCTTCCAATAATGAGACCACATCCCTGATCTTCCATGAGGTCGGTATCAATATGGCCATTGACTTATCCCGGCAGGTTTTTTGCATATGCCGGACATACCGCACCACGCCCGCAGCCTCTTCCTCCCAGGAATTGAACACTGCCGTCCGTATGGCATATTCATCCGTTACGGGATTTCTGCCTTCATCCTCTTTAGCCACAGGCTCAATATACTGGGCAAGCAGACTGTTCCGGCATTCCTCTACAGGATGCCCGCCGGTAACATAGTCCACGAAATAATTGGCCAGATTGATAATGTCTACGGTGCTTCGACTGGATTGCGTTATATGATAAACAACGGTCTGGGGCCTATCGCAAAAATCTTTGAAATATTTGAAATCACTATTGGTGAAAGTACTGCAGATCGCCTGGTTGCTGTCTCCCACCCGAAGGAAATTTCCGTTGGCTATGCGTTCAAGGATTTCATTTTGCAGCAGATTGGAATCCTGGGCTTCATCTTCACATACAAACGTATATTTTCTGCGGTATTTTTCCAGAAGAGCAGCATCTTCCGTCAGAAGTTTCCCGGCATTGCGCAGCATGTCGTCGAAATCCACCATGCCGGAAGCCTTAAGCCTTTTGTCATACACTTCGTATATGGCGGCGGCATGTTTAAGCAGGGAATCGTCCTTCAGAGCGGCACAGATTCTTTTGGCCTCTTCCGGCTTTATCCCTTTGCATTTGAAATCTCCTATTGCTGCGGAAACGACACCGCATAGCCTGTCGTGCCAATCGTTTGCGGTTTTTTCATATTTTCCGGCGGCGGTTAATTTTTCATCCAGGTAATACTTGAATCTATTTTCATTGGATTTTCGCCATTCCTCCACCGCGCTGCTGATGATGTACTGCTTGCCTGCCCCGTCGATAATATCGAATTCCTCATTAATGTTGGCAAGGTCCGGATTTTCTTTGATGATCTGCAGACAAAGGCCGTGTATGGTGGATACATGGTAATCACCGTTTCCGTTGATGCCCCTCTTTTCCAGTTCTCTTGAAATCCTTTGCTTGAAATTGTTCACAGCGCTGTTCATATAGGTGACAATAAGGATTTTTCCGGGCTTATGAAGGCCCTGTGCAATCATTTCCACCGCCCACATGGTAAGGCAATGGGTCTTGCCCCCTCCCGGTATGGCGGGAACCGCGCAATTTCCTCCCCGGTACTGCTCCACCAGTTCCTTCTGCCCTTTCCTCAGCGCCATGCATATCCTCCTTAAGCCGGATTCTCCCGATATGAATTATATCAGATTGAGCGCTGGAAAGATAGAAACCATATTTTTAACTCAACTTTCCCTCCACTGAGATTTCCATGTCGCCAGGGCTCCTCCCAATGACAAAACCAGACGAAAATGTCATAGCGAGCAGAGCACGGCAATCTCGCTTTTTCTTTAAAAAAACAGGAAGGGAAAGTTGAGATTTCAGCCTTAAAACGTACCTTTTACATCCAATACCTTATCTTCGCCCGCCTTCCTATATGTTGAAGCCTTTATTCTCTCCTGGAGCATTGCATAAAAAAGCTCGTCATCCACCGGAATATCCGCCCAGGCATTGGTCCATGCCGACAAATGCATGGCATTGGAAATCTGCAGCCCGTTTATACCTTCAACACCCGGCGCCAGAAGCGCAGTCCCTTTGAGAATGGCATTCACCCAATTTATCAGGATGCCTGTATGAGCAGTCTCTATACCGTTCACGGGGACATCACATTTCCAGCACTCCGGTTCGCCGAAGCCTCCGGTGAATTCCCTGTTGTATTGCCTTTCCGGTATCCTGAGCCGCCAGAAAGTCAGATTTCCGTTTTCAACGGTTATCTTTCCTCTGTCTCCCACTACCTCCAGCCGGTTTGTTCCCGGCGTATCTGCAGTTGATGTGACAAAAACGCCTGTCGCCCCGTTCTCATATTCCACATAGGCGGTAACATCATCTTCCACTTCGATATCATGGTATTTGCCAAAGGACATGAATGCACGGACTCTTTTGGGCATACCGCAGGTCCACTGCCACAAATCGATATTGTGCGGGCACTGGTTCAGCAGAACACCGCCGCCTTCACCACCCCAGGTAGCACGCCATCCGCCTGAATTGTAATAGCTCTGGGGACGGTACCAGGTGGTTATGATCCAATTGGTCCTTTTAAGCTCTCCCAACTCGCCTGACCCGATGAGGTCCTTAAGCTTTTGAAATATGGGATTGGTGCGCTGATTGTACATGATGCCGAAGACCTTTCCGCTTTCAACGGCGGCTTTATTCATTTCCTTCACCTGTTTCGTATATACGCCGGCAGGTTTTTCCGTCAAAACGTGAAGCCCTGCGGCAAAAGCCTTTACCGCCAGCACAGGGTGGTCATAGTGCGGAGTGGCTATTACCACGCCGTCAATGATTCCGGCCTCAAACATGGCGTCCGTATGGTCGAACAACTGAACTTGTTCTCCCAGATTTTCCTTTGCCCATTTCAGCTTTTCCGGATTAGTATCGCACACAGCGGTCAGCGTTCCTCCGGGGACTGCCGATTTTGCAAGCTGTATGGCATGCGATGTTCCCATGTTGCCTATTCCGATAATTCCAATGCGCACATTTTCCATAATATGATCACTCCTCGGATATTTATGTTATTGCAAACTGCATAATGCGGACGCATCTTGCGCGCCCCTATATTTTTCAGGTATGCCACCATGCGGCATGGACATTGGTATGCAGCGGCTAATACTACAGCGTAAACTTCATTTTAAATGGGCATTTATCCGCCTTGCGGAAATATCGCGAATGCTCTAACGCGTTGTTTCTGCAAGGATAGTTCGGTTGTTTACGCTGCAATACTAATCCAGGCTGCCCAAAATCTTTTTCAGCGCATTGGCCGCAATGGCAAAAGTACCTGCGCCGCCTTCCGGCAGGTTTGCCATGTTCAGGTCCTGTTCAAGGGCAGCCAGGCCGCTGAAAGCTCCCAGATGCGGCTCAAGAGATAAAAATCCCTCATATCCGCTCCTGTGCAGTTCCCGGATGATTTCCGGCAAACTGCCGTCGCCATAGCCGGATGGTACTACGCTGTGATCCTTATAAAGGGCGTCCTTTATGTGAAAGTAAACACTGTGGTCTCTCAGCATTTCAAAAGCTTCCGGATAGGTCTTCACATCACACTGGACAAAGTTTGCAGGGTCGAAGACTGCTTTCAAATAGCTGCAGTCAAGGCTTTCCAGCAAGTCCAGGCATCTTTCCGGGGTATCGCCGTAAATATCCTTCTCATTTTCATGCAGCAAAACCAGGCCCGAGCCTTCCGATTCCCTGATGAATTCCCTCCACCGCCTTAGAACCTCATCCCTGTATTTTTCAGGGTTTTCCCCCTTCGGTATGAAAAAGCTGAACATCCTGATATATCCGGCTCCAAGGATTCCGGCAATCTTTACCGTGTGCCTGAATAATTCCAGATGTGCTTCAAAATCATCCGTAATGTTGATCTTTCCTATGGGCGAACCGACCGAAGATATTTTAAAGCCTCTCCTGTCCAGCTCTTTCCGGATGTCGGCTGCTTCCTCCAGCGTATGCTGGACAAGCGGTCTGCCGTTTACACCCCGCATTTCAATATGGCTTACCCCATGCTGTTCCAGGACGTCCATCTGCGTCTTCAAATCATCCGCGATCTCATCTCCGAAAGCACTCAAAATAAACTTGCTCATACAATATTCTCCACCTTTTTAATAATCACTTTCCTACAAATAGTTTTCCAGATACCTTAAACTAATTGCAAGGCTTTCAAACGGATCCCGCAGGCATACGTCCTGTTCTATCGCATACCATTTCACGCCGGTTTCCCTGCATGCCTTTATGATGGAAGGCCAGTCCAGATTGCCTTCGCCGATCTCGGCAAAAATCTGCTGATCTTCTTTGATGGCCATGTCTTTAAAGTGCACGATCCCCATGCGTCCTTCCACCTTCCGGATCCAATCAACGGGATTTCCGCCGCCGGCTTGTACCCAATAGGTATCGATCTCGAATCCGAAGGTTCCGGGGTCGCTATTGTCAAAAAGAATTTCCAGACCTGTTTTACCGCCGAATTTCTCAAACTCAAACTTGTGATTATGATATACGAATTGCAGTCCGCTTTGTTTTATCTTGCGTGTAAACCCCGATACTTCCGTCAAAAAAGCCACATAGCCGTCCTGACTGCTCCTGAACGATTGCGGCAAGCCGCCCAGACCGATATACTCGCAGTTCCAGAGCTTATGCTCCTCTATAACGGCATCAATATCATTTTTCAGACGATCGTAGGAAGTATGGGTGGCGCATATCTCCAGGCCGGTTTCCTCCGCCATCTTTTTCAGCAGCAAAGGTTCTATCGGCCCTATTCCGGATACCTGCACCGCATTGTAGCCCATTTGTTTCACTCTTTTCAAGGTTTCGAAAATCGCATCCGGCGTTTTCATAAAATCCCTCAATGTGTACAATTGCGCTGCGATGGAATCTTTATTCAAGCAAAATCACCTCAACCTTCATAGAATTTATATAAATTTTATAGTATAATACAAGGATAATCCTTGCATTATTTAACAGAATCGCAAAGATTTTATTGCTTTTTTTGACATATGCTCAGGCAGGCTTTATTGACTATTCAAACTTCATCAGGGTATTTAAAAGAATTGTAGGCGTTCCCCCGGGGCAGTGCAGGAAAGCCAACAAAGTGAACGCTTTATAGCTCTGCAGCCAATTTGAACAATACCTTCTGAATTTCGGGATAAGTAAGATTATCCGGCATGGCATCAAAAAGCCTTACCTCTGCAATTTCCGATTGCGGTAAAGCGCCCAGCTTTTTTACTTCTGCAAAAAAAAGCCTTCCGAAGCCTGTATCACCATCGCTTTCCACCGAATAATCGGCGACTTCCGTGAGTATGTAATCTGCAGCTCCGCTTTCCTCATATAATTCTCTTTTTGCCGCCTCTGCCACAGCTTCACCCTTTTCCCGGTGTCCTCCCGGCACTTCCCATGTAGTCCGGTCCCTGTGTCTGACGAAAATCCATTTCCCATCATACCTGGAGATTATAATCGCATATTTCAGCTGTTCATTTGCAATACTACCCGGGGGATAAAAATTGATCCTGTACATTATGCATCCTCTCATCTTTTCAATTTATGCAATGGCAGAAAAAACAACAAATGGATTCAACCGTTGATTCTGCGCCATTCATTATGGCCCGTCTATGACACAGCTCATCATGCTTTTGCTTTAAACAATGAGAAGCGGCGGCACAAGCTCCCGACGAACAAACCCATGAAAAAAGAAACCAGGGAAGAAGAAAGCATCAGCTCAAATTCAACTATTTTCAGTAAAAATGAGGACCGGCCAATATAGAAGGATACAATTGCCATGACACAGAAAAGAATCTCTGCCGGAAGGCGTGAGCTTTTAAACAATCTATGGCCTATAATAAAACTACCCAGGAAGAGAACAACGTAGGAAAGATTTTGAAGCAAGATCATTTTCGCTGCTCCTTTCATAAAACCGAATCTTTTGGGAAAGCCGCCTGTTTAAATTTCACAGGCATTATCCACATTATACCATGGCAAACGAATGAAAAGAAGCAAGAAATAAAAAAGCCTGAAAAGCCTATCAATAAAATGTGCAAAGACTTACCCGGATAACTTGCGCGCATGAAATCAACGAGGCTTAAGAACAAGGTCAATACCGTCAAGAATTTGCACAATACGCTTATGGCTGACTTTACCGATTTTCTCCATCAGGTCGTCCCTATCAACCGTAAAAATTTGGGAAACATTGACGACACTTTGTTTTGGAAGATTTCCTTCTCCCGGGTTTAACAACACATTGCCTGGAGAATTCGCCCTGCCCAGATTTGTAGTCAGCGAACAAACAACCACCGTATTGATTTTGCTGATATTGAATAGATTATTTTGAATGACAACATGCGGCCTCATATACCCCGGCTCCGAACCCGGAAGCTCTCCTAGATCAATCCAGAAAATATCCCCCTGCTGTATTTCCATCAATCATTATCTCCGTAATTTACTTTACGTCTCCGGAGGCTTTTGATTCTTGTCATATATTCGTCATCTACCGGGTCAGGCACTTCATATACGGCATTCAATTTTTCCAGCATCCTCTTGTTTTCAATATCTCTGAGGTACTTTTCCAGCGCCATGGAAAACAGCTGGCTTCTGGATATCTTCATCTCTCGGGCCATTACTTCGGCCTTTTCGAAAATACCTTCGTCAATGGATATTGCCGTTTTTATATTTGCCATAAAACCACACCTTCCCGTGTTATACCATTATTTATACCATTAGTATAACACACTAAGAATAGCAAGTATATATCAAATGATATAAAAAGTTGTAAAAAAATTGTTGCACATAATGAATGTGAACCAGTACCTGCCACCTGTATCAAAAAAAGGTCCAAAAAAGCTGCCGACAAAATGTTTTGTCGACAGCTCCGGTATGTTTACGCTATCCGCGATGCCTTTTCCGGCCTGCTCTGCTATCTCAGATTGAACCAGGCGTCCAGGCCGGGATATATGGCCTCTTCACCCAATTCCTCCTCGATTCTCAGCAACTGATTGTACTTTGCGACACGGTCGGTCCTTGACGGTGCTCCCGTCTTGATCTGGCCGGAGTTGGTGGCTACGGCGATGTCCGCAATGGTGGCATCTTCGGTTTCGCCCGACCGGTGAGAGGTTACGGCGGTATAACCGGCCCTGTTTGCCATCTGGATGGCGTCAAGGGTTTCCGTCAGCGTACCGATCTGGTTCACCTTGATCAGGATGGAGTTTGCGACGCCCATCTTGATCCCTTTTTTCAGCCTGCTGGTATTGGTTACAAAAAGATCGTCCCCAACCAGCTGGATCTTGTCTCCCAGCCTTTCGGTAAGCATTTCCCACGCTTCCCAATCTTCTTCCGATACACCGTCCTCCAGTGAGATGACGGGATACTTGTCCGCCAGATTTGCCCAGTAATCCACCATTTCCATCTTTGTCTTGGTGATTCCCGATTTCCAGAACAGGTAGGTGCCGTCCTCCTGGTACATTTCCGTGGCAGCGGCGTCAATGGCGATCCTGAAGTCTTCCTCCGCCTTATAGCCGGCTTTTTCAACTGCTTCCAGAATCACCTGTATGGCTTCCTCATCGGTTTTCAGGTTTGGCGCAAAGCCTCCCTCATCGCCTACAGCCGTGGAATAACCTTTGGCGGAAAGGACCTTCTTAAGATGGTGGAAAACCTCCGCGCACATCTGCAGCGCTTGCTTGAAGCTTTTCGCGCCAACCGGCATGATCATGAATTCCTGGATGTTTACGCTGTTGTCGGCGTGTTTGCCGCCATTGATTATGTTCATCATCGGTACCGGCAAAGTTTTTGCATTCACTCCGCCGATATACTGATAAAGACTGATGCCTAAAGCCTCCGCAGCCGCTTTGGCCGCCGCAAGGGACACTCCGAGAATGGCATTTGCGCCAAGCTTTGCTTTATTATGGGTTCCATCAAGCGCAATCATTTTCATGTCGATGGCCACCTGGTCGAAAACATTCATGCCTTCGATTTCCGGGGCAATAGTGTCATTTACATTGTTAACAGCCTTTTGAACGCCCTTTCCAAGGTATCTTTCCTTGTTGCCGTCCCTCAGCTCAATGGCCTCAAATGCTCCTGTGGAAGCGCCGGACGGCACTGCGGCCCTGCCTATGAAGCCGCCTTCCGCTATCACTTCCACTTCAATGGTGGGATTGCCCCGGGAGTCCAGTATTTCCCTGGCAAAAACGCTTTCAATTTCAAGGTATTGTTTCATTGTATACTCCTCCTCATCCAAACGTGCAGTTGTATTTCTTCCAGTTTATTACTGCCAATAGAATACAGCAATAAAGCCCTAATGTAAATATAACCGGGAATATTTTACCCATTTTCAGGAGGAATAAAACAAATTGCCAACAGGTTATTTTAAAACATCTTTTATTTCCTTCACCTGCCTGTTTTATTCATTTACATCCTGTATAACATTTCATACCCCATAGGTAAAGCGGAATGGAACATCTGTTTTATTTTCACCAGTGCTTGGCAGATTCCAATTTAAGCAATTATTCATCCGATTCAGCTTTTTCTTTTGCCTTCTTCAATTCTTCAACAAACATTTCAGGTATAAGCACGCCCTTCGAAAGCTGAAGCACAAGATTTTCTGCTTCGCTCTTAAAACCGGGTGTAAGTCTGTCATTGAATGCAGGCCCGCTTATCGACCCAGCCCTCTCCAAGATATCGATCAGGTCCTTTTGGAGAGCTGATTCTTTGCCGTTAAGATAATTCACCAGATTCACAGGCGGGATTACATAGCCGTTGTTCCAGCCCAGTTTTGCATAATTGCCGGGCCGCATGATTGTGTTTATTAATTTTATTGCTTCCGTTTTGACGGAAGAGTTGCTATATACCGAATATCCTCCGCCATACCATCCCACCAGATTATTGGCAGCCTCGACGCCGCTCCCCGGACCTAAAAAAACAGCGGCTCTGATATTATTCCTTACCTTTTCCGGAATACTCACATCGGTTGCCATCCCCATTTCCCAGGAACCCATGGTATACATGGCTGTCCTTCCCTGAAGGAACAGATTTCTTGCCGAACTATAGTCGGTGGTGTCAAAATCAGGCTGGTAAAACCCTGCATCCATTAATTTCTTGTAATAGCAGGCGGCCCTATAATAAATCTCATCCGGATGATTGGTTTCATTGGCGCTCTCTTCAATAAAAACCTGCAAATTTATGGCAAGGGACCATTTATCCTGGCCGTTTATGGCACAGGGGGTTATTCCCTTCGCCCTCAGCAACCTTACGGTTTCCAGAAGCTGGAGGTAGTTTTCCGGCACTTTGATTTTCATCTTTTCAAAGATGTCCGCATGGTAGTATAAAACCCAAAAATCCAGATTTTTAGGCAAACCATAGAGCTTTCCGTCCCGGGTAAATGAATCTAAGGCTCCATCCTGAAAATCGTATTGAGTATAATCCTCCAGGTTCAATTCAGCCAGATAGGAGCCTTTTACCAGAGGATCAAAAAAGGAAGGCAGCGACCAGGTAAAGAAGATATCCGGCAAATCGTTGGACGTCATATACACCAGAATTTTCTGTCTGTAAATTTCATCATGAAGAAACTCGGTTTTTATATTTAACTCCGGATGATCCTTCAGGTACTCGTCAAGCAGCTTCTGTTCAAGATTGCCCAGTCCTTGTGTTCTATCCGGAACGTTGGAGAAGAATTTAATGACAACCGGGGTATTGACTTCATGGCTGCCGTTGTTTGAAAGAGTTTTTTGAGGAGTCTTGTTAAAAAAACTATCCGTACTGTCAGCGCTGCATGCCGACAGGCTCAGTATCTGGAAAAAAACCATCAATATGTATTGGAAAGTCTTAATGCTGCCGCTTCTCACTGTATTCACCTTTCGATTCCGAAAACCGACCTGTTCCATAGGTTACGAATAATTATAACTCGAAAAAAAAAACAGCACAAGTACTTCACGCCCCTTATGCCTGTTTACACAGCCGCACCTCTATATTTCTCTATATTCGAAATAATCAAAATCAGCATGTTTTGAGCGCGTATGCAGATCCTGGACACACAGCCCGACAAAGGCTCCGGTAAATTCTCCATATTTACAATATTCATCCGACAGCCTTGTTGCATCAAAAACAGGTCCGATGGCCGACCACACATTCCCATCCGAAGAATAATAAAACCGCATCCCTTTGTCTTTGATGGATACCCGCAGATAAATACGGTCAAGTCCGGGAACGGCGACCCTATGTTCCTTATATTCGTCTCTGCGGCCGTTGTCCGAAGTCATCAAGCCCAGACACCGGCTTTTGAATGACTCACTGTAGTAAATCCTTAAAAAATAGTGGTTCATGTGATCATACAGGCAGACGAGGCCAGCCATTTGACCGAAATTTTCCGGTTCAAATTCCACACATGTTTCTGCTTGAATATTGAACGCCTGAATCCTTTTTGCAACCAGACTCACGCTGAAGGTCGAAAACAGGGACTCCTGGCCTCTCATCCGCAGATATCCCCTTCTTTCGGATAATGATGCCCATGAAGCATCCAAGTGTATCCTCAAAGTGCTGAAATTTCCATTCAACTCCGGCAGGTCGAAGTCATCCCTGCAAGGCTCGGCCGCAAACGGCTGTTCCGGAATTCGCGGCTGCCGTATGTACCTTTGGGCCAGGTTTCCTCCGGAAGCAAGGCGCAGCCAGCCGTCGTCCGTCCAGCAAACCTTCTGGATGGCAGTCTCTCTGCCCAGCATGCACCGCATTTCCGGCAGGATGGGACGAGCGCACAAATGCGCAATATAAAATTCCCCGGTATGGGTTTCCACAAGAGACCCATGGCCGGATTTTTGAAGATAGGCGTCCGGGTTGTAATAATGGGGCTTCCAACAGTCCGGATCTCCCCGTTCGTTGAATTTTACCGCCGCAGACGTAATGATGGGATTTTCCGGGTCAGGTTCATAAGGCCCCGCAATATTTTTTGAACGCGCCACCGTCACTCCATGTCCATAGCCGGTACCGCCCTCCGCAGCCATAAGATAATACCGGCCGTTTCTTTTATATATGTGGGGACCTTCAAGACAGCCCATATCCGTTCCTCCGCGGTAAATTCTGCGGATCTGCCCGACAAGGCGTTTCTCCAAAGGTGAATACTCTTGAAGAACAATGGCTCCCGGATGTTCGTATCCCATCCTGAAATCCCATTCCAGATTGACCAGCCATTTTCTCCCGTCCTCGTCATGGAAAAAGGAGGGATCGAAGCCGCTGCTGTTCAGGTAGACCGGTTCCGACCACGGGCCTTCGATACTCTCAGCCGTTACCACATAATTGTCCACATCGAAAAAGTTATTTGCAATACCCCTGACAAAGGAAAACGCAATATAGAACAGGTTTTCATCACCTGAATAACTAAGGCAGGGAGCCCATACCCCTTTGGAGGGCTGGATACCTCTCAGTTCAATCTGCGAAGCTCCTGTCAGAGCATGGGATAACAAACGCCAGTGCTTCAAATCTCTGGAATGGTATATCCGGATGGCCGGCAGCCATTCAAAGGTGGACGTCGCTATATAGTAATTATTTCCGACCCTCAGTATGGAAGGATCGGGATTGAACCCTCTGATAATGGGATTTTCTATCATTCAGTTCCCCCTATAACCATGAAATGCCTTCGCGTACTTATCCCTTGACTGCGCCCAGCATGACACCCTTTGTTATCTGTTCATTCAATATGAAATAGACGATAATGGCAGGAAGTGCGCTGAGGGCCATGACAGCAAACTGCTTTGCATAATCGGATGCGTACTGGCCCTGGAAATTGATTACTGAAAACGGCAATGTTCTCAAGCTCTCCTTGCTCAAATACGTTACCGCCATAATGAATTCATTCCAGCAATTGAAGAAAGTCATTATTGCAATAGTAACAATGGCGGGCTTTGTCATGGGAAGTATGATTTTAAAAATAATGCCGTATACGCCGCAGCCATCCATAAAGGCAGATTCCTCCAACGCCTTTGGAACAGAGTGGATAAAACCGTTCATCAGGAATATTCCCATGGGGAGGGAAACGGCGATATAGGGAATAATCAATCCAAGATAGCTGTCTGTCAGCCCTAAGGCTTTGAAAGTAAAAAAATTTGGAAGCAATGTTGCATGAATGGGGATCATCATACCCAAAAGCATGAGCGTCATAACAAAGCCGCTCATTTTCCACCGCATTCTGGAAAAAGCGTATGCAAGCGTTAACGATAGCACGACCGTTACCACAATCGTAACCGTCGTTACAACAGTACTGTTGATAAGGTACATGCCCACCTTGCCCTGTGTCCAGGCTACGTAATAATTATCCCACTGCGGCGGATCAGGCCACTTGAGTATTCCCGATACGAAAAGATCTCCACTCCTGTTCAACGAAAAATCAATGAGCCAGACCAGCGGAAACAGCTGTCCTATGGCAAAGGCAACCATGATGGCTACTATGATGATATTATTGATTTTCTTTATTCTGAGTTCATTCATTCCATCACCTCATGCTAATTCTCGTTTTGTGTTTTAAAAATCCTGTTAACTGTTACCGTTGCCAGCAGGCATATTGCCACAAACAATACCGAAATGGCATTTCCATAGCCGAATTCAAAGGAATTGAAGGCCTTTATATAAAGATAATTTGCCAGGAACTGTGTGGCATCCCCCGGTCCTCCGTTTGTCGTCAGATAGATGGTTTCCATCTGTTTCAGCGCTGAAATCACCGCAAGCGTTACATTTACCCTTATGACCGGATAAAGAAGCGGAAGAGTTATTCGGGTATACATGTGAAAACCTGTTGATCCGTCAATTCTTGCCGCTTCATACAGCTCTTCAGAAATACCTTTTAATCCGGCATAGTATATGAGCATCGCCCAGCCAAACCCCTGCCAGCTGCAAATCACCATGATAGCCCAGATGGCTATCCCGGGATCTCCAAGCCACTGCTGCTTCAGCGAACCAAGCTTTACCATGTCCAACACCTTGTTTAGAAGCCCGTAATCGGAGTTGAAAATATTGACCCACATTGCGGAGGTAACCACCACCGAAATTACGCATGGAATAAAATAAGCCGTCCTGAAGAATTTTTCTCCCTTGCCGCCCAACCGGTCCAATAAAATGGCAAACAGAATCGAAAGCGGATGCTGCACGAATACCAGCCCCAATCCAAGCATCAAGGCATTTCCCAGCGATCTCCAGAACGTAGGGTCATTCAACAGTATATTTCTATAATTATCCAATCCTGTATAAACCGGAGCACCCATACCGGAGTATTTGGTGAATCCAAAATATGCGCTGAGCAGGATGGGGGAAAGTGTGGCAAAGAGAAATACCAGCAATCCCGGAAGGACCAATGAAAAGATTATCAATTTATTGCTTAATGCTTTATTCACAATATCACCTTATCCCAATTTAATCATCGTGCAGAGAATCAAACTCCCCGCCCTATGCCTCCTTGTCCGGAGACCTTTGACCTTTACAGGGGTGCGCACCGTAAACCCAAAGAAAGCCGCCCGAAAAACTATAGTACGATTATACCAACTACCTTTGGAAGGCACAGTAGAGAATTGTCAAAAGTAGTTTGCTTTTGTAATGGTTTAAGCATTTTGGGCGGTATAAAAAAGGATTTCCATTTAATCTGTAGAATTATTAATATTATACAAGTCAAACACTTGGGAGTGTGTGAAACCGTGCGTTTGAAGGAAATCTTCCTTAATCTGGGCATCAAAAGCAAGATCCTGATTTTTTTTTACTGCATCATCATTATTGTATCTTTAATTTTAGGCTTTTACTCCTATTTGACTTCCGTAAGGTTTGTCATTAATAGGGTCAGTCAGTCCAACCTCGCCCTGGTTAAGCAGGTCAGTAATAATGTTGAGTTTCTGCAGAACGATATTATGGATATTTCTACGTACCTGTGTCTTGATTCGGGTGTACAGAGCTTTTTAAAAGCTACAGGCGCAATTCTGGAACCCAACGGCCCGAATCCCAGCGACAGTTTGATCATCAGCCTGAATGAATCCTTAAGGTTCCTGAATCAGCTTCTGGCTACCAAAAGTTATGTCAGCTGCATTATTCTTTATAACAGGAACGGAGTTCCGGTATTTTTTACGTCGACAGACCTGAGTATAGGCAAAGACAGTGTGCTGTCCACGGAGGAAGTAAAAATCTATGAGCAGGCAAGGCAATTGAAAGGCAGCCCGGTTTGGTTCACCATAAACAACAAACACCCGCTTTTTATGGAAAAATCCCTTTACCCCAAGATAGCCCTGGGGCGTATCATACGGAACACAAACTCTTCTGCCGAAATTGGCTTTCTGATCATCTGCATCAATGAGCAGACGCTGAAAAACATGTATATGGGAAACCTTACCTCCCATGAGGAAGGCATCCTTGTCATTGACAGGAACGATAATGTCATCTCCCAGCAGCCTGGCCTTCTGCCGGTTGAAGAATATAAGGGTGCAAGAAAAAGAATCCGGGAAAGATATGGAGCCATCGGCAGCGGATACATCACACAGAAATCCAAGCAAGACGACATTCTTGTTGCTTACAGCGATGTCAATGCAACAGGATGGCAAATTTTCTATTCCATGCCTTTAAATATGGCTACCAAAGAAATACACTCCATTAAGGGTTTCACCCTCCTTGTAATCTTCATCTGCGTTCTGCTGACCACTCCTCTGATCATTATGATTTCGTCCTATCTGACCGCGCCCATCAAAAAGTTGTACAGATCCATGAAAAAGTTCCAGGAAGGAAATTTTGACGAAAAGGTAAACTTCAAATATAACGATGAGATCGGCATCTTAGGGCAGGGCTATGACAACATGGTGGTCAACATCAAACAGCTCATCGATAACAACTATATCCTGCAAATAAAGGAACGGGAAGCAGAGTTGAACGCACTGCAGGCTCAGATAAACCCACATTTCCTGTATAACACCCTTGAAGCCATTCACTGGGAGGCAGTGGAAGCCGGCCAAAACAACATCAGCGAAATGGTTATCAACCTGTCCAGACTCTTCCGGCTGAGCTTGAACAGAGGAAAAAGCTTCACGCTGGTATCAAAGGAGAGAGACCTTATCGAATACTACCTGAACCTCCAAAAAATGCGGTTGAAGGAAAAGCTTAATTTCAGAATAAGCATTCGTGAAGGTATCCTCAATTATATTATTCCAAAACTGATATTACAGCCTTTTGTAGAAAACGCAGTCTTGCATGGAATCGGCAAAAAGGCCTCCGGCGGGAATCTGGAAGTCACCGGCATGCTGTTTGAAAACAAGCTGCTGTTTACCATCCGCGATGATGGCATTGGTATGGATAGCGGTACCATTGCCGCCCTTTTTAAGGAAAAAGAACAGGGGGATGTAAATACTTCAGAAACACCGGGGGGATATGCCGTTCACAATGTCGATGAACGATTGAAGCTTTACTATAAGGAAGATTATTCTTTAACGTTCCAGAGCGGTTATGGCTCCGGCACCACGGTTGAGATCGCCATACCTGCCAATAAAGGCTCTGAGGAGGGATCCCTGTGACAAAACTCATGATCGTCGACGACGAAGAAAAAACAAGAAAGTCCATTCGAAACATTATTGACTGGGAATCAAACGGAATACAGGTCACCGGTGAAGCCGAAAACGGTGCGGAAGCGCTGGTTCTGCTAAATGCCGCAGTGCCGGATATTATCATTACGGATATCAGGATGCCGGAAATGGATGGCCTTCAACTGATCGAAAGCTTATCGAAAAAAAATGTGAAAGCAAAAATAATCATCATGAGTGGATACGATGATTTTACCTATGCCCAAAAAGCCATGAAACACGGGGTTTCCGAGTATCTTCTCAAACCCAGCAGGGCTGGCGAAATCCTTGAAGCCGTCTTAAAAGTCAAAGCTCTGATTGAAAGTGAAAACGCCAAAAAGGAAATGTATGACAGACTGAAAGTCCAGTTCCAGGAGAGCCTTCCCCTTCTCAGGGATAAATACCTGAACCGGCTGATCCGTTCAAAAAACAGAAGTATAAAAAACCTCAACGAGAAACTGATCCTCTTCAATACCGTTTTGAGCTTTTCCTATGCAGCCGTTGCAGTGATCAGGATCGACAACCTGCTGTCTGTCCGGGAAGAGTTGGGTAATGAAGATTTTGAGCTGATGAAGTTTGCCGTCAGGAATATTTCGGAAGAGACCATAAGCGCCGGATATCCGTGTGAGATTTTTGAAAACAACGATGATGTCATCATCATTTTGAAACTGGAGGAATATCCCGATTTTGCTGATATTCACAAGCTTTTCACCGAACTGAAGAATAACGTGTTCAAATTTCTTCGCTTAAGCGTATCCATTGCACATGGACGGTTCTATGACAATGCGGATTCATTGTATATGTCCTTCAATGAAGCGGTGAAAACCCTGGAAATAAAATCCTTCCACGGGAATGGACAAATTCTTGCCTATGAAGATCTCCTGGAGGAAGATGCCGTTGAAATGTCCTATCCGATAACCTGCGAGAAGGAATTGCTGGATTGTATAAAGAACAGCAGCGTCCATGAATTCGATTTTTATATTGAAGAATTCTTCATCGCTTTAAAAGTGGAAAGCACATCAAAGGGCAATGTTCTCAAATCGGTGCTGGCGCTTTTATTTTCCATTTATCATCTGTGCATTGAAATGAACATCAATACCGATGAGACCTTCGGGAATAATTTTTCTATTCTGGAGGATCTTTTGAAGATGAATAACGTATCCTTAATGAAGGATAAGCTTTTAACCCTGTCCAGGGCAATCGCGCAAAATATTGTCAGCAGGAAATGCAACAACAAGATTCTGGAGCATGCCATAAAGTATATCCTTGAGAATTATAATAAGGATCTGAGCCGGGAAATTGTAGCCCGTGAAGTATACATTGCACCGGGTTATTTAAGTATGCTCTTCAAAAATGAAATGGGTACCAGCTTTCTGGAATTTCTGCATAAGGCAAGGATAGAAAAGGCTTGTGAGCTTTTAAAGGGAAGTCTGATGAAGACCTATGAAATTGCATCGATCACCGGATATAAGGATGAAAAGTATTTCTTCCAGGTATTTAAAAAATACATCGGCATGACGCCTCTACAGTATAGAGACAGCTTTTGAAAATAAAACTTCCGCTTTTTCTGCAAATGCTGTCTGCAATGGACTGCATTCGCAGAACTTATAGCGGAAGTTCTCTTTTCACCAGTGCTTATCTACCTGGACATCATGTTGTAAAAGATCTGTGCCATTTGTCCCCGGCTTGATCTGTCCTTTGGCGTCAGCTTGCCATCTGAGCCTGCCACAACGCCATTTTCAACAAGGTATCTGACGGCGTCAACCGCCCATGACGAGACGTCCCCGCCGTCGGTAAAGTCGGAAAGCTTTTTGCCGCTGCCTGACGGAAGGTTCTTTAAAACCTTAAGCGCGTTGTAAAGCAGTGTAAACATTTCTTCTCTTGTAATTTCATTTCCGGGCGCAAACCGGTTATTTCCAACACCACCTGAGATGCCTAACTGCTTCGCAGCCGCAAGATACCCTGTATAATAGGTGTTTCCTGCGTCTGTGAAGTTGTCTCCGGTCATAGGCACAATGCCGTACGCTCTGCATAAAATGGTGATAAACTGTCCTCTGGTAACCACCGCATTGGGCGCAAACAGATCATTACCAACGCCGCTTGTGATTTCACGGGCTGCGATAAAATTTACCGCCGGTGCGAACCATTGATTTGTTACATCGGTAAAGCTTACTTTGTTATATCCGATAATGTATTTTGAGAAGTGTCCGAGCACCATTCGCACGCTGCCGTCCTTATAAACTCCCTGCACTATGGCCAATTGGCCGCTGCCGTCCAGGTAATAGACAACAACTGCATTGGGGTCTTCACCGGCTTTGAGTATGTAGGGTACATCCACGGTGGCCTTGCCGCCCGCAAAGTCGGATATCGTTGTGTTCCCGCTGGTGATGGTGAAGTCGAACACCGGCCTGTCGCCGATTTCCTGTGCAATCGCAGCCGGGAGTGCCGCCGACGCAACGACGCTTGCGGATATTTTCACATCCCCCTCTGCCGCATCCGCGATTGCTGAAAGTGCCAAACGGTCAAGGGAAATGCTTGCAACAGGGTTTGAGATGATAAGGTTTTCGATTCTTCCGTCTGCCAGGGCGTTTATGCCGGCCCTGGGCAGACTGACCTCAACGGTAGTAGCCTCCGCCGGAGCAGTTATCTTGATTTCAACCTTCGGGGCTGTTCCTGCGGTTTTCGCCGCTGCAACTGCTTGCGCAATGCTGTCTGCAATTGTTTTTTCAGCAACGGTCACGCTTGCCGTAGTACCTGTGCCGGTCGATGTGACTGTTATTATACCGCCGCCTGTCTGAGGGGGTCCGGGAGTAGGCGTTGCCGACGGTGTGGCTGTGCTGCCGCCGCTGCCATTGCCGCCTCCGCCGGATGAAGTAGTTGCGGTTACAGTCGGCCCGTTCGTGCTCCAGTTGCCTGCCGCATCTCCCGCCTCAACCTTGAAGGTATAAGTCGTACCTGCAGCCAATCCGGTTACGGCATAACTGGTTATATTCCCTGCGATTGTCTGCAGCAAGTTTGATCCGGTATAAATCTTATAATTTGTCACTGCGGTATTGTCTTGCGCTGCTGTCCAGGTCAATGTCAACCCTGTTTTGCTTACACCTGATGCCGTAATTGTGCTTCCCGCCGGCCATGTCGGCGCCGCAGTATCGGAAACAGCCGTATCCGGAGTATAAGTAAATGTGGCGGATACAGGGCTATCAATACCTGTGCCGCCGACAGACACGGTATAGGTTCCTCCCGCGGTTTCATCCAGGACATAGGTGAACCGGTAGCTCCCATTCGCGCCGCTTGCAGTCTGGTCGACATAATCCGTCCCCCCGGAAGGATTGACAACAAGTACCGTAACCTGCCGTCCTTGGCCGGAGGATATATTCCCGGTTATCGTTACCGTCTTTGAAGCAGTGTCCACCGATGCAGCTGCCGAAACGGATTCAGCTGCATAGGAAGCGGATGGGATTGCCATTAAGAGTAACGATATGATCGCAATCATACTTATTATTTTTTTCATGATACCCTCCCATTTGGAAACCGGAGCGGCAGTACACCTCTCCGGTATTCCATATTCAATTAATCGTTGGGGAATGTAAATGCATTCGAAAGCGGTTGCATTCCACGAATACTATCCCATACAAATACTTTTGCATAGTAACCGGTTACATCCGACGGTAATACAAATCCGGCGCTGAAGCTATAGGTCTGGCCGGCATTGATTTGCCCATCAAGATAGGATATATTTTTGAAGGTACCGTCAGGTGCATATAGCGCCACAATGAGGCATGCATTCCCCGGAATCGACATATTGTTTGTAACACTTACGCTGGCCCTTAAATCAGCATTCGCCGCCAGGTGTGTCAGCATATTTCCGGCCGCGTCCTTAAATACCGGTGTACCAACCGTAAATGGACCGGTGGCTGCTCCACCGTCGACAGATAGCGTGGCTAACCGCAAATCAGCTTCTCTGAAGACAATATAGACATCCCGGATACCGGATACATTCGTCACAAAGTTTGCCTCGACATCTGCATATTCCAGTTCAGTTACGCCAACCTCCGAGTCGTTCAGATTATATGTGACAGGACCTGTTACCGGCACTTCGGCCACAGCAAGCAACGGTCCGGTCGGCGAATCAAGCCGGAGCTGAATATCCCCCGCGGTATCCTTTGAAGCAACCGAAAGAGTAAATTTCGTTGAGCCTGTAAGGTAAACATTTTTAATGCCGGCCCATGCGCCTTTTTCCTTGGACATTACCGCATAGAATCCGGAAGTGACATTGTCAGCCTTCAGCGAGTCCATGGTCCCCTGCCTGGAAACCTCACGGTACGTCAAATTGGAAGTGGCAAAGCTGCTGGCAAATACGTCGACGGGCTTTGTTGCGTCCAGGCTGCCAAAGTCTTCACCGGTGACTGCAGCCTGTCCGGTCATTTTTATATCCTCCGAGGACCTGCCTGCTAAGAAAGTATACTGGCCGGTGATGACGGCAAGCTCGGATTTGTTGGTATTCCAGATTGCAAAATCGGAAGGGTCAACCTCTAGTGTGACCGTCTTTTTTTCGCCGGCAGCAAGCGCCACTTTTTCAAAGGAAACAAGCTGTTTTTTCGGTGCATACCTGCCGTAGGGAGAATCGTTTGCACTGATGTATAACTGTACAACCTCTGATGTGTTTACATTGCCTGTATTGGTCACATCCAGCTTGACGTCAAACGCTCCGTCTTCTGCGTTTATTACGCCCGGAACCTGTAAGCTGCCGTATTCAAAGCTGCTGTAGCTTAACCCGTATCCGAAAGGATAGGTAACCTCCGCATCGGTATACATATAAGTAAGTTTTGTGTCAATGGGGTCGGAATTGTTAAGCTCAATTTTAAAGGCGGGGTCCAGATCATCCGCCGTCAGGACTTTGCTGCCGGTGGAAGCAATATTCCGCTCAACGCCTTCTCCGATTACATCATCTGTTTTCGAAGGCAGGGCGCTCATATCTGCATACCATGTGCTGGTAAGCCTGCCTGTGGGGGCATAATCTCCAAATAGAACCTGCCCCAGGGCATATCCGTCATATTCGCCGGCATACGGCTGGTATACGATACCCGCAACCTTGGGATTCTGCTGAATTTCTTCCATTATGATGGGTGAGCTTGCTTTAAGAATGACAATGGTTTTTCCGGGATACTTATCCGCGACATTTTTAACCAGCTCGTACTGCTCTCTTCCGAGGTCCATGTCAATTCGGTCGGAGCCTTCGCCCTGGCTGTGTCTTGAGGATGCCCCGACGACAACAACCGCATAATCATGACCTGTGCCGACTTCTTCACCGGCTTGCCTGACTACCTCCTCCGTAAAGAGGGAACTGTCCGTACGGAATGCTTCCGCGCTTTCCTCAAAGGAAGCAGCTCCGGCTACGCTGCCCAGTTGGGCTGTCTGACCCAGTGCCCCTGTTTCATAGTCATTGAGGTTGATATATCTTCCTGAATTGTAATAAAGCGTTTCGAATCCACCGCCAAAGGATGTGGTGTAGGCATTGCTTACATAACGCACACGTCCGTCCGTCTGATATTCTCTGCGCATAACGCCTGCAGGAGCTGCAGCCGTGGTAAATCCGGACTGCATTTGGGATACTTCAAAGTTGCCCGATGCAGCCGTAGATGCCGATGCTCCGTTTTGCAGCCACCTGCCGTTTTGTTCCGTAATAGAATTGCCCACAATGCGCAAACTTGCACTGTCTGCCTGTCCCCACGGATAAACTTCAAAAATCGCCGTATCGTCAGCTATCGTATATACGGCTTCATATACGGCAGTGCTTACCGTAGTGCCGCTGGTTGCCGTAACAACATTATTGGAAGCTACCGTCAGATATTTGCCGTTATCCGATTTAATGGCAATTTTCTTGCCGCCGGAAGTATAGTCAATTTCTGAAACATCTTTACCTGTTACGGCAGCTATACCGCCAAGAGGAGATAACCCTGCATTGGGAAGGACAGGGGTGTTTCTTACCGCATAGGTCGTCTTGTACCTGGTATCTGCAAGACCTCCCGCAACGACCAAGTCTGCGTTCCTGGCCAGCGGCAGTACGCCGCCCTCGTTTTTAAGAAGCACCACGCTCTCCTGGGCCGTTTGAAGTGCTATGTCCTGGTGTTCAGGAGAGTTGTAGTTGTAAGTTCCTGCGGCTGAAGCGTCACCGGCATTCTGCCAGATTTTGTCCGCAAAGGGGTAATTCTTGGGCAGATTGTTTTCATCCCGTTCATTCAGTACACCGTTACGGATAAGGACCAAAACCTGTGCTTTGGCAATTTCCATAAAATCATCGGCCGTAATTCCATATTTATGTGTCAAAACGGCATCGATCAGAGCAATATGGTTATCATGAATACCCGGATACGTCGTATTCTGCTGGTGACCCCCGGAGGCATCCGCCAACGCCTGCCAGATCATTTGGTCAACACGGTAAGGAGTATACTTCCTCTCATAACCGTTGCCGTAATAGCCTTGAGCGAACATGGCGGTTTCGGCCCCATTATCATTCAAGGTATATACCCTGTACGGGGAGAGCTGTTTTATAAAATTAATCATGGGGGAACTTGCATTCGGAATGCCGTTTGTCCGCCCATAGGAGGTCATCATGGCTGAAAATGCTCCCTCGGAAAAGCCCTTATAGGTACTGCGCGCCTGATATTCCACGATACCGCGCGCACTGGAATAGTTGCTGCCTACCTGGCGCATCCACTGGGCGGCATAGTCTGAGAAATGCTTTGTATCAACAAACGCCTTCTGCCAGAAGCCTCCGCTTTCAGGAAGCGTATTTCCGCTTATCCCCTGGGCATTGAGCTTGGACATTACCGATGCAAGATACGGGTCCTCCGAATAACTCTCATCGATACGGCCGCTTAGCGGGTTAATGCGGATATCGGTGATAGCCGCGGATATCATGATATTGACCGCGCTCATGTAGTAGTTGGTTCCGGCCCCGGAGCCGCTGGTAGTATTGTACTGTATACCGTTCAGCTTCTCGTCGCCCATTAGCGCACCTATTTTGTATAACAAATCCTTGTTCCAGGTCTGTCCCATTCCCACAAGCGAGGGAAGATCGGTGGATACACCCTGCACAGCATCGGTAAACTGCGCTGCTCCGGGCATCCTTTTGCCGGCGTTGGGATTGGTCCAGGTAACAGCCCGTCCTCTTTTTGCTGCGTCTTCATAGGATTGACTGTATGCTGCACTGTTGCGAAGCTGATAGTCGCCTCGCTGATCCATGGCATACCTGATCATACCGTCCAATCCGACATAATCCATATAAACATTCAGATATTGCTCAACATGTGCAGGATTTCCGTCAAACAGCGGCAATCCCTCATACGGATCACCCGCAGGTACCGTCTTAAAAACAATGTTCTCCTCCACTGCCAGAGCAGGCGGAGACAGCGGTAATACCGCCGCAGCAACAAAACCGGCAAGCAGCGCGGATATCATCCTTTTGGAAAAAATCTTCCGTGCTTTTTCCCTTGATATTGCCGTAATTTTCGATAACGCCATAATGATACTTCCTTTCTGAATAGTTTTAAAAGCCCTATTTTGCTGCCGCTTTATCCATTTCCTCCAGGAACTTTTCCGGAGTGATGATACCTGCCGCCAGTTGCTGTGCCAGGTTCTCGCTGTCTGTCTTAAAGGCCGGGGTTCCCAGGTCGTTGACAGTCACACCGCTCAATGCCGTCGCATCGCTCAATATCTGCGTAAGATCCTTTTGCACCTGTGTCTCATTTCCTGTCAGGAAGGCATCATACTTCTGCGCAGGAATGCATACGCCCTGCTCCCAGACACTCTTTGACCAGTTCTCCGGCTTGAAGATATAATTCAGGAACTTTACTGCCTCTTCCTTAGCCTTGGAGTCGGCCGCTATAGAGTATCCGCCGCCATTCCAGGCTGCAATGTCGCTGATGCTGCCTTTTCCGCCATCCACTGCCGGGAATCTGGTCACAGCGATGTTATTCCTTACGGCTTCCGGAAGAGCTTCATCCGATACCATCCCCATCTCCCATGAGCCCATGTAGTACATGGCAGCCTTGCCCTGTCCGAACAGGTTTCTGGCCGCGCCATAGTCTGCCGCTACAAAGGAATCCTGGAAAAACTTCGTATCCATCAGGGATTTGAAGGAATTTGCAGCACCTACCAGGCTCTCTCCCTTAGCAAAACTTATCTGTTTGCCGACGGCACTCTTCATGATGCTTGCATCACCGCTCAATTTCAATTCCATATCGTTGTACAGGATTGCCAGTGTCCATTTATCCTTGCCGTTGACGGCACAGGGTGCTATTCCCTTGTCTCTGAGCTGTCTGGAGGCTTCCTCCAGCTCTTTGGTGGTTGTGGGCACCTTGATGCCGTTCTTTTCGAAGATATCCTTGTTATAGTAAAGTACCATTACATCCGTGTTTCTGGGTAATCCGTACAGCTTTCCATCCTGGCTGAATCCGTCCAGGGAACCGGGGAAGAAACCGTAGCTGTCATAATCCGCCTTGGCGAGTTCTCCCACCAGACCGCTCTCCATGACCGGTCCCAGGAAAGAAGGCTGGCCCCACACGTTGAATACGTCGGGCAGTGAATTGGAAGCCGAGTAGGCTTTGAATTTCTGTTTGTAAGGCTCATCCTGCAGCGGCTCCAGTTCGATGGTTACATTGGGATTTTCCTTTATATAGCTGTCGATCAACTCTTGTTCCACTTTTCCCTGGCCTGCGCTTCTATCCGGGAGATTGGAGAAGAACTTCAATGTTACCGGTTCCGCCGCCTTTGTCTCCGTTGCCTGGGTGGCCGCTGCCGTTGTAGGGGCCTGGGTTGCCGTTGCATCGGGATCCTTGCTTTCTCCGCAAGCAGCCAGGCTGGCAGTAATCATCCCCGCCATTGCAATACACATCACTCTTTTAAGCACTTTTCCTTTCATGTTATGCCCTCCTCTAAAAAATAATTGTTTTGACAGGTTTACAGGGTGCGCACCGTAAACACAAAGAATGGAAGTTGCCTGAAAAAACCATAGTACGATTATACCAACTACCTTCGGAAGGCACAGTAGAGGATTGTCAAAAGTAGTTTGCTTTTGTAATGGCTTGTACTTTGAGCAGACCCTATTGGCGCTGTTGTTCTTTCCGGCAGGCAAACAGCAATGCCTGGCGTCTCAAGCAGCTTATCGGAACAGTATCAATGGATTCCGAAGTTTTGCAGATGTGAAGCTAGACGATCTCTTCCAAAAACTAAAGGCGATCAATGATCGCCCTTACACTTTCCTGTCTAATAATTTTAACCCGGATGACGCAAGGGATGGTTCTGCTTGCGTCATCCGGCACTTCCCCCGGGCGGGTGGATCACGATCCGGTTGCCGTCCATCTCAACCTTCACCTTGTTCTTTCCCTTAAGCCCCAGGGCATTCAAATACTCGGCGGGAATCTGAAGCCGGCCTGTCTTGTCCACGACGGCAAGCTCCTCATGGGTGTCGGCGCCGTCGGTCCCAAAAACCCCCTGTTTCATTTCTTCCATTTCCTCGGCATAGGATTTTTTTCTCAGGAATTCGCTGCTGGTCCTGCCATCCCGGATGGCCACCACCCTGTCCACCTTTTTTGAGAGCTGAAGGTCATGGGTCACAATCACTACCGTTACACCAAAGCTTTTGCTTAATTCCTGAAACACATCCAATATGTGGGCGGCCGTCTTGCTGTCCACCGAACCGGTAGGTTCGTCGGCAAGCAGGATTCTCGGGTTGTTGGCCATGGCGATGGCAATGGCTACCCGCTGCTGTTCCCCGCCGGAAAGCTGATTCAATTTATTATTTCGCCTGTTTAGAAGCCCCACCAGTTCAAGCAGCTGAAGCGCCTTTTTTCTTTTTTCCCTGCTTCTGTTGAGCATCATTGGCAATTCCACATTTTCCAGCGCAGTGAGATAAGGTATCAGATTCCTGGCATTGTTTTGCCACACAAAGCCGATGGTCTCCCTTTTATATTTTACCAGCTGCGGATCGGTAAACTTCAAAAGGTCCCTGCCGTCCACGATAAGCTTGCCGGCGGACGGCCTGTCCAGACCTCCCAGCATGTTCAGCAGGGTGGATTTTCCGCTGCCGCTGTTGCCGATGATCGCCATAAGCTCGCCGGCCTCCACGGTGAGATCAAGTCCCTGCAGCGCTACCACCTCTATGTCCTTTGTCTTGTAAATCTTCACAAGGTTTTCGCATTCGATCATTCTGGCATTTGCGGTATTTTCCTCATGCATTGACAATCTCACCATCCTCAAGGGTATAGACCTCGTCGGCAATTTCCACCATCCCCGGGTCGTGGGTCGTCATGACGACAGACAGTCCCTGCTGCTCTACCAGGCTTTTCAGCAGCTTAACCACCTGGAGCCCCATATGGGTATCCAGCTCTGCCGTGGGTTCATCGGCAAAGACAATATCCGGCCGGTGGGCGATGGCACGGGCGATGGCTACGCGCTGCTGTTCCCCTCCCGACAATTCATGGGGATAGTGGTTCATCCTTTTGCTCAGGCCCACCAACCCCAGGCATTCCTCCGTCCTCTTTTTCCGGTCCTTTGCGCTTACTCCGGCTATCCTGAGACCGAATTCCACATTCTCATAGGCTGACATCATGGAAATTAATGCGACGGACTGAAAAATAAAACCCATTTTGTTTTTCCTCAAATTGTTTTTATAGGCTTCACTCGCACGGGTTATCTCTTTCCCGTTGAAAAAAATCCGGCCCGAATCGGGAGAATCCAGGGCGCCCAGCAAATTGATCAGCGTGGTTTTGCCCGAGCCCGACCTTCCCCTTAATATGACCAGCTTTCCGGCTTCAAAGCCGACGGAAACTTTTTTCAGCGCATAAACGCATTGTCCGCCCGACCGGAAGGTTCTTGAAAGCTCTTCTGTTTTCATTATCTCAGCCATTCTCGTCATCATCCCCTCACCGCGCTTTAAGAGCCCGGCTCATGATAAATTCTTATTAGTACTACAGCGTTAAATACATTAATTTTTCGGCATTCATGCGCCTTGCAGAAATATCGCAAACGCTTCAATGCGTTATTTCTGCAAGGATAAATTAAAATTTAACGCTGTAGTATTCGTTAATCCTCTCCCAGCTTTACCGCCTGGTCGATCCGTATCCGTGCTATAATTCTCCAGAGTGTGCCGAATCCGACCGCCAGCATGATTGCAACAACAGAATATATTTTTATATAATCTCCGGCAGCCGCCACAATTTTAAAGGGTGGAACCTGCTCCGCGGCGCTGTAAACCAGCTGCAGCAGAGGAATGAAAAGATCGCCTGTGACGCCGCCTACGGCTATTCCGGCGGCAATAGCCACTCCGGATACCAAAAGCTGCTCACAGCCAATGATGCCGATTACCTTCGAAAGGGACAACCCCATTGCACGGAGTATACCGAAATATAATACCCTTGATTGGATGGATATGATCCAATAGATCAGAAAGCCCAGGGTGCTGATCACCATACAGGCGACGAAGCTGAGCGTCAGGGATCCGTTCAAGCCCTGCAGCAGGGGGTCGTTTTTGGCTTTTACCAGCTGCTGTTCCTTATAAGTCACCGTTTCTACATTTAAATTTTTTGCCTGAATGTCATCGTTAATTTGCTTATCGGTGGCATCCTCCTTTTTCTTTGCCCAGACCTGGTAAGGCTGCACCGCAAGCTTGTCTTTAATGTAGTTGTAATTGGCGACTACCAGACCTTGAGCCTCGGCTGTCCGCTCCGTCTTGCCGGGATTATAGGCTGGCCAGTAGTCGATAAACGCATAGACCAGTCCTTCAATGTAGCTTTGATCTCCCCAGGATACATAAATCGTATCTCCCGGCTTCAGTTTCATTCTGTCTCTGAGATCGGAAGATACCAGTAAAGCCTTGGGCGCGTCGGACATCAAATTCAGGTATTGGTACCAGTGATAGGGCAGCAAATCATTCCGGAACCATGCGACCCGGGCGAATTCATTGGGAATTATCCCCATGATTCTGGCATTGCTTACCGTTTGGTCGTAACAGCGCAATACTGCCTGGTTATTGATAAGCACCTTCGTAGCTTTCTCTATGCCTGAAAGTGTAGCAAATCTCGTATAGTCAGGCTCAAAGTATCTAAGAGGCTCCTTTTTTACAACCGCCTGGTCGCCGCCCATTCCCGGCATGCTCATGGGGTTTTCCTTTGGCTGGTTATCCTCCCACACCGCCTGTATTGTCACATCTGCTCCCGTCTGATACTTGATCCTGTCTTCCATGTTCCGGTTGATTGTCCTTGCCGAATTGGCCGAAAACAATCCGGTTGAAATTGCCAGTATGATAAAGATCATGAGAAACTGCTCCTGTCCCCGCGACCTCCCCACCTGAATCAGTGATGCATAGGCCACCGGAGACCAAAACCTTTTACCCAGCCAGTAGATCAGGCGGATGATATATGGGTATATGCGCAAAAACACCAGTCCGACGCCCAGGATGAAAAAAGTGGACGTCAGAAACAGCAGCGGGTCAATTTGAAGCTCAGAGGCTTTAATTCCCTGCTCCAGCACTTCCTGCTGCTGGTTATACCGGTACAGTCCGTAAATGGATATGCCCAGAATGGCGATATCCAGGAAAAACTTCTTCCATAGCGGCGCTTTGCTTCCCCGTGTCATGCTTTGTTTGAGATTCACGATGGTTGTCTTTGAAGCCAGGAAGGCAGGTATCAGCATGGTAATCATGAAGACGGCGACCACCGCCAGCGAATAGAAAAGCGCCGTAGAATTCAGCTCCACAGGCAGGGACGCTCTTTGCACAAATTCCAGAAAGCCGTTGGAAGCCCCCAGCACCTTGCAAAGCGCCAGCCCCAGCGGAGGCCCTGCGATTAAGGCTGCAGCCCCGATGATCAGGCTCTCCAGCAGATAGCTTGCAAAGATCTGCAGCTTCCCCGCCCCCCTGCTTTTCCAGACTGCAATGCCATTCTCGTCATGCCGTACAATGAGCCTTGAAACCATAAAGATATAAAACAGAAGCATGATAAGCACAGGCACTACCAGGACCCACAGCATGGTCTTGAGCTGAGCCGACCTTTCCTGGTATTTCACAAGGATGGAATAGGCAGGCAGCACCATCTTAAGGGAAGCATTGTATTTTTTCACCCATTCCGCCTGCAGTTGATAATTTTCGATGATGCCCGCCGCATCGGCGATTTTTATCTGGTAATAATCAAAGGCATAGAACCAGCGGGCTTTATTTATCAGCACGTTCTCCGTATCGACGAACACCTTTTTAAACATGCCTCCATCCATGAAAAAAGCGCCGGTATATTCGGATAACCTCTTGCTCCAATACAGGTCCGAATTATCCTTGACTGTGAACACACCCACAATTCTTATCCTATACGTTAAAGCCTTGTAATCCGGAAGTGTGCATTGCACGTCATATTCACTGTTCAATAATATATTCAAGTCATGCATCGTCTGGCTTGTGACAATAACCTCGTATACGTTGTCACCATCCTGTTTTGAAAACATTCTGCCGTTGGTAATGGAAATGTGCTCCTCCAACGAGTCCATTGTGCCCAGATCAATATACCGCTTGACTTCCTTGCCCTTCAGGTCCGTTGTATTTAGAGCCAGATTGCTGGCAAACACTTCATGGGAACCGGTTAATGCCGGAATTTTGTATGCACCCGCAAATTCCGTCCTGATTTTTTGATCAAAGTAAACATAGGCTCTGGTTCTGTCCTTATAATCAAAACCATATTGCAGGCTCTGATCCATGGAGTAGGTGCCGGGGTATGCGCCCGAATCCCTTTGATAATTTTCCAGGTCCCTTGTCAGCATCCTTTGCAGGATGCCTTCCGTATACACAGGAATGCAGGCAACCAGAGCGACAGCCATAATGGAGCCTATCAGCAGGCTTACGATCATCCACATGCTGCTTGACATTCTTTTTAGCACAACCAGCAACAAAATTGCTACCCCCTTTGGACTCGTTAAAATATAACTTCCGGTAATCTTTTCCGGAGAACTGCACTTGGTAGGTTGCATAGGCGAGCAGCAAGCTTTAGCTTGCGACCAGCCCGCTCCATTCCCCAGAAAAGAACCGGAACTAATATTTTAGCCGATCCTTACCTTACAATCACCTGTTCTCCGACCTCCAGCCCCTTGACAATCTCCACCTCGGTATCGGTTTGTATGCCCTGCTCAACATCGCGTTCCTCCCGGATACCGTCCACAAGCACGTTTACGAATCTGCGGCCGACGAAATTGTTGATTACCTGGCGTGGAAGAATGAGGACATTCTCCTTCTTTTCCAGCGTCAGGCTGAGGGAGGCGTCATCGCCAATCTGTATGCTTTCCGGAAGCTTGTCGACCTTGATCCTGATGGATTTTTTGGTTACTTCGTCTGCATTCGGCGGCGCATCACGGGGTGTGGCTACCACTTCGCCGGTATAATTCACATCATCGATAACGACATCCACCTTCATGCCGTCTCTGAAATCGGATACCTTATCCTCGGAATACATCAGCTGTAAAGCCTTGGGATCGGCGACAGTGGCAATGACGTCATAGGCATTGATATACTCCCCCTGTTTTATCTCCTTCAAATATACGATTTCTCCGTCAATTTCCGATACCAGTTTGGAGGTCTCCAGCTCTTTCCGGAGGTTGGCAAGCTTTATTTTTTCCATTTCCAGCTCAATTTCCGCCAACTCCAGCTCATACTTGCCTCCGCCGCCATTCAGCTCGGCCTGCGTGTTGATCCTGTCGAGGTTTATCTGTGCTCTGCGGACTACCAGCTGCTGAAGGGCAATATCATCTAAAATCGTTCCGGCATCCAGCTCTGCAATCAAATCACCTTTCTTTACCGTATCCCCATACTTAAAATGGATTTTGTTCAGACGCCCGCCCCGGTAACGGAAAAACAAGTCTTCCTTTGATACGGAAACAAAATAGCCGGTACACCGGATCTTTTTCTCGATGGTGCCTGTTTTCGCTTCCAGGGTTTCATAGGTGACCTTCTGGGGTTCTTTGACGGGAGGGGCAAGGACTTCTTCCTCCACAGGCATCAGTGTACATCCTGAGAAAAGAAAAGTGATGAAAACAGCAGCCAGAAGACAATTTGCCTTCCGCCCTCCTGCAAAACCCGGAAAACCGGCGGCTTTTATTGGAATCACGAAAATGCCCCCTTTACTTCTACTATCCGATGCCTATTATAATATCATTTTCGTGAAAAATAAGCAGGAGGTTTTTTTCAGGTATAGGAGGGGTTTTTTTGGGTCAACCGTTTTGAGGAAGGGTTTCTGGCCGTGCTCTGTTTTCATTGCTTTTTTATACTAAATTATTTACAATAAAGAGAGTACATAAAAATTCCCTTATAAAGGAGGTAAGGCATGCGCTTCACCAGCCTTTTCAAAAATAAATCCTATCAGAACCCGCGTGTAAGCAAGCTTTATCTCCAGCTCCGCTCAAAGTTCACTATCTCCTTTTTCCTGCTGATCCTTGTGCCGTTTATACTCCTCATCAGCGCCGCATATGTGCATTCCAGAGCCGTCCTGGAAAAAGCCGTCTGGGAAATGAGTATAAAAAGCCTTGAATATAATCAAAAAGCTTTTTACAAGCTGCTTGACGACCTGACTTCAGCAGCCGCAGCCATAGCCGGTAACACGGAAGCCCCCGCCGGCCTGAAGGCCGTCCTGTTGAAGGATTTGGCGCCGTCTGTGTATGCCGGACTTGAAGGAGCCTATGTCATCCGGGGGGACAAGGTCGCCGCAGCCTGGCAAAGGGCCGGAAACACTCCGGCGTTTAACAAGCCTTCAGCCCAGAGCTGGTTTTCACGCGCTGTTGAAAATCCTTCTTCCGCCGTTGTCTATGGTACAAACCAGCGTTTCTATTCCGAGGGCAGGAGCCTCATGGTTTTCTCCATTGCCAAAGTCATCGGCGAAAATGGCGCCGCAAATCCATCCTCCGTACTTTTGCTGGACTTCGATTACAGCCTGCTGCAGGAAATCATGGAACCGGTCTCCGGAACTTATCCGGGCGAGGAGAGAATCCTGACCGACCGGAATAAGACTGTGATGTTTGGCACAGATGCATCTTCCCTGACCCTGCCTCTCGACAGCGAGATATCGGAAGGCATCACTGCCCGAAAGCTGAGCCTTTCCTATCTGGGCTCAGGCAAATCAAAACGGTTTATGGCTTACCTGTCATCGGACGACGGGAGCTGGAGCTTTATGCATATCATGCCTGCCGACACCGTTATGAGCTGGCTGACGCCCTTCGGCAGCCCGTTTGTCACGATTTGCATCCTCCTGTGCCCCTTATTGCTTATTCTTTATTTTATTGTTTCCTCCAGGCACCTTAATCCCATAAACGAACTGACAGCGGTCATATCCGGCTATGAAAGGAGTGCGGATCCGAAAAAATTCTTTTTGTCCGGACCGGAAAACGGCCATGCTGTTGCGGATAATGCCGCAGCCTCGTCGGAAATCGGTTATTTGATCAACAAGGTTTACGACATCCGCCTAAAGCAAAAGGAGGCCGAGCTGAATTCTCTGCAGAATCAGATCAATCCCCATTTTTTATACAACACCCTGGAGTCTATCCGCGGTGCGGCATTGTATAACGGCATCCACGAGATAGCCGCCATGTCCAAGGCGCTCTCGCTGTTGTTCAGATACAGTATCAGCGAGAAACACCTCGTAACCATCCGGGAGGAGCTGGGGCATCTGGAGAACTATATGTCCATCCAGAATTTCCGCTACGAGAACAGGTTTGAGCTGGTCTACAACATCCCTCCCGAGTTTTACAACTATCAGATACTGAAGCTGACTCTGCAGCCCCTGATTGAAAACTCCATCAAACACGGCCTTGAAATGAAGCTGGGGAAAGGCGTCATCAAAATAGAGATCCTGGGCTTTGAAAAAAATATCAGGATCCTGGTGTCCGACAACGGTATAGGCATGCATTCCAGAAAAATAGAGGAGCTGAATAAGAGCCTCGCCGCCGGCGAAATGAACACGGAAGGCCGGGAGCATGCGGATAATTCCAGTGCAGGAATAGGCGTCCGGAATGTTAATTCAAGAATAAAGCTGTATTTCGGAGAGCAGTATGGTTTAAAGTTCAAGGAGGCCTATGCCGGAACTGTTGTCGAGCTTGTACTGCCGGCTGTGAAAGAAGATTGATTCAAGAACGATGGATAATGAATGTTATTGTCAATGTAACGACGGAAAAAGATTGAGGAGGTCATCGGGTGTTAAAGGTCATAATTGCAGATGATGAAAAATGGGTCAGGGCAGCAATAAAAACCCTCATACCCTTTGAAAAGCTTGATATGAAGCTGGCAGGCGAGGCCTCCAACGGAATCGAAGCCCTGGAGCTCTGCAGGCTGCACGAGCCGGACATCATACTGACGGATATTATGATGCCCGGACTTACCGGGCTGGATCTTATCAAAGAGCTGAAACGCAGCCGCAGCCAGGTGAAAATAGCCATTATCAGCGGATATAGCGACTTTGAATACGCCAAGACCGCAATGAAGTCCGGTATTACCGATTATTTGCTGAAGCCGCTGGAAGAAAATGAACTGCTCCAGGTCCTGGAAAGGTTTAAGAAAGAGATCGCGGAAGAAGCAACTCTGGCTTTCAGGAATGACCTGGGTAAGGAACAGCTGAAGCTTGCGGTACCGGTGCTGAAGGAAGCTTTCCTGAGGCGGCTTGTGGCTCAGAATACCTTTACTCTGGAAAAAATCAAAACCAGTCTTCTGGAATACGGAATCGGATTTAATGAAAATACCTTTTATCTTGCCGTATTTTCCACGGATTCCTCCGGCGGTTTTATCCCGGAGGAGGATACGGGTTCCAAAGCCGCAATCATCCGAAGGGTGATGAAAAGGTACTTCGGCGCCGTGACCTTCTCCGGCAAAGGTACAGCCGCAGAGTTCATCTCCATTATTAACTGCCGGGATAAACCCGACAAAGAAAATCTGAACGGGGCCTTTGAGCTGTGCCGGCAAATTTTCAAAAAAAGGTTTGACGCTGCTCTATCCGCCGGTTTGAGTGAAAGCTCCCATCAGCTTTGTCTGCTGCATCAGCTGTTCGCTCAGGCGGAAAAAGCTCTTGAACTTCGCTTCTGGGCCGGCCCCGGAAAGCTGCATTCCTATACCCGGGGAATGCTGACGAAAGAACCGGACCTGTCGCTTACCGACGAAATGCTGAACAAAATGATTCTGAACCTGAAGCTATCAAACATACAGACAGCATTGTCCCATGTGGACAGCGTGTTGGAGGACCTGAAAAACCAGCCGGACATCAATCCCCTTTTTGTCAGGGAGTATTTCTGGCAGCTGGTTCAATCCGTCATCAGCATCCTCAACATCCAGCTTCCGTTTATACGCTTTGAAACGAAGCTTACGGGGGAGCAGCCTTACGAGAGGCTTATCCGCATCCCCTTTGCCGATGGCCTCGCCGAATATACCCGGGAACTCCTGCTGCATGTTTTCGATTTTTACCACGACAAGAATCCTATTAACAATCGCAATATCATCGACAATGCAAAAAAAATAATTGAAGCCAACTATGCCGGCGATATAAGCCTGGAGCATGTTGCGAAGCAGGTACACCTGAGTCCGGCCTACTTAAGCGAGCTTTTCAAAAAGGAAACCGGCATGAGCTTTGTCGACTATAAGACCATTGTGCGGATCGAAAACGCAAAAAGGCTGCTGGATTCTACCGTTTCCAACATCAGCGACGTCAGTGAAAAAGTGGGCTATTCCGACCCCAAATACTTCAGCAAGCTGTTTAAAAAAATCACCGGCAAAACCGTTTATGAATACCGGAAGGACGGACGCTAAAGCCCTTGAAACGCATTGTCATCCACAACCTCATAATGGACATTGTTCGTTCCCATCGAAATTCAATTCCAGCGAAGCTTATTTTCAATACAAGATACCGATTTCTTTTTTGTGTAGGGTTCCTGCCTATGTACAGGCCTTCAAAAAGCTCTTCGAATTCCTCGCTGGAATTCATATCATAATATGCGTTAAGCATGGAAACAAACAGGCTCTTTCCAGACCTCCTGGGCCTTATGAAAAAAAAGAAGAAACTCAGAAAAACTGGGCGCTACTCATACAGAAAATCTATAATGCAGATCCGCTTTATGCCCCAAATGTGGTAAAAATATACGAATTGTTGCATTTATCAAAGATGACACAGTAATTAGAAAAAACCTGGTGCACTTAATTCTCTGGCTCTCAGACAATCATGATCCTCCGTCTGGCAGCATTCCCCTGCAGATTCAACCACATAGAAGCTTTGAATGGTGGGAAGCTATTAATAAAGTATCTGGTCACAAGCATGGTGGATGACAACTCAAATGACCTTTATGAGGATGACTGTTCACAACTGACAGCTTTTCCAATCGAAAACCCGCTATCTAAGAGTTAGGGGGGCTAATGACATTGTTCAATGATATAGACCGTACCTTCGTTCCTCCCGCCAATCTGGGTAAGTAAGCCATCCTTCATAAGCTGTCTGCCGGATTGTTCCTTTATAAGCTCAATTGGGTCGCAATGGATGCCGGTGGTATAAATACGATATTTGCCATCTTCTCTCAAACCCTGCAGATAAAAATTGTACCGTTCAGAGGAATCTTCCAAACGATATGCAAACAGCAGGTTTTTATCGTCTTCCAGCCCCTGTAGTTGTATACCTGCCCATCCGTTGCGGCATCCTCTGTCCACAGGCGGAGTAAGCAGGTATGCTCGGGACGACCGGATAAAGCTCCGCCATTGCCTGTAAAACCGAATGTTGGCTGCTATAGTTTCCAGCTGCCTTTCATCCATTTCAGAGAAATCACCGGTAAGTCCTATTATACCTGTCATAGCTACCTTCATGGTGAAATCAGTATCTGCCGTACAAGTCCTGTCCCATGTAGCCCCTTCCGGAACAATCACCCTCCTGGGCGCTTCTGCAAGAGGGAGGCTGTATTTGATGATGCTGTCTGTAGAACGCATAGCCGCCCATTTGATGACGAGGCCGGGCGGAAGGCGAAGCAGCGCTCCCTGTGTGATGCTCAACACATCCCATGGATTGACGTTATCGCTCATGAAATGTCCGTCAAAGCGTCCCAGGGTATTCATATCCAGTCTCATTCCCCCACTGGCACAGCCCTCAAGGAAAAATCCGGGATATTTACTTCGGATCCTATCCAGTATCGAATACCAAGCTGCGTAATATTGTTTAAATTCCCAGCCTTTTGGATCAAGGCCAAGATCGAAATTAAAATCAATCTTCATCCATGCCAGCTTGTATTTTTCAATCAACCGGCAGATTTCACCCAGTATGTAATCATAGGCTTGAGGATTGGCCAGGTCAGGATAATAAAAGCCACTGCCGCCCGGCAGGAACCATTCCGGGTGCTGCTGCCTGACAGGCGTACCGGCACCGATCCGCTCCGGTTCCATCCACAGCCCGAAGCCCATGCCCTGTGCCCTTACCTCCTCCGCAAACTCTTCCATTTTCCCATAAAAAGCCACATGCTCCTTTTCACGCCAGTCTCCTGCCTGTGAAAACCAGTCGCCCTCATGGTAGCCATACCAGCCGGCGTCAATGACAAAAACCTCGCAGCCCAGCTTTTTTGCCACTTTCATCTGGGTTCTCAGCCTGGGTACATCCAAAAACTCAAAAACATCAAACCATGTATTATAGACGATGGGCGGTTCTTCAAACTTCATGCGATACAGGTTCTTGAGGTAATAGGTATGCAGCTTCCAGGCGTTAAAATCAAGACTGGGCGCAGACCCCGGCCACCCGGCATTGCCAGCCTCATAAACCAGAAGCTCTGGAAGCTTTAGGGTTTCTCCCGCTGCAAGGCTCATCCTCAAGCGGCTATCCGCCATCCCTGCTTCCACCACGGCATAGGGCCGGGAATCCCCCGGGCCGCTCATGGCGGCGACGCTCATGCTCCAATTACCTTCAGGGATCAGTTGAAAGACTGCTGCCTTCCCACTGGTGCTTTCCTTTAAAACCATGAAAGGGCTGCCCCCCTGAGTGGTCCGTCCACCCTCGCATCCAAGGCGCAGGCCGCCGTGATGAAGCTTCTGCCATACCCCCTGGTTCTCATTGTTCCAGCTGCTTGACTGGCTGTATATTTCATAGTCTGCTGGCGTAAAAGCCAGCCTTGCTCCGGCCGAGTAGATTATCACAGCACACTCGCCGGTATTTTCAAGGGTGTCCCGGCGATGCAGTACACCGGTCTCCCTGCAAAAGCTCCACCGGCTCTTCAGCAACAATGAATGCCGTAATTTCCATACAACCGTCAGTTCTTCACCATTGTATGAGCATTCATGTACCTCCAGGGAATCGGTATCGATCTTCCCATCCCCAGCATCAAGGCACACCAATCCCCC
The DNA here is from genome assembly GCA_023426125.1 of Bacillota bacterium. Taxonomy (GTDB): domain Bacteria; phylum Bacillota; class Clostridia; order Acetivibrionales; family DTU013; genus MnB-11. The sequence continues at coordinate 75,030 of JAFABI010000103.1, forward strand.
AAATAGGCTTGAACCTACCGGTTGCCTGCACCTGCCGCAATCAAGGCCGAACAGGTGCGAAAGGGATAACTTCCCATCTGCCTGTGAAAACTGCACACCTGCTTCCATCGGACGACTAAACAAGTATTCCATTCGCATCTCCTTCTTCATTCAGAATGGGGTAACATATTTTCTGCCCTTCTTCCCCGGAAAATGCCATTTCCTCCCCGTTTACATTGCTAACAATTACTTTTTTACCAAACCCAAATGTAATGTCTAGTTTTTCAATCCTTCTATCCTTCCATCTGACATTTATTATGTGGCCGCCGGGAACCTTTATTCCCTCCAAACGTCCGCAGCTCCATTCCTCGGGCAGAGAACGCAAAAGATGTACTTTACCGTCAGTAAAGCTGATTACCGCCTCAAGCAATGCTGCGACAGCACCTAAATTTCCGTCTATTTGAAAAATCCTCGGCGGATGTAAATCAAGCATTGTTTCGGATGCAAAATCACGAATTAATGCGACAAAATGCTCATAAAAGGCTTCTGCATTTCCAAAACGGGCTTGCAGACAGGCGACCCATGCACGGCTCCAGCCGGTATGTCCGCCGCCATGCTCTAACCGGAACTCCAAAGACTTGCGCGCTGCTTCGTACTTCTCCGGTCTTGTTTCAGCTGTAAATAAATCTGACGGATATACGCCATATAGGTGAGAAAGATGCCTATGTCCGGGCTCCTTCTCCTTAAATTCCTCATTCCATTCAAGCAACCGCCCGTTAGCTCCGATTTTGAAATCAGGAAGCTTTCTCTGCAGCCTCTTCCAATGCTTTGCCATCTCTTCGTCAACCTCGAGAATATTCGCTGCTTGGACGGCATACCCTAAAGCGTCATAAGCAAGCTGTACATCCATGGAGGATGAAATACATATACCGACCGGCATATTTGAACCACCGCATGCTTCAACAAAAGGATTTTCTGGGGATTGACTGGGCATAATCTGCATAACCCCATTTTCATCTTCTACCAGATAATCTTCATAAAATTCGGCGACTGCCTTAAAAAATTTATACCCTCGGCTTCGCAAAAACTCTATATCACCGGAATATAAGTAATGCTGCCAAAAATGCTGCGCTATCCACGGCGCTGCTCCTATCCATGCGCTCCAACCAAAGGATTCGGATGTTGAGATTCCCCATGCATCGGTTTGTAAAGGCAAATAAATACCCCTGCAGCCGTAAAGCATTTCTGCCGCTTCCTGTCCGCTTGCATAGAAGCTTTCCGTGTATTTAAGCAATGCTTCGGCGCAGTCGGGCATATTGCACGGCTCTGACATCCAATAATTCATTTGTAGATTGATGTCAAAGTGATAATCACATTCCCATGGAGGATTGATGCTGTCATTCCATTTTCCCTGAAGGTTTGCCGGCAAGTCGCCGTTTATGGAGGACGACATCATAAGATAACGGCCGAAATTAAAGTAAAGAGTGGTTATACCGTTGTCGCGCCTGCCTTCTCGAATGCGGTTGAGCCGCTCACCGACAGACAGTCTGTTTAAGCTCTCATCCTCATCTAATTCAAGCTTTATACCGTTCATTATCTTTGAGAATTTAGCTGCATGTTCTCTTTTTTCAACAGTACAATCCATTGGGCTTGTACTGTATTTTTCAATCTCAGCTTCTAAATTGAACACAGATGTGGCAATATTCGTTACACATTCTATATATGTGGCGTTTTCAATATTAATGCCTTCTACCGAAGCAGTATAGCAACCATCAGTTTGTATTTCGGTAATGATGCGGTGTTTTATACCGTCCTTAAACTCACAGTTAAATACTATTTTATTGTCCTTTACTGTGAAATTATATATCGCCTCGTCGTCTTTCACCCTTGATAAAGCAAGTGTGCCGGAAAAGCTGTCATCGGAGTACCATTTAGACATGAGCAGGTTGTTTTTACAGCTTGTGAAAAACTCGGAAATAACACTTCCCTTAGAGCTTTTCCGTGAAACAGTCGCTATACCGTTTTCAATATCTAACTCTCGCCACTCAAATCCCACACAATCCTTCAGTGTGAATTCAAGAGCACCGGCGACTTGATAGGGGTCAACACTGTTTTTTGTGTATGACATTCCTCCTTCACCGGAAAAATAAAGATTTGTCGCCAAAGTTGCTTTGAAGAAATTCCGTTCTTTCAGCAATGACCGCACATATTCAATATGCCCCGCATTTGGAGGCACCTTTCTATTTTTGTTTATTCCCCGCCACAGCCATTCATGATTTAATGTCAATATATCTGTTTCGTCATTGCCCCAAACCATTGCAGCAAGCCGTCCATTTCCTATCGGCAGTCCCTCAAGCCATTCCTTCGATTGATTTATATAGTACATTTTCTGCATAATAATTGCTCCAGCTTCTATTTGTAATTTTAAGACCCCTAATAGTTTGCTCGCACCGTCTTCAACCATGCACGTGCAATAAGCGCATGTCCGGCAACAGTTGGATGTACGCCATCCATAGTCCAGAATTCCGGAGCACGTTTCTTTGCTGCATCAGAAAAGACACTGTCCAGTGGCACCAAATAAGTCTCAAATTTTTCTGACATCTTTCTTACAATAGCAATTTTCGGGTCCAGATCCTCTCTCCAGTTTTCCTGTCCCGGCATAACATTTAAAAGGAACGGTTCGCACAGCACAATTTTTACGTCCAGACTCTGTGTCAGCTTTGCAAGCAAATCCACATACCCTTCTTCAAATACCTCTGCCGAAGTCGGGTCATTGCTGTCATACCTTCTCCAACAGTCATTAATTCCGATTAGAATAGAAACCCAGGTAGGCTTTAAATCAATGAAATCCTTTTGCAGCCGCTCCTGCAAATCCTTTACCCTGTTTCCGCTGATTCCACGGTTTAAAAATCCGGCGCAGTTTTCTGGAAACCCAGACTCATGCCAGGCGCTGATCATCATCGGATAGCCATTTCCCATTAACCTATCATCCTCACGGCTGCGATATACGTCAGTAATACTGTCTCCCTGGAACAAAACAACATCGTTTGACTTCCAAATACTCATTTTTTATAAACCCCTTTCAATATTTTATAATAATTTCCGTTTCACCCCTCGCGGCGGTGATATTGTTATCTTTCAGACTTACCTTCCATAGCTGCTCCGGCTTTGGATCCCGCGGCACGACCTGGAGTACTGTCAACAGCCTGTGGGTTTTGGATGGCTTTGTCAGCATCCGTATGAGATTAACCGGTTCAAGCTTTTCATTGATTCCTTCAGCCCCAATAATGCTTTCGCTGGGTATCCAATTGACCGGCACTATTCTCAGGATTGCTTGGCTGCCACGTACCCACACTTCACTGGTTTTATCCAATACAGGGTAGTCAGTGTTTATGCGGAAGCTCATTGCCATCGCCTTTCCCATTTCAATTTCATCATCAATCACATAGAGCGCAGGTAATGGTGAAACTACACTCCGTATATTTTTAATGAACAGTCCGGAATCCCAGGCATCCCTGTTGTCGCATGACAATCGCAGTATTCCTTGAACCTCTGTTGCTGTAATAAGCTTACCACCGGCTACATTGTCCGGCTGATGCAGCAGCAAGCCATCAGAGCTCTCGGGGTAAAGCAGGTTATGGTAGCCTGCAAAACCAGTCACCATAGATTCAGAATGCTCATATGGCGCTGAGGCCCTGTCGGCTGCAAGAACCTCCCCACCCGCTTCAAGTATAAAGCTGCCTTTGTCTTCATGGAAGTGCCCGAATTGTGTCGGTCCGCTGCAAAGGTGAAAATGTATTGGCCCCAGTTCCGGATCAAGCCTTACCGAGCTTACCTGACCGGTATCCGGCAATGCATCAAGCCTGGAGGTAACACCGGAGGTAATCGCAGAGGCTGATTCTTCCGCAGCATCCGGCAAGACAATGAATGTATAGATATCCGGAGCAATCTCCTTGTCGTTTATTGCGCCCTTATAAATCCCTTTCCATTCAGGCCTGTCGGAAATCCGGCTGAAGAACGCAGCAAGGTAAGGCGTGATATGACTCCCCGTTGAAGCATCGTTGATGGGCAGATAGGTTGCGCCGTCACCTGTAACGGATAGCATGGCAAAGGGATAATTTCCTGTTCTCATGACACTGCCGCCGGTATATTCCTTAAGATCAACGCCATGGTAATGTGCAAGGGCATAAAGGCATTGAACGACATGGTAGAAGGTAAAATTCCAGTATGTCATTCCCTCTAAGGTTCCTCCGTCATCCAATACATAGCTGTCTATCATTTCCATCAGATCCTTCTCGGCTTCCTCAAGAAGCCCCCTATACCGAGGATAAACAGGCAGCAGAGACAGTAATCCTATGATGCGTCCCGCGCTGAACACGATTCCCTGGTTCATGCTTCTCATGTACTCCATGCGCTTGAAATCAGACTCAATACGCGCAAAGCCTTTCATTATCATAGCATCGCGTATCAGCTGCTTGCCGTGAGGCGTTATCAGGAATCCTGCCCAATCAAGCACAAGGGCGCATCCCCTGCAATACTCCGATTCAGTGAAGGATCTGTGGTGCCATGTGGTGCCTGGGAAGGTTCCCATGATGCCATTTGCCCAGTATTCGCAATGAGCTGCGGATATAGCCATACGTGCAGCCAGCAGGGACATTTCTCTGTTACCCTCTACCATGCCTACAAAAGCCAGCCGCTCCATTCTGCCTGCGAGCACGGGCTTTTTCATGTCACGCTTTCTTGTGAACAAGGATATGGGGTGAGGTACGAATTCTCCAATATACGTTTCCGGGATCAGCGCCATATCTTCTGATGCAAGCTCTTTAAGCTTGCTGTAGAGAGCTTTAAGCGGTTCGGTATCAATCCTTTTCCTGATTTCCTCCAGCCCATCCTGATTAAAAAATATTCCCAGTTCAGGCTCCATGGGGCGCGGGGTTTTTTCCAGAATTCCCAGCCATTCAGGGGTATAGGGACTTTTACGGCTTTCCATCCTTTCCTGCGCTTCCCTGTTTGAAAGTCCAAGCCAAAATAAATTTACAGAAACCGGGAATTTGCCATTTGACGTAAATCCCATTTGTAAATCCGTCAAATGATTTCCGGAAATACAGCTCTCCAGTTCATCTACTCCGTCTGTCCCCGGAAGCTTGTCCATCAGTATCCGTTCTGCTCCGTCTATTTTCGCCCGAACAGTTATATGAACGCTTCCAGGCATCTGAGCAACCAACCTGAAAATATCATACCCCTTCACCGAAATATCGCATTTTCTTTGTAAAATGACTGCCAGCTCTCCGGGTATACCTTTATCAATCATTACCTCTGCTGTAAACCACGTTTGACGTACACTTCCGGCAGCGCTCCCCCCGAAATGAACAGTATATTCCTCCAAAAGGCTGTACTTGTCCGTGGGATGTTCACTTGACCCTCCATCCCAGTAGGACTCAATCACTGCCTCAGCTGCATTGATTGCAACAACTCTCATAATTGCCACCTTTCCATAGAGCCTGCCTATTTATCCCATTGCACCTGTCATTTTGGCTGATTTTGCGTCATACTGCGTTAAATTTTCTTGCAATAAACAGATTATTACTGCAAAAATTTGCCTTGTTTGGCGCAAAATCTTCCTAAAATGCCAGGCATAAGCAGATATTAGACAGGCTCTATCCATCATTGTCTATTTTCAATCATCCTCAATAAATACTCTCTGGGAGTTGTACCAAACTTCTTTTTAAATAGTCTGAAAAAATATGTCTCGTTTTCAATTCCTACCTTTTCCAGAACATTGCTTATATTAAGGTTGGTGTTTTTTAGTAAATCAAGAACCTTTGAAAGCCTTACTTCATTGATATATTCTGAAATTGACATATCTGCCGCATTCCTGAATATTCTGCTGATATATTGCGGAGACATCTTTAGCATATCCGCGATTTCTGTCATACAAAGCTGGCTGTCCGAGTAATTTTCACTAATAACCTTCTTAATTGTTTCAACTAACACCTTATTCTTTTCACTTCGATTATCCTTCTCTTCTTCGGGGATGTTTTCAAAAATTAGTAACAGATTCCCTTTTAGTACCTCCAGTGTTTCCATTTCGTAAAGCTGCTCTATCAAATTTCCGAAATCTATAGCGTATGTATTTAGTTTTCCTTGATTGATTTCGTCTAAAGCAGATTTAATGGTATTTAATAAGTGCATCAGCGCCAAAATTATATTGTTATAATTCATGCTTGAAATATCATCAAATATTTTAGCGATGTCCTCTTTGATTTTGCCGATATTTGCATGCCTGATATCCTCCACAAGGCGCTTCTCTAACAAAGAGGGATAAGAAAATTGCAGATTATCCAGATTATTCTTTACTAACGGATGGGATATAACAGACATTTTCCCAAACAAACAACGGTATGAGATAAAATCCAGTGCTTGATTATAATGCCGGGCAATCTGTTCCCTGCTTTGAACCGTTTCACTGATTGAAAAGGAGACTGAAAGCTTATAGTATTTATATATATACTCTTGCGCTTTCTTTATTAAAGCGATCAGCTTATCCCGGTAATCCCCCGCATTCATGCTGACTTCCGATAATACCGCTATTTGATCGGTGCCCATGTCAATCATTTCATTTTTAAATGCTTCGGATAACACTTCCGAGGCGATATTCATGATAGCAAATTTATAAATACCTCTGTCTCCCTGATCACAGCTTTTTTCAAAGTCAGGATAGCAGTCAATTTTAATAATACATACGACCAGCGGCCTATTGATATCGATGGAAAAATATTTTTCTTCCCGGATTTTTTCAATATCTTCCTCTCTCATCGAAGCGCTGTCAATCAAAAGGTTTTTAAGATAGTACAGCGTCATGATTGATTTGTTTGAGTTTTTTTCCTCTCTAAATTGCTTTAGCCTATCGTTTGTGTATTTATACACCTGATTCAGATAAAAAAACTCATCCCGGAAATCCCCGGTATCAAGCTTTCTATTTTGCTCTGAATTTAACTGCCTGATGAGGTTGGCAATCGGACTGTAAATGTTTCTTGAGATGGATATGATAGCAGCTAATGCCAATAAAAGCAAGATACCTGTTATCATAAGCAAGCTGGCTTTCATTTGTCTTATATACTGAAATAACTGATTATATGGCTGAGCCTTTAACAGGACCCAATCTGTATTTTCCAATTTTATATAGGTAATAAAGAAGTCCCGGCTGTTAATTTTTGACTTAAACAATCCAAAATCCTGGCTGCTATCGATACTTACATCGTTTTTATATGCATGATATATATCGTCGGTTGAAACCTCCTGAGCGTTGCCCTTTAGTCCCTTATCCTTGATAAATTCTCCCCGTTCATTTGCAATGAAAATTACACTATCCTTCTGTACATCTGTCATATTCAACATTTTTATATTATCGTACAGCCATTGGGTCTTAACATTGAGAATTACCCCTCCATCCATGTAATTGCTCCCATCCTTATCCTCGTACATGAAATAAGAAATAACATAGTCTTTCTCATCGCTTAATTTTTCACTGTTTTCGATACTTCTGAATACCGGCTTCAATACAGGAATTTGTTTATATTCAGCGACTATACTCTTTTGTATAGTCTCATCGGCAAAAACTCCTCTATCCGAAAAGTATTGCTTCAGTTCACTATTGTATATGTAGATGGAATCTACCAGGGGAATTGCCTCAGTGATATTTGACACCTTGCGAAGGGATTCCATATGCCGGTTATAATATTCCTCCTCTCCCCTATAATACATAAGAGCCTTTATATCTGGCTTAAAATAATTGAATATACAAAGATTTCTTGCCATTTCATTAATAAAATCGACATTATATTTTACCTGGTATAAAAACTTCTTATTGTAGTCATATTCATTCTTCATTACATTTTTTTCAATATTATAATAGACAGTAAAGGCAAAGATGGACATGATTGAAAACAGCACCGCTGTGAATAATGAAATTATTTTATAAAAATACTTCTTTTTCCTTATGCTGCCTATAAATTTCATTATACCGCATCCAGTCCTTTCTTTTCCAAGCTATCTCAACAAGTGCTTCTATAAGAACCCGTCTAATAGTCCCATTGCATTGGCCATTATGGCTGATTTTATTACTTTCAATTCAATTATATCAGCCCCTATGAAGGTTTTCAAATGAAGACGTGGGGACGATTCTTCTATTTTGCCAAGGGAAGACAGAAGAACCGTCCCCATGTCTTTTGCCTCTATAGCATGAGGTTCTTCATAAAACTTATGGTATAGTTCAGACCTTTTTCTCCTAATTCACCGGTCCAATGACGAGAATGAGGTTCAATACTGAGCCCCCCCTTATAACCGACTGAATAAAGAACAGACATGAAGCTGCCCCAATCAGTCTGATCAAGACCTGCAGGCGGATCATCATAGCGTTTGCCACCGATGGTAAGAGAACCCTTTATATGAACATGATAAAACCTGTGACCCCAATCAGCCATTTCCTTCAGGTAATCCCCTCCATCGCCTATGGAATGCGATGGATCAAATTTAATCCCTAGATCGCACAATTCCCCATGAATCAGCTTCCATGCAGACGGCTCAACTATAAAGCTGTTCCCGCGACAATTGTATGTTGATATTTTTACATTTCTGCTTTTACCATAATCAATCAATTTCCCCAGAAACTCAATAGCCCCTGTCGCATTCCTATAGAGTGACAGACCTTCTACAAAGTTGCAGCCGCAGACAAAGTTTGGACAGCCGATTACGCCGGATGCGTCAATTATGCGGCAGGATTGCTCCAGCTCCTCCTTTATGATTTTTCCATTGGAGTCGATTCTGTCAGAACCCCAGCGTCCGATTGAACCAACTCCTACACCGCTTTCTTCAGTACATTCTTTAAGGAGATTTTCATTTTTTACCAACAAATCAATATTAGCATAGGATTGCTTTTCGCTTCCACGCTCTCCATTGATGCAAAATTCCAAAAAATCCAGTCCCTTTGCTTTTGTAGCTTGAAAAAGCTCAATATTCTTTGCGGCCTCCTCATATACGGAACCTATAATGCCTAATTTCATAACTACCTCATTTCTGCTGCTATCACTGCAGCCTACATAATAATCTCAACAATCCCATCTATTTTTTAATATCCATTGAAGAAACAACTTCTATTTGCTTTGGTACAACAGCATTTATAATCACGCCATCATCTTTTCTTTCCACACTTATTTCGATTATGCCAAATGGTGTCGGTACTTTGCCACGTGCCCATTTTAAGTCGGAAATGCATGGATTTACAGCAACCTTCTTAAAGCCTGCCTCTACCGGCATTATGCCAAGTACTTTAGCCGGCATTTGATAGGTAGGTGTTCCGCCCCAGGCATGGCTATAATCACATTCAAATCCATCCCACACTTCCTTAAGGCTATCTTCATTTTCTGAAAGCAGCTTTCCCCATCTTCTCATTTGCTCATTTCCATATTTATCAAATAATCCGGCATGGTGAATGGCATTTAAAATAAAGTGCATGAAATATGGCTGTGCCTGTATTAATTCCTTATCATTCACAACCTTTTCCATGATGCTCCTTTGTATTTCAACCGGTGCCAGATCAAATAATACTGCAAGTGAATTTGTGTGCTGGCTAAAATATGTGCCCTCCTCATCCTCCGGCATCCAAACACCTGAAATACTCGGTATGTCACCATTTTTCCCATCACAGTAAAGTCCTTTTTCTTCCACATATAATTCGGTATTGAAAGACTCTTTTATAGCTGCCGCTGCCTTGGTGTATTCTTTTCTCTTTTCTGAATCGCATAATATTTCACAAATATATGCCCCATTTAGAAGAGCCTTATAATACAAGGCGGTCATATACGAAACGCCCATAACCTTTGGAGGATGATGCAGATTATGCCTGCCAACCGGTACCCAGTCCATAAACATATAGTTTGGCGCATTGTCAACCAAACCGCTTTTACCCACATAGCCTGCAAATAATTTTAGAAGAAGAGAAACCTCGCTTCTTGTTTGTGAAAAAATCCCATCGTCCCCGGTATATTTATAATAGTCAACCAGCATCTCTATCCATAAAAGGCTGTAGCTGGTGTGAAACATGACTCCCGCCTTTTGCCTTATCAGGCTTGCCGTTCTCAATATATCCAACCGTGTCAGCCATTTGTCTCCAAAGGTATAATAGTTCATAAGGCTTTCAATATAATAATCCCCCGCACAGCCGAGTGGCTCCTGATGAACGGGTGAATCCAAATGATATGACTGTCTGCATATCTGATTGGTCCATCTTCCTGCTTTATATACTCTATTAAGCAGCTCATCACTACATTCAAAATCCCCTGCATAATCAACCGGATAGCAAGAGAAAACTACTTCAGGGGTAATCACTATCGGTTTTGTAAATGTACCCAGCCTGATTTGCAAAAACCTTATACTTTGTAATCGTATACTCCTGTACTCAAATTCACCGTCTTCCAGATAAAACCTCTCGGTAAACTCATCCTTACCCGGCATTTCCTGCGAAGAGATCTCCAGCTTGATACCTTTTTCGCCTTCCACCTTAAAAGAGGTAAAGCCTGAATAAATCTTTCCGAAATCAAGCCAAAAAGAAATATGGCTTCCGGGTGTCACTGTGATTTTTCCATCCTTCTCCGCTACTCTGCCCTTATATTGTTCAAAGGGCACGATGATATTCTTGAATTTTACGATACCTTCAGCCAGATGCGGAATTTCCTTCGGTATCAGTTCCCATATGCTTTCTGTGAATTTTGCATTTCTGTAATGGCTGTCATCAAAATCACTGCCGTGTATCCCCTTCAATTCCTTTTGGAAGGAATACGTGTTATCATCCAAAAAAGCGGAATTCAAAAATCCTTTAAAGCCTTCATCCGATTTAATAATTTCACTTGCAGCATCTTTATAATCAACAATAGCTTCCAGAAGCATCCCGCCATGCCCCATTGAAGAATCCGCCCAAACCTGCGGCTGAAGCAAAACCTCCGCAACAATCACATTGTCTCCGTCATGAAAATAATCCGCCACCTGGTATCCATCGTAGAACCAGTAAGACAGCGGCTCTCTATTGCCACAGTCTCCGCCAACCTCTGCAGGACCTCTCCCAACCATTTTACCATTAATATAAAGTCTGTATTTGCTGTCTGCACTTATCCACAGCCTTATATTCCTGATTTCCTTTACCAATTTGACCTGTTTCCTGAAAAAAGCAACACATTGCTTCTCGCCTTTTCTATCACACTCCACCGTATAAACGCTTTTCTGATACTCCGGATAAGCTTCATCGTCAAGCCATATCCACCGCCCCTGCCAGGGTGTTTCCTTCTTGGTTTTACTGATATCAAAATCATGTCCTTTTGCAATAAAGTTATCCGCTCGTTCTACTATTTTCAACATTGTTCTATTTTTAAATAAGCCGGTATATGTGCGAACCCCGCTATACCACCGCACCCTATTAATCCTGCTTTTATTTTTTTGCCCATAAAAATCATCCTCCAGGTGTTTCTTCCTATGGCAGCTATTTTCTTCCCAACAAAGAAACAAAGGGGACGGAAGCGCCCGAACCATCCCCTTGCTTCATATTTCACACGATCGTATTATTTGCCGTTCGCCTTCCTCCATTCATCAATTTTCGCCTGCACATCATCTCTAACCTTGTCAAATCCGGCTTTCTTGCCTTTCTCTATGAGACCCGGCAGAAATTTTTCGGGGTCTTCAATACCATACAAAAGCTGTGGTGCGGCTTCCGTGTATACTGCATTGAGTGCAGCCAGTTCTGTCTTCATTGGCTCGGTGTTGTAGTTAAATCCAAGCAGCGGGGAGGCTTGAGCATTATCATTTATTTCCAGTCTTTGCTTAAAAACATCGGGATCTGTTCCATTCAGCAGGTATGCACTGAACGAGTTGCCCATTTCCCATGCTGCATTTGTGTTGTTGTAGCCGCTATCCGGAATCAATTCAACGGTATTCTCCGAGATTTTCTTGTAATGCTTATTTTCTATCCCATATACAAGGGTGTTGTACAGCTCTTTATCGGAGAACAGCAGGTCATAGAACATTACCGCCCTCTCAGGGTTTTTGGAAGTCTTGCTCACACCTGTCATTGTCCCCATTATTCCGGATGTCTCAACCATAGGCGGCATAAGCGGTATACCATAGACATCCAATCCGGTTTGAGCCTTCGATGACTCCTCGTTGCCCGGCATGATGTTACCGCCTCCCCATAATGCATATTTTCCTGCTTTGACATCCTCATTAAACATTTTATCAGCAATAAATCCATCCTTACGTATAAATCCGTTCAGATAATATTTTCTTACAAGATCAGCCCTCTGCCTGTACGCCTTTGTCTCGTACAGGTTGACCACCTTCAGCTCCGGGTCGTTTTCATTAACAACAAACATGCCTGATCCGGGTACCGCCCCCCAATACAATGCTCCGGTATCAGGATCCGTATATGCCATAGGACTGACTCTCAAGGGGTATACGCCTGTCTCCCCTTCCTTCACCTTTGCCATGAAGGGCTCCAGATCCTCAAGCTTCTTTATGTCTTCTTTTTTAACGCCGTATTTGTCCATCAACGCCTTGTTTCCTGTTATCCCGTAAACATTTGCATACATTTGATAGTTGAGAATCCCATACAGCTTTCCGTCCACTCTTGCCGCATCCCAATATTTCTCGGGAATTGTTGACAAAATGTTCTGCCCGTACTTTTTCAACAATTCATCAAGCTCTACATAGGCTCCTTTGCTTACCTTCTTACTGTAGACGTTCGCCCATGAAGACGTAAAGCACATGTCGAATACTTCGTTGGCGCCTATTTTAACATCCATCTTCTGTTCCAGGGTGCCAAAGTCAATAAGGTTAAGCTTCAAGGTAGCGTTGATTTTTTCCTTAAGCGTCTTATTTACCACCTCAAGTACCGCCGGAAGGTCTGCAACATCGTTTTCGTCTCCGCCTATATACCATTCCAGTTCTACCGGCGGTAATGCCTGTTCTGTTGTTGAGGCAGCCGTGCTGTTCGGAGTAGTCGTTCCTTCAGGCTGCGCCGACTTTCCGCACCCGGTAAAAGTGATTGCTACCGCAAATACCAGTACCAGTGCCAGACAGGTTGTGATCATCTTTCTTACTTTGTACATTTCAAATCCTCCCTTGATTATAATTATATATTGAAACCGTTAACACGGCTGCAATCATCCTTTTAACGAGCCTATTGTAATGCCTCTGACAAAATACTTCTGGAAGAACGGGAATACAAACAGCATTGGACCCGCCGCCATGACACACATAGCCATCCTCGCAGACAGCTGCGGCAGCTTTACTATATCCGCCCCAACGTTCTTTGCGATCCCCTGGCTCATTACCTTTGACAAGAAGCTTATGTTGGACAAAATACGGTACAAAAGAAATTGCAGGGTGACTAATCTATTGTTGTCAATGTAAAGCAAGGACAGCCACCAATCATTCCAGTACATCAGCGCATAGAACAGCCCTACTGTAGCAAGACCCGCCTTGGATAATGGGATTACTATCCTGAAGAATATCCGAAATTCACCTGCGCCGTCTATCTTGGCAGATTCAATCAGTGCACCAGGAATACTAAGCAGAAAGCCCCTCATTAAAAATATAAATCCTACATTCACCAGGTAAGGTACAAATAGGACAAACAGAGTATTCTTCATATGCAAATACTTTGAAATAAGTATGTACGTTGGGATAAGACCTCCATTGAACATTGTGGAGAAGAATACGATGAAGGAAGTGATATTCCTGTATTTGTAGTCCCTTCTTGTCGTTGTATAGGCTAGCATACAGGATATGAGAAGTCCCAGAGAAGAGCCTGCCAGAGTGACAATGATGGTGATCATATACGCATTAAGTATCTGTCCCGGTCTTTTTAGGATATAGCTATATGCTGAAAAACTTAGCTTTTCAGGAATTAATCTATAGCCATGCTTGACAAGCTCCATTTCATCGGAAAGAGAAATGGAGACAACCAATAAGATGGGAACCACGCAAAAAAGACAGAATAGGATGATGATTAAATGTATGGAGAATTGTCCAACACTAAATCGGGGTTTGCCTCTTATTTCGTTGTTTTTTGTTTTATTACTTATCGCATTATTTTTTACTGTATCCATTTCACACCTCAATAATCGCTGAAATATACTACCGGAGCCTTGGAATCCAGACGTTCCTTAGAATAAGGAATTTTCATAGCTAACTTTTCTTACGATCCAGTTCGTCGTCAATACCAGTATAAGACCTACAACAGATTGGAAAAGCCCTGCCGCAGTACCCATTCCTATATCGCCAAAGGCATTACGGTACACAAATGTATCTATAACGTCAGTAACCGGATAGAGAGACGGTGAATCCAGCGTCAGCTGGAAAAACATCCCGAAATCAGCTCTGAATATGCTTGCTATGGCAAGTATCAACATAATAATGACAATCGGCTTCAGAAAAGGTAAGGATATATGCCTTATCTGCTGCAGTCTTGTAGCGCCGTCAAGCTCCGATGCTTCATAATACTCAGGGTCAATTCCCATCAATGCTGTGTAATACACTATTGCACCATACCCGGCGCCTTTCCATATATTGGCTAGCGTAAGCAGCCATGGCCAATACTTTGGTTCATTGTACCAGAAGACTCCCTCCTGACCTATGGATTTTAATATTGAGTTTATCAGCCCCGAATCCATATCAAAGAGACCAACAAAGATGTAGCTGATAACCACCCACGAGAGAAAGTGCGGAAAGAACATGACAGTTTGATAAACCTTCACTGACCTGCGGGTCATTTCACTTAACATTAACGCAAAGACCACCTGAAAAAACAGCCCTGTCGATATAAAAAGCGCATTCATGAACAATGTGTTCCTGGTGATTCTAAAAGCGTACTCTGTTGAAAAAAGGAACTCAAAATTTTTAAACCCAACCCATGGACTCCCGAAAAAGCCCAAATCATACCTGAAATCCTTGAACGCTATGATGATCCCAAACATGGGAACGTAGATAAAGAGTAATATGAAAAGAAGTCCGGGCAGACTTAAGAAAAACAAACCCCAATTCATGTCAGATTTCTTGCGTTTCTTGTGCTGCTTATCTGTTAAAGCCGAAACTACCTCCAAAGTGCACCCACCTTTCCGATTTCCAGTATGAAGAACCTATACGTTCTGATCGTATGTTCTGCACATTTTAGATTATTATTTATTTTCACCCAAACGTAAACTATACTTTAGTCAATTGGCCTATACTTTTTTACTATGTTTTTTGTACTATACTTTTTTGTAGTAATACAGGCACGAATCCGGTGATTTCTCCATGCTCATTTGGAGACCTTTATTCATTAAATCTCTGCCGCTAATATTCGCAGTGACTCCCCTGTTATAGTCCTTTACAGCATATTTTGCATGCTCGTCCAGGTTTTTCAGGCAAAATGCTGCTTCGCGAAATGGCGACATTGGTCTCATGAATACCTGAATAAGACCTTCACCTGTATCCTCCAGGTTAAATTGCCATCCGATCCACTCCCTTTCATCACGCGAGTATGGAGTGAGCTGGAAATAATCTCCATAAAAGCAATGGGCAACCTCCCTCCACTCCATCATCCATTCTCTGTTTTTACTAAAATCATACCCAGGTTGAAATGGATCTTCACACCCATGGAAGGATAAAAGAACAGAGCTGCGCTGATAATAAATATCCTTCTGATCGGCTGGCCAGTTAAAGGAACCGAAAAATGGAAACCACTGAAATAATGTATGATGGAAGCCTTGCTTCGATGTCAAATCACCATAGTTATAATCTGTCTTATGTAGTGGCAGCGAACGTCGTACCGTTTCAAGATCATTTCTCTGTCCGCCGGAAGAGCAACTATCTATGATAATATCAGGAAACGCTTCCAGGATGTCATCCCACATTTTGAGGTAACCGGTACAGTGATGATTTTCAGTAATACCACGGCGCGCCGGTTCATCATTTTCAAGCCAGTGCTCCAGCGGATTCATATTAAAATCCTGCCTGTAAAGGTCTATACCCTCATCGCGAATGATAGAGACAAGTCGATTGGTTATCCACTCACGAGCCTCCGGATTTCCAAGATTCAACAAAAGACTTCCTTTCCAAGGGTGTTCCGGATGCTCAATAGCAGATTCTTCACTTGCCTTGCTGGGCAGGCACCACTCTAAATGTTCATTATATAATTCTGTCCCCTTTACCACCCGTTCGGGTTCAAACCACAACATCGTTTTAACACCGGACTTCTCTCGAACATAATCGGTCACAGCGCGAAGACCATTAGGAAACCTTTTTTCATCAACCTTCCAGGTACCGGTACATGGCCATCCCATTCCAGGGCCCATATCATACCAGCCTGCGTCAATCCATAAATAGTCAAATGGAATATTGTTGTTAAGATAACAATCCGCATAACTTTTGAGGTTTTCTTCCGTTGCTTGTTCCATTTCGCTGTATATTCTTCCCGGGTAATTTGCATAAAACGGTGGTATTAGCTGCCCTTGCACTCTCGGTGTATTATGCTCCAGGAACCAGCGCCGCCATAAATTAACAGCACGGTCATTCTCAGTACCATCATAGAACAAAACCAAGGACAATGGCGTACGAATTTTTTCACCGGGCAGGAGATATGTACATAGTTCTTTCTGACCACCTGTAATGCATAGTCCATCCTCCACCTGAACAAAACCGGTTTTCCATTGGCCTTGCCAGCTAAGAACAAATATCATACCCTCTGCTTCACCTTGTAATCTATAATACGGAAACTGTTCAAAAGTAGGGCGGCCGCCATACGGGTAAAAACATAACGGCTTATCCTTATAAAAAAAGCTCTCTATCGGTTCGTAACAATCATGCGCACATGTATCTCCTTTATTGCTGTACAGCTTTATATTCCCGACAGGAGGTGCATTTTTACTCATTCTGTTAAAAAAGACAGTATCAATGCCAAGCACATCAGACAGCATTTGCGAGTTTTGAACACCGGTATTTTCTATATATACTGTCCATTCAACAGCAGCATGATCTAAATATTCAATAACATAGCAAGTAATAACTAATCCATCTTTCCCTTTATATGTCAAGGTAATCTCATCACGTGTGGTGTCTACATGTCTTCTAAAGGAGGATTTCTCCCAATCCTTATACACTTCACTAAAGGCAATGTTACCATAATAAAAAGAAAAAGGCGGAACCCTATCATCTTCAAAATGTTTTTGCACCCAATCTTGTTTTTTTGCCAATTCTTTTTGTGTTGGCCTTAAATTAATAACATCCATACTCTCTTAATAACATTTCCAATTCATAAACCGATATTATGAGTTGGCAATATCCCTCCGTTTATATTATGTACACCTAGATTATGGCTGATTTCCGTCTAAAGGTAAACTATACTTTGAGCGCTCGGCCTATACTTTTTGACTATGTTTTTTGTACTGTACTTTTATCTCTGTTATATATCGCGTTGTAAAGCTCCCTGTTATTCTCCGCATTTTTTATTAAATCGTCAAACCAGCATCGTCTTAATGTTTTTACCGCACTTCGCGTCCTCGAAGGCCTTATTAATATCCTCCACCTTATAACAAGCGGCGGCAGATACTATCTCTTTGTGCAGCTCCGGATGTGCTGCAATAAAATCAAGGTAGGCTCTCACATCGCACGTGGAATACTGCGACGAGCCGATGATATGCAGCGCCTTGAAGGTTATGATCTGCGGCGCGATCTCTATCATACCGCTGTTGGAATATTGCCCCGGCACGAGATACACGCCCCTGTTACGCAGCATTCCCAAGCCCTGTGCAAAGGCGGCGGGATTACCTGATGCCTCGAATACTAAATCAACCCCCACAGGCAAATGATTCAAATCTGCCGCTTCACCAGCCCCCAGCTTGACAGCCAGCTGCTCACGCTTACCATTATTACCGGCTGTAATTGCGATTACATTTTTAACTCCTGCGGCGTGAAGATACATGACGGCGAACATTCCCACAGGTCCAAGCCCCTGCACTACTGCCGTATTTATATCCGATAATTTCACTCCCGCCTTGTCCGCCAACATAAACGCATGGATTGCAGTCGGTCCGGCACATGGAAAAACACAGGTCATTTTCGGATCAAGCCCTGCCGGTATCTTAATCAAATTCTTTACCGGCGAATAATTGTATTCGCCATATCCGCCATAAAAATGAGGTGCGATTTCGGGGTTTCCTCCGTTCGTAACCTTCATATTAATACAGTTGGCATCGTCCCCATTTTTACAAAGAATACATTCTCCGCACGGACATGCAATATTGACAATCACATTATCGCCCACCGCAATGCCGTATTGTTTACGGTCAATATCCGACAGCTCCTCAACCCTGCCGATAAACTCGTGTCCGATGATAGCCGGGAGGTTACTCGGAAGCTTACCTTGATGAATATGCATATCGGTACCGCATACACCGCTGGCCACTAAGCGCAATTTCGCCATTCCTGCCGGCGGAGATGTTACCTCATATTCGCGTATAGAAAACGGTTCATTCACGCCGATCATAACGGCGGCTTTCGCTTTTTTCACAATTGATTCCTCTTTTCATAAAAAAATTATATAGCTCGTTTATCTTTTCCGCTGTCGGCGGCAGGATATCCTTGTATGGATATTCGATGCCCATGGCCCTGTATTTACCGCTGCCCAAGGGATGAAAGGGGAGCAGGTTAACCGCTTTCACTCCTGTGGGTTGTAGAATTTCTGCAAGTCTGCAGCAATATGTAACGCTGTCATTGTAATCAGGTATGATGGGAATCCGCACCGTCACATCCGCACCCTCGGACACAAGGCGAGTTAAATTTTCAAGCACCAGTACAAGACTGCCCTTTGTCAGCTCTCTGTAATCTTCCTCACTGGCGCCTTTTATGTCATAGTAAAACCGAGTCATATAAGGTATAACCGTTTCAAATGCGGCATAACTAACATTCCCCGCCGTTTCGATGAATACAGGTATCTTTTTACATTCCGATGCTATTTGCGCACAAAACTCCGGCTGTAATAAGGGTTCTCCGCCCGATAAGGTCACACCCCCGCCCGACACGGTATAGAACAGTCCATCCTGCATTATCCGCTGCACTACTTCATCAACGCTCATCCGCTGTCCGCACAAGGATAACGCTGAATGAATGCAATATTTCACACACTGTCCGCAAGCGGAGCACAATTCTCGCTTGAAGGAATGTACACCAGCTTCCATTGTGTGCGCCCTTGCCGGACATACTGCTGCGCATTTACCGCACGATGTGCAGAGGTGTTTATAATACAGCAGCTGCGGCTCCGGTGAAAATGTTTCGGGATTGTGGCACCATCGGCAACGCAGATTACAACCCTTGAGAAAAACTGTAGTGCGGATTCCCGGCCCGTCGCCGACGGAAAAGTGTTGGATATGGCTGACAATTCCCTCCATCATGCCTGCTCCGTGCGTTCGAGGATGTCACGCTGCACCTTTTTGTCAAGGTGAATGTAATAGGCGGAAAAGCCCGACACCCTCACCACTAAATCGGTATACTTGCCGGGATTGTCATATGCGTCAAGTAACACCTCCCGCGACACAGAGTTAATCTGCAGCTCCTGTCCGCCCTTGATAATATACGCGCGGATGAGTGCCGCAAGGCGGTCGCGTTTCTCGTCGGTAAACATTGCCGGACTAAACTTTTGATTCAACACTGTTCCGCAAGCAACCCGTGTATAATCCGGTTTGGTCGCAGAGTTGATAACGCCGGTGGGACCGTTTTTGTCCATGCCTCTCATGGGAGATGCCGCATCGCTGAGCGGGGCACAAGCCTTGCGTCCGTCAGGCGTAGCTGCTATCTCTTTCCCGGCAGGGATGTTTTGAATATTTGACGCCATGGCAATATAGTACCTCCCGCCGTCACGCGTACGGTATTTGTCGAACACCTTATACAGGAAATCAACGTACCACACCGCGTATTTATCAACAAAATCATCGTTGTTGCCGTACTTGGGAGCTGATAGCAATTCGGCGCGCTGCGTGTCAAATCCCGCAAAGTCTGCCGCGAGGATTTTTTGTAACTGCTCAAAGGTCATTGACTTGTCAATGAATACAGCTTTTTCTATCGCCGCCAGCGAATCCGCTACCGTGGCAATCCCCATGCTGCCGACACCATGTACGGACGGATAGACCGCCCCGCCGTCATTGATATCAAGCCCGCGCTCGATACAATCCCTGCAGAAGAGGGAAAGGAAAGGCTGAGTGTAGTTGGCTGTATTGCACCGTTCGTTTTCGTTACGGAAGAACATGGCGTATTCAGCCGCACCGAAGGTTATCTGCGCTTCGACAGCCCTCATGAATTCATCCATTGTGCCAAATGCATTCCCCGTCTGCGGTCCTATCTTGTCACCGGATAACATGCATTTACCGTCGTTCAAGGCGAGCTCGACGTATTTGGGAACATTGAAGCGTCCATCCGTCCACGGCGGCTGCTTACCGGTGATGAAGTTTTCGATACAGCCCACCATGCTGTAGTCGCGGCAATCCTCGATTGCATATCCGCACTTATGCAAAGCGGCAATATTCACCTCATCGTTCATAAGCGCGGGATAGCCAAGCCCCGTACCAATAACTTTTAAGCAAGCGTCAATGAATTCATCCGATATCCCCATATGCAGACGGGCTGACAAATTTGGACCGGGGATTTTACAGTCGCGTACAGCTTCGAGGATGATATAGGACAACTCGTTTACAGCGTCGGAGCCGTCGCGCTTAACCCCGCCGATGACAATGTTTACGACGTCGCCATTGATGCCGCCGATGATATCTTTGTATTCGGCTATCTTGCATAATGTGTGGCTAACAAGCTCGAGCGCACCTTGTCTGGTGAGAATGCCTTTTTCAATATCCGTTTTGTAGAATGGGTAGAGATATTGATCAAGCCGTCCAAGTGCCATGGCGCCGCGTCCCTCATAGATGAACGCCATATGGATTAACCACGTAAGCTGCAATGCCTGACGGAACGATGACGGCGGGGACATAACAATAGCCTCACATGCGGCGGCGATATCAACAAATCCTTCATGGCGGGCTTTTTGGGCGTATTGCCCAATCATCTCGCTGAATCCTGTTAAGGATACCTCCATAGCAGTAAGGAAAGTAAGCCGTTTTTCATCTCCGGCGTGAATTGTACAGGAGTGTTTAATTTTTTCCAGCATCCCGCCGATTCCGACAGACAGAATTGTCTCAAAGTCGGAAGCATAGTGATCTGCGTTTGTGCCAACGTTGCGCAAGCCATAAGAGTCAACAATCCGATCGGCGCGAGCTGCGGCACTGTCGGAAATCCCCTCGGCAAACAGTCCGCGTGTCGAGCCGGCGATCAGGTCGTTTCTGTATATGTATTTTTTGGGCGTTGTAAAAAGAGCGGACAAAGCATAAGCGCGGGCGATGGGGTTGGGAGCGTCGAAGTGCTGAATATACCCCTCTGCCATATGGAGATTACGGGCATTACGTCCTCGCGGACGGTTGTCTGCCATTTCCTGTTGGAGCTGTTTTAAGGTTGACATAATTATTTCTCCCTCTAAAGTGGGCTTCCGCCCATAACCCGACAAAGAAACTTAATTGCCGCTCTGTTAGATTATTTTCTTGTTTTTTGTTGCACTTTCGCGGCAATAAGCGCCTAAATCAAGTTGTTTTGCACGAGGGTATCATATGCCGATTCGGCATATATGCGGTGTCCTAACTCGTTCACATGCCAGTTGTCGTTGAATAATAGTGAACGCGATTCATCTTCCGTCAATCCCTCCATTCGGCGTGTCATAACTGCGTTGGCGTCACATATTGAGATTCCGCACTCATTGGCTACCCGACGGCCCTCTTCTACATATAAATTGTATGCAACCTTATTAAATGGAATATCCTGCGAACCCAATATCGGAGATACTGTCAGCATAACCACATCGCAATCTGCCGCCCTGAGCTTTTCTACCATTGATTTCAAACGTTTATTATGCACGGATGGAGGATCGCCCGCAAGCCAATCATTGATTGTATGCGGTTCTAGAACTACCACAGACGGGCGCAGTTCCGTAACGTAAGTGTCCCAATAATCTGTGTAAAACTTAAATGTCGGGCAGCTCCCGATACCGCAGTTGACTACTGCTGCATCGCCTGAATATAATTCGATCCGATAAAGTGAAACCGCCCCCCATTCCGTATGTATTTCAAGCTCATGTTCTCCGTCTTTATCACAGAATATCGATAAAGTATGATAAATACCTTTTTTCAGGCTTACTTCCCTTTGTAAAGCTCCGTCTATATAAATAGCTGCCGCTGACGCTGCTTGCGACGATAAAAGCTGTATTCGTATCAATTTCGCATTTACTTTTGAACATAAAAGTCCACCCTCTACTTCCTGTGCCGAACCGACAACTTTTTGGTTCACCATGTGGCGCAGGAGGTTGACATAGCTGTCATATTTGAAAGATACCAGCCGTAAATCACCCACCGCGACCGGCGGTGAAAATGTACTCTCTAAACCGGGTATCCCCTGCCCCCATGTGTGAGAGTCACCTGTACAGATAATAGTTTTCATTCTTTTCATCCTCCGGTTATGTCCTGCATACCCAGATTATGACTGATTTCCGCCTAAACGTAAACTATACTTTGAGCAATCCGCCTATACTTTTTTACTATATTTTTTGTACTATACTTTTATATTGGTAAATACTGATTTAAAAAGCATTGACGCGCACGTATGATAACAGCTAACCTATAAAGAGTGCGGTTTTTTTAACTAAAAAAGGCAACAGCTTGTATAAAACAGAAATTATAATAGCAGCTGCAGCTATATAACCCAACAGCTTCAGTAATTGAAGCCTCTCATATTTTTCGGCAAAGTGGATTCCTTTTGTCCTTCCTACCATCAGAAGCGTGTGGTTGAATTCGGTGATCATCTTCATGAAGAAGTATTGGGAGAGGTGCCTCACGCCAATGGGTATTTAGCATACCCAAGCGTCTACGCCCATATTTCATGTATAATTGGAATATTCTGGCGATGTACAGCCTCTGTGCATGGAATGTCAGATTTAACAACGACACTACTAAAAGCAAATTCTTATCCCATCCCATTTTTCAAAAAGCCCCTCCAAAAGAAAAACGCAGCCGATTGTGACTGCGTTTCTTGTTTCATATTGGTTTTACCCTATAATTTTTTTGATATCGGCCAAAGCCATATTTTTTTTGCTATAGACCCTGCAAAGAAGGGCTTTGAGGATTATCCCAATACCCTTCTTATTTTTATTTGATTCCTAAAGCCGCCTCTTTATCCAGTATTACGATTAATCCCGGATGCAGCTGGAGAACTGAGGAAGGAACATCTTCAGTAATTGGTCCGAATAATGTTTTGAAAATGATATTTGCTTTTCGTCTCCCATTTGCCACAAGCATTATTTTTTTGGCCATCATAATTGTTCTTATACCCATGGTTATCCCTTTGCGTGGAACCTTCTCCTTTGAACCGAAAAGATCTGCTTTGGCCTCTATCGTTGCATTCGATATGTCCGCTATATGTATTTTAGTATCAAATGCAGTTCCGGGTTCATTGAAAGCTATATGTCCATTCTCACCGATACTTAGAACTTGCAGGTCAATACCCCCGCACGTAGCCAGCTTGCGTTCAAAAATTTCACATTCCTTATCAACAGGTTCTGTAATTCCATTGGGTACATATACATTATTTTTATCAATATTAATATCATCTAAAAGCTCTTTGCAAATACGGTAATAACAGCTAACAGGCAGGTTGGAGCCAACGCCAACATATTCGTCTAAATTAATCGTAGTCACTTTAGAATAATCTATCTTTAAATCTTTATGCATCCTTACCATGCTTTTATATATTCCAACCGTCGTGTTTCCCGTAGCCAGACCGATAACACTATCCGGCTTTCTTATAATCTGTCTGCTTACCTCGGCAGCCGCTTCATCGTAAAATTCTTCGCAGCTTTCTTTGATTGTTACTTTCATAAGAATATAAACCCCCTGTTTTCCTTTTAATGTATTATTTCTAGCTTTCCTGCACCTTCCAGAAAGGCTTTTGCTTTCACTTACTTCAATCCGCTTATGGCAATTCCTTCTATAAATTGCTTTTGAAAAATTAAATAGATAATAATTTCAGGGATAATAATAACTGCACACGCAGCCATGACCGTGTTTAATTCCTTTCCGTACTGGCCGTTAAAATAATTAAGCGCAAGAGGAATCGTCATTTTTTCCATATCGTTTATAGCAATAAGCGGCCATAGATAGTCATTCCATTTTCCCATAAAGATAAAAATCGCCAGAGCTGAAAGTGTAGGCTTAATTTCAGGAACAATTATGCTTCTGAAAATTCTAAATTCGGATGCTCCGTCTACCCTGCCGGAATGAATTAAATCATTAGGCAAGGATTCAATGAATTGTTTGCACAGGAATATTCCGAACGCGCTTACAAGACTTGGCACCATTAATGCTCCCATCGTATCAATGAGTCCTAACTTACCGACAATGAGATATACCGGAATCATAATGACCTGAAATGGGACCATTAATGTAGCGATGACCAGCATAAAGCATATTTTTTTCCCCTTGAATTCAAATTTTGCAAAAATATATCCAATCAATGAACTTGTAAATAGAACAACTGTTGTAACACTTACTGATACCTTAATACTATTAATGAACCAGAGAATAATTGACGATTCAGCGAATAATTTTTTGAATCCTCCAAAATATAGGGATTTTGGGAAAAAGGTCGGAGGAATTTTAGCAATCTCAGCGCTCTCTTTAAATGACGACAGCAGCATCCATATAAATGGAAACATGGCTATTACAGAAGCAATAATAAGAAATATATAAACCACAATAGAAGTATTTTTATTTTTCATTCTCTTTCACCACCCAATCAGTATTCCCAATCCTGCTTAAAGAACTTAAGTTGTAATGCCGAAATAATCATTATTATCATTAGAAGTATTACGGCGATAGCTGAAGCATACCCCATTTTCTCATATGCGAATGCATTCTGGTAAATTGAAAGGGCAATGACCTGAGAGGCATAATTAGGCCCTCCCTGTGTCATTATTTGTACCTGTGTGAATACCTGAAAATAGGAAATGATTGTCATCACAGATACAAATAGCACCGTACGCATGAGTAATGGCAAAGTAATTTTAAAAAAGACTACAATTTTACTTGCACCATCCAGATATGCTGCTTCATAAAATATCTTTGGTATTGCATATAAGCCTGCGGTAACAATTACGATATTGTACCCCAGATCCTGCCATAAAGTCATTATTATGACTGACGGTAAAACCAGTTTTGCATCGGTAAGCCAATAAACGGGAGTATTATAGCCTATATTCGCTAGAATCATCCGTATAAACCCGTAATTGGGTTCAAAAATTGTTGTCCAGATCAGGGCGCCGCCTACGACAGGTGTAACCGTAGGAAGAAAAACAAACGCTCTGAATAAATCCCTCAGGCGGTTGTGAACAACACTGTTTATGGAAAGTGCAACAAACGTAGAAATCACAAGATTTATTCCTACGGCTATGATAACAAAAACCACTGTATTACTTATGGTTTTAATAAAAATATAATCCTTGAACAAGTTGACATAGTTCTCCAAACCAATAAAAGGAGATTTTGAGCTTAAAGGACTATAATTAAAGAGTGATAATACTACACTGATGAATATCGGAATCAAATTGAACGTTAAAAACAATACCATGACAGGTGCAAGGCATATAAATACAAACCTGTTTTCTCCGTCATGTGAACTACTCAATTTTTTAGATCGCTTCCGCAGGAAATTTTTATTTAAAGTTTCCAAATTTATTACCTCTCTTACAACATTTTCAATCATATAAGTTCTATATAAGCTGCACAATTGAATTTTTTGTTGATTATATCGTTTAAAATTGAGGCAAATACTTCCTTTGAGCTTTCAGTAACTCTTCAACCATTCTTTCTACCGTGCTTCGGTCCTCAATATATCCTCCCTGTAATATTGCCTCCGAAAAAAGTCTTCGATCCCCTTTTAAGGCTGCTTCAACCGTAATCTCACAAATTTCAATGTGTTTGGCAAGAATACCGGTAAGTATAGGATCGAATTTGTCGATTTTAAGCTGCATAAAACCGTTTACTGTCGCAGCGGCAGGCATTTCCAATACGGCATATCCCGGTAATTCCTGAAATGCGAAATTATTAGGAACATTGACCGAAAAGATTTTTCGTTCGTCATGCTCTATGGATTGAATTATATCCATAAGCTGCTCATGCTCGCCTTCAGATCGCTTAAAGAATCCAGCAGGCAGAGGAGCGTCAGAATAGGCCAGTTCCTTCGTCTCATGATATATTTCATCCCCATCTTCAATCGTTTTTTCAAAAGAATAAGCATCTTTACCCAAGGTTTTGCCAAAATACCCGTCTTTGTGCAAGTTCCCCTGTGTAAATTCGGAGAAATGTCTGTCGTCCGAAGCCGGATACGCACCATAAGCCTCAATGAAGCCTCTGGATAGCGGACCTACTTCGATGGAAGCATAGTTCCCGGATACTTTCAATTCATCAAGCTTATTTTTCACTTCGGGCCAAGCATTCACACCATCACAACGAATATCATGGATGAACACCATATGGTTTATACCCAGTGCATAAGATGAGACCTTCTTTGAATCAAGTCCCGCAAATCTTGCAAGCCTCTTTTCGCCATTCTTGACGCCATGACATAATCCAATGACCGGAAATCCTGTGGCTTTTCTGATGGCTCTGCAGATGGATGTCATTGGATTTGCATAATTGAAAAAATAGGCTTTTGGGCAATGCTTAACTATATCTCCGGTAATATCAAGAAGCGCGGGTATCATTCTCATTGCTCTTGATATACCGCCTGGCGCTACACTATCGCCAACCGGCTGATATATCCCGTATTTGCGTGGAATAAAAACATCCTGTTCCCATGCGCGTCTTCCTCCTACGCCAATCGTACTGACGACATAATCGGCGTTTGAAAGAACCTCGCACCGATCTGTTGAGTATGATATCTCAATATCGGCCTCACTTGCCTTTACCATTTTTTCACAAAGAAGCCTCGTGGGTTCCAATGCCGATGGATCAATATCTACCAACGCCATATGCCATTTTTCTTTTGTCTTTTTCTCTTTTTCTATAAGATCCATTAGGAGTCCGCGTGTAAACATGGCGCTTCCTGCACCGATAAGTACCAATTTTTTTCGTACCATAGCTATACCTCTCTCTTGTATGTTTAATATAAACCCTGCTGTTCTAAAGAATTCCAAGCAATACATGAAGCTCCGATCATTCCTGCGGAATCAACGCTCAGTATTGTCGGAGCAATTCCTTTCAAAGCTTTTCTGGAAACCGGTAACGTATATACATTTATATGATTCATGATACGTTCCAGCAGCCATCCGCCCTTAAGAACCCCCCCGCCTAAAACAATCATCTCTGGGTTCAATAAGTTAATCAAGTTGACCATACTTATACAGACACCGTTCAATGCCCGTTCGGAAATGATTAGCGAAAGCTCATCCCCGGCATTAGCCATTTCAAAAATTGTTGTAGCCGTCAATTTCCCCTCTTTTTCCAGCCTATTCAGAACGGAATGTTCAAATTTATCAAGCATTGTTTTTGCAGCGGTAACCATTCCGCCTCCTGAGGATATTGTCTCCAGGCACCCTTTTCTGCCACATTTACATAGCTCGCCATTAAATTCAACAATCATATGACCAAACTCACCGGCATAATTATCGCAGCCGCGAACCAGACGTCCGTTACATACAATTCCCACAGAAATGCCTGTACCTATATTGACATAAACAAAATCTTTGTATTTCTGACCGGCGCCTAAACGCATTTCTGCAAGCGTCGCCGCATGCACGTCATTATCAAGGAACACTGGAATGCCATACTTTTTACTTAAAATATCTGATAAGGGCACTACTTCATTGATCGGTATATTGATTGCGTTCAACCATTCTCCCCCATCATTATTCACATGTCCAACCAATCCTATGCCCATAGCCAACGGGGCTTTAGCAGCCGGTTTTTCTTTCATAAAATCGTCGATGGCTGCGAATATCGAATGCAGCGAAGACTCCTGTGTCGCCCGGTTCATGGGATATTTTTTTTGCTTAAATACAGTACCGTTATTTTCGATACATCCAATAAGGATTTTAGTCCCTCCCACATCAACTCCTAAAACAAAATCGCCTGGTTCCATTTTCCTTCCCTTTCATCATCGCTGCTTTGAGATTTCAGATAAGTAATATTGCGGACCATATCGGATATAAACCTATAATAAATCAACAATATTACTTATCCTGCTCCTATCAGTAAATCTTACTGTTTTGCTGCATCATCAATATTTTTATTAATTATATCTTCAATTGTTTTTAGCGCAGTTTTTACATCCTGTGCCCCCTGAACCGTTCTTTCAAAATTGTCGTAGACAGTCTTTTTGAAGAATGAAGCATTGGGGAAGTTACCGATGTGCACACCGTTTGCAAGAACGTCAAGCGAAGAAACCATCATTGGCATCTTCTGCCTGAAATCACTGGATTCGGCAACAGCTCTTACTGCGGGAATAGTAAAGGTTGCCGCATTGAATAATGCGCTATTCTCATCCGATGTTGCAAATTTTACAAAGTCCCACGCAATTTCCTTATTCTTTGAATTAGCAGATACAACTTCTCCCCAACCTGTCGGAGCAGCAAAAGAAAATGTAGTTCCTCCGCCAAATACAGGCATCTTGCCATACTGGAAATTTGTCACTTTATATTGATCCAATCCAACGGGAATAGTCCAAGGTCCCCTGTAGCACATCGTTGAAAGGCCTTTGAAAAAGTAATCGCTTGTGTCTTCTGTTTTAGGCAAATGCTTGAAGTCGGTTACCTTATATTTGACTATTAAATCAACCAAAGCCTGCATTGATTTTTCTGCTTCCGGCGAAGTGAATACTACATGCTTATTGTCATCGGTCCAATACTTGCCGCCCAGCTGCAGTATAAAGGATAAAAATGTGTAGGGTATATTGTCTTCTGTGATAAAATCAAACCCCACCTGCGTAATATTTCCCTGCGCATCATGTTTTGTAACCTTCTGCGCTGTTGTAACCAATTCATCATATGTAGTTGGGAAATTGCTCATTCCCGCTTCCTTAAGCTTGTCAGGGTAGTATAAAACTCCACCGCACTCAATATTGTATTCTCTCGGTATTCCAAATATCTTTCCATCATACATGTAGCCGGCAAAACAGGGCTCATAAAATATACTTTTTGCATTCTCAAGCGTCAGTCCTTGTACTTCGTCAAAGAGCCCATACTTGGTATATTGTGTTGCCCATGTACCAAAAATCTGCTGTATGTCGCTCTCGCTTTTGGCTGCATAGGATGCCTTCATTTTTTCCTGTAACACATCAAAGGGAAAATTTTGATAATTTATTTTGACATCAGGGTTTTTACTTCGGTACTTCTCAATAATCTGTTTATTCGCATCGATAAAGGCGGGGCCATTATGGCTCCAATAGGTAATACTCCCGCTTAACTTGGCAGTGCTTTCACCCGGCTCCTGGGCAATACCTGTGCTGGAATTTTCCTGATGGGAACTACTGGAAGATTGTGTTGAATTCGTTCCTCCGCATCCTGAGAAAACCAAGCTTAGGGATAAAAGAAAACAAAACAAAAATACCAAAGACCTAGCAATTTTTCTTTTCATAAAATGAACCTCCCTTTTAATTTTGTAAATAGTAAGCTGCCTTTTTTCGAAAACAATCCCATGAGTCAATTACGGCTGCATAATTAAATAAACCCACCTCCCTTTAATTCAATAGATTTGTCCGCAACAAAGAGCTCAAGAGAGTTTTCATGTGAAAAACATATATTCAGATTCTTATTTGTTTAATTATTCTTATATCGTAGGCAATACTCTATGTTTATATAATATTATAATATTATAACAAGTTGCATTTTAAAAGTATAGGATTATGATATCTCTATCAACAACTTTTTGCAATCCTCCTGATTAGTCATTTTCTAGCTTTGTACCGCAACAGCCTCTTGATACTTCATTTATCTTACTATCGCTGCTAATATCTTTTTTGGGAAACATAGATTGTTATCTCAAATTTAAATGGAACCTGAACATGTCGCCTCTAGCTTTGCAAAGCGTATATTCTATGGTCCTCTGCCCATTTGAAGCCAGCCTTTCAAGTTCCATGGAGGCAATCGATTTTCCGATGCCGAAATACTGACATTCGTCCTTATTCAGCATAACTGCTTTGAAGTACTGATCCGCTGAAATAGGTATAATCCCGTAATTATCACGCATTATATCATATAATGACTTCTTCTCTAAATCCTCTTTTTTTAAATTTGGGAATAAACTTGCCGGAAGGTACGTCGATTCGATTGCCATCAATATATGGTCGGCATATCTCAACCTTTTGAAAAAGTATACCTGCTTTTCATCCTCACCAAGCTTCATCTTTGAAGCAATGTCCTTTTCCACAGCCTTGATGCTGAACTCAAGAACTTTGCTAATGGGGGAATAACCGTTCTTTTTAAATTCGTCGGTGAAACTATAAAAGTCCGGCAGGTTCTGTTCAATTTTAGGAATGGATGCGAAGGACCCCTTTCCTTGCTTTTTTATTATATAGCCTTCTTTTTCAAGAGCCCCGAGTGCCTGACGTACAGTTATGCGGCTTATCTGATATTGTTTACACAGTTCAGATTCACTTGGAATCATAAGGTCTTTCCATTCATTATTTAGAATTTTCTTCAAAAAGATATCTTTAAGCTGATGATATAAAGGGACAAAAGAGTTCGTATCCAAGCTTTCCATAAAAATCACTCCTTTTATGCTCATTTTTTAAATGTATTAAAATATATTTAAGATCCGGGTATTGTCGGATGAGCTGACATTTGTAAAACAGCCACCATCTTATATTACCATATTATTATAGTATTTCAAGTCCAAAAAACCGATATTATCAGCGCTAACGCATGAATATCCTTCCCTGGTTTTGCAGAACTGGCGTTTTTATTGATTCCTGAAGGGATTGGGTGGCAACGCGCGGACACATGGCTCGGTATCACCTCAATACCTATTTTCTCCGGTTTACCATTCTTTGATGACAAAATGAATATAAATTAAAATATCCCATCCGCCTTAAAACTGCACGGCAGCAAAAACACGACACCAAATTTTTAAATATTCAGTGTCGTGTTTCTTACAATGTTTGAATTATACTTCCTGGAAAAGTGTGGTGGACAAATACCGCTCTCCCGTGTCGGGAAGGATGGCAACGATGGTTTTGCCCTTGTTTTCAGGCCTTTTGGCCAGCTCAGCCGCCGCAAAAAGCGCCGCGCCCGAAGATATGCCCACCAGGAGTCCTTCCGCTTTGGCCAGCTTTCTGGCAGTTTCAAAGGCCTCGTCATTTTTCACCTTGAATATCTCATCGATGATCTTAAGATTCATCACGCCGGGAACGAAGCCTGCACCGATGCCCTGTATCTTGTGGGGGCCTTTGTTTCCTCCGGAAAGAACGGGGGAATCGAAGGGCTCAACTGCGATTACCTTAACACCCGGCTTCCTCTGCTTCAGAACTTCGCCGACGCCTGTAACCGTTCCTCCGGTACCGACTCCGGCGACAAATATGTCAACCTCTCCGTCGGTATCCCGCCAGATTTCCTCTGCCGTTGTCTTCCTATGGATTTCAGGGTTTGCAGGGTTCTCAAACTGCTGAGGGATAAAAGAGTTTTTTGTCTGCTCTGCCAGCTCGAAGGCTTTTTTGATTGCTCCCCCCATCCCTTCCGCTCCGGGAGTAAGCACCAATTCCGCCCCCAATGCCTTCAAAAGGTTTCTTCTTTCAATGCTCATGGTGTCAGGCATTGTAAGTATCAGCCTGTAGCCCCTTGCCGCAGACACAAAGGCAAGAGCTATGCCGGTATTGCCGCTGGTAGGCTCTATAATGACGGTGTCCTTGTTGATCAAGCCTTTATCTTCCGCATCCTTTATCATTGCATACCCGATCCTGTCCTTTACGCTGGACAGAGGGTTAAAATACTCCAGCTTGGCAATGACCCTCGCTCCCAGGTTATTTTCCCTGTTATAGTTGGACAATTCCAGCAATGGGGTACTCCCTATAAGCTCCGTCAAGCTTTTCGCTATTTTTGACATTCGATCGCCTCCCATAAATAATTCCTAGTATTCGTATATGCTTTAAAACAAGTACTATATTATTACTAAAGGGGCTATATGTCAATACCTAACAGGCCTGGGGCCGGATTAAAATATACCATGTCAAGGGGACAGGTACGTTGACAGCGATGTGTCAACGTACCTGTCCCCTTGACATGATGATTAATGGCTCCCCAGATGTTATTGCGAGGGAGCGTAGCGACCGCGGCAAACTCAGCTCTTTTAGGGGCGGCCACAATGCCTGCCTAATGCGACAGGGGACGGTTCTCTGTCTCATGTATTGATGAGTCGCAGAGCCGTCCCCCTTGTGTTCTTCTACCTTGCGGCGACGGCGGCGCTCAGTAAATCTTCCGCCAGCCTCAAGCCTCCGCGGTAACCGGAATATCCGCGGTCAAGGACAACCCTGTTGGCAACAGGGAAGCTCAGACTAAGATGTGCGGCGCCTATCGACTGGGCCAATTCGCGGTCCAGCGAACTGCCTACGACAAAGGCAGGGGTGAAGGTTCGTATATATTTCCCGCTGCCCGCTTTGGGATACAATTCATTCAGATATCTCAGCACCTCGCTGGTGTCCGTTTCAAATACCACTCTGGGCTTCAGCTCGGATGCCAGTCTGACGGTTTCTGTCTCCAGGATTTCTTTCTGGTCGTCGTTCAATTGGTCGGTAAAAACCACCAATTCGGGAAGCCAGCCAAGATCATCCGACAAAAACCTGGTAACCGCCCGGGCATAGTTGGCGTCTCCGATAACGACGGCGTAGCGCTGCAGATCAAGATCGTTATAAGCCTCGATCAACGGGTCGATATATCTGTAATAGTCGGTGTTTTCCTTCTCAATCACTTCTTCGATAAAAGCACTATCCAGCGACAATGCCTTGCCCACCTTTCTTAAGAAGGCGTCCGAGCCTGCAGGGCCTATGGGCAGCGGCGCTATGACAAAGGGCGTGCCATGGACTTCTTCAAAAATCCTGGCAGTCTCCACGCCGTACACTTCTGAAACGACAATATTCAATTCCGCCTCTGCCGCATTCTTTAATCCGTCAAGGGTATCCTCCCCGGTAAAAAAAGTATTCACTTTAAGGCCCAGCTTCTCCAGCAAACGGCGTATACCTTCCAGATTGCCTCTCCAGAATACATCCATCAAAGGTACGATTCCGAATATATTCACGCTGCCTGCGGCTTTTTTCTTCCCTCGCAGGACATATTGCTTCACCAGGGCCTGCATAACCAGATCGTAGCCATAATAGGAATTTCCCTTAAATCCGCCGGTTTCAGCAGAAACAATATCCGTCCCGCCATCCCTGAATTCACTGACTACAGCCTTGACGTCATCACCGATCACCTCGGTGACACATCCCGTCATTACGACATACAATTTGCCGTCCATGACCTCCAGGGTATTGGCGATCTGTTCCCGCAGCCTCTCGGCACCGCCGAATACGACTTCCCTTTCCTGGACATTGGAGCCCGGCACATTCAATCCTCCGCAGTAGCCTCCCACCTGCAGGCCGCTGCCGCCGTTCTGCGTCCAGGCAATATTGCCTGCGCAGCCTGACGCCGCATGCAATACGGGAATGGTTTCAGGCAGAGCGGTCACCGTCGATAAGGCGCCTCCCAGGGAACACAGATACCTGGGCCTTTCGATAAAGCTACTCATTTTCCGCACCTCCTGCTGCTTTGATGTACTTGAACGGATCGGAATTGTACCATTGTTCCGAATAGGGCAGCTTTACATACCGGCTTAATTTTTTATTGAAGCCGGGATTTTTCAGCTGCCTGTAAAGCCTGGCGGCAAGCTCGTATACGCCCTTGTAGCCAATATAGCTTAAGCCCGTGTTGTATATGACATGGGTTGCCAGCCCCAGCTTGGAGGCGACGCCGTTGCCATTCCAATGGCCCAGGAACACATCCGGTTTCAGCTTCTTCAACAGGTTTGCTTCCTCAAAGGGCTGTGCATTGGCAATGTTGATGACAAAATCCTTGTTGGTGTTTTTTATCAGCTTGTCATATTCCACGTTGGCAAATTCATCATGGTGATAGGAACGGATTCCCACAATCTCAAAGCCCAGTTCATTCAAAAGGCCCGAGGTTGCCAGCGCTCTGAACTCTCCCGCGCCTACAAACACTCTCTTTCCTTTGAAAACAGGCAGGAAGTCGGCCAAGGCTTCCTTTAGCTCTCTCTCCTCTTCCTTGATAAGCTTGTCAGCCAGCCCGTCGAGGCCGAAAAACTCTGCCACCTCATGTATCCATGTACTGGTGTTTTCAATACCGATGGGCATATGCTTCAGAATATACGGGATTCCAAACTTTTCCTCAAGGTATTTTGCAAAATAGTCGTCGTGGGTGGGACATGTACTGATGGATACCGCGGCCTGAGTCACTTTATACATTTCCCCGGGGTTGGCAAATACGGGGAAAACATTGGTTTCCAGGCCCAAAGCGGAAAGCAGCCGTATCAGCTCCAACTCATCCACCCTCCCCATGGAGGAAACATTCAGAAGGTTTACCGTCCGGGTCCTTCTGTACTTTTCCTTCAATATCTCAAAGTCATCTTCCAGCAGGGGCTTGTTGTATTCGGGCTCCTCAAGGAGATTGCGCCCTATGCCGTGATATACCGCATCATAGGCCGTCGCCCAGATTTTTGTCTTGAAGCCCTCGCAATGGACGGGTATAATCCTTGCGGAAATCTGCGGTTGTATGCGGTCCGCCACTCCGTCGATATCGTCCCCGATAATGCCTGGCACGCAGCCTGCGACAACAGTGATGGTCGCCGGACGGTATCTCCGGTCCGCTTCGACAATGGCTTTTTCCAGCTTGCTTTCACCGCCGCTGATGACGTCCGATTCATTCAAGGCTGTGGAAAGCCACAAAGCATCCTTCACCTTCCCGAATCGCACATTGCTGCCGCTGCGTACATTGGCATTCTGCGAATGCGCGCAGGAACCGCAGCCGATGGCGCCATGCAAAAGCACCACATTGTCCGGCAGGCTGTTCAGCATGGCAAGCCCGGGCAGCAAAAGGCATATGGAGCCCTGTGTAAACCCGCGCTCACCGTCGTCCATGCAGCAGCCCCCGGTCTTCTTTGCCAGTCCGCATAATGTTCCGCCGTAAGTGATGCAGGCCTTCAAACGGTCTTCTCTTTTTGGCGGCTCTCGATGGTCCAGATAGCTCACTTCATTGCACCTCCAAATTGTATTGATGATTTCGTGCGGCTTCAACCATGGCAAGAATGTTCTCCAGCGGCACTCCCGGCGGTATGTCGCAGCCGGGCATAAGGATAAAGCTGCTGCCGGCTCCCGCTTTTTCAATGCAGGCGCGGCATGCGGCCCTCACGCCTTCCGGTGTCTCATTCTGCATGATTGCCACTGGGTTCATGTTCCCTGAAAAAGCCATTTTGCTTCCCACAAGTTCACGGGCCTTCTGCAGGTCCACCTTGTAATCCAGGGATATGTTCCTTGCTCCGGTTTCAGGGATCTGATCCAGCCGGTTGGTTATATTTCCGCAGATATGGATGCTTACAACGGCACCCTTCTCTTCCACTCTTTTCACTACCTTTTTCAAATAGGGCAGCGAGAACTCAATGAACTGCTCCCTGGAAATGAGATCTCCCGACGATGTGGGGTCTGCAATGGATATGATGCCCGCCCCGGCATTGATATAAGGCTCCAGGTATCGGAAGCAAAGCTCGGAGGTAAACTCCAGCACAGCGTGCACTGCCGGCTTATCCCTGTAGATGCTCCGCATTACCCTCTCCACGCCGTAAACATGCCCCGCAAGGGTAAAGGGACCCCATTGGCTTCCGCCCACAAGGGTCCTTTCACCGACAGTTTTTGCCAGGATCCCGGCTGTTTCAACAAGTACGTTTATGTCTTCATCTTCCTTCAAACCGTCCAGCTTTAGTGCATCGACATCCTTTGCATCCTTTAGGAGGGCTTCCAGGATATCCGGCGTACCTTTTGCACGGAATTTGATTTTCCCGCCGACAGCCCTGATGGCTAAATTGTGGTACCCCGAACCCGGCCAGACAATGTCGGACCCGACTGTCTCATTGGTGTCCGCAATAATCTCCGCCTGCTGCTGGGGACCTATGTCCAGGGCCTTTTCAAGGGTCAGCCCTTTCCGGTTAAAGGTCCAGGCGCCGCCTGACAGCAGCGCCACCGGTATTCGGGGAGTTTTTTGCCTGTTTAGGGCATTCAAAACGATTTCCTTTGAATTCATAGTCCCACCACGCCCTTTATTCTACTCCGTCCAGCTTTATAAAAGCCGCTGCCGCCAGAGCAGCCGGATCCGTGCCTTCTTCCAGTACGCCGATCTCCTTCATTTCCTTTGCCCCGGTAGTTACCGCATCCAGCCCGCCCTGGACCGAAGGCTCGTAATTATAATTTGCCAGCACCTGC
Organism: Bacillota bacterium; assembly: GCA_023426125.1. GTDB lineage: Bacteria > Bacillota > Clostridia > Acetivibrionales > DTU013 > MnB-11. The sequence goes on from JAFABI010000103.1 coordinate 111,681, forward strand.
TCATTAACGGCTGCATCACCGGGCACATATTTCTTATCCACCATTAGCTGCGCTATCTCCTTCTGATTGGAATTCACCCAGCTTGCGCCTTTAAGGATAGCCCTTGTTGCCGCGGCAGCGGTAGCGGGGTCTTTTTCAAGCAAGGTCCCGTTGGCCACCACAAGGCAGCAGTATTCTTGGCTGAAGGGTTCGTGGACGGCAGAATCGTAAAGGGTCTTCGCCTTGCCTTCGTTCACCTGTATCTGTGCAAAGGGGTCGGCTACGGAAATCACATCCACTTCGCCTCTTTCAAGGGCCAGCGGTAGCTCTGCATTGGGGAACACCTTCCAGGTGACATCCGCTTGCGAGTCAAGGCCTTCCTGGTTCAGAAGCCTGGAAACCAGGATCATGGGGCCGCCTCCCAGCGCAGGCACACCGATGGTTTTGCCTTTGAATTCCTTGACGGATGCAATGGCAGAGTCAGACGGGATAAGGATCTGTATGCAGCCGGTATGAATACCTGCGGTGAACTTGACGTCCAAGCCCTGCTCGATGGGCTTCAGCCATTGATTCAGAAGTCCGTCGGTGATATCGAGCTTATTGGTTGCCAGACCGTCTTTCAATGTATTGGCGTCTCCTTTGATCAATTCCACATCAAGGCCTTCCTCCTTGAAGAAACCCTTTTCATAAGCTGCAAAGACACCGGCTTCGCAGGTGTTGCCGAAATATCCCACCCTGAGCTTTTTAAGCTCCTTCGGAGCCGTTGTGCCTCCCGCCGGCTGGTTAGCCGCTGTCGTGCCTGTTGTTGATGCGCTTTCACTGCCACAGGCTGTGATACCCAGCAATAAAGCGCCAATAAGTGCTGCTGCAAGAATGATTCTAAATTTTTTCATTTTTGACTCTCCTTTAATTCTTTGTAATATATATCCAAAAGGCCGTGTGTCCTGCACAGCTTCTTAAATCAAATTCTTTATTCCAGTACCTTCCGGATTTCCTCCTCAAATATTTCCTCCGGCTTCCACCCTGACCTCGCCGGTTTCCAGCGCCAGCAGGTAATCGCCCCACTTTGATGCCCACGCACGCAGTTCTCCCACCTCAAGCGGTGTCGGCACCCTGGATTCGGTATGTTCTGCGATCTTGTTTGCAAGGCTTCTGTATACTCCGGCCTGCTGGGAGTTGGGAGCCGCTTCGATGGTCGTCTTCCCCTGAAGCTCGCTTTGCGTTACCGTAACAGACCTTGGTACATATTCAACGACCTGTGTATTGGTAAGCTTTACAAAATCATTAATGATTTCCTTTGCATAGGGGGCATTGATGGAATTTGCAATAACGCCGCCCAGCAAGGCGCCGCCGGAATTGGAATACTTCTGTATCCCTTTGAAGAGGTTGTTTGCCGCGTAAATCGCCATGAAATCCGCCGACGAAACGGTAAAGACATGTTCTGCGATCCCCTCCCGGATGGGAACTGCAAATCCCCCGCACACCACGTCCCCCAGGACGTCATAGATTACAAAGTCCAGGTCCAGCTCTTCAAACACTTTCTGCTGTTTAAACAGCTGCACGGCTGTTATAATACCGCGGCCGGCGCAGCCAACGCCCGGAGCGGGTCCCCCCGCCTCGACGCAATAGATCCCGTTGAAGCCCTCAAACAACACTTCATTGGCCTTAACAACATTTTTTTCCCTGAGCGTATCCAGAACCGTCGGTATATACCTGCCGCCCCTTAATGTATTTGTCGAATCGCTCTTTGGGTCGCAGCCGAACTGCATCACCTTGTAGCCCGCTATGGAAAGAGCCGCGCTGATGTTGGACGTTGTCGTGGACTTTCCGATTCCGCCTTTGCCGTAGATTGCAATTTGTTTGATTTTATTAGCCATGAATTCTTCTCCTGATTCTCGTTTATTTGTTTCGTGATCTATCCTTTAAAGCTTTCTGGATTTGAGCTTCCGGTCATATTCAACCAGCTTATCCAGCGCGCTGTTGATGAAATCGGAAATTGCATAGGCCGTTATTCCTCTGGATCTTAACGCCTGCTCCGCCACCGGGCCTATTTGACTGACCAGCACCTTGCTGCAGTCCGACAGCAGCTCCACCGTGCGTATCATATCCTCGTCATGATGCTCTCCGGCTCCGCAGGGCGGTATATTTTCACGGAGTTCGAGAAAGTCCCACCCTCCGTCGTCCTTTATTTCAAAGACAAGGAACTGCCTGCTCCTGCCGAAATGCTGGTTGATCACCTTTCCGTCGCTGCTGGCCGCCGCTACTTTATAGGACATAATTTCTCCACCTCTTCCTTGATTTACAGCATTCCCAAAACCTCAAATCCCGCGTCCCGGTATGTTACCGGCAGGAAGGCTCCTTATACTGTTATTCCCGGCAATAGGAGCGGCCATTGGCCATCCGGTATTTGTTACCATAGATTGCATTCATGCGGACGCGCAATGCGCGCCCCTACGCTTTCCTACTCCTCCTGCAGCAGCCTCCTGTAATAAAACCCGCTGGTATAAAGCGCTGCCGCCGGATTATGCCCCAGCACCCTGTCCTTGGTTATCAGCGTAGTGACAGGCGCCTTTGAATACTTGATAAAGATGGAATCATGCCCGACGCAGAGTCCGACGATCACATTCAGGTCCGTCTTCTCCCTGTTCAGGAGCCTTGCCTGAAGCACAGGATTGCAAAGCGCCTCGTGGCAGCCCTTCTGCACCTTTAGTTCTTCCGGTATTCCCACCTCGGTCTTGTCTATGGATCCGACCTTGCAAATAACGCTGTAGCTTTCCAGACCTTTTGCCTTTAATATTTTAACGAAGGTCCTGGTTTCGTTCATCAAGCCGATGCAGGTGGCAATCCCGATTTTTTTTGCCCCGATCCGCCTGGCGAAGGCGATAATATCTTCAACCCTGGTTAGCTTGCCATAATAAGTCCCTTCAATTTCCGCTGCTGCCTTCGAAATTTTCCCGACAAGTTCATCCGATCGATAAAGCTGGTTCGCTTTTTCAATCTCCTCATCGGAAACTCCGGTTGTCAGGCAGAATTCCGGAAAGCTCTTATCCCTTCGATAGCAATTCAATACCCCGCAGTCGGAGCAGCTTACGTTTTTCTTATCCTTGCCCATTTTTCCTCCCCCTCGGTACTACAGCGAAAACCGGATTAAAAATTCAAACAGTTGACAAATACCCTGTCAAAGTCCTTGTAATTGGACAATTCCAGTACTTCGATCTTTTTTGCCAGGTTTGCCATCAACGACCGGTAGTTTTGGTTCAGCAAAAATGCATTCCCTCCTGTTTTGGAGGTGTTTCCGAGGAATTCGATCCTTCCTTCGAAGGCAGCCGGCAGAAGGCCGAGATTGATCAGGCTTTTTGCCCTCAGATGATATCCGAAGGAACCTGCAATCAATACGCTGTCAACGTCTGAGGCCTCTACCCCCATGCTTTTCAGCAAAAACTCAATGCCTGCCCTCACAGCTCCCTTGGCAAGCTGCACCTGCCGGATATCCTTTTGTGTAAGCACTACCTGGCGGGATACCGTAAAAACCGTTTTGCCGTCCTGTTTGACAAGCCGTTCCCTTAAATGGACCGGAAGCCGGCTGTCCTCCGGATCGACGAATTTTCCGTTTTTATTGATGATGCCATGGGCTACAAGCTCCCCCACGATGTCAAGAAGCCCGCTTCCGCATATGCCTATGGCTTCTTCTCCTCCGATGGTTTTTACGGCGACGCTTCCATCTCCCTCTATATTGAAGAACTCCACAGCTCCGGCTCCGGCCCTCATCCCGTGGGTTATGTTCATTCCTTCAAAAGCAGGCCCTGCTGCCGTTGAAGTCGCCGAAAGCCGTCCATCCAGCCCCATTACCATTTCTCCGTTGGTACCAATATCCACAAAAAGAGTGATGCCCTTTTTATCATACAGCTGCGAAGCCAGCACACCCGACGTGATATCTGCACCTACATAAGCCGAGATCACAGGCGGAAGATATATAATTCCAAAATCGGAGATTCCAAGCCGGTGCTCCGATGCATTCAAGTGAAGGTCTCCTGTTATTTCAGGATTGTACGGGAATTTTCCCAGGGAAACGGGGTTGATGTTGGCCGCCAGATGAAGCATGCAGGTATTGCCGCTGAATACGATTTCATAAATCCTTTTGGGATTTATACGGTTCCTTTTCGCCAGATCGGAGATCATTCGGTTGAGCTCTTCCAGCAGCTCGCCATACATAAGGTTCAGCCCGCCTTCTTCCGACGCCAGCTTGATCCTGGACAAAACGTCCTGGGCATGGACTGCCTGGGGATTCAATGCCGATACCGAATCCAGCTCTTTGCCGCTATTCAGGTTGACAAGGGCGGCAACCAGTGTTGTGGTGCCGATATCGACAACCGCCCCGAAGCATTCGCCGGTGGTGTCGCCGTCTTCCGCTCCCAGAAGCTCTTTTCCGCCAAAAACGCAGGTCCGGCTCCCGGCCGCATCGTATTCCTTCCGGATAAAACCATTCAAACGGATGTCGAAGCTTTTCCCATGATCCAATATTTTTAGAGCTTCCCTCTGCCGGTTTATAGACGTATCTACGGTAATGTCGCCATAAATCCTGGTTTCACAGGCCAGTACATAACCCTTTTGCACCTCTTGTGCAGGAAGCCTGTGTCTTCCGCCTGTCGCAATGCTTTCCCCGTCTCCGGCTGCAAGCCTTACTTTGCATTTGCCGCATACGCCCGTTCCGTTGCAGGGAGACTCAATTGTTATTCCGGCCTTCCTTGCCGCTTCAAGAATTGTGGCTCCGTCAGCCACCGAGACTTCCTTATTCTCGTTTATAAATTTAACCGTCGCCATTCACTGATTAACCCCTTTTCTTCACTGTGTCCGTCAATGCCCTTATGTTTTCCAGGGCAGACGAGGTACTGAGTCCGCAGGCGGGAGATATGATATCGATCCCGTCCCGCACCAGCTTTGCCGTCTGTTTCGATATCTGATCCGGCCCGGCGAATTCCAGGAGATAGGTGCTTAAATTTCCCATGGTGGTAAGAGAAGGAAACTCCTCTTTCAGCAAGCGCAGATTCACCAGGGCGTCGGTACTGATGGCGTCTGATTTTATTTGCGGCAGCAGGTGCTTCACGTTGTTCATATTTCCGCAGATATGGACAATGACAGCCGCATTCATGGCATGTATGCCGTCGATCAGTTTGTTCAGATACGGCACGGCATATTCTTCAAACATCCGGGGTCCGAGGATTTCACCCGTTGCCGTCGGGTCTCCCACCGAAATGGCGGTTGCGCCGTTGTCCACCAGAAGCCTGGCATATTCCGTCAAAAAACCGGTGACATAATCCATTACCTTATGGGTATCTTCCTTATTCTTCCTGAGTTCCTTCAAAAAAAGCATCGGATCCACAATGGATGCGGCGGTGCTTACCGGCCCGGTCAGATTCCCTATGACAGGAACATCCGGAAAAGCCTTTGACAGGCGGTAGCCCGCCTGGACAATGGTACCGATCCTTCCGGTTTTCAGGGCTGAGCCGATGTCCCTGTATTCCACCTCCGCGACAGAGGGGAAGGCCTCTTTCCTTATCTTCGGCTCACAGGCAAGGGTACCGAAGTTGATTGCGCTTCCCAGCACTTCGGCTTCAACCGTCATGCAAAAAGGTATGCCGAAATTTTCAAAGCCGGTGTGTTCATTTATATCATGGGACAGTTCTGCCATCAATCCGTCATCATGGTGTGCCTCGGGTAGGGTGTGTCCGGTTTTGTTCATCACATCCACGACCGCGGCGTTCATCATCCCTCCGGGGCAGACAACCGGCGGCCGGTCGACCTTTTCTTTTTTCAAGACCCTTACCAATCTTTCCTTTGGGCTGATTATATTCATCCTAAACCTCTTATCTTTTCTTCCGTCACCGGATAGCCTGCCTCCCTGACGGTATCCAGCATCGCTTTTATGTTTTCAAAAGGCGTCTCCGTTGGGAGACTGCACCCGGAAGCAACAATATACCCCTTCGGATTGTCAAAAGCCTTGAGCATGCACTGGGCAACCGCCTGTCTTACGTCGCCGGGGGTGCCTTGAAGCATTACTTCCGAAGGCTTTACGTTCCCCATCAGCCGCACTCTTTCACCGACTTTTTTCTTTGCTTCCAGCAAATCCGCGTCATTGTCTATACTGATGCAATCCGCTCCGGCATCGGCCATAAGCTCCCATATTTTGCTTGTCTTGCCGCAGATATGCAAGGTCACAGCCTTTCCCCTGGAATGGATATAATCGATCAACGACTTTAAATACGGAAAAGAAAATTCCTTGAACTGCCTGGGGCTGATCACTGTGGAAGAGGACATCGCATCCGTCAGGCTTGGGGTGCAGCCTGCATCTATGATGGCTTTTGCATACCGGAGACTGGTTTCAAGGGAGATCGCGCATAATTTATGCACCGCCCCGGGATCTTTTAAAGTAAGCCTGACAAGGCTCTCTGCGCCTATCAGCAGGGATGCGTTGGTAAAGGGACAGGTGAGCGCTCCCGTAACCGTAACCTCCCTGCCAACCGTCTCAACGGCAATCTTCATTGCCTCCAGCTGCTGCGGAAGATCCCCGTCCTTGTAAGGGTCTGCAGGTTCGAGCCTGTCGATTTCCGATACATCCCCGATGGCCGGAGCTTCCAGGTAAGCCGTCTCATCCTCCGGATAACGTACTTTTGCCCCCATGGCCGCAGCCTGGGTGTACAAATCGGTAAAAATACGTATAATGTCATACTTAAAATACCTGTATGCGGCAATATGGGCTTTTGCCAGCAAAGGGCCGTTTCCGCGGAATTCTGAAATCTTAACGCCGATTACTCTGGCTGCCGTGTTGCCGACGATGGGTACGCAGGGCAGGCGGTCTACCGGCTGGCCTTTATTATAGGCCGTCAGCCTTTCAACAGGCGTCAACTGATCCGCAGACATCAGGCCGCACCTCCCGTGAGCTTCCGCGCAAGCCTTACAGCATCTGCCGCGTTTACGGAATAGCCATCCGCCCCTATTTTATCCGCAAAGCTCTGGGAAATTGGACCTCCCCCGATCATAACCTTAAAGCGCCCCCGTATGTCTTCACTTTTCAGTATCCGGATCACTTCAGCCATTCCGTCCATGGTGGTGGTCATAAGGGTCGAAAGCGCGATGATTTTCGCGTTGACCTCCCTGGCCTTCTCTACAAAATCCCTGGGCGGTATGTCCCTGCCCAGATCGATCACTTCAAAGCCGGAGGTTTCCAGCATGATCTTTACCAGGTTTTTGCCGATGTCATGGGTGTCCCCCTCGACGACGCCGATGACAACCTTCTGCTTTTCCTGCCGGTCGTCGGCTTTTATATGGGGCTTAAGCACATCAAGCCCTGCATACATTGCGTCGGAGCACATCAAAAGCTCCGGAATGAAATATTCCTCTTCCTCAAAAAGCTGTCCCGCTCTGTCCATCCCGTCGGCAAGCCCTTTATCGATCGCTTCATACGCATCATGTCCTTCAACTACCACCTCGTTTGAAAGGATGACAGTCTCTTCCTCCTCCATGTTCAAAACGGCGTCGGATATATTCTTGTACAGCTCTTCTTTGCTTTTTGCCATTCCAGGCTCCCCCCTCTTCTACTACAGATAATAATTCAATTCCGCTTCCCCTTTTGCAAAATGCAGGGTTTCCAGTATTTTTGACCTGAGCCTGAAAAAATCGGGATGATTGCGGCTTCTCGGCCTGCCCATCCTGACTTCGAGAATCTCCTGTATTTTCCCGGGCCGCGATGTCATAATAACAATCCTGTCGCTTAAATAGATGGCCTCGTCAACATCATGAGTGACCAGCACCATGGTGGTCCCCCGTTCCTTCCATATCCTTAAAATTTCATCCTGGAGCTGCATGCGCGTAAAGGCGTCCAGAGCGCCCAGGGGTTCGTCCAGCAGCAGTACCTTGGGATGGTTTACCAGCGCCCTTGCAAGGGCTACCCGCTGCGCCATGCCTCCCGAAAGCTGGTGGGGGAAGGATTTTTCAAAACCTTTCAGCCCCACAAGGTTGATATAATCCGCCACTTCATGCTTCCTTTCACGGTATACGCCCCGGGCAACAAGCCCTGAAGCTACATTGTCATGTACATTCAACCAGGGAAAAAGCGTTGGATCCTGGAACACCAGGCCGCGCTCGTAATGCGGCCCTTCAATAAGCGAACCGTCCAGCAGTATTTCGCCGCCCGTCGGTGCATCGAGACCTGTAATAAGCCTGAGAAGGGTAGATTTCCCGCAGCCGCTGGGACCGATAAGGGAGACGAATTCTCCGGGCTCTATATTTAAAAAGACATTGTTCAGTGCCGTAATCTCTTTTTTGTCGCTGTCATAAAACACCTTTTTTATCTCCCTGACCGTAATCGCCCCGGAGGCTATATCCTGCCGGGAAGCGGCAGCCGTTTCCGCACCTACCATTTTATAAGCCCCCTTTGCCAGATGAGAATCCTGTCCTTAAACTTAAAAAGAAGTGAAATCAGGCTTGAAAAAATAACGGCAATCATGATGAGGGTTGCATAGACCTTGCTGTATTCCGCCCAGCCCTGAGCCCAGTTTATGTACCATCCAAGACCTGCCTTGACGCCAAGCATTTCCGCAACGATCAAAGTTATAAAAGAGGTTCCCAGGCCCATGAAGAGGCCTATGAAAATCATAGGGAAGGCCGCAGGAATTGCCACCTTGAAAATCAGATACCGCTGGTTGGCGCCCAGGGTTTTTGCAACTTCAAAATAGGCATTCCGCACATTTGCGATCCCCGAGCTGGTCATTACCGTCACCGGAAACCACACCGCCAATACGATAAGGAACACGCTGGCCAGAAAGCTAGTGGGGAAAACGGACATGGCAATGGGTATCCAGGCGGTTGCCGGTATAGGCCCTATGATCTTTAGCACCGGCATAATCCAATAATTGCACTTTGCATTCCATCCGATGGCAACGCCTGTTATAAAGCCCAGGAGTATACCGACGAAATAGCCTGTAAACAGAAGCCGGAGGGAATAAAGGGTACTGACGGCAAGCAGCTGCCAGTCGCTGACCAGCACGCTCAAAACCTTGTCAGGGCCTGGAAAATATGGCATTGGAAGCAGCTTCAGCTTCAAGGTCACGATATCCCATACCTCAATCAAAAGAAAGAATACCGTAGCCAGCTGCGCATAATGAATGAGCTTCTCTTTAATTTTGTTTATCTTTACGGAAAGGATGAGGAAAACGGTATACAAGGCAATGATTGTTCCCAGCAAGGCCGGATATGCTCCGGTTTTCGCAAAGCTTTGCTTGTTGGGAAGCGTCAAATGCAATACGAGGTCTATGACCAAAACTGCCAGAGGCAGGAAAACACGAAAAGACAGGGTGACCACTCCTTTTAATATAATAAGCTGCGCCCACAATGCCTATGCGACAACGGGGGACGGTTCTTGTCTGTCGCACTGCCAACCATTCCATGGTTTGCGCTTACTGCCACAGACGGACGGCCAATGTCCGCCCTACCAATGTCCATGCCGCATGGCGGCATACCTGAGGATGAAAGTATGCTCTCCATTCTTTGCGACAGTGAAGAACCGTCCCCTGTCGCAAAGTGTAGGGGCGCGCATTGCGCGTCCGCAGAATGCAATTTGGGATATTATGCTTCCTGGAAAAGGACTGTCGACAGATATCTCTCGCCTGTATCCGGCAGGACTGCGACAATGTTCTTGCCTTTGTTTTCCGGTCTTTTGGCAATCTGTGTGGCGGCAAAGGCTGCGGCTCCGGAGGATATCCCCACCAGCAGCCCTTCGGTTCGGGCCAGCTTCCTTGCCGTCTCAAAGGCCTCCTCATTTTTGACCTTGTAGATTTCATCCACGATCTTCAGGTTCAATACATCCGGGACGAAGCCTGCGCCTATTCCCTGTATCTTATGGGGCCCTTTGTTCCCTCCCGAAAGTACCGGTGAATCAAAGGGTTCTACGGCAATGATTTTAACGCCGGGCTTTTTCTCCTTCAGGACTTCGCCAACCCCTGTAATGGTTCCCCCGGTTCCGACACCGCCGATGAAGATATCCACCTGTCCGTCGGTATCCTTCCATATTTCTTCTGCCGTTGTTTTTCTGTGAATTTCCGGATTGGCAGGGTTCTTGAACTGCTGCGGTATGAAGGAATTGGCAATTTGAGCCGCCAGCTCTTCCGCCCTCTTGATGGCTCCCCCCATCCCTTCGGCACCGGGTGTAAGCACCAACTCGGCGCCTAACGCCTTTAAAAGGTTTCTTCTTTCAATGCTGAAGGTTTCCGGCATGGTAAGTATAAGCCTGTAGCCTTTGGCGGCGGCAACAAAAGCCAGTGCGATACCGGTATTGCCGCTTGTCGGTTCGATGATGACGGTATCACTGCTTATCCGGCCCTTTTCTTCCGCGTCCTTGATCATTGCATATCCGATCCTGTCTTTGACGCTGGACAGCGGGTTGAAATATTCCAGTTTTGCAATGACCTTCGCTTCCAGGCTGTTTGCTTTGTTATAGTTGGACAGTTCCAGCAAGGGTGTATTACCGATAAGGTCAACCAGACTTTTTGCTATTTTTGACATGATATCGCCTCCAAAATTTTATTTTTATTCCCCAGTATTCTTATATGTTTAATATATTATATTTATAATAGTACCAAATGATAATCCTGTCAATAGCTTTTATAAATATTTTGTTTCCTATATGTTTAGTAGGTTTTTTTCGACTCAAAACAGGGTTCAAAATCACTTTCATGCAGCACTCACAAAAATGAGCCGTCCATCGACGGCTCATTCTATTTTTATTTTTTATTCGCGGCATAAGCGTTTGACTTAAATTAAAAGGAAAGCTCCTCGGGGCACCCTAAGGGAAGATGCCTGCCTTCCTCCCGGGAGAATCAGAATACCGGAACCACGGCACCCTGATAATTTTCCTCGATGAACTGCTTCACCTCGGGAGAGGTAATGGCTTCGCTCAGGGCTTTGATATCCTCCCTGTTTTCGTCACCTGTACGCACGGCCACAAAGTTTGCAAAGGTCTGTGCCGCGATAGAGTCCTTGTCCTCTGCCTTCAGGGCATCCGTTGCGGCGTTGAGTCCGGCTTCTATAGCATAGTTTCCGTTGATTACGGCGAGATTCACATCGGGAAGCGAACGGGATATCTGCGCGGCTTCCAGTTCACTTATCTTGAGCTTCAGCTTGTTTTCCGTTATGTCTTTTACCGTAGCCTCAAGCCCGGCGCCTTCCTTAACCTTGATCAGACCGGCGGATTCCAGCAAAAGCAGCGCCCTTGCTTCATTGGTGGTATCGTTGGGAACAGCAATGGTATCCCCTTCCTTCAGGTCATCCAGCGTCTTCGTCTTGCCAGGATATATTCCCAGCGGTTCAAAATGGACATCCACCGCCGGGCTTATCTGTGTGTTGTTCTTGGCGTTGAAATCATCCAGGTATGGTCTGTGCTGGAAATAGTTGGCATCCAATTCCTTGTTCTGCAATGCCAGGTTAGGCTGTACATAGTCGGTAAATTCCACCACCTGAAGGTCAATTCCCTTTTCCTTCAGCTTCGGTATGATGAAGTTCAATATTTCTGCATGCGGCACGGGAGTCGCTCCTATCTTAAGTACCTTAAGCGGCGCTGTCTCCGATGGCGTCGATTCGGCCTGGGTGCTGGGTGCCGACTGTCCTTCCGTTGTCTGAGAGGTTGTGATCTGTGCTGCGGCGTCCTCTTTCTGCCCGCATCCGTAGAGAGCCCCCGATACAATCACTGCAAGGCTAAGCACTGCTGCTGTCAAGCTTTTGATTTTCATTGAAATTCCCCTTCTTTCTTTTATTTTGTTTTCTTATCTATTTTTCTTGACAGATAACTGCCAAAACTTTGTATTATCTGAACAATCAGGACAAGAAGCCCGATCGTCAAAAACATGATATCCTTCTGATACCTGTAATATCCGTACCGGATGGCGAGATCGCCCAGCCCGCCGCCGCCTACGGCTCCTGCCATTGCGGAATAACCAATGAGGGTGATGGTTGTGATGGAAGCTCCAAGGATTAAGGAAGGCAGCGTCTCGGGTATCATCACCTTCCATATGATCTGCCAGGGACTTGATCCCATGGATTGGGCGGCTTCGATTACTCCCCTGTCTATCTCCTTGATGGAGGTCTCTACCATCCTGGCTACAAAGGGTGTGGCGCCTATCACAAGCGGCACAATGGAAGCGGTGGAACCGATGCTGGTCCCCACGATCAACCTGGTCAAAGGGATTACCGCAATGAGGAGGATGATAAAGGGAGCTGACCTGACAATATTGATGATGCTTCCAAGGATCATATTCAATTTCTTTCTGGGGAGTATTCCTTTTTCCTCGGTGACAACCAACGTGATCCCGAGGGGGAGCCCTGCCAGATAAGAAAAACCTGTGGCTGCAATGGTCATGTATAGCGTTTCGAGGGTACCTTTTCCAAGGAGATATACATATTCCAGAATGTTTTCTGCGCTCATTATGCACTTATCTCCTCTACCACCAACTTTTGACCCGTCAGATACTCCACCGCTTCGGTGATTTTATCCTCGTCGCCCGAAAGCTCCAGTATCAGATCTCCTACCGGCTTTCCCTGTATGTAGTCCACATTGCCGTAGAGTATATTTGCATAAACTCCGAACCGCAGAACCATTTCGGAAATAACGGGTCTCATGGCGGCCTCTCCGGTAAACCCAACCTTTATTCGAAGACCGTATTCTCCGGCAAGCGTCGTGGAAATATTCCGTGAATGCACATCCCTAAATACCGACTGTCCGAATAGATTCCTTGCAGGTCCGCTTTTAGGGGCGGTAATGACGTCTATTACAGGGCCGGTTTCCACAATATGCGCATTGTCAATGACTGCAACATGATTGCATATGTCCTTTATGACGCTCATTTCATGCGTAATGATGACGATGGTAATGCCGAGTTTTCGGTTGATATCTTTTAGCAGCGCCAGGATGGATTTGGTAGTCAGCGGGTCAAGTGCCGACGTAGCCTCGTCGCAGAGCAGAACCTTCGGATTGTTGGCTAATGCCCTGGCGATGGCTACTCTCTGTTTCTGACCTCCGCTGAGCTGAGAAGGATAGCTGCCCGCCTTTTCAGCAAGTCCCACAAGTTCCAGCAGTTCTTTTACCCTTTTTTCAGCATCCTTTTTATGTACTCCGGCGATCTCCAGGGGAAATGCCACATTTTTCTCCACCGTACGCTGCATCAGAAGGTTGAAGTGCTGAAAAATCATACCGATGGACTGGCGAAGCTTCCTCAGCTCGGCGCCCTGCAGCCGGGTGATATCCCGGCCGTCAATTTCTATAAGCCCTGCAGTAGGGTTCTCCAGAAGATTTATACAGCGGATGAGGGTACTCTTCCCGGCTCCGCTCAAGCCTATGATACCAAAGATATCACCTTTGCCGATATTGATATTCACGTCTTCCAGGGCGGTCACGTCTCCATTGTCGCTGCTGTACACCTTCTTCAAGCCTGTAATGTTTATCATCGGACTATCACCCCGAAATTTCAAAATCGAGCTTTACGCTATCAAACCGGTGAGAATCGGATTGGGCTATGTAAAACACCCATTCTATATTTCACTATTCCGGTTGGATTTATTATATTTATTCTAGAATATGTTTTTCAAATTGTCAACACACTTTTATAATATTCCTATATGAATAATCAATTTTCGTTCATTTCCACCCCCGTTATTTTAATCCCCGGAACGCCGGAGCAGGTCATCCGTGGGAAAAGGTCTCCAGCGGCTGATCATAGAGCAAGCCCGCAAGATCGTTATCCGAACCCGGTATTCCGAAAGCGTCCGCCCTGCACTGCCTGCAGTGTCTGAACACAGGAAGGAATTCCTCCGCCGCTTCCCTTGCGGCATTCAGTTCCCGGCACCCAGGCGGCTGTAAATCCGCCATTTCATATTGCGGAATCAGCGGTATGATATTGATCAGAGATGCCCCTACTCCGGCTGTAACCCGTGCTATATCGGCGATGTGACCGTCATTGATTCCCGGAATCAGCACGGTATTTATTTTGACAACCACGCCCAGCTCGCTGATTTTCTTGATTCCGTACATCTGTGCCAGAAGGAGCCACAAAGCAGCTTCCTTCCCTGCTACGCGGGTTCCGTTATAGATAATGTGCGTGCATATGTTCTGCAGAATATCCGCATTCACGGCATTCACCGTTACCGTTATGGTTTTGACTCCCGCTTTGACGATCCGTTCTGCATTTTCCCGCAACAGGAGTCCGTTGGTACTCATGCACTTGACAAGCTCCGGGTATTTGGCATGGATCAGCTGGAAGGTTTCCAGTGCATGAGGCGTTGCCAGCGTATCACCCGGCCCCGCTATCCCCACCACCGTAATATCCGGGCAAATTTCCAGCGCTCTGTCAAGCACCTCCACAGCCTTTTCCGGGGTTAAAAGCTCTCCGGCAACACCCGGCCTGTTTTCAAACTTGTTGAAGCAGCGCTTGCAGAACTTGCATTGTATATTGCATGCCGGGCTGACCGGCAAATGGATCCTTCCGTACTTGAAATGCGCTTCTCCGCTGAAGCAGGGATGTTTCTTCACCAGATGGTCGAATTTTTTCTGTGTGTCGGCTTGAAAGCATGACGCCATGATCCTCATCTCCCTCTTATCCCATATTCCGGATATGTTTTCCGGTAATAAAAAAAGACCAGACTTTTTCATTCCTGAACGGAATATAAACTGAGTTTCCAGCTTTCTGGTCAACTTTACCGTTATATTTTATTATTCCTGGTAATCCTGCTTCACTTGTCAGGCCAGTGCATTCCTGCAACCGTTTTATTTAAGCCGCAGTTTTTCATTCTTATCAATCTGGATGACCTTGCCATCCTGGATGATCAGCGTGACAGAACCGTATTTTATTGTTGACATGAACTCAATAAGTTTTTTGAAATCCTTATCCGAAATGCAATTTAGATTTAAGCCGATATTGCCAGTTTGAGCATCCATTACCTGCACCCCCCGGAATTGATCCTATTACTCCTCCATAGCCTATCTCAAAGTTCATACAGCGGACAAACACGCCCAAAATCCCGGGCCCCAAAAATATATTATTTATATCTATTTACTAGGAATTAGGTAAAACAAAGTGAGCCGGGAACGGCTTTTCCGCTTTTCCCGTCTCACATCTTCGCTATTTTAAATCAGTACTTACTACGGCAGAACATTTTATTCATCCATCCGCTCAGATTTCCTGGAACAAAGGAGTGGACAGATACCTTTCTCCTGTATCCGGCAGTATGGCTACGATAACCTTTCCTTTATTCTCCGGTCTTTTTGCCAGCTGCTCCGCAGCAAAGGCAGCGGCCCCCGAGGATATCCCCACCAGCAGCCCCTCTGTTTTGGCAAGCCTTCTGGCAGTGTCGAAGGCTTCTTCATTCTTGACTTTATAGATTTCATCCACGACTTCTCTGTTGAAAACATCAGGCACAAATCCGGCACCGATCCCCTGAATTTTGTGAGGGCCTTTGTTTCCGCCCGACAGCACCGGTGAGTCAGAAGGTTCTACGGCTACGATCTGCACTTGCGGTTTCCTCTTCTTCAGAACTTCTCCTACGCCCGAAACAGTTCCGCCCGTACCTACGCCGCTGACAAAAATGTCCACAAGTCCGTCGGTATCCTTCCATATTTCTTCCGCCGTCGTCGTCCTGTGAATTTCAGGATTTGCAGGATTCTTAAATTGATTGGGTACAAACGAGTTCGGTGTCTGTTCGGACAGTTCCACCGCCTTTTTTATTGCTCCGGGCATCCCTTCGGTACCCGGTGTAAGTACAAGCTCCGCTCCAAGGGCTTTAAGAAGGTTCCTTCTTTCTATACTGAAAGTCTCAGGCAAGGTTATCACCAGTTTATATCCTTTTGCAGCGGCTACGAACGCCAGAGCAATTCCCGTATTCCCGCTGGTAGGCTCGATAATAACGGTATCCTTATTTATTACACCCCTGTCCTCGGCGTCCTTTATCATCGCATAGCCGATTCTATCTTTAACGCTTGACAGCGGGTTGAAATATTCCAGCTTTGCAATGACTCTTGCCTCCAGATTGCCCGCCTTATTGAAGTTGGTCAGTTCCAGCAAAGGGGTGTTGCCAATGAGGTCGGTCAAATTCTTCGCAATTTTCGACATGATATCGCCTCCAAAATAAATTTTAATCCTAGTATTCTTATATGTTTTATTGACTATACTAATTTTATACTGATTTGCTATATCTGTCAATAGGTTTTAAGAATATTTTTAAATTTTCCTATATGTTTAGTAGGATTTTCAACATACTGTACACCTCATACATTGCACGCCTTCATCATGCAATCTCCGGTAACAGATGCCAGCTCTTCTTCATTTTGAGCCGGTGGGCACTTCCTTGATTGTGACGTTATTTGATATATAACGAGGCGACCAAAATATCCCCACCTTGCGACCAGCCTCGTTGAAACTCCGCTGATGTAAGGAAATTTGTCTACAATCGACAAATTTCCTTTGAATTAGGTCGTTATAGCACAAGTCAAGGAGTCGTCCGCCTTGTAAGGTTCAAAGCGAAAGTGCCCTATCGAAATCTTCCACTAAATCTTCCAGGTCCTCAAGACCGACCGATACCCTTATCAGGCTGTCCGTAATACCCAGTCTTTCCCTTTCCTGTTTCGGTATTGCAGCATGGGACATCTTCACAGGATAGGAAACGATGGTTTCCACTCCGCCCAGGCTGACTGCGACAGCTGCCATTTTGACGTTTTTCATAAAGGCCGAGGCAGTTTCACTGTCCTTCGCCATAAAGGACAGGACCGCCCCCGGCCCATCCGCCTGTGACAGATGGATATCTCTGCCCTTATGGTTTTTCAGGCCAGGATAGAAAACCTCCTGCACCTTTTTATGCGAAGAGAGCCATTCCGCCAGCCTCTGTGCATTTGCCTGCTGGTAGTCCAGCCTGATCTTCAAAGTCTTTATGCCTCTGAGAAGGAGCCAGCTGTCCTGGGGGCCCAGCACTGCGCCGAAGCTGTTCTGCACCTGATAGACCCGCCGGGCCAGGTCATGCCCCTTGACGGCCACAAGCCCTCCGAGCACATCGCTGTGACCGCCGATGAACTTTGTCGCACTGTGGATCACAATGTCAAAACCCAACTCCATCGGTCTTTGCAGATAGGGAGACATAAAAGTATTGTCAATGATGGTCAAAAGCTTGTGCTCTTTTGCAATCCCGACGGCTTCCCTCAAATCTGTAATTTTTAAAAGCGGGTTTGAGGGCGTCTCAAGAAATAAAGCCTTTGTGTTGGCTTTGATGCTTTTCCTTACCGCCGCCAGATCGGAAGCGTCCACAAAAGTGACATCCAGGTTGAAACGATTGAAAAACGTCGAGCATATACGGTAGGTACCCCCGTAAACATCCTCACATACGATGACATGATCGCCTGCGGAAAAAATGGAAAGCACCGAGGATGTAGCCGCCATGCCTGAAGCAAAAGCAAACCCTCTGTCGCCCCCTTCCAGCAGGGCTATCGTCGACTCCAGGGCTTTCCTGGTCGGGTTTCCCGATCTGGAATAGTCAAATTCCCGCGGCTTGTCGATATCTTCCTGGTGGTAGGTGGATGTCTGGTATATCGGTATGCTTAACGCACCTGTCTGTTTATCCGTTTCATTCCCATTGTGGATTAATTTAGTCCCAAATCCCATATTTATCCCTCCAATACCTGTTCAAGGTCTGCAATAATATCCTCCGCCGCCTCTATTCCCACAGAAAGCCTTAGGAGTCTGTTATCTACGCCCAGGCGCTCCCGCATCTCCTGAGGGATTGCGGAATGTGTCTGTACGACGGGATAGGTGATAAGAGTTTCCGTCCCCCCCAGACTTTCCGCAAAAATCACCAGCTTCACGCCGCTCAGTATTTTTTCAATCAATCCGGAATCCCTCACCGAAAAGGAAATCATGGCTCCAAAGCCGGAAGCCTGGCTTCTGGAAAGCTCGTACGCTTCATGGTCCCTAAGGCCGGGATAATATACCTTATCCACGTTTTTGTTTTCTCTCAGCCAGGCAGCGATTTTCATCGCATTCGCCTGCTGTTTGTCAAGCCTGACTCCCAACGTCTTGATCCCCCTGAGAACCAGCCAGCTGTCAAAGGGCGCCAGTATGGCTCCTTCGGACTTTTGAAACAGCTTGATGCTCTCCGCAAGGGCTTCGTCGTTGAGCACAATAAGGCCGGCAAGCGTATCATTGTGCCCGCCCAGATACTTTGTGCCGCTGTGGACGACAATATCCGCACCAAGCTCCAGCGGTCTCTGGCAGTATGGGGTTAAAAATGTATTGTCGACAATCGTCAATGCGTTTGAGGATTTTGCCAGATCTGACAATGCCCTGATATCCGACACTTTCATCATGGGGTTGGAAGGCGTTTCTATAAAAAAGGCTTTCGTATTGGCCTTCACATGCTCTTTTACAATTTCAAGCCTGCTGGTATCAATGTATGAAAACTCCAAACCGTATTTTCTGTACATTGTTTCAAACAAACGGTAAGTCCCTCCGTACAGGTCGTCGGAAACAACGATATGGTCTCCGGGGTTAAAGAGGGCCGTAATCGTAGAAACTGCAGCCATTCCACTGGAAAAAGCAAAACCGTATTTTCCGTTTTCAAGATTGGCAATGGTATTTTCCAGCTCTTCCCGCGTAGGATTCTGAAGCCTGGAATAATCATACCCCGTGGTCTGGTACAAGCCGGGATGCCTGAAAGTAGCGCTCTGATAGATCGGGAAGCTCACCGCCCCCGTATGCGGGTCATAACATTTACAGCCGTGTACCACTTTGGTTTCAATGTTCAAAACTTTATCATTCCCAAAAAAATCACTCCTCGTAGTAATAAATTATCCGCATGACAGCGAAAAATTTGAATTAACCCTACAGAAATAACGCGTTGAAGCTTCGCCATTATTTCTGTAGGGTGAATAAATGCCGATATGGTAATGTACCTTCGTTGCAGTACTGCTGCAGTCCTCTCTAAAACAGTTTATCTCTTAAAGGGTCGCTTTATTCAATGCCTGATCCAGGTCATAAATAAGGTCATCGGCATCCTCAATCCCGATGGAAAGCCTGATCTGGTCGGGGGTGACGCCCGATGCGGCCTGATCGGCTTCAGACAATTGGGAATGGGTGGTGGTCGCCGGGTGTATGACCAGGGATTTTGCGTCTGCGACATTGGCCAGCAGGGAGAAAATCTCAAGGCTGTTGATAAACTTCTTGGCAGTCTCGATCCCGCCCTTGATACCGAAGGTAAAAATGGACCCGGCCCCCTTCGGAAGGTATTTCTGTGCCAGGTCATAATATTTGTTCCCTTTGATGCTTGGGTAATTGACCCATGCAACCTGCGGGTGGTTCAGCAGGAAATCGACAATCTTTTTGGTGTTGGACACGTGCTTCTCAACCCTGAGAGACAGCGTCTCCAGTCCCTGCAGGAACAGGAAGGAATTAAACGGGCTCACCGCAGCCCCGGTATCCCTCAACAGCTGGACTCTTGCTTTCAGCACAAATGCCGCCGGCCCTATGTCCTTTGCGTAGTTTACACCGTGATAGCTGGGGTCCGGTTCGGTGAGGCCGGGGAATTTGCCGCTGCCGATCCAGTCAAATTTGCCGGAATCGACAATGACTCCGCCGATGGACGTCCCATGCCCGCCGATGAATTTGGTGGCCGAATGCACAACAATGTCGGCACCGAATTCAAAAGGCCTTATAAGGTAGGGAGTACCGAAAGTATTGTCCACGATCAAAGGTATCCCGTTTTCATGGGCGATTTTCGCTACGGCTTCGATATCGATGAGGTTAATCCCCGGGTTTCCTATGGATTCGATATAAAGGGCTTTCGTTTTGCTGTTGATGGCTTTTCTGAAATTTTCCGGGTCATCGGGGTCTACAAACACGGTTTTGATGCCCAGCTTGGGAAGCGTGACCAGAAACAGGTTGTACGTCCCGCCATAAAGGGTACTGGCGGAAACGATCTCATCCCCCGTCCCCGCAATGTTCAAGATTGAATATGTAACCGCCGCAGAACCCGACGCCACCGCCAGAGCAGCCACGCCGCCCTCAAGAGCGGCAATCCTCTGCTCAAACACATCGTTTGTCGGGTTCATGATCCTGGTATAGATATTTCCCAATTCTTTCAAAGCAAACAGGTTCGCCGCATGGTCCGCATTATTGAATACATAGGAGGAAGTCTGATAAATGGGCACCGCTCTTGATCCCGTGGTAGGGTCCGGTTTTTGCCCTGCATGTACCTGCAATGTGTCAAATTTTAATGTTCTCTCACTCATTTTAACAACTCCTTTATTTATGATAATTTTCCGATAGTAATACCCGGGTTTAACCCAAATTGGAAAGATAAAATCAGATGTAATACATAATTGTATTTTCACCTTTCATTTTTTTGTATTCGGTGACAAGATCCTCCAGCGTTACGGAATCCACTACCTGGTTCAGACTTTCATTCATTTTGTCCCAAACGTTGACTTTAATACAATACTGAATACTGTTGGGAGACGATACGATTCCTTCCGCATCCTCATCTACCACTGCCAGGTTTCCCTCGAGCGCTCTGAGTATTTTCCCCACCTTCGTATTTGAAGGAGTCTCGGACAAAATATACCCACCCTGCGCGCCTTTTACGCTTTTCACCAGTCCGGATTTCCTCAGGATAGAAAAAACCTGTTCCAGATAATTTTCAGATATATTTTGCCTTTCGGCGATGTTGCACAAGGATACGTGGTCGCCGGAAGAATTGGCCGCCAGATCGACCATGGCCCTTAAGCCGTATCTGCCTTTCGTAGACAGCTTCATAAACTACCTCCTTCCATTACCAATTAAACCTATATGTTTTATAATACAATGAAGTTAGCGCTTTGTCAACAAAAATTTGAAGGATGCTCCATATTCATCCATAAAAATTCTTACCCGCTTTCTATTTTTACCCTTTTTCTATAAAATACCCATACCTATCCCAATTCCGCCAGATCAAAAGGCGTCTCCTGGTAGACGTAATAATTCAACCAGTTTGCGAACAGCAGATTCGCGTGCCCCCTCCACCGGACAATAGGAGCTTTCCCGGGATCGTCGTCCTCAAAGTAATTTTCCGGCACCTTTATGGGGAGCCCCTTTGCGACATCCCTGTCATATTCCGATTTCAACGTAAGAGGGTCGTATTCCGAATGCCCCGTAACAAATATCTGCTTTCCGCCTTTGGCCTTGACGATGTAGATTCCGGCTTTATCCGATTCCGCCAGGATTCTCAATTCCTCTACTTTTTCGATATCCTCGCGCCTGACTTCCGTATGCCTTGAATGAGGAGCAAGAAATTCATCGTCAAAGCCCCGCAGAAGCATCACGTTTTTTTCGCATACTTTGTGCCTGAATACTCCGAACATTTTTTCCGCAAGGGGATATTTCCCTATTCCATAATGGTAGTATAGCCCGGCTTGAGCGCCCCAGCATATGTGAAGGGTGGAAAAAACATTGCGAATGCTCCACTCCATAATGCTTTTCAGTTCATCCCAGTAATTCACCTCTTCAAAAGGCATATTTTCCACAGGCGCTCCGGTGATCACCAGACCGTCGAACCGTTCTTCCCTGACATCGTAAAAGGTCTTGTAGAAATTTACAAGATGCTCTTCCGGGGTATTTCTTGAAACATGGGACTGGGGATGCAATAAAACCACATCCACCTGGATCGGCGAATTTCCCAGCAACCTCAGCAACTGCGTTTCGGTAACGATTTTTGTGGGCATCAGGTTTAAGATGGCAATCTTCAGAGGCCGTATATCCTGATGGAAGGCCCGCCCTTCAGGCATTACAAAAATATTTTCACCGGTCAGAATTTCAGCAGCCGGCAGATTGTCCGGTATTTTTATCGGCATATAGTACTCCTGGTAGCATTTTAGTATTCTATGGCTTTCATTGGCACCGCGGCGAAAAATACATTTTAAAGCGCCTTACGGAAATAGCCGCAAAGATCCAATGCGTTATTTCCGTAAGGTCGGTTTGGAATTTCTCCGCTATAGTGTTAGTTAGAGAACATTATAGCATATATTATTTCTAGTTTAAAGTAAATACAAAAATTTCATTGTTCCTGCCTCAGCCCGGGAAGGGACGCAAATGGGGGCGGTTCTTCTCCCCGCCGGTAAAACCGGAACAAAAAACCGTCCCCACTTGTTTCTGCCTGTCTTTGTAAATGTTATATCCGAATCTCTGTCACATCCCGGTCATTGCAAAAATACTTGGATTCAGCATGCCGAAGATCATGGCAATGTGCGCCACGATGAGAAAAATACCCACAAAGGTCGCATGAAGCTTCAACTTGCCGATTGGGTCCCTTTTACGTCCAACAGCGCCGATTTCCAGAAGACTCATACCAAGAAGCGGTATAATGCCCGAAAGATAAAAGCCTACGGCAATGACATCCGCAAAGCCTCTCCACCCTCCGGTCGCAGTAAGCGGAATAACGGCTGTGATGAACAGATAAACAAAAACTCCGGTGAAATAAAATCCGACGATCAGGCTTGCCACCTTGTTCAGCTTCCGCAAGCCGCCTGAAAGATTTCTGCTGAACAGGATTGCCAGTTCCGACACCGCGATGGTCTCGGCAAGAATCACAGGAATCGCCATGAATAGAATGAGGTTCCAGGGTTGATTGCTTGCCAGCAGTTCCATGTAATGCGTCATCATAGTAGGATCCATTTGCACATAACCTCCCCACAAAATATTTTAGATCCATCCTATATGATTTTTGTGAAGATTTTATGAAGATCGGCAGAGCAATGCAATTTTAGGCCATTGGCATGAAAATTAAATCATCAAAGACTTCCGTTTGTTTTCTTTGGCAGGTATACGATAAACTCCGAGCCCTCGTCCAATGCGCTCCGGACTTCAATTCTCCCCTTGTGGGCTTCCACGATCGCTTTCGCGATGGTCAGTCCTATGCCTGCGCCGCCGGTCAGCCTGTTTCTTGACTTGTCTGCCCTGTAAAAGCGTTCAAAAATATAGGGAAGGTCCTCCGGCGCTATTCCATAGCCGTTATCCCTGAAGCTGATCTGGGTTATGTCTCTGTCGGCTTTCAGCGTTACTTCCACTTTGCCTCCCTCAGAGGTATATTTCAAGGCGTTGGACAACAGGTTCACAAACACCTGGCTGATTTTATCCCTGTCGGCATTAATGATTTCCTTTTCACCGCAAAATTTCAGCGCTATTCCCTTCGCAACGAAGTCTGTCTCAAAATTCCGGATCAAATATTGGATAAGCTCCGATACGTCAAAGCTTGAACGGTCGAGAACTAGATTTTCGCTTTCATACTTTGCCAGCTTTTCCAGATCGCCTACCATCCGTTTAATCCGCATAATTTCTTCGTGGCAGCTTGCAAGCCTCTGGACATCAGGCTTCCATATGCCGTCGATCATTGCCTCCATATGGCTTTGGAGCGTAGCAAGGGGCGTCCTTAATTCATGCGCTACATCCGCCGTAAGCCTCTTTCTTAATACCTCCTGCTGTTCAAGCGTTTCCGCAAGGTCATTCACCGTTTCGGTAAGCAGTGCTATCTCTTTGGTGCTGGATTGTGCCGTGGCCCTGCCGCCATAATACCCTTTTGAGATCATTTGCGCCGTACTGATTACCCTGGAAATGGGATTTGTCAGCCGTTTCGCCATAAAAGTACCGATCAGCAGGGACAGAAAAAGGGAGAACACGCCTACAAGTAAAAGAAGATCGTTCAAGGCATTGATAAATGCAAGGTCGTTGTCGTTAAAATAATAGGGACCATAATATCCGATTTCCACTGTTCCTACTTCACTCAATTTATATATCAAAGGATATTTGTTTTCCACATACCCGCCCTTCCAATTGGGATAGCGACTGCTCATATTTTGAGCCATATGGGCGATCATCTGCTGGCACATTCCGTTGTTATGGACCGTTGCATCCCATATCATTCTGCCCGAAGTGTCTGTAACCTTAATAATCAAGCCCTGCTCCAGAGCGTTAATGCCTATGCTTTCTATCACACCGGCATCCCATTGTTTATCCGCCGTATATTGCTGGCTTACCAGGGAAACCACTTCCCTGTTCTGTCGTTCCTGGTTCTCAATGATATAGTTCTTGAAATGCTTTTCCAGAAATATATTGGTAAATATGCTGATGATAAATACGCAAACCAGGGCTACCGAAAGATAAGATAGCGATAGTTTTGTCCTCAAACTGTATTTCATGCCTGCCTCCATTTACTTATGAACCGGATACAGCCTGCTCCTCCATAGCAATACCATCTAGCCGGGTCCTCTTCCGGCCGATGGCGGCACTCTTGTTCCATGTGGCCATAGTTCCCTTATTCCGCGCCGAACCTGTATCCCACTCCGTGAACCGTTAAAATATATCTTGGTGTTTTCGGGTCGTCCTCCAGCTTCTGCCGCAAATTCTTTATATGGGTGTCAATGGTCCTGTCGTAGCCGTCAAAATCCAGCCCCATTGCCAGGAAGACCAGTTCCTCCCTGGTAAATGCCTTTGAAGGATATTTTGCCAGGGTCGTAAGTATTTTGTATTCGTTGGGCGTAAGGTTTAAAACGGCATTTTTTCTTTTCACCTCATATTTTAACGTATCGATTACCAGATCATCCTTGTTATAGGACAGCAGTCCCGACGATGGAACCGGTTCGTCATCCAGCCTTCTTAATATGGCCGTGACCCTTGCTACCAGTTGTCTGGGGCTGAACGGCTTTGTTACATAATCATCCGCACCGATATCCAGTCCTTTTAAAACATCCTCTTCCTCAATCTTCGCCGTAAGCATGAGGATAGGGACTTTTGACTTTTTCCTCAATACCTTGCAAATCTCTTCGCCGGATATGTCCGGAAGCATCAAGTCCAGAACCACCAGGGAAGGATTGACCCTCTGGAATTTGTCCAGGGCTTCCCGGCCGCTATACGCCTCAACAACGGAATATCCGCTGTTTTCCAGGTATGACTTTACTACTTCAACGATTTTTGCCTCATCATCAACGACAAGAATCTTTTTTCCATTGTATGCCATGGCTGCCTCCATGTAATATCCCTAATATGCGGCACGCCGTACCGCGTTTTATCGATCCCTGCGATCCTTTTCATCCAGCTTCCATTCCTGGGCGGTCCAGGCCTGCAGATCAACAGGTCCGGAGTTTGTGGGATCATAACCCTTCAGGCTCAAGGAATTGGTAACTACCGATACCGAGCTGAAGGCCATGGCACCGCCCGCAATCATGGGGTTTAGAAATCCCAGGGCTGCAAAGGGAATGCCGATAATGTTGTAGAAGAATGCCCAGAACAGGTTCTGCCTGATTTTCCGGATGGTTTTCCTCGATAGCCGGATGGCTGCAGGGATGGTCCGCAAATCCCCCCGCATCAGCGTAATGTCTGCAGCTTCGATGGCCACATCCGTGCCTGTGCCGATGGCCATGCCGATATCTGCCGTAGCCAGCGCCGGCGCGTCATTAATACCGTCGCCTACCATTGCTACGATTTTTCCCTGCTTTTTAAGCTTTTCAACCTCAATCGCCTTGTTCTCGGGAAGCACTTCCGCCAGCACATTTTCAATTCCCACCTGTTTTGCGATGGCATTGGCCGTCCGCTTGTTGTCGCCGGTGATCATATAGACCTGGATGCCCATTTTTTGCAGTTCCCCGATGGCTTCCCGGGAATTTTCCTTTACAGTATCGGCCACGGCGATGATTGCCTCCATCCCATTGTCTACAGCCATGAGCATGGCTGTCTTTCCTTCATCTTCAAGCTTTGTGATGGAAGCTTCCAGTTCGCCCAAATCAATCCCCTTTTCCAGCATCAGCTTGCGTGTGCCTATATACAGCGTCTTTCCGCCGACTTCAGCCATGATTCCTCTTCCGGGAATCGCTTCAAACCTGTCCGGATCCGGCAGATTGCCCAGGTCTTTTTTGCCCTTTTCATAAATCGCCGCACCCAGAGGATGCTCCGAACTTTTCTCCGCAATGGCTGCCAATCTTAATATCTCGCTGCTGTCAAGCCGTCCCAGGGATAGTATATCCGTTACATCCGGCTGTCCTTTTGTAATGGTGCCGGTCTTATCCAGTACGACTGCGTTGAGCTTATACGCCATTTCAAGATGCTCTCCGCCTTTGATGAGAATCCCGTTTTCAGCGCCTTTTCCCGTACCCACCATGATGGCAGTAGGAGTGGCAAGTCCCAGGGCGCATGGGCAGGCGATTACGAGAACTGCAACCGCGCTGACAATCCCCGTGGCAAAATTGCCTGCCGCCAGATACCATAGCAGGAAAGTCACTATGGCAATGCCAATAACCACCGGTACAAAAATGCCGGAAACCTGATCGGCGATTTTTTGTATCGGAGCCTTGGAGCCCTGTGCATCCTCCACCATCTTGATGATCTGTGAAAGAGCGGTATCCTTTCCCACCCTGGTAGCTTCAAACTTGAAGGTCCCGTATTTGTTGATGGTTGCACCGATGACAGCATCTCCCGCTTTTTTCTCTACCGGCAGGCTCTCGCCTGTGAGCATCGACTCGTCAAGGGAGGAATTCCCCTCAACCAGCTTTCCATCCACCGGAACCTTTTCGCCCGGCCTTACGACAATCATATCCCCGACTTCGACTTCCTCGATGGGAATATCCTCTTCGGCGCCGTTCCGTATAACCCTGGCTGTTTTCGCCTGCAAGCCCATCAGCTTCTTGATGGCCTCGGAGGTTTTGCCCTTGGCAACCGCCTCAAGGTATTTTCCCAGCAGGATAAGCGTAATGATCACGGCAGCTGCTTCAAAATACAGCTCCTTCATCATCATGCCTTCCTTTGCAGGCTGGAAGAAGGCGTTGTATATGCTGAAGAAATAGGCCGCCGACGTACCCATGGCAATCAGGACGTCCATATTGGCACTTTTTGCACGCAAGGCATAAAAAGCGTGTTTATAGAATCTGAATCCTATGACGAATTGTATGGGAGTGGCTATAATCAGCTGGAAGTACTCATTGTGCAAAAAGGCCAGATCAATGCCAAGAAGCGTGAGAACCATAGCCATGATCAGGGGTGAGCTTAACACGGCTGAAATAATCAGTTCCATTCTCAGCCGCTTTATTTCCTTTTCCCTCTGCTCCTTTTCCCTGTCCCTGCTTACTTCCTCCACCCGCTGGGCGCCATATCCCAGTGCTTCAATGGCTTTTATCATTTCCGAGACTTTGATCTTCGAGCTGTCGTATTCAACCGCCACCTTTTCCGTCGCAAGGTTGACGGCTGCACGCTGCACGCCTTCCAGTTTGCTTAATTTCTTTTCGATCCTGGCCGCACAGGCTGCGCAGGTCATGCCCTTCAGCTTTAAATCAACCTTGCTGCCGGAAGGCGCTTCTTCCTTTATGACCTGGTATCCCAGTTTTTCTACAACTTCCTGCAGCGTTCCTGCATTCACTTTGCTGTCGTCATAGTCTACGACCGCTTTTTCAACAGCAAAATTTACTGTCGCCTGCCTGACGCCCTCCAGCTTGTTCAAGCCCTTTTCGATCCTGGCAGCGCAAGCCGCACAGGACATACCCGATATTTTAAGCGTATCTTTCCGGTCCATAATCATAACTCCTTGTTTCATTCTTCTGATATATCTGATACCACCTTTATATTGCTGCGAATCATTCCCATCCAGCAGCTATAGGTTATGTTTCCTTCTTTCTCCGGAGTGAATTCAATAATATTATCTCCAGGAACCAATTTTTTCTGTATATCATATTCCGGTATGGTGACCGGATTATTGCACCCGTTCAAATCTTTTTCACCGGCTCTGATTGTCCATTGCACAGGGATGCCCTGCTGGACGACAATGGGCGAATACCGGCCCGACTCGAGCTTTGTGCTTACAACCTGCACATCTCCTTCGATCCTGGCAATATTCCCTGATCCGGAGGAAGCATAGACGATGTCGATACCCGACAGGGCCAGCCCCCGGTTCACCATTACAATGCCAAGCACCATAACAAGCATGGCGCTGACTTTTAACATCTTCTGTGTAAGCTTGCCGCTCAGCACGGAACTGATTGCTCCAAAACCAAACATCAACGGTACTGTCCCCAGACTGAATAAAAACATGGAGACGGCTCCCGCGGCAAAGCTTCCTGTCCCTAAAGCATATATCTGCATGGCCTGCAGTGGGCCGCAAGGCATTAAACCGTTCAGCAGTCCAACATAGAAGGGGCCGTATCTGCCGTTGTTATTCCGTATCGTGCTGCCGAATATCCTTGGCATTCTGGGATTAAGCCTTCTCAGCCACGGAAAAACATTTAACATGTTCAGACCCATAATGACCATGAACACTCCCGAAGCAATTGCCACAATACCCTTTGCCGCACCGGAAAAGCTTATCGCCGAGCCCAATGCCCCGACAATACCGCCGATCACCGTATAGGATATGACCCTTCCGCAATTATACAACAAACTGGGTTTCAGCTTTGACAGCTTTTTGGCTGTTTCGTCCTCAGGCCTGTATGAGATGCACTGCGAGAGGTTGATCCCGCCGCACATTGCAATGCAATGCAGCGAGGTGAGGAGCCCAACGACAAAAAGTATCCCATAGCCCATGGACTGGTTAACTTCAGGGATGAAATCAAAACCTACGGTATTATTTATAATCACATAAAGAGCAAACAGGATGATTCCAAATCCCAGAAATTGATTTATTGACGTTCTGTCACCGGCTGCTTTCCCCGCGCCGACTCCTGACGCAAGGTGTTCCTGAGGTTTATTCCTCACCCTGTAGTCCAGCTTTTCAACGGTTTCGATGATCCTGTCAAGCCCGATTACGTTTGCATCATACGTGACGTAAACATTGGAACTGCTGAAAATAGCCTTGCTGTCCGCCACGCCTTCAAGCTTCTTTAAAGCATTCTCTATTCGCATTTCACAGCTGGTACACGTCATACCGTCTGTTTGAAGAACTTTACGAATGATCCTCTGTTCCATGCTATCCTCTCCGTCTTACCGCTTGCTCCAATTGCCGAACAAGTCCTTGCTGGCCTCCAGGAAATCCCCGGAAATTACAATATTCGTACCATCGTCGGTCTTGTTTTCATCCATGATGGGCACCGGGTTGCAACCGCCTTTTATTATCTCGATCTTATCCAGTTGGAACCGGTTGCTGCAGTTCTGGCATACCATTTCGTCCCCCTCCTGGACATAATATCCTTTACCGGAAGCATAACACACCTGGCAGGTATTGAATGCAGTCCTTATCGTGCCGTCATTGGCTTTTACAGCCAGAACCTCCATGTTGGTCTTACCCGCCTTATAGGGATAGAACTTCGCAGTTTCTGTGATTTCACTTTTAACGATTTTTATCCCTTCTGAGGAAGCTGCCGTGCCGGCTTCTCCGCGGGAAACGGCTTTGATAATGACAAACGCCAGGAGCAGCAGCACAACTGCACCTACAACGATAATTGTATTTTTGTTTGATTTTTTCACCGGCTGTGATTTCTTGCTTACCTGTCTTGTATTCCCCATTCCAATACCACCTTTGCAGAAAATTTGATGAATACCACAGCGAAACAGTCATTAATTTACGGCATTTAGGCCTTCCGGAAATGTCGCGAACGCTTTAGCGCGTTGTTTCCGGAAGATAAAGAAAATGTTTCGCAGTAATACCGGAATTTTATCATAGAAATATGAAGATTTTATGAAGAAAGCATTGTTTGAAAAGATAAGATTATTTGCGGCCGGCACTTTCTCAGGTGATACACGGGGACGGTTCTACTGTATGCCATAGCATACAGTAGAACCGTCCCCGTGTATCATTACTCCAGAATCGAAGCTTATTTCTCTATCAGCGACTGCCCTGTCATTTCCGCCGGCTTATCCAATCCGAGGATATCCAGTATCGTAGGCGCAAGATCCGCAAGCCTTCCTTCTTTAAGCTTTACATTATGAAGCCCTATGCCTATCAGCGGCACCACATTGGTGGTGTGCGCAGTAAAGGGACCGCCGGAAACATAGTCGATCATTTGCTCCGCATTGCCATGGTCTGCCGTTACCAGAGCGACTCCACCCTGATCCAGGACTGCCGCCACCACTTTTCCCAGGCTGGCGTCCACTGCTTCCACGGCTGTCTTTGCCGCGTCGAATACCCCCGTATGTCCGACCATATCGCAGTTTGCAAAGTTTAATACGATTACGTCATATTCCTTTGCGTTGATCCGTTTCACTGCTTCATCGGCAACTTCATAAGCGCTCATTTCAGGCTTCAGATCGTAGGTGGCCACTTTCGGCGAAGGTATCAGCGCCCTGTCTTCACCGTCATACATTGCTTCCACGCCGCCATTGAAAAAGAAGGTAACATGGGCATATTTTTCGGTCTCGGCAATACGAAGCTGCCGGTAGCCGAGACGGCTGATATATTCTCCAAAAGTATTGGTAAGGCTTTCCGGCTTGAATGCAACCGACACATTGGGCATGGTCTTGTCATATTGGGTCATGCAGACATAGTATAACGGAAAGAAACCTTTGGGCCTGTCAAAGCCGCTAAACTCAGGATCGACAAAGGTTCTTGTAATTTCTCTCGCCCGGTCGGGCCTGAAGTTAAAGAAGATCACCGAATCGTTGCTGTTGATTACCGCAGTGGGCTTGTTCCCATTCAAGATTATCGTGGGTTTTACAAACTCATCAAATTCCTCTCTTGCATAGGACTCGGATACAGCCTGTACCGCCGTGCCGGCTGTCAGGCCCTGACCAAGCACCATGGCGCCATATGCCTGTTTGACCCTTTCCCAGCGGTTGTCCCTGTCCATGGCATAATATCTCCCCATAACACTTGCTATTTTGCCTGTGCCGATCCGGGCAAGCTTGCCTTCCAGTTCTTCCACATAGCCCTTTGCACTATCGGGCGGGACATCCCTTCCATCGAAGAAGCAGTGGACGAAGACCTCTTTCAGTCCTTGTTTCTTCGCAAGCTCCACCAGAGCATAAAGATGGGTATTATGGCTGTGTACGCCTCCATCGGACAACAATCCCAGCAAGTGGAGACTGGAATTGTTTTTTTTGCAGTTGTCAATCGCCGTCAGGAATTCTTTTTTGTCAAAGAAGTCGCCATCCTCTATGGACTTGGTAATCCTGGTCAGCTCCTGGTATACGATCCTGCCCGCTCCCATATTGGTATGTCCCACTTCGGAATTGCCCATCTGACCTCTTGGCAGCCCTACATCCATACCGCTGGTATGGACTACGGTATTGGGATATTCCTTTATATAACTGTCAATGTTCGGCTTGTTTGCAGCCGCTACAGCATTTCCCTCTTCATGTTTGTTGATGCCGAAGCCATCGAGTATGATTAATGCTACCAGTTTGTCTTTCATTTAAACCTCCATTGTTATGTTCGCTGTTCCGGTTTGTATTTGAAAGGGTGGAGCAAAGCTCCACCCTTTTGTAACCGTCAATGCTATTTTAGGCCTTGTCGTATTTTGCTATCTTTTCGAAGTCGTCCAGCTTGAGACTTGCACCGCCCACCAGGCCGCCGTCGATATCCGACATTGTGAAAAGCTCGCCTGCGCTTGCCGCTGTTACGCTGCCGCCATACTGCACACGCACGGCTATTGCTACTTCTTCACCATAAAGTGCCTTGACTGTCTCCCTGATGATGGAGCATACCTCATTGGCCTGCTCGTTTGTAGCGGTCTTGCCGGTGCCGATTGCCCAGATCGGTTCATATGCGATCACCAACTGTTTTACCTGCTCCGCGCTCAAGCCCAGAAGCCCTATCTTTACCTGATATCTGACCAGATCGGCCGTAACCCCTTGTTCCCTTTGAGCAAGGGATTCGCCTACGCACATAATGGGCTTAAGTCCGTATTTGTACGCAGCATGAACCTTTTTATTAACGGTCTCATCCGTTTCGGCAAAGTACTGTCTTCTTTCGGAGTGTCCGATAATTACATATTCAACACCCAGTCCAACCAGCATGGGACCGGAGATCTCACCTGTAAAGGCTCCCTTTTCCTCCCAGTGGAAGTTCTGGGCTCCGACTTTGATATTGGAGCCGGCAGCAGCCTTGACGGCATCAGGCAGGCAAACGAAGGGAACGCAAACCACCACTTCCGCTGCTGCATCCGCAACTCTGGGTTTCAGAGCCCCGATGAACTCGGCGGCTTCAGCGGCAGTCTTATTCATTTTCCAGTTGCCGGCAGCGATCTTCTTCCTGGGGTTTTTATCAAGCAGCACTGCTATTCCGGGAAGTTCCTTGCCTTCGAGGAATTCCAGGGAAGCTCCGCCGCCTGTGGAAATATGTGTGATCTTATCTGCAAAGCCAAGCTGTTCTACGGCCGCAGCAGAATCACCGCCGCCTACGATGGAAATGGCGCCTGATTCGGCAACCGCCCTTGCGATTTCCCTGGTGCCCGTAGCAAAATTGGGGAATTCAAACACGCCCATGGGGCCGTTCCAAACAATGGTTTTGCCTTTCTTTATCTCCTTGGAAAACTTTTCAATGGTAAGGGAACCGATGTCCATCCCCATCCATTCGTCAGGCATGTCGTCGGAGGGAACATACTTGTGGTCGGTGTCATTCTTGAATTCCTTGCCCACGATACTTCCGATGGGAAGCATAAGATTGACACCTTTTTTCTCAGCCTTTTCCAGCAGGTTCCTGG
The DNA here is from genome assembly GCA_023426125.1 of Bacillota bacterium. Taxonomy (GTDB): domain Bacteria; phylum Bacillota; class Clostridia; order Acetivibrionales; family DTU013; genus MnB-11. The sequence continues at coordinate 144,319 of JAFABI010000103.1, forward strand.
CAAGGTCCACCTTATCGTCTTCACAAATGGAATTGCCGATTTTATAGCCTTTGGCCTTCAGGAAGGTGTATGCCATCCCGCCGCCAATGATGAGGGTGTCCACTTTATCAATAAGATTCTCGATAACAAGTATTTTGTCGGAAACCTTGGCTCCTCCCAATATTGCCACAAAAGGCCTTGCAGGATGGGAAAGGGCCTTGCCCATAATGTCGATTTCCTTGCTGATAAGGTATCCGCAAACTGCAGGAAGGTAATCTGCAAGTCCTGCAGTGGAAGCATGCGCTCTGTGGGCAGTTCCGAATGCATCGTTGACATAGATTTCCGCAAGCGTGGACAATTCCTTTGCAAAAGCGGGGTCATTCTTTTCTTCTTCCTTATGGAACCTGACATTTTCCAGCATAAGTACTTCGCCGTCTTTTAATGCGGCGGCTTTTGCCTTCGCATCGGGACCTATGACATCGGAAGCCATGATCACCGGCTTTTTCAGCAGCTCGCCAACTCTTTCTGCCGTGGGCTTCATGCTGAATTTGGCTTCAGGACCGTTTTTGGGCCTTCCCAGGTGGGAAACCAGGATGGTTTTTGCACCTTTGTCCACAAGATATTTAATGGTTGGCAAAGCACCGACGATTCTCTTGTCATCAGTTATTTTCAGGTTCTCGTCCAGAGGAACATTGAAATCGACCCTGACAATTACTTTTTTGCCTTTTACGTCGATATCCTCAATCGTTTTTTTGTTGTAAAGCGCCATTTTATTCAACTCCTTAATCATGATAGGGAACACGCCAAAAAGCAGAAAACTGCAGTCTGGAATGTCCCTTCGTAAATTGTCTTCAAATTGTAAAGGTCCACCCTGCAACCACTCACATAAGGTAAGGGCAAGAGTGGACCTTCTTAGTCCTTGTAATGTAAGGGAACACACCTCTGCCGAGCAGCGGGTATTCCTTTTGCGTCGAGGAATGTCCCCTTTTTTCGTTTACTGCTTACTTCGCATCTACAGTAGCCATATGGAGTATCAAATCGACAACCTTGTTTGAATAACCCCACTCGTTATCATACCAGGAAACCAGCTTGACGAAGTTGCCGTTCAATGCTATTCCTGCACCTGCATCAAATATGGAAGTGCGCGCATCATGGATGAAATCGGAGGAAACAACTGAATCTTCCGTATATCCCATGATACCCTTCAGCTCGTTTTCAGAAGCCTTCTTTACCGCTGACTTAATTTCATCATAAGTCGCAGCTTTTTCCAAGCGCACGGTCAAATCGACAACAGAAACGTCGGCGGTAGGAACTCTGAACGCCATACCGGTAAGTTTTCCGTTGAGTTCGGGGATGACCTTTCCAACGGCCTTGGCAGCTCCGGTAGAGGAAGGAATGATGTTGTTCAGTATGGAACGTCCGCCTCTCCAGTCCTTGTTGGAAGGAGCGTCAACGGTCTTCTGGGTATTGGTGGCGGCATGGACCGTAGTCATCAAGCCTTCCACGATACCGAAATTATCATTGATAACTTTTGCCAGAGGAGCCAGACAGTTGGTAGTGCAGGATGCATTGGAAACCACTGTCATGTCCTTGGTATATTTTCCTTGATTAACGCCCATTACGAACATGGGAGCGTCATTTGAGGGAGCGCTGACAACAACCTTTTTGGCGCCGCCCTTGAAATGTGCGGATGCTTTTTCAACTGTCGTGAAAACGCCTGTGGATTCAACCACATATTCCGCTCCGCAGCCTGCCCAGTTGATCTCGGCAGGATCCTTTGCGGCAAATACCGCGATTTCCTTACCGTTAACAACCAGCTTGTCACCCTTGATGTCAATAGTGCCGGTGAACTGGCCATGAACCGTGTCGTACTGTAACATATATTTCATGTACGCAAGATCAATAAACGGGTCGTTTATCCCCTTCACTTCTACTGCCGGATTTTCAACAGCTGCTCTGAAAACCAGACGTCCGATTCTTCCAAATCCGTTAATGCCCATTTTTACTGCCATTTTAAAATACCTCCCATAATTTAAATGTTGGAAAAACTCTATCGTCTCCCTTACATTCATGCTTAATTATTCATTTATTGGATAAGTTATCCCAAGCCACAATTATTTTATATTATTTCATAGTGATTTTCAATACTTTAGGGCAAAATAAATAATTTTTTAACAATGTTAACAATGTCGGCATTCATCCATTCTGCTGAATATATTCTCCAGAATTCACCGCGTATATACCGTATACTTATCAATCATTTTCAAAGGATTATAGGATAGTTTGGCCCTTCTCAATCCCTCCATGCCGAGGTCCTGTTCACGGTTGACATAGACTGTATCCTGCCACTCCTTTTCCAGAAACTGCTGGTTTATTACCGGGTATAGTCCCTGGATCGCGGAATTGGCTTTTTCGATGTGTATTACGGCGGTATCGCTGTTAAGCATTTCTCCCACAGTGAAAGCCTCATATTTTCCATTCACCTGAATAAGAGCCCCCTTACATCCCAGGATCCTGAAATTTTTCAGAAGCTCCATGTTGGCCTGGCGTTCGCAGTAATCGCCTTCCTGGCAGCTGCAGTTTTTTTCTCTGCACCACTCTTCCATAATTCTGCTGCACTCGCTTATCAGCGAGCAGTTCAGCGGTACGTAGCCGAAGTCATATTTGCTTTTAAATTTGTTGATGTGATTCCGCTTGCCATCATATTTTTTCCCTTTTAACTGTACCAGATCCTGTGTAGAATACAGGTAATCGCTGTTGTCCCGGTCATATGCAATGTCCTCCTCGGGATTGACGTGCTTTTTGAAATAATCAAGTTCATTCTGGGCTATTCTTTTAAATACAGGCTTCCAGCCCACCTGCCTGAAGTAATCCTGCAATTCCCGGAAGGTTTCTTCAAAGGCGCCGCCGCTTAAATCGCCGATAGGCATCAGAACATAGGGGTCACTTCTGCAAGGCGAAGCGATAATACACAATAGTCCGTTTATTTCAGCATATTTAAACCGGTAATATTTTCTCCAGGCAAAAAGGTTCGTAAATGTCAGTTCGGAAACCTGCGGGTTGTGAAGCTCCAGATACCGGTCAAACAATTGCTTGTCGTTCAGAGTAATTTCCGTAAAGTCCATTAAGTCAAACTCCTGTCCATAATCGTTGCAGCAAAAATTACCGGTGCTCGATTTCCAGGGTATTTTCCTTTAGAAATCAGCACCAGTTGTCTGCAATAATTATATACCACTTACACCGGGTAAATAATCATTACTTTTAAAATAAGATTCCATTGTCGCTGTTGCTCCTCTCCTAAAACGGCAAAACGCATCTTGCCGTTATTTACCGGTGGCATGCAACGGAGCGCGATAATCTTACCTTCATTAGATAGTATGCCGGATTTTAATCTCCAAATCCTACTCCGACACTTTTTGCAATTTTTACCAGTTCCCCATCGGGTGGAACAGTCTTCAGCTTTCCAACAGCATCTTCCAGTGATACGGCAGTGATGCAGTCTCCCTGCAGCCCCACCATCATTCCGAATTTGCCTTCGCTAACCAGTTCCATCGCTTTTACTCCATACCGGGTAGAAAGGATCCTGTCATAAGGTACGGGCCTGCCGCCTCTTTGCAGATGTCCCAGGACTGTGACTCTGGTTTCGATGCAGGCAATCCTTTCAATTTCCTCAGCAAGCCTGTTTCCTATCCCTCCCAGCCGGATGGGATCCGGACTGTCATTGACCACCTTGCTGACCACAAGCTCTCCGTCTACGGATTTTGCTCCCTCAGCCGCAACAACGATGCTGAAGTGCTTTCCGGCAGCCGATCTTTCTTTTATCTTTTCGCATACCTTGTTTATATCATAGGGAATTTCAGGTATCAGGATTACATCCGCACCTCCGGCCACTCCCGATGCGAGAGCGATCCAGCCGGCATACCTTCCCATGACCTCCAATATCATCACCCTGTGATGGGATTCCGCAGTGGAATGAAGCTTGTCGATTGCGTCCGTTGCAGTATCTACCGCCGTCATAAACCCAAATGTCGTATCGGTAGCCGAAAGGTCATTGTCAATGGTTTTTGGCACGCCTACAACATTCACACCCATTCTGGCAAAGTCCCTTGCGCTCGTCAGTGTGCCGTCTCCTCCAATCATCACCATACAATCTATGCTGTGGGCATGCAGATTGTCAATAACTCTGTCCGACATATCCACATAATCCACCTTGCCGTTTCTCTCAACCCTGAACTTGAAAGGATTGTCCCTGTTGGACGTCCCCAGGATCGTCCCGCCCTTGTCCAGTATTCCGGAAACATCGCCGGGCTTGAATTGTACGTAATTATTCATTACAAGGCCTCTGTACCCGTCTTTGAAACCAATGACCTCATAACCGTATTTCACCTTTGCGGTTTTCACGACTGCCCTTAAAACAGCGTTCAATCCCGGACAATCTCCACCGCCCGTCAATACTCCGATTTTTTTTATCATGCTATACCTCCATTATTTACTAGACCCATTTACTACAGCAAACATTTATTTGTCTTTCCGGAAACAATGCGTTGGACCGTTGCTTCCGGAAGGTACATAAATGCCGATAGACCGATGTTGGATTCGCTGCAGCCATCCGCACAATTTTAAGGATTATGGCTAATTTTATCTTGAAAACTGCATTAAATCAATAGAAAAATGAATGCTCTATTCCTTGCAAAACACTCCCCGGACTCACCGGTGTTTTACAATTTTCCAATGTCCGCCTCTGTCTGCGCCTACCCGCTGCAAGATCCCTTTGGCCTTTAGTCCGGCTACCTGTTTTTCGACCGCCCGCCTTGATATACCTATCCGCACGGCTATTTCAGCCATTGTAACCGTATTGTCCAAGGCAATCATTTTCAAAATTTTCTCCGAACTTTTCTCCGAACCTTTCTCCGAACTTTTCTCCGAAGCATACCCGGCACCCGGTTCGGATATTTTCATTCCATCCGGATACTCTGCAGTTTTTTGAGCGCCGCGATAATTTTTGTTTTTCAACGTTACAATGAAATATTGCTGGTCGGAGTAAAACTCAGGAAGGTTTTCCTGCTCATACTCCTTTACGATCCTTTTGATTCCGCTGCCTCTCCGCTCCATGAATTTCAGCCTGTGAAATATATCCGAAATGACCGGATTCCTTCTTAAAGACGGAACATGCAAAATGTCAACCTCCTGAATTCTTTTTCCATCGAACATCCCGCCCGGAGAAGTGATTTCCAGCCTGTCATCGTACATATCAATATGGATTTCGGAACCGATAATCATATAGTCACGGTGAATCAAGGCATTTACCACCACTTCAAATACGGCTCTTTCAGGATAATCCGGCATTTCGTCGCGGCCGGTGGGCGTCTTTTTCCATTTGATTTTGGAGTTGTTTTTTACAAATGCAACGGCATTCTCCAGCAAGCTGATGATATTGCCGCTGTATTCCTTATCATCAATCGCATCTTCAAAGATAGAGCCTTTATCCAGGCCATTCCAGCGGGTGCAGAAAATCCTCGACGGAAGGATCGGACACTGATCGGACAATAGCACTCCCGCATTCGTTAGAATTCCATTTTCGTCAACCATGCCAAATGAAAGATAATCACTTGTTTTTTCTACGGCAACTCTTGTCCGCTGCTTGTAAGTTGCTTCAAACAGAGTGAAGCTGATATCCTGGAACCTATGTCTGGAAGCCATTGCATCATAGCTTAGCCGCTGGCCCTTTATAATCAGCTCATTGAGAATATGTGCCGGTGCTACGATGCTTTCATTTCCATTACGCACATACGCTGTTTTGCTTCCTTCGTTTACATAATAATATGGGGTTGAAACACCTGATTTTACTTCCAATTGGACAATGGTTTTTCCTTCCATATCCATGAGGTTTATCTTAAAAAGCAGTATCGGCTCAATCTTTGCTTTGATTGCCGCGCTGATTTTCTCTATCAGCTGCTGGGCATCCGAAATCCCGATAACATTGCGGTCATTGCCAATACCCCAGTAAATAGAGCCTCCGATGCCGTTGGCAAAGGCGCTGACCGTTTTAAGCCAGCTTTTGGGCTTTGACATCTCAAGGGATTCCTTGAATTCAATATCCGTTGTTTCCGAAAGCAATAGATCGTTAATGCTTCCCATCCGGTTCCTCCAAATCTCCTTCAACGTTTATCCTATTCCTTTACTATTATCCATTGTACCAAACAAACGTTCTTTTTGCAACTCGATTTTAGGGAAACCGATGCCGATGCTTAAATGGGATGCCGTGGCTTCTTTAGACCTTTTGCCTCAAGCAATATTCCGCAGGATGGAAACAAGAAATTCCGCAGCTTTCACAATATCCTCCACCAGCACCCGTTCTTCCACGCTATGTACCTTATCCATGCCGATGCTCATGTCAACTGCCTGAATGCCTTTTCCGTTAATTATATTCGTATCGCTTCCTCCGCCCGTCGCTTCCGGCAATAGCTCAATGTCTATGTCCGCAGCCGCTTTTCTGAGGATCTTCATGATCCCGGAATCCCCGGGAATTTCAAAGGCGTCATATTCCAATGAAGCCGTAACCTCCACACTGCCGCCGAAAAGCGCCGCAGCCTTCTCAAAGCATTCACGCATATGGGCGGTTTGCAAATCCAGCTTGTTTTTGGTCCTGCTGCGGGCTTCCGCTGCGATGTCAACCCTGTCGCATATGATGTTGGTTGCCAGCCCGCCTTTGATCACGCCGACATTGGCAGTTGTTTCACTGTCTATTCTGCCCAGCTTCATATGGGAAATTGCCTCGGCCGCTATCTGGATGGCGCTTATGCCCTTTTCAGGCTCCATTCCGGCATGTGCGGCCCTGCCCTTGACTACCGCATTTATCTTGTTCTGGGTTGGCGCCTTTACGGCAACGCTCCCTATAGGGCCGCCGCCATCCAGGACGATCCCGTATTTTGAATATATTTTTCCGTAATCCATATTTTTTGCTCCAAGCAAGCCTACTTCCTCTGCGATGGTAAAGGCTACCTGAATGTCGCCATGGGGAATATCCTCCTCTTTCAGCACCCGCAGAGCCTCCAGGATGCATGCGATGCCGATTGCATCATCACCGCCCAGTACGGTAGTCCCGTCGGTTTTTATATAGCCGTCCTCAAGAATGGGCTTTTTACCCTTCCCCGGCACAACCGTATCCATATGGGCCATCAGCAGAACGGCAGGAACGTTTTTTGCCCCCTTCACATTGCAAAGGATGTTTCCTGCGTTTCCACCGGTTTTCTCACCCGCATCATCCTCAAATGGTTCATACCCCATGGCCGAGAGCTTTTCTTTCAGGGTATCCGCCATCTGGCGTTCCTGTCCGGACAGGCTGTCTATGCGGACAAGCTGCACAAATTCGTCGATTATTCTCTCTTTATGAATCATACGATCCCTCCATTCCCATTTTACCGGTATTTTGGAAGCCATTAAAGCCGTTTTGCCTCAATGCTTCATAAACAATGATTGCCGCAGAGTTGGATAAATTAAGAGAACGTATTCCAGGCCTCATGGGAATCCGGATACAGTTCTCCCTGTTTTTTACCAGCAATTCCTCAGGCAAGCCGGCAGTCTCTTTACCGAATACAATGAAGCAATTCCCGGGATAAATCACCTCAGTATATGACTTTGCCGCCTTTGTGGTTGAAAAATAAAAGGTTTCGTCCTTGAACAGGCTTCTCAACTCCTCGAAGCTGTCATAGCACTTGACATTGACGCCTCCCCAGTAGTCCAGCCCGGCGCGTTTCAGGTACCTGTCCTCTATGGAAAAGCCCAGGGGCCTGACAAGATGCAGCGCCGCTCCTGTTGCCGCACAGGTTCTTGCGATATTTCCGGTATTCTGAGGTATCTCCGGTTCTACCAACACAATATTTAAAGCCAAAATCCTACACTCCAATGCTTAAAAAAAAGATGGCGGTTATACCATCTTTTTTATTATATGTTTTATTATGCCTGTGTTATCCGCCTTCAATGGAAATATCCAGCTCAATCACTCCATTGTTGTCCAATAGCAAAGGAATGCAGATCGTCTTCATCTTGTTCGGCGATATCATCATGTTATCGCCCATTAACAAGGAAGGCGGCGTAATCTCAACGATCTTTCCCCTGTTGTAAAGCAGGGTGGCGGCATTGCCGAGAATCATATTGGTCAGCTCTGAAATCGCACTTTTTGATATCTCATCCAGTTCGGTAACCGGCATGCCGTACATCATAGAAGAAGCGATGCTCATGGCCAGATTCTTGTTCATGGAGAATACGGCCTGTCCTCTTATGTTTCCCGTCAGTCCTACAAGTATTAAAATACTGTCGCTTTTGTAAGGAGCTTCCTTCAAATATACCTTACCCAATTTCGCATCAATCGAGGCGATTTGTTTCAAAACTGTCTGGCTTGCTTCGATGAAAGGGTTTATATAATCAATATTCATCAATCAAATCCACCTTTGTTCAACATATGTTTGCGTATAATGAATATACCTATTCTATATTTACGACAAAAATCCTTCTTTTCATTAGCACTTTTTTTGACATAATTCGAAAAAAATAATGCGGAATACCTTTTAAGGCCTTTTGAATAAGGTCTTTGAACGATAGGAATATTAATAAGGATTCTTTATTTTAAAAGATTGTAAAAAGGAGCCGCCCAATGAAATTATATATGCCGGAAAGAGTTTTTTTTGAACCGTCTTCATTGAAATATCCCCTGGGAAGGCACTTATTCGACAAATTCAGCAATACAAACGTCGAAATAAGGCAGCTGCCTTTGAACAGCATGGCAAAAAACATACCCGGTAAAACCGTCCGGGAAAAATATGCGCAGTCAAAAAAAACTTTGGCCGTATTGGTAAAAAAAATCACTCCCCTGGATACCTGCAAGCCTTCCGCCGATTATGAATTTTCCCTTGCTTCCAATTGCCCCGGAAATTGCGAATATTGCTACCTTCAAACAACCCAGGGCCAGAGCCCCTATTTGAAAATATTTGTGAATCTGGAGGAAATACACGAAAACATCCTGGAGCATATCCGCCGGAGCGGCAACAAGCTGACGGTTTTTGAAACGGCAAGCCTGGGAGATCCTTTATCGCTGGAGCATCTGACGGGAAGCCTTGCCAAAACGGTGGAATTCTTTGGAACACTGGAAAACGGAAGGCTTCGCACCGTTACAAAATATGATAATGTGGATTCGTTTCTCAGGCTGCGGCATCACGGGCATACCCGTTTCCGGTTCAGCCTGAACGCACGCCATGTTATTGAAAGCTTTGAGCATAATACCTCCGGGTTTGGCGAAAGGCTGGACGCAGCCGCCAGAATTGCAGCCGCCGGTTATCCTACGGGCTTTATACTTGCGCCGCTAATGCTGTACGAAGGCTGGAAAGAACAATATCTGGAACTGCTTGACGGACTGAAAAGCAGAATGCCGGGTTTCAAAACCGCAGAGCCCCTGACCTTTGAATTGATCCAGCACAGGTTTACACCAACGGCCAAAAAATACATCCTTGAAAGATTTCCAAATACCGGGCTGGATTTGGATGAATCTCAAAGAATGCTTAAATGGGGCAGGTTTGGCAGGTATAAGTACGTTTATCCCAGAGAAAAAGCCGGCGAAATGAAAGAATATATCACCGGCCTTATTATGGAACGCTTCCCGGATGCAATAGTCGAATACTTTACCTGATCCTGAGGCGTCATTGCTTGTATCCGCTTCTTTTCATTACTTCCTGCAAAGCCTTTGTAGTTATCGGAGCTCCTTTGGCAATCTCATCGTTGAAATCCATTTTCCCCGGATCGCCGATACCTACAATAATCAGGTCCTCTTTGCTCTTCAAAATACTGAGGGTATCGCCGCAGATCCGGCCGCCATGCATATCCGTACCATTTTTGTCGACGGCTCCGTCAATGACCTTACCGTCCTTTGTAATTGAGCATGTGACATGAAGGCCGCTACAGTCCTTGCCATTGGAAGATACCGCCACTACGCCGAGAACATCGACGCTTTTATCCTGCAGTATGGTGTCCATGGCCTGCTCTCCAGGCCCTGCCCCCTCCCAGCCTCTGTCGTCAACCATAACCACTACGGGATCATGAGCCGCCTGATGAATGTAATCCAGAATTTCATTTCCAGTCAATACCGTAGGATTGCCGGCCGACATTGAAATACACCGTCCTCCGACATTGGAGGCGGCTTTCTCAACAGCTCCCTTGGCCACCATATCTCCGTCCGTTACAAGAATTACTCTATGTTTATCCATTATTTCCTTCCCCCTATCTTTTTGCTTTTGGTGAAAATGCTATGGATGCAAGAAATCCGAAAAAAATTGCAGCTGTCAGTCCTGCCGCCGCCGCCTTCATTCCTCCGGAAAAAGCGCCAAAGAGCCCATACTGGTCAACATCCCTGAATGCACCTTTTGCCAGGCTGTAGCCGAAGCCTGTCAACGGCACGGTTGCGCCTGCGCCTCCAATATCCACCAGCTTTTCATATAAGCCCAGCGCTGTCAGTATAACGCCTGCAGACACGAATATTACCAGTATCCTTGCAGGCGTGAGCTTTGTTTTATCGATGAGTATCTGACCGATTGCACAGATAAAACCACCTATCAAAAATGCCCAGATATAGGACAAAAAAGTATCCTGCATAACTATCCCTCCCTACAAATTAAGTCTATCAAAAGGGGACATTCCTCATCTCCACATGCCGTAAGTCAGTGCTGCCATACTCAGCCGCGAATCAATAGCTTAATGCCTAAGTACAGCTCCGTATAAATAAGTCACCAGATAAACGCTTGTCATTGCGAGAAGCTTGCGACGAAGCAATCTCAGCTTTTGACCGGAATCACACGGTAGAGATTGCCACGCTCCACTTTGTTACGCTCGCAATGACACACGAGTAGCTGCTAACTTATCCGGTAACGAACTTAGCTGGAGCTGCACTTAGCTCCGCCTTTAAGAGGTGTGTCCCCTCACTTTTCAAAAGGGGACATTCCTCATTTCCTCATGCCGGAAGTCAATTGCCATACTCAGCTGCGAATCAATACCTTAAAATCAAGCTACGCTTTAAGAGGTGTGTCCCCTCACCTCTATACTCACAGCGTGGGCAACGCACGGAATGGTTTCATTCTGCTGCACGCTGGTCTGGCTGAGAAGCGCCCCGGTAGCAACAAACAAGATCCTGCTCAGCTTCCCCGTAGTCAGCTGATTGTATAGAAATCCGGCAAAGACAGATGCCGAGCAGCCGCAGCCGCTCCCGCCGGCATGGGGGTCCTGCTTCTTTTTGTCGAATATCATCATGCCGCAGTCGTTCAACCTGCCTCCCAGATAGATCCCGTTGGAAGCAAGCAATTCGTCACAGATTTCCCTGCCGATTTCACCCAGGTCACCGGTAACAACCATATCATAATAGTCCTGCGCAAGGCCGGTATCCGAAAAATGGGCAAGGATGGTGTCAGCCGCCGCAGGCGCCATGGCGGCACCCATATTGTTGGAATCCTTGATGCCCATATCGACAATTTTACCGGTTGTGACAGCGGTTACCAGCGGTCCGGTGCCATTGGCCGACAGCATTGCACCGCCTGAGCCTGTGACTGTCCACTGTGCCGTAGGAGGCCTTTGCGACCCCTGCTCCAGCGGCAATCTGAATTGTTTTTCCGCCGAACAAAAATGGCTGGAGGTAATGCAGACGACATTGTCGGCAAAACCGCCGTCGATCAGAACCGCTCCGATTCCCAGCGACTCAGCCATGGTAGAGCATGCGCCGAAAACGCCGAGAAAGGGTATTCCGGTCTCCCTTATTCCAAAATTGGTTGCAATGCACTGGTTGAGCAGATCTCCGGCAACGATGTAATCAATCTGGTCATAGGGGATGTTGGATTTGCTGACAATTTTTGAAAAGGTTTCCCTCATCAGCTTGCTTTCGGCTTTTTCCCAGCTTTTTTCGCCCCATTTCTCATCATTGATGATCTCGTCAAAATAGAGTCCGAGAGGACCCTTCCCCTCTTTGGGACCTACGATCGTGCCGGTCGCAGCGATGGTCGGCGGGTAGTGCAATAGAACGGTCTGTCTGCCTTTTTTCTTGACCTTCATTCCTTGATGCTCCTTTTCCAGTTGAAGTATTTCGTACACTGCTACAACAAAACAGTGCTTTAGTAACAGTGGAAATCCATCAGCTCCTCAGTAAAAAATGGATAACACCTGCTACAACAGAGATGGACACACCGTATACGATTACCGGTCCCGCAATCAGGAACATTTTTGCCCCCACGCCAAGGACATAGCCTTCGCTTTTATACTCCATGGCAGGCGATACGATGGAATTGGCAAAGCCGGTGATGGGTACGATGGAGCCTGCTCCCGCATAGCGGCCCAGCTCATCGTATACATTTAATCCCGTAAAAAGCGCTCCCAGGAAAATCATTGTCATGGAAGTCATGGAAGCGGAAATATCCGGGGCAAGGCCCATGGATTTATAAATATTCAAGAAAAACTGTCCAATGATACAGATCAGCCCTCCCACGACAAATGCACGCACTAAATTCCGAAACAGCTTGGAATTGGGAGATTTCTTATCAACATATTTCTGGTATTCCTGTTTTGTCAGTACTTTCTGCATCAGCCAACCCACCGTTCCATCGGATATTTTACCGCATCACTGGAGACAAATACGCCCCTTGTGGGTATTTTTACGGTATTCTGCCTTGATAGGAAAATCCACATCAGCAAGGCAAAAAGAAGCAGCGAAACAGCAATGATCAAAGTTCTGTACCTTCGAAGAACTTCCGTCATAAAAACCTCCATAATATCGAAAACTAAAGTTCACAGCCATACAAGGAAAAAAGAGTATACTTTTTACCGCATCGACGGCATGGAATCTTCGCGTTTCTTTATAGTATTCGAAAAACGGGAATGTAATATGCAGAAGGATATTGAAAGATTTCAACAGGAGCTGATTTTTGTTTTCAGTTCCTCAAGTATTTTTTTCTCGATTCTGGACACTTGCACCTGGGATATGCCAAGCAGTTTTGCGATCTGCACCTGGGTTTTTTCCTTGAAATACCGCAAAATGATGATTTGTTTTTCTCTGGGTTTTAATGTGTCAAGCACCTGCTTCAAAGCGATCTTGTCAATCAGATCCGCTTCATTTTCACTATATTCGTCATTGATCCTGTCAATCAGGAGAATGGGAGAATTGTCTCCCTCGCCCACCGTATTGAAAAGGGATTCCGGGACATATGCGGCTTCAACGGCCATGACCAGATCCTCGGCCGGGATGTTCAACCGTAAGGACAGCTCGTTGATGGAAGGTTCCCTTCCCAATTCCTTTGTCATCACTTCCCTTGTAATCCTTGCTTTGTTGGACGTTTCCTTTAAGGAACGGCTTACCTTTATGATGCCGTCATCCCGTAAAAACCTCTTGATTTCGCCGACAATCATGGGCACCGCATAAGTGGAAAATTTTACATCAAAGGAGGTATCAAATTTGTTGATGGATTTGATCAGCCCTATACAGCCAATTTGAAAAAGGTCCTCCGTCTCATGGCCCCGGTTCTGAAACCTTCTTACGATGCTCCATACAAGTCCGGCGTTTTTCTCCACAAGAAGGGACTGAGCCTGCTTGTCTCCGCTTTTGGCCAGTTTTATCAAATCTGAAGTGTCATTGTATTTATCAAGATTATCACTCATAGAATAAAAAAACCTTTCTCTCCCGCGCTTATGCAATTTCCATCATTTTCTTTATATATGCATATCTTACTTTAATTTACATATATGATTAAAAAAAATCAGCCTATCTGATTTTTTTGCGCATTACAACAGCCGTACCCTTTCCCGGACCGGAGATGATTTCCACGCTGTCCATGAAGCTTTCCATCACAGTAAAGCCCATACCCGATCTTTCCATTTCAGGCTTTGAAGTGTACAAAGGCTGACGGGCCTGTTCAATATTTTCGATGCCCTTTCCTTCGTCAACAACCGCGATCTCTATGGAATCTTCAAAGAGCCTGCAGTTCATCCGGATGATGCCGGACTTGTTTTCATATCCGTGGATAATTGCGTTTGTGACCGCTTCCGAAACAGCTGTTTTTATATCCGCCAGCTCCTCCAGGGTGGGATCCAGCTGGGAAACAAACGCAGCGGCAACAATTCTGGCAAAGGCCTCGTTTGCCGATTTGCTTGGAAATTCAAGTTTCATTTCATTGATCGATTGCATTTACATACTCTCCCTTTACGCAATAATTATTCTACGTTCCGTTGGATTCGGCCAACCCCCCGAAGCTTTCATCTCCACCGGGTTTTGGGCAGATTCTTTCCGGCGGGACGTCTTTATACCCGTTAGTGCTGAAGCGTCTTCACAGCTTCGTTAAGCGTGCCGTACGCCGGTATCAGGCGAAGAATGCCCGACATCTCAAGGATCCTGTTTATTTGCAGGTTGCTGCATACGATTGCCGCTTTGCCGTTTAATTTGCTGATATTTTTATACCTGCCGGCAATTACGCCGATGCCGGAGCTATCCATAAAGCCAAGCTTTGAAAAATCAAAAATCACATTTCTTGTGGTAGCCTTCATGATCTCTCCGTCTATTTTCTGCCTGGCATACTCCGAATAATGATGATCCAGTTCCCCTGCCACACTGACAATCAACGTCGTACCCTTGTTGGAAAACCTGATATCCAATTCTATCTCCTCCACGTCTTTTTTATAGGACAACCCTTTTATAGATTCTTCAAAGTTATGAAATCTCCTTCATTGAATTTTGTAAGTTTTTGTAAATCCTATAAAAAAGTTTCTTCCTATTCCGACAAAAACCAAAGAAGATTTACTGTTTTCGGATACTTCTCCCCATCATTAAAGCTGCAAGATGAAAAAACCGGCGAAAGCCGGTTTCCTTGTTCCATAAGTACCGTTGCAAATATAACTTCCCGTATAAGTTTCTGAAAATGCAGTCCATTGCGGCCGGCACTTTCAGAAAAACGGGAAGTAATATTTACAGTACTCCTAAATACGTATTTCAGCTGCTCATTCCCTGAAGCCGGAAGCAATAAAATCCATCAATTCCTTGACGGCAAGAAGCTCATCCTCGCCCTCGGCGCCTATGGTAACCTCGCTCCCCTGGGAAATAGCCAAAGACATCAGCCCCATAATGCTTTTGGCATTTACCTTTTTCTCGCCTTTGCAAATCCAGACACTGGAAGTGAACTTGCCGGCTATCTGGACGAACAATGCGGCAGGCCTTGCATGCAGACCCGTAGGGTTGGTTATTTTCGCCACCATTTCAACCATTAGTTCTCCCCCCTTATCTTTCGCTCATCCTCGGCAATCCTGTCAAGCTTTCTCAGCCGGTGGTTCACCCCCGATTTTCCAAGTACCGGATGCATCATCTGTCCCAGCTCGGCCAAACTGGCATCGCTGTACGCCAACCTCAGCTCCGCCATCTCTCTTAAGTTATCCGGCAATTCCGAGAAACCTGTCTTCTCCATCAAATACTTTATATTTTCAACCTGTCTAAGGGATGCATTCACCGTCTTTTCCAGATTTGCGGTTTCACAGTTGACAATCCTATTGACGCTGTTGCGCATACCCTTGAGTATTCTTACATTTTCAAGCTCCATCAGTGCCGAATGGGCGCCGATAATGTTGAGAAAGTCGACAATGTTCTCGCCTTCCTTAAGATAGGTCACATAGCTGCCCTTACGCCTAATGATCCTCGCATTAAGCTTGAAAGTCTCCAATACCCTGCTGAGATCCTGCGCCATTTTGTAGCTGTGGGTGGTAATCTCAAGATGATAGGTTTTTTCAGGATCACTGACAGATCCTCCGGCTAAAAATGCCCCCCGCAGAAAAGCCTTTCTGCAACACATTTTCTTTAAGCTATTTTTTTTTAAAAATACCAGCTCCGTTGAAACCTCGGCCGCTGCTTCTCCGATACCGATTCCAAAATTTTGGAGCAGACGCCCGGAGCCTAGATTTGAAGTGATTACCAGAATATAGGATGCATGCTTTTTCAGCCTTTTACTTTTTCTGATAATCACTTCGGGAAATATACCGCAGCTTTTTTTGATCTGCGTGTATACTCTTCTGGCAAAAGCGGCATTTTCTGTGGTAATTTTTAAATTAACGTCACCATCCCCCGTAACCACGGCAGCTCCATTGATTCTGACTGCAGCGGCAAGTTCGGATGTCATACAGCAATGATCGCTGTTCTCCAGCCTGCACAACTCATTTTTAACTGCCAATGAGAATGACAAATACCACACCCCACCCAAATACTGCAGCTTAACATCTGCAGTATGAATCATCAAAGTACATGCAACAAAATACCATGTGCTTGACCTATTTGTAATATATCATATCAACTCACGCCATGTAAACAGTAAAACGATCTTACTTCAATCCGGGACTGACATCTTCAGCATATGCCCGCAATATTTCACCAACACTCCACGCCTGAGCGAAGCATCCTCTTGGCGTCAGGGGTTCGTCTCCGTCGAAAATCTCCGATATGCTTCCGATGCAGGCATCCTTGAGATGATCTTCAAAAGGCGCGATGAAAGCTCTTACTATTTTACCATATTTCCCTTCCGTCCCATATACCCTTCTGAACGCAGTGATAAAATGCCCCAGCGGCCAGGCCCAGACTGTCCCCTGATGATAGGCGCCATCCCTCATGGACGGATCGCCTGCGTAGATGCCCTTATAGTTTTCCGAGCCGGGCGAGAGCGTCCTTAAACCGTAGGAGGTATATAGCTCTCTCCAGACCTTTCCTACCACCGCCCTGGCTTTTTTACCTTCAAGCACCGGATAGGACAGGCTTACGGCAATGATTTGATTGGGTCTTACGCTATCGTCCTTAAAATCGCCGGTCAGAGTATCGTACAGGCATTTCCCGGCTTCATTCCAGAAGCTTTTCTCAAAAGCGGCTTTCACTAAAGCGGCGGTGCTTTCATACAAAGAACCGTCATCGCCGAAGGCCGGAGCAAGCACCGACATTATTTTCAGCGCGTTATACCATAGGGCATTGATTTCCACTGCCTTACCGTGCCGGGGAGTAACCACCCGGGAGCCGACCTTGGCATCCATCCATGTGAGCTGGGTCTCCCGGTCTCCCGCAGTAATAAGGCTGTCGGTATCCATGCCGATTTTATAGCATGTCCCTTTCATAAAGGACCGGACGATTTGTTTCATTGATTCATACAAATTAACTTTAACAAATTGAGGGTTATCCGCATATTTCAGGTATTTATGAATGGCCTCAAAATACCATAAAGCCGCGTCGACGCTGTTGTAGCCGGGCTCCTGGCCTTCGTCGGGGAATACGTTGGGGACAAGGCCGTCTCTGACATATTTCGAAAATGTGTACAAGATCTGCTCAGCGTCCTCAAACCGGCGCGTGACCAGCGTCAGACCGCAAAGCGCGATCATGGAGTCCCTTCCCCAGTCGGTAAACCATGGATATCCGGCAATAATCGTCTTTGCGCCGGTGGATTTCCTGTATACGATGAAATTATCCGCCGAGGCTGCCAGTGAGGCTGCAAATTCATCCTTGTATCCCGCCCGCTCCTTCAATGCAGCAAGCCTTGCCCTTTCTTTTTCTATTAATGCGGGCACACCGGTAATTTCACGTTCTCTCTCGATGGTCGCCGTAAAGGAAATACTTTTCTCCTCACCGCTTTCCACATAAATGTCAAACCACCCCGGTATGTAATGGTCCTCCTTGCAGTCAAGTCCGCGTTCCTGTTCCACAGGATAGTACATGCCTTCAAACCATCCGTCTTCCACAGGCCGGTAGGTCCCGCCCTGGCATGACAGATTTATGTCAATATCAAGACCATAGGGTTTGATATTGGTCCCGTCGATTTTGGGCAATTGTTTGAAGCTCATATAATGCCGGTGGGATATATGATGGTAGTCCCTGAAATTCACAAGGGGAGTCAGTCTCAGCTTCAATCCGCCCTCGCCGTTAATGACATGGTAATGAAGGATCACCGTATTCTCCCCATAGACCATGCTTACGGTTTTTTCAATCATCACATCGCCTATGGTATAAACAAATACGGGCAGCCCATCGAATACGGCTCTTTGCAAATGATGGAAGCCCTTCATTTCAAAATCACCGGTTGAAAAGGAATGCAGGCTGCAGATTCTCCCCTGGATTTCCACTGCTTCATGGATATTGGAAAGGATGAGATGCCGCTGGACAGGAGGCTTGAGGGATGCCGTCAAAAGACCGTGATAACGCCTGGTATTGGCGCCGATGACCGTTGAAG
Organism: Bacillota bacterium; assembly: GCA_023426125.1. Lineage (GTDB taxonomy): Bacteria > Bacillota > Clostridia > Acetivibrionales > DTU013 > MnB-11. Next base: position 162,558 of record JAFABI010000103.1, read on the forward strand.
CCGAAAAGCCTCCAATTCCGTTTGTCAAAAGCCACTCTTTTTTAATGCCCTGCTCATAAGTCCGCCAGTCTGACTTTCCAAACTCCATCTATACCTCCGCTGTGCAAAAGCGCAAATGAGTGAATCCATGCGGACGCGCAATGCGCGCCCCTACGATGGCGTACGCTTTCCGAATGCGCCCGTCCGTTATCATGGCTTGCCCAATCTATCTTTTACATTATAATAATCGATTATTCGAGCCCTGTCTTCCGAAAGGATCTTGTCAACCACCAGATCGATGACGGTCCCGGCAAGCTTATCCGGTTCATGGCGGATATAACCGTTTTTTATATTGACAAAATCCCGTTCCAGAAGTTTTATGCCCGCCTCGTTCACCACATCCCTGTCAATTCTCACCTGTTCCGCCCCGTCCTCAAGGTACCTTTCCTTTAAATCCTCCGGTATGGCGGCTTTGTTAATGATGCAATAATCAACGATCCCCTTGCAGGAATGCTCCTCCATTGCCCTGATATGGTCAAAGACGGAATATCCCCCGGTTTCTCCCGGCTGGGTCATAACATTGCATATATACAGCTTTACGGCAGTGGAATTCTTAATGGCATCGCAAATCCCATTGACAAGAAGGTTGGGTATGATACTGGTGTACAGGCTTCCCGGCCCCAAAATCACCGCATCCGCCTCTGAAATTGCATCGATAACCTCGTTCAGCGGTGTGACTGTCTGCGGTTCCAGATATACCCTCTCGATTCTCACCGAGTGATCGGTATTATGCTTCCCGATCTGTGATTCCCCGCAGATGGTGCAGCCATCCTCCAGTACGGCGCAAAGCTTCACATCATCCAGCGTCACAGGCAGCACCCGGCCTGTGACGGCAAGGACATCACTCATTCTCCGGACGGCTTCCTCAAAGCCGGAGGAAATTCCATCCATGGCGGCAAGGAACAAATTCCCGAAATTCTGGCCTTTCAGCCTTCCTTCCTTAAACCTGTATTGGAGCAGCTGCTCCAGGATAGGCTCGGTATTTGCAAGGGCTAAAATGCAGTTCCTTATATCGCCCGGAGGCAGCATGCCCAGATCCTGCCTCAAAATGCCCGAGCCGCCGCCGTCATCCGCGACGGTGACAACTGCGGTGATATTGGAAGTATACTTCTTTAAGCCCCTCAGCATCGTAGACAAACCGGTGCCTCCACCAAGGGCTACAAGCTTCGGGCCGTTCATCAGGATACTTTTGCCGAAAAGCTGGTCGTTTAATTGCTTCATTTACCGTAAACTCCTGCCATCTTTTTCTATATCCCTATGTTCTACCACGACTCTGTGGTTTTTGTCCTGCAATATTTTATAGACGGCATCGGCAATAGCCACGGACCTGTGCCGTCCCCCGGTACAGCCGATACCTATCACCAACTGCGATTTACCTTCCTTGATATAATTGGGGATAAGGAAATCCAGCATATCCGCCAGTTTCGTTAAAAAATCCTGCGTTTCCTTCATCTCCAGGACATAATTTCTGACGGCGTCATTCTTTCCGGAAAGGCGCTTCATGGATTCGATATAAAACGGGTTGGGTATGAACCTTACGTCAAAAACAAGGTCGCATTCGATGGGTATGCTGTATTTAAAGCCGAAGGAAATCAAATTGATAATGAGCCCCGTATATTTTTTGTTTTCGCCGATGATATTGGTTATTTCCTCTTTTAATTGCCTGGGAGTCAGGTTGGAGGTGTCAATCACATAGTCGGCCTTATCCTTTATTTTTTGCAGGACCCTCCGTTCTTCAATGATGCCCCTCATCAGCCTTCCTTCCTGGGCTAAAGGGTGGGCTCTCCTGGTTTCCTTGTAACGCTTGATCACGACCCTGTCGGAGGCTTCCATAAAAAGAATCTCATAGGTATGGCCTGCCTGCTTCAGTTCCTCCAGTCCCGGAAAAAAATCATTCAGCAGCTCTCCCCCGCGTATGTCGATGACGAAAGCGATTTTGTCCATTTTACCGTAGCTCTGCCGGAAGATTTCAGAGATCTTCGGCATAAGCAGCGGCGGAAGATTATCGATGCAGAAAAAACCGGCATCCTCCAGATATTTTGCAACCATGCTTTTCCCGGCTCCGGAAATACCGGTGATAATAATAAATCTCATCTAAGCCTCCATCCCTGCTGCAATGCAATAGTTACCAGACAGTGCTCATGTAGGGGCGCGCACTGCGCGTCCGCAAATGTAATCCAAAGTCAAACAGCTCTCGGACGGCCAATGGCCGCCCCTACAGTAAACAGCTCCGCCTTACAGAATTATTCCTCACCGACGATTTTCACTTCGGTATGCAACTCTACGCCATACTTTTCTTTCACCGTTTTTTGTATATGCCTTATTAAACCGACTACATCGCCTGCGGTTGCATTACCGGTATTTACAATGAACCCGCAGTGCTTGCAGGACACCTCGGCGCCCCCGATCCGGAAGCCTCCCAGCCCGCATTCCTGCACCAGCTTTCCTGTAAAATACCCTTCTGGCCTTTTAAAGATGCTCCCTGCGCTGGGCAGCTCCAACGGCTGTTTTGTCCTCCGCTGCCTGTTGAAATCCTCCATCCTGGCCTTGATGTCCTCCGGATTGCCTTTTTTCAGCTTGATTCCCGAGGCAAGGGCAATCCCCCCGTCGCTTTGAATGTAGCTCGCCCTCTTGCCGAACCTGTGCATGTCTCCCTCCAAAAGGATTATGCCGCCATTTTTATCCAGGTATTCCGTCCGCAGGACCACATCCGCCATCTCGCCGGTATAAGCTCCCGCATTCATTGCTACAGCACCCCCAAGGGTGCCCGGAATTCCTTCTGCAAATTCCAGGCCGGCAAGGCCGTTCTCCAGGGCTATTTGGGAAAGCCGGCCAAGGAGAACGCCTGCATCCGCCTTGATGGTTTCACCTTCAACCCGGTAATTGCTTAAGTTGTCAAATATTTTTATTACGATACCCCGGATGCCTTTATCACTTACAATAAGGTTTGTACCGTTGCCGAAAATAAATACGGGAACGTTAAGCGTAAGGCATTCCCGGTAAACCTCCACAAGACTTTCCCTGCTTTCAGGAGTTACAAATACATCCGCCGGTCCCCCGATTTTAAACGAGGTATGCCTTCTCATTTCTTCATCGGCCTTTACGCTGCCGCTGCCTGCAATTCCCGAAAGCAGCCGTATGATATCTTCTTTGTCCAACTACATGCCTCCCGCACCCAACTTCTTTTATCATCATATCATAAGGGGACATTCCCTCCTTATATCCCGTGACCCGTGACTCAGCGGGTGTGTCCCCTATCATTATATCATGATTTACTTTCCCATAGACCTTATCCTGGCTTTTCTTTCTTCCAGGTACTCTTCAAACCTGCCTGCCGAGGAGCACAGCACCAGGCCGCCTGGCACGCCGGCTTCCTCCAAAAGCGCTTCCACCCTGTCCAGCTTCCCTACGTCAAAGCTGATATGGGCATCGCTGCCGCAAACGATTCTTGCGCCGTATTGCCCGCACTTTCTGGCGAATTCCAGACAGTTCCTGTCGCTCCCATGCCTTACCACAAAGGAATGATTATTGATCTCAATCAATTTGCCATGCTTTACCGCCGCTTTCACCACGCGGTCGATGTCCACCTGAAAGACGGGGTTGCCGGGGTGGGCGACGGCATCGACATACGGGTTGGCCAATACGGCTTCCATTGCAGCGGTATGTTCTTCCACCGTTCCCGGTTTGATGACAATGTCATGAAAGCTGGCCATGACAAAATCAAGTTTTTTAAGAAGCTCATCGGGTATGTCGCAATTCCCGGAATAGTCAATTATATTGGCTTCCGCCCCTTTAATCACCCTCACGCCATACATGCTTTTGGGAATAACCTTCAGATTCCAGAAATGCAGAAGGGTAGGAGCTCCTTCCAGCGCAGGCCCGTGGTCTGTGACCGCAAACATCTCGATCCCGTTGTCCGCCGCCCCCCGGGCCAGTTCCTGCACAGTGCTGTATGCATGTCCGCTGGATAATGTGTGTGTATGTGTGTCCACCGGTAGTCTCATTCTACGCAAATTCCTTTCGCAATACTCAAGCTGCTTTGCCTGCTAACCTTTATTTATCTCGTTCATCACTCTCTCGTTCAATACCCTGGCGGCATTGTAGCCCATCTTTTTCTGCCTGTTGTTCATCGCAGCCACCTCTACAATTATCGCCAGATTTCTTCCGGGTCTTACAGGAATATTCAAGGACGGGACTTTTATTCCCAGAATATCGGTAAATTCATCCACCAGGCCCAGCCGGTCGTAATTTTTCTTTTGATCCCAAAGCTCCAGCATGATGACCAGGTTTATGTTTTCCTGCACCTTTACCGAACCCATTCCATAGAGATTTTTGACATCCAGGATGCCGATCCCCCTGATTTCGATGAAATGCCGTATAATGTCGGGCGCATTGCCCAAAAGGGTTTGGTCCGATACCTTCCTGACCTCCACAACATCGTCCGCAATAAGCCGGTGTCCTCTTTTGACCAATTCCAGCGCCGTTTCGCTTTTACCGACTCCGCTTTCGCCCAGGATGAGCACCCCTTCTCCGTATACTTCAACAAACACACCGTGCTTGGTGATCCTGGGAGCCAATTGCACGTTCAGATACTTTATGAGCCCGCCCATAAACCTGGAGGTGATATCTTCCGTACGCAATATGGGAATGCCGTATTTCTTTGAAACGGCCACCATTTCGTTAAAATACTCCAGACCCCTGGCAATGACCAGACAGGGAAAGCCGGTCCTGAAAAAATCATCCAGCTTCCTGTATCTCTCTTCCGGCATCAGGCTGGCCAGATACGTTGTTTCCACCTTGCCCACGATCTGGATCCTGTCCGAGCCGAAAAACTCCAGGTAGCCTGTCAGCTGCAGGCCCGGGCGGTTAACGTCGGAAGTGGTTATTTCTATATCTTCAAGCGCTTTGGAGACACAAAGCTCCTCAAGCTGGAATTCATTCGCTATTTCTCGCAGTGTAACGGTAAACATACTGCCTCCTTATGGGAATTGACACGGGTCTCCACGAAAACCCCATCGTGCCACTTATTATTATATACCAATAAAAATACGTTTTCTACTTTTTTATATAAACATACGCAAGCCGGAGACGCTTCACCTTGTTATCCGTTGCCAATCCTGCTACTCTCAACCCGTTGATTCCCCGGATATTTTTCTGGCGCCCCCCTGGATCAAATCACAAAGAATTTCTGCAACAAAAAAGCAAGTCAAGGACTGTCCCTGCCTTGCGCATTTACAATAGCGCATTCTCAATGCTGCCTATGACAAAAGTCAGGAGGTAGCTCCCGCCTGCTGCCTGTTTGCATAAAAAAGCTGCCGGTAAGTATTCCTCACCGGCAGCCTGACTTTCCTATAAAATTTCAAAGGTTTTACGATTTCATCCAGCACTACTTTGTGTCTTTGATCCTCATCCTGTAGAAGGAACGCCATACAAATATGAGTGCAACCACAAGGAATGCAACGCCGACATAAGGTGCCGCATCTCTAAAACCTTCCGAGATTGCAATTTCCATTGCCAGCAATCCAAAGAGGGTGGTGAATTTGATGATGGGATTCAGCGCAACAGAGGATGTATCCTTGAAGGGATCGCCTACCGTATCTCCGACAACAGTTGCAGCATGGAGCTCAGTCCCCTTCGCTTTCAGATCAACCTCAACCACTTTCTTCGCATTATCCCAGCATCCGCCGGCATTGGCCATAAAGATCGCCTGGAACAGTCCAAACACGGCAATGGCGATGAGGTAGCTAACAAACAGTGCAACCGCATTGTTTCCGCCGATTCCTGACGGCGAGGACAGGCATGCAAACGCCAGCGCAAAGAAGAAGACAGCGATAAAGATATTGAACATACCTTTTTGCGCATATTGCGTACAAATCTTTACAACCTCGGTTGAGGATTTCGCATCCGCTTTTTTCGGCGCGTTGGGATCCAGATTGATGTTTCTCCTGATAAACTCAACTGCGCGGAAGGCTCCTACGGTAACCGCCTGTGTGGAAGCACCGGTAAACCAGTAAACAACAGCGCCGCCAAGCAGGAACCCGAGGATCGTATACGGGTTCAGGAGGTTCAGCAGAGACTCCGGCGCAACGCCCAGGGTCTTTTGTATCATCAGGATCAGGGAGAAAATCATTGTGGTGGCTCCCACAACCGCCGTACCGATAAGTACCGGCTTTGCAGTGGCCTTAAAGGTATTCCCCGCCCCATCGTTTGCTTCCAGGTAGTACTTGGATTTTTCAAAGTCGGGTTTGAATCCGAAGTCTTTTTCAATTTCACCGGCTACATTGGGTATTTCTTCAATCAAAGACAGTTCATAAACAGACTGGGCATTGTCCGTTACCGGCCCGTAGCTGTCAACCGCAATGGTTACAGGGCCCATCCCCAACAAACCGAAGGCAACAAGACCGAAGGCGAAGATGGAAGGATATACCATGAAGTCACCCAGTCCCATTGTGCTGAGGACATATGCAACAAACATCAATACAAAGAATACGAGGCCCTTCCAGAATGCGCTGAAATTACCCGCAACTAAGCCGGAGAGTATCGTAAGGGAGGCGCCGCCTTCCTTGCCCGCATTTACAACTTCATTTACATGGGCTGACTTCGGTGAGGTGAAAATCTTTGTAAATTCGGGAATCACTGCTCCGCCGATGGTACCGCAGCTTATAATAATTGAAAGGATCCACCACATGTTTGTATTTCCGTTAATGTCAGGAATCAATATGTAGCTGGCACAGAAGGTTACGATAATTGAAAGGATGGAAGTGATCCATACCAGGCTTGTCAGGGGTTTTTCAAAATCAAGGTCATCCGTATTGCCATACCTGGCTTTGCTGATTGCATTGTTGATCCAGTAAGCAACAATCGAAGTACAGATCATCAATATACGCATTGCAAATATCCATACCAGAAGCTCAACCTGAAGCGGCGCACCGGTCACTGCAAGCAGTATGAAGGATATAAGGGCGACACCGGTCACTCCATAAGTTTCGAAGCCGTCTGCCGTAGGCCCTACGCTGTCTCCTGCATTGTCACCGGTACAGTCTGCGATAACACCAGGGTTGCGCGGATCATCCTCGCCGATTTTGAAAACAACCTTCATCAGGTCGGACCCTATGTCGGCTATTTTTGTGAAGATACCGCCGGCAATACGAAGGGCAGACGCACCGAGGGATTCACCGATAGCAAATCCGATAAAGCAAGCGCCTGCAAGGTCACCGGGCATCAATAAAAGTATGATCAGCATCATGGTAAGCTCGATACAAATCAGCATAACGCCGATGCTCATACCCGCAGTCAAAGGAATGTTGAGAAGCTTGAGAGGTTTCCTTTCAAGGGACGCAAAGGCCATCCTGCTGTTTGCGAGGGTGTTCATACGAATGCCGAATGCAGCAACCGCGTAAGATCCGAGGATACCGACAACCGTCCATAAGAGAATAAGAAGGACTCCTCCTATTCCAAAAAGCGCATTCCCTTCATGGTCTTTGGCAAGCAAACCGAAATAGCCTGCTACCGCCGCACCGATAAAAATGAAAAGAATCGCCAGAAACTTACCTTGCTGCCTAAGGTATGCCGAACAGGTTTTATAGATAACCTCCGATACCTCCAGCATTGATTTGTGGGCAGGTAATTTTTTCACCTTTAAGAACTGATACAAACCGAAAACAAGACCCAGAAGAGTTATTGCAAAACCGACATAAAGAAAGGTTTCGGATTTGATTTCCTCCGGGGTTTTCAGGTCTGCCTCACTGGCGAAAGCAGCTATCGGTGTGATCATGGCCGTTAACAATGCGACAATGAATGCGACTGCTGCTTTTACCGTTTTTTTCGTCTTGCTCTGAGTTACAGTTGATTGTAGATTCATTCGTCTACGTCCTCCTCACTTTGGAATATTGATAGATATGTATTATAAGATCTTCCTAGCATTGGAAGAATCATAAAAAATTTATACCATGGTACATTATAATACTGGAAAGAACAATATTCAATATAATTTTAAATAAATTGGAAAGGAATAGAACAGCCCTGTACCTGACGGATACAAGGCTGTTTCACTGGAGCGGGTGATGGGAATCGGACCCACGCAATCAGCTTGGAAGGCTGATGTTCTACCATTGAACTACACCCGCATTGGAGCGGGATACGAGATTCGGACTCGCGACTTTCACCTTGGCAAGGTGACACTCTACCACTGAGTTAATCCCGCAGAGTTATACGCTTTAGTGCAAAAAATATTATAACCGCAACGTGACGGTTTGTCAAGGTAGTAATTTCCGCCAGGTAAATTTAATAAAGCATAAAATGTAGGGGCGGCCATTGGGTCCGGGTAGCCGTTTGACTCAGATTGCATTTGCGGACGCGCAATGCGCGCCCCTACGCTTTTTCAGACGTAGGTGTGCCTTGGTGGCATAGGCATTAGTATGAAAAAGCTTGACGTAGGGCTTTCATTGACTGGAAGGCATAAAATGTAGGGGCGGCCATTGGCCGTCCGGGTAGCCATTTGACTCAGATTGCATTTGCGGACGCGCAATGCGCGCCCCTACATTCACGATAGATATTCTTACTTTGTGTTCAAGCGTCCCTGTGCTGCGCCTTAATAGGTAATCCCCTGTGCATACATGGCATTTGCAACCTTCAGGAAGCCGGCGATGTTGGCGCCTACTACCAGGTTGTTTTCATATCCGTATTCCTTTGCCGCAGCGCTGGCATTTTTATAAATGTTGATCATGATCTCCTTCAGCCTGGCGTCCACTTCTTCAAAGGTCCAGGAATACCGCATGCTGTTCTGGCACATTTCCAGGCCGGAGCAGGCAACTCCGCCTGCGTTTGCAGCTTTTGCGGGACCAAATACGACACCTGCCTTGAGAAACACCTCCACGGCTTCGGGTGTGCTGGGCATATTGGCGCCTTCGCCGACTGCGAAGCAGCCGTTGGCAACCAGTGTCCTTGCGGCATTTTCATCAATTTCATTCTGGGTTGCGTTGGGAAGCGCGATATCGCACTTGATGGACCAGATACCGTCACAGCCTTCTGTGTACTTTGCCGAAGGATGATACTTGACGTATTCGCTGATCCGCTTTCTCTCAACTTCTTTAATTCTCTTTACGGTTTCAACATTGATTCCGTCGGGATCATGGATATATCCGTTGGAGTCGCTCATGGCAACCACCTTTCCACCCAGCTGATGGACCTTTTCCGCCGCATAGATGGAAACGTTCCCCGAGCCCGAGGATATAACGGTTGCGCCTTTGAAGGATTTTCCCTTCACGGACTTCATCGCTTCTTCCATGAAGTAGCAGAGCGCATAGCCCGTGGCTTCTGTCCTGACAAGGCTTCCGCCCCAGGTCAGGCCTTTGCCGGTAAGAACGCCCGTAAAGTCATTTTTGATTTTCTTGTACATTCCGTACATATAGCCTATTTCACGGCCGCCCGTCCCTATATCGCCGGCGGGTACGTCGGTATTCTCCCCTATATGCCTTGCCAGCTCGAACATAAAGCTCTGGCAGAATCTCATCACTTCGCCATCGGACTTGCCTTTGGGGTCGAAATCGCTTCCGCCCTTACCGCCGCCCATGGGAAGGCCGGTTAATGAATTCTTCAATATTTGCTCGAAGCCAAGGAATTTGATAATACCGATATAGACCGAAGGATGCAGCCGGATGCCGCCCTTGTAAGGGCCGATGGCGCTGTTGAATTGAATTCTGAAGCCTCTGTTTACCTGTACCCTGCCATTGTCGTCAACCCAGGGTACTCTAAATATGATTTGCCTTTCAGGCTCTACGATTCTGTCGAATATACCTGCTTTTACCCACTCCGGATGCCTTTGGGCAACCGGCTCCAACGATTCCAGCACTTCCCTGACCGCCTGGTGAAATTCTGGTTCGTTGGGGTTGCGTTTGATGACTTGTTCCATGACACTGCTTAATATTTTCATTGAAATACCCCCATAACTTTATTAAATATGAGAAAACAGCAATACAGCCATTTCTTGCATAATAAGATGATTCCATACAACATACGACATTGTACATTGTTACCAGCATACGCCATTGTATACCCCATATTTTTTAAATTGGGGATATAAAATTAGAATGAATGTATGAAATTTAACTTTATCGAAATTATAACAGAACACGGTGTTTTTTGCAAGTTATTTCATCAATTATTTCATAATACCAAACAATTCCGCCTGTACATGCATATTGTATGCAAGATTTTATGCACCATCCTGGCATATCCATAGCGTTTTGCAGGATTTTATTCGTTTTGCAGGCAAGTTAAACATTTCCGTCATTTGCAGGTACACACTGGTGCTTGTTTCATATTTCTTTAAAACAAACGGTTTATACTTACCTGACACGCAAAAGGGGCTGTCTCAAAATACACCGACGCGTAATGCGCGCCCCTGCAAAGTGGGATACCAGCATGTACCAGCCAATTTGCAGGGATCGCCCATTGAGCAATCCGCTTTTTGAAACAGCCCTTTTTATTTAAAAATCATTCTATTCTGAAAATGTCACTGCCCAACTATCCTTAGCGGTGACCGCACTGTAAATGGGTCAACGCGACCGGGTCATCAGGAAAGGTATTTGTCGATAGCGGCAGCCGCTTTTTTACCCGCACCCATGGCAAGTATAACCGTAGCCGCTCCCGTCACCGCATCCCCTCCGGCATATACCCCATCCTTGCTGGTTGCGCCTGTCTCCTCTTCAACAATAATACCTCCCCATTTCTGGGTTTCCAATCCGGGGGTGGTTGATTTGATGAGAGGATTTGGCGACTGGCCAATGGCGATGATCACCGTATCTACGTCCACAACATGCTCGGAGCCCTCCCTGGTTACCGGCCGTCTCCTGCCCGAGCTGTCCGGCTCGCCCAACACCATCTCGGAGCATTCGATCCCCTTTACCCAGCCGTCTTCTGTTCCGATGATCCTGGTAGGATTGGTCAGAAGCTTGAAAATGATGCCTTCTTCCTTTGCATGATGCACTTCTTCCAGCCGTGCAGGCATTTCTGCCTCCGAACGCCTGTATACGATATAGACATTTTCCGCGCCCAGACGCTTTGCGCACCTGGCGGCATCCATGGCTACATTGCCTCCGCCGACAACGGCCACATTCCTGCCGATTTTCACAGGTGTATCACAGTCGGGGAATTTGTAGGCCTTCATAAGATTTATCCTGGTAAGGAATTCATTGGCGGAATATACGCCGTTCAGATTCTCGCCGGGTATTCCCATAAAGCTGGGCAAGCCTGCCCCCGAGCCGATGAATATGGCTTCATAGCCTTCTTCAATAAGCTCGTCCAGCGACAGCACTTTACCGATGACCATGTTGGTCATGATTTTGACGCCCAGCTCCTTGACGGTGTCGATTTCCTTCTGGACCAGCGCTTTGGGAAGCCTGAATTCCGGTATACCGTACATGAGCACTCCGCCCGGCACATGAAAGGCTTCGAAGATGGTCACGTCGTACCCCAGCTTTGCCAGGTCTCCTGCGCAGGTAAGTCCTGCCGGCCCCGAACCGATCACAGCCACCTTTTTGTTTTTCTTTTCTACACTTTCCACTTTATTTTTCCGGTTTGCCATATACCAGTCGGCGACATACCTTTCAAGCCTGCCGATCCCTACGGACTCTCCCTTTTTTGCCCGTACGCACAGCTGCTCGCACTGGGTCTCCTGGGGACAGACTCTGCCGCAGACAGCCGGAAGGCTGTTGGTTTCCCTGATCTTCCCATAGGCTTCTTCAAATTTCCCCTCAGCCACCAGCTTGATAAATTCGGGTATTTGAACATTGACAGGACATCCGGCCACACAGGGCTTGTTCTTGCACTGGAGACACCGCTGGGCTTCTTCCTTTGCCATTTCCTCGGTATAGCCGAGGGCTACCTCCAGAAAGTTTTTGTTTCTGACGTTGGGATCTTGTTCAGGCATTTTTTGTTTATTCAAAGACATATTAGGCATTCGCTTCACCCCCACCTGCGGTTTGCTCCTGCGATACCAGCCTGCAGGCGTGCTTTTCTTCACTTTGCTTTTCTTCCCTCTTATACATGTTCTGCCGCCGCATGGCCTCGTCGAAGTCCACCTGGTGCCCGTCAAAATCCGGACCGTCGACACATGCGAATTTTGTTTTGCCTCCCACGGTCACACGACAGCCGCCGCACATTCCCGTACCGTCAACCATCACAGGGTTCATGCTGACCAGCGTCTTTATGCCATATTGCTTTGTAAGCAGGGATACAAACTTCATCATGATCAGCGGGCCGATGGCGATGACCAGATCGTAGGCGTTTCCTTCCTCAATCAGCTTTTTCAGAATATCGGTAACAAAGCCTTTGTTGCCGTTGGAGCCATCGTCGGTGGCCACAAACAGCCTGGTGCTGGCTTTTTTCATCTCGTCTTCAAGGATGATCAGCTCCTTATTCCGGAAGCCAATGATGGAATCCACTTCAGCGCCAAGGCTGTGGAGCTTCTTGGCCTGAGGATAGGCAATGGCGGTTCCGAGGCCTCCTCCGATCACCGCTACCTTCTTGTAGTTTTCCAGGTGGGAAGCTACACCCAGCGGGCCGACAAAATCAAGGAGCTCATCTCCCGCATTCATCTGTCCCAGCATTTTTGTACTCTTGCCAACTTCCTGAAAGATTATGGTCACAGTTCCTTTTTCCCTGTCATAATCGGCGATTGTCAAAGGAATTCTTTCACCTTCTTCATCGATCCTGAAGATGATAAACTGTCCCGGCTCTGCTTTTCTGGCCACGTACGGAGCTTCTATCTCCATCAGCTTGACCGAAGGATTGAGCACTTCCTTCCTTACTATCTTAAACATGTCCCGACCCCCGAATCTATATCTCTTCTATCAAATAGAGTTTAATATTTTTTATTGTATACATTAATTACTGGCTAGTCAACTGTGGAAAGCTGCGTTATGTAGATTAATAAATATTTTATAAAACAAATCACACATCCTTCATAATTAGAATATTATTTATTATGTAAATATAATTTCAAATTTTTCGCATCTTACAAAGCAATTAATTTTAAACTGGACTAGAAGGAGCATCAGTTATGACAAACAAAGAAAAATTAAATCTGCTGGAAGAACTGCTGGACATTCAGAGAAATACTCTTACCGAGGATACGGCGCTGAACAATCTCGAGGAATGGGACTCCATGGCTGTGATAGCTACCATTGCAATGTTTGATAGCGACTTCGGCAAGGTTATTTCGGCGGATGAAGTGAAAGCCTTCCGTACTATAAGGGACATCATGGCTGAAATGGATTGAGGTGATTTTTTTGGCAACAGGGATCTTGAAAAATGTAGGGATCAAAGGCATCGCATGCGCGGTACCTGACAACATAAAAAAAAGTGAGGAATACAATGAAATTTTTGGCACGGAAAACGTCCAAAAATTTATCAATATGACGGGTGTAAAAACCAGGTATGTTGCTTTGCCCGAGCAATGCACCTCGGATCTATGCTATGCGGCGGCTAAAAATCTGCTGAATAAACTGGCCTGGGAACCATCCTCCATCGACGCTTTAATACTTATTACACAGACGCCGGATTATTCGGTACCGGCAACAGCCTGTGTCCTGCAGCACAGATTGGGGCTCAGTGAAGACTGCCTCGCCTTTGATGTAAACCTTGGATGCTCCGGCTACGTTTACGGAATATGGCTGGCCTCTATAATGATTTCGACACAGGATATCAATAGAGTTCTTTTGCTGGTGGGAGACACCAGTAACTTCGGAATAAACCAAAACGACAGCGCCACCGCCATGATATTCGGCGATGGAGGAACTGCAACGGCTTTGGAAAGGTCGGAAGGAAAGTCTTTTAAGTATTTCTTGAAAACCAAGGGCAGCGGTTTTAAAAATATTATTGTTCCGGCAGGACATGCGAGAAGCAGAAGCAAAAAAGATTTGCAGAACTCAGATTACGAACTGGTTATGAATGGTTCGGAGATTTTTTCCTTCACCATTACGGATATTCCCCGGACCCTTAAGCGCTTTATGTCTCAATACGATATTACGAATGATGATGTGGATAAGTTTGTATTCCATCAGGCCAACCTTTTTATTCTGAAGCATCTGGCAAGGAAATTGGCCGTACCGATGGAAAAATTGGCTGTGTCCATCGACAGATATGGGAATACGAGCGGAGAATCGATACCGCTGACTCTGGTCGATCTTTTCGGATCCGATCAATCAAATGAGTCCGTAAAACTGTTGTTGTGCGGATTTGGCGTAGGATTATCCTGGGGTGGAATTTATCTCGAAATAGACAAATCGGTCTGTCTGCCGATGATATTCACAAACGACTACTTCACCGGGGGCTGAGAATGAATGTTGAATCCATTGAACCTGAGCGGCAAAAACGTCATGGTAACAGGTGCCTCATCCGGCATTGGCAAAGGCATCGCCATCCTGCTGAGTAAAATCGGCGCAAATATAATTATGGTGGCAAGAAATGAAGAAAGGCTTAAAGAAGTCCTCACGGAACTGGAGCCCGGTAATCATTCTTACTATTTATACGACTTGAACAACCCGGATGGAATAGGTACCATGGTAGACGACGTATGCAGTGAAGGTTTAAAGCTTAACGGGCTTGTCCATTCCGCCGGCATATCCAGGACTGTGCCTTTGCAATACCTGAATTTGAACGATTTAAAGAATATCATGTCCGTTAACTTTTATTCCTTTATTGAACTTGCAAAACATTTTTCCAAGCGGAAAAACAACGATAATGGCGGCAGCATCGTTGCCATATCCTCCATATCAAGCAAGGTGGGAGCCAGAGGCTTGACAGCCTACAGCGCAAGCAAAGGCGCTTTGGACAGCGCCATTAAGCCGTTGGCATTGGAGCTGGCGCCAAAGGGTATAAGAATAAATTCCGTAGCTCCGGGCATGATTCAAACGCAACTGTATGACGGGTTAAAGCAAATAGTAAATTCCGGGGCGCTTGAGGATAACCTTAAAAAAAGACAGGTTATGGGGATCGGGGAGCCGGAGGATGTTGCCCATGCAGTTGCTTTTTTATTAAGCGACGCATCCAGGTTCATAACGGGCACATCCATGATCGTCGACGGCGGGTATTTGGCGAACTAAGTATAGCTCCACGCAAGTTAGTTACCAGATAGGTTTGTATGAAAAAGACATGGATCTTATCCATGTCTTTCTAATTGGCAAAATATTTCCTGCAGCCTTTCAGCAGTTCATCTTTAATACTGTAAAGAAGTCTTTCCACATCTTCGCGAAGAACCGTATTTTCGAAGAAGCCGGTAGCCAATGTCATTATGCCGTTATACGTGTTGGCAACCAACAGCAATCCTGGAGCACTGACCACCGGAGGAATAATATAATAATCGGAAATAACGAAATCGCCGAATTTCATTAACGACTTTGACAGGATACCCAGATTCGATAAGGCCGGCACACACCTGTTTCCATAAAAGACAGAACTATGCGGCGTGCCTTTACCTAGCTTCGACGTAGCCTGGTAATAGGTAAGAGTATCTTTAAAGCTGATCTTTTCCAGACGTTCCAGGCCAATAGCGCTTTGCAGACCAGGATATCCATTTTTTACGTCATTCATCATATAAACAACCCTGTCCAACGTATCACTAAAGGCTTCATTCTCCACCATGGAAATCCAGGTGTTCGCCGAGCCTGAAAAATTCCGTATGGCTTCCGTCTTTTTATCGGGAAGATACCGGCGCAAATCTACCGTAACGTTTATTCCCATCGGTATACCATACACCGGCTGCCCCATTCCAAGCATTGCCCTGTAATATGCGGCCAGAATCAAATCATTGATTGTGGCTCCTCTTGATCTTGCATAGTGGCTTATTCTTTCCATCTGACCTTGTGAAATCCTGCAGATTGCAATACGGGTAGTGTTGGATGTATCCTGCCTCCATGGGAATGCCCATGTAGGTATTGAGATATCCGCTCCCGGAATCCATAAAGCATCCGGATCCGTAATCCCAAGACTCTTAAATAACCTGTCCTGATCAGTTCTTCCCCGTCTGCCCGGTGTCGGTATAAAGACGCCGTCCGAATGCTCAATTGTGGAATACATTTCCGAAAGAAGCTGGATATACTCTTTAATACCGGCTCCATCACAGCAGGCGTGGTTGGCTTTTATTGCCAGAACCTCCTGTGACTCTGACCGGATCAGCCTTACTTTTATCTTTGGATCATAATCCATGTCCAAGGGTCTTTCCAAAAATCTCTGTACGGCAGCATCAACATCCGGGACCTCTTTAAGTGAGCAAAACGTCAGCTTGTCAATATTCTCCAAACGCTTCCAGTACGGAGGATTTCCTTCAACGAACCTGCACCCGAAAACAGGCTGGGCATCGATGGACAGTCTTACCGCTTTTGATAATTTGCCGAAATCCAATCGCCCATCCAGTTTCACAATCGCCTGAGAATGGAAATTCCCCGTCCCGTAGCGGGCAACGTAATTATAGATATCATGTCCGTTTGCCGGCAAAACATCCGGACTGTCCGGTATCTTCCCGATTCCGGGCTTGGTGATATCCAGATATTTGGCAAAGGTCTTACTGAATTCCTTATAATAATTCAGCATACTCTGGGGCATATACTCATAAAACTTATATAAATCCGTATTAAATTTTGAAAACATGTCTTCAAAAGGATTCCCGCTACTGTTGAGTTTTCTAAAAAACTCTTCGTAGGATACATTTATTTTTGTATCGCCGGATTTGACTTTGATTTCCATATCTACCCTCTCCAAATTATGTTTCAAATTGTCCTAATCGCTTATCGATTATTTTCATCAGCCACTTTTCTTCTCCAGGTATCCTGTCTTTGAGCTTGGCTGCCGCCACCGGAAGCATCCATGCGTCTATATTCTCAAATTTCACCTTTGAAACCCTTTGGTACTCATCCAGGTAAGTTCTGTATGTTAGCCATTTGGGGAAAGAGGACAGGGCAACAACAAAATCGGGAATTCCGGGAAGCTCTGCCGGCGAATCGATGATCAGGCATGTTCTGGCTACATCCCCTGAAGGATCTCCCCTATAACCGCCCGTCCAATCGATGGCTGCAAATTTCCCGTTGGAAACTATGATATTACTGAGATAGAAATCTCCGTGACAAATACTGTCCCCCTCCGGCAGGCCATCGATATAGTTTAAAATCTTTTTCATCCTGTCTCCCAGGATTTTCGAAGAAAGTGTAATGGCCTGTGCGAATTTTTCCTTCTGCGAGGGTATGCCATCGGTAGAGTGTTTATGAATCTTATAATGAAATTCCGCCATTTTTTTTACAAAACTATAAAACAGCCAGGGTTCTCGTGCAATCATGCTTGTTACTGTTTTGCCAAAGATTCTTTGAAATATTATCCCTTTACGTCCTTCAACCTCTACGATATCAAACACAGCAGGCGAAGATACGCCCGCCTCATGTATCTTCTGTCCGATTTCAGCCTCATGTTTTATCAATTCTTCAGGGAAGTTCTTCAGATAAAGCTTTAATACTTTATCCTGGCTCCACTGATACACCTCGGCCGTCATTCCTTTCCCTAACAACTCTCCCTTTTCCATACGATTTTCCCCCTGCTACCTCATTCCCATTATTGTGCTTAATCGGCTGCACAGCTCCAGCCTACAGAATATCCTGAGAATCTGAAAACTGTTTAAGCCGCTGATAAATCCCGGGAGCCGCCTTTTCTATATTGATTGGTTCAATCCTCTGATTGGTCCATGCATGCACCGTCTTACCCGTTGCAAGGAGCTTCCCTTTTTTCTCGTCATACACCATATATTCAAATTTAAGCTTGACACAGGACATGGATAGAATTTTTGTAAAGACCGTTATCGTATCACCCTGTCTGGCAGGGCTTCTGAAATTGCATTCCAGTTCGGTAAGGGGAAGAAAGAAGCCCTGACTGACAATTTGTGAATTGGAAACACCCGCCTTTTTCAAATGATCTCTTCTACCCTTTTCAAACCACAGCAAATAGTTGGAATGGTGTACAACACCCATTCCATCCACTTCATTGTATGTAACGAGCAGGCCAGTTTTTGTTGTCATTTGACAATGCACATCCCTCTAACAATTCATCTTCAACGTTATTAATAAAACTCTCCAGCGTTATGCACCCCGGATCATCGCTTTTGTTGGCGTTTGCTCATTTTGATATGCTTTTCCATAGACTTTCTATAGTCTTCAAAATAATCAGAAAAACTTGAAGGGGTCATTTTGGAAAAAGCTTTGTAAAAATCCTGGCTGGATTTTGGAAACCTCGCCCCAAACGGGTTTTCCATACTACCCAAATCTTTTAAAAATTTTTCATATGGAAACTCGATACTGACATTACCGAATTTTATTTTCATACCTGTCTCACTCCACCTATCCGTTTCAAATACAATGCTTTTGATGGAACATTCGTAGACATAAGCTGTACAAATTAAAAACATTATATTTTGTAATACCATAGTATGGCTCACTAAATGCAAGTGTTACATTTATTCTTTTATGTCGCCTGTATTCTTTTATGTTACCTTTTTAAAATCCCGGCCAAAGAAAAATCCAATGAAACCAACGGCTTTACCTTGATTTAAAATTGTCGCACATATAGGTATAACTTCATAATATAGTATAACAGCCATAATATTAGAGTTGCGGCGCATTATGTAAATATTATCGCTGCAAGGTAGCAAAGCTTAAAAATCTGATTTGTAAGGAGCCAATAAAAATATGGAAACAAATTATTTTAAGGATGCCAGGAAGGCATTCGGGAAATATACCAATATGGATAAAACGGCCCTGGAGAACAATCCGGAAATTATACCGGCTTATGCCCATGATTACGGTAATTATGTCGCCCGGTACGGAATGGGAAATTTCCAGATTCAAACGATACTGAAACTGGACGGCAGAATAGACTTTGATAAGCTTTCAAAGGCAGTGAGATTATCTGTTGATGCGGAACCGGTACTGGGATGCCGGTTCATCGAACATGATCCTCCGTATTGGAAACGCCGGGAGGACATTGACAAAACCATGTTTTGCTCCATGGAAGAGACCGACAGCATGGAAGAAGCGATCAACCGGTTTTTGGAAAGTCCCCTGGATATGGATCGCGATCCTATGGTCAAGGTAAAACTGATACGTTCGGAGCAATATGACACAATCGGTATAAAACTGAACCACACATGCAGTGATGGAGCCGGCGCAAAGGACTATATCCTGCTTCTGTCAGACATCTATTCCCGTATCGCCGGCGAAAACGGCGTTTATGTGCCAACTCCAAGCGTCCGCAGCAGGGCTGATCATGACAAAGTCTTCAGCGCACTTAATATCAAGCACCCGAAACTGGATAATACCCCTATTGAAAGTCCCAGAACCGTGTGGCCGTTTCCATGGAAATCGGCAGGGCAGAAGGATGTCACCCCTTTTGTGGTTTGCAGGCTCCCCTATGGGCAGCTGGATATACTGTCCAAATACGGAAAGGAACGGGGGGCGACCATCAATGATCTGATTCTTGCTGCAATTTACCGGGCAATGTTTAAGTTGTCCCAGCCCCCGCACGGGGTTCCTATGGATATTGGCCTGACCATCGATTTGCGCCGCTATCTTCCCGATAACAAGGCTGAAGCAATACGCAATTTTTCGGGAGGGATTGTTTTAAGAATGGCCAGAATCATGGGCGAGCCCTTCGAAGAAACCTTATCCAGAATAGTCGCTCTGATGAACCGTAAAAAAAGCCGGAATCCCGGCTATCAATGCGCTACAGGCGCAGAACGCGCAGAGATGCTGAATTTTCACCTGTTCCTCTCCTATTCCAAATTCCTGTCAAGGCTTTCGGATGTCATGACGCAGCATTGCTTTTTTTGCTCTCCGGGACTATCCAATGTGGGAATTATTTCCAGATCTTTAATGAAATTTGGTAAAAATACGGTTACCGACGCTTACATTATTCCACCGGTGATCCATGTCCCCGGGCTTATGCTTGTCGCTTCCAGCTACAACGGGATATTGACCTTTGCCGTAGGATACTACCAGGGTTCAATCCACAGGCAGTATCTTGAAAAGCTTCTGAACAAGATCGCAAGCGAATTGATGGAAGGCTGCGGCGAAACATTTTAATCCGCCTTTCAGAAATAGCGCGTTGAAGCGTTGGCGATATTTCTGAAAGGCGCGTGACCGCCGATAATTACTGTTTGTTTGGCTGTCGTGCCAACGGCTGTGCTTTACTTCGTTTTACAGCCTCTAGATTCTTCGCCTGTCAATCACCCTCTTTGCCTTACCCTCGCTTCTTTCAATCGTCTTAGGCTCTACCAGCTTGACCTTTGCATGAATGCCCAGCGTGCTTACGATATCTTTTTTGATTTTCATCTCCAGTTCTTCAATCTTTTTAACCGTATCCGAGAACATATTCGGGGACATTTCAACCCATATCTCAAGGATATCCAGGTTATCCACCCTGTCGATCATCAAAAGGTAATGCGGCTCTGTTTCACCTGTTTCAAGCAGCACGCTCTCTATCTGTGAAGGGAACACATTGACACCTCTTATGATGAGCATATCGTCGCTTCTTCCGGTAACTTTGCTCATTCTTACCAGTGTTCTCCCGCACTCACACTTTTCATAGTACAACGAGGATATATCATGTGTCCTGTATCGGATCAGCGGTATACCTTCCTTGGTAATGGTCGTGAAAACAAGTTCTCCGGCCGTTCCTTCAGGCAGCACCTCTCCTGTTTCAGGGTTTATTATTTCAGGTATGAAATGGTCTTCCTGTATATGCAATCCACACTTGCACGGGCATTCCATCGAAACCCCCGGCCCTGTTATTTCACTGAGCCCATAGATGTCCATTGCCATAATCCCCAAACGTCCCTCTATTTCGTTCCTCATATTGTTGGACCATGGTTCGGCTCCAAAAATCCCGGCCTTCAGTTTTAATTCATTTTTGCTTATTCCCATTTCCTCCATTGCCTCCGCCAGATTAAGCGCATAGGATGGGGTACATGCCAGAATAGTCGTCCCGAAGTCTTTCATCATCACGATCTGCCGTTTTGTATTACCTCCTGAGGCAGGTATGACCGCGGCGCCTATCCTTTCAGCGCCGTAGTGAAGTCCAAGTCCGCCGGTGAACAAACCATACCCATAGGCAACTTGCACAATGGATTCTTTACCGGCACCCGCACTATACAATGACCTTGCCACTACTTCAGCCCAGGAGTCCAGATCCCTTTGTGTATAGCCCACAACCGTCTGTTTCCCCGTCGTCCCGGAAGATGCATGTATTCTTACAATTTCACTCATCGGTACGGCAAACATCCCGTACGGATAAGTATCTCTTAAATCGGTCTTATTGGTAAAAGGTATTTTTTTTAAGTCTTCCAGTGATTTTATATCTTCCGGTTCCATGCCGGCTTTTTGCATTCTGTCATGGTAAAACGGTACATTGTCATAAACTCTCTTTACGGTTCTTATCAGCCTTTCCCTTTGGACTTCTGCCATTTCATTTCTCGACATACATTCATATGCCGGGTTCCAGTATTGCATACGTTACCCTCCTCGTATTTTATGACTCTGTCAAATAATTCTTTGATGCAATTTCCATCGTGCGGAATGACCGTACTTCCAGTTCAACGATGAATGAAATTGGTACTCTTAGCAATAGTATATTGTTAGAATCCATGGTATGTTACCATTTCCAGGAATTTGTTTACATAATCACGATCCGGCAGGACGGTTTGACAGGGACATATGGAATATAGGGCAAAAAAAGAGAGGTAAGCATTATTATTGCATTACCTCTTGTCTTTAAAAATCCGCGTTCGATTTTGTTCTAAACTAGGCTATACCTTTAAAGCACTTATCTACATGCTCTTTTGCGATATCCTGCTTGAGAACCAAAGCCATTACCAACGTAGCAAGGATGGAAACCGGCAACGCAATAAAGATCGGATCCACCATGGACAAAGAAGCCAGTGATGTACCATCTACAAGGGATAACTTGCCAAATAGCAAATTGCAGAGTTGTAAACTGGAAGATTCCTTTTTGTGTATGAAGAATATCCAGAAAAAGCTGGTGGCAAAACCGCAAACCATACCCCAGAGAGCTGCCGCCTTCGGCATCTTTCTAAAATATAGAGCGCCGATATAGGCAGGCAGGAAGGCTGCTGCGCAAAGGCCAAAAAATAAAGATGTTCCTGTCGCAATGATTGCCATGCTCACATCCAGGTAGCTGGTCAACCATGCAAGCGCCGTACTCAGAATTATCCCTACCAGCGTTCCTGTTTTTGATATTAAAATACTGTTTCCCTTACCGTTTGCGCTTTTTTCATATACGTCCCTGCCTATGGCAGTACCCATTGTATGGAATTGTGAACTCAGCGTGGACATTGCTGCCGCCAGCAGCGTTACCAGAAAGATCGGACCAAACCACCCGGGAACAAAAGTCTTTATGAACTCGGGAATAATCTTATCGTTGGCGCCGGCTGCAATAAGAGAAATCTGGCCTGTCTTTTGAAAGAAGAATACATTTGACAGGGCTCCGACAACAAATGCAACACCCGTCATCATAAGTATGAATATTCCACCCGATACCACCGCCCTGTTCAATTCCCTGTTGCTTTTGACCGTCATAAACCTGACTACCAGTTGAGGCTGTGCAAGAACGCCGATACCTACGCCCATGACAACGGTGGATACCAGATTCCACCAGATTGGCGAGCCAAATTCCGGCATTGCGGTCCATCCGGTGAATCCGCCTGCAGTTAGATTTGCAGTCTGTTCTTTTACCGCATCGATATTGATCAGATCCGTCAACTGCTGATGTGCCGCACCTACTCCGCCAAGCTTGCTGTATGCAAACATAAGCAGGAATACCATTCCCACAAACATGACGAGACCCTGGAAGGCATCGGTATACATGACACCCTTCAAACCGCCCATAAACACATAAACAGCTACGATACCAACAAAAACCAACAATGAAACCTGGTATGGAATAGCAAAATAGGATTGTATGAAATCCGCACCGCCCTTGATAACAGCAGCTGCATAAATCGGCATGAACAAGAATATGATAACCCCTGCAAACCCTTGCATGAATTTGGATCCGTACCGGATTCCCAACAACTCCGGAAAGGTGTGTGCGTCAAGGTTGTGACCCATTTTCCTGGTGCGTTTGCCGAAGAAGATGAATGCTACGAATATCCCAATGAATATATTCAGAAAAGTAAGCCAGAGCAAGCCCATACCAAGCTGTCCGGCCGCTCCGCCAAAACCGATGATGGCAGAGGTGCTGATAAATGTCGCTCCATAGGATAATGCCATAACAAGGGGATGAATCTGCCTCCCTGCAATAAGATAGTCGGCGGATGTTTTTGTCCTTTTAAAACCAAGATAGCCAAGAAAGGCAGTGATAATTAGATAAATAAGAATTACTACGACTGTATAAAACATTTTAAACCTCCTTAAAAATCAAGTGAAAGTTATTCCTGTGACACTTTAATCTTAAGGAGCCAGCTATTTCCGGAATATTTGACTTTTCTCCTATCCCAAACTGCGAGACCCTTGAATTAATATGAGTATGCTTATTTACTTTTGTAAGCCTGTTTGCTCAGGCTTTACCGGTGCTTCCGCTTTACTTCTTCCCGTATCTGAATCTGCTAATTATCAGCGCCCTTGTTCCAATTGATTAAACCATATGCTATACATGCTCCGGTACTTAGAATGCATAAGATGTATGCCAGCCAGATAGATGCATCAGGTATACCTAACATATTCATCTCCTCCTTTCTTGTAATTCTTTACCATTAAATCAAGGGTAATATAGCAAACCTACGCAAATCCGCATTCTTCGGTCTTTGAAGGTTAACTGCCAATTTGTTTTTTATTTTAACAGGCTTTTGTTTTTTTTGCAATGCATATATACCTGCGGATTTGGTGCCTTGGCAGGTAAATACATTATGTAACTTGAAACCTAGAATATATTTTATGCAGCAGACCGTAATTTGCTACAACCTCCTATCCGATTTCCCGGTTTCCGCTGTTGAACCGCAGGAATTTATTCATACCTTCACAGCCTGCATGAGTCATTTTTGTAATATGCATGTTTGAGGATTGCAATGAAGCATTCCAACTTCAGACAAGATATCTCCCAATCAAGTGTTTTAATTGAATTTAATGGCAAATTGATTGTAGTTGACGACATTTAAGGAAGTGGGTATAATAGAAACGGAAGTATTTTCTTACGAAAAGGAGAACAACGATGAAAATAATCGAAATGTTTGATCATAAAAAACCGGTGCTGGCATTTGAAATCTTCCCGCCCAAATCCGATGTTCCGGTGGAAACCATCTATGACAAACTTGAGCAATTTGAAGCGCTGAAGCCTGATTATATCAGTGTAACCTATGGCGCAGGCGGAAGTCAAAAAGGCAGAACCATCGAAATCGCCTCCCGGATCAGGCAAAACCATTCCATCGAAAGCATGGCCCACTTTACCTGCGTTGGCCACTCAAAGGAAGAAATCGATCTTATGTTGGAAACCATGCGCCAAAAAGGACTGGAAAACGTGCTTGCCTTAAGAGGTGATCCTCCCGCGGGAGACCCGGATTTTGATTTTTCAAAAAATATCTACTGTTATGCATACGAGCTCATCAGCCATATAAAAGCTGCCAACAGCTTTTGCATTGCGGCGGCGGCTTATATCGAAGGACATGTGGACTGCAAAAGGCTCAAGGAAGATATTGCATTTCTTAAACTGAAAGTGGATTCGGGTGTAGACTTTCTGATAACCCAGCTGTTTTTTGATAACAGGCTGTTTTACGATTTTATGGATAAAGCCCGAAGCATCGGAATCGAAAACCCGGTTGCCGCGGGTATTATGCCCATCTTCAAGGCGGACCAGATAAAATCCATCACAGCCAGGAGCGGCTGCTCAATACCGGCAAAGCTTGTTTTGATGATGGATAAATACAACGACAATCCTGACGATTTACGCAAAGCAGGCATAGAATATGCCGCCCTGCAAATAAGGGATCTGGTGGAAAACGGCGTGGAAGGTATCCATCTTTATACGATGAACAGACCCAACTCCACAAAAGAAATCCTTCAGGCGGCGGGCTTGAGGTAAGCTATAAGCGTCCGAAAAATTTCCCGCATCAATGCGGGGCTACAGCCTCATTCTGTTTTTACTCCGTTCGTTTAAAACATTATCCAGGGCTGTAGCCTCGTTAATCACATCCTCGATCTCCTCCGAGGCGGGGTCCATACTGTCCGAAGAGATAATACGGTGTTTGAAGCCTCCAATGGTGCTTTCGATATAGTCAAGCCTCACGTTGACCTTCTCCAGTTCCTCTTTTTCCTCCTTCATCCGCTGCAGGAGCTTCTCGTCCATTTCGATGGTTTTTGTAAGCTGGATGACCGCCTCATAGCTTTTCAGCGAGCCCAGCTTGCGGTTGTTGTAGTTGATCCTGCCGGAAAGCTCATTCAGGCTTGTGGCCGAAAGCTCGCGGGTTCTCACGCAGTAATTGTGTACAAGGTGCAAATATGCCGTGACCAGCTTCAATGCCTGTTCAATGATCGTCTGTTTGACGGGGTTGTCGCAATACCTGTCAAAGTACTCCATCAGTTCATTCTTTTGCTTCATGATGGCAGCGGCCTTGTTTTTCATCGTCCTGTCAAATTTCCGGTACAGCTCCCTATACAAATCATTGCATTCCCGGCTCATCTTCTGGAGGTCGTCCAGCTTTTCCTCCTGATTGAATTCGGAGATGAATTTCTTGCTCCGGAGGGTCTGCAGCACAAAATACAGATAGCCCGCAAAGCCCACCAGCATAAACGGCACAAAAAAATTGGTCAGTACGGAGACGATAACAACCCCCGCCAGCAATGCAAAATTTCCTGTTCTGAAAGCTGCCTTCAGCAGCATTTTTAGCTTCATTTCCTCCATATCCTTCCATCAAGGTTGACAAACATGCCAACCTTCCGATTCAGAAGGCCAATGACCTCCCCTGCCCCCGGACGAAATCCGTAGAAATTATTGTTCCGCGGTTTCCCTTGTGAGGATAAATTCCGTCCTTCGGTTGGCGGCCCGGTCCTCTTCGGTTTTTTCACCGGAAACCACCGGCCTGTATTCTCCCCAGCCCCTGGCAACGATCCTGTTTGCGGTTACACCTTTGGAGACCAGATATTTTTTTACCTCTTCGGCCCTGTCCCTGGACAGCTTCAGGTTGGCTTCATCGCTCCCCACAGAGTCGGTATGCGCGTCAATGAGAATATAGTATTCGGGAAACTGCTTCGAGATATCGAAAACCTGATCCAGTACCGACAGAGAGTCGGCTTTTACCGCTGCCTTTCCGGAATCGTAGTATACCGGCGGGATATCGATTTTGGCCACCTTTTCCGTATTGGTTTCGATGCTCTTTTCATCCTGCTGCACGAACTCTTTCTCCGTCCCGGCTCCGGAACCCGTCCCTCCGGCTTGAATTTCCCCGTAATCGACTACCAGTTCCGCGTCATTTTCCTTCTGCAGGCGCTCCATCGCCGCAGCATCGTATATGCCGCCCGCATTAATTTCTTTGGTTATATCGCCATATTTTTTCCAGGTTTGTGCGGTGTCATTAATGATTGAATCCAGGGTTGCCTCCCCGGCTTCAAGCCCGAAATAACCGAAATTGTCGTTTACTGCCATGAGCTTTATATTGGCCAAAGAATCTTTTACATCCTCCAGTGTTACACTGCCATACTCGTCGGCCTTTTCGTTCATAAGCTCCGCCAGCTTCTCATGTGCCCTGTCCGGCCTTTCAATGATATATTTCGCCGAAGCATACCAGGTGCTGAGAAAGGCCTTCACTTCATCGGGATCCGATTCCACAAGCTTTTTGTCCACGACCAGTACCGTCGGTATGAGATTGGGCACTTCCTTTGTGGTTATCAGCATTTTTACCGAGCCGGGAGAGCTCTGGTTCATATCCCGAACGGCGAGATTCATATCCGGACTCCAGGATACCGCAAGGTCCGCATTGCCTGTTTTCAAATCCTCGATAACATCCCCCATGGCATCCCGTTCCACCGGTGTGATGTCCTGGTAACGAAGACCTGTTAGCCGCAGGAACTTATTCAGTATGAATTTGCCGGTGCCGTCCTTCACAAACGAGACCTTTCTGCCTTCCATATCGTTCAGGTCCTTGACCTCCGACCTTGCGACAATTCCGTCCGCGCCTCTGGAAAAATCAGTAATACCTACAATTATACCGCTTTCGGGATATTCAGCCAGCTGCTTTATATAGGACGGCAGGGAGATCTCTGTCGCATGGATTTTTCCTTCCCGTAAAGCTTCCATTCTTTCAGTGTCGTTATGAATGTAAGTGATCTTCAAATTCAGCGAATAGTCCCTGTTATACTCCCTGCTCAGGGCCATCAGTGCAGGTGTGCCTCCGATCCAGCTGTCCAGCCCCATGACAAATTCCCCTTCAGCTGGCATGCCTGGACTTGAAGGTTCCTTGCCTTGTTCGCCTGTTTTCGTTTCGCCCTCCTTCAGGCTGTTTCCCATGGTGTCCTTTTCCGTTACGACGCCATTGCCGATGCCGACTTTATCCAATAAAGGCTTCCCCAGGCCTGAATTTAAGAATGCATATACCGCAGCTGCCAATATCAATAAAACTATAAAAATATTGCCCCATTTTATTTTCCTGCCACCCATCCGATACCCCCGCTTTCGGCTTTTAACATTATTATATAGTTTAGCGGGGGAAATAGCAACAATTAGCCCCAGGCTTCCATAGCTTTCAACAACTCCTCGAAGGTCATGTCTCCGGGGTGCTTGAGCATGTATTGGACGATTTCGTTTTCAGTGACGATCCGGATTAAATTCAAGTCATCATCCAGAAGATAGATGAAATGAAATCTGTCATGATCCAATGACTTGATCACTGCAGAAAGCCGCATATTTTTCAGAACAACCAGTTCTCTTACCTCATAAATCCCTTTTTTCAAAAGCCTTTGGCGTCGGTACAGAAGCTGCCGGATATTCATGATTGAAGCCTCCAGTTTTCCGGTATTGAAAAAAATTAAAAAGTACAGGCCAATGAGAAACAGGCTGAAATTCATTTTTCCCAGCAAGGCCTGATATACTCCGGCAGCAGTTACGGCAATGCACAGCAGCAATGCCACCCGCCGGATATATCTGGCCGCAGCGATCAGGCCCAGATGTCCGTTCAGCATCTCCTGAAGCAATCTGCCTCCATCCAGGGGTACTGCAGGGATAAGGTTGAAAACAGCCAGATAGAAATTCAAAAGCGATATGAAATAGAGATATTGCTCAGGGGAAATCAGAGCGTACGCCAGATATGCCGCTGCAGATAAAAGGATACTCATCGCCGGTCCGGCGGAATAGATCGCAAGCTTTGCCTTCCTTCCGCAGTTTTCGGTATCGATATCCGCATTCAGGCCGACGGGCAGGATTTTCAAGGAAACCGTCCTGCAGCCGCTGAAAGCTGCAAATGCCATATGGGCCAGCTCATGGAGAACCATGGAGACCAACGTCAGCATATACTGAACAAGATTTCCCGAGATAACCACCAGCGGAATCGCAGCCAGAAAAAAGACACTGACCTGTATTTCCATGTTTCCGGCCCGGATTTTCACGGAAGCGGTACGGTTATGTATTCCAAAGGATTAACCGCCTTCCCGTCCTTCCAGACTTCGAAGTGAAGATGGGTTCCCACGGATGCGCCGGTATTTCCCACCTTTGCTACGGTATCTCCCTGGTTGACCTTCTGCCCTTGCATGATACTCACTGCCGAACAATGCGCATAAACTGTTTCAAAACCGTTGGCATGCCTTATCCTGAGGTATTTCCCATAGGATGGCGACGAACCTGAATCAACAACAGTCCCCTCCAGCGCAGCCAGAATGTCTTCCCCATTGCCGGCTTCTATATCGATGCCTTCATGAATTTTGGAAACTTTGGTGATGGGATCCTCTCTTTCTCCGAAGGGCGAGCTTAACACCCCATTTACCGGTGTTATCATATTGACCGTCAGGCCGGCCTCCTCGTCGGTACTGGCCGACAGGACGGAAGTCTCCGGGATTGCCGTGCTCTCGTCCGGTTGATCGGATAAATTACCGGCGGTATCATCCGATTGTTTTAAGATACCATTGGGCTCCTCCTTACCATTCTCCGTATTGGCGCCATTCCTCAGTCTGGCCAGCGTATCATCCATCGTCTTGAATACGCTGTTCAATTCTATGTCCTGTTCCAGCACATACTGGACTTTACCGGTTATATAATTTGTAAACGGGGTGTCAATTCTCCTGACAAGAAAAACGATGAGAAAAATCACCAGGCATACCGCCAGCTGCCGTATCATGAGCCTGGGCAGCTTGCTTTTTTCCCGGCCGTACCTGCTGCGTCTTTTGGCAGGAATACTGTGACGGGGATATCTGGACCTCACCATAATATCATCCATCTTTTACACCCCTTTTCCTGAAACTTGTACGATAAATTATATTTGACACTGCGGCGAAATATTCCCGATTACGTTGACAGAAATGGCATATCCGGGCAGCAAAAAACGCAAGCCGGGGACAATTCCTGACTTGCGTTTTATAAAAAAATGCGAAGTAAAATGTAATGTGCAGAATGGCGAAGGTAATAAATTTGACGGAGCCTGATGCTGTGTTCTACCGGGGATTGACGATTTCCCGCCAGGAAAGGTCGCCCCTTTCCAGGCCTTTGACCAGCATTTCCGCTGTTGCTATATTGGTAGCAAAGGGAATATTGTGGACATCGCACAGCCTCAGCAGCGAATTTATGTCCGGCTCATACTCCCGCGCAGTCAGCGGGTCTCTTAGAAAGATCACCATGTCCATTTCGTTCAGCGCCACCCTGGCGCCTATCTGCTGCTCGCCGCCCAGCGGCCCCGGAGAAAATCGGTAGACGGGCAAACCTGTCGCCTCAATAATAAAAGAGCCTGTGGTTCCCGTTGCATATAAATTATGTTCCTGAAAAATAGCTTTATATGCAATACAGAAATCCACCATCAGCTCTTTCTTTTTATCATGTGCTATCAACGCAATATTCATACCCTTATTTACCGCTGCTTTTGATATTCCTGATGGGTATATTGGCGTAAAGTGCCGGAACGATACTTTCACCGTCATCGCTTTTTGTCTTGGTAAGCTGAATATCAAGAGCGCTTTCGTCTACATCCATATAATTGGTTATAACTTTAATTATCTCACTTTTCAACATCTCCAAAAATTGGGGAGAAACATTTGCCCTGTCATGGATCAAAACGAGCTTCAATCTTTCTTTTGCCACATCTTTGGAGTTCTTTGGCTTCCCAAATATTTTTAACAGATCAAGCATTCTTTTCTCTCCTTTCAGGTAGCTTTGAGACCGAATAGTTTTTTAAGCTTTAACATTAATCCGCCGTCGCTTTCCAGATTCAAAAACGGAACTTCCTCGCCCATGAGTCTCCTGGCAATGTTCTTGTATGCCTGTCCGGCCGGAGACTTGTCGTCGGTGATGGCAGGCTCGCCTTTGTTTGTGGACACCACAATTTTTTCATCATCAGGCACGACACCGATGAGGCCAATTGCCAGAATATCGATGATATCATCAATATTCATCATATCTCCGCGTTTCACCATATCGATACGGATCCTGTTAACCAGGAGCTTCGGATTCTTAATCTCGTTAGCCTCCAGAAGGCCTATGATCCTGTCCGCATCCCTGACCGCCGATACTTCCGGGGTGGTGACGACAATTGCCTTGTCCGCTCCTGCAATTGCGTTTTTAAAGCCTTGCTCAATTCCGGCAGGACAATCGATAACAATATAATCGAATTCCTCCCTCAACTCATCGCACAGCTTCATCATCTGCTGCGGACTTACGGCGGATTTGTCCCTTGTTTGCGCAGCCGGGAGGAGATATAGTCCGTCATAACGCTTGTCCTTTATCAGCGCCTGTTTTACTCTGCAAAAGCCTTCAACGACATCCACCAGATCATAGACGATCCTGTTTTCCAGTCCCATTACCACATCCAGGTTCCTGAGGCCGATATCGGTATCGATCAACACTACTTTTTTTCCTGCAAGAGCCAGTCCCGTACCGATATTCGCTGTCGTAGTGGTTTTGCCTACGCCACCCTTGCCTGAAGTAACTACTATGACTTCACCCATTCGCTTGCATACCTCCCGTATGTAAAAAATCAAGGCTTACTGTAAATATATATTTCTTTATGCAGTTTGTCAATGTTACTTATGCTGCGGCAGAAAGTTTTCTATGTAAACCATATCGTCCTTGACGAATGCCATTTCCGGATTAATGGCAGCTTTGCCGCCCCCGGTATCGGGAGACCTGGTAATAACATCGGCGATCCTCAGCTGTGTAGGCTGAAGGCATAAGGCAGCTACTACAGCTTCCTTGTTTCCGTCCGCCCCCGCATGCACGATTCCCCGCAAGGAGCCCATCACGATGACATTTCCCGTTGCAACGATTTCACCGCCGGGATTGACATCCCCCATGACGACAAGGTTTCCTTCAAAGCTTACCAGATTCCCGGAACGCACCGTGCCTTTGTAGAATTTGGTCATGCCCTCCTCAAGTCCTTTGAAATACATCAACCGCATTTTGGGCTTCTCCCTGTTCTGGACACTTTCCCGTACCGTTGTTTTTTCCGGCGGCTCGCTGTCTTCCTCAAAGCTTTTTATCTCGGCCCCGGTGCTTGCAGCCAGAAGTGCCGACAGTTTCCCTTCTTCTTCAGCCGACAGCTTCCTGCCCCTGTACTTAACCCCGATGTTGGCGCCTTTGAAAAACCTTCCGGAGGATGCGACCTTCATTTCAACATTCCTGTAAATGGTGTCAAAGTCGTCTTCTTCCCTGAGAATAAGTATCAAACCGTTCACTGTCGCCTTAAAGCTGACTACATTTTCCTCCATGTCCAACCCCCTGAATTTCATGCTTCCATTATGGCATTTTTTCTTCAAGATTTCAAGTAATACTACAGCGCTGATATCACCTATATAAGGTGTTTATGCGCCTTACCGTAATTATCGCAAAAGCTTTAATGCGTTACTTTTGCAAGGATAATTAAAAATCAGCGCTGTGGTAGTAACTGTTCCCTACTGTGTAAAGACTGCCTCTTCCGGTTTCAATGTATCATCTGCCGTATTGGTTTTGTTCAAGCCAAAATATGCATCAAGGACATCCCTGGCTATAGGTGCCGTATAAGAACCCCACACTCCCCTTTCAATAACCACCGCCACAGCGATTTGAGGTTTTTCCGCCGGCACATAGCATACAAAGAGGGCATTGTCCGATCTGGCAGCCGATTTGCCCGCCGTCTGGGCGGTTCCGGTCTTACCAGCAACCGTATACGGAAAATCTTTAAAAAATTCTTTTGCAGTACCGTCAATTTCAGTGGTTACCGCAACCATACCTTCCTTAACAGCATTAATGGTTGACTCCTTGACCGGTATCTTTTCAAAGGACGGCTGGGTTTCATTAACAATTGAGCCGTCGTATTTTATAACCCTTTTAACGATGTACGGCTTATACAGTTTCCCGCCGTTGGCAATCGCACCGATATAGCGGGCAAGCTGCAACGGCGTGAAAAGATTATCGAACTGGCCTATGGACACCTGTGCCGTATCTGCAGGCCGCCAATCGTCATTGCGGCGCTCTTTCTTCGATTCCTTTGAAGACATATTCCCGGCATTCTCACTTGGCAAATCGATTCCCGTTTTTTTGCCAAGTCCGAAATAACCCGCCCATTTGGCCAAATTGTCGATACCTGTGGAAAATCCGATATTATAGAAATAGATGTTGCAGGAGGTCTCCAGCGCCTTTTTCAAATTAAGCCAGCCGTGGCCTGAGTTAGGATGTTCCAGACAGATAAAATCCATTCCGCCGAAATTGTCCCTGCCGTCGTCATATCTCCGGCTGTTCTCCGGCGTAATAACGCCTGTTTCCAGAGCCGCTATGGCAGTCAGCGGCTTAAAGGTAGAGCCCGGTGCGTAAGTCCCCTGGATGGCTCTGTTATACTGCGGCTTGTTCACATCAGTGTTCAATTGCGCTATCGTCTGCTGCGCTGTTTTATCTGCGGAACCTGCCAGATAAACCGCCGGATCATAGCTTGGATAGCTGGCCATGGCCAGTACCTCTCCGGTATTCACGTCCATTGCCACCACAGCGCCTGAATTGGCGTCTCCATAGTTATTCTTATCGGTGCCGGTACGTATTTTTTCTATATTCCTCTTCAGCGATTCCATGGCTTCTTTCTGGAGATTGGTATCAATGGTCAGCACTACGTCGCTTCCGGGTATGGCCGGCACGCTTTCCTGCTGCTCTGTCAGCCTGCCGCTGACGTCCACCTCGATGCTCTTCTTTCCATCCTTGCCCCGAAGATACCTCTCTGCAGATAATTCGACACCTGTCTTACCGATGATATCATTGCTGTCATAGCCTTCTTCCTTCCGGCTTTCCAATTGCTCCGAACTTATGGCTCCGACATATCCCAGCACATGAGCCTCTTCATAAGCATCAAGATATTGCCGCATCGGCTCCACATCGGTGATGATCCCCGAAAGCTCGTGATGCCTTTCTTCGATCTCGGCGATAACCTCCATCCCGACATCCTTCGCCAGGACAACGGTTCCTCCGCTGGAGAAGTTCCAGTTATTGATCAGTATCTGGTACCGCAGCTTCATGATCTTGTAAGCCTGTTCGTCGGTATAGGTCCCGGCTATTTTAAACTTTACATCCCTCAAATAGTTGAAAAGCCCTTCGGGATTATCCTGTAACTCCTCATCTTTCTCTATATTCAGCCTGTTCTCATTCTTTTCCCATTTCAGTATTTCTTCCACGGATCTCCCGTTAAAAGAGATGGGATTAAAGGTAAGGTATTTGGACAGATCGTCATTGTAGCTCTTGTCGTTCTTTTCCAATATGCATACCAGCCTGTAAAGTATCTCATTCAATTCGTCATTGGTTACATTGGTTTTCACGATTTTGACGGTAAACCCCTGACGGTTTACGGCAATAGGAACTCCAGACCTGTCCATGATCTTCCCGCGCGGCGCTGTGACAGTGCTTTCCTTGAGCAACCTGCCCTGGGAATCGATATTGTATTTTTCACCTTCGACAATCTGCAGGTTTACCAGCCGCATTACTATAATTATGAAAAAAGCGACAAAACATATTCCCAGCATGAGATATCTGTTATTAAGCTTTTCCTTCACACTCTCTCACCTCGCATTTTCAATACTTCTCAATTTCCAATGGGGGCATGCCCCCATACCTCCTCGCTGCGGGCGAAATTAATTCGCCCTGCGCTACACTTCGTGCGCCACGCCTATACGTGGCGTTTGAACAACGTCAGTTGGCTGGTCGCAGGCAAGGCCTGCTGCTCGCCCATGCATCCTGGGGGATTGCATCCCACCACTTATACTACAGCGAAAACTTCATTGATTTAATTCGGATGTTTTCGCTGTAGCACATGACAGCTTTTTCAATCGGTTACCTCCACCTAAGAGGAGGGGGACTGTGACGCTGTTCAATATTTTCTGGCAGCCTTGTCGGCTTTGTCGAATCTGCGGCTGATTTTTATAACAACCGCAAACACCAGGATGGATACGACGCTGTTGTAAGCCGCTTCAGGCAGTATTTTCAAGGTCATCGGCGTAATCAGCTCCATTGCGCCCGTCATAAAAGTGCTTAAAATGTACACGGCGGTTTCATATAAAACCGTAGCTGCAAATGTGAAAAAAACCATTACCAGGTAGTTTTCCCTATATAGCCTTCTGTTAACCGAACCGGCGGCCAGACCAAGGAAAAAACCCAGAAGGGTATAAAAGCCAAGAAACTTTCCCGAGGCCATATCCAGCAGCAAACCCGAAAAAAAACCGACGGCCGCCCCTTCAACATTCCCCCTCAGCAGGGCTACA
This sequence comes from Bacillota bacterium, assembly GCA_023426125.1. Classification (GTDB taxonomy): domain Bacteria; phylum Bacillota; class Clostridia; order Acetivibrionales; family DTU013; genus MnB-11. The sequence continues at coordinate 197,543 of JAFABI010000103.1, forward strand.
CACACTACGAAGACCAGCAGCAGGTTGGGTTTCACATTATATATCCTGGCATAGTTCAGCAAAGTGGATTGAAGCAGCAGCAGCAATATAAGAAAAAAGGTATAAACAATAATCTTGCGTCTCATTTTTCCACACTGCCCGTTTCAGTATTTTCGATCCTGCTTTTTAGCACATATACTTCCTCCAGCCTTTTAAAATCGGCTGCAGGCTCAATGATTGCGTACCTGTTCATCTCGCTGTTGGTCTTCCTGACCTCGACCACCTTCCCCACCAGGATGCCTTTGGGAAATATTCCTCCGATGCCGGAGGTCTCTATCACATCCCCCACCTCAACATCCACATCCAGCGGAATATAATCCATCTTGCAGCGCCCCTGTTCCTTCAGCAGTATATCTCCCCTGACGATGGCATGTCCGCCGCCGGTCTTTGAAATCCAGCAAGCTACGGCGCTGTCTTCGTCAATGATGGTCAAAACCTTGGAAGATGTCAGGTCGGCAGACATAACTTTTCCCACCAGGCCCTTGGAACTGGTGATGACGGGATAATCCGCCTTTATGCCGTCTTTGCTTCCGATATCGATTTTAAAAACATTAAACCAGTTGCCCGGGTCAATGGCAATGATATTGGCGCCCTTTATTTCATAATCTTCAAATTGGGCTTTTAGATCCAGCGCCTGCCGCAATTGCTCATTCTTGACCTTGAAGGAGAGAAGCTCCCTGTTTTCTCTTTCCAGTTCATAAACTTTTGCTTTCAGCGTATCATTTTCTTCCCTTACTACTTCAATATCCTGAAAAAAGGACAACCCATCCTCCACCCTCTGTCCTATGGAAGAAAAGAAGGCCTGAACAGGTGTAAGCGGTACGCTGATGATGTTGTTCAACCAGTTGATTTTGCTGTTTGTATTGGCCGAAACCCCCATAACAATCAATAGGACGACGGTTATAAAAGAAACTATGAACCATTTGCTTTTAAAAAGGCGCAGCAATTGGCGAGTCTCCTCTCTATCTTAATTTTCGCGGTGAAATCAGCACTCTTTTCAAGGTCTCTATTTCGTCCAGAACCTTGCCTGCTCCAATTGCCACACAATCCAGCGGATTTTCAGCTACCATGACGGACATTCCGGTTTCTTCGTTTATCAGCTTATCCAGGCCGCTGAGCAGGGCTCCGCCTCCTGCCAGCATGATACCCCTGTCCATGATGTCTGAAGCCAGCTCCGGAGGCGTCTTTTCAAGGGTATACTTGATTGAATCCACGATGGAATTGATCGGCTCCTTGAGGGCTTCCATGATCTCTGCGGAGGATATCGACAAATTCTTGGGCAGACCGGTGATCAGATCCCTTCCCCTTACGTCCTTATACTCTTCCTTTGGCTTGGGATAAGCGGCCCCAATGGTCATCTTTATCTCTTCCGCCGTCCTCTCGCCGATCATGAGGTTGTATTCCTTTTTTACATAATGGACGATGGCTTCGTCAAATTCGTCGCCTGCGATACGAAGGGACTTGCTGGTAACGATCCCCCCAAGGGAGATAACGGCCACCTCGCTGGTACCTCCGCCTATATCGACGATCATACTGCCAGAGGGTTCCTCCACCGGCAAGTTGGCTCCTATGGCCGCAGCCATAGGCTCTTCAATAAGATATGCCTCCTTTGCCCCCGCTTGCAGCGTAGCCTCCTCAACAGCTCTTTTTTCAACCTCCGTAACACCGGAAGGCACACAGATGACAACCCTGGGCTTGGACATAAAACCGCCGGTAAAGGCCCTTTTTATAAAATACTTCAACATGCTCTGGGTAACGTCGAAGTCCGCAATGACGCCATCTTTCATGGGCCGTATTGCAACAATATCTCCAGGTGTCCTGCCGATCATGTTCTTGGCGTCGTCACCCACTGCAAGGATTGAATTCGTTTTCTTGTTTATCGCAACGACCGAGGGCTCCCGCACTACGATTCCCTTTCCTTTGACGTGTACCAGGGTATTGGCGGTTCCCAGATCGATCCCTATATCCTTCGCTAAAATTCCCATATATCCGTTCCTCCTGAATCATTTCTCATTTGAATTTCTATCGCTTTAAAACATCGCTTTAAAATGTATTAAACCAGACCTTTCTCCTTAAAGCTTATGTATCTGCCGTCACCTATGATCACATGGTCCAAAACCTTGATTCCCAGGATATCCCCCGCATTTACCAGCCTCTGGGTGGTTTCGATATCCTCCCGGCTGGGCTCAGGGTCGCCGCTGGGATGGTTATGCGCCAGCAAAAGTCCGGAACATCCCGCCTTTACCGCCTCACTGAAAACCTCCCTGGGATGCACGATGGAAGAGTTCAAGCTTCCCATCGAGACATTGACGCTTTTAATAATGTAATTTTTGGTATTGAGAAGGATGATCTTAAATACTTCCTTCTTTAAATACCGCAATTCTTCCATCAAAAGCCTGCTTACGTCTTCCGGAGATTTTATGGCTACCCTGTTGTTCATAATAAACGCCGAGGATACTCTCTTGGATATCTCCATAACAGCTTTTATCTGTATTGCCTTGACCCTTCCAATGCCTTTTGCCGCCCTTAGCTCCTCCAGGGAAAGATCATACAGATACGCCATTCCGCCGTCGGATTTATTCATTGCCAGTATCCTTTGGGCAAGGGCAACGGATGTTTCATGCCGGTTTCCTGATCTTATGACAACGGCCAGCAGTTCCGCATTGGAAAGGATTTCAGGCCCATATTGCTCAAGCTTTTCATATGGCCTTTCACTCAAAGGCATGTCCTTCATTTTAAGATTATAATACACTTTCCTGCAAGACCCCCACTGTTATATATTTACATCTCCCCGATGCATATCTATTTTATCACCCGGATGCAAAACAAACAATTGGGAAAATACAACAAAATATATTTTTATTTCCTGTTATTCATCACATAAATATTAAAATCCTCCAGCATTTTTTTTAATCTCATCAGCGGCAGCCCGACAACATTTGTGTAACAGCCGTCAATGTGCTCCACCAGCATTGCCCCTATCCCCTGTACGGCATAAGCTCCGGCTTTTCCTTCCGGTTCGCCTGTTGAAATATAGTACCGTATTTCTTCCGGCGTCAGTCCTGCAAACCTTACCCTGGTCAGTTCATGGCTTTTCCTTACGGTTCCCTTTGCCGAATCGATGAGGGCAACGCCGGTAATCACCCAATGCTCACGCCCGCTGAGGCTGGAAAGCATAAAGAAAGCTTCATTGTCATCTACAGGCTTCCCGAATATGGCATTATCCAGCACAACGATGGTATCGGCGCCCAGCACCAAACCGCCGTCGGTTTTCTTTGCCACCTCCGCCGCTTTGAAATAGGCACAGGCTTCCGCTTTTTCCGCCGGACTTCCCGTCATATCCAATACCTCGTCAAAACCACTGGGCCGTGGGACAAACGGGATACGGGCCTGGTTTAGCAGTTCCTTCCTTCTCGGCGAAGCTGAAGCCAGGATAACAGGCTCCATTTCCGTTACACCAGGAGTCATTCTCTTTTCGGTTCACATCCTTGTATAAATTATTATTCCCAGGATAATCCCCAGCAGGCTGCCTGCATTTACTCTTAAGGCAAATTCAAGACCCAGCCTGACAACGTGGGTATCCACAAGGGGATTCAAGGAAAAGGCAAACAGCTCCCTGTAACCCTGGTCTCCGCCCAGGCTGATCCATGCAAGTCCCGGACTCTTTGCCAATATTCCGCCTGCAATCCCGCCGATCAAAGCTCCTGCCAAAATCAGCAGCAACAATACCCAGGGACTTTTTCTGCTGCGCAATCCAACACCCCCTATAGGAAATTTTCCTGTTAATTTTCAGGCGACCCTTCTACTGCAAGGAAGGTTATATGAATATCCCGGTATTTATGCGCCTGAAGAAATACCGCAACGCTTCAACGCACCATCTCTATAGGGATTATCTGGAAATCCCCCCTGTAGTAATGTCGACATTATTATAATCTTATCATATTATTCGGAGGATATGTACAACAATTAGGTTAACATTTATTTTTTATTTTCAAATTTGTGACTATTCAGATACCTGCAGCAATAGAGAGCAAAACAACACTGGTGTCATTGCGAGCGAAACGAAGTGGAGCGCGGCAATCTAAAGGCCATTGTTGAAAGGCGTGCAGCTTAGAAAGTCTGAGATTGCCTCGTCGCTTCGCTCCTCGCAATGACAATCGGGTACCTGAATAGTCAGTAAATTTTAACTTCTTATCCCAGAGGGATAATGCTTTGTCCGTTTACGTCAAACAGCCCTTTGTCTGTCAGCCTGAGCTCAGGTATCACTGTAAGCGCCATGAAGGATAATGTCATGAAGGGATCCATTCCTGCAGGCACACCCATTTTCTGCGCTGTTTCCAGCATTTCATCCAATAGGGCATGTACCTCCTCGTAAGCTTTTAGCGAAATAAGTCCCGCGATTTTAAGGGGAAGCGTTTTTACGGCCTTGCCGCCGGAACATATGGTAATGCCGCCGCCAACGGCCTTTATTTCCTTTATGGCGGCAAGCATGTCTTCGTCGTTATCGCCGGCAACAATTAGATTATGGGAATCGTGTGAGATTGTCGACGCAATGGCGCCTCCTCTTAGCCTGAAGTTGCCCAACAAGCCGAGGCCTATGCGTCCGGAGGCTTTATGGCGTTCAACCAAAGCCAGTTTTACAGGATCCTCCGCGGTAATGCACTTGAATTCGCCATTTACAACACTGACCCGCCGGACCGATTTTCCTGTAACGATACTTCCAGGCACAATTTCAATGACCTTCGCAGCAGAATCTTCAAGCTTTATTTTAAGCATATCCGCAGCTACATCCGGTAAGTTTACGGTATTTCCAATGTTTTGCGGGATATGCGGGATATCCCGGCAAATGCTTTGACCGGATACCCGCAGGCCATTTTTGTAGACGCTGTGAATCTTGAATTCCTCCAGGTTATCCAGTATCACAATGTCTGCAAGATAGCCGGGCGCAATTGCTCCCCTGTCCCTCAGGCCATAGCATTCGGCCGTATTGAGGGTGGCCATTATGACGGCGCTTACGGGGTCAATCCCATTCTTCACCGCCATTCTTATATTGTTGTCAATATGTCCGTACCGGAGGATATCCTCCAACTGGCGGTCATCGGTACAAAACAGGCACCTTCTCAGATTGTCGGGATTCACGGCTTTCACAAGGGCCAGGAGGTCCTTTGCCGCCGAGCCTTCCCTTATTAAGATATGGAAGCCCAGGCGGAGCTTTTCAAGCATCTCCCCGGCTTCCACACACTCATGGTCGGTCCTGATCCCCGCGGCAGCATATGCATTAAGAGCTGCACCCGTCAGCCCCGGCGCATGCCCGTCGATTGCCCTCCCTTTAAAAAGACTGATTTTTTCCATGATATCCGGCCTTCCGGAGACAACTCCCTGAAAATCCATCACTTCTCCCAGGCCAAGCACTCTGCCGTCATTATACAGCTTCTCCATATCCTTTGTATCAAAGCTTGCCCCGGGACTGTCAAAGGGAGTGGCAGGCACACAGGAAGGCAGCATCATAAACACATCCAGAAGGATGTCCCTGCTGTTTTCAAGAAGGAATCTCACTCCCGCCAGGCCGGCTACATTGGCGATCTCATGCGGATCTGCAATGACTGTTGTCGTACCTCTCGGGACCACAGCCCTGGCAAATTCCGAAGGCATAACCATGGAGGACTCCAGATGCATATGTGCATCCATCAGGCCGGGAACGGCATACCTTCCCTCCAGGTCGATTTCCTCCAGCCCATCGTAGTGTCCGATTCCGGCGATCCTATCTCCTGCAATGGCAATATCGCCATTATATACCTCATGGGTAAACACATTCACAATACTGGCTTTTTTCAAAACAAGCCGGCTTTTTTTCCTGCCGGCTGCAATTTCTATCAGTTCGTTGGCATCATACGTCATAGCGCACCTCTATGTACTATAATACCATAATATTTTCCACTTTTGAGACTTTATTAACATTTCTTTTTGGTCACGTCGCCAGGGCTCTCGCGATGATGCTGTCCATAGGAACGGTCTCGTTCTTTTCAAACAGCTGATAATACTCTTTTCCAGCCCGCTTGTACAGCCTGCGAAGATAGCCGAAGCTGATGGGAGAGTGGCGTTCAAGCCTACTGATAAAGCCTTTGCTGTATTTTGAGGGGTTGTTGGCAGCCGCGCATATAAGCAGCAGCATGCAGCTGTCCCGGATCAAGCGCTTCTGTGCTTTCATTCCGGGGGTATGAAAGCATTGGTCGTTGTCAATCAAATTGAACATGAAATTTACCAGCTTGCTCGTGACAGAATCCAGCTTCCACTTGTCCGCAGTCTGGGAAAACATGGTCATATGCCTGTTTTTCAAATCAACCGCCACATCCTGGGCATCATCCGCTAACTGCAAAAATATGCCGAAGCCGAACATAAACCGCGCCTGGGCTTCCGTCAGGGACCCGTTTATAAGAAAGGCGTCCGCCAATACGGACGAACCGCCTTTGGCAAAGCTGATGCCGGGTATGTCGGATTCATAGGGTGAAAGCAATCCTTTTTGCTGCCTCAGACTCCTTTGCTGGGCGTCATGTATTTCCAGAAGGCTTCCATAAACCTCAGGGAAGCTTTCTCTTGCGTATTGGGCCTCAATCATTCCAACCAACCTGAATATTTTGGCTTCATACGGGTTTTTCGCATTCACCTGCTTTCCCTCCAGTGCCAGCTTGAACCTGTCTCCATACAGGAGCTTTTCTTCAAGACGGACCTCCATGGAATCCAGATAATTGTCGGTGTACGGATAAAGCATGCTGTAGGCAAACAGTGCAGGAGTGAACTCCACCTTCCTGTCCAGCAGAACCTGGATGCAGTTCATAATCCACGCATTCCGCATGGCCTGTAAAATTTCCGTCGTCTTGATGGAAGAATCAAAGCTGCGGGCCCGGTCAATAAAATCAGAGGTTACCTTGCAGTAACCTCCCGCCAGCAATGCTTCGGCGCCTCCTCCGCCCAGTTCCAGTATTTCGTCGCCGATGACTCCAAGAAGATTTCTTATTCTCGCCCCCCAGGCGGAAGAATTTCTCTCAATGTTTCCCGGATTTACTCTCACTTCGGCCAGCAGCTGCTCGACTACCGAGTCCGTTTTCCTTTCAGCCGACCGCTGTCGTTCCGGACTGTAAATCCTGTCAAACGCCGGGAATTCCGCAGATGTATTCCACCATACCTTCAAAAATTCATTTTTAAATTCATCCACCTGGTTTTCGAATTTGTAATTCATTCCCGTTGCCTTCCCCATTACTACAGCGCAAGTTTCCGAATAAACCCCTGCAGAAATACCGCGGTGAAGCATTTGCTGCATTTCAAGCAATGCGTATAAATGCCGATCAGTGTAATGCAACTTGCGCTATAGTGCTATTTAACGTCTTCTGAATCATAATGCAAATTACTATTCAAAATCAACCGTTAACTTGCTCACAGCCGTATCCACATCCATATCGATTTTGACGGCGGCATCGTCATAGCCCTCTGAATAATAAGTCCTGTCTCTCTTTTCCCAACCGGGCCCGTCAAGATTGGTGGAATTGAGCGCTCCGTCCACCCTGATCCTGACGCCTGCATCGGAAGGTACCTTGATATCCAATTTGGCTGCACCGGCATTGATATCAATCCGGGGATTTGCATAGTCATCCCCCAGCGTGAGTGAAATATTTGCCGCCCCCATATCCAAAGAGAACTTTTCAACCGCAAGTCCGGACAAGTCGAAGGCAGCGTCAACTGCGCCGGTATCTATCTCAATATCCCACGGGACCTGGTTGCTTAAATGAAAACGGTTGTAACGGGTACTCAAATTCTTATTAAAGCTGCCGATGTTGTAATTTTTTTTATCAAAGGCGATCTTTGAAACCCCATCTTCGACCTTATCCGAATAAGTCACGTACTCGTCCTGGATTTCCGCTTCCAGCAGCGCCGAAGCGTCTGAATCCAGATTGATCCTCGTACCTCCGAAGGCAATCTTTAAATTTCCCTTTTGAACTTCCGCCCTTCTTTCGATGGAAACGCTCCTGCCTGCCGTGATTCCTTCACCGCCGTCTCCGGTTCTGCCGTCCTCAAAGAAATAGCCATAGGATATGACCACCGCCAGAAATGCGACCCAGGCAACAGCCTTTATAATTTCATTGTTCCTGAAGATGATGTTTATGCCGATTAATACAAGTACAAGAGGCCACAGCACAAACAAAGCATGAAATATGGACCAAGAAATGACTCCTACGCTTACCAGGACCCATATAATACCCACCGTAAGGAGAAAAACCCCAAACCCCACTCCTTTATTGCTTTTCATAGCATCAATTCCTCCCTTTGAGGATAATAACGCCACCAATTCCTATGAGAACAACAGGAACAAGAACTTTGTAATCAAAGTCAGGGATGAACTGCTTTATTAAAAACATAATGCCCAGGCCTACCAGAACAGCCCCTATGACCAGCTTGTTTCTCTCCGTATTGTATTTCGGCGGCTCAGCCCACTCGTCCTTGTCTTTTTCCTGCTGGTGAAAGAAATCATCGGTACTTCCGGCAGTTTCGCTCTTCCAGCTCTCGCCTCCGCCATGGACCTTTTCCTCGTCGGGCATAATAACGGCTGCGATTATATATGCAAGTATCCCTGTGCCTGACAGTGCGATTACGATTGTGAGGATTCTTATAATAACTGCATCAATTCCGAAATATTCGGCAAAGCCGGAACATACGCCTGCGATAACCCTGTTTCTTTTTGGACGGTACAATTGTTTACTCATAGCTTATTACTCCTTTATGATTTCTCCTTTTTTTCACTAGCGCTTACAATCAATAATACGGATAAGTCCTTAGAATGTCTAATGATTTTTTAAAAAATAGTAAAAACAATTGCATATTCTTTTGTCAATGATAAAATAAAAGGATAAAAGTTACAGAAAAAATAAAGGAGCAATGCAGCCGTATGGGCAATCTCAGATATATCAAAGACCTGATTGCGGCCAATAAATTTCACTATATGGCCGGAGTATTATGCCTTCTTGTGGTGGACGCACTGCAGCTGGTTCTGCCATGGCTTATAGGAAATATAACGGATCTTCTGGATTCAGGACAGCTGGATAAGACGATGATCTTGAAATATGCCCTCATCATTGTGCTCATGGCTGTGGGAATCGCATCCTTCCGGTTTTTCTGGAGGTATTTGATCCTGGGCGTATCGAAAAAAATGGAAGCTGTTTTAAGAGAGCGGTTTTATTCAAAGCTCCAAAAATTAGGAGCCTTCTATTTCAACAATCATAAAACCGGAGATCTGATGGCCCACGCTACCAATGATATAGGCAACGTCACCATGGCAACCGGCATGGGGATTATCATATCCATCGACTCGGCCCTGATACCGGTGGTTGCCATTGTGATAATGATAAACACCGCGGGAGTCTCCCTTACCCTGGCTTCCTTCGCACCGCTTGCCCTCCTCCTTGTAGGCACGTCATTCTTTTTGAATACCATGCAGCAAAGGATCAACAGTATGCAGGAAGCCTTTTCCTCCATGACGGAGACCGCAAGGGAAAATTTCTCAGGCATAAGGGTAATCAAGGCTTTTGTTCAGGAATTAAAGGAAATCCAGAAATTCGAAAAAGCAAACAGCCACAATAAAAAGATGAATCTGAAATATATCATGATTACGAACATGATGTTCCCTTCCATTATGGCCATATCCTCCATCTCCTTTGCCATAGGCTTGTGGTTTGGCGGTATCCTGGTCATCCAAGGGCAAATCACCCTGGGCCAGTTCATTGCCTTCAATACCTACCTGGGCATGCTGGTCTGGCCCATTTCCGCCCTGGGATGGGTCATCAGCATTTTTCAAAGAGGGATTGTCTCGATTAAAAGGATCAACACCATTCTGGATGAAGTCCCTGAAATCCAGGAAAAAGACACTCTGGCGGAATTTCAAATCAAGGGCGGCATCACCTTCCGGAATTTGAGCTTTACCTACCCGGGGACGGAACAGCCGGTCTTAAAAAATCTGGAAATCAATCTGGAATACGGAAAAACTCTGGCCATCGTAGGCAGGACCGGCAGTGGAAAGTCCACGCTGGCAAATCTGGTTACCAGGCTTTATAATGTGCCCGACGGTACCCTTTTCATTGACGGAACCGATATCAACCGGATTCCGCTCCAGGTACTGCGCAATGCTGCAGGCTGCGTCCCCCAGGACACTTTCCTGTTTTCCTCCACCATCCGGGAGAATATCGATTTCTACAGCGGAAAACCTGAGGAGGAGATTTTAAATGCAGCCAGAACGGCGATGATCTATGACGATATCATGGAATACCCGGATAAATTTGCCACCCAGGTAGGCGAGAGAGGGGTTACCCTGTCCGGCGGGCAGAAACAAAGGGTGGCAATTGCCCGTGCGATCCTCCGGTCACCGGCTATCCTGATACTGGACGATTGCCTGTCCGCCGTGGATACCAGAACGGAGGAGGCAATCCTGAAAGGCTTGAAAAGCCTGATGAAGCAGCGGACCAGCATTATAATTTCCCACCGGGTTTCAACGATAAAAGATGCCGATGAAATCATCGTCCTGGAAAACGGCGAAATCGTGGAACGAGGCACCCATGAATTCCTGCTTTCCCTTGAAGGCGAGTATTACGGCCTGTATCAGAAACAGCTCCTGGCAGAGCAGATTGAAGGAGTGGAATAAGATGTCCGAAGAATATGTGAACCAAAATGAAGAGGAAATCCTTGGCAAGGCCTATGATTCCAGACTGATGAAAAGGCTTCTGGCCTACGCCAAAGGTTATTGGAAGTATTTCACCATTGCAATTTTCATGCTCCTGGGCTCGACGCTTTCCGACCTGGCCAGGCCATATCTTTTAAAGGTGGCAATCGACGATAAGATTAAAAACGGGGACATTTCCGGACTGGGCATGATCGGCATGCTTTTCATCGGCCTGATCGCCGCCGGCTTTCTTTTCAATTACGTCCAGATATACGTACTAAGCCGGGCAGGGCAGTCCATTATTTATAATATCCGGCAGCAGGTGTTTTCACATATTCAGAAAATGAAGCTTTCCTTTTTTGATAAAAACCCGGTGGGAAGGCTTGTGACCAGGGTGACCAACGACACTGAAACGTTGAACGACATGTATACCAATGTCCTGGTTACACTGCTGAAGGACATCCTGATACTCCTCGGAACGATCGTGATCTTGCTCCGGATGCACGTAGGCCTGGCGCTGGTTACGCTGGCAGTCACCCCTGTGGTTGTGCTGGTTACGCTTGTTTTCCGGCTAAAGATCCGTGAAGTGTACCGCGCCGTAAGAACAACCCTTGCACGGATCAATTCGGTGTTTTCCGAAAATATAACGGGGATGCGTATTATCCAGCTTTTCAGCAAGGAAAGGGAAAATTTCGGCGAATTCAAGAAAGTCAACCGGAAGTACTATGACGCAGGCATTAAGGAAATTGTGACTTTCGGGATTTTCAGGCCCATCATTGAAATGCTTGCGTATCTCTCCATTGCGGCAATCATCTGGTACGGCGGCGGTAAGGTATTGGAAGGCACAGTGGAATTCGGAGTGCTTTATGCATTTGTCAGTTATGTAAACCTGTTTTTCCAGCCCATCAATGACCTCGCGGAAAAATACAATATCCTGCAGGCTTCCATGGCTGCCTCGGAAAGAATCTTTCAGGTTTTGGACACGGAAGGAGAAAAGGATGAAGGAACGCTGTTCCTTGATAAAGACCGGCTAAATGCCTCCATCGAGTTTAAAAACGTATGGTTTGCTTACAAAAATGAGGATTGGGTGTTAAAAGACGTCAGTTTCCACCTTCCTGCCGGCAAGACCATCGCCATCGTCGGCGCCACCGGGGCGGGCAAAACCTCCATCATCAACCTTCTTAACCGGTTCTATGAAATCCAGAAGGGAGAAATCCAGATCGACGGCATCAACATAACCGAGGTTGCAGCCGACAGTCTCCGCAGGAATATAGGCGTCGTACTGCAGGACGTATTTCTTTTCAGCGGTACGGTAAAAGAAAATATCCGTTTGAATGAGGAAAGCATCAGCGGCGATATGGTCAAAAAAGCTGCCGAGTTCGTCAATGCCGGCGGTTTTATCGAAGCCTTGCCGGATAAATACGATGAAGAGGTGAAAGAAAGAGGTTCCACCTATTCCTCCGGCCAGAGGCAGCTGCTGGCTTTTGCCCGGGCTCTGGCCTTTGATCCGCCGATCCTGGTGCTGGATGAAGCTACCGCCAATATTGATACGGAAACAGAGCTGCTGATCCAGGATGCCCTGGCAAAGCTTACAAGGAACAGAACCACCATTGTCATCGCACACCGGCTTTCAACGATTCAGCATGCAGATATGATCATTGTCCTCCACAAGGGAAGGATAAGGGAAATGGGAAATCACCAGGAACTGCTGTCCAAACGGGGAATCTACTACAACCTCTATCAGCTTCAATATAACGAGGCTCAAAAATATCCCCCACCTCTGAATTAGGTCGTTATAACGATGAAAGCAAAAAGGTGCCTGTCTATCCCCGCTGTTTAAGCGGCTTTTCGGGTGCAAAGAGCGCAAACAGTCCTCCGAACAGGATGGACGAATAATATGTCAGCAGCCGGAAGAGCAGGATTGCAGGAATGATGTAGCCCTGCCGGAAAAACATGCCGTAAAAAAGATAGCTTAAGCCTTCCACCCCGCCTGTAGCTCCCGGAGAAGGCACCAGGAGGGATATGAGAATGATCATGGATTGGGCTGCAATCATATCCAGCGCATTGATGCTGTTGGTTTCCACTGCAAGGTGGATGAAAAAAGGTATGGAAAAATAGAAGGTAAACTGGAAAAATTGATAGAGAATGAGTTTGATTACAATTCCCGGGTTGGCCTTGATCATTGCCGCGCCTTCGCTAAAGCTTTCCAGCTCGCTTTCCGTCTTTGTCTGCCAGAGATCGGCTTTTTTAAACTTCATTCTTCTCAGAAACTTAAAAACGAAAAGCAGTACCTTTTTAGCGACAGCCTTCTTATAAATGAACAAAGCGTAAAAAAGCAGGAAGGCGATGTTGATCAACAGCCCCAAAGCATAAAGGTAATAAAAGTGCATAATACGGTTAGCAAACAGCGGACCTCGAAGGGCAAATGCCATAAGGGAGTACGGGACGATGATCAACTGGTGCAAAAAAGTCTTGATGATGATGATTGACACCGCATGCCCCGGCTTCACCCCGTCCTTGGCCATGACATATGCCTGGACCGGCTGGCCTGCCCCGGATAACGGCGTGATGGCATTGAAAAACTGCCCAATCATTGTCACCCTTACCGTATCCTTTAAAGGCTGGTGCTCCAGCAGGCCGCCGGCGATGATATGCAAAATTGACGCGTCAAGGACCCAGTACAGGACCATGCAGCCAAAGGCTGCAGCGATCCAATACAGGCGGGCTCTGGAAAACATGTTTGCCATTTCTTCCAGCCCGTTTGTAAAAAATATCAACGCGATCAATATGATGGCTGAAGATAAAACAACAAGGAGCTTAAATATTTTTCTCTTCATTCTATCCGCTAATTTATCCTTTACCTTTTAATTTATACCTTTCATTCGGGCTGGAGAGCCTTGTCGTCAACGATCTCAATTTTGGCGGTATCCTTGCCGACGCTTACCCCCAGAACGTTAATATTTACCGCCGTAACAACCATCCCGGTCATGTTCTCCACCGACGAACGCACTACCTGCTGAATCTGCCTGGAGACCTCATGTATTTTGCAGCCATACTGCATGATCAGGGACATTTCAATGTCCACTTCCTCTTCCTTCGTCTCCACCTTTATGCCTTTCCCAAAGCTTTTCCTTCCGAAAACGCCGGCGATTCCATCCTTCAGGCCGCCGCTCATGGCGGCAAGGTTTTCAACCTCGGATGCCGCAATCCCTGCGATGGTAGCGATCACCTCATCGGAAATCCTGATTTTGTCTTCCCTGTCTTGAGTTTTTACCAATTCTGTCATATTCATGCCTCCTATGTATTATGATATTTTATTTGCCGCAAGGTCGCCATGTCGCCAGGGCTCCTCGCGGTGACACCCATAAAGCATATATTCCCATTTAATAACCGCCGCTACCCTTTTTCTTACTTAAGTGTGACATTCTGCAGCAATCTTTAAAAGTCAGCAGACCTGGGAGTCCTGGGGAACGGTATGACGTCCCTGATATTGGTCATCCCTGTCATATACATGATCGCCCTTTCAAACCCCAGTCCATACCCGGCGTGCTTTGCGCTTCCGTATCTCCTGAGGTCCAGGTACCACCAGTAATCCTCCGCTTTAAGTCCCATGGCTTCCATCCTTTTTTCCAGAAGCTCCAGCCTTTCCTCCCTCTGGCTGCCGCCGATGATCTCCCCGACGCCCGGAACCAGCAGATCCATTGCCGCTACGGTCTTGTCGTCGCCATTCATCCGCATGTAAAAAGCCTTGATATCCTTTGGATAATCCGTTACAAATACCGGCTTCTTGAATATTTTCTCCGTCAGGAACCGCTCATGCTCCGTCTGCAAATCGCTCCCCCATTTGACCGGGTATTCGAAAGCCGCATTCTCTTTTTCCAGAAGCGCAACAGCCTCCGTGTAGGTAATATGCCCAAAATCGGAATTCAGCACATGGCTGAGCCTTTCCAGCAGCGTGTTGTCCACAAAGCTATTGAAAAATTCCATTTCCTCCGGCAGGTTTTCAAGGCAATACCCGATGAGATACTTCATCATTTCCTCCGCCAGCATCATGTCGTCGCCCAGATCGGCAAAGGCGATTTCCGGCTCAAGCATCCAGAACTCGGAAGCATGCCTGGCGGTATTGGAATTTTCCGCCCGGAAGGTCGGCCCGAAGGTGTATACATTTCCAAAGGCCAGGCAATAGCTTTCACCTGCCAGCTGACCGCTGACCGTAAGGCTGGTCTGCCTGCCGAAGAAATCGCAGGAAAAGTCGATATCCCCTTTTTCATCCCTGTTCAGCCGGTTTAAGTCCATGGTGGTCACACGGAACATTTCACCGGCGCCCTCGCAGTCGCTGCCGGTGATGATGGGCGTGTGAACATAGACAAAGCCCTTTTCCTGAAAAAATCTGTGCACAGCGTAAGCCAGCGCCGATCTCAGCCTGAAAACAGCGGAAAAGGTATTGGTGCGGGGTCTTAAATGAGCAATGGTACGAAGATACTCAAAGGAATGCCTCTTTTTCTGGAGCGGGTATTCCGGGGAACAGCTGCCTTCGATAGCAATGCGCGCAGCTTTAAGCTCAAAAGGCTGTTTTGCACCGGGAGTCTCCACCAGCTCTCCGGAAACCCTGACGGAGGATCCCGCGGGAAGCCTGGCCACATCCTTGAAATTATCGACTTTACCCTCTTCAAATACTACCTGGAGATTCCTGAAAAAGGAGCCGTCGTTGATTTCAAGGAATCCAAAGGTCTTTGAATCACGGACTGTCCTTACCCATCCGTTCAATTCCAGCTGTTTTCCGAAATAGCCCTGCGGCTGCCTGTATACTTGCTTTATTACTGCTTTCATATGTATATATCCCTCCGGCAAATCATAAATGGATTAACCACTCTATGAAAATTATAACATTTAATATGTATTAATTCCAATTATAATTCCCTATATTCGTTTTATACGGTAGGAATAGACAAAAGTCTGCAAATTAATTTTAGGCAGATTTGGAATTGTATTATAGCCGGGTTAATGGTAGAATAAAATGTAAATTGCATTCGTAGCGGCAATGATCGTAGACGACTTCCGGTTCTTTATGTTCCGGAATACTATATAAACGGGAAGATGCCATGAAAATACTGCTGGTTTCAGACAAGGAAGAACCTTACATATGGGATTATTTCGACAGGGACCGTTTCGCTGATGTGGAGCTGATCTTATCCTGCGGAGATTTGAAGGCAGAATACCTTTCATTTCTTGTAACCATGATCCAGGCCCCCTTATTGTATGTCCCGGGCAACCACAACTCCGACTATGTCAAAAATCCGCCGGAGGGCTGTGTTTCCGTGGACGGTGAGCTTGTGACCTATAAAGGCCTCCGGATTGTAGGCTTTGGAGGCAGCTATTGCTACAATAACAAGGTTTTTCAATTTACTGAGGAGCAAATGAGAAAAAAAGTCAACAAGCTCAAGTTGAAATTATGGCGGAGCAAGGGTTTTGACATCCTTTTGACCCATGCTCCGGCTTTTGGCCTGGGAGACGGCACCGACCTGTGCCACCGGGGCTTTGAGAGCTTCAACATGCTCCTGGACAAATATTCCCCCCGCTATTTCATCCACGGCCACCAGCATTTGAATTACAGGAACAACCAGCCCCGGACCATGCAATACAATGATACGCAGATTATAAACGCCTACGGGTATTACTTGCTGGATTACAAGTGATCCTGCGCCCTTGTGAAATATGGCCCGATATGATACGATAATCATAGAATAGCAAATTCAACCATAAGAATTTAGCTTTATTGTCTTTAGTCTACACACTACCCTGTTGTTTACTCAAAAAGGAGCATTCATGTGTATAAGGTGTTAATTGCAGAGGACGAATTGTTCGTGCGCTTAGGAATCAAGAACAGTATCGATTGGGGACAATTCAATATGCAGGTCATAGGTGACGTGGAAAATGGCAGGACAGCCTGGGAAAATATCCAGAAATACTCACCGGACGTTATAATAACAGATATCCTGATGCCCGTTATGGATGGCCAGCAGTTGATTGAAAAGATCCAAAGCCTGTCCTATGACCCCTACATTATCGTTATCACCTGCCTGCAGGATTTTAATCTGGTCACAAAGCTGCTGTCCCACGGCATACGGGATTATCTGCTTAAAGCCACAATGACGGAGGAGGACATTGGAAAATGCCTGAAGAAAGCACAGCTGTCCTTTGAGAAAGAGACAAGCCGCCGGGAAACCGGCAATATACGCTTTATCCATCAAAGCGATCAGTGTAACCAGGCAATGACCTCCTATTTTCAAGGGAAGGCGTCCTTGGAAGAAACCGTTGGAGTTTTGGCCTCCAACCATGTCCAAATGGGCAAAGGCCCTCTTGTCATGGCCCTTTGCCCCATTGAAGCCGTCTATGATTATCAGGAAAACAGCATATCGGTCCCCTCCGAAAATATATACCGGAACCTGTATGACCTCCTGCAGAACCGTTCATACAGGGGGTATGCCCATTATTCCTTCTACCTTGAAGAAAAGCATTTTATCATCGTGCTATGCTGCAAGCCGGACCGCTCCCTTGAAGAAGAAAAGGCGGCATCCCTGGATTGCTTCCGGACGATTCACGATGACATCCAGGATTTGCTGCATATCCAGGTGTCCTTTTTGCTGTGTCTGGCGGAGAACGGGCTGCCGGGGCTGAAGGAGAGCTTCCGGCAAAGCCTGGAGGCGCTGGACAGGCATTATCTGGACGGCATGAATTCAGTGGTTTGCTGCTGGGAGGACAATGCCGCGCCAAAAATCGATGCGGCCTGTCAGCAGCTGGATCTGCACCGCGAATGGATCGGCCGGTGCCTCGGCAAGCCTGCCGCGGAACAGTACCATAAGCTTGTGGATGATTTCCGGCGCAATGCAGCAAAGTCCAGGGAGGAAATGATCTATTCCCTGATGGCGGTATCGCATTTTATTTGCTCCTATTTTAAGGAACATATGGATGGCGGGAAAAAGCAATGTGATAAGCTGTTGGTGAGGTACCCTTATCTTGCCGAAGGCGTTTCAGCCCTTTCCGGCCTGCTTAAAAGCTGTGAACAGTATTACTTGCAGCACCAAAAAGCATACCACCGCAAGGAGGTGGAGAAAGCCCTTCAGATCATCCATCAACGTTTGGAGGATCCGGGGCTTTCTCTGCGCTACATCTGCCATCAGGTGGGGCTGAGCGAGGCATACTTTTCCACGCTGTTCCACCAGGAAATGGAGATGCCCTTCACAAAATACCTTGTCAGCGCCCGTATCGAGCGTGCCAAATACCTGTTGGGGCACACCGGCTGTAAAATATACGATATCGCCATACAAGCCGGCTTTAGGGACGACGCTTATTTTTCCCGCGTCTTCAAGAAGGCCACCGGGATATCCCCCAGCGAATGGAGGTCCCTATGGTTCCTGTAATCAAGCGCCCAAAAAGCTTACGGCGGACCTTCGCTCTGTCCATCCTTGCCGTTCATCTCGCCGTTCTTGCGGCAACATTGGTCATAAGCTTTACATTGCTGTTCTTTCAATCCCAAAACCAGGCTCTGGATGAGGGCTTAAGAAATGTGGAATACATGGGCTCCCAGATGGACAACCTGGTTTCCAACCTTGCAGATATCCGCCGCCTGTTGCTGCAGGACCAGAATGTGAAGGAGTACCTGGCGGTTGGGAGGTCGACGGATGTGGAGGATGTCACCCGCTGCATCAACGTCAGCCAGCGCCTGTCACAAATCATCCAGTCCTATAACCGCATTGACTCTATCACACTGTTCCAATGGAGCGGCGCCATAATGAATGTCAGCCGTTCACGGGTTTCCCAGAACAACTCCTCCGTGGAAGCACTCCCCATCCAGGACACGCCGCAATATAAGAAAATCACCGGCGCTTCCTCCCTGACCTGGGGCGGTTGCTATCTGCAAAGTGAAATGGCTCCCGTCGCCTATGCAACGGGAAAACAGGAAAAGGTCGTTGCCATGCTGATGCTTCTGCCGGATATATGGAATCCGGAGCATATCTCTGTGGTCTCCATAAACATACCCCTCAGCTATTTTGATTTTCTTTACTCCAGGAATGCCAACAACGGTTCCAATGTTTATTTGATCAGTGAAAAAGGGGAGTGCCTGCTGAGTGTGCCCGCAGGCAATTTGCAGAACCAGGCAGACTATGGGCAACAGATCCTGGCGCAGGGGACAAGCGCCGGGAGCTTTACCGGACACAGCGGAAATACCCGGTCCAAGGTCATCTACAGGCTGGATGAGCGAACCGGCTGGTATCTTGCGGAAGAAATCCCCTATCCCATCTTTCTGCGCAATATGCAACTGCTGCAAACAACCACCGGCTTGACCTTCACCATATCCATTTTTGTCGCGGTGCTTATCAGTTATTATGTATCCTGGAAGCTCTTCGGGTCTTTCGGCAAAATGACCCACTTGATGTCCGAAATAGGGAAGGGCGATTTGTACAAGCGTCTGCCGGCCATGGAGTATCAAGAGCTGGACACTCTGGCTTTGAAATTCAACTCCATGATGGAAGAGATACAGAAGCTGATACGGAAAAACCAGGCATATGAGCGAGAAAAGCGGAAACTGGAAATCGAGACACTGCAAGCGCAGATCAACCCTCACTTTCTTTACAATTCACTGGCAACCATCCGCTGGATGGCCTCCATGGCGCGGGCCAGCAATGTCTGCCAGGCCCTTCTGGCACTGAACAACGCTTTGCAGCCGGTCTTTTCCCAAACCGACATCCTGTGGGACCTCTCCAGTGAAGAAAAGTTTGTCCAGAACTTCGTGGATATCATGAAATTCCGTTTTGGCGAGAATATCCACTATGCCAGCCATCTCCCTCAAGAGCTTGAAAAGGTGCGGATCCTCCGCTTCCTGCTTCAACCTGTGGTTGAAAATGCCATCATTCACGGATTGCGGGGAAAACCGGACAGCACGATCGAAATTGACGTGGAGCAGGCGGACGGGACGCTTAAAATCCACATTTCCGACAATGGCTGCGGCATTGCCCCCGACGCATTGGAGCAATTGAACCGTTCACTGGCCGATACCAGCCGTCCGGACACCGAAAAAAAAGGCCACGGCTTTGGCCTTTACAGCATCAACCGGCGCATCAGGCTTCATTATGGCGAAGGATACGGCCTTGGGATACTGTCAGCCGCAGATAAAGGCACCACCGTCACCATTTGTATCCCCGTGGTGGAAGCATCTGAACCGGAGCTGCCTGCCCAGGGGCCTGACGCTCTGGAACCCGGAAGACCGTGACATGATAAAGGGCAGACCTTCATACTTTCCTACCAATGCCCCTGCCACCGAGTGGCACACCTGCAGCTGAAAAAGTGTAGGGGCGCGCATTGCGCGTCCGCAAATGCAATCTGTGATAAACAGCTACCCGGACGGCCAATGTCCGCCCCTACATTGTATGCCTTACGGCCGGATGGCTCCATGCATCAAGCTTTTTCATGCCAACTAACTAAAAGGGAACGGCGTAAAACCGTCCCCTTTGTTTTATATGCCCTTCGGCCTAAAAGTATTGTGGTTGGCTTTTTTTAACGAACAGAGTCCAGGAAAGCCTTGATGGTCTTTTCCTGATCCTTCCACCATGCGATGGATGTTTGTATATCCGCTGCCTGAAAGGCTTCCAGTGTTTTCGCCTGTACTTTGTCAAATTCCGCCTGGCTCTTCGCCAGCACCAACTGGGGAACAGCCTTGTTCATAATATCCAGGCAACGGGCGTCGATCCTGGCGATGTTCTGTGGAGTGGATGGCAATAACGTCAACAGATCCCAATTCATGTCCTCCTTGTCATAGGCCTTCCCTTCCTCGATAAGCTTGAGGGCGGCCTGTGATGGCACCTGTACGTCATAGTGCTGAGAGAAGTCTTTTGCCGCCGGCGTCAGAGTCAGCGCCCAAATCGCAGGATCCTGCCACAAATCCGCGTTTTTACCATCCTCGCACACTGTAGAACCGGCTACGCCAAAGGTTTGCGTCCAGAGGCCATTGGTTTTTACAGTGGCCTCATCCCCACCCTTGTTCCGGATCGCAATGGCCTCGTCCTTTATTTTCGGTGTTGAGTCAACCTTTTCCCAGATGTTCCCTTCCTTCCCCATATAACCCATGCGGGTGCCTTCCGGGGTATTGACATAGTCGATCAATTTCATAACCCCTTCGACATTCTTGGTTTTACTGTTGACGGCGTGATAGAAGGGCCATCCGATTTTTCCCTGCTGGTTGCCCCAGTTGTACTGCCCTTCCACGGGGATCACCATGTATTCCGCCAGCGTATTGGGGTCTTTGGCCATTTCGTTGGCGCGTAGCTGACCGCCGTTCCAGGTGCAGTTGGTGGAGACCAACTGGCCGTTTGATGCCTTGGCATTCAGGTCGTCACCTTTCATTGTCAGGGAATCCGGATCAAAAACCCCCAGCTGGTTTGCCTTGTAGTAATACCGGATGTCGCGCCATACCGGTGAATCCAGGTCGGTGTAATTATTGACGACGACATTGGCATTGTCACGGATATCCAGTGCATAGGAGTCGGTGATGTTCTGATAGCCGAACATGCAGCCCCGGATCCACCATCCCCATAAGGTGCCGTCGGAATGGGTCGCAACTCCGTAGACCTTTCTCCCTTCTGCTGTGGTTGGATGTTTTTCTACCGCTTGTTTCACCACTTTAAGGAAATCATCTTCCGTTTTCACCTCCGGATACCCCAGCTCATTGTAATAATCCCAACGGATGGTCATGCCGTTCCACCAGGCAGACCCCACCAAATCCTTTCCCACATGGGGCGTCCAGAAGTAAAGCTTCCCATCATCGTTTTTGGAATAGTATTTTCGCATGGCAGCGATACGGACATTGCTGACGGAAGTCAGATGCGGCGCCAGTTCCAGATAATCGTCCATTGCCAGGACATGGTTGCCGTTCAGCAGCGCAGGGACATACTCCCTTTGCACGGTGAACATATCGGGCAGGTCGTTGCTTGCCAGGGCCAGCTCGAAGGACTGATTATCTGCCCAACCCTTGAATTCCAGGTTGACCCCCACCTTCTCGCGGACAGCTTCCTGAAAATCCTTGAAAACATCTGTCGGCCATGTTTTGCTTCCGGGCTCATAGCTGCCGTTGTTTGTAAATCCCCAGACGATGTCCGGCAGCTCTTCCGGCGGTGTGGAGCTATTCAGCTCCGTACCATTGGCTGTCGTGCCGCCCTTCGAGGTATCCTTTTCAGCGCCGCCTCCACAAGCAGCCACGCTCAGGGCCACCAGCAGGGCTAACAGGATACATCCCCACTTCTTCATCATAATCATTCTCCTTTACATATTTATTTTTCCAATCTATTAGAATTTTAATAGATCCAAAGCCACTTCCACCATGGATTCCCACGTGTCCACGCCCTCAAACCACCTATCCGTGAAATCGCAGCATACCGCGCCCTTAGCCCTTCACAGCGCCAATCATGATCCCTTTGACAAAATATTTTTGAATGAAGGGGTAAACGCAAAGAATGGGCAAGGTCACAATCATGGTGATGGTCATCCGGATAGAATCCGGAGTCAGCACCTTTTGCTCGGTGAGCAGACGGCCCACTTCACTGACAGACCCGGAGCGGGCGGCCTGGGCCAGCTGGTTCGCCTCGTTCAGCTTCTTGTACAGCAGGTATTGCAACGTCATCAGGTTCGGATTACTTGAATTGAAAATCATGTTGTCAAACCAGGAGTTCCACTGCCCAACCGCGGAAAACAACGCAATTGTAGCCACGATGGGGAGCAGCAGCGGGAATATGATCCGGATAAAGATGGTCATAGTGCCGGCGCCGTCCAGGACAGCAGACTCGCTGAGAGAATCCGGGATACTGTTTTCAGTGAATGTTTTCAGCAGCACTACATTAAAAGCCGAAATTGCCCCGGGGAGAATATAGACAAGAAAATTGTTGGTCAGGCCGTATGTCTTATATGTCAGAAAAGTAGGTATCAGACCACCGCTGATATACATGGTGACGATCACCATACGGTAAAACAGCTTTCGCGCAGGCATCTTCTGCAAAGTGAACAGATAGCCCAGAATAGCGTTGAGGAATACCGAAAGGGCAGTCCCCAACACAGTCCGTAAAACGGATACCAATAAAGCCGTGGTGAGCCCGGGCGATTTGAAGACTTCCACATAGTTGAACAGCGTCATGCCCCGTGGCAAAAAGAGCAGCGTGCGGGCCGGTATATTGGGATTGCTGATGGTCCCGATGAAGATATACCAAAACGGATAGAGGCATACAAAGGAGAACAATAGCAGGACAAAGACATTTATCATGGCCCCCGCAGAAGTCCTCCCTATTTTCGTGGTCATGAGCATTCTTCCTTTCCACCCATATGGGCAAGTGTCTATCGGCCTAAAAAATGCTGTCGCCGCGGATTTTTTTGGATAGCCGGTTCATTCCAAACAGCATGCCGATGGAGATGACGGACTTCATAATCCCTATGGCAGTACCATAAGAATAATCGCTGCGAAGCAAGCCGGCACGGTAGACGTAAAGATCCAGCACTTCAATCTTGTCGGCGACGATCCCGTTATAAAAAGTCAAATACTGTTCAAACCCGTTTCCCACAAAACTGCTGATCTGCAGCAGCATCAGGACGATAAAGGTGGGCATGACGGAAGGCACGGTAATATACCATATCTTTTGCAGCCGACCGGCCCCATCGATATCTGCAGCCTCATATCTCTCTTGATCAATACCTGCTATTGCCGCAAGGTAAATTACGGCATTCCACCCGAGACCTTTCCAGAGCCCCATCACAGTCTGGAAAACATACACTGCACCCGCATTGGCAATCAGGCTGGTGGGTTCCTCCGCAATCCCTATGGAAGTCAGCAAATTGGAGAGCAACCCGTCATAGGAGAAAAATTGGAAGGCCAATGCGTAGACAATGACCCAGCTGATGAAATTGGGAAAGGTGGTGATGGTCTGGATCGTCCTCTTTAATTTGGTGTTTGCCACTTCATTCAAGGCAATGGCGAAAATCATTGGCAACGGCGCTGCAACATAACCCAAAGCAGCAAAGACGACGGTGTTTTTCATAACCCGCGTCAGATTCGCCAGGTCGTCAAAAATCAGCATGAAGTTCTTCAACCCCGCCATGGGCACATCCGTCAAAGGGACACCCGGGATATAATCCATAAACGCAAGGATCCATCCTGCAATGGGGACATAGCTGAAAGCTGCGACAAACAGCAGACAAGGGAACAGATAAATCCAAAGCTTATAGTCCTTTTTTGCCCTGCCTCCGATATTTGCCTTCGATATTCTTGGCACCTGTTTCATTTCCTTTCTTCGATGAATTCCATGGCCGATACGGCTTCCTGTCATTTTCGCGCTCCCCTGTCACTTGAAATACCGGGGCTGGTAAGAATCCCAAAGGGGCGGGGACGGTATTCCGGACACCATGCATCCCCCGTGGTCCGGTAGGAGTCCGGCCCCATCCATGTGAAATCCGGATCACAGAGATGAAGCTGCCCGAAGGAATTGAACCTGTTGCCGTAGACCTTCAGCGTCAATGTGTGCCGGCCGGCGGATATGCCGGACAATACGCAATCGTATGGCGCATAGATGATCTCCCCGCAGTGCCGGCCGTCCAGTGACACCTCAACCAGAGCGCCCCTGTACTGCGGAACGTGAACCCGCACATCCCCGTCCGGAAGCTCCACCTCCAGATGGTAGCACAGATTGCCGCCGTAGAAGGGCATGCCCTGTGTAGTGACATCCCCAAAGCCGGTGCGGCGAACCGGAGGCACGATGACCTTTTCGCGCCCGTTGAGACGCACGCCAAAATCCCCCAGAAGATAGCACCACTCTGCTGCTGCGTTATGTCCATAGGGTATTTCCACCTTCAGCGTATGCATACCGGCACTGAATGCCGGAAGCCGGACGGTATGGATGCACCTGTCGGTAAACCATCCATCCGTGACGGAGGGCACGAGATCCCCATCCAACCGGATCAAAGCGGCTCCGGCATCCTCCAGCGCCAGCTTTATATCTTTGAGGGCCACCTCCGTCCGGAAGGCAAAACGCATCCGCATCCGGTGCGCAGGCGGTTCCGGCGGCATTACCCACGGCTGGGCAATTTCGTCCATCCGTAGGGGCCAACCCAGTTCGCCGCGTAATCGATTGTCCGCCCGGAGCACTTCTTCCTCAGGCCGGTAGGCCCCGTCGTCCAGGGCGTATTCGGCTACGTCCAGAAGCAGGACATTAGGCTCCTCCAACGTGACAGGAACGGTCTCAGGCAGTAGCACCGGCTTCCAGCACCGTGTGTCGGTTTTATTCCGGCATCGCGCCGGTTTTGAAGCAGTGCCCGGTGCTTCCGGAGGGTTCAAGCGAAGCAGCAGGCTGTCATGCTGGTACATGTCACGGTGAAGTATTGTCTTGCCACCCTCGGACTCGGTATCCACAGGAATGATATCCCCCGTCAGCGTGTCGTAGAGTTCCACACGATAGTGCCCCTCCATAGCGATACGAACCTTTTGCAGGGCAGGAATATCGCGTCTCCGCGATTTCACCCCTTGTGCTATGAAGAGCCAGCGGCTCTTGCCGTCCCGTCGAAGCTGGTAAACGAGGTTTGTTGTGAGGCGGCCCGCCTCATCCCGGAACTCCACCAGCCGAAATGGCTCCAGGGCCATATATATCGAAGCCTTGTCAAAGGGGATGATTTTTGAATAGGGGCGCAGTTGTCCCGCCATTTCGCTGCGGCGGGCATCCACCCGTTCCGGCAGGTCTCCCAGGACAAGGATCCGGCCTCCCGCCGCGCCAAAGGCCAGCAAGCGCTCCAGGGTGGTACTGCGGATGGTCTCGCAATGAGGCAGCAGTACAACGTCGTAGGCCATCTCTCCAACCCGGAGCGGAGAACCGCCCACCGGGCATTGATGAGGAAGATTTGCCTCACAGATAAAATCAAAGTCCAGGACGCCGGTTAAAAGCCATTTTGCAATTTCCTGAAAATGCTCTTCCATTTGGTTCCGCACAAGGGCGGTTTGCGTTTCCGGGCCCCAATGGAGCCAATAGCTCTCCACGGGGTGTATTACAGCAATGCGGACTTCCGGTTTTCCACGGGTCAAAGCCGTATTCAGCCGGGCAAAATGATCCTCCACAAGAGCATATTTTGTGTACCAGGGTGACTGATAGTGAATGGAAGCCGGATAGTCCCTCTTTGCCTCCCCCCTCATGGTCAGCCAGGCCAGATGCGGTACACGTACTGTCACGCCCAAGGCGGCCTGCCAGTCACCTTGAAGCTTGTGCCCCCGGAAATCAAAATCCCAATTGGTGACGCCGTAGAGTTCGGAAAGCACACCGACCCGTCCATATTGGCGGGCTGCGGATTGAGCCTGCTTGACAACCGTGTACTCGTAGTCGTCGCAAAGGATGTCGACGCCGGGAATGTCAAAAGAACGATAGGAGCGCATGGCCTCGCCAGTGGCGGCGGTCTGGCTCTCAAGATCCGATTCCCCCATCATATGCCCGGTCAGCATCAAATGGTTTTGCCTGCACCATTCCCCTATGTTATCGGCAAAAGCTTCTACGAACCGTTCGGTAATGTGATCGTGGTAACGGTAACGGGCAAGAGCGCCCAAATCCCCTTCGCTTTCCCAGACAAGCAAGGGGAGCTGTTCCAGAATATCTTCGTTGAAAGCGCTGCGGTAAGTCCCGGGAAGGTCGTCCGTCCAGGGAAGGATGACACTGCCGCGATCCAGAGGGGAATGCAGCCGCGTTTTATGTGAAAACTGCGGTTCGTCGGTGAAGATGGAAGGGATCACCGTGTCAAAATCATCTCCCACAGCCTTTTTATAAGCTTCATGGGTGATTTCTATGAACCGGTCGATGGCTTTCTTATCCAGCGTGTTGACATAGGTCTGCAGGTTATACCAGGGATTTTCACAGGGGGACTCAAGATACGCATACCACTTGACGCCTTCCGCTTTATCCGACGCATCGATCCGTCGGTACGAACGCAAAAGCTGATCCTCGTCCAAAACAATATCGTAGGCGGCAATACAGCTCCCCTGGCAGGAACGTGAGGCATGTGCATCGGAAAGTTTTGTGTCCCCAAGAGCCGCTGACTCGGCATTTGTCCGTGAAGTAAACACCAAATACCGGGCCCGGCAGTCCTTTTCCCTTGTCACCAGGCCGCCTGCAAAGCCGGAAGGGCAGCGATCCTCGTCATAAAGCCAGGCCAGCATGCCTTTTTCCTTTGCATGGCTGACACAGCGTTTGACATAGCCCATAAACTCTTCGCTCAGGTAGGGAGTGCTCATCCCCGTACGGGAGTGGATATGGAAGCCGCCGAAGCCCATTTGGTGCATGAGGTCGATCTGGCGAATCATCTCTTCTTCGTCGAGCTTGCCGTTCCAGGCCCAAAAAGGCGTTCCGCGGTATTGGGATGCAGGGTTGCGGAAAAGGTCGCTTGTCAATGTTTCCTGCAGGTGATAGTGATCCATGGGATATTTCCTTTCCTTGCAACAATTTTTACAGCATTGATGAAAATCATGTACGGAACATCTTGTGCCGCCTGATACAGATACATCTTACACTTTTCCGCTTGCCCAGTCCATGGATAATGCTTTTATGAATTTGTACATTTTTTTTAAATTCTGAGATCATCCAAACCTTCGGTTTGTTTTGTCTGGATTTCTTTTTGAAAATTTGCACTTTTTTTAGAAAGTCCTTCGGAGTGATAAGGGGACGGGGTTGTTGTCACCCCCGCCCCCTTCATCTTGCGCCTTTTTTAATATATACCCTTGTAAGTCTTGCAGGCCTTCCGGGTACTGGTTTGTCAGAAATGCCTGCTAAACCTTCGGTTTTGTAAGCTGTATGCACGCTGGTAAGTCCAATGGATTATCCAATGAATGCAGTTCCCCGCTTCAAAGCCTCTATTTATGCTTTATAAAAGTACCCTGTCTCAATTCATCAAAAGCAAGCTTTAATTCTTCCTGTTCATTCATGACGATAGGCCCACCCCAGGCGATTGGTTCATTGAGCGGCTTCCCGGAGAAGAAAATAAAACGTGAATCCGAGTCAGGCGGCGCAAGGACAGCAATACTTTCTCCTCTGCTAAACAAAACAGCCGTCTTACTTAATAAACGTTTTTCTTCTATAAATGCATCCCCTTCTATTAAAAATACAAATACGGTTTCATCAGGTTTTACCGGTATTTCTATTTCCTTTCCTTGCAATAGGCGAATATCATAAATAGTTGCGTGAATATGTCTTGGCACTATACCTGCCGCTTCATTAAAGCTTCCGGACAGCACCCGGATTTCTGCCCCTTCGCTTTTTTTCGTTGCAACCATATCCTGAGTTATACTTAAATAAGCCGGTTCTGTCATTTTTTCTGCACGAGACAGATTAAGCCATAATTGAAAACCAAGCATCCTTTCAGATTTTTGCGGCATTTCCTGATGAAGTATACCGCTTCCGGCAGTCATCCATTGAGTCTCTCCTGAATAGATCACTCCCTTATTCCCCAAGCTGTCTTCATGTTCAATTTCACCTGAAATCAAATACGTCACCGTTTCGATACCTCTATGGGGATGCATGGGAAATCCTGCGGTATAGTCAGAGGCATCCGTCGAGTCAAAAGAGTCCAGCATGAGAAAGGGATCGAAATCCTTCACGTCATTACCGCCAAGCACCCGGACCAAACGGACTCCGGCTCCATCGACCGCTCTTTGTCCTCGTACAGTTCTTATCATGTTGCATCTTTTCATATCCTCACCGGCTTTCTTTTTATTATCTTCATGTAGTAGAATTATTCAAACAAATAGCATGTCATTGAAAGAGAACCTAAAACACAGGAGTCGTTAAAAACGGTTACACGTTCCTCTTTTCCTGACGCCCCTAATATATACAGCAGAGGTGCAAAATGGTCAAGTATTGTAAATGCCAGGGATGAGGAATTTCCTGCCTTTTGATAATTTATTACATTTTGATCGTTCCGCCCAAGGATACTCTCTTTAATATAGGCGTCAAATTCTTCTGCCCATGGGTAGCCGCCTTCCATATTCCAATTCACTCTTGCCAGGTTGTGGACAATGTTACCGCTTCCAAGGAGCAATACCCCCTGTTCCCGGAGTCCGGAAAGCTCCTGTCCGATTTTATAATATTCGCTAACGGGCGCCCGCCTGTCTATACTAAGCTGAAATACCGGGATATCAGCATAAGGGTATATCCTGTGAAGGACCGACCATGTGCCGTGGTCATAGCCCCAGGAGTTATCAATCGTTACCTTTTGGCTGATCATATTTTGAGTAAGATGTGCAAAATGCGGTGAACCTTTTGCGTTATAAACGATTCTGTAAAGCTCATCCGGGAAGCCATACATATCATAAATTGTCTCCGGTGCCTGAGAATCTGTAACCCGGGTGCCTTCCGTAAACCAATGGGCAGACACAGATAATATTGCGTCCGGTCGGGGAAGCCTGTTCCCCAGGGCTTTCCACTCCGCAACGAACTGATTTTCTTCAATTGCATTCATGGGAGACCCATGTCCAACAAATAATGCCGGCATCCGTTTCATGCCATCACCCCTCTAATATAGTGTACTTTATATAGCGTAGCATATAAGATTCAAAAAATCCAGAGGCAGCATATTAATACTCCAATAAAGCCTCCGGAAGAAAACTTAACACGCCGATATAAGCGGATGGAATCTATTGCACGCATTTTATTAATTAAGCAGCTAAAGGCCAATGGCCTCGTTATATCTATACATACATAATCTTAAATGTATAGTTCCCTGAACCGATTCTGAACTTTAAATAACCATCCAGTTCTCCAAGATAATCTGCATCCTTAGCATTTTCCGCTATCTTCCCGCCTCTTAAAAGGAGTTGCCCGCTTTCAGTAACGGTAGCATTATTACAATCTTTTAATTTCGGTATGAACACTTCGGCAGAACAGTTGAATGGAATGCTCACATTAAGTTGAAATTCTTCGTTTTGCCTGTACCATTTTGCTTCAACCCTGCCGCGCACTGTATCTATTATACTCTCCGCATATTTCAAGTCTCCATATACACCAGGTTTTATCAGTATTCTTTCATATCCAGGGAAGTTGGGGTCTACCCGAATGCCCGTAATGTATTTAAAAAACCATGAACACACGCTTCCGAACATTGGATGGTCATGTGAACCGTTTTCATATTCCCAGCATTCCCAAAGCGTTGTTGCTCCTTTCTCAAGCATGTAGCCAAAACTGGGGTATGTAGTTTTATTCAATATGCCATAGGCAGTATCTCCAGAACCATACTCTGATAATGCCTCCAATAACAATGGCGTTCCAAAAATTCCAGTATCGAGATGACCGGAATTTTTTCCGTAAATATTCTCAACCAGATGCTCGACCACTTTTTTTTCATCCTCCTTTGGCACACACCCCAGAACTAAGGGATAAGCATTTGAACCATTACCTCCGATAGAATACATTCCTTTTTGTCTTACCAGGTATTCCAGGTTAAATGAATGACAAATTCTCTCCTTCAAAAGTGAAAAGTATTCCGTATCCTCCCGCTTGCCAAGTATTTTTGCCACTGAGGCCATAATTCCTGAACAGTAGGCGTAATAGAATGTGCTGACAAATTCCCTCGGAATCGCATTATCGGTTATATCACGATTATCCCCGGATTGAGGAATACACCATTCACCAAGAAAGCTCCAACCGCCCAGCTCTTCCTTCGTAAACTCCTCTTTAACTATAATATTATTCATTGCCTTTGATTCCAGGTAATGGATCCATTGTTTCATACCTAAATAGTGCTCCTCCAATATTTCCAACTCTCCATAATATTGAAATAAAAGCCACGGTATGATTATATAAGCGGAGCCCCATGCCACTCCGCCTCCACCTCCCCCAAAGGGAGCAGTGTGTGGAACAAAGCCGGTTTCCTTGTTTTGGGCATCCCGAATATCTCCAACCCATTTTATATAAAACCTTGCCATATCAAAATTGAAGATAGCCGCTTCTGCGGTAATCTGACCATCTCCGGTATAACCTAAGCGTTCCCTGTGAGGACAGTCACTCGGAACACATCCGTGCAGGTTGTTTGTCTGGGTCCATAGATAGGTACCTAAAATACGGTTCAGCAAGGGATTCGAACACTGAAAATAACCTGTACGTTCCACAGAAGAATATACAACTCTGCCTTCCAGACAATCCATCTCCGGATTTCCGGGATATCCGGTCACTTCTACATAACGAAAGCCATGCCATGTGAACCTTGGTTCATACACTTCAACTTTATTTCCTTTTAGAATGTATAGGTCCTTTTGGATTTGTCCATTCCCTCCGGCACTTGCAAAATCCAGCATGCCTTTGTCGTCCAGCTCTTCGGAAAACCGCAGTGTTATCCTGGTACCTTCCGGGCCCTGCACCTTTAGTCTCACCCAGCCGGAGATATTCCTGCCCATGTCGAAGACATGTGTGCCATCAGCAGGTGAAGTCATCATTGTTGGTCTAAGTGTCATCATAACTTTATCCGGGGGAGACATTTGAGATCTCATCTTTCCCGCCGGTGCTTTATGTAAAGTGACTGCTTTCCAGCCTGAATCATCATAATCAGCCCGGTTCCATCCTTCTTTCTCTTTTGTCGCATCGTAAATCTCACCGTGAAAGAGGTTATTAAATATTATCGGTCCATCCATGGTTTTCCATGTTTCATCGCTGGCAAATTCATCTTTGCTGCCATCTGCATACCAAATATAGATTTGCAGGATCATCCTTGGGGTGCCATACCAGAGTTTCCCTTCTACAATTCGCTCTCTTTGGTTATACCAGCCATTTCCAAGCATAACCCCTATGGCATTGCTACCCTGAATAAGATCATCTGTAATATCCCATGAAATGTACAATGTGGTTTTTGTTGTTTTATCTTCAAAGGGGTAAAGCAGATCTTCCAGCCTGCGGTTGTCAAAATCAGTCCAATTCGGCTCCAGAACGTGATCGCCCACTTTTTTTCCGTTGATATAAAGCTCATGATAACCAAGTCCGCAAATATATGCTCTGGCTTTTAATATGCGCTTTCTTGCCGTATATATTTTTCTCAGAAGAGGAGCAGCAGCACATGTTTCTTCCGCACCAATCCATTTTCCTTTCCAATCCTCAATAGCTAAAAGTCCGGTTTCAAAAAATGAAGTTTCACTGTAGGAACTGACGCTCCCATAATTATCCCAAATACGTACCTTCCAGAAATACCTGCTGCTGCTGGTCATTTTTTTACCTTGGTACACAACGCTGACAGACTTGCTGGAGCATATTTTTCCACTGTCCCACAGATCTCCTTCATCATTGGCAAGGATCATCGGTTCGGATGCCACAAGAACCTGATAAGCAATCTGTAAACAGTTTCTCTTACCCGGCACATATTGCCAACTAAATCGAGGCTTGATCGTGTCTATGCCGATTGGATTCTTCAAGTATTCACACAATAATCCGCAGAATATGCCTTCGTTGTTACTATTATTCATTTTGACCTCTTAAATAATTCTAGACAGGAACTATAATTTTACAGTTCCTGCCCAGAATAGATTTTATATTTTCAAGCCTGCATTTTTACTTTTGTGCAGCAAGCCACGCACTGAACTGTTTCTGGTACTCTGCAATAACACTGTCAAGGCCTGCTTCTTTCATCTTTTTAATTGCTTGAGGGAATGAACTGTCATAATCTGTATAGCCCCACTTTATTGGATATATGGTTGTTGCCAATAAAGAAGAACAATTTGCAAATTGCGTCTTTACGGGAGTGGGATCAAACGAAAAACCCATACCTATGAAATTCTGCGCCTTATCATCAAATGTTGCCTCATATTTTACTTGATCCGGGTCAGTAGCTGTTATATTAAACCTTTGATATGGCGCCCACCCTGCCTGCCACCAGCCAAATGAATACTTTGTCCAATCACTTTTATCATCTTTATTGTATTCAGTAACAGAGAGCTTTCTGTCACCTTCATTTTTCCAATGCTTTCCTTCTTCGCCATACATCAGCAGATCCATATTTTCCTGCTTTCCGTACATCCAATCCATAAACATTACGGCAGCTTCAGGATATTGACTTGTTGCGGAAACAGTATTGCAGTTAGGATAAGCAAGTGTTCTAAGCATGGGTTTTTCGGGATTAAGTAAGAAGTTAACGGGATTTGCATCGGGATCATATTTCTGCATCGCAAACTTCGTCCCAAAGCTTCTGCTCGGCATAAATAAAAACTCGCCTTTATTCGTAATCTGGCTTGCCTGATCCGGCTTTATACTTAAGAAATCCGGATTTATCAAACCCATTGTGTATGCCTTGCGCATATATTCACAATCTTTTTTGAACTCAGGACTTTCCAGCCAGGATCCTACTTTACCATCGTTATAAATAACAGCTAGCTCCTCATTCTGTTTCACAAAAAACGGATAGGTGTCATAAGTTCTTTCAAAGCTATAAAGCAATTGTTGAACCTGGCAAACCATATACCATTTCTTCCCAAGATTTTTTTGCAGCTGCGCAGATACATCAAGAACTTCATCAATCGTTGTCGGCTGCTTCAAGTCATATTTATCAAGCAAGTCCTTTCTCATTGTAATCCAGCCGTCCACATTTGCCATTTCAATCCACATTGCCGGAATAGCGTATATTTTTCCGCTAATACTTGCTTGGGACCACGCCCAGTCCGGGATCATTTGTTTAAGCTTTGGAGCATACTCGGCAAGAAGGTCGTCCAAAGGTACTATCGCGTTTTTGGCAACCAGACCTGATGTATTGGGAATATTATTATCCATTGTATGAATCATCTCAAACTCTTCACCGGTAGCAAACATAACATTTGTTTTTTGTTCCCAGACATCCCACCCAATATATATGGGCTTATATTCCACATTTACTCCGTCCGCTTTTAACTTTTCGTTCACTAAACCTGCAACATAGTCAGTGTCCGGCTGTGTCGTCCCAGGCAGTACCCAGCGCATCGGCAAGATCGCCGCTGCAGTTGTGGTTCCCGTAGTTGCTTTTTCCGACGGGGTGGAAGAATTATCCGTCTGCTTATCTGCTGCAGCTCCTCCACAACCTGCCAATAGGCTGCCAAGTATAAGGACTGACATTATAGCGGCAGCAATCTTAGTACGGTACATGTTCCCCATTGATTTCATTACAAATCCTCCTAGTCTACTATTATTATTTTTTATCGGATGCAATTTGGAGCACCCGGTAAAAGTCAGCCTTTGACCCCTCCTATTACAAGGCCTTTGACAAAATATTTCTGCAAAAATGGATACATGAAAACGATTGGTCCTATAGTTAAGACGACGGTAGCCATCTTCAGCGATTCTGCCGGAGGCGAGTTGGTTGCTCCCGCGTTTATGCCCATGCGCTGAAGGTTTTGTATTGCTGATATGCTTGATTGCAGATTATACAAAAAATACTGTAAAGGGTACAGTCTGTCATTACTTACGAGCATAATGGCATTGAACCAGTCATTCCAATAACCAATGGCATAAAAGAGTGCTACTGCAGCCAAAACAGGTATTGAAAGCGGGATAATAATCCTGAAAGCGATAACAATATCATTCGCTCCATCGATTTTGGCAGATTCTGTAAATGAATCAGGAATGCCCCTCATAAAATTCCGCACAAGCATGAGATTAAACGGACTGAATAAAAGATTCGGTACAATCAGTGCCAAAATGTTTTCCTTCAATCCAAGTGCGCTATTAATCATATACCATGGAACAAGACCCGCATTAAACAGCATAGTGATGATAAAAAATACCGATAATTTGTTCCTACAGGCAACTTGCCTGTTTGACAGTGTAAAGGCTGCCATGGCGGTGATAGTAACGGCCAGCAATGTCCCTGCTACCGTTATGAAAATGCTTATTGCATAACTGTTGTAAACCATATTGTTGAAAAGATACTTCCCGTTACGTATATTGGCAGTAAAAACATTCTCATAAGCTGCAACGGAAAATTTTGCAGGGAAATAACTGTATCCGTTATTTTCAATAGCTGCCTCATCAGTAAATGAGACCAGAATTACCAGTATTAGCGGTAGAACACATACGAACGAAAATGCTGTGATTACAATATAATTAATTATATCGAAAACCGATGTCTTTTTCATAAATACTCCTTCTTTTCGGGCTCAAAAGATTCACCTTAATAGAACCCATTTTATTCGGAACCCTATTTAAAATAGCGCTCCATCCTGGAATTTTCTTCTTATAAGCATGTTAGAGAAGAATATAAAAATGAAACCCAGCAGTGACTGGTACATTCCCACAGCCATAGCCCATGAGGGGTCGCCTATTTTGCGGAGAGCCCTGAAAACAAAGGTGTCAATTACATCCGTGGCAGGCAGCAGAGTACCGTTATCTCCTATAATGGCATAGATCATACCGAAATCACCATAAAATATTCTTCCGACAGCAAGCAATCCAAGAATACAGGCGGTAGGCATCAACAACGGAAGTGTAATCGATTTAATCCTTTGCCAGCGGTTCGCCCCGTCAATTGTAGCAGCCTCGTTTAGAGATTCATCAATTCCGGTTATCGCAGCCATGTATATTACAATAGTGTTTCCTGCCTCTCTCCACACGCGCAGCAGCACAAGCAGCAGTGTCCATATTTGCGGCATCGAATACCAATTTTGCTGCTGAATACCGATTGCTTTAAGCATGTTATTAACCACGCCATAATTCGAATTGAAAAAACTATAAGCCACATAGCTTACAATAATCCACGATAGGAAATACGGAAAAATCATGGTGGATTGAGTAATCTTTTTAAAAGCCTTGTTTGTAACCTCATTCAATAAAATTGCAATTGTCAATGCAATCAATGTAGTAAAAGTCAGGAATAAAAAATTTAGTTTTATTGTATTAAAGGTAACGCTTACGGCGTCAGGACTATTAAAAAAGAATTTGAAATTGTCAAGTCCGGCCCATTTGCTATGCAGAATCCCTTCTTTGTAGTTAAACTTCTGGAAAGCTATAATCATATACGGTAAAGTACAGTATCCATAGATAAAAGAATACAGCATTGCAGGCAGCAGCAGCAAATAGGAGTATGGATTATTTACTATATCCCTGAAAATTGAAATCCTTTTATACGAATAACTCTTGGAAACAGAACTCGTTTTTGTTGTTTGCTCACCTGGCACTAATTTTTTCAAATGTTATCCCATCCTCATAATTTGATAAATCCAGACTGCTTTAAAATGTGGGTTCATACCGGTATTGAAGGATTTGTTGCAGCAGCCGTTTGCATATTTATCATAAACTGCGGTTCCAATCTTGTAAATTTCAAAATCCAACACTTTCTTTTTTTTTTAACAATTTCACTTCAATTTTCAATACCTCGCAAAAAAACACAAGAATTCTTATGATGCTTAATATTAAAAGCATTTCAGGACTTCAATCCAATTCATTGTTGTTTTTTGAATAGATTTACAAATTTTAAACAACCGATAAATTACAAGTTTTTATCTGTAAATGGCGTTTTGGCTTCCTGCGCTATTTGATTTCTATATTGATTTGGTGTCATCCC
The DNA here is from genome assembly GCA_023426125.1 of Bacillota bacterium. GTDB lineage: Bacteria > Bacillota > Clostridia > Acetivibrionales > DTU013 > MnB-11. The sequence goes on from JAFABI010000103.1 coordinate 233,847, forward strand.
ATTTGTCTTTTTGAATAATGTAAAGAAATATGAATTGTTACTTATACCTACCAGTCTACAGATTTCGGCAGATGAATCGCTCGTTTCCTTTAGAAGCTCTTTTGCCTTATCCAATCGCACATTATTCAGATAGTCATTAAAAGAAAGGTTTGTGGCTGTCTTAAACAGCTTCCCCAGATAATTGGAAGAAAGGTTTACCTGTTCTGCAATCCCATCTAAGCAAAGATTCGGATCAATGTACTGTTCCCGGATTACTTTTTCGATATTCGTAATAACCTGCATATTTCTACGTTTCTTCTTCTCTTCAATACGCATTATGATGGCAAAACAATACTCACGGATACTTGTCTCAACCTCTTCAATTGTTTCTTTTTTTGAAATTTCAAGAACTAACCGATGAAAATCCATCCTTTCATCACTACCCAAAAGAAGAGAGTTGTTGAAATGCTTCAGTATTGAAAGCAGGAGCTGATTGATATACAGATATATATTTTTATAGGTCATCGCAGAGATACTCATAACGAAACTGTGAATTTCTTTCTCAACAGCCTTTTTGTTATTTAGCTGCAAAGCGTCTATTATATTTCTTTCGAGTTTTACCGGGTATTCATCTTCTTCCGAAATTCTTGATTTGACCTTGTCATGATCAATGACCGAGCCATGTCCGAACAGTATCCTGTAGCTCGCATAATCATCGGCTGACTGATAGGAAAGATAAATATTCTCTTTTGTATCAACAATATCACCAATACCTATCGTTAAAGTGAACTTGAAATAATGACAGAAGGACTTTTGGATCTCTGCGAGAGTCTCCGTCATTCCCTGTGGAAGCGCTGGGGATTTCAGCTGCATAAGCATGACTACATGATCCTTATCCGTATTGACAGCATTATTCTTACATAGGTTTCCAATTAATTCACTGGCAATATTACATATGGCGAAACGCAGCAATCCCTGGTCCTTACGGCTTAAACCGCTAAAATGATAATCATACCTGTCTATTTTAAAAACAAGAACACAAAAGTTGGGAGCATCAAGCTTAATTTTGGATTCCTTCAAGCTTTTAATCGCATCCGACCATTCATTTATATTCCCGGTTAGCAAAGAATTGAAATAGTTTTCCTCCAATACCGGAAAAACTGATTTCAACGACATTTCAAGCGAATTAGCCTTGTCCTGCGCACGGGAAAAAGTTTCAGAAAGCATGTCATACTCATTCAGGCCTTTTTTTAATTTTTGCCCCTCCGTCACGCCTCCTACCTTCTTTAGAAGAGATTGCAGCGGGTTATATATTTTTTTCGTTTGAACAAATGAAATAAGTATTCCTATGAAAATAAACACTACACAGATAGAAATTACAATGTTGCGCAACGTATATAGACTGGAAAGAAGCAAATGGTATGGTTTTATACTGACATAGATCCATCCGTTCTTTTCAGACTTAATGAAGTTGATTAACTGCCTTTCTCCATTGATTTTCTCTATGAAATATCCTTTATTATCATGGGAATCAATTATTTTCTTTATGTGGCTTTCAGAATACATATTCTTCATAAAAAATCCGGAATGCGTATCAGACAATACGATCCCTTTAGGATCCATAATCATAAGTTCGCCTTTCAGGTTATCATTCGCTTTCCGCATTGTATCCTGCAGGAAGTCCGTACGAATACTTACAACCATTGCATATTTTGCAGGCATAAGGTATGTAAGATTCGGATAGATGATATATGTCAATACATGGACAGGAATACCTGAAGACGGACTAAAACTATTGTTGCTTTCAATTCGTGGTATTAGTTCGGAATATTTTATGTTTACATTGTCATTACTTGTATTGTTGATTTGATTAACAATTACTTTTGGAACCTCTATATTGATTCCTTCCGTATTCAAATATTTTTTTATATTGCCGTTATAAATCATGATGGAATTAATAAATGGGTAAATCACCTTTAAATTGCTAAGCTCTTTTGAAATCTGATACTCAAGAACAGGCTCGGATTCTTTTTCAAACATAAAGGACATGATATTATTATCACTCAACATCTGTGAACCAACAGTATACATCTGTTCGTAAACCATATCCGAAGAATAGCTGATTTGCGAAAGCATGGCCTCGGACACCCTGTTAATCTCCAATGTAGAACTGAATGAGAAAAGCTGGAATAGAATTATGCAAACAAGGATGATACCAAGAGTAATAATGGAAATATACGAGATAAGAATTTTACTATAAACCTTATAGTAAAGTATACTCTTTAAAAGCTTCATTATTGCTTACTCCTTTTTTATTCTACTAGCGTGCTTACTACATCCACCTTTTTTCATTTCAAACCTATGGTTTAAGATGAACTCGCCAGAATCTAACTAAATTACCAATTTCCTAAACATATAGACCTTCATCTATAAAATAAATTTATGCGCATGCGGATATCGATTATCGTATCCGTTTAGTACAACACGGTTGACAACCACATGCTGCGTGTGCAGGCAGCCCTGTTTTTGCAGATAATACATTGCAGATTTCCCCCCATGATTTTGACCAGTTTAGCCATAGATAGCCAATACAAGTCCATGTGTAATTATCATATCAGAAGATTTCAATACTTACAACCAAAAAGGAGGAACATAATTATGGCACAAAAAAATCCAATGAAAATGTATTTCTTCGCTGCAGGATCCGTCAACCAACTTTTCTTTGTATAACGTTTTTCACTTCAGCGATACACTCCTCATCCAGTACGCCAATTCTTTTTTTGCGCCTTGATTTATCAACACACCTGATTTGATCAGGGGCTATCCGGCACTTCTACCTTCCACGAAAACCTCAACACGGGAAGGATACTTTTTTCTGCGCAACAGATTTTATTTATTTTCTATTCATGATATTTTCCCCGGACTCTAGCTGGAAAAAGCAGCAAGGCTCCGGAGAGACGAAAAAAAAAGATGTTCGTATCCTTTTCAGGTTACTATTCGGAATCCTTACGGATTAGCTATAATAAATCCGTAAGGATCCGAAAGCTGATAAAAAGATAATAAACTATTGTGATCGAAGAAAGCGCCGCAGAAGCAGAGCCAGCAGCGGACTAAGGCAGTCAACAAGCACGCCGATCAGCGCTATATTGATTAAAGTGCCAATGCCAATGGTTCCGCCCAGTATCCGGGCAACCGCCAGCGCGGCAGCGCTGAAGATGAACATACCGAAACCATAGGTTTTGCGACAAAGGCGAGCGATGGTGAGCACCAGCATATCCATAGGCTGCACGCCGGCCTGCAACGGGAGATACCAGCCAATTGCCACTGCATTGCACAAGATTCCCAGTACCGTCACCATCAGGCGTAGCTCAAAAGGAGACTGTACGCTGATGAAGCCCTTTAGCAGATATTGGAACAGGGATATGAACGGCCCGGTTAACAGGCACATCATTACCGACCCGACCCCAACCAGAGATCGGTCATAGAATAAAAACACCGCCAATAGGATACCATTAAGCAGGAAATTCACAGTGCCCAAAGCCAACCCCAATTGCTGCCCGATCCCCTGCTGCAGGCAAGTGTATACGTCGGAGCCGAGGCCGGCCAAAATGCACATGGCAATTCCCAACCCCAGCAACGCTGCTGCAAACCAAAGTGCCACCAGACGGCGCGGCGGCAGCAAATTGGGCAATTTCCTCACGGCCGCGCTTCCTCCCTTGCTCTCGTCAGGCGCCGCTCCACCTCCGCGGCAGCCGTCTCCCAAAGATCCAAAAGATAATCCGGTCCACTGGGATACTGATCGAATCGGATATCCAGTCGGCCTTTGTCTTCTACAATATCCATCACGAATTCACGGCTGGTGAGGGATTCCAGAAACTCCAGCAGTTGTACATCCGCCATGGCATCAGCTAGTACGGGCAGACGCATCGACTCCACAGGGTCTCCATCTACGCCGGGATACACCAAGAACGGGTCACCGGCAGGGAATGAGTCCTCCGCATCATTGACACGGTAGGGATCAATGGGATGCAGCGAATACTGGCAATTGTAGAAATTGTACCCCCAGTGCAAGAAACCCTGCATGCAGTATTTATATAGCTGCACGCCAAGGATACGGTTACGCCAAGCGGGCATGGCGATATAGCGGTTGCTTACACGGTAACCCTGTGCGCAGCAGTAATATACCCAGGCACTGGAGAGACCGGCGTCCAAAAATTCATGGATGGAGTCGTTGGTGGGGACGGGTTTTTGTACCACGCCTTTTTTATACAGCTCTATGTGGCTCAGCGCATCGATGACGGGCATGTCGCCAATATGAGGGCGAACCATATCTAGCGCCGCCTGATAGGTATCGGCATTGTAGATGGTCGGCTCGTCTGAGATGTGAAAGAACGTGCGCTCTAAAATATCCGCCTTACGAAGTTCATCCATGAGCGTAGGCAAAAATAAGTCCAAAAACTTCTTGTAGCTTCCGTCGCATACCGGTGTGTGCCAGCCGAAAATCTTTTCCTCACGGCCATCCACCAAAGCTACCACCTTGGGCGGATATTTAGCTCCCCACTGTGTGAATAGGTGCGACATTTCAAAATAATCGAACCCGATATCCTTGCACAAACCCACCCAGCGTCGAAAATTGGAGTAGTCGAAGCGGTATTCGCCGCCCTGCTTTTCGATATGCACTAGCTGCGTGGTGGTCCGCTCGCCGCCAATCAGTGTATCCAACGCAGGCGTGAACAGCGGTGTAAGGATCATATTTATTCCCCGGGAGGCCGCCTTGCGCAAAAAGCGTTCCACAATAGCCCAATGTTGATTGGAAAACACCTCGCAGCCATAGTGGTCAGCCAGACAGTCAGGGTAAAACCATTCGGTATGGATCAGTCGCTGGCGGGGCAACTGGACGGGCACGACATGCAGGATGAGCTCCTTGCGCACCAATACAGTGCCGTCGGTGCCGGTAAATACAAGTTCCACATGGCGGTCACCGCCCAGTGCGTCGGAAGGGATTTCGCAGTCAATCCACAGGGCGCGCCACTGCTCAATAATCATCTGCACGCCGTCTTCAAAGGGGGCCAGAATATCCGGATACAGGCCCGGCTGGTCGCCCAGATACTCCGAGTCGTGCTTTTTTTCACAGGGAAACAGAACAGGCACATACTCTACCCGCCGAATCAATACCTGACCTTCAAAGTCCCCTTCTACCCGTACATGGGCAAGGGGGTTGCGCGTCGCTTGCTCGGTGGTTTGGTTTACATAGTATTCGCCGTGGAAGCAGTATGCCGCCTGAAAAGAGACACGCTGCCCGAGGAAACCCGTCAGCCTGCGAAGCGGACGGGCGTTCAGCATACCGCCTTTGGGCAGCACCTTTTCCAGCGCACTGATAATATGTACGTCATAATCCATAAACAAAGCTCCTTTCAACCTTTGATCCCGCTGAGGGCGATGCCCTCCACAAATTCCTTTTGTAAAAAGCAGTATAGTATAAAGGGGAAGATGAACGCCATGGAGGTACCTGCCATTACCAGACCGTAATTGGTGCCATAGTTACTTTGCAGCATCGACAGCGCCAGTGTTAACGTTTTTCTTTGATCCTGCGTCGTTAGGATCAACGGCCAGATAAAATCGTTCCAGGAGGTGATGAAAGTGAAAACAACCAGCGAAACAATCACAGGCTTTGAAAGCGGAAGAATCACACGCGTGAAAATTCCCATTTCCCCGCAGCCATCCATGTGCACAGCCTCGATCAGTTCATCGGGAATGCCCTCCATAAACTGGCGCATCAAAAATACGCCGAAAGCATCCAGAATGATTAAAAACAGAGAAGGGTACGTATTGAGCAGGTTAAATCCCTTCATAATGGTGAACAATGGGATTAGGATCACCTGTCCCGGCATCATCAGTGTGGCAAGATAGATCCAGAAAATGTGCTCTTTGAGGGGAAACTGCTTCTTCGCAAAGGCATAGCCGGCCAAAGAAGCGATCACCACGTTGAAAAAGCAAGCGCAAATAACCACAATGAGACTGTTTTTTACATAAGTCAGCAATGAAAAGTTGGAAAATAGCGTCTGATAGTTACGCAGATCCATGGAGAAAAAATCAAACGAGGCGGACATGATGCGCTTTTGCGTCAGGGAGGTGAGCACCATAAATACAAAGGGATACAGACTGATGGCGACCAGCCCCGACAACGCCAGGTTTACAATCCATTTACTTACATCGGACCTTTTTTTGGTAGTATTCATTTCAGTTTCACCTCCCTGCTGGCTCGTCTTTTTTTTGAAACGCCAGCCTCTGCACAAACGAAATCAGGAGTACGATCGCCAACAGCAGCACAGATACCATACTGGCATAGCCCATTTTATAGTCCTTGAACGCGGAGTTATAAATGGTTAGCACCAGCGTCATAGTGGAATAGCCGGGGCCGCCGCCCGTGAGCGCGTACACCAGATCGAACACTTGGAACGACCAGATGGTGCCCAGTGTCACCACCAGATAGGTGATGGGCTTGAGCATGGGCAGGGTAATAGAGAAAAACTGTCTCGCCACGCTGGCGCCGTCCACTTTTGCGGCCTCATATAGCGATGATGGAATATCCATCATTCCCGCGTAAAAAATCACCATAAAATATCCCACGCTTTTCCAGATGCCGATTAAGCATACAGAAAACAGAGCGGCCCAGCGGCTGCCCAGCCAGTTGACAGGGTTTATGCCAGACAGGCCGATCAGCGAGTTAACCACGCCCTCCGGGTTACTGGATAGCAGCAGGCGCCATATAGCGGAAGTGAGGATCATAGAGGTGATCACGGGCACGAACAACGCGCTGCGCACAAAGTTGCCCCAGCGATTAACGCATTTGCAGGCCAGCGCATAGGCAATCAGCATCGACAGTATCGTTTGCACGGACACTACAACCAGCGTATAGATGCCCGTATTGATCAGCGAGGAGGAAATGCGAGGGTCTTGCAGCAGGTTGCGGTAGTTTGCAAAGCCGACGAATTCGGGTGGCTGCAGCACATTGTAGGAGCAAAAGCTGTAACCCACGGTCATGAAAATCGGGATCACATGGAAAACAATAAGCAACATCAAGCTCGGCAGGATAAACAGATATGCGCACGCCGAACTCCACTTTAGTTTTGCGCGTTTCAATTGTTTCATTGATGGCCCTTTCTTTGCAGTGGAATATAAAGCCGCAGGCCGCCATCGGCAGGCCTGCGTTTTGTGTTTGGCTTAGTTATTCGTTAAGAATCGTCCCTGCGTAGTTGACCGTTTCACTGATCACATCATCAGGCTTCATCTCCCCCATCATCATGAGTTGCAGATTCTTATACAACGCGTTATAGATCTTGGAGCTTCCCTTGACTGCAGGAAGGCTGTGCAGTGCGTCGCCGTCTTCCGCATATACATTCTCGAATACGGGGTTGTCGTTGTATTCCTCGTCCTTGCCGATGGGGGCAAACTTGGCGGACTTGTGGTATTCAGTCATGGAAGAGCCGCTGAGCATATGCTGGATCAGCTTATAGGCCAGTTCCTTATTTTTGGCGCTAGACATCAGCACCAGTGAGTCGGATGCTACAAAAGTCCCCTTGGTCTTATTTGTCAGACTGGTGATAAAGCCCCAGTTCACGCCGGCGGTATCGAAGTTGGCAGTGTTGGTGGTCTCCATCTCGACAAAAGCCGTCTTGCCCTCGCAGAAGTAGCTGATGCAGTCGTCTTCCGTCAGGCTGGTGACGAGGTCGTGCAGAATGCCGTAGGTGAAGCGCAGGTCATACAGAAATTGTACCGCGGCTTTGCCGCCCTCGCTGTCGATGGTCATGGCAGTTCCCTCTTCATTAAAAAGTTGACCTCCGCTCTGCCAAACATACGGATAGAAGGAGGTGTTCAGCGTGCTGATGGAAGGATTGCCCCAGCGCTGTACAAACGGATAGACATTGGCCTCGCCGTTGGCGTTAACCTTGATTTGCTTGCAGACCTCAATGAATTCGTCCCAGGTCGTGGGGATCTCGGTAATGTTATTGGCCTCAAGGATGTCTTTATTATAGCACATCACGACAGCGTTGCCCACGATGATGGGGAGACAATACTGTTTGCCGCGGATGACGCCGTTGGACAGGTACAAAAGATTCTCCTTGCTGGCGTCCGTAAGGTAATCGTCCAAAGGCTCCACCGCGCCCATGTTGATAAAATCAGTAATCATCTCCATATACATATAGCCCACATCGGGACCTTGTCCGGAAGTGACACCTGTGAGGTACTTCTCCTCATAATTACCCCAGGGCACAATCTCCACATTAACGGCGACGCCGTTTTCCTCTTCAAAGGGGGCAATAATTCGTTCCCAGACCTCCTTGTCATCCTGGTTGGCACTCAGCGGAGGAAGCCATACGCCCAAGGCCTGTCCTTCGGCAGGCTTGGTGCCGGTGTTGTCGGCGTTCGCGGCAGAACTGGAGGTAGTGCTGCTGTTTTGGCCGCAGCTGGTAAACAGTGCGAGGGCCATCATGGCACATAAAAGAAGCGAAAGTGCTTTTTTCATACTGTTCTTAACTTCCTTTCTTGGTAAATTTAATTTTCGCAGGGCAACGGCTTCAGATGCATCTTGGGAAGCGTTCGGTTTGCTTGTTTCTATTATACAGGAAGGGAAAATCATTTTAAATCAACAAAAATTGAACAGGAGGGTTTTGCCGATACCCTCCTGTGGATCGTATGCACAAATAAAAGTAAAAAATATATCGTTGATATGCATAAAACCTATCTACACCCACAAATAAAAATAAACATTTTTTGAACATAAGCAATTTTTGAAGCGCGGCCAGTCGTTAACATTTCTTGCTGTCTTCTTTCTTTTGGTATACGCCGGGCGTAGTGTGCTCGTATTTTTTGAAGATCCGAATAAAATGGATATCACTAGTGAAACCAATTTTTTCCGCAATTTCCTTGATGGTAAGGTTCTGGGACTCCATGAGCTTTTTGGCACCGTCGATACGTAAACGGTTCATGTATTCCACTATGCCGAGGCCGTACTCCTTCTTAAACACCTTGGACACATATGTCGTGCTTACCTTCACCTGATCGGAAATATAGTAGAGACCAAGGTAAGGCTGATTATAATTGGTTTCGATGATTTTTTTGATTTTGCAAGCCAGCTTGTCCTTTTGTTTGGAAGCGTACTGGTTATTATGCTGCTCCAGTTGGCACAGCATCTCGCGCAGGCATTGCGGCAACTCCGGCGTGTCCGTGCAGTTTTTGATGGCCTGCAAATGCTTGGGAGCAAGTGCGGTGTGCTGCCGGGCATCCTCCGTCTCGACATACTGCAGCGCGGTGTTGATTACCGTATAGCGCCGGCTCATGCTCACATAGGGCTCGGTGACGGCTATGTATTTTTCGAACAGCGCTGGGATCATCTCGCCGGCGCTGGCGTATTCCCTCAGACGCAGCGCCTTCTGCCACCGCTCCAACAGAAGAACTCCCTCCATGTTCTGCACGGCAGCTAGTTCTTTGGCAGAGTCGTCCGCCCCCATCTGTCCCCGCAGACGGATCAGCGTCTGCTCGTAAATGGATACCAGTTGATCGATTGTAATGAACTCATCGCTCTGCCGGGCGGCTGCCTCAGTCTGGCACTCTATCAAGAAAATCTCCCTCAGGCGCAGCACATGGCTTTGGCCGGAAGTCTCATAGTTCAACAAAAACATGGCAGTACCGCCCATTAATGTCGGAACCACATCTACCGAGCCGCATTCACGCTCAAACACATCCCCTGCGCGGAAAAGCCAATGGCAGATGCGGTTTTCGTCCTTCTCGAAGGACACATCCAACAGCAAAAGGGAATAATAAACATAATCTAGCGTGATGCCACTGGTCTGCAACAGATTTCCAATAATGCCCGAGTCGGCCAGCCGCTGGCTGAGGATATCAGTCAACACGCCTTTTTTCAGCGACCAGAGCATTTTTCCGTTCAAACGGGCGGCGTTTTCGTTTTCACGGATAAGTTCGTTAATACGCTGCTCAAACTCGTAATAGTCCATCCGTGCTCCCCCGTGGGCGCTGTCCAACAGGCGGAGCGTTTTTTCAATGGGAGCGTGGTGCTTCCAACTGAGGAAAAGGGAAAATGACACCCCCACCGCCGTGCATAGCAGGATTGCAGCAATCAGCAAGTGCTGCACCTGGGTAATTGAGGCCAGCAGAACCGCCAGATCGCTGACCACCACATAGTAAAATGAACCGTAGGAAGACGGTGTGCGCCAGCCGATGAAAGAGCCGTTTTGAATCTCCTGCGAGGTGGATTCCGTACCGTTGAACAGCGGCAGTACCTCCTGCATAGAGGGATGGACTGTATCCTGAGCCACCTGATACAGCTCGTTGGCGATGTTGAACACAGCTACGGAGGTGCTCCTGTCGCGGGGCCGGGTCATGTTCAGCAGACGGGCAAATTCTGTGCCGTCCACACAGATCACCAGTACGGAGGAATGGCCCGCATCGGCACCCATATACATCTGCTGGCGCAAGTACAGCTTCATCTCACCGGGTACCGCCGCATAAAAAAAGAAGCCGGTTTGTTCTGATAAAAGGATGTCCTCCCGCCAGGAGGAATAACCGATATCGGTGAGATTGTTGCTTAGCAAAAAATATCCTTTGGAAAAGTAGCTGCCCCTTGTGCCGACCACATAATCCTGCGTTGGATAATACAGGTATACATCCTCCACAAAAGCATTGGCCATTTTGATATTGTACAGCAGCTCGGAAAAACTGTAAGTTGCTGACGTCACAAAGTCGGCTTTGCCGGGCGCCGCCTGCAGCGTCATGTTCTGATTGTTTAGCATCAGCTCAATCACTAACTGTTTCAAAGTAAGCATATACCGGTCAACACTACGCTGCACCGAAGTGATGGTTTCACTATGCTCCTGAATCTTATCCGCCTTCATCAAGGCGATTATCTTTAGATTGACCACGAATAGCGATACAAAAAGCACCAAAAATCCTGCCATCAGTGAGAGCACCCAGTGTTTGCCCAACTTGGATAGACGAAATCTGCAAAGCATTATGATCACTTCTTTCTGATGTTGCTGCCCGAAATATATGCCAAGACACACTCCGATGCGAAAAAGCCTTTCCCTACGGAAACCATTATATCATACTGTGCAAACACCGCAAAGTCATATTTATTCACCTTTTTCACATATGCATAATTTTTTCTATCCGGTTGCGATATGCCCCACTTTTTTGAGAACTCTACGCCTTTCTATGCCTCTTGTAATTTTCGTGCCCTCCGGACAGATTGTAAACCTTTTTAAACCCGCTGTTCAAAAGGATATTCTGCGCGGCATTGCCTGTGACGCCTTTGTTGCAGTACGTGACTATCTCGCTGTCCCTGTCGAGCTGGTCCATATGGTTTCTCAGGCACTCCTGGGGAATGCTGACCGCCTCGTCAACATGGGCTTGATCAAACTGCTGCCGTGTCCTTGCGTCGATGATTGTAAGCTTATCGCCTTTTATTTTTCTCTCTTCCAGCTCGTTGGCCGATATAAGCTTTCTTCCTCTATGAATATCATTTTCCAGGATCATGCCGGTATAAATGACCGGGTCTCTGGTGGTAGAGAACGGCGGAGCGTAGGCAAGGTCCAGATGGGAAAGGTCTTCCGCCGTCGCGCCGAAGGTGATGGCCGCGGCAAATACGTCAATCCGCTTGTCAACCCCTGACTTTCCTACGATCTGGGCGCCGAGGATCCGCCCCGTCGCTCTGTCGGCCACAGCTTTTATGACCATTTCCTTTCCCTTGAAATATGCAGGCCTGTCAGGCTTTATATTATGGCATACGACTGCGTCAAAACCTTCCTTTATAGCTTCACTTTCTGTAAGCCCGGTCACGGCGACCGTCATATCAAATACCCTGAAAATCCCGGTACCCAGAATGCCCCTGAATTCAAGACTGCCTCCGGTTATCCGGTCGCCCGCGATTCTCCCGGTTTTATTGGCTGTTGAGCCCAGCGGCCTGTAGACAGGCTTTCCGGTAATTGCGCTGTAGCTTTCTGCGCAATCCCCGCAGGCATAGATGTATTCAATATTGGTCTGCATTCCTTTATTTACTTTAATGGCTCCTGTAGAGCCGGTTTCAACCCCAGCCTTCACAGCAAGCCTTACATTGGGCCTGATGCCTGCCGACAATATCACAAAATCCGTGTCAATTGCCTTTCCGCTTTTCAATATGGCCCTGTCAGCCGCAGGCTCACCGCTGAAAGCCGTAACCATACCCTTCAGGACAAGGTTGATCTCCTTTTCCCTTAGATATTCCTCCAGATAAACGGCTACATCCTTTTCCAGAGAAGGCATGACATGCTCCGCCATCTCAACCATGGTGACGTCAATACCCCTGTTTTTCAGGTTCTCCGCCATTTCCAACCCGATAAATCCGGAACCTGCGATTACTGCCTTTCGGGGATTGCGTTTAAATAGAAAATCCCGTATCCTGTCCGCACTGCCAACATTGCGAAGCGTAAAGACATTTGGCTTTGACACGCCTTCAATCGAAGGAACGACAGCTTCGGCTCCCGTAGCAATTACCAGCGTGTCGAAGGTTTCGTCGAACTCCTCCCCTGTATCCAGATTCAAAACCTTTATGTACTTTTCCGCTGTGACGATGTCTAAAACCTGGTGACGGGTAAAAACATCAACATTGTATTTATGTTTGAAAAAAGCTGCATCCCGCGGAACAAGCTGTTCTCTGGTTTCCACCTCGGTTCCGATATAATACGGCAGTCCGCAGGAAGAGTAGGAAATGTCCTCGTCCATATCGAATATCTTGATTTCCGCCTTTTCATCATTTCTCCTGGCTTTGGCTGCGGCTGAAGTTCCGGCGGCAACTGCGCCTATAATGACGATTTTCATAGATCGATCTCCTTGCAAGGTTTCATATCAATATATGTAAAATACCCTATTCTGCAACAGATCAATCATGCTATGATCATTTTTGTCTGGAGTAAAGGCTTTTCCTTAGAGACTTTGACAACGCAGTAGACTAATAGCATGTCATGTCAAGGGGACAGGTACATTGACATGAGGATGTAAATCGACTGCAGGGGCGCGCATTACGCGTCACCTTGACACCCTGTCATTGCGAGCAGAACGTAAGTGGAGGGAAGCAATCTCAATGATGCTATCCTTGCTAGAAGTTGAGATTGCCGCGTCGCAGGGCTCCTCGCAATGACATCCAGGGAGCTATCCACCTTAGTTCGGAAAATACACGGGGACGGTTCTACTGTATGCTTTGGCATACAGTAGAACCGTCCCCGTGTATTTTTTGTGCCTGGACCATCGCCGAAGCTTCCGGCGCGGAATAACCAGGATGCCTGGCAAATCAGGACTTCAGGCCGTCGGCATTTTTGCACACCTCGTAGATTTCGTCGTATTTCTGATCAATCAGAGGCGTTACCTGCTCGGTTTTCTTCCTTTGGATGCGCAGGTAGCAGAAATATGGGAGGATCCAGCCTGCGAAGGCGGGTATCGCCAGAAGAACAGAAAGAGGCAGCATGCCTGCAAGATAGGCGAATACAGAGCCGGCCATAAACGCCGTACCGGCAATACCGACGGCATAAGCGACAGCGGAAGCGCCCAGTACCTTGGAAACCTCCAGTCTTTCAATTTCCGAAGCACAGGCCTCGAATTGACGCTGCAGTCTGGTCAGCTCCGCTTTATTGCGGATCTTCCGGTCACGCTTGAACTTCATGGTTACGGAACCAAAACTCTGTATGGGAACGGAGGTGCCCTCCAGTGTCCAGCCGAAATTGTTGTATCCGTCGGCATATACCGATTCCATACTGCGTTTTACCGTGACATCCTTGTACTCATAGCCTACAAAGCCGTTTGCATTTTTTGTAAATTCATTCATGATGGTTCTCCTTTACCTGATAATATTTCGGACCTTTTCTGATCCGTTTGATGCAACCATTCTATCGCTGTAATGTTTACGAATTGCTTTCAAAATGTTTATAAAATATTAATTCCTTACCCCATCCTACAGATTCCCTTGCATCAAACCACATGAATCAAACAGCCTATAGCACATTATGGCAATATGATTCCAGACATAAAAAAAGCATGGGACCCCACCATGCCAAAGGATTATGAAAATGCGTTATTCACCTCTAAACATTGACTTTGCGACAGCAGCATATCCACAACCGGAAGTCTGCCATGGATGGAATATGCTTCGCCAAATTGCTTATGGTCCGACTTTCAGCCTTACGATGAAGGTTGTCCCTTTGCCCGGTTCGCTCTTTACCGATATGGAGCCACCCGCCAGCTCAATGACACGCAGTGAAAGCGCAAGGCCAAGACCGTTGCCTTCCTGGGAACGGGATGTATCTCCCTGATAGAATTTATCAAAAATGTGCTTCATGGTTTCCTCGCTCATGCCGCAGCCGGTGTCGGATATGGATACCGTCACGGTATCCTCATCCGAGACTTGCACCAGGGTGATTTTGCCACCAGGTTCAGTGAATTTCAGAGCATTTGAAAGAAGGTTGTGCCATACGATTTCCAGCATGCTTTCATCGGCATATAGCATAGCCCGGTCCTCTATATCTGCCATCAGCTCAATACCCTTCTGCTCCAATGCATTCTCAAAGGCAAGCGCGCAGTCACAGAGCTGGCGGCATAGGTCAAAGTGCCCGGTGGCAGGGGTGATCTCCTGATTTTCCAGCTTGCTGAGCTTTAGGATATTGGTCACGAGCTCCGTCAGATTTTTGCTTGCGGTGATGATGGTGTCGGTGTATTCCTTGCGCTTTTCCGGCGACAAATCCTGTTTTTGCAGCGCCATGGCGTAGCTCTGGATTACCGACAGCGGTGTCCTGATTTCATGGGACACATTGGCGATAAAGTCGTTTTTCAATGTCTCGATGCTCCCCAGTTCCTCCACCATCTTGTTGAAATCCTCAAACATCACGTCTACATAATCCAGCTTGTCTGCGGTGTGCGCAGGTTCCAGGCAAACGGAAAAATCGCCCTCGGCGACTTGTTTCGCGGCTTCACTGAGTTTTCTCATGGGTTTGTCATAGGCACGGAGCTTTTGGCGGGCAGTGACAAGGCAAAAAACGGCGGCAACAATAGCCCAATACCCCAGCATCCCCCAGATATATTCCGGCGGAAAACTGCCAAAAGGCACGTATTCGTTATAGATCATCCACTGTCCGGCGGAAAGCGTCAGCAATACAAAATAGGTCAGAGCGACTTCCTTCCAGGTGAAATGCTTTGCCTTTACCCGCACGTCCTTTGCAATCTGCTTCTTTTTCATACCGGTACCGCCTTATATCCCAAACCATGCACGGTGACGATCTTGAAATCCTCACAGCAGGAAAACTTATCCCGCAGCTTTGTGATATACACATCCACAGCACGCAGACTGGTCTCTCTCTCGATGCCCCAGAACTCGTCCATCAGCTGCGCCCGGGAGAAGGTGCGCTTCGGATAGGACAGCAGCTTGTAAAGGATATTGAATTCACGGACAGTCACCGGAATTTCTTCACCGTTCACCGTCGCAGCCGTCGCGTCTGCATCCAATACAAGACTCCCCATCGTCAGACGCTTTTCACTCGCTATATTCGCCCGGCGTAACAGTGCGCCCACACGCAGCACCAACTCGTCCATATCGATGGGTTTTACCATATAATCGTCAATGCCGACCCGAAAACCTCTCTGCTTTGAGGAAATATCGTCACGGGCCGTCATAAACAAAATGGGGATTGTCTTGTTGACGTCCCGCACTGCTTCGGCAAATTCAAAGCCATCGATCTCCGGCATCATGATGTCCGAAATGATCAAATCGTACAGATGGTTGTACATCAAATCATATGCCTCCCGCGGATTCAAGCACCCTCCGGCCGCGTATCCGTTATCGTTCAGATACGTGCAAACCAGTTGATTGAGCTTTATATCATCTTCAACAACAAGAATTTTAATCATGGTTTTCTCCTTTTTTGACTTCAAAGATCATCCCAATAACATCTTTCTTGTTTTATTATAAACAATATTGTTAAAGAATTGTTAATCCAAGGCTATGCGTTTAAAATTTTATTAAAATAGTTCCGGATTATCATCTCCGGCTCAATTGCTCATAGACTTCATTATAGTATATTGCATTCTCAACCGGCGTATTAGGAGGAATGTGGTTGCCCACCGCCAAGAAAAAGCCCGGATATTTTTTTCCTATGTCCATGCAGCGCTTTACCTCGGCATAGATTTCCTCTTTCGTGCCCGCAAGCAAAACCCTGGTATCCGCATTTCCAATGAATACATGGGTCCTTCCATACTTCCCGGCAATATAATCCATATCCGTCGTAGGTTCAAGGACAAAGCCATGAACTCCCGTCGCTGCAATATCATCGATAAATTGGGTGTAGCTGCCGTCCGAGGTGTAAATTATCTTCTTGCCGCTTTCCAGAAGGGGTGCGAAGCACTTTACATAGTTGGGAAAAATGTATTTCCGGTACCAGTCGGGGTGCATGAAGGCGCCGGAAGTCCAGACAATATCGTCATGGATCATTACAACCGGCGCTTTGCACCGGGCCAATGCATCAAAATACTGCTTTATCCAGGATGCATACCGGTTTGTCACTTCCCCAAAGGCGGCCTGATCCAGGCCTGCTGCCGCAAACAGCATATCCCAGCCGAAAATCTCGATGAGCCCCGACATGCAGGTAACGTAAATGCCCGTCATATTAACGGCATCAGGATAATCACTGCAGTTGGCTTCATAATCCGCATCGAAATCCCGGACCAGTTTATTTCCGTCTCTCGGACCGTACATTTCCCATGGATCGAATTGCAGGGCATCCTCCGGTTCATCATAAAGCTGCCTTATGTTTGTGTCATAGTCCGTGCCACCAGCTGCATATACCGCATGCCCCATTTTTGTCGATTTTCCCTCAAACACCTGGCTATGAATCAACACATTCCACCAGAAATCGTACTTCCAGGCTTTTATAAAGCTCAAACCGGCGTTTTTCCGCACCTCGGCGGGACTATCCGCTCCGACGTCAATCCCTGTAACCGCCTTGATCAAATCCCAATGGCAGTGTGCCGAATATTCGGTCCTCGGTACCCTGTCCGGCATTTCCAGGTTTATGGCCGACCAACCGTCTGCGTATGACATTTTTGATTTACCTCCTGCAAATTTTCAACAATCAATTGAAATCGACATATCTGTTCGATTATAATTGTACTATTGCCCCTCTTATAAAAACATGGACGAAAAGGGAAGAAGCATGTACTTTTATGGAAAACATAAAATTTGATTTTTTCGGAAAACAGATCAACGGCATTTTTATGGAAGTGCTGGAGCACGGGCTTTACTCGGGCGACAGGAGCTGGCGCTTCAGCAGGGTCAATTCGCCCTTCAACCGCCTTTACTTCATCCTGGACGGAGAAGCCTTCGTTGAAGACGCCCGGGGGAAGATCCGGCTTGAAGCCGGTAATATGTATCTCATACCGCTGGAAACAAATTATGATTATTACTGTGACAGCCATTTCCGGCAGTTTTATATCCATTTCCGCCTGGAGTTGTTTTCAGGTTTCGACGTATTCAAGGCTGTGGACCGCTGCCTTTCGCTGCCTTACCATGTTCCGGACGTAGAGGGTTTCCTGGAAAAAACCAAAAGCGAAAGATTGAGCGATATCGTTTCCTGCAAAGGCTTTATCATGGATTCGGTTGCACACTTGATGGAACCGGTAGGACAAAACATTTCCGACCGCATGGAATCAGCCTATAAGTACCGGAGCCTGTACCAATATATCAAGGAAAACTGCAATGCCGGCCTGTCCGTCAAAAAGCTCTCACAAAGCCTCAAGCGGTCGGAATCCGGCATTTCAAAAAGCTTCCGGCAGGATACCGGCCTTACCCTGAAAAACTATATCGACAGTGCGGTTATTCAAGCGGCAAAGGAAAAAATCCTGCTCACCGATATGAGTATAAAGGAAATCGCTTATTCCTTGAAATTCACCGATGAGTTCTATTTTTCACGGTTTTTCAAAAGGCATACGGGCTTTTCACCCAGAGAATACGGTTT
Source organism: Bacillota bacterium (assembly GCA_023426125.1). GTDB lineage: Bacteria > Bacillota > Clostridia > Acetivibrionales > DTU013 > MnB-11. The sequence continues at coordinate 251,873 of JAFABI010000103.1, forward strand.
AAGAAACAAAATGTGATTTGTACTTAGGAGTACTGCAAATATTACTTCCCCGTTTTTCTGAAAATGTAGGTTGCATAGGCGAGCAGCAGGCAAAAGCCTGCGACCAGCCCCGGCCGCAATGGACTGCATTTTCAGAAACTTATACGGGAAGTTATATTTGCACCAGTACTTAATCCACCATCCCCTGGAGCAGATCGCTGACCGGCGCTTTTTTGGCGGCTTTGGGCAGCTCGCTTTCCACAACGTCCACAAACCAGTTCATGGTTACGATCTGCTGACGCGTAGCAATCTGGTTCCCCTTGACCTTCACTGTCCCGTTCTGGTTATAGATAGGCCCGGTGAAGGGATGAAACATCCCGTTGATGATCATGGTTTTTATAAATTCTATAAGCTTCTGCGTCTCCCTGGGTACAAACCTCTTGGAGTAGAAGAAATCCACAATTCCCGAATCCATACCCCACCAGAAATTCACAACCTTCTGGCTTGCTCCTTTTTTCAGGAAGCTGTTCAAAATGTTCACCAGGATCTTCTCATAAAATATCCCCCAGTTCCAAACCGGAGCAGCAATATAATCATTGGGACTGCACTTTTTCTGGTCAATGCTGCAAAGCACGGAATATACCCCGTACTCTTTGGAAAACTCCCTGTTGGAGAGAGTATCATGATGTGAAATGATATCCGCCCCGCGGTTGACGAGTATCGAGCTTGCAGCTTCCATCATTTCAAGGCTGTCCCACTGATTGGCCCATTCCACCATGACTCTTGCGTCAGGATTTACCATTTTTGCGCCAAGGGCAAAGGAATTGATACCGTTGATTACTCCGGGAATGGGCTGCGTCCCTACATATCCCAGGATGTTGGATTTTGTGACGGAACCTGCCACGATACCGGCAAGAAATCTGGGCTCGTAAATTCTGCCGAAATAAGTATTCACATGCTTGTAGGAGTGGGTTTCGGAGCAGTTCAGAAACTTAACGCCGGGAAACTCCAGCGCTGCCTTCAAGGTAGCATTAATGCACGAGGGACTGGTGACAAAAATCACATCATTGCCGGCTCTGGCAAGGTTTTTAAGATGCTCATAGGCTTCCAGGCTCTCCGGCACGTTATCCACATAAGTCGTCGTGATATACTCCTTCAACACCCTGTCCACGTGATTCCTTCCCATTTCATGGGAATAGGTCCAGCTTGATCTTTGAATATCCTTGGCATAGACAAAAGCAATCTTCATTATTTTTTTCGGCCTTACCAGTGTGGTAATTGCGGCAAGTATATTTTCACCGCTGCTCTGGGGTATGGTCTGGATGTCGACGGTCTTTTCACCCGCCAGCTGCTCCAGTTCGGGAATGAACAGATCAAGTCTCGCTTTCAGCGTCTCCTCCTTTATATCCACAGGCATCCCGTATATTTTTGTGTATTCCAGAAATGCATCTCCCGACGTGATGGGAAGCTTCTGGCCACCCAATTCGCGAAAGATCTTGCGGAAGGGAAGATAGATGGAATTGGTGAAATATTTGTACCGGTTGATATCCAGCCCCGGATCCATTTCAAGGCTCTCGATGTATCCCAGCAGCCGGTTGAAGCTGTTTCTCCTTGTGAACCACAGCGCGTTGATTCCCGTTTTTCTGTAAAACTCAAGGAATTCATAGTAAATGACGATATTGCTGTCGTTTTCATCCCATTTGGGGATAAGCCGGGTAACCCTGCCCGGAATGGAGTAGGCATTGAAGAATTTAAGGACGCTTACCCGTTTGTTGCCTTCCACCACATAAAACCAGTTCATATATTCATAAACCTTTATAGGCTCCCGGATTCCTTCATTCAAGTGCGCAACACACAGGTTCTGCCATTTTTGTCCGAACTCCGTGTTGGGGCCTAACAGCGGCATGAAATTCCCTGCGAAGGAAAGGCTTCTGGCATAGGAATAGGTGCCCACGACTTTTTCCAGCGGGATGTCCACCACCCCAAGATCTACCTCGGAAATGATCTCGATGTTTTTGATCACATTCTCAATAAAAGGCAAATATCCGGTCTGGCCTCTTGAAATGCTTCTGGAGTATTCCCTCATTCCAAGCTTCCTGGCATCCTGGTAATGCTTCCCAACAGTGCTCATGTCCATACTCTACACGCTCCGGTATTTCAGATTATTTTCTGATAACTGACAACATCCAGCCATCGGCCGAATTTCTTTCCAACTTCCTTATAGTGCGCGCACTTTTCATATCCAAGCTTTTTAAAAAGCTCTATGCTGCTGTGGTTTTCCCCGCATATGACTGCCAACAAAACATGAAAACCATCTTCCGAAGCCACTTCCTCCAGGTGCTTTATTGCCTTGCTCCCAATGCCTTTTCCGGTATAGCCCGGATCCAGATATACCGTTACCTCTGCTGTCGCATCATAGGCCTCGCGTTTTTTAAAGGGAGATAATATGCTGTAGCCGCAAATCCTTTCATCCGCTTTGACAACAAAGGACTTAAACCTGGCGTTGCCGGTAAATACGATTTCCCCCATGTCCTTCTGCGACATTTCACCGGCATGGAAAGTCGCTGTAGAATTCAATATGTAATGATTATAGATCCTTGTCACTTCAGGCAGGAATTCTTCCTTCATTTCTATAAACCCGATGTTTTCCATTAAGCTTTGTCCCCCATAAATCATAATGCAGCAAAGCTGCCTGTATTCGGTCGTCATTATCTATATTCAGAATATGCAGTACTAACAATATTATAGTATTTTATGAAACAAAGTGAAAGCCTTTTAAGTAAATTGTTCCGGTGCTATAATATTTGTATTGTACATACCCGAAAACAGACAGCCGTAAACACAGCCGGGAGGTTTCACGAAAGTGCCGGTGGAAATACCGGTGGAAATGGAGGCAGATATGAATATTGACATCCTCGGGGTTCCCATGGACCTGGGTGCCAGCAGGAGAGGCGTTGACATGGGTCCCAGCGCCATCCGGTGCGCCGGTTTGAAGAATGCTATCGCCGGACTTGGGAAAACAAGCACGGATCTGGGTAATATTGACGTCCAGGTCCCGGAAGAGCACAGGGAGGAAAATATCGGCGCAAAAATGAAATACGTCAGCGAGATCAACAGGGTCAATGCTTCCCTTGCCGGCATGGTAAGCGGCAGTATCCATGCCGGGAATATGCCGATTGTATTGGGAGGCGACCACAGCATTGCCGTCGGTACCGTACTGGGTACCCAGAAAGCTCTTAAAAACATAGGAATCCTCTGGATTGATGCCCATGGTGATTTTAATACGGAAAAGACCACACTCTCCGGCAATCTCCACGGCATGTCGCTGGCGGCATGCACCGGCACAGGCGCCCTGGAAATGACCGGCTTCAAGGATTCGGACACCGCTTTTGTCAATCCGGAAAAGGTGGTATTGATCGGTGTAAGAAGTCTTGACCCTGAAGAAAGCATTTTGCTGAAAAAGTCAGGCGTAACCGTATATACAATGGCTGATATAGACACGTTTGGCATGAATGTTGTAATAAAAAAAGCCTTGAATATCGTTGAGTCAGGCACGGAGGCCTTTCATCTCAGCTTTGACATGGATGTCATGAGTCCCCGTGAGGCTCCGGGGGTAGGAACTCCGGTGAAGGGAGGGCTTACCTACAGGGAAGCCCATCTGGCCGCCGAAATGATTGCAGACAGCAAAAAGCTCAGGTCTGCCGAATTTGTAGAAATCAATCCCATCCTGGACAACATGAATCAGACCGGCGAACTGGCTGTTTCCCTGATCTGTTCCGTGCTGGGGCAAAAGATATTCCGGCTGTAATTTAGGAGCACTGAAAACAATACTCACACTGCCGCTTACCTTGCTCTGTTCTTGTTTCTCATTTCATACAATTCATCCAGCTTGTTTTGCGGCAATTCCTTTTCCCCTCCCAGCTGTCCCGCCAGCGTAAGCACCTTTGCAATGCCTTCGACGGATTCCAGCTTGAAGAAGGCGTCGTAAACATTATTTCCGAAGGCGATCACACCATGGTTGGCAAGAAGGAGGATATCATAATCCTTGACATATTGGTTCATACCATAGTATATTTCATCGGTAGACGGCGTACCGTAAGCCGCCAGAGGTATTTTTCCGTATAGTACGATCATTTCGGGGTATGCTTTGGTCTCAATCGGCTTGTTTGCTACTGCAAAAGCCGTAGCATAAGGGGGATGGGCATGGACGACGGACCTGACATCCGGCCTGCTCCTGTATGCCGCCAGGTGCAGCTTTGCCTCGGAAGAAGGTCTGTAGCTGCCTTCCAGCACGTTGCCTTCCATATCCAGTACGACAAGCATATCCTCTGTCAAGAACCCCTTGCATATGGCGCTGGGCGTTATATAAACCTTTCCGTCCTCAAGGACCGATACATTGCCTTCAAATGCGGTCGCCAGATTTTTGGCATACAATAACTTTGATACTTCGATGATGCTGCTTCTAACTGCCATTTATTCTTAGTCAACTCCTTTGGTTTTCCTACTGCTTCCCCCGGTTCACTGCATGTCAGTCCGGCATACGGCCAGAATCCGTATCCGCAGGCAAGCGGCATCAGCCTTCCTCCTGCCCGAAACGCTTAAACCCTGTTCATGTTTCTGAAGCGGGACACAATGTTTTTCAATATGCTTAAGTGCTCGAAATTGTCGGTATTGTAAGTTACTTCCTTTTCCCGGGGGACAGGTACGATTCCAAGATTGTTGAAGCCTTCGGGATAGCATTTGTATTCATAAGTTTTATCTTTTCCATCCCAGCCGATTACCTGGATCCACGCAAATACCGGATACTCCCTCAGGGCCTCGGTCAATCCCTCTTCCGTCTGGATATCCTTACCGTTCACATTGAGTATGGTATCTCCTCTTTGCATTCCCATAAGCTCCGCATGGCTTTTGGACAGAATGTCCATCACCTTCAGCCCCCGTCTGGTCTGAGCGAACAAAGGTTTGCCTTTTTTTTCAACATGCCTGCCGTAGATTGTTATCCCTTCCCGCCCCGCGATGCAAAAAACAGCGCCGGCATATCTCAGCCAGGGTACTGTTGTTGAAAAAAGAGCAACGGCAAAAAGTATCAAGCTGTAGGAAAAAATTAAAAATGCCGCCTGTCTGCTCTTTTGTTCGGGATGCTTTGTTATTGCCAGATCAGAATAGCAAAGAACGGCGACGATACAGTCAAGCCCCAGGGCAAGGGCTCCTGTGCCGGCTAACCCGAAAAGCGTTCCCCAGCCATTGGGAATCAATGCATTGCCATTTTCGGCATTCTGCGCCGCGAAGGTAAGGAATACCACCGGTACGGGCCAAAACTTTCTTATCAGCCATGCGCCTGCAATTTCTCCCTTGTGCTTGATGAAGACAGGGATGCTGTCCCTGCCCTTGTTAAAGAAAATGAGAATACTCTCGATCAGGTGCATAATCGCTGCAAGTCCCAGAACGGAAGCAACGTCGACTTTGGGATAATTGAACAGCAGACTGACGATGGCCAGTATTCCTGCCGGATAGGCAAAGCAAACGAATCGGATATTGAACAGCAAAAGCACAAACATGATGATGAATAAATATCTCACAGCTTCCGCTTCTATGGTAATGCCGGCGGCAATGATCAAAAAGCTGCCTGCAAAGCCCGTTACCAGTCCTACAAAGACAATGCCTTCGGTTATCTCCTTCAGGCTTTTATTCTGCCAGTTATGTACGCCGCTCTGGAACTCGTTGTATTTCTCATACTGCATCCGGATGAAAACGATGATAATGACATATAAAAATAAAAATAAGTAATTTACAAAAAAAGTTTCAATCAATTCCCGCGCTATGGATGCTATTATATTGAGCATAATCCTCCGCTCCCCCGTTACAGGCCTGCCGGTTTTTCAATTCTTTGACAGGAGTCTAAACCTATGCTCTATTATAGCATGGAATGAAGCTTATGGAAAGAATGTGGACCAAGACAATAATTATTGTAGCACGGCGCGATCCTGTAGGGGCGGGCATTGGCCTTCCACCCAAGATAGTAACGTACGATAGGGATTTATACGAACCAAGATAGACAGCACCCCGGCTGTCATTGCGAGGAGCCCTGCGACGCGGCAATCTCAGCTTCCAGCAAGGATAGCATCATTGAGATTGCTTCGCTTCACTTACGTTCCGCTCGCAATGACAGGGTGTCAACACCCCCGTTCCCTTGACACCCTTAGTTCACACAATCTTACAAATGCGTACAGTCTTGCCATTGTGCAACTATCCTATGAGTGCATACGATCAAATCATAGGATATACAAAAGCTGTTTCACTGCAGTCTGCTGTCCAGCCTGATTTTGATTTCCTTCAGGAAATCCCCCGTATTGACGACCTTTTTGTTTTCATTGTCTGAAAGCAATGCCAGCTCCTTCAGCATTATACCGTCATCTATCGTTTGTATTGAAGCCGATTCCAGCTTGTCTGCAAACTTCACCAATTCATCGATGCCGTCGATTTCGCCGCGCTTCCTCAGAGCACCGGTCCACGCAAACAAAGTCGCCATCGGGTTTGTCGAAGTCACTTCACCTTTAAGATAGTTATAGTAGTGCCTTGTCACCGTGCCATGCGCAGCCTCGTATTCATAGTGTCCTTCCGGTGAAACCAGAACCGAGGTCATCATGGCAAGGCTGCCGAATGCGGTTGCCACCATATCGGACATCACATCGCCGTCGTAATTCTTACAGGCCCATACCATTCCGCCTTCCGACCGGATGATCCTGGCAACGGCGTCATCGATCAGCGTATAGAAATACTCAATGCCCGCCTTTTGGAATTTCTCCGCATATTCTCCGTCGAAGATCTCCTGGAAAATATCCTTGAAGGTATGGTCATATTTCTTGGAAATCGTATCCTTTGTGGCAAACCAGAGATCCTGCTTCTGGTCCAGGGCATAATTGAAGCAGGCGCGTGCAAAGCTTTTGATGGAAGCGTCGGTATTGTGCATGCCCATGATGACGCCGGCATCTTTAAAATCGTGTATTGTCTGTTTTGAAACCTTTCCGTCGGCGGCCGTAAACACAAGCTCTGCCTTGCCCGGACCGTCCAGCCGGTACTCGACGTTTTTATAGATATCGCCATAAGCATGCCTTGCAATGGTGATGGGTTTTTTCCAGGTCTTCACAAAAGGCTTGATGCTGTCCACGATAATGGGGGCTCTGAAAACAGTACCGTCCAGAATTGCACGGATGGTGCCGTTGGGGCTCTTCCACATTTCCTTCAGCTTATATTCTTCCACCCTTTGCGCATTGGGCGTAATGGTAGCACATTTTACCGCAACTCCGTATTTTTTGGTTGCATTGGCTGCCTCCACCGTTACCCGGTCGTTGGTCTCATCCCTTTTTTTAAGTCCAAGATCATAATATTCGGTTTTCAGATCTATGTAAGGAATCAAAAGAATATCCTTTATCTGCTGCCAGATGATCCTGGTCATCTCATCCCCGTCCATCTCGACCAGGGGCGTTTTCATCTTGATTTTTTCTGCCATACCGCTTCTCCCTCTTATCGTATCATCGTATTATCCCTTGCATTTCATTTTCCGCAGCACTTTTTATATTTCTTCCCGCTGCCGCAGGGACAGGGGTCATTTCTTCCCACTTTCGTGCTGACAGCCATTTTGGACACCCTGTATTCCCTGGTGATTTCCTTCCGCCGTTCTTCCGGCAAAATCCCGTCCCATTGCTCCAAATGGTAAAGCCAGTCGGCTTTTGCATCCAGCATGTTGAAATACAGCTTTTCAAAATCGATGTTTAAGGCTATTGAAGCGCCGCCTTCCAACCCTTCCAGTTCCAGAGGCTCCTGCAGGCTGGTATTGATGCCGTCAAGAAAACCGGCGAAGGTCACCTCGTCCATTCCGAATTTTCCGGCAAGCTCTGTAACTGTGCCCTCGATAACATTTTGGCGGTTTTCCAGTATGAATTCATAATTATTTTTCTCTTTTTCCAGATAGACCTTCCAGAATGCGTCATTGTCCTGCTGCGACCTTTCTTTGTTGGCCAGCTCCTTCCATTGCTCAAACAATCCCATTGTATCCTGTACTCCTTTGCTCATTAATAGTTACTTCTTTAACAATCTACAAAATGTATTATAACATGTATTTTGAAAAATTAAATACATAATTATACTTATTGCTTGTAGACAGCTGCCGCCCGGCAGTGGTAAAATGATTTCAATCAAGGCCGGACAGGTGTCTGTGGGGAGGAAATAAGTGAAGGAAATTATCACCATGTGGAAATACAATACCATGGTTGCGCTTACGTTTTTAAGCGCCGGAATTTATATGCTTTTTCTTCTGCCCTTCAAATCAATCCCCATCATACCGGGTTTTACAGAGATACGTCCGGCTACCATCTTTCCGGTAATCTTCGGACTGCTGTTCGGCCCTGCAGGCGCGTGGGGCGCAGCCCTGGGCAACCTGGCCGGGGATTGCTTCGGGACTTTGAGCACCGGATCCATTTTCGGCTTTATCGGAAATTTCTTTTTTGCCTATATCCCTTACAAGCTCTGGGGAAGATTGAAGCTGGGATATTCCAGAGACGGGACGCCGACCATCAACTCCTCCTGGAAGCTGGTTGAGTTCGGTATTGTCAGTGTTATCGCCAGCATTTCCTGCGCAGTCGTTATTGCATGGGGAATCGACATTTTGAAGCTGGTTCCCTTTGTCCAACTGGTTGAGATTATTACACTGAACAATATTGTCGCGAACCTGCTGTTCGGACCGATTCTTCTGCCCATTGCATACCGTCTGGCGAAAAAGCTCGGCATTCTCTGGTCGGAGGTTATGCACGTAAGGGATATCAGCCGTCCCAACCCGGAGAGAATCTATCCGTTCATGATTTTTGCAGGAGCCATCGGAGGACTGTTCTTCGGCGTCCTGCTGTCCTTCCTTTTTGCAGGTATTTCCATCTTCGGAGCAGAGCCTACGGCAAACGGAGCCGGCAACATGTTGGTGGGCATTGGCGTACTGCCGTTTCTGGTCGTCTTGATATACGGGACATTGAATGCCTAGCAATGCCTGGTGTACGCTTTATTCTCCCTTTAGCTTGTCAAGGATGAACTTCTCGGCATATGCCTTGCTGAAAGGCAGCTCAATCCGCGTCGTACCGGAAACAAGAAACACCCTGGTTTTTCCGTCGGTATCTTCGCTTTCTATTTTCATATCTTTGGGATCAAGGGTGTACTCCTGCCCTTTAAGGTTTAAAACCGCCGTTCCGTCCTCAACCTTCAGGCCGGGCATATTGAAATAAATCAACAAAGCCAGCCCGATGACCGCCAGGACCAGAACAAACTTCACCAGTTTTTTGGCGACCTTTATTACGATAAAAAGCACTACAATACCGATAAGTACAGGAATGTAAAATTTCGGGTCCAGCAGGTTCAAGCCTTTAAAAGCTTCTAGCATGGTAATCACTCCAATTTTTAACAATTCTATGATTTTGCTTTTTATTATATCATCTAAGATTACGGCATTCAATCCGGTTCGGCTATTTTTCCCAAACCAAATGGGACAGGGGGACAATAAACCTGTCCCCCTGTCCCACACAGCTGCGTTACAAATTTAATTTGCTCACAACCTCGGTAGAGAATACGGCTACGATCTCAGGGTCAAAATGGATGCCGCTGTTGTGATGGATAAATTCCATTGCCTCGGTATGCGTTTTTGCTTCCCGGTAAGGCCTGCACGAGGTTATGGCGTCATAGGCGTCGGCAATTGCGATTACCCTGCCTAAAATATCGATTTCATCTTTTCTGACCCCGATGGGATAGCCCGTCCCGTCATATTTCTCATGGTGATGCAGGATTCCAAGAAAGGAAATCTCCGGGAGGTCGATGTTTTCCTTCACATAAAAATATCCTTTGGACGGATGTGTTTTTATAATGGCAAATTCCACTTCTGTCAGCATGGTCCTTTTATTGACAATTCTTTTCGGTATCAAAGTCTTGCCAATATCATGAAAAAGGGCAGACATTCCTGCATCCAGAAGCTGATTTTTATTGAAACCCAGCACGGACCCAATTATCTTTGACAGGAAAAACACATTGATGCTGTGAGAAAATGTATATTTGTCATAGGTTTTCAGTGAAGCAAGGCAGGAAAGGGCAGTGCTGTTGTTCCTGACTATATCCAATATATCATCCGCACAATTCGTACAAGAGGACATCTTATAATGGGAATAGATATACCTGAAAAGCGATATTGCCTCCTCCACAGCGTTAATGACATAAGCTTCGGCACTGTTCTTTTTCATGTAAGCATTACCTTTCTATCAAAAGCCGGAACTGACCTTTGCAAAGAATCTGCCACATTTGCCTAATAAAAAAGCCGTCACTCCATTATCCCAAGCACGACTTTATAATTACACATTTGGCAGCCCGACCATCCTGGCTTTTACACTTTAGATACGTGGCTTTGCGTCCCTACCTTTCGATAAGTTTGCCTTGTCAGTTGTGCTATACTCTATTTTATTTTCTAGTACTATATTACTATATTCACTATAGTAATATAGTACCAGAAACTATTATACCAATCCTGTATAAAAATTCAATAATTTTGTATACTTTTGGATAAAAATATGGGAAGTCAGGGAGGATAAGAACGAAATCTGTAGAATAATAGAAAGAAGGATACTGATTTTATCATGAATAGGATGGACATATGTTGCTATAATATGATAAAATATGATAATATATTCCTTTTAATTTTTGAAGGAGATTACGACCATGAGTAATATAACCGACCAGTCCAGGAAGGCCGAAATTACCATGAGGCTTTCCGAATTCGAAATGCCCCCGATGCAGGATGTCTTGATTGTCGGAAAAAGAGCGCCCATTGGACCTGAAGCCGCTCAAAGGATGGTTGACATATTATCGCCCGAGCAGTACCAAATCGTACGGGTGAACCATTCCACAATCGAAGCTCTGGTGATTCGAAAAACCTTGACAAATATGATGGATATAGACCGTTTGATCGCTTTGATTCTGGAGGAAGGAGGAAAAGTCGCTAACGATTCAACAATCATCAAGGCCCATATCAATATTGAATTGGAAGTTAGCAAAACCATTGAACTATGATCGCTTGTGTTTCGGATATTATGAAAAGGGAAATACAGACCATTGATTTTTATGACGGGCTGCGAAAAGCGGAAAGATTGATGGAAGAGAACAATATAGGATGTCTGCCTGTTTTAAAGGAAGGCATGCTGGCAGGCATCCTTACGCTGAAAGAGATTTCAAAGGCTCACCCCAACCGGATTGCCGCAGATGCAATGAATAAAAAAATTATCTCCGTTCCTGCAAAAACATCTCTCTGGCAAGCAAAACACATCATGGAAGAGAATAGCATCGAACGTTTACTGGTGCTGGACGCCAATAAGCTGGTAGGTCTTGTCACACAAGCCGATCTGCTTTTTGAACTGGGTAAATGCTTTGACCTTTTAACCGGACTTTACCAGAGCGATTATATTTTTTTCCACGGTATGGAGCTTTTGTCCAATGACTGTGAGATCTCCATCATTTTCCTGGATCTGAATAAATTCGGTAGTGTCGACAAGGAATACGGACACGCCCATGGCGATATCATCCTTAGAGAATTGGGGCTGCTGCTTGAAAAAAATTCGCCTCCGGATACCTATCTTTGCAGATATGGCGGAGACGAGTTTGTCGTGCTGACGCCCTATAAGCCGGATAAGTGTATGCTGCTGGCGGAGAATCTGATCAAAATCATTGCCAACCATGTTTTCAGCAACAAGCTTTTTATAACGGCATCCGCGGGCATTGCCGGAGGAAGAAGGCAAAAGGAAAGAAACGATACCTCGCTGGATATCATGTCGGATCTGATCAATCTTGCAAGCCTGGCATCAACAAAGGCAAAAAACGAAAAGAAGAATCTCATTCTTGCAGACGCTTACTGTAACCGTGAATTTATCGCATAGCCTCCCCTTACGAAAACCCATCCAGGCAGGCGCTGCCGTTGAGATAGTTGAAAAGGCGGCCTTGAAACCTGCCTTCGGCTTGCATGCGGGCGACGATCATGTCGTGGATCTTCCGCCAGCTGGTATTCCAGCTGCAAAAGAGGGTTTTCTCCCGGGGTGCCCTGCCAATAAGCCTCTGGACCGTTATTGCCGGATCCAGGTATTCCAGGAATGAAATCGTCCTTTCCATATATTCCTCCATGGTGACAGGCATGATTTCCCCTTGTACAAACATATCTCCCAGGGCTGTATTTTCAAGGATGTAAAGCGAATGGCATTTGACCTGCCCGACCCCAAGGGCGGAAAGAACCCTGGAGCCTTCTACCACGTCGCTCACCGCATCCATGGGCAGGTCCACAATATAATGGGCGCAGGTCCCGAGTCCATGGCTTTTGATTCTCAGTACCGCATCAACAAATTCAGCAAGTCCGTGTCCCCGGTTGAGCCATGCCAGCGTCCGGTAGTTGACGGTTTGCAGGCCCAGCTCGATAACCACGTCAATTCCTTTTTCCGCTTTAATCTCCTGCAGGAATTGCAGGTATCTGTCATGAATGCAGTCCGGCCGGGTAGAGATATAAATCGCCGCGATATCCGGAAGACATGCTTCCCTTACATGCATTTGAAACCTGTCCAGCGGAAGGTAGGTGTTGGAAAAATTCTGAAAATAAACAATAAATTTTTCAGCGCGATAATTCTCACCAATATATCGGGCGTTTTGTTCCAGTTGTTCTTTTATCCCCAGCGTTTCCGGCAGGGTCTCAAAGCCGGCGCCTTCCTCGCCGCAAAAAATGCAGCCTCCCGTGCCTTTCCGCCCGTCCCGGTTGGGGCAGGTGACAGGTATACACACCGGCAGTTTGTAAACCCTGGCTCCATACCTGTTTTTCAGGTACTCCGAAAACCTGTTGTAGACAAAGCTTCCTTCAGCTTCCCGTTTCCCTTCCTGCGCCTTGTCCCTATATCCTGCAGCATCCTTACAAGCATCATCCGGCTTCATTTCCCATCAACCTTGCCTTGCAAATATTTTTCGGCATTCTTCATAACCGCTTCATATATACCTGTTAAAGGAATGCCCGCCGACTCTGCCATTTTCCGGCAGTCCTCGTATTCCGGTGAAGCTTTTCGAAAGTCCCCTAATGCAGCTACCTTTACTCTCGCCGTGCCGTATTCCGTGTCGACAGTGACGATTTCCCGCCGCATGCAGTACCTTTTGCAGGTAGTCCTTCGAATACCGAGGGTTGACGTCTCCTTAAGGATAATATCGGCAAGCTTCTTCTCAGCCTCGGCCTTTGCAAGGACCGTGAGCATAAACGCCGGCCTGCTTTTTTTCATATAGATGGGCGTGTAGAAAACATCCAGTGCTCCGGCTTCAAAAAGCCTTGAGGACGCATATCCCAGTATCTCCGGCGACATGTCGTCAATATTGGTCTCCAGCACTACGATCTCCTCAGCCTCCTGCTTTTCATCATAAATATTGCCCAACACGGCGCGAAGGGCGTTGAATCTTCCGGTTTCACGCTTCCCCATCCCATATCCCGTCTTCTCAACAAGCATCGGCGGCATTTGGCCGAAATCCTTCGCCATGTGCTTGATCAGCGCCATACCTGTCGGGGTGACCAGCTCGGTGCCGACATTCTCGGATATGAGCGGTATGCCGCTGCCGGCCAGCATTTCCATAACTGCCGGAACAGGTACCGGTATCGTGCCGTGCCGGCATACAATCGAACCTTTGCCGTCATGCAATTCGGAAGAGCAGACTTTTTCAATGCCAAGCATCTCCATACAGATTGCCGTACCAACGATATCCACGATGGAGTCCACTGCTCCGACCTCGTGAAAATGGACTTCGTCGATATCCCTGTCATGTACTTTTGCCTCTGCCGCGGCTATTTCAAGGAAAACCGCCTTGCTGAAGGCTTTTACCCGGCCGCTGAGGCTGCTCCGGTCAATGATCAGGTTGATGTCCTTCAGGTTTCGCTCCGAATGGGCATGCGTATACTGGCAGCCATTATGGGTATCGCAGTGAGAATGCACATGGATAGCACTATCGGTATGAACATGGTCGTGCATCCCGTGGTCCCCGTGTTCATGGGAATGGGAGTGTCCGTGGTGATGATGTTCCAGGTTCGAAGGCTCGCTATGACTACTATGACTAGGACTGTCTCCATCCTCTGGCGTCGGATCGCAGGTCTCGTGATCCGCCTCATGCAAGTCCGTGAGGACTACCGATACATCTGTTCCGACGATGCCGTTCACCGCTTTCCTTGTTATTTCAAGCCCGTATCCCTCCAGACCAAGCTTGTCCAATTCCTGCCGGAAAGCACCGATATCAATCCCCAGGTCAAGCAAGGCTCCCATGGTCATGTCGCCGCTTATTCCCGAAAAACAGTCAAAAAATAAAACCCGCATCAATTTTATGCCTCCAATTTTTAAATCTTATTAATCATACTGGCCAGGTAGCCTGCTCCAAAACCGTTGTCGATATTCACCACACCGATGCCGCTGGCACAACTGTTCAGCATGGTCAGGAGTGCCGACAGGCCTCCAAAATTGGCTCCGTACCCGACACTGGTGGGAACGGCGATCACAGGCTTGTCGACCATTCCGCCGACTACGCTTGCCAGAGCGCCTTCCATTCCCGCGACCACCACCAGGACATTGGCCTTCATAAGAGCGTCGGTGTTGGCAAGAAGCCTGTGGATGCCTGCCACGCCTACGTCATATATTCTGTCCACTTTATTTCCCATCACTTCGGCAGTGACGGCAGCTTCCTCTGCTACAGGTATGTCCGAGGTTCCTGCAGTAACTACTGCAATCACCTTTTCCGATGCTGCCACTTCCCTTCTCTGAATCACTACGATCCTGGCCTGCTCATAGTAGACAGCGTCCTCCGTAATTTCCCCGATAGCCTCGAAAACTTCCCTTCCGGCCCTTGTAGCCATGATATTGTTATCGTGCTCCATCAGCCTTTGCACGATTGCTTTTATTTGCTCCATCGTCTTTCCCTGGCAATAGATCACCTCGGGATAGCCGTTTCGTATCTTCCGGTGATGATCTACCTTGGCAAAGCCAAGATCCTCGAAGGGCAGCTTTTTTAATTCCGCCAGTGCACTGTCTATTCCTACTTCCCCGCTTTTTACATTTTCAAGTAGTTTTTTAAGGCTCTCCGTGTTCATATGCCCCTCCATCCTGTCCTAATACTTTCAGCAAGCGCTCAGCCTTTGCCTCATCTATGCTCCCTTTCTCGACGGCCATCCGCACCGTTATTCTCCCCAGAACCCTGTAAAGCTCTGGGATGTCGCCGTACCCGCCGTCCAGCGCCTTCAGGTGGCCGGCAACCGTCAGGCCGTCACCTCTGGCAATAGGGCCTGTCAATGCATTCAGGCTCCCTTGCGCTGCAATGTTCTCTACGGTATTCCTGAGCAAGGGCATAAAAGCCTTGATTCCCACCGCTTTCCCTGTTCCGGCGGCATCAAGCAGCATGCCTGTCACATGGGACAGCGCTGCCGTATAGTTGGAGAGGATACAGGCAGCTGCATGGTAAAGCGGTTTTGCTTCCGGTTTTATATCAAGGAGTGTGCCGTCGAGGATATTTACCAGCCGCAGGGCTTTTTCCCTTGCCCGGGCACATCCCTCGTAGCCGAAAAAAATACCGGACATGCCCTTCCATCCGTCTTCTTTCGAGGCAAAGGTCTGTATGGGATGAAGGGAGCCCGTATATCCGCCGTTACGGCTCAAAGGCTCCAGCTCCGCCGACGTAAGAGCCCCGCTGCAGTGCAGGAAGGTCTTGCCGCCTATCGCGGAAGCACAAGCCGTATGGATTTCTACCGCAAGACCGGCTATTGCGGAGTCGGATACGGTGAGCAAAATAACCTCCGCTTCCTTTATTGCCGCTGCAATATCGTTATCATAGGACCTTTCCAGCTTGCTGGAGATCCAATCCACTGCCTGGACCGATCTGCTGCAGACTCCCGAAACTTCAGCCTCACTTCCTGACAGTGCCAGGGCAAAAGCCGTTCCCACCCTTCCGGCGCCGATGATCCCGATTTTCACAGTTTAACCTCGTTCGCATTCAGGTTAAGAACCTCATTCATGCTGCCGGTCCTATACCCTTTCAAATCAAGGGCCACATACTTGAAGCCTATTTCCTTCATCCTATTGTGGACCTTATCCATCACTGCCTCGTCAAAAAACTTTTTCCGTTCGCTCGTGGCCACTTCTATCCTTGCCATATCTTCATGCATGCGCACTCTCACCTGTCTGAACCCGAGATCCAGCAGGTACTGCTCGGCTTTGTCGATCATCCCAAGCTTTTCATGAGTAATTTCCTGTCCGTAGGGGAAGCGGGATGCAAGGCAGGCAAAGGGCTGCTTATCCCACGTAGGGAGGTTCATTCTCTTTGAAAGCACCCGGATGTCATCCTTTGACATATCTGCCTCCCTGAGAGGACTTACTACGCCAAACTCCTTCATTGCAACCATCCCCGGGCGGTAATCGCCAAGATCATCGGTGTTGGATCCGTCGGCTACATATGCAATCCCGTGCTGCCTGGCCACCTGGCCGATTTTTGTAAACAGTTCCTTTTTGCAAAAATAGCAGCGGTTGACCGGGTTACCGGAAAAACCTTCAATGTCCAGCTCTTCGGAGACAATGCTTATATGCTTTGCACCCAGCTTTTTCGCAAAAGCCACCGCTTCGTTATATTCCCTCTCCGGATAAGTCGAAGACCTGGCGGTGATGGCGATTACATTGTCCTTTAGCGTATCGTGGGCGACCTTCAAAAGAAAAGTGCTGTCCACTCCCCCGGAATAGGCAATCGCCAGTTTCCCCATCCTTTTCAGTATTTCTTTCAGGCTTTCCAATTTATTCTGCGTATCCATCTTCATCCGTCCCATCTTCAATCAGTATTGAATATATATTACCACATTCTTATATATAATTAAGCAAATATTTCACTTGTTTTGCAAGTAGTTTACATTCATTGTCAAGGCATAATATAGATTTAGATGCACCATAGAAGGCATCAACAAGCAGCCTGTTTGCTTTCAGACACCCATCCTTTCATTGTTAATCAATACCAGTACTATTTGAGCACACGGCAAATTCACGAACCCGTATTAAGCAAATATTTCACTTGTTTTACAAGTAGTTTACATTCATTGTGCAAGTCCCGCGCCTCTGCTATTATTAAAACATAAAAATAACAAGGTATGGTATACGATGAAGAGGCTGGCAGGTTTCATTCTTCTGGTTGGTATGATATTTTCACTAAAAGCGGTGAGTCATGCTGAAAACAGGCTGTCATTTGAATATAATGGAAGGGCATTTACCATAGAGCAGGCTTCATATCCTAAAAGCGGCTTTCCTTTTGAATTGCTGGCAAAAGAAGGTGTATTGCTGCTGTCGGATAAAGCCTCCGGCCTGTCGGCATCCATAAGGCTTGATTCTCTGGATGAAGCCGCCCTGGAAGCGCTGAGAAAATATTACAACGACCAATCTTCCATCGATTATGAAATGTTCACCAAATACATAGATCTTCAAAAAAGCTACATACCGGCATTGCAGGATTTATACCGAAACAGCTACCTGTTTGGCGATTCCGGCAACTCATACGCCGAATCCAATATGAAAGTTTTTTATCAGGATAAAAACAAGATTTTCGGCAATAATTCGGATGTTTTCCTGTACAATATTATCAGCTCCGACAGGCTGGATTACCTGGAGGAAACGCACCTCGACCTGATCATACCGGTATACAGCGACCTGTCGCTCCTGAGCATCAATTTCACCTTTAAGGCAGGGAATTTGAACAGTGAAGCAGAACAAGCCGTTTACAGGCTTCTGGGCGGTATACGCTTCCCGGGTTTTCCTGTCCAGACCGGCCAGATAAAAGTATTCGGGGAAAAAGAAGCCATCATGGCCGCAAATGCAGGGATTTACAGCACGGCAGAAGGCAATGCCGACACCTGTGTTGAATTGAAAAATGAGGAAGCCGGCTACTCGCTGGAATATCCCTCCTCTTATTTGCCATATATGGAGAACAGGCTTGGCGTCAAACTGAATTATGTGAGCTTTAAAGCCAGCCCGGACCAGATATTCTCCGTATCCGCGGAACAGGTTTCCGTAACCGATTCCGTTTACGACAAGCCCTCGTACATAAAGGAATTCTACCGCGACGCAATCACGGTGAAAAAAGAGGGAACGGCCACGATGGACGGCAAGGAATTTGTTTTCCTGAATTATGAGCTTGAAGACACAGACGGCTACATAACCTATGTGAGGGATTATTATACCTCCGGCGGCGGTTTTATCTACAACCTCCGGTTCAGCAGCCGTTTCATGGCCGCGCCGGAAGAATCGGACAGCCAATTCGACCGGATCCTGGGTTCCCTGACGCTGGACAGCGCCGGGACCGAAGGAGCCAAAAGCGATGTACCCTTCAGGAGATATTCAAACAAAGAAGAAGGCTACAGCTTCCTGTACCCTGTAAAGTGGAACCTGACCGATCTGTCCCGGGACATAAATTTTGATTCATTGTATCTTAAAATACCGGAGCTTTCAGGTCCTATCGACATATCCATCTCCGAAGGAGAATTGAAAAAGGGCATCGGTTCCGGAGCTATCCCTTCCATCCTGGCAGGAACAGATACGGATGCATACGAAAAAAGCATCAGCAACTATACCGCGCCTTATGCAGGAGCTGAAAAGAGGCTTTTGAGCAATAGCGTCAAAAAGGAAAACGGAATAACGTATGTCTACAGGCTTGTCAACTATCTGGATCCCAACGGCAGGATGCGCTTGTGCTATTCCATGGACATCGTGAAAAAAAGCAAGGTTTATTCGATGTTCATTTCCGTCAGTGAATACGCCACTTCCAATGGAAGTGTGTCCGACCTAAACATAAATGCAATTATTGATACCATCGCCTCCTCCTTTAAATCCGATGAAACCTATGAATCCCATGAAAGGGACAGTTTTGGAGAAACCAGGAACCGTAAGGTGGTATTATTGGAAAGCATCCTTCGAAAACAACTGGGCCCGGATGCAAAAATTACGCAGGCTGTGAATTCAAAGGCCGGCGGCAGCTATTACCTTCTGGTTGAAGATATTGCAGACAGCGGATACTACAGGGTTAAGCCCGATTTTTCCAACAATACGCTGTTAATTGAAGAAAGGCTTCTTGTAAAAGATTGCAAGTCGTTTCTGAAAGGATATTTATCCACCGATGCGGAGGTCTATTTCGCTTCCGGAGACCAATTGAAAGCGCTTGAAAACTTCAGGACCGGCAACGGTCATTACACGATGGTTGTTTATGCGGAATTCGGAAATCAGTCCGGTTTCCTCCTGTTGGAGGCAGACCCGCAGCAACCCATGATTAACGTTATCTCCTTCAAATCCTCATCCAATCTGGCAGAAGAAATTTCTGCCGGAATTGCGCAAAACGCCGAAGTCGGCTTTATTATAGGTCATTCCATCGACAAAAGGGATTTCACGATGAATTTTCACTTTTATTCCTCCGTCAAAGGCCACTTTTTTAAAAGCTACCAGATCCTCTGCAATCCTGAAACCTTAAGGCTGAAATATGACGAGGTCTAAAATGCACGCGTGACGGGAAATACAAGGGGGACGGGGGTGTTGACACACGCGTGTGTCAACACCCCGTCCCCCTGACACGTTCCTAAGCCCCTTCTGTGCCGTTGGAAAGATATGCATTGATAAATTTATCCAGTTCTCCGTCCATTACGGCATTTACATCGCCCATTTCGCAGTTTGTCCTGTGATCCTTCACCAGGGTGTACGGACAAAAAACATAGGACCTTATCTGGCTCCCCCAGGCGATATCCAGCTGTATGCCCTTAAGATCCTCGATCTTCTCCTTGTGCTCGCGCTCTTTCAATTCCAGAAGCTTGGCCTTCAGCATTTTCATCGCCGTGTCCCTGTTCTGAAACTGGGATCTTTCCGTCTGGCAGGATACAACAACACCTGTCGGGACATGGGTTATCCTGATGGCCGACTCGGTCTTGTTGATATGCTGCCCGCCGGCTCCGCTGGCCCGGTAAGTGTCCACCCTCAGATCCTCGGAGTTTATATCCACCTCGATATCATCCTCCAGCTCAGGCATTACATCTGCGGAAGCAAAGGACGTATGCCTCCTGCCTGAGGCGTCAAAAGGCGAAATTCTTACCAGTCTGTGCACTCCCTTTTCCGATCTGAGAAAACCATAGGCATTTTCGCCGATGATATTGATTGCAACACTTTTTATCCCTGCTTCATCCCCGTCAAGGATATCAAGGGTCCTTACGCTGTAGCCGTGCTTTTCGGCCCATCGTGTGTACATTCTCAGAAGCATCTGGACCCAGTCCTGCGCCTCTGTCCCTCCGGCGCCCGCATGAAGTGTAAGAATCGCATTGTTCTTATCATAGGGCTTAACCAGCAAGGTCTCCAGTTTGAGCTTTTGAAGCTCATCCTTCAATACTGCCATACCCTGGCCGATCTCTGAAATGACGCTTTCGTCATTTTCCTCCAGGGCCAATTCGTTCAAAACCTTTAGATCCTCCCAGTCGCTTACCAGCTTCGAATATCTCTCAACTTTGGTTTTAAGCGCTTTTGTTCTCTGGAGAACCTTCTGTGATTTCTCCATGTCCTCCCAGAATCCGGGTTCGGCAGCTTTCTGCTCCAACTCTTCGATCTCCACGTTCAGCCTGGCGATGTCAAAGTGAAGCCCCCATTTCGTCGATTGCTTCTTTCAGATTGTCAATGTCAACTTTGAACTGTTCCAATTCCAGCAACTTTATCAACTCCTGTCAATTTCCTGCGGTTTAAGTACGGGTGCAAATATAACTTGCCATATAGGTTTCGGAAAACGCAGTCCATTGCAGCCGGGGCTGGTCACAAATGCTTTGCATTTGCTGCTCGCCTATGCAACCTACATTTTCCGAAAAACGGGAAGTAATATTTGCAGTACTCCTAAGTGCAGGTATTCGACTAACATTATACCAATCCCGCCGCCGTCATGTCCATACCATCTTTCATTTTGTTATTTCATGGGCCAGGATAATGGCGTCCGCGATTGCTTTCATGGACATCCTGCTGTCCATGCTTTTCTTCCTTAGCCTGTTATATGCATCCTTTTCACTGAGGCTTTCGCGTTCCATCAGTATCCATTTCGCTCTTTCAACGGACTTACGCGTTTCGTAGTTTTCCGTCATATCCTTAAGCTTCCTGTCCAGCTCGAAAATCCTCTTGAAATTCATGTTGGCCATTTCAACGGTCTGCAGCAGGATTTCCCTGTTGAGAGGCTTCAAACAAAAGGATATTACCTTGGATTTTTCCAGCAGCGAGGCTACGGATGAATCCCGGCGGTCCCCAAGCATAACGGCGGCGCAAAGCATTTCATCATCAACCGTTTCCAGCACATTTCTCAGCTCCCCCGGCTGCAAGCCTGAATCGACAACGATAAAATCGGGATGATTGCTTCGGATAAGCCGCATCAGCGAGATCGCATCACTACAATTTCCCAGGAAAATAAAGCCGCCGGGATTCAATATATTTCGAACCGTTATCTGCAAGGGATTTTCCACTGCCGCCACGATATATTTTTCTCCTGCCATAAACCCTCCATGCCCCCGGATTTCATGACATAACCTCTCTGGTTA
This sequence comes from Bacillota bacterium, assembly GCA_023426125.1. GTDB lineage: Bacteria > Bacillota > Clostridia > Acetivibrionales > DTU013 > MnB-11. The sequence continues at coordinate 273,498 of JAFABI010000103.1, forward strand.
TCTGCCATTTACACCTTTTAATAATATATCAAATAATATGCTTTAATAAAAGCGTTTTTCAAAAAAATCTATTGGAGGGATTAGGACAAAGTTAAATAAAATTTGCAATTTTTTTCGGCCCCTCCTGCAATTATAAAAAAACAAGACATCTAATGGTTAATTTTACGTTACATATCAAGAGTATCCAATTAATTTTGAATTTTTAAAAATTACATATTGCATTTGGCAAACACCGATGTTATAATGAACTCAATACAGTGAAGCTGGTAAGTAAAGGCGCTTATCCGGAGATGGAACTCTCCTGATAATGCGTCTTTTTTATTTTACGTGGAACTTAAGCAAACCGGCAATGTCGGCTGTTTTGCCAGTTCCCGGGTAAAATTATGAATCTCGCCGATGTGATTCGCAAGGAATTCCTTCCTATTATCAAAGCCGATAATAATCTGATGGTCATCTTTCACTGTAATCATTTTATTATAGCTAAGGGGTGTTTTTTTATGGTAAAAAGGTTATTGGCTTTCCTCCTGGTGGTTCTGGTAGTCCTATGTATTCCTGTAGCGGCATTTGCAGATACCGGTTCTGCAATCGATACCGGCGATACTGCGTTTATTTTCGTTTCCACCGTACTGGTATTCATTATGACCCCTGGTCTGGCCTTTTTCTATGGCGGCCTGGTAAGAAAGAAAAATGTGTTGAATACAATGATGAACTCTTTTGTCGTAATGGCTCTTATTTCAATTCAATGGGTAGTCATAGGATATTCCATCGCCTTCGGACCCGATAAGGGCGGCCTCTTTGGCGGTCTGGAATGGCTTGGTCTGAATGGCGTAGGGATGGAACCGAATGCGGACTATGCCGCAACGATTCCCCAGTACCTATTTGTATTGTTCCAGATGATGTTTGCAATTATCACACCGGCGCTGATTACCGGTTCTTTTGCAGAAAGAATGCGGTTCCCGGCATTCCTGGCCTTCATATTACTATGGGCGACGCTGGTCTACGATCCCCTGGCGCATATGGTATGGGGCGTAGGCGGGTGGCTTCGCAATTTAGGCGCTCTTGATTTCGCAGGCGGCACCGTCGTTCACATAAGCTCAGGTGTTGCAGGACTTGTTGCGGCATTGGTGCTTGGAAAGCGCAAGGGCTACAAAACAATCCCCATGATACCTCACAATATCCCATTCGTTCTCATCGGCGGAGCGCTGCTGTGGTTCGGATGGTTCGGTTTTAACGCAGGCAGCTCCCTTGGTGCAAACGGCGTGGCCATGAGCGCATTTATAGCGACAAATACTGCCGCAGCAGCAGCCGTCCTTTCCTGGGTAATCATCGAATGGGTGCACCATGGAAAGCCCACCCTTCTGGGCGCGGTAACGGGCGCAGTCGTCGGCCTGGTGGCAATAACTCCCGCAGCCGGCTTCGTAAGTCCAGTATCGGCGATCATCATCGGACTCCTGGTAAGCCCGCTTTGCTACTTTGCAATCAGTGTTGTCAAAGCCAGGCTTGGTTATGACGATTCTCTCGACGTTTTCGGCTGCCACGGCGTCGGCGGCATGTGGGGCGCTCTTGCAACGGGTTTGTTTGCCAGCAAGACTGTAAACGAAGCAGGCAACAACGGGCTGTTTTTCGGAAACCCTGCACAGCTTGGAATTCAAGCCTTAAGCATCATCGCCACCATTGCCATTTCCGGAATCTTGACCTTCCTTATCCTGAAAGTGATTTCCATCTTTACAAAGCTGAAGGCAACCGAGCAAGAAGAAGACGAAGGGCTGGATACGGCGCAGCATGGCGAAGATGCATATCCTGACTTTGCATCACAGGAAAGCCTTTCACTCTGATATCAGGCACCTGGGTACGACAGCAATGCGACAGGGGACGGTCCCCTGTCGCATTTTTGAAAAGTCACAGGATTAATAAAACAAATTTAAACGGAGGTATGCGCCATGAAAAAAATAGAAGCAATTATCCGTCCCGGTAAACTTGAAGATATAAAGGAGGCCCTCAACAAATACAATGTCAACGGCCTGACCATAAGCCAGGTAATGGGCTGCGGCCTTCAGAAAGGCCGCAAGGAATATTTCCGCGGAACCGAAGTCACCATGAACCTGCTTCCAAAGATAAAAGTGGAAGCTGTCGTAAGAGATGATCAGTTGGAAGAGGTTATCAACATCATCAGCAAGGAGGCTAAAACCGGTGAGGTGGGAGACGGCAAAATATTTATCTACGATATAGAAGATTCCATCCGGATCAGAACCGGCGAACGGGGCGACAGCGCGATTTAACAGGTTTGTAGTACCGGTGAAAATATATCAAGGTGGGGGACAATGTCAAGGGGGACAGGTACATTGACACTCAAGTGTCAATGTACCTGTCCCCCTTGACATACGTCCCCCACCCCTTGACATAGGTGCAATTTGAGTCAAAGAGTGAGTCCGTGAACGGGTCCCTGACTCATTCAATTTGATGCATGTGCTTTTCCTTATGTACTTTACTTATACCTTTCGTAGCACACAATATCATCCAACCGCTTGCGAGGCCTTGCCGCAGGGTCCTCCGCTGGATATCCCAACGGTGTAACGGCAACCACCCTGGTCCCCTCGGGAATGCCAAGGATCTCTTTCACTTTCTTTTCATCAAAGCTGCCCAGCCAGCAGGTACCCAGTCCCTGTTCGTGTGCCTCCAGGATCATGTATGCCGTAGCAATCGACAAATCAATGGTATGGCGGTGCTGCCCGCACATCATGATGCCATCCGGGTCTGTCCCGCAAGCCGCAATTATAATGGGCGCCTGGCCGACAAAGGACTGTCTTCCCGCAGCTTCCGTAAGCTTTTCCCGGGTCTTCTCATCTTTAACAACGACAAACTTCCACGATTGGCGGTTGCTGGCGGAAGGCGAAAGTCTCGCAGCTTCCAGCACTTTTGCCAGTTTTTCATCTTCCACAGGGCGCGAGCTGTACTGCCGTATGCTCCTTCTACCCTTGATAGCGGATAACACATCCATAATTACACCTCCAAGATGAATATTTCCATGAAATAGTATAAAGTTATTATACCATAACTCTAAGGAATATGCCTTTCGCTTTCTTTCTCGACGCTGTAACAAATAGGGGAGCAAGACTAACAAGCCAGCTCCGCCCTTATGATTTGAGAATAATTGATGCAGCTATCCCCTGTGCCTTTGTACAAAGGCATGAATCCTTTTTACGGCCTCGGCAATATTTTCAATGGAGTTGGCATAGGTTGCCCGAATGAAGCCCTCGCCGCAGTCACCGAACGCATTTCCCGGCACCACCAGCACCTTCTCCTCTTTCAGAAGGCTTTCACAAAAGACATCCGAAGACATCCCCGTCGACTTGATGCAGGGAAATACATAAAACGCACCAAGCGGTTCAAAGCAATCAAAGCCGGCTTTCCGGAAGCCATCCACCAGAAGCCTCCTTCTGCGGTTATACTCCTCCACCATTTCATCAACTTCATGGTCGGTGCTTTCGCGAAGCGCTTCTATCGCTGCATATTGCGCGGTGGTGGGGGAACACATGATGGCATATTGGTGTATCTTGTTCATTTCCTCGATGAGGTCCGGGTGCCCGCAGGCATACCCGATCCTCCACCCGGTCATGGCAAAGGCTTTGGAAAACCCATTGATCAATATCGTCCGGTCCTTCATTTCAGGAAAGCTAGCAAAGGAAACATGCTTTCCTTCATACGTAAGCTCCGCGTAGATCTCATCGGAAATGACGATGATATCCCTGTCTTTCAGGACGTCCACCAGCTTTTTCAGTTCTTCACCGTTCATTATGGCGCCGGTGGGATTATTGGGAAACGGCAGGATCAATACCTTAGTCCTGCTGCTAATCGCCTTTTCCAACAGTTCCGGCGTGAGTTTGAACTGATCCTCCGCTCTTAGATTGATGGTCACCGGAGTGGCGCCTGTAAACATGGTGCACCCTTTATACGCGACAAAGCTGGGCTCCGGTATAATCACCTCATCGCCCGGCCCTGCCAGAGCCCTCAGGGCAATATCGATCCCCTCGCTGGCGCCGACAGTTACGACCATCTCGTTCCGGGGATCATAATCCAGGTGATACTTTCTTTTGACGTATGCGGCTATTTCTCTTCTCAGTTCGATAAACCCCGCATTGGAAGAGTAATGCGTATGCCCCTTTTCCAGGGAATATATGCCGGCTTCGCGCACACTCCAGGGCGTAATAAAATCCGGCTCGCCGATGCCCAGCGAAATGGCATCCTTCATTTCATTGATCAGGTCGAAATACTTTCTGATCCCCGATGGAGGCATTTTTTGAACGTCCGGCCTGATCATGCTTTTCAGGTTCATAAAATCACAGCCTCTCTGTCATCTTCCTGCTTCTCTTCGAAAATAATTCCCTTATCCTTGTATTTTTTCAGCACAAAATGCGTAGAAGTGCTAAGAACGTTTTCCAGTGGAGCAAGCTTTTCCGCGACAAAAAGAGCGACTTCCTTCATGCTGCTCCCTTCAATCATAACGGTGAGGTCAAACCCTCCGGACATGAGATAACAGGCTTTCACCTGGGGGTACCTGTAAATTCTCTCCGCCACCTTGTCAAAGCCCTGGCCGCGCTGGGGAGTCACCTTTACTTCAATCAGCGCCGTGACGGTTTCCCTGTCGGTTTTATCCCAGTTGATAAGCGCTTTGTATCCGGCGATAACGCCTTCTTCTTCGTACTTGCCGATCTGTTCCCGGACCTCGTCGACGCTTCTGCCGAGCATCAGGGCTATGTTCTCCACACTGATGCTGCTGTTTTTTTCCAGGATTTCCAGAATATCCTTCATAATCTCCACTCCCTTTCAAATTTATTATTTACCAACGTCCATGCCGCATAAGTATAAGTGTAGGGGCGCGCATTGCGCGTCCTCAGTATGCTGCCTGTGATAACAGGTCTCCATGCGCAGGAGACGGTCCTTTATCTGCCAAACCGTTCGTCATCCCATGGTTTGCGCTTACTGTCATGGGCGGACGGCCACTGGCCGCCCCTACACGGAATGCCTTTCGGTCAATGGCTGCCAATACATCAAATTTCTTTCTTACCAACGCCCAGGCCGCTTTCAGCACAAGTATAGGTGTAGGGGCGCGCATTGCGCGTCCGCATAACGAGCGCGCTTCCGGAAAAATAAAAAACTCCTTCGATCCTATTATCCATAGGGACGAAGAAGTTATTCGCGGTACCACCCTGATTAACGCCGGAGGCGTTCTCTCTGCCAGTACATTTGTCCAGAATTTCTGAACATTTCATACTGTGCCTTTATAACGTAAGGAAACGTCAGCCTTTACTCTGGAAACTCCATGGAATGTTTCCATTTTTTCAGGTGAAGCTCAAGGGCTGCGTTCCATGCCTGCATCTGCCGGACTTCCACCTTCTTCCGGCTCTCTGTGAGAATTCCGCATGTACTCTTCCCTATCATCGCATGCAATATTTATTTTTAAATTATACCAATTATACTCGATTTCTTTTCCGCATTCAAGGGTTTTTGGCAAATTTCCGCGCTTGTTTGACAGGTCATAAATAAATTGATTTCCGGAAATCCTTTCAATAATTGATGTTGAGAGGAAATTTTTTTAAAATTTCTCGCCAAAAAACATAGACAAATATGGATAAACGTGGTATGAT
>JAFABI010000005.1 GCA_023426125.1 Bacillota bacterium
CAAAAAGCTGATCCGTAAACAATATAACTACATAAAGAAAATTGCAAAAGAAGGTTTTTGGTAAAAACAGCTCCACAAAACTCATGGAGCTATTTTTATACTATACGGTAGGTGTTCCATCGCTTACAAAAAGGCCGGAGTTTTGCTCCGAGCCTTTGTACTTGTGGGCTATCCGGTTTTTATAGAAGAATTCTTTACTACTAAGTAGCCAGGTGTTGTGCTGATAAGTGAATTATTCAAGCCTGACACCTTCACCTTCTATGTCGACACCCCTATACCCTTGTCATGCTGACTAAGCCTCAAAATCTGCAAACAGACAATTATAGACTGTTACATTTTTCTTTCGCAGTTCAAGTTTTATACCTGGAATCGGTATATCTAAGATTTCCTTCTTTAACTGTATTAACTTATTATAAAGTGCCCATGATTTTATTTTATTATCGAATATTTCATGTTCACTTATAAAGGGGCTCTCTTTTTCCTCTAGCTTTATTAAATTATTTTCTAAATAATATCTGCAATAAGTAAACACACAGTATGGCGAAAGTAAAGAAACTTCTACAGTCAATTGGTACAAGCTTCCATTCTTGTTAATAAACTCTCTAAAGTCAGGAGTGGCTATCTCTGCATTTGTTTGTGATAAATTAATAACCATAAAAATACATTTTTCATAATTGAAATCTGTTTGATTGTAAATATAATTGTATGGAAATAACTCTTTTAAATTGTTATAATAAAAATTTTTATCAACATAATTAAAAAGCAAGTAAGAGATATTTCCATTTTTATATATACTTCTTATTTTTCTTACTATTTCATCCATTATTTTCAACTCCTATAAGTTATGGAATTGGATATCCATGAATATTACCTTTCCCATCAGTATGTATTTGGACTTTTTGCCCACTTTTACTTGTACCAATACTCACATTGGGCCTACCTGCAACAGGTTGTGCATTTTTTGCAGCTTCTTGTGTTTCTGTGACCCCATTTTGTCCATTTGGCCATTGCGTTTTCGAAGGATCATTATTGGGATGTCCAGGAACATGCTTACCCTGCTTTCCTGCATCAACCGATGGTGCGTCAGGTACATTCGAAACTTGACCTTGGTTAGGAAGTCCACTAGTATTGCCATTCTTACTTTTTGCGTTCTGAATAGCAGGTTTTACAACAACTTCATGGACTGTAAATGCTGCAATTACTGCCGTTACAGTACCAGCCACAGCAGGAACCCAAGCCGGAGCGGAAGCAATTGCTGCTGCAATAATTACAGGAATAAAATTTCCATCAGGGTCGTTGAAGTTAACTGGATTGTTCAAACAATAACTATATAAGTTCAACGTCTGAGGATTGAAATGATTTATATAGCTATGGGCATCTGTCGTCATGAACCGTCCCAGCGCCGGACTATAGTACCTATTCTTCAGGTAATACAACCCCGTCTCATCATCATAATAATATCCGGCATACCTGAACGGTTGCGTAAGTGTGCCGGAATTCGAAATCTGAGTCCCCCACGGGTCATAATGGTACTGTGCCTGTATATTTCCATTATAATCCGTAATCGAGACAATGTCACCACGTAAATTGTTATGATAAATATATGTCTGGTTGTTTTTCCTCATGCCTACAAGATTGCCGCTGGCATCATAATAATAACTTGCCAGGGTGTTCCCGTTGACATCGCTCTCTCTCACCAGGTTGCCGGCATTATCCCAGCTGTAGTTCGTGGTCTGCCCGTTAACAGTTTTGCTCTTTCTCAAGCCATTGAAATTATAGGTGTAAGTAGCCACCACACTGCTGTCGGATACTCTTTTGACCTGGGTCAGTCTGTCTTCTGCGTTGTATATATAAATATAAATCCCGTCGCAGGTTAGGTTCCCGTTGTTGTCGTAGGTAAACCCCGCATTGGTTATCTGGTTTGCACTATTGTAAGTGAATGTCCTGCTCCCTTTTGTCAATAAATTGCCTGCCGCATCGTATTGATAATTTTCACTGGTTGAACTGCCGCTCTTTGGGCTGTAATACCAGTAGGTCAACCTTCCATTGGCATCATAGTTGAAACTGTCCCAGCCGTTCCAAGACGTAAAGCCATTGATTGTACCATCATTGTTATAGGAATAATTGAAATTGTATTTTCCCGGGAACCCCGTATCTTGTATTACTTTGCACCAGCCATTGGTGTCGTAATTTATATTCCTGTAGTTGTAGCCTCCGGGATACTGATACCGAATTTGGAAAACCTGACCGTTTTCACCATAATGATAGGATATATTATTACCATTTGGCATGCCTATTGCTAAGAGCCTGTTGGTGCTCCCGTACTGGTACTGGACAGTACCGGTGTTGGTACCGGTCACTCCCGTCAGGTTGTTGCTTTTGTCCCACTGATAGTCCAGCCGATAGCTGAAGTTGTCTATCGAGTATTTTACCCGGCCTGCACCGTCGTAATCCCATGTGTAGCTGTTGTTGTTCTGATCTGTAACTCCGACCAGGTTATTGGCTCCGTCATAGGAATAGTTGAAGTATTTACTTCCATCCAGCGTCTTTCTCGTAAGGCGGTCGGCGTTGTCGTAAGTGTAGGTGAGTGACAGTCCGTTTGGTAAAGAGACATCCGTTAAATTCCCGGCACGGTCGTAAGTATTGGATGTGTTCCTGCTCAAAGAGTCAGTCAAAGTACCTAGCTGGTTTAAATTGTTGGGGGCAAAGGTTGTCCGGTAAGTATTATCGGTTGAACCGGAACTCCTGGGATCTCGAGTGGCTGTCATGTTATCTGCTGAATCGTATGTGTAATAGCTACGGCGGTTCAATGGGTCGGTAACCCGTACCAACCGGTCTAGATTGTCATAACTGTAGTAAGTCGTGTGGTTAAGCGGATCTGTATAGCTTGATTCGGTCCCGACACTCTCGTTATACGCATGACGGGTCTGCAAGGCAAGGGGGTCTTCTGTAACAGTAATATAATTGCCTGCTGAGTTGTAGGTATATTTTACACTGCTACGCGGTAAAAGCTTTATCGAATCAAAGTATGCTGTACCTGTGCCGTCCAGAATAGCCGTCACACGAGCGTGATGGGCATTTGCCGGAGCGTTTGCCAGCCCTGAGAGTCTGGTGAAGTCCTGGGTTCCTGCAACATTTCCTGTTTGGACTGTAGCTCCGGATATAAGCTGGTTCGAAGCGTCATAGTAATCTATCCTGTAATAAGCGCCATTGCCTGTTACGTTATTGGTCTTCACCATTCCGGAAAAAGTCAGAGGCTCCCCTCCATAAGTGGGCATTTCCTGGTAGATAGTTGAAGTGCTGCTCGATGAAAGTGTTACCCTGGTCGAATAATTCCCATCCCAGGCAGCTTCAGTGGTAACTGCAGGAGTTGCGCCCGTATAACTCCAGAAATTTAATATATTCTCAAAGCTGCTGTTTTCCACCGAATTGAAAGCGCTCAGGATAAAGCCTTCATTTGAATTGCTCGCATTTTCCAATTGGATACCATCGAACCAAGCGGTGCCGCTTGCATTGTATAGCCCTACATAAACATCAACATAACTATTGGCAGCCTGGGATGTTAAAACCATTTGTTCTTTACCACCGCCAAAGAAACTCCATCCTTCCCAGTACCCGCCATAATCAAGCTTGATTGTTGCTCCACCCATGCTGCCGGTATATTGGACATTATCAATTTGGGCATCGACTCTTAGAGTTAACTTATCACCGTAATAGATGCCGGATACACGTTGGTAAAACCAGTCTGTTACGGCTGTACCGCTGCTTACTTTCAATGCGGAATTGCCATGGGAATTGAAGCCTTCCAGGTTTGCCGCGGCACTTCCGCCAACACGGACCCAGTTGCTTAGAAGGTTTCCATTCGTTCCGGGAATTTCGAAACTCCCGTCTGTCAGCAGGTTGCGGCTTCCTGACACTCCCGGATTATATTCTATCACGTTACCGTATTGGTCATATTTTCGGCCATTCGACTCCTTGATATCCGGGTTGCTTGTAGATAAGAGGTTCCCTTTGTTATCATAGCTATAATCCGACTCCCTCCCACTCCCGTCTATAACCTTCAGCAACTGGTTATGCTGGTCGTAAGTCATGGTTTGTACGATGTTGTTGGCAGGGTTGCCATCCACTGTTATGGTTTTGCTGGTGATATTCCCTCGGCTGTCATATTGATAGGAGGTGGTACCCTTTGCATCCTTGGATGACATGAGGTTATTGCTGCTCCAGGTATACTGCCAGATATCGCCCACCGCATCCTGCTCCTTTAACAGGTTGCCGGTTATTGGATCATGGTAATATACAGTACTATGCCCTGCGGGGTCGGTCATAGTTGCAACTATCTGGTTGCTTTGGGTGGTCTGGGAAAAATTAGTCTGGTAGATATCCTGACCGTTTGTCCTGGCATCTCTGATAAACTGCAGTTGTCCATTAGGGCTACAGGCAAAGGTGGTGACCCGGTTCAGAGAATCTGTAAAGGAACTAAGATGTCCGTTTGAATCATAGCTAAGGGCAAATATGTTATTTTCCGGATCAGTTACTGAGATTAAGTAATTGTTCTGGTAGGCAAAACGATAGGTACGGTTCGCCGGGTCGGTTACGGTTGTCACCTGGCCTGCCGGATTATATGCATAAGTCAGGTTCCTTCCTGAAGGGTCTCTGAGTTGTGAAAGCCGTCCATTGCTATCATATATATAGGTTGTTGTATTATTGTTGCGTTCAACACTTTGGGTAGGTTTTCCGTTTTGATATGTGTATACGTTTTGGCTCTTATCAGTGATGGTATCGTTACCTGGAGCTGTTTTTTGCAGTGTCAGATAAATACCCGGAGGAGAAGTATAGCCTCTGCTCCCGTTTGGAGTAAAGATATATGCCGAACCATCGCCATCATTGTATACAACGCTTCCATCCCTGGTCTCAATTAAGCTAGTATCGGAGCCAAGATGCCAGCCGATACCCAAAGGCCCGTTCCTGCCGTCGATGGAATTGTATGTAATGCTTTCTCCGATGGGTAAGCCACGGCCTGGGATATCGAAAAGGGCTTTACTCATAATCAGGTTCAGGTTGAACGTGTTTACTGATGTATCCCAACCTCCGCCCAGGCTTGCTGTACTGTAGTTCCAGTATGGAAGGATGCCGGTTCCCCACATGTCGGTGGTGTATAGGTTACCGTCGAAGCTCATTTTGCAGGTTGTGTAATCGTCAATGGGTAAGGGCTGATTGCTGTTAAACACTGCCTTGATTTCTTCCGAAGACCGCAGACGATTTGAAATGCGCAAGTCGTCAATTAATTGATCAAACCTCCACCACTCTACCCAAGAGCCAATGGTAGCTATAGGGACAGTAATTGCAGCAGGAAGATACTTT
>JAFABI010000006.1 GCA_023426125.1 Bacillota bacterium
AAACATCAGGACACCTTATCGATGATTTGATTCTACAATAAAGTTTCAATTCAATCAATGATTTTAAATAATCGGGTTATCCATCAAATCCATAGGCCTTTTACTGGAGTTTAATTTGGCTCATCAAAGTTTTTGCTGATAACCTTCAAGCATTTTGTTTACGAGATTAGCCCGTTTTTTCCCTATACGGTTCAGTACCGTTGGATTTAAATCCTGAGCGTTGAAAAGCATATCCGGGTAATTACTTGCGTAATGCAGGATAAGCTTTCTCAAGTCCTCCGTTCCTGTTTTTCTTGATATGTATGCATCACAGGCATTAATAATCTCTGCGGCGAGCGTTTTTACAGTTGTTGGGTACATCATAAAATCCATTGGGGCACCTCATTATTCGTATCATTTTTGTACTATCCGGTCCATATTCGTACCAATATTGTACCGAATATCGTAGCCCTTTTCAATGGCCATCATGATAAATCCGCCGGTTTGATATCCCTTACCATCCTTTCCGCCATTACTTCCCGCATTGATTTTTTGGAATCAAGGGCGAGAATATATGCGTTGTGTATGAACCTGTCCAAAGCCCCATCTGCTACCGTAGGGTCGGGAAACAGGTCGTACCAGTATTTATGGTCAAGCTGGCTTGCAAGTATCGTTGAAGCCTTGTTGTATCGTCTTTCAGCTATTTCATATATATCCCTGCTTTCCTCCAGTGAATATGACTTGAGGCCTATATCGTCCAGTATCAACAATTTCACATTCTGCAACTGGGTCATGAATTTTGCATATCTGTTACTGGCTTTGGCATCCTCAATCTCAAGAAGGAGCTCGGGTATCCTGTAATACTTTACTGTATATCCATGGCGGCAGGCATTGTTACCGAAAGCGCATGCAATAAATGTTTTGCCGCATCCTGTCCGGCCGGAAACAATCAAATTCAGCTTCTGTACTATGAAGGAGCAGGTGGAAAGCATCTGTATGGTCTTTTTATCCATCTTCCGATCAGCGGTATAATCGATATCCTCAATGCAGGCATTCATACCGAGGGTGGCACCGTACAGGAGTCTCTTGATCCTTGAGTTTTTTCTGGACATCCATTCCTTTTCCACCATGATACCGAATCTCTCCTCGAAAGAGAGTTCTTCGAGCGAAGGATCCGGATCTTTCAGCATCTGTGCCATGACTTTCAGCTTCATCTCTCTGAGCTTTTCCACGGTAGGATTTTCAAGCATTGATGCCACCTCCCTCATAGGCACTGCTCCCCCTGATATTTTCATGCCGTATAATCCTGGGCGCCTGTCCCCTGGAGGAATCAGCCACCACCTGTTTGAGGATTATGTTAAAATATTTGAATGAGCAGGTATTCCTTTCAAGGGTTTCCCGGCTTGCAGCCTCCATTATCTCTGCGGGATAGCTTTTGCAAAGCCTCATGATGCCCATACAGGCCCTATAACTTTGTACAGGATATTCTCTGCTATCAAGTATCCTTTTAATGAGCCTGCAGGTTTCAGGGCCGGTCTTTTCCGCCCATGACAGGAAGCGGTCGGAGTTCCATCCATAAACCGCCTTGTGATTCTCCGGCATATGTTCCTCCAGGGTTGTATATCGTTTGAAAGTGTTGTAATTCCTCGGATATGCGGCTATCCTTTCGGTTCCGATATATATTTCAACAGTTCTGGAAGTCGCACGGGCCCAGCACATACTGCCGGCATATGAATAATGCACGCTATAGAAAAAACCGTCATCATATTCAACATGATAATTGAAACCGACCCTTGTCTGCACCCAATCCGAATACTCATACTTCACAGAAGGCAATGGCAGCAGGCACGGCTTGTCTATTTTTTCAAAGGCTGTTCTTCTGTTTCCCTGAATCTTTTGAAATGGTTTGTCAATAAACTTTTCCAGGTATTCGGATATAGCCTGGTTGATTTCATGAAGACTGAAAAACTGTCTTTTTCTTAATGCTGCAATTATCCTTCTTGATACATTCTGCACCATGTTTTCCCCGGCTCCCTTATCTCTGGGCTTTTCTGCTCTTGCAGGGAGTATTGTTGTCCCATAATATCTTGCCATCTCATGGAAATTACGGTTCAATACAGGGTCCACAAGGTCTGGCTTTATTACGGCAGTTTTGGTATTGTCCGAAATTGTAATTCTGGGTACTCCACCGAAATACGTATAGGCGCGAACATGTGCATCTATCCAGTTTGGTGTTTTCATATTTTCATAGGCATATGCAAACGGATACGAGCTTGCAGGCAGAACAGCGACAAATACATAAACTGTTATTATTTCTCCTGTTTCCGGTTGCACATAGGACATTGTGTCTCCCGCCCAGTCAGTCTCCACTTCTTCTCCAGCCTTGTGTTCCTTATGAATGGTCAGTTGATTGTCATTTTTGAATTTTCTGTATCGTTCGCAGAACTGGGTATACATTATACCGTCCGGATGCTTTTCCTTATACTCCTCCCACAGGAGCATAAGCGTGACGCTTTTTTTCTTCATCTCATAAAATATTTCTTCAACGTCTGGCTCGGGTGGTGAATTCTGATCTTCTACCGGTGGGTAGAGTATTGACATCAGCTGCTTGTCACTAAGTTCTATCGGCCATGTTATTTTTGCTTCAGAAGCTCTTTCCAGTATTTCTGATACTGTTGTTTTGCCACAGTTGCAGGCCTTTCCGATTTCTCTCAGGGACAGTCCCAACTCGTACTTCAACCTCAAAATTTCTCTTGCTTTTAGCATGTCCAGCCTCCTCATCGATCGGCCCCCTTTAATCAGTCTGATTAAAAGAGTACCAGTTTTTTATTATTTCGATAAGGTGTCCGGATGTGCCGTTACGCTGTCCGGATAATTCCGAAATGCTGTCCGGATGTTGCCGGAATCAGTGTCCGGATGCGTCCGAAATATGCA
>JAFABI010000007.1 GCA_023426125.1 Bacillota bacterium
TTCTTCAAAAATATTCAGGTCTCCGTTCCTGGGAATTTTAATCCGGCTGCACTGGCAGGGCTGATGAAAGTCCTGCAGCAATTATGATGCAGCACATCGCCGATGGTGCAGAGCACATTTACCTTGCCCTGGGAACCACAGATTTTCGAAAACAACAAAATGGACTGGCTACATGGGTTGCGCTGAAATTCAAACTGGATCCCCATGCCGGAGCCAGTGTATTCCTGTTCTGCAATAAACGCCACTTGAAGCTTGATTTCTACCCGGTTCATTTTTATCGGCTTTAGAGTAAGTGCTGCCCTTTTTGCAGCATATTCAATAGCTGCAGCGATTTTTCGGTTCCTTATTTCGATGTCGGATTCTATGGTTTTTAAAAATTCCGTAAGCCTGGACACTTCGCTGATGGATTCTTCTGCCTCACGCTTTGCATGTTTCTGAGTCTGTAATTCATCGATTTCTTTGAGAATACTGGCCTTTTTGGAGGAAACAGTATTTTCATAAGCAAGAAGCCTGTCGGCAAAATCGACATTTATAGAATTAATCTAATAATCAAGCTCTCTAATTTTTACTTCAATCCTGCATATGCTTTCTGCTTTTTTAATAATTATTGAAAAACAGGGGTAAAGGATTTATAATAATTTATGTATACAATATGCAGTATACAAGATCCATATTATAAATCAGTATATAACAAGCGTTTGTCAGAACAGGAGGTTATTATGAGCCATGTGTTTGTACCCGGAAAGTGGAATACAGAAATTGATGTACGGGATTTTATCCAAAAGAACTATACGCCTTATGACGGAGATGAAAGCTTTTTAGCCGTACCCACGGCTGACACGCTGCAGCTGTGGGCCCGAACCAAGGCATTGATGGCGGTGGAGCGGGAAAGAGGAGGAATCATGGGGATCGACACCGGGACGATTTCCACCATCACCTCCCATGCGGCGGGCTATATTGACAGGACCCTGGAGCGGATCGTCGGCCTGCAGACCGATGAACCGCTGAAAAGGGCTATCATGCCCTTCGGCGGAATCCGGATGCTCAGGACTTCCCTGAAGGCGTACGGCCTGCCCATGGATCCGGAAGTGGAGAATGTGTTCAAATATCGGAAGACTCACAACGACGGTGTGTTCGACGCCTACACGGAGGAGATGAAAAAAGCGCGACACACCGGCATTATCACCGGGTTGCCGGATGCCTACGGCAGAGGAAGGATCATCGGCGATTACAGAAGAGTGGCGCTGTATGGTGTAGACTTTTTAATAGAAAAAAAGAAGGCCGCCAAGTCCAACTATGTTTTCGACATCATGGATACCCCGGCAATACGGCAAAGAGAAGAATTGAGCGAGCAGATCAAGGCGTTGGAGGAACTGAAAGTCATGGCCGCAACCTATGGCTTCGATATCAGCAGACCGGCTTCAGATACGCTGGAGGCCATTCAATGGCTGTATTTTGGCTACCTTGCTGCAGTGAAGGAGCAGAATGGGGCTGCCATGAGTCTGGGCAGGGTTTCTACCTTTCTGGATATTTATGCGCAGAGAGACCTGCAAGTGGGAAGGTATACCGAAGAAGCAATACAGGAGATGACGGATCATTTTGTGATGAAGCTCAGGATGATACGGTTTTTGCGGACTCCTTCCTACGACGAGCTGTTTTCCGGCGATCCCACTTGGGTAACCGAATCTCTTGGCGGCGTGGGAATCGACGGGAGGCATATGGTCACCAAAATGACCTACCGGTTTTTGCATACCCTCACCAACCTCGGTCCGGCTCCCGAACCCAATATGACTGTGCTCTGGTCCGCCAGACTGCCCCGGAGCTTCAAAACGTATTGCGCAAAGCTTTCTGTGGAAACTTCTTCCATTCAATATGAGAACGATGACCTGATGCGGGAAAAATTTGGAGACGACTATGGGATTGCCTGCTGTGTTTCCGCCATGAAAATAGGCAAGCAAATGCAATTTTTCGGCGCCAGGGCAAATCTTGCCAAGGCATTGCTCTATGCCATCAACGGCGGCAAGGATGAAATCACCGGAGAACAGGTAGGGCCGGCCCTGTCACCCATTACCTCGGCGCAGCTTGATTACGGTGAAGTTATGCAAAGGTTTGACAGCATGCTCGAATGGCTTTCCAAGCTGTATATTAATACGCTCAATATCATACATTATATGCATGACAAGTACTGTTATGAAAGAATCCAGATGGGACTGCACGATGAAGAAATACTCCGGACCTCCGCCTGCGGAATTGCGGGACTATCGGTCGTAGTGGATTCTCTGTCCGCTATCAGGCATGCCAGGGTAAAAGTCATCCGGAACAAGCAGGGACTGGCAGTAGACTATGAAATTGAAGGGGATTATCCTAAATTCGGCAACAACGATCCTGCCGTCGACGACATCGCCGTAAGCCTGGTCAAAAGCTTCATGCTTAAACTGAGCAAGCATCAGACCTACAGGAGCAGCAAACCAACGCTTTCCATACTGACCATCACCTCCAACGTGGTCTACGGCAAGAAGACCGGCAGCACTCCGGACGGCAGAAAATACGGAGAACCCTTTGCGCCGGGAGCCAATCCCATGCACAAGCGCGACACCAAAGGCTGCATCGCATCCATGGCCTCTGTTGCCAAGCTTCCCTACGACTATGGAGAAGACGGGATATCCTACACCTTTTCCATTGTACCGGGCGCTCTGGGTAGGACGGACAGGGAAAAACCCGATAATCTTGTTACCTTAATGGATGCATATTTCCGTGAAAACGGCCACCATATCAATGTCAATGTGCTGAATAAGGAAGTGCTGATGGATGCCATGGAACACCCGGAAAAATATCCTCAGCTCACCATCCGGGTATCGGGATATGCGGTAAACTTTATAAAGCTCAACCGGGAACAGCAGCTTGACGTAATCAACAGGACCTTCCATGAAAGATTTTGAATGCGGCGGAGAGCTTTCCTTCCGCCCGCAAGGGTATAAATAGTCACAAAAGTAATATAGGCAGAAAGGGGTTGGACGGATATGAAAGGCTATGTGCATTCGGTGGAAACCTTCGGCACGCTGGACGGACCGGGAATCAGGTATGTGATTTTTCTTCAGGGCTGTCCCTTGCGGTGTAAATTCTGTCACAACCCCGACAGCTGGAAGCTTTATGCCGGCAGGGAGTATAGCGTAGAAGAGCTCATGGATGACATATTAAAATACAAAAGCTTTATCCAAAACGGCGGAGTCACCTTATCCGGCGGAGAACCTTTGCTGCAGCCCGATTTTGCCCTGGAAATCTTCCGGCAGTGCAAAGCTCATGGGATCCATACGGCGGTGGATACCTCCGGCGCCATTCCTCTCCTGATATGCAGGGAGGCTGTTGATGCGGTTGACCTGGTGCTGCTGGACATCAAGCATATTGATACGGATGCGTGCCGGGAGTTGACGGGCCAGGGTAACGAAAATACTCTGGCTCTCCTGGAATACCTTGAAAAAACCAAAAAGGATGTTTGGATACGTCACGTTGTCATCCCCGGAATCACAGAGGACTATGCGGCCATAGAAAAAATGGCGGCATACCTTTCCCGCTATACGGTCATCCGCCGACTGGAAGTACTTCCCTTTCATAAAATGGGGGAATATAAATGGAAGCTGCTTGGGGAGAAATATACGCTCACAGACACATTGGAACCTGGCAAAGATTCTATTCTGAAGATCAAGGAAATTTTTTTGAAATATCATATAAACGCGGTATAGCCTTTCGTTTTGTCCGTATGGTGACTGTCAAAAATCTCTTCAGCCAAGTGGTTATGGCTACAGGGAAGAGCCCTGTCAAGGAAATTTTTATTATAATAATTTTTTACCTTTAAATGGTACATGAATTTTCGTATAATTAACAATAAGAAGTATTGAACTGTCATTGAAACAGTTTCATATCTGTCGCACCCGGACTTGCACGCAGCAGGCGATTTTGTGCTGCTCAAATAGCGTAAATCAAGATCAAATAAAAAGTGAGGCTTGCAGTATGAGTGATATCAACAAAACATCCCTTCTAAGCGCTCTTGGCAATATGCTCAAAGCAGAAATCAACGATGCGTCTTTTTCGATTCAGGTTTTACAGGGAGGGACTGTCGGCGAAGTATGTCGTATAGTCGGTGAAGCCATGGCAGGCAATGGATTCTTACCATATTCCATTGTGCTGAAAACGCAACGCAAATGGGACCGTCACGGTGACCCCAACTGTTGGCGGCGTGAATACGATATCTACAAAAATGGACTTGTCGACGGACTTCACAACTCAATTAAGCTCCCACGTTGCTTTTTGCTTGAATTTGAAGATGAGACCACTCGCATCTGGATGGAAGACATCAGTGGTGTGACCGGCAATAAACAATTACACGCTGCTGAGCTTGCGCTTGCTGCCGAAAAACTCGGTGAGCTTCAGGCGGACTTTAACATGAACGGTAATAAGGATTTGCCATACCTGAGGGATTATCCGGCAGTGCGTTCCAGCTTTGATCTATGGTGGAAGCGCATGAAAGGGCTCTTAAACGAAAATATCGATGGTTTTCCGGATGATTTATGGCTTATGCTGCTTGATTATGCGAAACGTGCCGAAGACTTGCTGGATTCGTTTGACGGGTTGCCGCTTACATTATGCCAGGGGGACGTACATCACGACAATTTGATTTTCAAGGAAACGGCAGATGGAACGGACATATATCTGATCGATTGGGATTGCGCCGGATACGGGCGCATGGGTGAAGATGCCGTCGATGTCCTTATGGAGGCCTTTGTCTACTCGGATAGAGATGTTTCGTTGCTGCCGAATTTTAAGCAGCATATCATTGAAGGTTACTGTAAAGGTGTGAGAAGCCAGGGCCTGGATTTTGATATGGATGACAACCTTGTAAGAAATATCTTTGCCCTTGCCTGGGGATTTCGCATTGCAGACCTTTACTTATATTACAAGGATGATTACTCTAAAAGGCGGTGCGTGGAAATATTGCAAACAATGTTGATGGGGAGATGAAGCCGTATGCCGATGGATCAGGCACATTATGTGCCATACTTAAAAAGTAGGAGGATAAAATAATGACGAAATCAAACATTACCATTCGTCTTGAGCGTCCCGAAGATTACCGCATGGTTGAAGAATTGACCCGCGAAGCCTTCTGGGGAAACAGCCGTCATATTTGTGACGAGCATCTGCTTGTAAAAAGGCTCCGCAAGGTTTCGGCATTTGTGCCGGAGCTTGACTATGTGGCCGAGGTAGACGGAAGGCTTGTGGGCCACATCATATACACGAAAAGCAAAATTGAGGACGCTTCGGGCAAAATTTACGAGACATTGACATTCGGACCCCTTAGTGTGCTGCCCGGATACCAGAACACCGGGGTAGGCAAGGCGCTCATGCTGCACACGTTTGCTGAGGCAAGACGGCTTGGTTGCCGCGCCGTATTGATCTTTGGCCATCCGGATTATTATCCGCGTGTCGGATTTCGGCGGGCATCGGAGTTTCGCATAACTACCGCCGACGGCTGGAACTTTGATCCATTCATGGCGCTGCCTCTCTATGATGGCGCACTTGATGGCATACATGGCCGGTATTTCATTGATCCTGTTTATGACGATCTTGACGAAAAGGATGTTTTGGAGTTTGAAAAGAGTTTTCCACCCAAGGAGAAATTTATCCCCGTCCCCATCGCCGTATTGCTTTGCCGCCTTAAACCTGATGCGCAGAGGGCAATTGAGGGATTGGGATGTCCATATCTTGATGTGATGAAGGGCAAAAGTGAGCGTGAAATATCAGCGCTTCCAGGCATTGACAGGAAGTCCGTAGACACCATCCGGGAGGTTATGCTGGAGCATGGCTACCGCTGGGGCGAGGAGAAAAAATTGTAATGAAGATCGTTGACTTTACGATCGAACACATTGTGCAAGCGGAGCAAATTGCCCGCCAAAATTATGAAGCAGAACGTCGTTTTGTCCATACACTCCCGTCTGTGAAAGAATTCCCTGACCTGAGACCGTTTACGGAAAACAATCTTGGTGTTGCGGCCTTTGAGGGTGGCCATATGATCGGTTTCTTGTGCAGTGTATCACCGTTCAGCAACGCCTTTCGCTCTACCGGCGCAATTGGGGGATTCTCGCCAATGCACGCAAACGGGACAATACCCGAAAACCGTGTACAGATATATGCCCGGATGTATCAGACAGCAGGTGAAAAATGGGTGAAAGCCGGAGTCTCCAGCCACGCGGTTTGCCTGTACGTCCACGATAAAGCGGGGCAGGAGCAATTTTTCCGTTACGGCTTCGGTCTGCGCTGCATTGATGCGATACGGGGAATGGATGAAATTGAAACACAGCCGTGTCATGGCTTTGATTTAGTAGAACTTACGCCGGAGGAATATATAAGCATATTGCCGCTCGTTCACATGTTGGACGCACACATGGCGGCCAGTCCAACCTTCATTCTGCGTCAATCCGACACCGAAGCCTCATTTGTGGGGAGAACAAACCGGAATCATTCCCGTTATTTTGCTGCAAAAGTTCCTGGTAAAATCATTGCATTCCTCAGAACTGAAAGGGACGGAGAAACTTTTATATGTGAAACACCTGATTATATCCATATCACCGGGGCTTACTGCCTGCCTGAAAACCGGGGGATTGGTGTGTATCAGAACCTGCTTAATTTTATGATTCGCACGTTAAAAAGCGCGGGTTATACACGTTTGGGTGTCGACTTCGAGAGCATCAACCCGGCGGCTTCCGGCTTCTGGCTCAAATACTTTACTGCGTACACTCATAGTGTTGTAAGGCGTGTTGACGAGCATGTCATAACAGCGACGGCAATGATGGAAAAATGATATTACTGGACAGCATGTACGACAAGTATACCGGTATCAGCACTTTCGTCCGCAGGTTTGATCTAACGCTCAAAAGCGTCGAGGTCATCAAAAAAGATATATCTTGTTTAAAACACTTCGCTATGCTTGAACAGATTCACAAATGGTTACCAAATACTGGATTTGTAGTCGAGCAGGAATATGGCGACTATAACCGCAATCCCATCAGTGAAGCTACATCCAGGGCAATCATCTACGCAAGGAAAGGATAATTTTACAGAGCTGCAAAATAATCATCAAGGTGTAATGCAAACAGCCTTTTTCCGTAACGGGATACATATCATATTCATAACTTACTTACTGCTTACTTTCTTTACATCCCAGTGTCCGGTTTTATTAGATCCTACCCTGGTTAGAATTCCTTTTTTCTTTAATGAAGAAAGTGCCCTTTCAACTGTACTTAGTGATAATCCAGTCATTTTAGATATTTGTGGTTTTGTCACTTTATCATTTCCTAGTATCACTTTAATAACACTTTTTTCAGTTTCATTTATTACTTCATTTATTACTTCATTTATCACTTCATTTGAAGTGATATTATTGAAGGCATCTGATTGGGATTGTGCTTTATCTATGGCACCACCGTTTCCATCCTTACCCCGAAAAGTTACGACAAAATCGCCATGAACATCATCAAAATCAGGTTTTTGAAGACCATGATTCAGCATTTCATCAATCATAGTCGGAATTCCCGAACCACGGTTTTCAACAATGCCCATATCCTCAAGCACTCGAATGAGGTTCGGATTTCGTGCATCATAGTTCTTTTTCTTTCCTATTTCCTCAATCGTTATTCTTCCAAAAAGTCCTCCGGGATTCTGTATTTCAATGCGATTCTTATAAATGCGCATTTGTATATAAATACCTTCCGAGTGTATACTATAGTCCCTGTGCAGCAGGGCATTGATAACTGCTTCGCGAATTGCCTTTGAAGGATACTCTGCCTTGTCCTCACGCTTACCCGTCTTGCCGTTGATAATAGTTCTCACAGCTATGTTCTTAAGCAAAAAAGCAATGCTTCCTTCTATCATTTCTTGAATTGTACCTTCAATCTTCTTATTATCGATGAAACGCTCTCTAACACCACCTACTTCACCTATTTCATAGCCAGGTACAGCAATGCATGTAACTGTCCATTGCGGAAAAAAACTCTGAGGATAAACACCAAAACATAGTAACCCTGCAACGGTAGGTTTCAAGCTTCCTTTCTCATCTAGCGCAATAATTCCAAGGTCCAGTAGCATCCGTTCCTTACCCAGTTTAGCGAAATTTGGCTTCTTGGAAATTTGCAGTTTGAGATACTCATCTATTTTATCATTATCCAGATTAACCATATCTGCCCTTTGAACTATACGAAGTTCGTCATGTATATTGTTTTTAAAGGCAATTAAACTATATATCTCTTTATCTGTCATTCTTATATCGGCATCACCTACACGGATGTAGGAACCCTTTTGAATTCCAGCGCCGGAGTAGTAAACAGGTTTATCTTGAAAAGAAGCTTCCGGAATTTCTACAGCAACAACAACTTTATCCTCCTGGATTAAAGTGCTAAATGCGGCTCGAACGGCAGGTATCATTTGATTGCATTGTTCTATTACTTTTTTTTGAAGATCAGCAGCATCATAAACGCCACATACCTCAAACCCCTTTTCTTCATCAATACCAAAAATGATTATACCACCCGTTTTATTGGAAAAAGCTGATATCGTATCGTAAAGCTTTTTGGGACAGCCTGCTTTTGCTGCTTTTGCTTCTATGTTGTTAATTTCAGATTTTGCCATTTGCAAAGACTTTATTATGTCCAGAATTTCAATATCCAACATGTTTACTCACCTTCTTTCCACTTTAATACCGTCTTTTACTCCTCTTACATTTCACATTTAATAAGTTCAAGGTTACCATATTGTATCCCGGTAAAAAATATGCTGTTTTTAGGATACTTATGCTGTGCTCTTTCACCTTTGCCTTGTCCGGTGTGTTATCACTCCAATAGAATGTGATTCACATTTACCAAAGCCAGGAAAAAAAACTCTTTCAATTTCTCTACAAGTATCCCCATCTTTTCCATGTCAGTATCAAGTCGATTTTTAACCCGTAACAAATGATCTATTTCAACTATTTGGCTCATTAGTAAATACCTTTTTATCATGTTTACATTTTAACATTTTTTCATTTATATATCCATATTTTTGAATATTACTAATCAACCGGGTTGAGAGTCCAGGGAGAAGGCGGTAGTCGAGCAGGAATATAGCGACTATAACCGCAATCCCATCAGTGAAGCTACATCCAGGGCAATCATCTACGCAAGGAAAGGATAATTTTACAGAGCCGCCAATCCTTATTTTTTATATTCAAAGCTTAATGGTACCATTTAACCACCATTCAATATACTGCTTCAATGAGGATGCAACCCATATTCGACTATCATTTTCGTGGTTCCAAACAAAAACATCATTTCTGCGGATTTTTCCATCTATTATAGTATAGGCGAATTGATCTCCATTTCCAGCATCTGCAAAAAACAAAAGACAGTCAAAAGGCATGTACAATTCCTTAAAATCCCGGTAATTCCTGAACTGTATATTATCATTCAAAATTCTATCTAAAGACCATATCAAATCAACCTGAAATTCACTTTTGATACCGTTTGTCTCAAGTAAAAGGCTTTTTAGCTCTTCACTAAATTTTACATTGAGGATTTGTTCAGCTTTATGTATCTCATCCTCTTTTACTGGTAGTAAGTATTTACTATCATTCGTCAGGTTGCTTACGAATTCTTTCCACATTTTGAATATCCTCCTAAGCATGTATGGTAATTTGTCCTGCAGGTATTATGGGTTTTGGACAGCCATAAACTTTATTCTTCATGGAGAGATTTTTGAAAGCTATACGACTTTTTCACATAACCTCTATGTTCATAAAATGTATGTGCTTCTTCACGATGCAAACCACTATTTAAGCCTATTGAATGTATTTTTTCGTTTTGAGCATATTGTTCTACTTTTATAAGTAGCTGTGTTCCAATACCTCTATTTTGGCACTCCTTATTTACAGCAAGAGCAATTATTTGAATGTATTCTCCATTAATGTTGAAGGCAATACCCCTGCTTAACCCTATAAAGCCAATAACTTTGTTATTGTCGACAGCAACAAATGTATGATAGCCCTTACGATTTCGAATAGCATCCAATCGTTTAAATGCATCAGCATAATTTGTGTTCACATATCCAAGCTCATTACTAATCAAATCACACACTGCTTCATAATCATCCTTTTCTAAATCACGTATTAAGACTTTCATAAACACATCTCCCCACAAACCTTTTGTATGATTTCGCTATGAATATTAGAATAAAATATTTACCAAATAGCAAGGACGCACAGGGATGGTTCTTTGGTGCACATGTGAACACCCATCCACTATTCTTTACTATTTCTTCTAAAGCACCTGTTGGGGCAAAAAAGAGTTCTATCTGGTATAACCCAAAATATGGGTTTCTTACAGTTGTGCTTTTCAGTAATCGTCAATAATAATACCATAAATGATTGAATCGGAATATGTTCCGTCATGTCGCAAGTAATGACCTCTCATTCTGCCTTCATAAATCATACCACATTTCTTCATAACCTTTCCGGAGTTTGGATTTTCAACATCATGTTTTGCAAAAATTCTGTGAAATCCAACTTCAATAAATAGAAATCCGATAATAGCCAGCATTGCTTCGGTAGTAATGCCCTTTCCCCAATAGTCATAGCCAATACAGTATCCTATTTCGCAAAGATGATTTTTTTCATCTACTGAAACTGCGCCAATACTTCCGATAACTTGTCCATCGTTTTCAATTGCCCAATGATAAAAATTATTATTGGAATAAGAATTCGTCCAAATCTGAAGACATTGCTTCGTTCCCTCAATATTTTTATGAGGTGTCCACGAAAGAAATTTTGTTACTCTCTCGTCATTAGCCCAGTTATTAAACATCATCTGCGCATCATCAACTGTAAATTTACGTAATATCAGCCTGCTTGTAGTTATCGTTTTCGTTCCTTTATGTACCATCCTTCCCACCTCACATAGAATAATCAACCTATCAATAATCCATTCTATAACCCAATTGTCGATTTCAACCCCATGTAATTACCTGCATAAGGGAACCCCTTTTTTACAAAATTATTCATCATTGTTCGCCTCGAATCTTCGCTTGTATGTATTTTGTAAATTCTATGCAGTATCAGTTAACGAAATATGTGCCATGATTGGTTATAATTATTTTATTCTTTTTATCTTCTGCGATTTGGTTATATTTCTTCTCTTTTAACAGCTGGCCTAGTTGCTGGCATTCATCAGCAGTTCTTATAAATACTCCTCCTTTTTCTACGACTCTTGCACCTCCAAACCAAAACCCAGGATCGAAATATGATTTTATCTCACCAAATAATTTCTCTTTCTTCAGGTCATATACATAATACAAGATACCATTCTGGTAGCCCTTTATAAAGCCATGCCTATCATCCCTTATGACTACTTCTATCCCATCGTTTGTAATAGTAACTCTTCCAATGTCTTCTCCATAAAAATAGTCTCTATAGATTGAATTATTTACTTTTTCTTCTTTATAAGATGCTGACTCCAGAGTTTCGTATGTTAAAAGCAAATCATTATTATTTACATGAATACTTCTGTTCAATAGATACAAACCCGTACAGCATATTAGTAAAAGGATAACAGTACTAATGGCCAATATTATTTTATTTTTCCAAAACCGCTTCATTTTTACCTCCTTATTCATCTTATACTGATTGTAACTATCATAGTCCTGCCATTATTCAATAATGTCCTACGCAACCGACGCATATTCAAACCGATACGAACCAAAGATTATTATGGATTTTCTCTAGATGCCTTTTTATGGTAGTTTGCAATGTAGAAAAAAACAACTATATTTTAGTTCGTTATGGCTAAGCCAATACACTACAATAATATCAATATTTTTCCATACAGTCAATTTGCTTGCGAACGAGCAGATTATGTAAATTAATGGATTGTGTACATACATAAAATAGACATTTTAGTGCAAGTTTCCGGCCTTTTTAAACTTCTTGCTAGGCCTCATGAGTATAAGATAATGCCTAAACTATTGGTGAAATGTGGTATAATGTAAGCGATCTTATATGGTTTATAGTATAAGTAATTCCTGAATAACATCAGACTAAAAGATGGGGGGATGCAGATGGGAGTTCAATTCGGATGTTGTGCAAGGTGCTTTGTCAATACATATAAAATTGAAGTCTTCCAGAGTAAAGAGGGAATAATCGAAATAAGAGATCACATTAAAGAATTCTTGATGAATGAAGCATTTACGGGACATTCATAAAAATCATGGGATTCTATGCGAAAGATGGAAGACATACCATAAAATGGATATATACTGGCGGAAAAGACATGATAGACTGGGAAAGAGTGATTTCGGCAGGAGGGGGGTGTTCGTCTTTATGGGGCAAATTGAAAAAATCCTAAAAGGGAACGTAGCTATTGTTACCGGGGCCGGGCGCGGTATTGGAAAAGCAATCGCCGTTGCCTATGCGGCGGCAGGAGCCGGTATAGTTTGTGCTGCAAGGACATCAGCAGAAATTGAGCAAACGGTGAAGGAAATAGCCGGACTGGGTGAAAAGGCCCTGGCGGTTGAAACAGACGTTACCTGTATTGAATCGGTTCATCATATGGTTGAGAGGACTGTTGAATATTTTGGAGGCCTCGATATCCTTGTTATCAACGCAGGTGTAAATTACGACAGGGAAACAGTTGAAGACAGTGAACCGGAAAACTGGAAACGGACGTTTGAGGTAAATCTGCTCGGTGCATACTATTGCGCCCATGAGGCGATACCGTTTCTTAAGCAGCGTAGCGCCGGAAAGATCATTACTATCGGGTCGGGACTCGGGCACCGCGGATATGCGGGCGGGTCGGCATATTCCTGCTCCAAGGCCGGTCTGTGGATGTTGACACGTATACTGGCACAGGAGCTTGAGCAGTATAATATCAGCGTGAACGAACTGATCCCGGGCCCCGTTCAAACGGCCATTGATGATACTTCAAAATCGGACAGCAAGGTAAAAACCATGGACAGTGAATGGCACAAACAGCCGGAGGATGTCGTCCCCCTTGCCCTGTTTCTGGCAAGCCAGCCTGATGTAGGACCGACTGCTCAAAGCTTCAGCCTGATGCGTAGAGACAATTAGTGTGATCAAAAAATATAGAGTTTTTTAAGAAATGGATAATGGACCATGAAGCTGAAAGTAAAACGGATAACCAGTTATGATGAAGCAAAGATCATTGCAAATTGGAAGTATGATGAGCCATATGCTATTTATAAAATGGATGAGAACGACAGCAGCTTGAGAGAGCTGCTTGACGGCTCCTATTATTCTGCAACAGATGAGGAAGACAACCTGACAGGATATTTCTGTTTCGGGAAATCGGCGCGGGTTCCTGCAGGAGAAATGGCCGGAGTCTACCATGAGGGAGGCTTTACAGATATCGGACTGGGGATGGCACCAGATTTATGCGGAAGAGGATATGGCTATGATTTTATGCAGGCCGGCATGCACTTTGCGCGGAAACGGCTTTCAATTAATAAGTTTCGACTTACTGTGGCAGCTTTTAATGTGCGTGCAATTAAGGTGTACGAGAAGCTGGGATTCATAAAGACAGGTTCTTTTAAAAGGGTATCCGAAGATAGGAGTGTCGAATTTATTGTTATGAATCTGATCGAGTAGTATAGTAAGGAAGAGTTTTCGTCGGTTCAATTCCAATTGAGGGCTCCAATGAAAAAAAGCTGTAATGGGAGAAAGTTCTGTTATAACTTTTTTATTTGTTCACCTTTATGATACCTATGCTGCTTAATGTATAAATCGTGATGTTAATGAATAAAGGCAGACAAAAAAACTGGGCTATCTGGAAATGGGAAGAGATTATTATCCTGCAGAAATGGAATCCGGTTATTGGTCAGGTTTCTGCAATAATCTTTCCCAATTCAGCAAGGTCATAACCACCAATCCCTTGAAGTTCAGATTTCAACTCATCCGAACGAAGGATTTCAAAAATAGCAGTAAAGGCAGGTTGATTTATGTCTTCTTTTTTTATGATCATGTCATACTGTTCTCTTTGCATAGGGATAAAATCAATATTTTGAACCTGCAAGCCTGCTTTTTCATTTCCGATACCGAGGTCTGCACCGCCGCGGGCAACAGTACTTGCAACGGCAAGATGGGACGGAGATTCTCTCGTATAGCCGTTGATGGATTTACCCGAAATCCCCATTTTTCGCAAGTGCTCGTCCAATAAAATTCTTGTACCACTGCCCTTTTCGCGGTTGATCATCGTGATATCGGAGCGCCGCAAATCATTCCAATCCTTAATGTTTTTGGGATTTCCTTTAGCCACGTAGAAACCTTGCATACGGTTAGCGAGACGAATAATGACAGCGGGGGTTCCGGGAAGCATTCTTTCAATAAAAGGTACATTATATTCCCCTGTTTTACCATCCCACATATGAGCTGTTGCAACTTGAATATCTCCTTTGTAAAGTGCATAGACCGAATTATAACTTCCTTCATAAGAGCGTAAAGCACGAATTCCCTTCGGATGGCGGTCTAAATATTGGCATAAAATATCCAGCATTACATCCTGTCCTGAAATGATAAAGGAGCTGCTTTTTTCAAGGGGCTCTTTATAGGAATGTTCAGCAACAGATTTGCCCGGTTCGGAAGAAAATGTGCCGGATTGATTGCTGTCCTTGGTCTTGTTTTTATATTTCTCAACATCTTCCAAATCAACACGTAATTTCTTACCGACTCGATAGGCATTCAATTCCCGGCGTTTCATCAATTCATAAACTGTGCTTTTGGAAATTTTCAATATTTCAGCAACTTCCTGCGGCGTTAATGGTTTGTTTTCAATCATTACCAAGCTAACCTTTCGCGAAAAATATAAATTATTATATCATAATTATTTATGAAAATACACTTATGCAGAGCTTTATCATTTCCTCATATCCAATATCCTCATACCCCAATGCAGCAATTGCTTAACTATCCCAAAATAGTATAAACTGATTTGAATCTGTACGATGCGGGCGAAAAAGAAAATTTATTCCAGGATGTATGGAGGTGCGGATGTTTTAACAAAGAGTTATCGAAGAAGAGGTGGGGGAAACATAAAAAATGTGCAAGCTCTATATGGCCTGCATGCATGTATGAGGTAAAATGTAATTTATAAATTGTTTGCTGTTTGATCGTATTGTATATATGGACGAGACTATTGAGGCGTGTAACGAGATAATAAAGGTTATTGGTGTTGCATGCGAAAAATAAGATAGAATGAAAGATGCGGACGTCTATATTGCAAAAATTAATTTTGCAAAGGGTATTGACACAATCGAATGATTTGCGTATAATAAGACAAAACAGAACGAAATGGAAAAAACGGATTACAAATAGTCCAGTGTGAAGTACAATGTAAGATTTTAATGCAGACAAGAATAAGAGATCATGCCCGGATAATTCTTGTAAGCCCGTGACAGCCTTCCAAGATAGCATATCTTTATAAATCCTATTTTATTTACCGTGTTGTAAACCATCAACTAAATAGCATGCCGATTTGTTCTTGTATTTCATGTGAGAATGCAAGAAAAGCATGGACTGATACCCGATGAATACCATGATGTATTTAGTACTACCGAAAAGCATTTCCAATTTGTATTCACTTATATGTTTTTAAGGTTTAAGGGACATTCCTCATCCCCAGAGCCCCGCTACTTGCAGCGGTGTGTCCTTTTACCTTGGATGAGGTGGGTACATTTATGAGCCTCGTTTATAAAAGGCTGGCATAAAACCGGTTAACATTTTGAACCTATTTAAAACAATTCAGGAACGAAAGGAGTTTTAATATGCCAAGAAAAATTGCGATTTATGGAAAGGGTGGAATAGGTAAGTCCACAACCCAACAAAATACAGCGGCGGCTATGGGGCATTTTTACAGCAAAAAGGTATTCATCCATGGATGTGACCCGAAGGCAGATTCGACGCGTCTTATTCTTGGAGGAATGAATCAAAAAACATTGATGGATATGCTCCGCGATGAAGGTGAAGAAAAAATTACTACTGAAAAGGTTGTAAAAGAAGGGTATGAAGGGATCCGGTGTGTTGAGTCAGGCGGTCCCGAGCCCGGAGTGGGATGTGCGGGCCGTGGTGTAATCACGGCGATTGACCTCATGGAGAAAAACGGAGCGTATACATCCGATCTGGATTTCGTATTTTTTGATGTACTGGGTGATGTTGTGTGCGGCGGATTTGCAATGCCGATCCGCGACGGAAAAGCACAGGAGGTATATATCGTTGCTTCGGGAGAGATGATGGCAATCTACGCGGCAAACAATATTTGCAAAGGTCTCCTTAAATATGCAAAACAAAGCGGCGTCCGTTTAGGAGGAGTTATCTGCAACAGCCGTAAAGTTGATAGGGAGGCAGAGTTTCTGGAAGAGTTCACTTCGGCTATCGGAACAAAGATGATTCACTTCGTACCTCGTGACAACATTGTTCAGAAAGCGGAATTTAACAAAAAAACGGTCGTTGAATTTGATGATGAGTGCAATCAAGCCAAAGAATATGGCGAGCTGGCAAGAAAAATTATTGAAAATAAGGATTTTGTAATTCCGCAACCGCTTAAAATGGATGAATTGGAATCAATGGTTGTAAAATACGGAATTGCGGATTAGTATAAACGTCCGGCTGCATAATGCATAGGAAATAATCGTGCAGTCAGGTAAAGGAGGCAATCGTTATGCCATATCATGAATTCAAATGCAGCAAATGCATTCCTGAAAGGAAAAAACACGCTGTTATAAAAGGACCGGGTGAGACTCTGGCAGATGCTCTTCCCCTGGGCTATCTTAACACCATTCCGGGAAGTATTTCCGAACGCGGCTGCGCATACTGCGGAGCAAAACACGTTATAGGAACACCTATGAAGGATGTCATCCACATGAGCCACGGGCCGGTAGGATGCACTTATGACACCTGGCAAACAAAACGGTATATCAGTGACAACGACAACTTTCAGTTAAAATATACCTTTGCCACGGACATGAAGGAAAAGCACATTGTGTTTGGCGCAGAAAAAGTGCTTAAACAGAATATTATAGAAGCCTTCAAAGCCTTTCCCAAGATCAAGCGGATGACGATTTACCAAACCTGCGCATCCGCCCTGATCGGCGATGATATGAATGCCATTGCCGAAGAGGTCATGGAGGAAATGCCGGAAGTAGATATCTTTGTATGCAACTCTCCGGGGTTTGGAGGACCAAGCCAATCCGGGGGACATCATAAGATCAATATTGCCTGGATCAACCAGAAGGTTGGCACCGTTGAACCCCAAATTACCGGCGATTATGTGATCAATTATGTCGGTGAGTACAATATCCAGGGTGACCAGGTAGTGATGATGGATTATTTTAAGAGAATGGGGATACAGGTGCTTTCCACCTTTACCGGCAACGGGTCCTATGATGACTTGAGAGCCATGCACCGGGCGCATCTCAATGTGCTTGAATGTGCGCGTTCGGCAGAGTACATCTGCAATGAGCTCAAAGTAAGGTATGGAATTCCGCGCCTGGATATTGATGGATTTGGTTTCGAACCACTGTCGGCATCCCTCCGGAAGGTCGGATTGTTCTTTGGAATCGAAGACAGGGCCGAGGCGATCATTGAGGAAGAGACGGCAAAATGGAAGCCGCAGTTGGAGTGGTATAAAGAGCGTCTGAAGGGCAAAAGGGTTTGTCTCTGGCCAGGCGGCTCCAAGCTCTGGCATTGGGCGAATGCCATCCATGAGGAAATGGGTGTGGAGGTCGTCTCCGTATATACGAAATTCGGCCATCAGGGCGACATGGAAAAGGGGATTTCCAGGTGTGAAGAAGGCGCCCTCGCCATTGATGATCCCAATGAATTGGAAGGCCTGGAGGCCATGGAAACCTTAAAGCCCGATATCATTTTTACAGGAAAACGGCCGGGCGAGGTTGCAAAAAAAATCCGTGTGCCGTATCTGAATGCTCATGCCTATCACAACGGTCCCTGGAAGGGATATGAAGGATGGGTCCGGTTTGCCCGCGATATTTACAACGGGATATTTTCCCCTATCCATCAGCTTTCATATCTTGATGTCAGTAAAGACGAAATACCCGCAGATAAGGGTTTCATGACACAAAGAATACTCTCCGACGCTAATCTAAGCGAAGAGATCACTTCCTCCACTTACCTGAAGGAGTATACGGGTAAATATGATAGCGTTTCGGCGTTGGGCAAAAAGACATATCCGGATTTTCCGGCAAAAAGAGAACTTTCAGTCGTATAACGGAGGTTATGGCATATGGAAGATATAATGAGGGACAGGGTTGAGCAACTGGTGGATTATATTATGAAAAAATGCCTGTGGCAGTTTCATTCCCGCGCCTGGGACAGGGAAAAACAAAATGAAGGAATACTTACAAAGACCATGCAGATCTTGTGTGAAGAGCCTGTCGAGACCGGAACTCCGGAGGACAAATGCTACTGGGTGGATGCAGTATGTCTGGCGGAGGCCTTCAAAAGCAGATATCCATGGTTGAATAAGATGGAAAAAGAAGATATTAAAATACTTATACAAGAACTAAAAGACAGGATGGACTATTTGACAATCACAGGGTCGCTTAATTTGGAGCTTACCGACCCGCTCTATTAGGAAGGAGTGATACTATGTCCTGCGAAGTGAAAGAGAAAGAACGTGTAGGTGTTATTAACCCCATATTCACATGCCAACCTTGTGGAGCTCAATACGCCAGCATTGGAATAAAGGACTGCATCGGAATTGTCCACGGAGGACAGGGCTGCGTGATGTTTGTCCGCCTGCTGTTCTCACAGCATTTCAAGGAGAGCTTTGAGTTAGCCTCCTCTTCCCTGCATGAGGACGGTGCGGTATTCGGAGCCCTGAACCGTGTCGAAGAAGCGGTGGATGTGCTTTTAATGAGGTATCCCCATGTAAAGGTTGTGCCGATTATTACTACCTGCTCGACGGAAGTTATCGGCGACGATATTGACGGTGTCATTAAGAAGCTCAACAATGGGCTCCTGAAAGAAAAATATCCCGGGCGGGAGGTCTATCTGATTCCGATTCACGCGCCCAGCTTTAAAGGCAGCATGATCAGCGGATATGATGTTGCTGTAAAAGATTTCGTAAGCTATTTTGCACAAAAGGACCAGCCCAATGGGAAACTCAATCTGATTACGGGATGGGCCAACCCCGGTGATGTGACGGTGCTGAAGCATTTACTGTCAGAAATGCAGGTGGATGCCACTGTCCTGTTTGAAATTGAAACCTTTGATTCTCCGCTGATGCCGGACGGAAACCATGTTTCCCACGGCAGCACAACCATTGAG
This sequence comes from Bacillota bacterium, assembly GCA_023426125.1. Classification (GTDB taxonomy): domain Bacteria; phylum Bacillota; class Clostridia; order Acetivibrionales; family DTU013; genus MnB-11. The sequence continues at coordinate 19,367 of JAFABI010000007.1, forward strand.
GATTTGAAAGGGACAGCCAATGCCATAGGGACCATTGCACTGAACAGGTATGAAGGCGGTCAGGCTGCCGAATATCTGGAAAGTGAATTCGGCATACCGGCGGTCATTGGGCCGACACCCATCGGTATCCATAATACGGATGTTTTTTTGAAAAATGTAAAGGCTTTAACCGGAAAGCCCATACCGCAAACCCTGGTCCGTGAGAGAGGAATTGCCCTTGATGCGCTGACGGACGTTACACATATGTTTTTGGCCGACAAGAAAGTAGCTATCTATGGAAGCGCCGATCTCGTCATAGGGCTTGCACAATTCTGTCTGGATCTGGAAATGAAGCCCATGCTGCTTCTGCTTGGCGATGACAATACTACCTACCGGAAAGACCCGCGCATCAAAGAGCTCCAGGAAAATGTTGATTTTCCTATGGAAATCGTTACAAATGCAGATTTATGGGAGCTGGAAAACCGCATAAAGAATGAAGGGCTTGAGCTTGATCTCATTCTGGGACACTCTAAAGGCCGCTTTACCTCCATCGACACCAATGTTCCGATGCTGCGCGTAGGATTTCCTGTGTATGACCGTGCAGGATACTACCGCCATCCCATTGTTGGATATGCAGGTGCCATGTGGCTTACGGAACAAATGGCAAACACGCTGTTTACGGATATGGAATACAAGAAAAATAAAGAATGGGTACTGAATGTATGGTAGGACAAAACAGGCAGGTGTGGCTCTGTCAGGTTTTGTCGGCCCCGAAGTCTTTTCGGGTTCCGGCGGGATACCGGGAAGAAGGTGCGGATCATGACGGATGGAAGGAAAGATGAAATCGATCTGGAAGCATTTGAGGAAAAATACCGTGACGCCAAGGCTTACCATAAAAGAACGGTACAATTCCTGGAAGAAAAACAATATTACAGCGTAGTATTCAATGTAGCTGCTGTTGCTCTTGAGTTCTATCTTGTCGCTTTGTGCGAGCTGTATGGTACAGAACCTGGAAATCACAATTACACTTGTCTTATGAATGCTGTGGAAGAAATTGTTGCTGTGCCGGAGGAACTGAATGAGGAAATAAGGTCTCTGGATTTGATATTCGGTATCTGTTCGATTGAAAATTACTATCACGGTGAACCTGAGCTATCCGATTTGGATCGGATTCTTGCCATATGTGACGGTGTTCGGAAGCTGTTTGATCCGGTAAGGATTTCATCCGTAAGAGCTTTTTTGGCAAAGGACAATCCATGAGACTTCGTCTGACTCTCAATTGTGAAGAAGTGCATAGGAAATCAATTAAATCATTAAGGGAGGTTTGGAGTATGTTACTGGTAAGAGCAATTATTCGGCCTGAAAAAGTAACGGAAATATTGACAAAATTAAGTGAAGCAGGTTTTCCGGCGGTAACAAAGGTAGATGTTGTCGGCAGAGGCAAGCAAAAAGGGATTAAATTTGGAGACGTATATTATGACGAAATTCCCAAGGAAATGCTGCTGATGATTGTCGACGACCAGGACAAGGATACTGTGGTGAAAATCATTATGGAAACGGCTAAAACAGGAGATAATGGCGCATTCGGAGATGGAAAGATCTTTGTCAGTCCTGTTGAAGAAGCCTATACGGTCAGTTCCAACAGTAAAGGTCTATAGAAGGAGGCTGCAAACATGAAAGAAGTTATGGCTTTTATCCGGATGCATAGGATCAATCAGACAAAAAAAGCTCTTCTTGATGCCGGTTTTCCTTCAGTCACGTGTAGAAAAGTGTTGGGAAGAGGGAAAAAGAAGGTAGATTTCACGATCATGCAAATACCGCCACAGAAAGCGGCGAAGGAAGCGCCGGGGTTGGCTGAAACGGTTTCGGAAGAGCATCGGCTGATACCGAAAAGATTTTTGACGCTGATCGTACAAGATGATGAAGTGCCAAAAGTAGTCGATGCAATTATGAGAGTTAATTCCACAGGGAACCCTGGAGACGGGAAAGTATTTGTCCTTCCCATTACAGAGGTATATAGGGTCAGAACAGGTGAAACCGGAAAAGACGCGGTATGATTTCAGGAGAAGGATTGCGATGAGAATTCACTATTTGCAGCATGTATCCTTTGAGGGCCCTGCAGGCATTGTTCCTTGGGTGAATAAAAAAGGGCACCGGCTTACGGGAACCCATTTATACAATCATGAAGCTGTTCCGGCAATGGAGCAGTTTGACTGGCTTGTTATTTTAGGCGGGCCTATGAACATTTATGAAGAAAAAAGCTATCCATGGCTCGGGTATGAAAAACAATTCATCCGGGAGGCCATTGACAAAGGCAAGACCGTACTGGGAATCTGCCTTGGCGCGCAGCTTATTACGGAGGTTCTGGGAGGCCGGGTCACCAAAAATCCGGAGCGTGAAATCGGCTGGCTGCCGGTTACTTTCAACGCTGAAGCGTTTAGGTCGCCCCTTTTTGAAAATTTTCCCCAAACGCCTTATGTTTTTCAATGGCACGGGGATACCTTCAGTAAACTTGGGACAGGGGCCAGATGTATAGCAAACAGCGACGCTTGCAACCACCAGGCATTTATCTATGAGGATCGTGTTATCGGATTCCAATTCCATCTGGAGAGCACGGAAGCCGGGATCTTATCTCTGATCAGTCACTGTGCCGATGAGATGACGGACGGTACTTATGTGCAGAACGAGAAACAGATACAAGGGGGGATGGGTTTTTTAAAAACGGCGAATTCCCTGATGGATGATTTTCTCGATAGGCTCGAAGCTTGGAATTAAGTCAGGAGTGATGGTGATGGAGCAAATAAGATATGCGCAAAGAGTTTGTGAGGATAAAGAAAAAATTGATCGTTTTTTGATGGAGAAAAGGGTGGGAACCTTAAGCATGTGTGATATAGAGGGCAGGCCACCTTATGCAATACCGGTAAATTATGTCTATTGGAACGATAAAATATATATTCATGGGATGGGCAGCGGTAAAAAGAATGAACTTCTGGCTGCAAATCCAAAGATTTGCTTTACTGTATTTGAGGAACACGGTACAGTGATAGATTCCGTACCATGCAAATGTGATACCTCCTATTTAAGCGTGATAATTTTCGGGAAGGGGATTTTAGTGGAGGATTTGGATGAAAAGACCCGGGCCCTTATGCGGTTCCTGGAAAAATTCGCGCCGGAGCTTTTTAAAAATCCTCTTTCCCGGCAATTTGTGGATAAATACCGTTCATCCTTTGACAACAAGGGAGTAGCTGTCTATCGTATTGAACCGGAAGCGCTCACTGCAAAAGAAAATCCCATAGATTTGGAACATATGTTTAAGCCCAAACAATTGTAATGGGCATAAGCACATACCGAATCCGAAGGAAAGGAGGAGAGGAAGGAAATATGGGGAATGATAGGGGCAAAAATTTATCAGCACGTTTATTATCAGGGAAAATACCATGCTGGCGTAAATGCAGCTGAAATATTGATTCACAACCAGCTGGAAGGAATTAAAACGCTATCGGGTAATGGTGTTCTGGTAAAAGTCAATAGTGTAATGATCAAGGATATTAATGACGGGCATATTCCTGAAGTGATAAAAAAGCTGAAGAGCCTGGGAGCTCATATGGCCAATATTATGCCTTTGATCCCGGCACGGGGAAGCGCATTTCAGAGTTTACCCCGGACTGGCATGAAGGAACTCAATGCATTGCGGGAGCTGTGCCGGATGGATATGCCCCAGATGCGCCACTGTCAACAATGCCGCGCGGATGCCATAGGTCTTTTAATGGAAGATCAATCGTATAAGTTCCGGAACACCGGGACGGAAGCGATAAAAAAATACGGAAATAGAGAAAAGAAAGCCATTTGATCGAGTGATTTTCAAGGTCTGTTATGAAGGAGTGTGCCGGTATGATTCCCAATCCAGTATTTATTGACAATACGCTGGGGTATGCCTTAAAAAATAGACAAATTAATGCAGGTGACTTCGTCGGGCTAAAGAAGAAAATTACGGATATGTCCGAAATGATATATGATGTTCACATAGACAATATAGAGCCATTATTGGACTTTAAGAATATGGACTTCAGGGATATCAGAATATGCATTGAGCCAAAAATTGAGCAGGTAATGGCTGCATATGTTTTGGGAAGCTTATGGGTCAAAGTCTTATTCAATCCATGCTCAGATGAAGAAACGGCATTTTCTTTCAGAGAAGCTCTTTTCGAGGCTAATAGGCTTAAAATGAAAGTAACCGTTGGAAAGCTTGATATCTCTGAAGAACCGGAGCAAAGAATGAATTTTTTCCAAAAGCTGATAAAGGAAAATAAAATATACAGCATAATTGTTTCTGATGACAGTGGCGGATTGGATTCCTTGACAACCTATTGGAGGTTGGAGGATGTGAAGAAAAAAATTACATGCGGTATTGAATATGAAGGAAAGAATACACTGGGGTTAGCCACAGGAAATGCTTTAGGCGCAATGAAAAGCGGTGTTGCCGGGGTTGCAGCTTCTGTTGGAGGCATTGGCGGATTTCCAGCCTTTGAGGAAGTGGTGATGAGTGCATGCCATTTGCTCAAAATGCCTGTGACGGTGCCGCAAAACATTGCCCTTTGTTGTAAAGAGATATTGGAATATCTGGGAATACAGGTCCCTGATACAAAAGCAATCATAGGCTCCAATATTTTTGCCCATGAATCGGGAATTCATGTGGATGGCGTGATGAAAAAAAGTGAGCTTTATGAGCCTTTTGCACCTGAAGAAGTGGGGTTATCCAGGAGAATTGTTATCGGCAAGCATTCCGGCAGGGCTGCAGTCGAACAAAAGATCAAAGAACTGAATCTAGGCATGAGACCTTCCTGCATCGTTCTTTTATTAGAAAGGGTACGAAGCCTGGCTATAAAGCAAAAAGCCGCTTTGCGGGATGAACAATTGAAACAGCTTGCAAGAGAGGTGGTTGCTTATGAGGGTCGATGTTGTTGATACAACCCTCCGGGACGGAGAGCAGACCGCGGGTTTGGTATTTTCGGCAGAAGAAAAGGTGAAAAAGGTTATGTCAATTAAAATTTCGAAAATAAACTTTTGACCATTATTGACAGGACGCTTCCGGAGATTTCTATCTGTTTCGATATTACCCCCCGTATTATTCCGGCAAAAAACACAACTATCCTCTTTGCCGCCAGGAGTGGAAGCTTGAAGAAAACGATAAGGATTTTTAGATTACCCTGTATTGATTGTAGATTGGTAGCCGGTTTGGTTGGGCGAAAATAACTCAAGGAGGGTCTAGGCCTGTATTTAATGAATATTTTGCAACCCACCAATGGAAAAATTTCACTGCTTTTTGAAGGAACAGGTTTATAGCAAAAAATAAGTAAAGCAGGAGTTTTTTGCAATAGTGTAGAAATTATACCTAATTATGCAAGATAAATTAGTTAACGATTTTTAGGGGGATCAATTTTGAATGGCAGTGTTCTGAATGATTTAGATGAATATTTAAGGAATAAGATAATCATTGGAAGAGATACTTTTTCATTAAGACCATATCAGATAGATGTTTTAAAGAAAATGGTGGAAAAGTTTAAAAAGCATAATAAATTCTTGTGTGAAATGGCACCTGGAACGGGAAAAACAGCTATTTTAATTATAGCACTAAAAATATTACTTGATTCAAGGCTTGTGAGCAGAGCACTGATTCTTGTTGATATGAAAATACAGCAAGAACAGTTGATTACTTTTTTAAAAAAAAATTTACCGCAATATCATGTTGCTATTTTTGATAGTAAATCACCCGATAAAAAAGTTGATATTCTTATAAGCACGGTTAAAATGGTATCCACGGATGAAAGATATTTAAAATTATACAGTCCGGAAGATTTCAATTTAACTGTTTTTTTCGATATTAATCAATATATTAGCGGCAGCCTAGCCAGTATTGGGAATTATTTTAAAGGTTTTAAACTAGGTATATTATCAACACACCAACAGCTTATTAGTGCAAATATTGATACGTTTGATAACAAGAAAATTTCTGATACCTATTCTTTTTTCAACAGAGATTTTGGTAACCCGGATTTTACATATACTTTATCTAATGCTGTAAATGAAGGCTATTCCGGTAACCCGATATCAAATCAAAGCATTAATGTAAATAATGAGATCTACTTAAAAGCCAATGAGCAGCTTTCAAATTTAAAAGCTTATATTCAGCAAAGTGGAATTATTAATAGTAAAATAGAATCGGAAATCCACAGTGTTCAAATCTTAATAAAAACCCTTAAAGATAAAGCTGTCGAGGATAAAGAGCTAGTTGATGAATTAATTAAGTCAGGTGTTACGAAGGATGATATAAAGGAATATTCTTACAAGAAAGAGCAATTAAAAGAGTTTGAACGACTTTTAATTGATGCAGAGTATTTTGATAACCTAAAGAAAAATAAAGCTGGCGCGGAACGGGTATGGCAGGATTTTTTTGAAAAAAACACCTGGATATTTGGTTATGGCCTTAATTTCATTTTTACAACTGCAATTCAAGATAAAAAGCTTGAACAAGTGGTATCCGGATATAATTTTAATGAACATGGTAAACGTGTTGACGCGCTCATGCTTACAAACGGATTGATAAATTCATTGATCTTTGCCGAGATAAAGCCTCACAACTGTGAGCTGCTTGAGAAAATACCCTATAGGTCTGGCTGCTGGAGAATATCCGACGAGCTATCAGGTGCAGTGTCACAAATTCAAAAAACTGTTCAAAATGCCATTACAACAATCAAAACAAAGACTGAAATATTATCAAAGCTTGGGGATCCTACCGGAAATAATGTATTTTTATATAGCCCTAAATCATTTGTAGTCATTGGAAATTTAAAAGAATTTACTACGGAATTGGGTATCAATGAGGAAAAATTCTCTTCATTTGAGCTATTTAGAAGAAATATTACGAAACCGGAAATCATCACATATGATGAATTGTTCAATCGAGCAAAATTTATTATTGGCGCAGGGAAAAAGGAAAGTGAAAAATAACCGTCGAGCCCGGGAGCTTGATATCCGGCATTCACAAAGCTGACGCGACAACCAAAATAATGCGGTTGAGTGATATTCTATATGATGATACAATAAATATACTGTGGGCCAATGAAAATAATTGATACCAAAAGGAAAAGCCTATGTTGAAAATATCAGAGGAATTCATCAATTCAACCGCTCCGAACCAGAATGCCATACTGAACGGGTGGGGCCTGGTGCGGAAAAACTGCTTTGTCAGATATAACATCTCTCCGGATGAAACCGTAATCTTTGGAGAGTGCATCGGCAGCGGCTCCAGCAATTACCTTACCTCTGCCGATTTCATAAAGCCGGAAAGCCCTGTATTCCGCTGTACCTGTCCCAGCAGACAGTTTCCCTGCAAACACGCCTTAGGTTTGATGTACGCCTATACCAGCGGAAAGAAATTCATTTCAACAGAGATCCCTTCCGATGTTCTTGAAAAACGAGGTAAAATTGAAAAACGTGAAGAGGGAAAAAAGGAAAAATCCCCTGAACAAGCTGCAGCAGAGCCTAAAAAGGTCAACAAAACGGCCCTTGTAAAGAAAATAAAAGCCCAACTGGAGGGCCTGGAGCTGCTTGAAAAAATGATGGGCAGCATACTTCAGGGGGGCCTGGGCACCATCAACGAAAAAACGCTTAAGCTCCTGGAGGACCAGGCAAAACAGCTGGGCAACTACTATATTCCCGGAGCACAGACCGCCTTGAGGGAATTCATCCTGCTGTTCAGAAGGCCTGCAGACAGGGAGAATATCTATAGCCTGGCTGTTGAGCGCCTTACGATTCTTTATTCCTTGTGTAAAAAGGGAAGGGAGCAGCTTGAGAAAAGGCTGCGGGAGCCGGAGGCTGCATATGATACCGACTCCAACCTTGATGAATGGCTGGGGCACGCATGGCAGTTAGCTGAACTGAAGGATGCAGGGCTTGTCCAAAAGGATGTGGATTTAGCACAGCTTTCCTTCAATTCCTATGTGGATGATGCAAGGCTGGAGTATGTAGATGAAGGGGTATGGCTGAATCTTCGAAACGGGCAGTTGGTAACGACAATGAATTACAGGCCCTTTAAAGCAGCCAAATATATACGTGAAGACGACACGATGCATTCTGTTGTTCATACGGATGAGCTTTTCATTTACCCGGGCGATATGAACCCCAGGGTCCGGTGGGAAAGTATGACGCTTCGTGAACTGACGGCCAGCGATTATTCATTGATCAGGTCTTATGCCAACAAAACCTTTAAAGATATAGTAAAACAAGTCAAGAATCAAATTAAAAACCCGCTGTCTTCAAAAAAGCCATTGGTCCTGCTGAATTATGCAAAAATCGCCAGAGTGGGGGAATCTGTCATATTGATAGATAGTGAAGGACAGCGTCTGGTGCTTTCAGATGATCCGACAAGCGTAGAACCGGACAGCATAAAACTGCTTGATTTGTTGAACCCTGGGGATATGCTGGAGCAGATGATGCTGGTGCGTTTTCACAATGATATGGATGCAAGGAGACTCTACGCAAAACCTCTTTGCATTATCCGCAAAGATGCCGTAATAAGGCTGATCTATTAGGAGTGTAAACACGATGAGTATACCGCTGCTTTATGAAACCCGGAACGAGGTAAGAAGATTGTTTATCGCAGGCTGCGAGCTGGCAGCCGGGGATTTCCGCCTGAATAAGCTGCTGCCGCAGCTTGCGAAAGCCGGTGAAAGCATACCGGTGTTCGGGAGGGTGGCTGAAGTCCTGGAACAGGTTTTAAATGCCGGTGGCGACAGGTGTTCTGAAAAAATGCTAGAGCTTGCCAACATCATTAACGCCGTTCTTTATACACAGGGACAGACCTCGGCCGACGGCGCTCCGGAAGACCTTGAGCCGGCCGGCTTGAAAGCTTCCGCCAATATTCCGTACAGGCGGCTGCAGCCGGTGATTGAAGCCTTGACCGGTCAGGGCTCCGGAAGACTGGAAATCATCCGGGAGGCCTTTGCCGATGGAGCTTTCGGTGATATCAGACTGGTTTATCCATTGATAGCTGCATTGGATGACAGTTATCCGGAAATAGCGGACATGGCTTCTACGATTCTGGAGAGCTATGGGCCGGCACTGGTCAAGGTATTGAAGAAAAGCCTGCTCCCGGATGGAGGAAAAGGGCATGGTCGCAGGATTGGTCTTATATCGAAATTGGCCGGGAGCCGTGAAAAGGAATTTTATCTGGAGGTTGCCGGAAAAGGCTCTTCAGAAGCCAGGGCTGCTGCCATCCGGGCGCTAAAGGATGTGCCGGAATGTGAAGAGCTGCTTCTGGAGCTTTCCCATGACAGGAAAAAGGAAAACAGGGAAGCAAGCCTTTTTGCGTTGGCGCATCTGGGGTCGGAGGCTGCCGTTAAGAGGCTGTTTGATGTGTTCAACAGCAAGGACAGGTCTTCCGCCGTCTATCCGGTGAAAATCTGCAGGGCAAGGAAGATAGCATTACTGCTGGTGGAAGAGGGAGAAAAGCTGCTGGAGGCTATTCTGAAATCTGAAAAAGGATTCTCCCTGTTTGCCAAAAAGGTTGAGCCGCCGGCGAAGGAAGAGGTGGAGGGTTTTGCCGTTATTCTGCACTGCATGGAAGGAAAGAAGGAGGACGAGGTCTTTGCTTTCCTTGTAAAATGCCTTTCCCATACAAAGCATCTTCACCAGTTCAAGATACAAGCAGCCGGCTACGGCAGCCAGGTAAGCTTTGCAGAGATCGCTGCGGAAAATATCCTTGGGATTGGCTCAGGGGAAGCATTGTCATTTCTGGATTCCGTACGGGGCAAATATGACGACGTTCTTGCTCCATATTCCTTCGAAGCGGCTCTCCGGAGCAGGGATGCGGAATATGTTTTTGACAATTATGCCAGGTATGTAAAGACCGGGAGAAAATCGGAAGAAGGCGGAAAAATCCTTGAATTGATGGGTCTGTACATTGACTTCGAAAAGCAGTACAGACTGGTGGATATTTTTACACCGGTACGATATATCAAAAAGATCGATGAAGACGCAAAGGACAAAATCCGGTGGGATCTTCGCTGGCTGAAGGTTTTGGCAGAGGTTGAAGAGAGCGGTCTCGTATGCAGGCTGGCTTCTCCAAAAGCCGGCTGGTGTGCGGATTACATGGTCAGAAGTCTTGAAAGCCTGGACGGGCAGCATACAAATATCATGAAGGACATCATCAGAGGGCTGCTGCAGGTCGGGTACCCCGATATGATGAGCATCGTAAGCAAGGCAGTCGAAAAATTCCACAAAAATAGCAACTATTACTCCGGATATTTCTTCAACGACTTCGCAAAGGCGTTGTTCTTCCTTCCGAAGGAATGTGCAAAGGGCATGGAGGCGCTGGCGATCAAGCAGGACAATGCGTCTGCCGCCAAGCTATATGAAGTGGCACAATATTTGAAGAATAAGGAACAATAAAAAATAAACGGTTTAGAGTACGGTAATACCAACCAATCGAACGAAGAGGTGCGGATATGGCAGATAACAGCAACGTATTGAGGCTTGCAGCAGAACAGCAATATGGGAAGGAAATCGAGGCATTAATGGCGGGCGAAAAGGAGAAGGTGCCCAAAGGCTGGCAGATGTCACCGCGCTCGGTGCTTACCTATATTATGGGCGGCAGGGCCGGAGGCGTAGAGATAACGCCCAAATACATCGGCAGCAGAAGGCTGGTGGAGATAGCGATTTCCACCCTTGTCACCGACAGGGCGCTGCTCCTCATCGGCGAACCGGGCACTGCGAAATCCTGGCTTTCGGAGCACCTGGCTGCGGCTATTCACGGCGACTCTGCGAAGGTGGTGCAGGGAACGGCAGGAACAACGGAGGAGCAAATACGGTATTCCTGGAACTATGCCATGCTGCTGGCCAATGGTCCGTCCATGGAGGCGCTGGTAAAAAGCCCTGTTTACAGAGCGATGGAATGCGGCGGCATTGCGCGGTTCGAAGAAATATCCAGATGTGCTTCCGAGGTGCAGGATGCGCTGATATCCATCCTGTCGGAAAAAAGGATCTCCGTTCCCGAACTGGGCTTCGAGCTGCCTGCTTTAAGGGGATTTTCAATCATTGCCACAGCCAACACCCGGGATAGAGGCGTCAACGATATGTCGGCGGCCTTGAAACGGCGCTTCAACATCCTCATACTCCCAACCCCCGGCGATATAAATACGGAAATTGAAATTGTCCGCAAACGCGTTTCGGAGCTGGCGGTAAATCTGGACCTGCAGGCGTCACTGCCTGCCGAGGATGCACTGATGAAGGTGGTTACCATATTCCGTGAACTCAGGAGCGGAATGACGATGGACAGCAAGGAAAAGGTCAAGTCTCCCAGCGGCGTGCTCTCTACTGCCGAGGCAATATCGCTGCTTGCCAACAGCATGGCCCTTGCAGGCAGCTTTGGAAACGGAAAGGTCACCAGCCACGACATTGCTGCCGGACTTCAGGGAGCCGTGGTAAAAGATGAAGACAAGGACAGGCTTGTATGGAAAGAATATTTGGATAATGTCCTGAAAAAACGCGGCTCGGAATGGCGCGACCTATACAATGCATGCAGGGAGATGAATGTGTGAACCGGACAGGCAATACTCCGCATATTTTCGGTATCAGGCATCTTTCGCCCGGTGGAGCCTATCACCTGCTGCGGTTTCTGAACGAGGTGCAGCCAAAGGCTGTTCTGATCGAAGGCCTTTCGGATGCCAATACGCAGATTTCTCACTTTACCTCCAGGGATACACAGCCTCCCATAGCCATTCTTGCATACACGGAGGAGTTGCCGGTAAAAACGATTCTATACCCCTTTGCCGGATATTCGCCGGAATATCAGGCCCTGGTTTGGGCTGCAAAAAACAGGGCTCATGCAGAATTCATCGATCTGCCCTCAGACGTATTCATTCCACTGCATTACCAGATGGAATCAGCCACGCCCAAAACCGGCAGAGCTTCTGTCTATGAACAGTGGGCGAAACTTGCCGGAGAGGACGATCATGAAACCTATTGGGAGTATAATTTCGAGCACAATCTGAACAAGGATGCGTACAGGCTTGCTGCATATGAATTTGGGAGCAGTCTCCGGCAGCTTATGATGGATCATCCTCTGGAGTATGCAAAAAACATCGTGAGAGAAGCCTATATGCGCAGCAGGATCAGGAAGGCAGTCGAGTCCGGATATTCTCCGGATGAAATTGTCGTTGTTACAGGGGCTTATCATGCCTCTGCGCTGAGTTCTGAGATGGAGCCGATGAGTGACGGGGAATTTAATAAGCTTCCACGCGTTAAAACCAGACTTACTCTAATGCCTTATTCCTATTACAGGCTGTCTTCCAAATCGGGATATGGAGCCGGAAATAATGCCCCCGCCTATTATGGACTCATGTGGGAGGCTTATTTGAATAAAGGCCTTGACAACTTGCCTGCGGAGTATATGGCAAGGATTGTGTCCTATCTTCGCGAAAAAGGAACTCATCGTTCCTCTGCGGAGGTCATCGAGGGGGTGCGTCTTGCTAACACACTGGCTGCACTTCATGGGGCCAGCGCGCCGTCAAACAGGGATCTCAGGGATGCCGCGGTGGTCTGCCTGGGTTACGGCGAATTGTCAACGGTGGCTGAAGCCATTGCCAATACGGATATTGGTACAGCAATCGGAAGCCTTCCCGAGGGAGTGAGCCGCACATCCATACAGGATGATTTTTACCGTGAATTGAAAAGATTGAAGCTTGATAAATACAGGTCATTGGTAGCAATGGATCTGGAACTGGATTTAAGGGAGAACAGGCGGGTACAATCCGTTGAAGCTGCATTTCTTGATCTGTCCAGATCATTTTTTCTCCACAGGCTCAAGGTGCTGAATATCAGCTTTCAGCAGCAAAAGCCCAGGACGCAGCAGTCTGCCACCTGGTCCGAGGCCTGGATATTGCGATGGACTCCCGAGGCTGAAATCGAACTGGTTGAATCCACCCTGAGAGGTGAAACCATTGAGCTTGCTGCTGCATATGCTTTCAAGGAAAGGCTTGACAACAGCCAGAGCATCCAGGAAGCGGCAAGGGTGATAAGGGAAGCCTGTGAATGCAGGATGACGGAGTCCATGGAACAGGCAAGAGAAGCTCTTCAGAGGCTGGCTGTCGATTCCGGCTCCTTTGTGGAAATTGCAGAAGCTGCTTTCAATCTTTCTCTTGTCATCGGTTACGGAGACATCCGTAAATTTGACACTACACATCTTGTTCCGCTGCTCCAGCAGTTGTTTCTTAGAGGAACGCTGCTTATGCCTGATGCTGCAAAATGTGATAATAATGCCGCAAGAGCCGGAGTCGAGGCCATCGACAGGATGAATTCCATTGCTCTTGAGCATTTCGAAATAATCGATGAAGAATTATGGATCCAAAAGCTGATGGAGTTATCCGATGCAGATGACAGGAATCCGCTGATGTCAGGCTATGCATGCTCTATTTTGCTGGAGAGGAATAAGCTTGATGGATCAAAGCTTGCCCAGGAGGTGTCCAGAAGACTGTCGCCCGGTATTGAGGCAGACCTGGGCGCCGGTTGGTTTGAAGGCTTGTCCATGCGCAACCGGTACGCATTGCTTGCCAGGATCAATCTGTGGGAACAGCTGGACGAATATGTGAAAGCCCTTGACGCAGAGCAGTTCAAGAGGGCGCTTGTATTCCTGAGAAGAGCCTTTGGAGACTTCAGCCCGGCGGAAAAAAGAAGCATCTGTGAAAATCTCGGCGAGATATGGGGAACCGGCCGGGAAGCTGCCAGCGATGCCCTTGCCAGGGAATTGACCGAGGATGAGCAGAAGAACCTTGACGAACTCAAGGATTTTGATTTTGGAGATATTTAAATGATGGAACAGGAACAATTGAAAAGATGGAGACTTATCCTGGGCAAAAGCTCGGATGTAACGCTGGAATCCTTCAGCACAGGCGGTGTGCAGCTTGATCCCGATGAACTCGTCATGGATGAGGCACTGGCAGCGATTTATGATGACACTTCAGCAGCAGACGAAGCGGGGACGGCGTCAGGAGCAAAATCAGGGCAGCGTTCGGCAGGTCTGGGGCCGTCATCGCCCAAACTGGCAAAGTGGCTGGCGGACATACGCACTTACTTTACAGAGGACGTGGTTTCCGTCATGCAATCCGATGCCATTGAGCGCAAAGGGCTGAAGCAGCTGCTTTTTGAGCCTGAGATATTGAAGAACGTCCAGCCGGACCTTGAAATGGTGGCTACGCTTATGTCCCTCAGGGGAAAGATCCCCGAAAAGACCAAGGAAACGGCAAGGCAGCTTGTAAGAACCGTTGTGGAGGAAATAAACAAGCGCCTGGAAAACGACCTTCGAAAAGCCGTCGCAGGTGCGTTGAATAAAAGGAAGCATTCTCCCATACCCAACAGCGCCAGTATCGACTGGAAGTATACCATAAACCGGAATCTGAAGAACTATAGCCTTAAGCATAAAAAGATCATACCGGAACGTTTCTTCTTCTTTGACAGAATCAGGCGCTCCAATAACTGGAATGTAATACTGGATATGGACCAAAGCGGCTCCATGGCGGATTCCATTATCTACGGATCAGTTGCCGGCTCCATATTTGCAAGCATGGCTTCGTTGAACACCAGGATAGTTGCATTTGATACTGAGATCGCCGATTTGAGCGAGCAGTATGACAATGATCCGGTAGACATGCTTTTTGGCATCCAGCTGGGAGGGGGCACCGATATCAACAAGTCGGTGGCGTACTGTCAGCAGTTCATTACAGACCCTGCGAAAACCTTGTTTATTTTGATTTCGGATTTATGTGAAGGGGGAAACCAGGCTTCTCTTGTAAGAAGGCTGGAAGAAATGCATGAATCGGGAGTAAAGGTGATCTGTCTGCTTGCCCTGTCTGACAAAGGCAGCCCAGTTTACGACGAGAATCTGGCCAGGAGGATCAGCCAGATCGGAATCCCATGCTTTGCCTGTACCCCCGGGCTTCTGCCCGAGCTTCTGGAGGGCGCACTGAAGGGAAGGGATCTGAATGAGATGGCTGCGGCGGTGAAGGGGAGGAAGAAGTAGGGGAGATGGGATGGTTTTCTATTTAGATAAAACATTTCCTTTTGCTGAGATTTTAGCAGGAATTTTAGACGCTGATATAGAAATAATTACAAAAATATACAACGGGAGGAAGTTAAATGTCGAAAAACCAAAAATTTGTCCAAAGAGAGCTCTATAATATTGATATCAGCATGTTGCAGCCGGACCCGGACCAGCCCAGAAGAGCATTTGACGAAACCGCCCTAAAGGAATTGGCAGAATCCATTAAAACCATGGGGGTACTCCAGCCGATCCTGTTTAGAGTGGATAAGGAAGACAAATATATTATTGTCGCAGGTGAGCAAAGATACCGAGCAAGCTTTTTGGCAGGGCTGAAACCCAGAGTTTAGAAAAGTCTTACCCACACTCACTGACAAAATAAGGGCAATGTTTAACTACAGTGGATTATTGCCGGTTATGTATAATTATATCCAGCGGCAGGGGCATGCTGCCCCTGCCAGTTTTTAGATATTCTGAAAGTTTAGATGAAAGCAGAATTATATGGTATTTTTGAGAATGGGCAAGCTGAATGATGCTCCTAACCGTTTATAACTGCCTATACCATCAATCTCGAAAAATTTTATGCTTGTTAGTCTGTATGAAGAGCAATTTTTTCTTGCATGAGCGGTTCCAATATTGTGGATGTAATCATGATAATTCGGTTTAGGTGGATATTTCAGCACTTGGATTTGCACAAACAAAAAAGAACTATGTTTGTGTATGGGATATTGCTGTCAATTTTTGTTGAATTTTGCGGTAAAAATAGTATATAGTACGAAAGGAGTTTTGTATAGGGTGTCGAACTATGTTTATGAAGATAGGTAGGTTACCATATTACAGAATATGGTAAGAAATTCAGATTGTCTGGATGTGCGCAGAGTCGTATGAGCAAGTTTATGGTATACTGCTCGGTAGAATAGACGGCCATGGATATGAAGGGGATAAATATGATGACAAAGGGGCTTTAATTTCTGATAATGTCATTAAGGGCAACCCAAACCCAGTTGGTGGATGTTCTATTATAGCAATAATAGGAAGTTTGATAATAGCAGGTTATAACAATAACAGGAAACAAAAAGTAGATGTAGTAAATATCCATGTTACTATTAACTCAATAGAAAGAGGGGTTGTAATGAATAGCGGCGATATCATTACATTTGATGCAAAAAAGAACTTTACATATATCAAGCCATTGGGGGGCGGTGGTACTGGTGATACACATTTATTTAGAGATGAAACGACAGACATGTTATTTGCAATAAAGAAATACGTTCCTAAAGATGCACGTTTCATTGAAGATCATTATAAACGCTTTGTTGCCGAAATCAAAATTCTTTTTAATATATCCCATCCTAATATAGTAAGGATTTACAATTATTATTTATATCCGACAGCAAAAACGGGTTTCCTTCAAATGGAATATGTTGACGGAAAAAGTATAGACGAATTTGCGCCATATCCTTGGGATGATAAAGATTGGAACGGTATATTTAGCGAGGTCATTTCAGCATTTGATTATTTAGAGCAAAACCATATTCTGCACAGAGATATTAGACCAGCAAATATTATGATAGACAAGAACAATGATGTAAAAATAATAGATTTTGGATTTGGCAAGCAGCTTGATGGCGCGAAGAAAGAAGTAAACAGTATTCTTTTGAACTGGCCAGCAACAGAAATGCCAGATGAAGTACAACTAAACCAAGAATATGATGAACGAACTGAAATATATTTTGTGGGAACACTTTTTAGACATCTTCTTAAGGACAGTATGGATGATTTTCGGTTTCAACATATCCTTGAAAAAATGACAAAAATCAATCCAACACAGAGGTACAGTTCATTTACTGAAATCGTAAATGATATATCTGCCGGTGTAATGGGCGAGATAGATTTTTCTGATAAAGAAAAAGAAGTGTATCGCAGCTTCGCGGCTGCATTGGCATACCATATCAATCATTATACAGAAAAGTACTCTCCGATAAACAATATGCCTGTAACGCTTTTAAAGTTGGCAGAGCTAATTAGACACTCGTCCTTAGAAGAATACATACAAGATAATAGCCAGCTTATAGGGTGTTTCATAAATGGTGGGTATAATTATAGCTCACGGCAAGAAATAAAAGTTCGAACGGTCATTGATTTTTACGGACTGGTATCGAGCCTCTCACCGGCAAAACAAAAGATATTATTCGACAATATCTACAACAGGCTTTCAACCATAAAAGTTCAAGTTGAGGACGATGAATTGCCGTTCTAAGCAAGAGCAAGCCGGACGCGGGCTATAAGATGGCAACCGCACCGGCGCTTTGATGGAATTGCAATGGCTATTATGGTATGCCCGGAAACTTCGCAGTTTGGCTATAATCGGAAGTTAAAAAATTAACACTTAGCTACTAAGCTGTGGAAGTATATGGTTGTATGAAAGGTGTAAGCAAATATGATTGCGAGGTTGTTTTATGGAGTTTATTGGTGATGAAG
This sequence comes from Bacillota bacterium, assembly GCA_023426125.1. Classification (GTDB taxonomy): domain Bacteria; phylum Bacillota; class Clostridia; order Acetivibrionales; family DTU013; genus MnB-11. The sequence continues at coordinate 36,918 of JAFABI010000007.1, forward strand.
AACTTCAACTGTATCAAAATGAAATATCAAAAAGACTTATAGCTCTTATTGAAAGAATAGAAAACTTTCATTTACTCTGCGAAAATTCAAAAGAATATGATGTGTATTTTGAAGTGATTTTAGTGCAATTAAGAGCGATGTTCATTGAAAATACAAGGTATAAAGGTAATTATACTTCTCAAGTTTATATGAAAAAATTAGGAATGGAAAGTGAAGTTGATAGGATAAACAGTTACTTAGATGAAAAAATTACTGATGATTTATCTATAAGAGAAGCTATTAAGACAATTGTTGACAAGCATATTGTACATTATGACTATTTGAGTGATAAGGACGTTGAAAAAATAGAGATTTGTAAGAATGCTTTAAAAAATAAAGATAGTAAGCATTATTTATGGAAGTTTGCTTTAGGACTTGCACTAGCAACCGCTGATGGGGAGTTAAAAGCTATTTTGCGAAAATCTCTATAAAATAAACAGGACAAGTTAAAATTATTTTAACAATTAAAAATTTACCTTTCCATTATTCATATACCCATTAGGCTAATAATGTGAAGCTTATATTTGCCATATGTACTGCAATACAAAGCTGTATAAAAAAAGTGCGAATAAAGTATATTATGGATATATTAATGTAATGAGGAGGCTATGTGGATAAAAGGTTCTATTATGCTTTCTAGTGGTATAAGGTAATGTATTAGATGCGTTATAGTGCAACCGAACTATATTTACCTTATTCTTACATAACGACAGTCTTGTACAATTATAATATGCGTCAGCTCCGACTGTATATCGACAGCTAACGTTAAGGAGGAATATATCGACCATTACATATTTTACTTTTTACTTAACCTTCTTTATATCCAAGCCGAATTGATTCTACATGGAATATACATCCGTGGGGGTGTAACAATTAATAAGCACTTCTACAACTACAAAATGATATTCTCGTCAGCTCTGGTGGATGCATATAAACTTGAGAGTAAAAATGCAATCTATCCTCGAATACTGATACATGAATCGGTTGTAAGGAAATTAACTCATGATGCCGATCTGTCAGGCCTTAATGCTGTAGTTAAGCAAGACGCAGATGGACTCGCATTCTTAGACTATCTTGAATATATTTCTGAGTGCGACGATTTCGACGGCATGTATGAATATATGAAAAGGCATAAGGAATCAGTATTGCAGAATATAAACGGGCCGCTTAGTCCTGAAGTAAAGCAGAAATACTTATGGGTAGCGAGGTATCACAATCAGAAGGTTAGTGAGAGCTTTTCGGACGAAGAGTATCAGGCACGGCAAAATCACGAACCCATATTTTCCCTAACTCTTTATGAAGAGTTTTTAAAAAAATGCCGTTTCAGCATTTATATTAAAGAAAACTGCCTGTAAGATTTAGCTTCAGGGCCTTTCATGGAATAAACAAAGGCTGGATAATATGCCAAGCCGGATGGTCCATTCCGGATACATCCCGCAAGTTAAGTATTAGTTGATATCTATCTTGTTTTAAAATTTAGATTCAACAAATAGTCCCTGTAGCCGAAATCCATTCCTGCAAGAAACCGTCGGCTTTTCATGCTTGCCCCAGGATACCTTTTGCTATCTTTTTTGACAGCATTGAATGCTATTCTTTTAAGAACAGCCATATTTTGAGGGGCCGTACCTTTTCGTGTCCGGTTTGCATCGTCACCATCTGTAATTAATAGAGCTATAGACTCATTGGAAAAGCTGGCATCTGTACTTAAAAAACGGACATTTCCGTTTGTTATTTGTCATGCGGATTTGCATCCGGCAAATGTACTTCGTGACAGTGCTGGCAACGTGTTTATAGTTGACTGGGATGAAGTAATGATGGCTCCGAAAGAACGTGATTTCATTTTTCTTAATGAAGGATCATTTTATGGGTTGGCTGGTGACAGCATAACTCCATTTATTCAAGGGTATGGACATACTGAGATTGACTGGTCTGTGCTAACATATTACAAATTTGAGCGGGCAATTCAAGATTTAATCGCCTACACTGAGGAAGTATTGTTTAAAGATGACTCTGCCGGAATGAAAACAAAACAAATGCATTACAATCATTTAATGAACTTTTTGAAGGGGGTGGGGAAATTTCTGCTGCCTATTCGGCGGAAAAACATCTGCACCGATTATATGATATACAGCTATGACGCTTATCTCAGGCGGATAAGAGATGATGTCCGGTTGGCGGAAAATGCGGATGTCTTGTAAGAATTAGGGGCGCACAAAACAGGTAACGCCATAGGGAGCACCGCCGGAGGTATATCCCGCAATGTAATAAAAGGTTTCGTCTGAATCCGGGAATCTTTCGGGAAGCTCCTTTTCTTTCTTCGCCAATTTGTGCGCTTCGGCTTGTTTTTGTCTGTTCAGTGCAGTTTGCTTCAATTGCTTGATATATTCCGGAGAGATCTCGAGCCCCAGTATTTGCAATTCATTTATGGCACAGAGTTTATCAACGCCAAAATGCCTGGCATAGCCGTGGACCAGATTCTTTCCCTCATACTTTGGTATCCAGTGTTGTGCGGACTGCAGTCTCGCTTTTCGTTTCATTTGCTTGCATCTGGGTGTTGACAATGGGGGACACTCCTATTCCTATAGTTTTATTTTCAATAATTCATCCTTGAAGGCAGGCCTTCTGGGATAGGCTGAAATGAGTGAAGCAGTTACTTGCCGTGCCTGTTCTGCTCCTCCGGCTTTGCACAAAAGCTTTATATGCTCGCACACCTGTTTATAACCGCCCCTGGAGGAGGCATTTTTTGCTCCGTGTTGAATCAATAACAGGAATATTTGATAAACTTCTTCGAGATAAACGGGAAGCAGGTGCTTATAATATTGAATGATTGCAGAAGGATTTGCCTTAACATAAGCGAGCAGCCTGGCAAGCTCTTTTTCTTCAATAAGGATACTTGCATAATTGTTAAAATACCCTTTCTTCTCTTCTAAAGCCCTGAGGATACCAGGATAAACAGTGAGCCACTTTTCTTGAGGATAGGTTTCCTTCAGTTTCTTATAAAAGTCAAAGTCCCCTATAAGAACGAATTCCAATGCTATTTGACGCTGCTTATCCAGCTCTCCTGAATGGCTATAGGTTTCATACCGGTATTTTTTCCACTGATTCACAAGACCGGCGTAGTCCTTGTCTTTCTCTTCTCCGTCCAGAGCCAGATTTTCCGCACGGGAATAGTCCTTTTGTGAAAGGGCTTTGTTTATGGCTTGCACTCTGAAATTCGTATACTTCAGATTGCTTTCCAGGAATTCTTCCGCTTTGTCTTGTCCATCAAAGTTAAGAATAAGAGAGTAGCGGATTTCAGCGATTTTCTCTTGAGCGTGATTAGAGATCTGAGAGTCTGTGAATCTCTCAGCTAAGGAATCCAGCTCCTTCTCCAGTCTTCTTCGCAAGTCAGGAGTATTTGCAAGGTATGCGCAGGTTTTCAACAGGTCCAGCCGCCAATTGGACCAATCATCCAAATACTTTCGTACAGCCTCTCGCAGAAGCTTTTCAAATATGTCTGCCATAGCCTCCGGAGATATATCGTATTCTGTAATGCTGCTGAGAAAGGATACGGCTTCTTCTATTATGCTGCCCATGTATCCATCCGAATCGTCGACATAGTTGAGCAGTGGCACCACTTCCCGGATAATGCATAGATAAAGGGTTACGGCTCTGGTATACTGGCCGCAGTCAGCAGCTTCCCCAGCTCGTTCTATAACCAGTCTTGCACCTTCTATTGCTTCAAAGGTATTTTCATATCTTATATAACCATCACGATTACTATATTTGTCAACATAACTGCGAATAAGTGCCAGACAATTTTTGATCTCGTCCTCTTCCGTATCATTTGAATACGTGAACTCCACCTTTTTACCGAAATCGGGATACTCGACAGAAAGAGAGACCAGAAGTGACACTAATTCTTCTTTGGAGAGAGCGGATAGGATACGATGAATGCGACACTCCGGAGATTCCTTTTCCAAAGAGACTTTCTTCTTTGCATACTCCCCCAGGTCTATCACGGAACCTGCAGGGCTTTTTTGTTTCTTCATTTTTCTTAAGGAATAATAAACTACGACCTCATGCTTGCATTCAGACCCCATGTCATACGGGCAATTGCAGTGAGAAAACAGGATCTCGCCGTCAGTCCCAAGTCTTACTATGACGGTGTAGTTTTCGGTGCCTTCAACAACAGCTTTGTACGCGTTATCGCTTTCTTTCATGATTGACAGAATGGCTCCCGAGCGGTAGTAAGCATCGCCCCGTTGCAGTATCTTGCTTTCTATATGGTTTTCGAAGTCGGAAAGCTTCATAGTGTATTCTCCTGACGAATGAGTTGGTATGCTACGATTTTATATTAATTTATGAGGATTTTCAAGAAGCCTTTTCCAAAACCTTATTGCCGTAAATGTCATTGTCGAGCCAGGTCTATTGATGGGAAAGCTGATCTATTAGGAGAAGGTGTTCTATGCGACCAGGCTTTTTGAATTGTGCCGAACAATTCTTCCCCAATAGTAAAGTATATTCAAAAAAAGAGCCATTAAGGCTCATGAAAATTTACATTTATGCAAAGACAAAAAATGTGGTTAGCATGCTTGTCCAATAAAAACTGATTAGCGCAATCAGTTAAGTTAAGCACTTTATTGATATTTTCAGGATTTGGTTTATAATGAAATTGGTATATTGTACGTCCGAAACAAAACGCAGTATACCCAGTATAGTCAGAATAGAGAGTTTATTGAGCTTTGAGAGTTTACTCATAATCGTTAGAGCGCGCCTTAAGCGCGATTAAGGCATATAAAGATATCCTGACCGTATTTGATGGAGAGTTTTATAATGAAAGTGACATATTCAGGGGGTACGCCATGCATCTGCAAAAACTTGACAAAGAGAATTCTGTCGCTATTGACAAGAGCGATATAATCAGCCGGCTGAAAGAATACAGCAAGGTATCAAGGGCGAGCCTCCCGAGAGATTTGGATTGCACTATAAAAAACAGAGTACTGCGGGTTTTCATCAAAAATCCTGCTCGGGATATGCAAAACGACAGCGTCGCTTTCGAGGGATGGCTACTCATATTGAAGTATTGGCTGTCTAAGAAAATCGAGTATGTCGTACTCGACTTTGAGGCGCGGGAAGATTTGATGCGGAAATACGGCTTCCCCGAGGCTTGCCACTACAATCGCTTTCTCTACAGGCTTTCCAACATGACAAGGTTTTTTCCAACATGGTTCTTTGTCAGCGAAAGCAAAAGCGACATTATATTCGACTTCATACATTGGGTGCGGTCGAGCAATATGATGCTGAACAATTCTCTTCAAGAAAGACCTGACCAAATAGGCACGCGTAGGTTGGAGTGGCAAGCAGAGGCATGGTTTGTAAACCGAAACTCGGTACATTAGAGGATTATTCCGGACAGTTCAAGCTTAGGTTACCAAAGTCCCTTCACAGGAGCTGGCGGAAAATTCAAAACGCGAAGGAATTAGTATGAATCAATATTGTCTATATCTGTTAAGTAAAAATAGCAAAAGCCATGAAGTGTTGGAGCGATAAGTATGAATAGATTGTACCAGGCTGCATTTTCCCAGGTTGACATTACACCTGATTTTCAGGTCGAATTGATCGGTTGTTATAGGGAAGATAACCGGTCACAGGGCGTATTGCACCGCCTGTATGCACAGGTGCTGCTACTTCAGCATGACGGCAGAGCTTTCTGCCTTATAACGATTGAAAGCCTTGGGTTAACTACCCAACTTGCGGAGGAGCTGCGCATAAGGGTTGCCAGGCTTCTAAATACTGAAATCACCCATGTCATGCTTAACTTTTCACACACGCATTCCGCGCCTGCGTCAACTACATTTGCGCTAAACGGTGAACTTTATATCAGCCATATGTGTGAACAGATTTTGAAGTGCATAGAAGAAGCCAAAACAAAGTATAGACCTTGTAAAGCAGGATGGGCTCTTGCCAATACGTGTATCGGAGAAAACCGGCGAGATGGCTGCACAGTTATAGACAACAGACTTGGAGCCTTGAAGCTGGCGGACTTAAGAAGCGGCAAGCCAATTTCCATAGTTTTGAGGCTCGCAGCTCATGCAAATATATTGATGAGGGATCATTGCAAGATTTCGGGCGATTTTTTCAGTATAGCCCGTGAGAAACTGCAAAATTATTTTTCATGCCCCGTAATGCTGATTCAGGGCGCAGCGGGAAATATAAAGCCGATTGGGGTGCACAAAATATACGGAGGAGAAATCTCCGATTTGGAAAAAATAGGGGATATTCTTGTGGATTCGGTTAGCGGATTGGAAGTTGAATTATACGCTATAAAAGATATTCAAATGTTCTCCGGAAAAATAGATTACTTTTCCGATGTTCCGTCGGAAGCAGAAGCCGAAAGGATTGCCGGCGAAGGTCTGAAAACCTTTGGAATAGACGGGACAAACTGGCTTCAGGAATGCCAAAGACTTAGAAAAGCCGGAGTCAAATTTCAGACGCTGCAAGGAGAAGTGCAGTTTCTTAAGATTGATAACGGCTGTTTTTGCGGTGTGCCGGAGGAAATTTTCTGTGAAATATCGATGGAAGCCGAGGAAAAAACACAGAATCCATTGGTGTTTTTTAATGGCTATACAAACGGTTGCACCGGTTACCTTCCGCATAAGGAAGAATGGAAAAAGGGCGGATATGAAACGCTTTACAGTTATTTGACCTACTATCCGTTTCATGGCCATGTCATGCCATTCCGGGAGGACACGGCAGAGCGCCTGATTAAGCTTGTATCGGATAGTTGGAGAGACTGCGCATGGCGGTAGCATAAAAATTATGAATCTTATCTGTAATTGCTTTAATGATTTACAAATAAAAGATTGCAGCAGATATCAGATGAGCATTCTTCAGACATTAACCAAGCTGCTCCAAAGCTTGGTGGAAAAAGGATTTCTAATTACAAACAATAAAGCTAGAAGAGGAACTGTATATCATTTAGACATTAGCCGATGGGAAAAAGTCAATCTTCCGTATGGATATTTATAGTGGATTATTGATGATAAAGAGCATGCCTGTGCAGCTATGGGAGATGGAGGAAATGTGATTTATTTTAATACAAAGAAAAAAACAGTCGTTTCTATTGCTTCTCTTGTTGTACAAAATGCAAAGATAGAATAGAACTTATAAAAGAACATATTGAACCAATATTTAAGAATTGTGTATAGGGGGATAACAAATTACAAGCAAAGTTAAAGGTAGTTTTGGATGCACGGGGAGCCATATTTCGTGGTGGAAGGAAAAATTACCGAGCGACCTTCCATTGGTTCGAGAATTATTGGCAATGATGAAGGATTTGCAACAAGTATTGCGGGACTCCTATTTGTTCAAAAGAAAATATCAAGCGAACCAGAGTCAAATAACATAAGGGGAAAAATCACATCTGATATTATAAAATATATCGATGATATATTATCATTATGGGAAGAGGTAGATGAGAAATCTATTTTGATTGAAAACACCTTAAGTATAATAGGTAAGGGCTATATTAGAATAATGTTTGCTTATCATAATGCAAAAAAATCCGCCCTTTATAAGCAGATAAAAGCAGTATGGCCGCCGTATGAGAGATGCTTGTGCTGGTCAAGAGACTCTCATTTCAAATTCTGTTGTGGAGATGAGCAGAATTGGCTCAAAATGTTTCCTATTTAAAACAATTTATAATCTGCATTTTAATAATCAATTTGAGATATTTCCGCAAACGATTTGTAAAAATCAAGTAAATAGGGTATAATTACATTAGAAAATTGCGAAGTTATATGTAAACGACAAGGAGTTGCCGAATGCTAATAAGTTATAGTTTTAAAAATTTTCGTTCTTTCAGAGGCACATCACAGTTGGATTTGAAAGCGGGAACACAACGCACATATGATGAAAATCTCATCAGAGAGGCAGGAATGCGTATTCTTCCCTCAGCTGTTATATATGGTGCAAATGCCAGTGGAAAGTCCAATATTATAATGTCTCTGGCACTTATGAGGGAAATAGTTCTGCAAGGTTCCATAGAAGCTTCGTCTCCAGACTTGAGCAATATGGAACTATACCCGTTTGCCTATGGTTCAGAGCGAGAGCCGATTTTGTTTCAAGTTGAATTTACAAACGAAGGACGTCGATTCCTTTATTCTTTTGAAGTAATGGCAAAGCTGTTTGAAAAGGATAAAAGGCAGATTGTATCAGAACGGCTTTGGATAAATAGCGGGAAAGAACTAATTCAGATTTTTGAACGTAATTCACAGCGGGTTGCAGTAAAGCGAGATAGAAAGGTTCTTTCATTGATTCAATATAATGAAAGGCTTCTATCTGAATTCGAAAACAAAATTAATAAAAACCTTGGCCCTGTTGAACTGTTTTTGACGAATGCATTCAAAACTGTCATAAGCAGTGAAATTGCAGACAATGTGATTGATTTTTTCAAAACAAAATTGGTTGTAGTAAGTGATTTTACCTTAAAAAAATTAAACCTTACATTTTCTTCTTCTGACATGCCGGAAAAGGATTTTGTAGTATGGAATAAAATGTTGGATGGTTTCGTAAAAAATGCAGATTTCGGCCCTCAGCGGATATTATTTAAATCTCAAAAATCCGAGGATGAACATTCGGCAGATATGCGGCTTGTCTCCATATATAAATCAGGAGAACGGGATATAATGGTTCCCGCTGAACTGATGGAATCAAGAGGGACCTTGAAACTGCTTGATTTTGCGATACCTTTTGAAACATTGTTTGCAAGTGGAGGTGTTTTTGTGCTGGATGAATTCGATGCGGCAATTCATCCTGAACTGGTAAAAGGTATTATTGCTCTTTTCAATGACCAGTCGGCCAATAAAAATGGGGCACAGCTTATATTCACCACTCATAACCCCATATATTTAAGTAATAAGATATTCCGCCGTGACCAGATAAAATTCGTTGAGAAGGATAAGGACACCTATGAAAGTACCATTCATTCATTGGCTGACTTTGGTGCAACTGATGTAAGGAACGACGAGAACTATCTACTTAACTATTTCAAGGGGAAGTACAGTGCACTTCCGTATATAGACTTCTCCAAGCTTTTTACAAAGGCTGGTCGTGAGCAGAGCTCACTGCTCGCCCATGCGTCCCGGGAAGCAGAGGAGGTAAAATAAATGTATCGGCAATCATACTTCTGCATTTGTGATGGTCAGCAGGAAGAAATGTATTTGAAGCATATTGCGCTTTTGATTAAGAAGCATCAGGAGCGTGTGGTTACGTTTAACACGACGCAGGGCTCAGCGGAGGGGCTTAAGAAAAACTATACTGAGTATGATAACGCGGCTTTGTTTGATTATGACTTCAAAGACATGGAGTTTCAGCGAAAAATCAATATTTGTGCGCAGCTTCAGAGGAAGAACAGGAAGAGTAAAGGGAAAAACGTTTATCACGCATACAGCAATGTGAACTTTGACCTATGGCTTATCCTTCATAAAGAGGATTTTTACAGGCCGGTTACGTCGAATGATGCTTATGCCGCTGATGTGCGTCGAATATATAAACTTGGCAGCGAAGCAGACATTAAGGAGAAGGCGGTTATTGAAAGGATATTAGGAAAGATTTCTCTTGACGATGTGAAGGATGCCATCAGGCGGGCAGAACAAATACGAGCCAGGAAACTGGAATCTGACTGCTTTATGGTAGGTTCTGTTGCCTGTTATGGCAACCCGGATTTTTCTCTTCATGAATTTTTGAAGATTGTCCTGAAAGATTGTGGAGAGCTATAAAAAAGAGAGCATATTTGTTTTGGAAAGACTACCCTTGTGGTCCTTGGCAGAACCACCAGCCAAACCCAGCTAAAGTTTTGAAGGAGGGATGTCTTATGACTTTCAAAGGCATAAAAGATTTGATAAAGATGATAAGATTCTCAGGTGTGACGCTTAATGGCGGATTTATTGGACTAAACTTTTCTGGGGGTTCTTCCAAAGCAAATATGTATTTTTACGAGAGGTAGTATCCTTGCTTCAAAAAACAAGGATGAGGTCACCAGTTCGACTCTGATTGAGGGCTCCAACTTAAATCCTTGAAACACCAGATAAATCGGTGGTTCGAGGATTTCTACTTTTTCGTCCTCAAACCTACTATTACCATTATCTGGCGTGGAAAACCGCCTGAAATCATGTAAAATCGTCTGGAATGGTGTACTGATGGTGTACCGACCGATTGCTTCAAGCCGTATATATCAAGGACTTTGATGGCCTCACTTTTTACAGAGGGTGAACAGTGCATATTTCGGATGCATCCGGACACTGATTCCGGCGACATCCGCAGTATTCCGGAATTATCCGGACAGCATAACGGCACATCCGGACGCCTTGTCGAGAAAAAAGCAAATTGATGGAAGTCGAGGAAAAAACACAGAATCCGTTCATGTTTTTTAATGGCTATACAAACGGTTGCACCGGTTACCTTCCTCATAAGGAAGAATGGAAAAAGGGCGGATATGAAACGCTTTACAGTTATTTGACCTACTATCCGTTTCATGGCCATGTCATGCCATTCCGTGAGGACACGGCAGAGCGCCTGATTAAGCTTGTATCGGATAGTTGGAGAGACTGCGCATGGCGGTAGCATAAAAATGATGAATCTTATCTGAAATTATTTTAATGATTTTTGAGATACCATATTAATTTTTTCCTTCCCACTTGAAATATTCAAATATTATTATATAATAATATTAGTACAATATACCCTATGGGGGTATGCGTCGTGTTCAAATATATATATATATATATATTTGATCTTGGCATCGGGACACGAAAGGCAAGTTAAGAGGAGGGCACATGAGACCAATCATTTTAATATCGATACTTTTGGCAGCGACGTTTTTGTTCGTTGCATGCGGCAAAACGAAAGTGGAAGAAGAGAAAACTACTATGGAAACAAGGTTGATAAGCTATAAAAACATATCACCGAAAGATGCAAAAGCCCGATTGGAAGCTGAAAAGGGTATTATCCTGCTGGATGTGAGGACACCGGAAGAATATGCGGAAAAGCATATTCCTGATAGCCTGCTTATCCCTGTAGATACGATTGAAAAAGAGGCTCCGGCAAAGCTTGCCGACAAGAATGCTGTCATTTTTGTTTATTGCAGGAGCGGGAGACGCAGTGTCACTGCTTCAGAAGTGTTAGTGAAAATGGGCTACACAAACATTTATAATTTGGGCGGAATCATTGACTGGCCTTATGAAACCAAAAGCGGAAAATAAATAAATTGCTGTTTGATACAGATGGAGGAGGTATTATGGCTCACAAGTTTGACATAAACAATATGCACAAATTGGATAATCCAAGAAGAAGAGAGGTACTGCCACCGGATGAAATACTCAGAAAACTCAATATCAGTGAAGGAGATGTTTTTGCTGATATTGGGTGCGGTATAGGGTATTTCTCACTACCGGCTGCTAAGCTTGTCGGAGAAACCGGAGTTGTATATGCCCTGGATATTTCTTCTGATATGCTGAAGGTATTGGAGGAAAAAGTCCGGCTTGATCAACTTGCAAATGTCAGGCCAATAATAAGCGAAGAGCATAATTTGCCTTTGCCTGATAGTGCGGCTGCAATTGCATTTACCTGCAATGTAATTCATGAGGTTGATGACAGATATCGCTTTTTGAATGAAATGAAACGCATTTTGACAGACAATGGAACGGTTGTTATCATCGATTGGGAAAAGGTACAAAGCGATTATGGTCCCCCTGTGGAGCATAGAATTGATAAGTCTGAAATCAGTTATGCCCTTGCAGAACTGGCATTTAGAGAGATAACAACGGATAACCTCAACGGATATTTTTATATGATTACTGCCAAAAAGTAGATTTAAATTTTAGAAAAATTTTAGAATTTCTTTGCAGGCATTTTAGTCTTGCCTTTTATAATCGGATTGTAGGTTAAAACTACAATAAATTTTGACAGGAGAGATTAAAATGAAAAACAGGAAACTCAAAATGGGGATATTGGTTATAGCAGCGGTTGCGTTATTTACCGCTACAGCATTTGCCACTGCTCCCAACAACGGGGGTTATGAAACCCTCAAGCAGATCATGAAGGACTCACAGGCAACAGAAGCTTTTGACAATGCTACGTTTGACGGGTCATTCCAGGTTTCGGACAACGGAAAGCTAATTGCAGAAGTCACAGGCAAGGTTAAAGGTAATCACGAAGGGAAGGAAGCCAGCGGAAATTTGCAGATCAATACGATGGGGAAGGTCCAGGATTTATCCTTTTACAAAAGTTCTGAAACTGCATACCTGGTGGACGAAAACAATGGAAAGTACTATCAATTTGCCAACATGAATGAGGAAATGAACCGAAAGAATGAGAATTACTCCAGAGAGGATTATTCCGCCGGGGACAGGATGAGTAATACGGGAGAAGCGCTTCTGGATTATTTCGTAGGTGATTTGAAATCCCAGTTTGAGCTGTCCGGGAATGCTGACGGCAGCAAGTCTATCACTTTGGATCTGGATCAGAAGGAGATTCCGGTACCCTTAAATTTGCTGGTGGGTCTGGCAGTTGAAAATAAAAGTGAGGATGATTCACGTTTTGAATCACGGATGGATCCGTTAAAGAAAGCTCAATTGATTGAGAAGCTGCCCTTCCTGGAAGATTTCTCCGATATGGAAAACATAATGCCGGAGCTGAAAGAGGATGTTAAGCTGACAGGACTTTTCACCAGACTTGATTTTGATGCGGACAATAAGCTGCAAGCCATTGATTTTAAAATGAGTATCAATGGAAGAGATGGAAATGGAACCATACATGAAGTCAGCTTCTCGGGCTCGGCAGCAATAAAGGCTATAAACGGCACTACGGTTGATACCTTCGATCCGGCCGAAAAAAACATCGAAATCATCGATTGCAGGGAGTTCCAGGATAAAACTATCAAGATGGATTAAGAGAGGTATGCAATGTTGCTGGAAGTTGTGAATTTAACGAAACAATATTCCGGAGGCCATGGCATACAAGGGCTCAACCTCACTGTTTCAGAAGGTGAGGTTGTTGCCCTGCTGGGGTCAAACGGCGCCGGAAAAACCACAGCCATGAAGGCTATGATGGGATTGGTCTCTGTGAATGGCGGAACCGCTTGTTATAAAGGAAGCTCCATAGCAGACAGACCGGATGTGACCAAAAATGAAATAGGAATGATGATAGGAGATCCTTCGCCTTACCTTTATCTGACCGCATATCAATACCTGAAGCTGCATCAGAATCTGTATTCTGCGGTGGCGGAGGAAGAGATCCTGAATAGTTTGAAACTGGTGGGACTGGAGGCCAGAAAGGATTCAAAGATCAAAACCTTTTCAACAGGAATGAAGCAGCGTATTTATCTTGCAAAGGTACTGCTCATAAAGCCTAAACTGCTTTTACTCGACGAGCCTTTCTCAGGGATGGATATTGAGGGAAGAAGCCATCTGGTCCAACTATTGAAGAAGATCGTATCGGAACAGAAAACAGGGATGATCCTATCCAGCCATTTAATCCATGATATTGAGCATATCACCTCAAAGGTCTGCATTATCAGTGACGGAAAGTGGCTGGAAACAAAGACGGCAGATGAGATAAAGAAAAGCCATGGGACAATCGAAGAGTATTACCTGGATACAATCAAAGCTGCCAAGGAGATGGGGAAATGAACAAGCTGATCATGTTTTCGGGAAATGAATATAAAAAATTATTTATGCAAGCCAGGACAAAAATTATACTCGCACTATTTGTACTTTGTGCTCTGGTAGTTGGGCTGGTGAGCTTTCTCATAAATAGGAATACAGGAGTGCAAATGATAGCGCCGGGCCAGATTCCGGTGTTTGTACTGAATCTTCTGACAGGTCTGGTGCTGCCGGTCCTTGCAATTTTTATCGCCAGTGAGTTGTTTGCAGGCGAATTCAAGGATGGTACAATAAAAAATGTATTTGCATTGCCAGTCTCAAAAAGTATAATATATGTAGGAAAGCTGCTGGCTGGTGCAGCGGTAATCGGTACATGCCTTTTGGCATTGGGGATTTCCAGCGTTGTTGCAGGTGTTGCGGTGAATGGCTTCGAAGCTTTTGGAGGTATTGGCGGGGCCCTTGTAAGCTACCTTGGTGCTTTTATGTATCTTTTCGTAGCACTTGTCATCGCGGGCTTTATTTCCTTGCTGACAGACAGTCCGGGTGCGGCAATTGTTGTGAATCTCCTGATATGGCTTGGACTTGGTTTGGCAGGTACATTTATAACTGCCGTAAAAGGGTTCCTGCCTACGAATTTTGAGCGCTGGTATCAGCCGTTGATGAATGGAGTCAATAGGACAGCGGCCTTGCCGCCTTTGCTGTTTATGGTTTCGTATTGTGTTGTGTTTGTCGTTGCGGGAATGATGATATTTGAGAAGAAAGAAGTATAAAGTATGTCGTTAAGGCTTAAGCTTATTATCACGTATATAATCATGCTCATTGTCTCGGTAATAATAATCTTCTTTTCCGGGGTAGGTTTGATTACAATCGCCATACGTGATTCTGCCAGGTCCGTTATTGGCGATCAGACCTTCGGGGAAGCATTCGGTAAGGCGATTGATGTCATTGTAGACCTGCGTTATACGGAAAAGTACCATCCGGAAACACTTGCCGGCGATAGCTTTGCTGCACAGCTTGCGGGCCAGGTAAGTGTTTTCAACGGATTCCTTGTGGTAAAAAACAACAATCAGTATAAGTCCTACGGAATAAAGAATGCTGACGAAACATTGTATGACCTTTTAGGCAATTCTTCGAGGAATGGCTATTCAATCGTGCATGGTTATGATTACGATAACAGCAAAATCATATGGAACAATGAAGAATACGCCGTCCTGGGATATGACTTCCCAAAATATTCAGAAGATCTGGCGTATCTTTTTCTTTTCAAAACAAAAAATGCCGAGAAGGCTGTGGGACGTTATAACAATATATTGTTATTCGGACTCTTTATGCTTACCATTATCGTGATCGGTCCATTGTTGCTGATTGTGACGAAAGACATTGTGCTTCCGCTAAAGAAGCTTGAAAACTGCGCTCAGGAGATTGCCCATGGCAATTTGAATTTTGAGTTGAAATCAAAATCCGGCAATGAAATCGGCAGAGTAATGCGCTCCTATGAGAAAATGCGGTTTGAACTTAAAAAATCCATAACCAATCAGCTTGATATGGAGGAAAACAGGAAACAGCTTTTATCCAATATCACCCATGACCTTAAAACGCCGATCACTTCAATCAAGGGCTACATTCAGGGCATCCGGGATGGTGTCGCCAATGATCCGGACAAATTGTCAAAATACCTGGATGTTATCTATAACAAGTCGGTTGACATGAATGCCATGATTGATGATTTGTTCCTGTTTTCCAAGCTTGACCTGAGGAAGGAACCTTTCAACAAGGATTATGTGGATGTCAACGGCTTTTATGAGAGCTGCATTCAGGAACTGCATCTGGAACTCGACGGCAATGGTGTCGAGCTGACTTCTGAATGCAGGATAACGGAAGGGCTGAAGGCTTTTATGGACAGTCAGAAAATAAAACGTGTCATACTCAATGTTATAAATAATTCCATGAAATTTATGGACAAGGAGCAAAAGCTGCTTAATATGGCCTTTTTGGAACTGGAGGACTCCCTTGTGGTTAAAATCAGGGATAATGGCATTGGAATCGACCGGGAGGAGCTCATAAACATATTTGACCGGTTTTACAGGACGGATCCTTCCAGAAACAGCAATACGGGAGGCTCCGGGCTTGGGCTTGCCATTGCAAGACAAATCGTTGAGCAGCATAATGGTACCATAGCAGCGGATAGTGTGAAAGGTGAATGGACGGAAATAAAGTTTACGATACCTTTGGGGAATTGATCGCCTGCAAAAGCGGTTTATGGAGGTTTGAATGGAAAAGAAGCGGATTTTGATCATTGAAGATGACACAGCCATTGCAGAGCTGGAGAGGGATTATCTGGAGATAAACGGGTTTGAAGCCGTAATCTGCCCAAATGGTATGAAAGGCCTCGAACAGGCTTTGAGGGAGGCTTTTGACCTGATCGTCCTGGATTTGATGCTTCCGGGAGTGGACGGCTTTGAAATATGTAAAAAAATACGGGAGAAAAAAGACACTCCCATCCTTATGATTTCAGCCCGAAAGGATGATATAGATAAAATCAGGGGGCTGGGCCTCGGAGCCGACGACTATCTCACAAAACCCTTCAGTCCCAATGAAATGGTAGCCCGTGTAAAAGCCCATATAAGCAGGTATGAGAAGCTCAGCAGCACAGGCCGCCGGAATAAACACGCCGAACTGGCCATAAGAGGCCTGGTAATTAATCTTGATGCCAGGCGGGTGGAGTTGAATGGAGAAGAAATACTCCTTACCACCAAGGAATACGACCTTCTTCTTTTCCTTGCGCAGAACCCCGACCATGTATTCACTAAGGAAGCCCTTCTGGAACGGGTCTGGGGTATGGACTATTTTGGCGACAGCGCGACCATTACCGTCCACATTGGTAAAATCCGCGACAAGATAGAAAAAGACAAAAAGAATGAGCAGTTTATAGAAACGATCTGGGGAGTAGGTTACCGGTTCAAGGTGTAGGTAATAAGAAAGAGCCCTGTTATAGGCTCATTTCGGCTTTGTCGGATTATTTTTATGAAATCCCTTCGAAATACGTTTGGTTTCTTCCAGTTCCTGTGTTTTTGTTTCCATAGAGTTCGGTTCAATGGATTTGGTTTTATTTTTCCCCATACTATTTTTCACCTTCCTTCTTCTTAGCCATTGAGTATATTATTTTGTCCGTATAGCTTAAAAAAATGCCTTGGTATGTTTATTTAATTATTGTAATTCACTATTTACAAAACTATTTCCCGGATGTAGCATATTCTCATATTAAATTGTTCACAGGAGTATATCAGGAGTATAATGAAAGGGTGCAAATATTTGAAGTTTCTGTTGTTTTTATTGTTCTTTTAAAAAATAATGGAAAGATAGAAGAAACAAAGGGAGCTCATTCAGAAATGTATAATTTTCTTATAGGCATGCATGGTAAGTTCGATGACGCTAAATATCAAAGAGACTTCAGACCGGGCTTTTGGGGAGTAGAAGCATGTATGTTTCCTGATGAGCAGGAAGTGGATAAGTTAGTTGGCAAAACCATGGAAGATGGTTTTCGCTTTGGGGTTCACTATCCTCTTGTTAAAAAAGACACCCCATACAGGGACCCATTTCTGATTGCTTTGAGTGCGAATGAACGGGAGAAAGCATGGGAGTGCTTCGAGAAGGAAGTATTATTTGCATCCGGTAAAGGTGCGGCATATATTCTTACGCATTTTCCCAAACCTGTTCTTGTAAACAGGAGTCTGGATTTAAGTTATTGGAGATTTGCGGGGAACAAGGAATGGATTTTCATGGATGAATATCCATTGGAAGCACTGAAAGAAAACCTTGGTATAATGTTCAAAAGGTTAAGTGATCTATCGGACCGATATGGTATTAAAATTTTTCTTGAAAATGATGCAATGCCTGCTGTGTTGACGGAAAGCATGTTCCTGGTGGATTTGCTTAAGGATAATGACGAAATTAAGCTGTGTCTTGATATTGGCAGGCTGCATCTTCAGGAGAAGCTTGACCCGTCTTTTAACGCGATGGAATTTGTCGAGATAATGGCACCCTATACCGGTCATATCCATCTATGGAATACAAACCCCGCCGGGAACCTTTCAGGAGGCCATTATCCGGTATTGCCAAAGCAAAAGCCCTCGGAGGGCTGGGCAGACGTAAAAAGGTTTATTGATACGATAAAAAGATACAACAGCAAGGTTAAGGTGTTGTTTGAACATAGATCCGATCTGGTGAATGATGAGGAACTGGATGAATGTTACCGCTGGGTTGAGGAGTTATTTGGCGGGCAGCTAGAGTTTTCCGGAAGCCTCCGGGCAAAGAAATAAAGAAAGACTTGGCGCTATACGGATAAAAATTCGTGATGGTACTTTAAAAGAGTTGATTTCATTGATACTTAGCTATGATCTTCATGGGCGCAGGTTGACATTGAGCACATTAAGAAGTAAAATATTTACTTAACCAGGCAATCGGGAGGATTTAGAATGGCTACCGTTAAGCAAATAGCTCAAATATTAGACATTTCCAATGCGACCGTATCACGGGTGCTGAATCATGACCCTACGATCTCGGTAAGTGAACAAACAAGAGCCGCCATTTTAAGGACGGCAGATGAAATTGGCTATAAAAAGAAAAAAATAAATCCTAAAATAGATAATATCGCCTTGCTGTACTGGGTTGATAAAGGTGAAGAGCTCGATGATATTTTTAATGAATCTATTTTAAATGAAGTTGAAAAACAAGCCCGAAGCCGGAATATGTATTTTATTAAATATGAAAAGCGTAACGGCATAGGGGCGGTGAAAAAGGACATAACCGCTTTCATTGCCATCGGCTGGCTTGACATGCAGGAAATTGAATATCTCAGACAAATAACGTGCAATGGCGTTTTTATCAACACAAGGCCCGATGAGCGCCTGTTTGACAGTGTTCAGGCAAATCAGGAGTCCATGGTAAGGCAAATAGTTGATTACTATGTTAAGAAGGGGCACAAAAATATCGGCTTCATCGGCGGACCCGATTACGAAATGGTAACGCATAAGCCACTAATGGATGTACGGGAATGGTCATTCAGACAAACCTCATCCTTCTACAACCTTCTGAAGGAAGACTATATTTTTATCGCCGACGGGTTTGCGGTAAAAGAGGGATATCGCATCGGTATCAACGCCATAAACAAATTAAAGGACAAAATGCCCACCGCGTTTTGCGTCGCAAGCGACGCTTTGGCCATTGGCGCCCTTCAGGCGTTCAACGAGCAGCAATGGGAGATCCCGGGCCGGGTTTCCTTTTTCAGTATAAACGACATAGGCATTGCCCAGTATGTCTCTCCGCCGCTGACCACCTTTCGCATTGATATTGCGACGATATGCAGTTCCGCGCTGGACCTTCTGCTGGAACGCGTGTTAAAGAACAGGACCACCACCAAATCCGTTTATATAAACGGTATACCCATATTCAGAAAAAGCTGCTGACCAAAGCCCTTGATTTTGGCGTAAACTTTAAAGCCCTTTTATTTCCTTTGCCCTTACCCGGCTTTACCCTTCTTTCCTGCAACCGGTTCCCGGCCGCACTTTTTATGTTCCTGTAAAGCGCTGCTAAATACTTTTCCCTGGACTCAAGTGCATGTTGACAGATTCAGGTAAATATGATAATATACACGCAAGTAAATAATTTACTATAATTGAGGTAAAAAATTTACCTGCGAGGTAATATTACATGAAGTTTCTAAAAGGTATGGACATTTCTATCCAGAATGAAATTGAGCAGTTGGGCGCAAAGTATTTTAATTGCGGTAAGGAAGACGACGCCATTCAAATACTCCGGGATTATGACGTAAATGCAATCCGCCTGAGGCTTTGGCACAATCCCTACGACGAAGATAATAAACCTTACGGAGGAGGGACAAACAACCTTTCCACAACAATTAAAATCGCCAGGAGAGCTGTGCTGAAAGGTATGCGGTTTTTGCTTGATTTGCATTACAGCGATTTTTGGGCCGACCCTGTAACCCAGATAAAGCCGAAGGATTGGCATGGATTATTTGGGGAAGCCTTGGAAGAGGCCGTATACAGCTATACCTCCGAAACATTAAGAGAACTGGACCGAAACGGAGCAATGCCCAATATGGTTCAAATCGGAAACGAAATAACCAATGGTTTACTTTGGTCGGACGGTAAATTTGAAAACAGCGAAACGATGATAAAATTACTGGCGGCCGGCATTAAAGCGGTGAAAGACTTTAATCCCGCCATCCGGACCATGATCCATCTGGACTGGGGCGGAGATAACGGGATGTACAGAAGATGGTTCGACGAGATCTCGTCCGCGGCTTTGAATTTTGACATCATCGGCCTTTCCTATTATCCATTTTGGCACGGTACACTGGAGCAGCTTATACATAACATGAATGATATTTCTTCGCGTTATAATAAGGATGTGATCGTTGCAGAAACAGCGTTTCCCTTCACAACGGAGCAAATACAAAGTGATGTAATGATATTTACGGACGAACATGCGAAGGCCGTCCCCTACAGCATCGATACACAGGGCCAGTGCAGATTCGTCTCGGATTTAATGAATGCGATCAAGGCCGTTGACAACCATCGGGGGATTGGTTTTTTTTACTGGGAACCTACCTGGATAGACATCCGGCAAGCCCATTGGGCAACAGAGGCAGGGAAAAAATACCTGAACAATGACTGTACTTCCGGAAATGTGTGGGCCAATCTTGCCTTGTTTGACTTTAAAGGCAACGCATTGCCTGCGCTTCAGGTAATAAGAGATTTTTAACTATATTTATCAAGTCTTGACAGCCGGTTATTTCTAAACGGGTTATTAATATGAGCGCGACCTTAAAGTCCCTGCTTAGGGAATTAAAAAGCAGAGCGGATAGCTGTCTTGTGGAAAGGGGGAACGAAGGAGCCTGGGCCGTAAGCCAGAGTAAAAAATGAGATGATATTGCCGCTTGAGCTATTGTTGGGAAATGAAGTAATACTACAGCGTAAACAACCGAATTATCCTTTCAGAAATAACGCCTTGGGGCCTTGGCGATATTTCTGAAAGGCGCGTGAATGCCGATAAATTAATGAAGTTACGCTGTAGTACTAAATGAAAAAGGAGGAACAAAAATGAAGAGGCTATTATACGTTTTGCTCGCTTCTGTGATGATTCTTGCCGTAGTTTCCGGGTGCGGCAATGCGCCGGCAACAACCGGGCCAACTACGGCCGCTGCAGAAACTGCGAAGCCTGCCGACTCAACCGCCGAAGCGGAGAAGACCGCAAAAGAAAGCGTTTCCGTCACACTGTGGACCAATTTTTTGGAGGAGGCGGAAATGCTTCAGAAGTACGCGGATAAGTGGGCAGAAAAAACAGGAAACAAGGCCGCGGTCGTCCAAACAAGTATTGAACTGCAGCAGTTTGCCCAGGCAGCAAACAGCGCGGACGGACCTGACGGAATATTCGGTATTGCCAATGACCAGCTGGCCAGCTTTGTGGCTGCGAATCTGGCAGAAGAAGTACCCGGTGATTTCTACAATGACAGCGATTACGTCGGCGCTGCTGTTCAAGCGAGCTACGTCGGCGGAAAGCGCTTTGGTGTTCCGATAGCTGTGGAAACAATCACTCTATTCTATAATACCGACAAGGTTTCCTCTCCTCCCTCAACCTGGGATGATTTGCTCCGGGTAGCCAAAACAAGCGGCGGCATTAAATTTGACGCCACAAGCATCTACTATGATTTAGGCTTTGTCAGGGCCTTCGACAGCTATATATTCAAGTGGGAAAACAATACATACGACATTGAAGATATCGGATTGGGGAACACCGGTGCTATCCAGGCTTATAGCTATATTAAAAAAATGGTCGACGAAGGCTTCATTTCAGCCGATATTACCTTTGATATTGCAAGAAGCGCTTTCGAAAGCGATGAAACAGCCTTTTATATCGGCGGGCCATGGGACGTGGACGCTTTTACCTCTGCGGGAATAAATTTTGCGGTGGCTGAAATGCCGACCTTGAACGGTAAAACGTTTGTTACTCCGGTAGGAACACAGGTAGGCTTTGTAAGCTCCAAATCGGCAAAAAAAGACGCTGTTTGGGATTTTTACAAATATCTGATTGAAGAAGCCTCCGTAGAGCTGTACGAAGTGGGAGCAAGAATTCCGGCTAAATTGAGCGTACAGCAGCAAATAGAAATGGACGAAACGGCTAAAAGCTTTATGCATCAGATCGCAAGCGGCGAGCCTCTCCCCTCGGTTCCGGAATTGGGACAACTATGGGGACCCTACTCCGATAATATGCGCTTGCTGTTCGGAGGCACCCTTTCGCCGGAGGAAGCCGCTCAGTACATAGAAGCCCAGTTCAAAGAAGCCATTGAGCTCATGCATTCAGGTTCGTAGGCGTATCACCGGACCGACGGGAGATGGCCGCCTTTGATACGGGCTGCCGGAATCCCGGCGCTCCCTCCATTACCTTATGCTCCCGGGCCGATTGTTTCATTTAACCTGTGGGGCATAAGGTAAAATATGGTCAAGAAGGTTAGGAGACAGATGAATGATGAAAGCTAAAAGTAATCTTACTGCTTATGGTTTTTTATCTCCGGCGCTTATATCCATTTTTTTGTTGACTTTCCTGCCTGTAGTCTACACAATATTCACTTCTTTTACCAACTACAACATGTACCATCTGGATAATTTCGATATGGTAGGCTGGAAAAATTACGACACCCTATTACGGGGGAGCATCAAAAATGTATTTTTGTCCGTACTGGGCTGGACCTTATGTTTTGCCTTCCTCAGCACTGTTTTATCCTATTCGGTGGGAATAGGTCTGGCGGTGCTGCTGAATAATCCGCTGCTGAAAGAGTCCGGAATCTACCGCGCCGTTCTCATTATTCCCTGGGCCTTGCCGGCGACCATAGCCATACTGTCATGGCAAGGCCTTCTCAATGAGCAATATGGCGGCATTAACCATTTGCTTGCCTTTTTTGGTATTGCAGATGGCATACCCTGGATGACAAATGCTTTTTGGGCCAGGGTAGGAATTATCCTCGTAAATATCTGGCTTGGTTATCCTTATATGCTGAACGTGTGCCTCGGAGGCTTGCAGTCCATTTCTCCCACCTTCTACGAGGTTGCCAATGTGGAAGGGGCATCCAAATGGTACGCCTTCAGAAAGATCACCCTGCCTCTTCTGGTAAAGGTGAGTATTCCCCTGGTGGTGGCCTCTTTTGCTGCAAATTTCAATAATTTCGGAAACATCTACATGATAACACAAGGCGGACCGGCAAGAGTCAATTCTCAATTTGCGGGAAGCACGGACATCCTGGCAAGTATGGTATACAAAATGACAACATGGTCAAACCGATATGATTTGTCGGCAACACTCAGTATCTTTATCTTTTTAATTGTCGGAACCCTGACATTGATAAATCTCAAGCTTTCCGGGGCATTCAGGGAGCAATCCCGCGACGGGTGACAACGGATTTTGAAAAAGGAGGATAATTACGATGAAAGGTACTCAACGGGCAGGTGTTTGGATTAGCCGGCTGGTGATATGGATTGCTATCCTTTTTACTCTGTTTCCGGCAAGCTGGATTCTAATGGCATCTTTTTCCGCCGGGCAGAGCTTTTTCAGCATGACGCTTTTCCCGAAAGCCTTAGGCTTGCAAAATTATCATCGTTTATTTTCAGAAACCGACTTTGTAAATTGGTTGGGTAACTCGCTAAAGATTTGCTTATGGGTGTCTATTATACAACTGCTCTTATCCAGTACCTCAGCCTACGCCTTTTCACGCATGCGCTTTCCCGGCAGGAAAAACGGATTAATGGCTTTGCTGGTGCTTCAGGTATTTCCAAGCAGTATGGCGGTATCGGGCTATTATATTTTAATTTACCGGTTCGGCCTTTCGGACAGTCTTTTTGCCTTAATACTGGTTTTAGCGGGAGGCAGCGCTTTTAATATCTGGCTTTTGAAGGCCTATATTGACACCATTCCGAAGGAGCTTGACGAAGCGGCCTATGTTGCAGGTGCAAGTCACCCGTTTGTTTTTGTCAGAATTATTTTGCCTCTGGCGCGGCCCCAGCTGGCAGTGATATTTGTTTTTTCATTTATTGCTGCCTACAGTGAGTATGTTATTTCTTCCATCTTTCTTAACACCCCTGCAAATCATACTCTGGCCCTTGGACTTCAAACCTTTATCACAAATCAATTCGCGGCAAACTGGACTTTGTTTGCAGCCGCGGCAGTGCTCTCTTCCCTTCCCATTATGATAATGTTTATGTTTATGCAGCGGTTTATTCAAAACGGTCTTG
Source organism: Bacillota bacterium (assembly GCA_023426125.1). Taxonomy (GTDB): domain Bacteria; phylum Bacillota; class Clostridia; order Acetivibrionales; family DTU013; genus MnB-11. The sequence goes on from JAFABI010000007.1 coordinate 60,904, forward strand.
CCGCCACCGGGATAAAAAGCTGACGGCTTATACACGGCAGCCCAAAGCGGGAACAAAAAGGCGGCTTGAATAAGAAAAGAGGAAGGAGGCGGAGGATATGCCATACATCTAACCCTTAGGTTCCTTGCATTTTTAAATCAAATGAACAAAAATGATTAAGGGAGGTCTTGCTATGTTGAAAAAACGGTTAAGAAGAGCTATTTGTGCTTTCTTTGCAGCTGTCTTCCTGATGGGGGGCAGTATGGACACATCTGTGCTGGCTACAGATTATGAGGATTTTATCAGGGGCGTCGACGTATCCATGCTCAGCATGTTAGAGGATCTTGGCGGACAATACTATGTAGATGGCGTAGAAGGCGATGCGCTGGAAATTCTCCATGATAACGGCGCCAATTACGTTAGACTGAAACTATGGGTTGATCCTTATGATGAAGACGGAAACAGCTATGGCGGCGGCACCAACGACTTTGAAACGACTCTGGCCCTGGCCAAAAGAGCCGATGCATTAGGAATGGGAATTCTGATAAATTTTCATTTAAGCGACTGGTGGACGGATCCGTCAAAGCAAATAAAGCCGAAGGCCTGGAGCAGCTTATCCTATCCGACCCTGAAAACAACATTGTACAATTATATGAAGGACACTCTCAACGACTTTGAAGAGGAAGGCATTATTCCCGATATGGTGCAGGTAGGGAATGAAATACCTACGGGAATATTGCATAACGACGGTAAAGTCGGAGGCGGAAACGAAGATTTCACAAACCTGGTTGAGCTTCTGGAAAGTGCGATTGCCGGCGTGAGAGATTCCGAGGCTTCTAATACCAGAATAATCCTGCATCTCGATCACGGCGGCGACAATTCCCTTTATACCTGGTGGTTCGGGAATGTCCTTGCCCTTGAGCCGGATTTGGACTTTGATATTATCGGCCTATCCTATTATCCTATGTGGCATGGAACAATGGATGAGCTGCAATACAATCTTAGCGACGTTAGCAAAAGATATGACAAGGATGTGTTAATTGTTGAAACCGCTTATGCCTACACGCTCCAGGACGGCGACGGCGCAGGCAATGTGTTTGTAAGCGGCGATGAGGATATTGCAGGATATCCTGCAACTCCCCAGGGACAATTTGATTTTATGAACGACCTGGAATCCATAATACTCAATGTACCCAACAGCCGGGGACTTGGATATTTTTACTGGGAGCCCTCCTGGCTGCCCGTGGAAGGCGCTGTCTGGGGCACTGATGCCGGTGTGGAATACGCCAACGATACTGTGACCCCGACCAACACGTGGGATAACCTAACATTATTTGACTTTGACGGGAATGCCCTTGAATCCATCGTTTTATTGAATCAGCCCACGTCGAATTTAGTTACAAATCCAAGTTTTGAAGCGGATGGGTATACAAACACACCTACCGGTTGGAATGTCTGGCTTAATAGCGGCGTACCCTCCACTACGGTAAAAACGGAAAGCAGCAACGCTTTTGACGGTAATTACAAGCTGACGTTCTGGAATTCTTCGAGCTACAGCTGCTCCGTCTATCGAACATTTACAGGGCTTGAGAACGGGACGTACTCCTTCAGCGTATGGGCAATGACCGATGGGGATCAACCCGCACTTCAGCTTTACGCAAAAAATTACGGCGGTTCAGAACTTAACACAACAATAAACACCAGTGATATCAATTGGAACATTTTCACCATAGACGAAATCGAGGTTACCAACAACACCTGCGAGATCGGCATCTATACAGCAGCCGGTGCAAACGACTGGTGCAATCTTGATAATGTGATCTTCAGAAAGGTAGAGTAGCCATGCTCTCGTAGTGTATTTTTTGGTAATTTGGTTAAAGACAAAAGCAGGATAAATTGCATTAATTAAAAAGGTACAAAAGAAGGGGCTGCGGCAAAATTGCTGAAAAAGACGGAGCAGTGACACCCAAAGGTGTTGGATGCTCCGTCTTTTGCCTTGATCGGATTTTTTTTCACGGTGGATGCAAATTTCTAAATTTTGTTGATATATGAACATACGTTTGGTATAATGAGTCTAAAATGAATATTTTATGGGAGGTATTGGCATGTCAAATCAAAAAGATGAATTGGTCAGTATTATCACCAAGTTTTCCGAATCGGGCTGGGATGTAATTGATGCTCCCTCAAAGGCCTGGCTTAAGTGCAAGGGCACCAATGAAGCTGCTAGAGCTGAAAAACTTGAGCTTGTCAGAGCAATTGAAAAAGCAGACAACGAGTGCGGAAGCTGCGGCTGCGAGTACGACGCGCTTTATAAAAGGGCGCTGGTCTTGCTGGAAACAGTATAGAAGCGGTGTTTGGGGTTATTCTGCTGATGGAGGAAATCTATGACGGGAGACGGAAAAAATAATGAATTGATTCCTTGCTTCATGTCGCTGCTTACTGATGAAGAAAAATTGTTATACGGACAGATTATAAATTATTTGTTGGAGCTTGGCTATACCCCTAAAAAGAATAAGGTTCAAGGATATTCATTGTCGTTCAAACATAAAAAATTGAATAAAACAATCGCCAGAATGGGTATTCATGGCGGTAAGGAAGTAGTAAGGTGTGGAGCATATCCGATTGTCCTCCCGAATTTTGACGCCAATGATATTGATGAAGTGAAAAGTTTGCTTTTAGAGCAACATTACTATTTTTTAAGTATCGCATAGTATGAGTTTTGTGTAGTCCTTTACAACGCTGGAAGGAGATGCAGTGATGGCTTATAGAAGTGAAGATAGCGCGGTTAAAATAGTGAATATGTACTATGAACACTTGCCCGCGCTTCGGCTCATCGGCAAACGGTATACACCGGCAGACCTGGACATGGATATGAAATTGGACAGCAAATGGAATGAGTGGTTCCAAAATGGCTGGTTCGGTTTTTTAAACGAACTGGGTTGTTTGCCGGGGCACGAATTCACCGCTGTCTTTGGCCTTCATATAGACAATGGGTTGGCCTATTGGATCGGCATGTTTTTCCCGGAAGGGACACCTGCGCCGGAAGGCTTTCAATATGCCGATATTCCGGCCGGAGTTATGGGCATGTGTTGGGTGCATGGGTACAGGGAAAATGGCGAACTGTTTTCTCAACGCTCCCACGACCTGTGTCTGGAAAAGCTGAAGGAAGCCGGAAATGCCGTAAAAGAGGATTTTGACGGTATACCATGCAAGTGGAGCTTTGAGCGATACCATAATGAGCGTTTCTTTAAGCCGGATAACGAAGGAAAAGTGATTTTGGATTATGGCATATACCTTGTAGAGTCGGAAGTCAATAAACAAAAGCCTTCGGAGAAGGATACGGCGGGGGAGTGCCATTCAGTACCTGCAGCAGATAAACCGTTTCAGGGGTCTTTGCCGGAAATGCTTATTTCCGATGTTGGGCCGTATACAGTTGACGCTGAGAGCAATTTATTTCTTTGTGCGTTGTCCACATTATTCCTTAAGCTTGAAAACTACAGTGAGGCTACGCCATATTTTTGTGCAAGGAAGCAGTGTGATTGTGTCAATTGCGGAGAATGCGGCAAGAGTTCCAATCTAGCCAGGCATCACCTGGATTTGTATCATTATTTGCTAACGGTCACAGGCATGGGATTCATGTGGTGGGATCCCAATGAAGCGGGCACATACGATTTGAAATACATCAAGGGGATAAGTCTGCCCCTCATGGAAGACCGGCTGGATTTTGCGATGAAAATCAAGGGCTTTGAGTATATCTGTATTGATAAAATGAAAGGGGAAGAAGAAATATTCCGGCTAATTCAGGACTCCATCCGACGGAATATACCGGTGCTGATAAAGCTGGGCGATGGTCCCGAATGGTGTGTCATAACCGGCGTTAACGGGAACAACAATACCATATACGGGCTTGACGCAAGAAATCACTACCGTAAAGACAAGGCCGCCGCTAAAAGAACCTATACCGAAGACGGACTTTTTATCATTACCGATTGGTTTGAAGATTTGCGAAAGATGGTCATTATTACGGGTAAGACCGATAACGCTATGGATTTCAGCGATATGCTTGAGCGGATGATCGGCCGGCTGCTGCTGCCGGAACGAAGCGTACTTGAAACTATTATACCGGGGATGCTTGACGCTATAACAATGAGCAATGCCCATGGCGTTGCGGAATATTTGAATCAAATCGCCGGACATGCAGTTGAAGCACGCTGGCATGTGGCAGAAGGCCTGAGTTCGATATTGCCGCGAAGTGTTGACGGCGAAACTTCACAGGCACAATTGCGGGAATGCGGCGGGATTTATTTTAATACACATGATACGTGCTGGCAAATATGGGGGCAGCTTGGCATTGGGCCGCACACGAATTACAAATTGGCCAATCTCATCAGCCAAATGATGCAGGACGGAGAAAGGCGGGAGAAGCTTAAGAGCTTGTTTGTGCAGATATTTAACAATGACCGCATCGTTTTGGAAAAGCTGCAGGAGCTTTTCAGCAGGTCATAAGCCGACGGTTTTTTGAGTATTCGGTATAAACCGGAACGATTTTATAACGAGGTGACAAAAATATCCCCCACCTCAAGGTAGCGGGTACCGAATTGGGTTTCAGGCGGTGAGCATATCTTCCGTCCGGGATGCATGGGCGAGCAGAAAGGCATTTTTGACTGGCTTGGAGGTAATTATCTGTGAAGGAGCGGTGTCAGGACGTTATCATATGTAGTAAAGCACCTACCGCATTGGGCAGGTGCTTTTTATTAATTATGACTTCCGTACTGGTCTGATATACTTCCAAAACCTCTCCGGATCATGATAAAAGTAAATTATTCTGCCGGGGGAAGTATCAAAGCAGTAACCGGTGTCTGCAAAATCAAAAGTTGCCATTGCCTTTTCCATCTTTTCCTCCACACTACGATTTTCCTGCTCATAATCGAATGGCCCATGTTCAAAAACAATATACTCGGCTTCGGGAACATCAATCATAAGCATTTGTGGTGGTACTTCGCCTTTATAATCAAAAGGAAGACGTACACCATAACACTCTGTACGTGGAATACCCCAATCGCAGAGTCTGCCGTCCGGGTCATTTATGTACGCCATAATCTGACCGCTGCTGCTGTTAGATTCGCTCCCGCCATCGTCATCCAATTTGCCCTTGATACTATCGAGTAAGCCGCAAATGGTATCACAGTCTTGCCCCGGTATAGTACTCTGTTTTTGCCAAAAATCCCAATACCCATTACTTTCATAGTTTTTTATGTGTAAAAACTTGTGTGCGGGAATGGTTACAAAATAAATCTTAACGCCCTCTGTGGATTTTACCATGCCAATCTCTCCAATTCCTAAAAAGTAGCGGTCAAAAGGGTTTATTTTTGTACGAAGGACGACAGGCATAGGCTTTTTACGGTATTCCCTTGGAGCAATACCGTATGTTGCCTTAAAAGCCCGCGTAAAGGCTTCATGTGATGAAAAGCCATAGTCAAAAGCAATATCCAAAATGCTTCTTTCACTATCTCGCACCTCTATCAGCGCAAAGGCTAACTTTCTATACCGTAGATAATCCCTAAACTGCATACCCGATATTTCCTTAAATTTTCTCGTAGTATGAAATTCGGAATAACCTAACTTGCGAGAAAGAAATCGTAGCGTTATTGCTTCACCGTTACGATTTTTAATACACTTGTCAATTTCATCAACGATTATTTGGATTTGCTTGTGCCACTCGTACATTCGTCTGTTCACCTCGTTTCAACCACTCTATAGTCATTATAGAGTAATGGAAATTGCATTGCTTGATTTCACTTGCGGAAAAGAGAGGATATATTTTATTCTTTAACTCGCCTAATATAAATGTGAATTCCATTTGACTGCTAAATATGCTCATACATGAAAACATCAGTTTTGTTTCATATATAGATTATATTATAGACGAAAATGCCGATGATGTCTTCTATTTATATCGGTAATAACGGAGCGTTCGGGCAGATATATCATATTTAACCGGCGCTCCCTTATTTTTATCAACTCGTTCATTAATGACCTAAGCAAAAATTTTTTTAAAAGATTGAAATGGAAATAGGATCATGTTATACTAAATCCATGGAACACGAGCATATGTCCCCGCTGAGTGGACATGCTGATTGAACTACTTTTTTGTAACTCGATATCAGAATGTGTGTTAAAGCTATGAAAGGGGTGTTTTTATGGGATTTAAGGTAGGCTTGCTTGGAGTAGGACCTGTAGGAGATACAATTGTGAGAGTCCTCCGTGAGCGTAAATTCCCTATTGATGGGGAACTGGTCGTAATGGCGACGTCAGAAAGGGAAGAAACACTGGCCGATGAAATATTCACCGTTCGGAAGATAGAAGAAAATATTTTCAGAGGGCTTGATCTTGTTTTTTTTGCAGGAAAGGAAGGTGCGAAAGGAGCTAGTGTGCAATGGGGTGAAACAGCAGTTAAAAAAGGATGCGTTGTTATTGACAACGGTGGCGATTTCAGAATGTATCCCAATTATCCTCTGGTAGTGCCTGAAGTGAATATGGATGCCGTCACAAAAGATACACGGTACATTTGCAATCCAAACTGTTCAACGATTCAGATGGTTGTGGCACTTGCTCCTCTGCATCGCATTGCACGACTGTACAGGGTTGTGGTATCCACATACCAGTCGGTAAGCGGTCATGGCGGTGCGGCCATGGAACTGCTCAAAAGGCAAACCAATCAGGTTTTGAGAGGAGAAAAACTTGAGAATGATCCGTCTATTTTTTCTCAACCCGTTGCGTTTGATTGCATTCCTCATATAGACCGGTTTTTGGAAAATGGATATACAAAGGAAGAGATTAAAATGGTAAATGAAACGCGTAAAATTTTTAACGAGCCCAATTTGCTCATAAATCCAACAACTGTACGTGTTCCGGTATTCGTCGGGCACAGCGAATCCATCAACGCAGAATTTATGCTTCCCATGGACAAGGAAAAAGCTCTGGAAATTTTATTGAATCCCCAGCTGTCTCCCGGCATCGCTGTCATTGATGGTAAAAGTGATGATAAAGGTGCAGGCGGGATACGGAACGATATTCATGAACGCAAATACCCGGTAACCAGAGATCTTTGCAAAGACAGCTATAAGGATTCTGTTATGGTCGGACGTATCCGGAACGACACTACAAGGAAAAATGCAATCAATTTGTGGTGTGTTTCCGACAATCTCAGAAAAGGAGCTGCTACAAATGCAGTCCAAATAGCGGAGGAAATGCTGAAGTTGGGATACTTGTAAGATAAGACATCCCCTCTTTGCATTAAGGTGTGCATATGAAAAGAGTTTGATTTACTCATACGTGTATTGAATGAAGTGGGATTTAAGGCTTCTAAGCCAGGGGGTACATTTTACTGCTATGTGATGAGGGAAGAATACGGTGACCACCGCCTGGCGTCTGCTTGTTCATCAATCCACTCATATACTTTGCTCATTTCTCCTTCATAATCATCGTTGATTTCAAAGAACCTCGCATTATTCTTCTTACAGCGTTTTTTGAGCTGTGTATGGAGCTTGATAAAATTATCTCGGTTTATATAATCATCACAGTCTTTTTGCTCTATCTCGCTTCTATGTTCAATAATACCCGATATAAAATGCTTATTGAGATAATTCTTTGAAAAGCCTATATAGAGAGCAATAATCTGTTCCAAATATTCAGGTTCAAATTCCTGTATGTGTTCTGGCGGTAAATAGCACCCTTCAATAATGATGTGTTGTCCATTTTCAATATTTGTCATTATAATGCCCTTTACAATCGGCCACAGTTTATTTGTGAGTTCATCATCACCGTCAGTTGCAGAAAAATCACAATACTTATTCCCGCGGATCAATCCCATTTTTATATGGTCTATCGACAAATACGGTATCTTATACTTTTCAAGTAATTTCTGAGCCATCACTGTTTTTCCGGAACAACTGACTCCACCGATTAAAATAACCACCGTTGACTCCTTCTCATTATAAAATAATCCCTACTTTGTCCTGTCAGGCATACATGGATTAGTGTTAAGATTAATCATACCATGTTTATCCAGATGAATGAAGTATGGGTTTGCCGCAAATACATATTTTATAAAATGTGTATTCATTTAACAAGATTTATTATTGGTTCTCTTGCAATAGTTAAATAAACTATTTATAGTAAATATAGGAATGTGAGAGAGGAATTTATAATGACGGAAAAGATCGTACTATCCGCAGATAAGGATGTTTTTCGAATAGGAGCCACAGTGAAACGTCCTGCAAGACCCTGGTCTAAGAGTGTTTTTAGACTGGTGCGGCACTTTGAAACTGAAAAGTTACCAGTGGAACACATAATTTCAGTAGATAGTGATTTTGAAGTGTCGGAATATGTAGAAGGCGAAAAGGTACATCCAAACAAATGGACAGATGATGCCCTCTATACAATTGGTGAACTTGTGTCTCAACTTCACAAGGCTGCCCGAAGATTCCCTGAAGACAAAAGTGACATTTGGCAGCCGTGGTGCCTGCGAGAAATTGGTAGTAGAGACCGAATATGTTGCCATGGTGATATCGCACCATGGAATATGATTACACAAAACGGTTATCCGAAAATGCTGGTTGACTGGGAATATGCCGGAGTGCTTGACCCGCTGGTAGAACTTGCGCGGGTATGCTGGTTGTTTCCGCAGCTCGTTGATGATGACTTACAGGCTTTATATGATTTACCGTCACCGGAGAAAAGAGCCAACCAGGTGCGGATTGTTTGTGACGGATATGGATTGTCAAAATCCGAGCGAGAGCAACTTACTGAACAGATTATAGAGGTTATAGTCTGTGAAACCGCACATGAAGCGATTGATCCTGCTGTAACATTTGAGGATGCAGGATGCTTATGGGGATTTGCCTGGCGAACGAGGAGTCTGTACTGGGTTTGGAGAAACAGGGGAATTCTTCGTAAAGCGTTACAGTAATGAGCATGCTATTTCACATTCAATTATAGCTGTTCTTTCCCTTGTGCGTTATAAAATACTATAATAGAATAGTGGTTGTTAGGCTATATCAGTATGAAGGGAGTGTTGTTTTATATGAAAATCATAAGCGGTGAGGTGGTTTTCCTATAACTGAATATCGGCAAAAGGCGCAGGATAAAGGTAAGCCTTCTTTGAGGAGGGTTTAGCGGCATTGCCTTTTGCAGCAACCTTTTGTAATAACCCTTTAGACTGACAAGTTATCTAATGATCCAAACAGTACGGTAAAGTGTTATCGTGCTTTTGTTTTATGTAAAGGAACACACCTCTTTAGAGGGACGTCCTTTTTTGATACCACAGGGGATTATTCGCTGTGGTTTTTTTATGGATGGAAGTGGATGTGGACAATAATAGTAAAATTTATCTTTCGCGGGGATGGACCACAGGAGTTTAGCGGGAATGAGGAAAAGTTTGTGGGATTTTATGAATATAAAAATTGATAAAGGATGGAAGCTGAAATAATGATTATAAATGATTATGGATGGGATGAACATTTTGAAAAGGAATGGAAGAAAAACGTCACCTCAGAGATGCATCACGGACTGGTCGCAAGCGAGGACTGCTGCTCGCCTGTACAACCGGGAAGAATAATTGCAGACTATGGACAAATGCTTCACGTGGTTTCCAATGAAGGAGAGCTTCTTGTAAACAGACCGGTGAAGAAGCTTAATGATGCACTGCAGCTGGCGGTTGGCGATTGGGTTGCACTGGAGAGTTCTGCTGAAGCGCAAGCAACGCAAATTCGTTTTGTCCTGGCGAGGAAAACAAAGTTTTCAAGAGCTGCTGCCGGAATTGAAGTAAAAGAGCAAATTATTGCGGCAAATGTTGATACGGTTTTCCTTATCCAGTCGCTGAACAGGGATTTTAATATGAGAAGGCTGGAAAGATATCTGATTGCGGCATGGGAAAGCGGTGCAGTGCCGGTTGTGGTACTGACCAAGTCGGATTGCTGTGACAATGTAGCCGATAGATTGACAACCGTATATGCGACTGCTCCGGGAGTAGAGGTTCATGCCATTAGCTGTGTAACCGGAGAGGGGATTGAAGAGATAAGAAAATACCTTGTACCTGGAAAAACGGTGGCACTGCTTGGCTCTTCAGGTGTTGGCAAGTCGACATTGGTCAACACGCTGGCGGGGAAGGAACTTTTAAAAACCCGGGAAATCCGTGAGGATGACAGTCGGGGAAGACATACAACTACCCATAGGGAACTTCTGCTTTTGCCGGGAGGCGGATTGATACTGGACACGCCCGGAATGCGCTCATTGTCCTTATGGGAGGCAGATGCCAGCATGGATTTTATGTTTGGAGATGTTGAGGAACTGGTAAAGCTCTGCCGTTTTTTTGACTGTAAGCATCGGACGGAGCCTGGTTGCGCTGTCAGAGAAGCAATCGAAAGCGGAAAACTGGAAATGAAAAGATGGGAAAGCTGGTTAAAGCTGCAAAAGGAGCTTGCACATCTGGAGGCTAAGAAAGAAGGTAAACTGCGGCTTCAGGAGAAGCAATGGGGAAAGCGGATTGCAAAATTTCAAAAGCAGTTTGGAAATCAGCCTTAAGTGAATTTTATATCTCTTTTTATAGCATCAATCTATAGGATAAAGAGAGCTGTTGAATATTTTTGAGATATTGATATACTTGTTATTAATGCAGGTGCAAATTACGACAGGGAAACAGTTGAAGACAGCATCCGGAATACTGGAAGCGGACGCTGGATATAAATCTGTTCAGTTCATACGGATTTGGAGGAAACAAAATGAATGATGTGATAGGCTACTATGATTCATATGACGAAGACGGAAGACTTTTTAGGGATAATGTACACAAGGTTGAATATTTAACTTCCATTCATCTTCTCGATCAATATCTTAACCCTTCATCTTCCATTCTTGATGTTTGTGCCGGAACAGGCAGGTATTCCTTTTATCTGGCAGGGAAGCACCATGTTGTCACTGCCTGTGATATAGTACCAAAGCATATTGATATTATCAGGAGCAGGATTCGTGGCAGTCAGTCAATTCACGATACGTATGTGTTGGATGCAAGAGACCTTTCCGCTTTTGATGATGCAAGTTTTGATGCTGTATTATGCATGGGTGCAATGTATCATCTGAAAGATGGCAACGAGAGAAGGAAGGTTGTTTCAGAGTGCTTAAGGGTTTTAAAGGAAGGCGGCATATTTTTTGCTGCATATATAAATAGACAGGCGGCCTACCTGATAGAATTAAAACGGGAAGAAATTCTTCAGAAGGAGTTTCTTGAGGATATACTGAGCAAAGGATTTTATACAGGTATAAATTCAAAAAGTTTTTATTTCTCATCTCCACAGGAAATAGAAACCATGGTGGCTGAATTCAATGTAGAGAAGCTTTGCAATGCAGGGGTGGACGGAATAAGCTATATGGTTGCTGATAAAATCAACAGCTATAGTGAAACAGACTATAGCTATTGGATTGAAAACCATATAAGGCATTGCACCGATCCTTGTTTACTTGGGTACAGCCTGCACGGGTTATTTGCCGGAAGGAAATCATGCTGATTATACCGGATGAATTGCCGTGTATATAGAATATTATCAAGACAACTTAGAAAACTGGAGGTACCGGAATGAGTCTGCAAATAAAAGATGCAAATTTATAGGATTGTGGCATACTGGGCCTGATCCACTCGGAGTCGTGGAAGGCAGCTTATAGGGGTATTGTTCCGGATTCCGTATTGGATAATATGTCTATGGAAAAAAGTGAAAAGAAATTCTACAATTCTTTCATTCATTTCCTCCAGAACCAGTATATCCAGTTGACGATTCCGGTATTAACCATAATTATTTTGGACAATTTACAGAATTAGTGACAAAATTTCGACTTTTTTGAAGGTTTTTTGTTCTCCTTGAAGAATATTTTAATTGAAGCATAAGGTACCAGGACCGGATGGAATTTGGTTTAAGATTATAAATATAGAGGGCTTTATGGAAAAGAAGCTGCATGAAGGACACAGGCAAAGAGTAAAAAGCAGGTATCTGGCAGAAGGACTGGATGCCTTTGAGGATCACCAAGTATTGGAGATGCTTCTCTTCTTTTGTATACCAATGAAAGATACGAATGAGTTAGCTCACAAGATGATCCGTGAGTTTGGCTCCTTGGCAGGATTGTTTGAAGCTGATCCAAAGGATATACGCAGGAGATGTGAAGTTAGTGAAAATACTGCTATACTGGTATCACTTATACCCTCGTTATCACGAAGATACTTTAAGGGTAAGTGGGGGGACAAGCCTTCTTTAAACAGTTCTTCAAGGGCAGGAGATTATGCGGTTTCACTTTTTGCAGGAAGGATTTACGAGGCTTTTTTTGTTATCTGTCTGGATGGGCAGAATCGGGTAAACTATGCAGCGATGGTACACGAGGGTACATTGAATGAGGTTTCCGTATATCCAAGATTGATTGTTGAAGCTGTGCTCCGACATCAATCGAACAGTGTTATTCTTGCGCATAACCATCCTGGGGGCAGTTTGAACCCTTCGCAAGATGACCTGGATATAACAAGAAAGATTGTATCGGCACTTGAGCCACTGTCTATAAAGGTTATGGATCATATTATCGTTGCAGGAGATAAGTATATGAGCTTTAAGGAGCGAAAGCTTTTATAGCCAGTGATAATTTTTTGCATGGAGTTGATGGTTTTGGAAGAACTAATTAGAAAGATTTTGTTGTTCAGAGACGAGCGTGAATGGAAACAGTTCCATACTCCTGAGAATTTAGCAAAGTCCATAATGATCGAAGCTGCGGAATTACTAGAGAATTTCCAGTGGAATGATAGCTATAATAAAGATAATGTGATAGAGGAATTGGCAGATGTAATGATGTATTGCGTCTTAATGGCTGACTCAATAGAGGTTGACATTGTGAAAATCATGGGAGATAAATTGAGAAAAAATTCGTTAAAATACCCGGTGGGAAAGTCGAAAGGGAATAGTAAAAAATATACGGAACTCAAATAAAGGTGAGCATATGATTGTCTATGAGGCTACAAAGCAAGAGTTTATGGAACATGTAGAGAAAGATGAAATTGCGGTGAGGATATATGAAGCCTACAAGGATAAAATTGGACGTACGGCAGAAAATGAAATAAACTCGTGGAACAACTCAATGAATTATATGTATAAAGTTCTCAATACGCCAGTGATACCTGAAGAATCAGGTATTGCGATTGAATATAAAATTCCGGCATCATCACGAAGGATAGACTTCATGTTATCGGGACTGGATGAAGCAGATCGAAATTCTGTAATAATTATAGAACTTAAGCAATGGGACAAGGTGGAGGTAATACAGGACAAGGACGGAGTAGTCAAAACACCCTATATAGGAAGACAAATAACCGCTCATCCTTCCTATCAGGCATGGTCATACGCACAAAACATCTCAGAATATAATGAATCGGTTCAAAATGAAGGAGTATGTTTATATCCGTGCGCATATCTTCATAATTACTTTACCAGGGAGAATGACCCTTTAACTCATGAAGTATATATGAAATATATTAGAATGGCTCCTGTGTACTCAAAAGGTGATGTTTTTAAGCTGCGCGAATTTATTGTAAAGTATATAAAAAAGCCGGATCATAAGAAGACGCTTTATATTATTGAAAACGGTAAAATCAGGCCGTCAAAGTCTTTGCAGGATAGCCTGGTGAGAATGCTTGACGGAAATCAGGAATTTATTATGATAGACGATCAAAAGGTTGTTTTCGAAACAGCTTTAGGAATGGCAAGAAACGCATATAGATATGGAAAGAAACAAGTATTAATCGTGGAGGGCGGCCCTGGAACCGGAAAATCAGTCCTTGCTGTAAATCTGTTAGTGCAACTCACTTCTGAAGATATGGTTTGTCAGTATGTTACAAAAAATAGTGCGCCAAGGGAAGTTTATTCACAGAAACTGCAGAATAGCTATAGCAAGGCATATATTGACAACCTGTTTAAAGGTTCCGGCGTTTATTATGAATCAGAAAAAAATGAGTTCGATGTATTGATCGTAGACGAGGCCCACCGTCTGGGGGAAAAATCAGGTTTATTTAAAAATAAGGGAGAAAACCAAACGAAAGAAATAATAAATGCTTCCAAACTTTCCGTGTTTTTTATTGACGAATATCAAAGGATCAGTATAAATGATTTTGGAAACAAGCAGGATATTAAAAAATTTGCTCGTTTGAATAAAGCACAGGTTGTAGAAATGAAATTGGAGTCCCAGTTTCGATGCAATGGGTCGGACGGATACATCTCGTGGCTGGATGACGTACTTGAAATCGGTAATACTGCAAACTTTGACGGGTTTGAGTTTGATTATGATTTCAGGATTGTTGACAATCCAAACGAACTAAGAGAGTTGATTGAGGAAAAGAACAAAATAAACAACAAAGCAAGAGTGGTTGCCGGATACTGTTGGGATTGGATCACAGCGGGAAAAACAAATAGCAGTATATTTGATATTTCCATAGAGAAGTATAACTTTAAAATGAGCTGGAATTTAAGCAATACTACGTGGGCCATTGATAAGGATTCCGTTAACCAGGCGGGGTGTATACATACCTCACAGGGTCTTGAATTCGATTATATCGGAGTGATCATCGGAAATGATATGAGATATGATGGGGAAAGGATTATCACCGATTTTACAAAGCGAGCAAGAACGGATAAGTCTTTAAACGGCATAAAAAAACTATATATAAAAAATAAGGACAATGCATTGAAAATTGCTGATCAGATAATCAAGAATACATACAGGGCGCTTATGTCAAGAGGTCAGAAAGGCTGCTATGTATATTGCGTTGATGAAAGGTTACAGGATTATTTAAGAGAAAGACTTGATAAATTTTACAAGCCAGTTGAATATACGGAGATGACAAAGGTGAGAAACAAAGCTGCTGAAGATGAGCCGGAGTTTATATGAGGTTTGAAGGAGGGGGCTCAATTATTTTCCCTTTTGTCCTTCACACCAGATTTTCCGGGTGAAATTTTGAATTTGCCAATAATGGTTTTCCCATTGCTTTCATATAAGTTTACATACCTGACAGTTCGGTTTGCCTGTTATTTCAGGAACTTTTCTCCATTCATGACGTCAAATTCAGATGTAAGTAATAAGGCGGCTCACTGTTAATGAAAGGAAAAGTATTATGGTGAAAAAATCATTAATCACAGCGGCGGGCATAATGGCGATGCTTATACTGTTATCGGCATGCGGGGCTGCGGGTATTCCTGGAGTGAGCAGCAAAAGCGGCAAATCGGATATTGATAAAAATGAGATACAACAAATCGGAATGTCTTATTCTCTGCCTCTTTTTCAGCCATTTGATATTACTGAAAGGGAACAGATTTCTACAGTCGTCGATTATCTTGTTTCATTAAATCATTTTGAAACAAAGTTGAATCCTAAAGATTATTCGGGAGGGGCCTATAGTATAAAAATACGGTTCAAGGATAATACGGAAAGGATTTTTATCCTCATGGGCAATAAGTTTTTTATAAAGGACGGATTTACCTATGAAATCCCCTATAACGAGGCAACTGAATTTGATACGGTTATTGGAGATATTCTACAAACCAGGCAGATGCAAAATGGGGATGCTTTCGTTGAAGGGACCGTGATTTCCGTTGAAACTGCGGAAAGTGGGCGCAGTGTTTCTTGCGTTATTAGAGATAAAACAAATGGATCTTTCAATATCAATCTGAAGGATGCAAAGATCATTGACGCTACCGGAAGCGGGTGGATGATTCTCCATGAAAGTGATGCAATAAGAGTCTTTTACTCAGGAGAAGCTCCGACGGATTCAGGCTCGATTGCTGCCTCGGCGGTTTATATAAAAAACAGCAACGATTAAGAAGATAAAGTCTTTATTTTTTCTTTGCTTTTCTCACCCTTTTGGGTGATGCTTTTTTTAAACATTTTTTATATACATATATTGATGAAATCTATCGAAATCAGCCACGGGAAAATTTGTCCAATGAGGTGAAGACGGTTGAACATATATTATCATGTTGTGGAGTTTGCTAAAAGTAAAAAATGCAAATTTAATTTTTGGTACTGCAAAGAAGGACATTTTGATGTTCCGGGAAACGTAGAGGTGAATCTTGCAAAGTCTGTCGGTCCGGTTATATTTGACACCCAGTCGGATAGCATTTTGACTCTGGAGGAAAAGGAGGCGATTGTGCGATGCGTGATGAAAAATATCCGCCTGTAAAATCCAGGTGATATTACGAAAAATTTCATTTTGCATCAGGCCGTTATAAAGTAACTACATAAAAGACTTAACAGATTTCGCGTATACGCTGGGAGACATGCCGGTCACCTTGCTGAAATGCCTGGAAAAGCTGTGGATGCTGCTATATCCAAGCTTTTCGGAAATCTCGGTCAGGTTCATGTTTTCTTCCCGGATATAAATCCTGGCTTTTTCGATCTTCAATTCCTTAAAAAACTCGATAACCCCCATTCCTTTCTTCGACTTAAACAATGTCACGAGATGAGTCCTGCTCATTTTCATATAGGAGCAGATAGCCTGGAGATTCAGGCTGCATTCGATGTTTTCCATCATATAACTTTCAAGTCTTTTTAGGATATCCTCTTCCGTTCTTTCTTTTGCAGCCGTCGAAATCCGCTGTCCCAGTTTTAGCTGCATGTTCTTTCTTGCCAGATTGATCAGCAAAGTCTGAAGGTAGATTTGTATCATTTGCTCGGATGCAAATGAACCTTCCCTTTTTCGCACCAGCGTATTGTTCATGGGATCATTGAACGGGGGCAGGAATGCTTTAAAACCTTCTTTTATGATATTTCCAAGGATATTTTTTTCATAATCTCCTACGGAAAAGAGTTTGCCTTCAAAGAATTTCATCGCCTCAGATCTGCATATGAAGGAGATAACGATGATGTTCGGCGCTATTTTTCGATTTGCCCAGACACTGTGAAATTCATTGGGTTTATGAAATATCAGGTCTCCCTGTGTCAACTTATAACCGGTGCTGTCTGCCATAACTTCAGCATCGCCTTTGTCAACATAAAGCAGTTCCCAGAAATTATGACTCTCACCCCGGAAGATAAAATCTTTCGCGAATTCGAAATAATGCAGAGACACAAGGGATTCTATCAAAAATTCCTGCTTGAGCTTCAGCTTTACAAATTCCATAAATCCGTCTCCTGTCAGAAGTGTATATTTATATATTACACAATTATCGGTACTGATAAAAGTGTTAAATTATTTGATTTTTATGCTAAAGAATTACGTCCGGATTTTCTATACAATGATGATCAGGACCTATTTTATTTTGGAGGTGTTTCGTTTGAAAAAGGGGATCAGCATCTGGTCTTTTCCGGCGGATATGGACATACCCAACTGCTTAAGGCTTGCAAAGCAGGCGGGGTTTGAAGGGATAGAGCTCGGGTTGAACGAGAACGGACCCATGAGCCTTGAAAGTGGTGCGGAGGAAATAAAGGCATACAGGGAGCTGGCAGAGAAAGAGGGCATACGCATCAGCAGCCTTGCTACCGGGCTTTACTGGTCGTATTCACTTACAAGCGGCAACGAAGAAATACGCCGCAAGGCCATGGGGATTGCAAAAAAACAACTGGATGCGGCTGAATTGCTTGGAGCTGATACGATCCTTGTGGTCCCCGGCGCTGTAGGAGTCGACTTTATCCCCGGCTGCGAAGTCGTTGATTATGACGATGCTTATGAAAGGGCCCTGGAAGCCGTTAAGGAATTGGCGGGATATGCAGCGGAAAAAAAGGTGAATATAGGCCTTGAAAACGTATGGAACAAATTCCTCCTCTCGCCGCTGGAAATGAGAAGCTTCATTGACAGGATAAACTCGGATTTTGTCGGAGCATATCTGGACGTAGGCAATGTTGTATATACAGGCTATCCGGAGCAGTGGGTGAAGATTCTCGGCAAGCGGATCAAAAAAGTGCATTTGAAGGATTACAGAAGGGACGTGGGCGGGGCGGCAGGGTTTGTGGATCTTCTGTCAGGGGACGTAAACTATCCTGCAGTTGTGGAAGAACTGAAAAAGGCGGGGTATGACAGCTTTGTGACCGCCGAAATGATACCGCCGGCGCCATTCTATAAATATTACCCGGAACAGCTCATATACAATACATCAAATTCTATGGACAGGATATTGGGAAAGTAGGGACGGCTGCGGTCCCTGAAAAGGAGGAGCATCATGATCAAGATTGGGTTGATTGGCGCAGGCTTTATGGGAGGTACCCATGCCGCCTGTTATGAAGCGCTGTTGGCGAAGGTTGATTTTAAGGTCACCGCGATTGCGGATCCGGACTCCGACAGGGTGGAAAAGCTCGCCCGGAAATTCGGAGCAAAGGTATATGCCACAGGAAAGGAGCTTATTGAAAATGGCGATGTCAATACCGTCGATATCTGCCTGCCTACCTTCCTGCATACGGAACATGCCTTATTGGCAATGAAAAAAGGCTATAACGTATTGATAGAAAAGCCGGTCTGTCTTCATGAGGAAGAAGCCTGCAGACTGCTGGAAATGAAGCAGAAAACAGGGGCCAGGGTAGCGGTAGGCCATTGTATCCGTTTCTGGCCTGAGTATGTATACCTCAAAAAGCTGATTGAAAATAAAACCTATGGCAGGCTTATTTCCGGAGTTTTTAAGAGGATCAGCCCGAGGCCTTTGTGGGGGTGGGAGCAATGGTTGCTTGACAGTAAGAGAAGCGGTTCCGCCGCATTGGATATGCATTATGTAAGATACATCCTGGGGGTTCCGGCCGATATCAAGGCGGAAGTCAGTGCGATGGATGGCAATAATGAGCACATTTTCAGCCTTTATAAATATGAAGATGCCGTAGTTTCCATTGAAGGAGGCTGGGATTATCCTATGGGGATGCCCTTTGAGATGGAGTATCGGGTGAGGTTTGACAGGGCAACTGTCGTTTTCAATTCGGGCAGGACTCCTTCCCTCATGTTGTATAATGAAGACGGTACGGTCACACAGCCTGTGCCGGAACAGGAATTCAATTCGGAAAGCGAAGGGCTGGGAGGGAATTTATCCAGCCTCGGCGGGTACTTCAATGAAATAAAATATTTCCTTGAATGCCTGAAAAGCGGGGATGAAATCAAAATAGCTCCGCTGGAGGAAGGAATTGAGTCCTTCAGACTGATAATGAAAGAGATCAAGGCTGCGGAAAAGTAACGGATACTACAGCGAAAAAAACATTCATTCATCAATTAACATATACTGGTTTAAAACTGATTCGCCTGCCAATTCGGTTTATGGTACAATAGATTTGTACCATGTATTTTGTTCTGCAGGGAGGGTGTCAGGTGGACTGCAGTTTTTTGGACGATGATAAATATAAGGATGTAATGCTGTTGAGGATGGTAGACAACAACAACGGCCTTCCGTTCTTTATGCGCAGGTATTCGCCTCAGCCGGATGCCGATTCTTCTGCTTTGCACAGGCATGAATATATGCAGATCAATTATGTGATGCGGGGCAAGGGGAAGCACCAGCTCAACGGGCATGAATTCGACATAGTCAAGGGGGACATCTTCGTAATCCCGCCCTTTGTCCCGCACCGCATTATCTCCATTGCCTGCAATGATATGGAGATTTTTGAGTTTGAGTTCCTTACGGGTTTTATCAATCAAAGCTTCGATCTCATGGAAAATACCGAATCCTTTATGGATTTTGCCTATATAGAACCGTTCCTGGTAAGTGAAAACCAGGTGAAGCCGCGCATGAACCTTACCGGCAAGACGATGCTGGAGGTAGAAAGCATACTGGACGAAGCAATGCAGGAATATGAGGGGAGAAATGCCGGCTTCATGCTTCTTGTCAAATCCCTGCTGCTAAAGCTGCTTGTCCTGGTGGGACGCGAATTTACAAAAAAGCTTAAGGATTCGGAAGCCTTCTCCATGTTTCACCGCCACAAGGATGCTATCATGGGCGCCATTCAATATATCAACGACAACTATAGCGAGGATTTGAACGCAGATGAGCTGGCGGTGCGGTTCATGCTTTCGCCGTCCTATTTCAGATATCTTTTTAAAAATATCACTGCACAGACTTTTACCCAGTACCTTACGGGTATACGCATTTCAAAGGCCCTTGATCTATTGGGGACGACGGATAAAAGGGTGCTGGACATTTGCTTTGAGACGGGCTTCGGCAATGTGCACCATTTCAATAAAATATTCCGGCAGCAAACCGGCGTCACTCCGCTGGAGTATAGAAAAAGCAGCAGACTTCGTAAAATTGGTGACGAAGAGGATAGAATCCGCAAAGAAATATTGAACAGACCCCTGTATAATTTAAACCGATGACGTAAGAAAGGGGTTTGTTCTATATGAATGAGGTTCTTGCTCTTTTTGGAGGGAAAAAAGCTGTTTGCTCCGATCCGGGAGATATTTTTACATGGCCCATTGTGACAAAAGAAGATGAGGAGGCCGTGCTGGAGGTTTTACGTAAAGGTGGAATGTCGGGTACCGATGTCACGAAGCAGTTTGAGAAGGAGTTTGCAGACTGGCAGGGGACGGAGTTCGCATTGGGCTTCAACAATGGCACATCGGCTTTGCAGGCAGCAATGTTCGGCTGCGGGGTGGGTGTCGGCGATGAGATCCTTTGCCCCAGTGTAACTTACTGGGCGTCGGCGATCCAGGTTTTTTCCATCGGCGGGACAGTTGTTTTTGCAGATATCGATCCCGTGACTCTCTGCATTGATCCAAAAGATATTGAAAGAAGGATCAGCAGCCGGACAAAAGCAATCATGGTGGTGCATTATCTCGGCCATCCCGCCGACATGGACGCCATTATGGAGATTGCCGGGAAGCATGGCATCAAGGTGATCGAAGATGTCTCCCATACACAGGGGGGCCTATACAAGGGACGGAAGCTGGGAACCATCGGTGATGTAGGCGCTATGTCGCTGATGAGCGGGAAATCCCTTGCCATCGGTGAAGCAGGTATGCTGGTGACCGATGACCGTGAGATATACGAAAGGGCAATCGCCCTGGGGCATTATGACAGGTTTGATGACAGCATACGTACGGAAGAATTGAGACCATATGCAGGACTGCCCCTGGGGGGATACAAGTATCGCATGCACCAGTTGAGTTCCGCCATGGGACGGGTGCAGCTCAAGTATTATGATGAGCGGTGCAGGGAAATCAGGAAGGCCATGAACTATTTCTGGGATCTTCTTGAAGGAGTACCGGGTCTTCGGGCGCACCGGGTGTCTGAAGAAACCGGCAGCAATATGGCCGGATGGTATGCAGCCCGGGGGATTTACCGGCCCGAGGAGCTTGGCGGCCTGTCGGTGACGCGTTTTTGTGAAGCTGTCAGGGCGGAGGGTGTGGAAATCTGTACGCCCGGCTGCAACGCTGCCCTGCATACCCATGCGCTGTTTAAGAGTTGTGACATCTATGGAAATGGAAAGCCTACAAGAATTGCGTATTCTGAAAGGGATGTCAGGGAGCTGGATGAAAGCTTGCCTGTGAGTGAAGCGATAGGCTCACTTATCTATGCCATCCCGTGGTTTAAAAAGTATAAGCCGGAGATCATCAAGGAGTATGCCAATGCCTTCCGCAAGGCCAGTGAAAATTACAGGGAGCTCTTGAAGGATGATGCGGGGAATCCGGCGAAATTGGGTGGATGGCATTTCTTCAGGCATAGGTGATTGACTGCGAGAGGGGTGAGGAGAATGGATCTGCTGCCGTTTTTTGACTGCAGCTGTTCCTTCGGAATGCGAGGGATAGTAAATCCGGGTTCCTTCCATACGGTGGAGGAGCTCGTTGGCAAGATGGAGTATTATGGCGTTAAAAAGGCGCTGGTTTACCATTCCATGGCCCGGGAATACAGTCCTGCGATAGGCAACCGGATGTTGATGGAAAGCATCCGGGACTATCCGCAGCTATGCCCGGTATGGGTGGTTATGCCACACCATACCGGTGAGTTTCCCGAGCCTTTGGAATTGAAGCGGCAACTGAGGGAGCATGGCATTAAGGCTGTCCGCGTGTTCCCTGCTGTTTCGGACCAAAATTACAGCATTGCGGGCTGGAACTGCGGCGACCTTTTTGACATGCTGCAGTCCTGCGGACTGCCTGTTTTCATAGGACTTGACCAATTGGACTGGAATCAGCTGCATGCATTGTGCAGCGAGCATCCCGGGCTCAAGGTGGTGCTGACGGACGTGCATTACAGAATAGACAGAAACCTGTATGCCTTATTGGAGAAATTCGACAGGCTGTGCATAGAAACATACGGATATAAGGTACATAACGGGATCGAAGAAATAACAGGAAAGTTCGGGGCGCACAGGTTGATATTTGGCAGCGGAATGCCGGTTTCTTCAGGAGCTTCCGCCGTTTCCATGATCAATTATGCACGTATCGGGGAAGCCGAAAAGCGTCAGATTGCTTTTGAAAACCTGGAAAACCTTTTGGGAGGTGTAGCGTATGAGCAGCATCTATGAAAGGGCGCGAATGGGGCTTCCACTGGATGACGTACTCATTATCGACTGTCATTGCCATATGGGGAACTGGCACAATTTTCACACACCGGAGAGCTCTCCCCAGGGGATGCTGACCAGTATGGATGCGCTTGGCGTCGGAATTGCATGCGTTACCCATCACTCGTCCATCGGTCCTGATTACCGGTATGGGAACGACATGGTGCAAGCTGCAATAAATGCATACCCTGATAGATTTATAGGGTATGTAACACTAAACCCCAACTATCCGGAGGACATGAAAAATGAGATCGACCGGTGCTTTGCCATGGAAGGGATGAAAGGGATCAAGCTGCACCCCGACATGCATGGTTGTCCTATTGATTATAAAAACTACCACACTGCCTATGAAGCTGCAGATGAAAAACGCTGCCCCGTTCTGATACATGTCTGGGGGCAGGCAGAGGTTGCAACGGTCGGCAGGCTTGCCGGACAGTATCCGGGAGCGGGCTTTATCATGGGACATGCAGGTGCCGACATAAGGGCAATGGAAGATGCAATCGAAATTGCCAACATGTGTCCTAATGTATACCTGGATCTGGCGATTTCCATGGCCCGTGAAGGTAATGTGGAATGGCTTGTGAAGGAAGTGGGAGCAAAGAAGGTGCTTTATGCCTCCGATATGCCGTTTTTTGACCCCAGGCCTGCTTTCGGCAGGGTGGCGCTGGCGGAAATAAGCGATGAAGAGAAACGGGATGTATTCGGACTGAACATGAAGAGGCTGCTTTCCCCGGGATAGTTTCTTCTTGAAAATGTTAAATTTTTGAGCGGATTGGTCCAGAAATGAGGAAGCCGATCCTGTATAATTGCCATGTGAGGCGAAGTTACAGCAACCACATTTTACAAATAAGTCAGGTGGTGTTCTTTTGAATATATTTGATGTCAATACCTGCTTCGGCTTCTATCCACGGCAGAACATAGATGCCTCTCCCGGCGCGCTGCTTTCCTCCCTGGAAAGCGAAGGTATAGCCAGGGCGCTGGCTTATTCAATGAAAGGCGTGTTTTACGATTACAGCGGGGGCAACGAAGAAACTCTGGAAATTTGCGAAAAATACGGCAGCCTGTTTCCTGTTGCAACGGTTGATCCCAGAAAAGCATATGATTTTGAAAGGGAAGTTGCCGCTATCGCAGAGCAAGGCTTCAAGATCGTCCGGCTATTCCCGGAAATACAGGGCTGGAGTGTGGAGCAGAGGGTATTTTCCCTGCTTTTGAAGGCTCTGGAGGACTACGGGCTGCCGCTGATCATCAATGAATCACCCGGCAAGCTTTACAAGCTGACGGATAGTATCCGTATTCCGATTATTTTTCTTTCCTGCCACTACTACAGTCTCCACGAAACGCTGGCTGTTTTCAGAGAACGGACGAATTATTACGCAGAGACAAGACACCTTTTGGCGCCTGACTCGGTGGAATACTTTATCGAAAAAATCGGGGCAGACAGGCTTGTTTTCGGTTCAAACAGTCCTTTCGATTATGCGGGCAGCGCGGTGCAGCGGATCATGCATGCGGATATTTCCGAGAGTGCGAAGAACTCCATATTCAGCGGAAATCTGGAGAGAATTCTTCAGCAGTCTCCGGCACAGGGAGGAACCCATGAGAAAGATTGATGTTCATGCTCACTACGGCAAATGGCCTTTTGCGGGAAGAGATGCGTCCATTGACGATTTTGACAGGGCTGTCGAAGAATATGAAACCGATGCTTTTTTCATCTCCTCTTCCAGTGCGATCATGTATGATTTCGTAGAGGGAAACAGGGAGCTTTTTGATGCGATAAGCGGCAGAAGCAGTTTATATGGCTATGTTGTGATCAATTCCAATTATCCCCGGGAATCCATGGAGGAAATCAGGAAGTATGAACAGCATCCCGGATTCATCGGCGTCAAATACCACCCGGATTACTGCAGGAAGCCGGCTGACAGTGAAGAGCTGTATAAGCTTTACGCCTACATGGAGGCTCAGGAAATCCCCATGCTGATACACACCTTCGGTGACGGCCTGTCTTCTCCCATGAAGCTTGTAAGCGTCAACAAGGCCTTTCCCGGACTCAAGATCGCAGCGGCGCATATGGGAGGCGACAGATATGATCTGGGCATCCTCCTGGCTCAGAATACCAATGACAGTATCGTCCTTGAGATCTGCGCCACCTATACGGTCCGGGATAAGATCAGGCTCGCTGTTGACGGAGCGGGTATCGGCAGGGTGATGTACGGGACGGATTATTCGCTTTTTGATCCTTCCTATACAATCGGTGCAGTTGAATCTTCCGTGCTGTCTGAAAAAGAGAAGGAATGCATATACCGGCTTAATGCCCAGCGTTTCTTCAGCCGTTATCAGGGCAAGTAAGCATGACAAGGGGACGGGGTTGTTGTCACACGGACGTGTGACAACAACCCCGTCCCCTTGTCACGTCAGGAGGTCTGCCATCATATGCGCATTTTCCACAGCCTGGCCCTTGGGATGATTGTTAAAGGCAATCACGGTGAGAGCGGAGTTTTGTTCAAACTTCGTGATTCCGGGGAGCCATTCCATAAGCTCATTGCGGTCATAGAGATAATCATAACGTTCAGACCCTTCTCCGCCATACCATTTTTCAGCATTTCGCCCGTGCAAGCGCAGGTAGGATATCTGCGAGGTCGTCGCCAGTATCTTACCGAGAAGCCCTTTCAATTTCGGCTCATCGACGCATACAAAGCCCAGATCTTCCTTTTTTAACAACTCGGCCACTTCCGGACGGATCCATCCGCTGTTCCTGAATTCCACATTGATAGGAACGTGTGGGAACCATTGCCGCAGCTGCTTCAGCCTGTCCAGGTTTTCAGGAGTATGGTGGAAGGAGTAGGGAAATTGGGCAAGGAGGCATATCAGCCGTCCCGATTCCAGCAGTGGCTGTATGGAATAAGAAAACCCTTCGGCCAGCTTTTCATCCGGCGATTCCATATGGGTAAAGCCCTGAAAAAGCTTCACCGCCGTCCTGAACCGGTCGGGCGTTCTTTTCACAATGCTTTCAAACAGCTGCAGCCTTGGCATGTGGTAGAAGCTTGAATTGATTTCCACGAAATCAAAAAGGGCGCAATAATGCTCCAGCATGTTCGCATCCCTGGTCCCGGCCGCCGGATAAACCGGTCCGACCCATTCCTTATAGGAATAACCGCAGGTTCCGATATAAATCATAGCATCCTCTCCAACCCATTGTGATGTATTATTTTACCACAAATATTTCTTCAAAATACGCTTTACAGAAGGCTTGTACGCGTATTATAATGATTGTTGCGAACAAATGTTCGATACCACCGTTTTTATGGCAAGGTTGTGATTGTAATGAAGTACCTTAATAGAATAACCCGTACCCTGGTAGATTTCAACCCTGGGGAAATACCCAGTCCGGCTTTTTTTATCTTTGACGGCAAAAGGGTGAGGGTGAAGCGTATCATCTCCCAAATGTCTGTAAGAAAGACCTTCGACAATTGCATCCTGTACAAGTGCGAGATCGAAGGTGAAATTGCGGCGTTCAAAGTCGTGGAACTGCGATGGGACAAGGACAAAGACCGGTGGTTCGTTGAAAAGATAGGTGAGTAGCTTGCAGAGTGTTCTCCATGTTGACCTCAACTCTTTTTACGCCAATTGTGAAATTATTGCCAGCGGGGG
The DNA here is from genome assembly GCA_023426125.1 of Bacillota bacterium. Taxonomy (GTDB): domain Bacteria; phylum Bacillota; class Clostridia; order Acetivibrionales; family DTU013; genus MnB-11. Next base: position 87,070 of record JAFABI010000007.1, read on the forward strand.
CAAATATACCTATGACAGCAAATTGATTGTCACCGGCAACCCGGATGCACGGTGCGGAATTATCCTGGCGGCGTCTTACCCGGCGAAAAAATACGGCGTAAAGGCGGGCATGACCATGGCGGATGCGCGAAACCTTTGTCCCGGCGCTGTTTTCGTAAGGGCCAGGTTTCCGTTGTATTTTCGAAAGTCAAAAGACTTCATGGCAATTTTACGTGACTATTCGCCTATGATCGAAAGCGGCGGCATGGATGAAGCCTACCTGGATTATACCGGCTGTGAAGGGCTCCTGGGACCTGCGGTTGAGACTGCGCATGCCATAAGGAACAGAGTCAAGCGGGAGACCGGTTTGACAGTATCCGTCGGCGTATCCTACAACAAGCTTCTGGCCAAAATGGGCTCCGATTATAAAAAACCGGACGAGGTAACGGTGATCACCCCGGACAACTTTCAGGAGTTAATCTGGCCGCTGCCTGTGAACAACCTGATATCCGTCGGCAGGCAAAATGCGGATAAGCTTGCGGCGATGAGTATCCGGACGATCGGAGACCTCGCAAATACACCGGTTAAAATCCTGAAAGAGCGATTCGGTGTCAACGGTGTGGTGATGTATATGTATGCCAACGGTATAGACAATAGCCAGGTGCGCAATAAGCCTGACCCGGTCAAAGGGATAGGCAATGGCAGCACGCTGCCTAATGACGCCCAAACACTGGACGAGATCAAAGTCATGCTTCTGGTACACTGCGAGCAGGTTGCAAAACGGCTGAGGGAAATAAACAAAGCCTGCCGGGTTGTACAAATCGGTTTCAGAGATACAAGGCTTAAAACAAAGCAGCACCAAATGACATTGCCTGTTCCTACCGACCTCACGGAGGATATCTATTATGCGGCGGCAAAGCTTGCCTTTGAGCTCTGGAACGGTGAAAAGGTCCGGCAAATACGCATCAGAGTCACCAGGCTGACCGAGGCGGACGATTACGAGCAGCTTTCGTTTTTTCCCGAGGAAAAACGGATAAAAAAACGCCATCTGGACCAGTGCATCGACCAACTGCGGAAACAGTACGGCAACAATTCCGTTTGCAGAGGGTCGGTCATTGCCGAAGGGCTGGAGCATGGCATCTGGTATGAGGATGTGCCGTTTTCATTCCCCCAAGTTTAACACTGTTTTATTTTGCAGTGCATATTTTTTCATTTTACTTCTCCTGTCAGCACTAAAATTAATATGCTGCTTAGAGATATTGAGCCGCAGTTTCCGGAGTCATCCCCTAGCTGCCCTTTTTGAGATTACCACAGGGGGAATTTAAGCGGCGGAGGGCTCCTTTCACTTATGTGCTGTCAAAACCAGGGAATACGGCTTTTGTGATTGAAGTATCATTGCAATAAGTATATAATAGCACAGGTTGGCTAAAATAGCATGCCAATACAAATTAATGGGAGGTAGTAATATGAGAAGTGCAAAAACTATTTCTTCAGCTCTGATACTCTCAGTCATCATGCTGGTATCCATCGCACTCCCTGCAATGGCTTCAGAGGTTCCTGCAGACAAGTACGCTTATACCTTGTCCGACAAAGTAGGCACCCAATCTGAAAAAATTGAACTTGAGGAATACGACGATAACCAGGAGTTCAGAGATATTCTTGCTGAAGAAAAAAATGAGGTTGTTTTAGTGAAAGACGGCGCTGAAATTAAATTCACGCCTACGGAAAAGATGTCCGCCGCGGTGAGATATTATGATGTTGACGGCTGCTATGCGGGTAATTTGTTCTGGACGATAGACGGTTCGGAAGAAGCGGTAAGTGAAATCGGCGCGAACAAAACAGCGACAGTAAAGCTTCACAAACGTTATGGCGGCTATGACTGCGATCTTTATTACATATTTAGTTTTGGGGATAGCAATAAGACCAATATTATTTATAAGGTTGCCGACGGTTCAGCTTCGACACCCGCTCCGGAGCCTTCGACGCCTGCCGTGCAGCTGCCGGAAACGGCAACAGCCGCCGTTACGACTTCAAAGGTTTTAGTGGATGGCAAGCAGGTTGCTTTTGAGGCATATAACATTAACAGCAACAACTATTTCAAGCTCCGTGACATTGCCATGGCATTGAATGGAACCGCGAAAAGCTTTGAAGTGGCCTGGGACGGCAAGAATAACGCCATAAGCCTGACAGCGGGTAAAGCATATACCGCTGTGGGAGGAGAACTGGCGGTGTCTGCGAAGCCGACAGCCAAGCAGGCGACATTATCCACCTCCAAAATTTATCTTGACGGTGAGGAAATACAGCTTACCGCATACACAATCGGAGGGAACAACTACTTCAAGCTTCGTGATTTCGAACAAGCAATCGGCATTGTTGTAGGCTGGGATCAGGAAACCAATACGGTAAGCATTGATACATCTGACGAAGAATAATGTTTATTCATCCATTGTTAAGAGAGGCTTGTAAGCCGGATTTTGGCTTGCAAGCCCCTCTTTTTTTATCAGGACAGCTACGCCCGGATTCCACGCGTAACGCAAGCGGCGCAGCAGCACATATTTTCCGGGAGCTTTGGCATTATCTCCGGATTTCCGTAATTGATGTTGTGCAGAAAAAGTGCTATCATGATTTTATCACCATCTTATATACGGATTGGAGATATTCAATGAGGTTAAAACTCTTCAAGCCCAGATTGTATATTTACCAGAAAGTACTGATCTTGTTTCTGTTATTGCTGATACCGATATTCATTGTTATCAGGATTACCAACGTGCTTGGCTCCAATTACTTGAAGAATGAACTGTCAAAATCGGTAATGCTTAATGTGGATTTTTACATAAAACAGTTGGACAAGGATATGGCCCAAATCAAAAGACAACAGGTACAAATGCTGCAAAACAGTGATGTGCTAAACTTGAAGAATTATCCTTATAATATAGAGCTGTTTGAATTTTACAAGTCAATAGAGAGAGTCAAAGAAAGACTATCGGTTAAAATGGATTCAAGCAATTTTATTCTGAATGCAGGAATTTATATTGAGCCTATAAGCAAGACCATATCCGTACGGCATGGTGTTACGGACATGCCAAACGATGAGTTTGATAAAGTGGAAGGTTGTTTTAATAAAACAAGCAAAGCTTTCCTTAATTATTCTGAAGAAGGACTTTATCTCATAGAAGCATATCCTAAAAAAGGTGAAACGAATCTTAAGGATAGGCAGATCGTTGTTTACGCTGAGCTGTCTCAAGCAAAAATAATCGAAGGTCTGAGCAGCCTTAATGATTATGACGGTTCCGGAAGTTTTCTGATTGATTTAAACAGAAATGTATCAATGAATACTGCAAATAGCGATATGGAGCTGCATGCTAAAATCCTTGACAGGTATTCGGAAGTCAAAGATAAAGGAATTCATATGATGGAAATCGAGCACAATGAAAATAAGTTCTGGGTGGTTTTTAAAAAGTCGGAGCTTTTAGACATGGTAGTCTTTTCATATTTTTATGGCTCAGGTGTAATAAACGTAATAAACAGATTCAATCTGCTTTTTATTTTGTTATTTATCATTACCTTTGCAATGCTTTTCGTATTTTCATTACTGCTCAACTTGATGGTGCATCGGCCTTTACATAAGCTTATGCACGTTTTCAAAGAGCTTGAGAATGGAAATATGGAGGTTTCTATCAAGCTGAAAAGAGAGGACGAATTCGGTTACTTGTTTAATGCGTTCAATACCATGGTAGAGCAGCTAAGGACGTCGATCCGTGAGAACTATGAACAGAAGCTGGCATTGAGACAGTCAGAGTTAAAGCAGCTCCAGTCACAGATGAACCCGCATTTCCTGTATAATTGCTTTTTTAATATCAGCCGTATGTGTAAAAGTGAGGATTATGAAGACGCAATGATACTGGCACAGAAGCTTGGAAGCTATTACAGGTATATAACCCGGAACGGCGAAGAAGAAGTACCTTTAATTGTCGAATACCAAAATGCAAAAGATTATGTTGACATACAAAGTATCCGATTTGCAAACAGGATTAAAGTACATATGCCTGAAATTCCCCGGGAATACCAGAATATCAAGGTGCCGCGCCTCATTATACAACCGGTGCTGGAGAATGCTTATGAACATGCTTTTGAGAAGAGTGCGGAAGGCGGCGGCATTTTTGTTTCTTTAAACGGCGATATCAATAGGTTCGCTGTCGTTATTGAGGATGACGGCAAGTTTTTAAGTGAGGAAGACCTTGAGGGACTCCGCACAAAACTGCTTAATCCTGAGTTAGCCATAGAAAAGACGGGAATTGTAAATGTTTGCAGACGATTACAGCTAAAGCATGAAAGAGGCAGCGGTCTATATGCTTCACGCAGCGAACAGGGCGGCTTGAAGATTGAAATGGTGATTATTTGCAAAAAGGAGCAGTGAATGATGTACAGAGTCTTGATTGTTGACGACGAACCGGCAATTGTTAAAGGAATGGAAAGACTGCTCAGCGAAGTGGACTCGGTCGAACTGGAAATATATAAGGCATACTCTGCTTTACAAGCTTTGACAATTGCAAGAAAGGTCAGGCTTGATATTGTAATTTCCGATATACGGATGCCGGGAATGACAGGGCTTGAAATGCATGAAGGGATAATAGGCTGCTGGCCGAACTGCAAGGTGATATTCCTTTCCGGATATAGTGATTTTGAGTATGCATATAGTGCAATCCATAAACAAGTCTCAAATTACATATTAAAGACAGAGAGTGATGAAGTTATTCTGAAGGCTGTAACGGATGCCATTGATAAGCTGAAGGAAGAAAGAGAGCAGGAATTGCTGCTTGAGAATGCAAAAAGGCAGATGAAAGAGCTGTCTCCTTTATTGCGGAAAGAACTTTATGAATACGCATTGGCCACCGATAATGTTGACAGTGCCATGCTTAAAACCCGGTTCCAGGAATTGGAGCTGGGATTTGCGGTTGATAAATTGGTTTTGCTTGTTGTCGGAAGAATTAATGGACAGGCCAGGGATGTAATATTTACGGAAAAATTAAACACGTTATATCGAGTGAAGGATTTAGTTGACAAAGCATTTACCGATTCGGTAGTAAGCGATTGTTCAGTAATAGAAAATTCCAGGTTGGCCTTATTTATTCAGCCTGATTTTGAAAATCCCAGGTTTATTTCAGATAGCAGCAAAATAGATTGGGATAGCCTTGTAATTTATATCAAAGGCACACTGGAGACGGTACAGGATATTTGCAGGGATCAATACGGTTTCGAAGTTTCATTTGTCCTTTCAAGAAATCCGGTTGGTTGGAGTTTGCTGTTTGAGGAGTACAGCTTGATAAAGTCTGTTGTTGCAAGCCAATATGTGCAGGGGCAGCAGGTCATCATGGAATTGGGCAAATCCGATGAGCTTTTCAGTCAGGGAACAAAAGATGTGGTTTCTGCCCAAGCTGCTTTTCTCCAGAAGCTGAAGACCCTGGAAGCATCTCTGGAAAGTGGCAATGACGGCATGGTTGACCAAATTTGCAGGCAGCTGCTGGGCATTATAAGAAATGGCTTCAAGGAAGGATATCTTCTCAACATTGAAAGGTATCACCAATTACTGCTGATGTTCGTTTCCTACATAAATAGAAATAATCTTTTTGAGTACATTGAAAAAGACTTAAATCCCAACAAGCTGTTGACTGTGAGCATGCCTGACGACTGGGACAAAGAGGAGAGCTTCTTTACCGGACTTGGAAGGTACCTGTGCATGTTGAAGAAAAAGCTGGAAGAAAACAGGGACTCGATGGTCATAAACAAAATTCATAATTATATTGCAGAAAACCCTGCCGGCGACCTCTCCCTGACAAAGCTGGCGGAGCTTGTATATTTTAATCCGTCCTATCTTTCGCGTTTTTATAAACAGGCTACAGGTAAAAATCTGATAGACTATATCAATGAGCATAAAGTGGCAATTGCAAAACGGCTTCTTGCGGAAACCAATATAAAGGTCAATGAGATTGCTCTTAAGCTTGGGTACGAGTCAGCCTCGTATTTTACGTCGTTTTTCCGGAGAATGGAGGGTATGACACCTCAGGACTATAGGATGAACATTATAGGTTCTGAGGTGAAAAATATGGATTAGCAAGTAAAAAAAAAGGAAGGAAGTAAAAAATTCAATATATTTTTTACTTCCTTCATCATTTATACTTGTATTGTAAGGATGAGGGCCCGCTCCTGAACAAAGTGAGATTATTTCACTCCATAAAGCTTTAGCAAATCAAGAAGAATCAATCATGAAGGAGGATATGAATAATGAACAAGAAACTTCGGAGCATAGCTCTGGCTGCGGCATTCAGCCTTATTGTCACTTCCATGCTAAGTGCATGCGGTGGGAAAGAAGCTGCTACACAGGAAACTACTGCAAATACGGCAAAGGAAGAATCATCTCAGGAACAGCAAAAGAATTATGATCCTTTTGAGAAGTATACAGAGCCCGTAACGATAACCGCAGTATTAAAAGCAGATCCGTGGACAGATGAGAGGATACCGAAGGATACGACACCCGAAACACAGTACTTTGTAAAACTTGCCAAGGAGCAATTGAACATTGATATAAAATTCCTCTGGTACGTACCGGGTTCGCAGTATGAGCAGAAGTTTAGCGTCGCTTTGGCATCCGGTGAGCTTCCGGATGTTATGACTCAAATAAATAAGATTCAGTTTGAAAATTTAAAAAAGAACGACCAGCTTGCTGACATCACCGAAGCGTTAAAATATGCCAGTCCGGGTTTATCCGAGATACTTAACCGGGACCCAAGTGTTATTGAAGCATATAAGCTGGACGGCAAAACCTACGGGATACCACAGTATTGGGATCCCCGGCGTGATTTGAATATGTTCTGGATAAGGCAAGACTGGCTTGATAATGTCGGAATGTCTGTTCCGGCGACAACGGAAGAATTAAAGGCTGTAGCAAAAGCATTTATCGAAAAAGATCCGGATAAAAACAGTAAGAATGATACGTATGGTATTCCCCTTACAAACAAGGTCGATTTCTGGGGATGGCCAATCAAGCAGTGGATGCACAGCTTTGGCTCATATCCTAAAGCATGGATAAAAGGGGCGGATGGAAAGCTGGTTGCAGGGGAGATAATGCCTGAAACAAAGAAAGCTCTTGAATTCTTGCATGATTGCTACAAGGAAGGGCTCATCAATAAGGAATTTGCTGTAAAAGACTATGAAAAGATCGTAGAAGAAACCATCGCAGGAAAGATTGGCATGTCCTTCGGAGTATGGTGGTATTATGAATGGCCGCTAAATGACAGTAAGACAAAAACACCTGACGCTAACTGGATTTGTGCACCAATACCCACAGCGGAAGGCAATGTCGGAAAAACACTTCTGGAAAGAATACAGATTGAGAGCTTCACTGTAGTGAATAACAACTGCAAGAATCCCGAAGCGGTTGTTAAGCTTATGAATCTCTGGTCGAGCATGGAATCCGGCGATTATGGCACCGCTGATGAATTGGTGACCAAAGGCTACGTATGGCAGTGGGTTCCTACAAGATTCTTCGATCCTTTTGATATAAATACGGTCCATGAAAGAATCAATGCGGCTGTAGATAGCGGAGATACGGAGCTTAAGAATTTCAATGCCACCGATAAGGAAATGCTTGAGAAATATAAAGCATACCTTGATTTCAAAGCTGGAAAGACTGCCTGGGATAGTATTAAAATGGGAGGCCCTATGGCCAGGATTGATAAGGAGGGCGGCTGGGGAGTTACCAGAAAGATTGCAGAGAGCGGCAATGTAGCATATAACGAGTACTTCGGACCTGCTACCCAGACGATGCAGGATAAGGGAGCCGCCCTTGACAAAATGATGGAAGAAACCTTCCTGAAGATCATAATGGGGTCGGCGCCAGTAAGCGATTTTGACAAGTTCGTGTCCAATTGGAAGGCCCTTGGCGGAGATGAAATTACCAAGGAGCATTCCTGTAAGTAAGAAATTTGATCTTTGAAAAATTAAGTACCCTCACGTAAAATATGAAATGTGCTGAAACACCACAAATGAAGGCACAAATCAAATATACGGAGGGTAACTAATATG
>JAFABI010000026.1 GCA_023426125.1 Bacillota bacterium
CCGCGTTTTTGACAATAACGGTCAGGCCGCAGCGGAGTTGAAATCCTTTCTGTCTCCCGGCGACGCGGTTCTGGTCAAAGGCTCCCGCGGCATGCATACGGACGAGATCGTCCGCGCCCTGCTTTAGCTTGCGACAGTCTCGTTGAAACTCCGCTGATGTAAGGAAATTTGTCTACAACCGACAAATTTCCTTTGACTTAGGTCGTTATAAATTGAAGATTCTTTCCAATATCCCTTGCAAAATCCTTTAAGATAAAATATAATGGTAATAGAAACCGATTACTATATTGTTTCTAATGTACGGGGACACACCTCTAACACGGTAGGCTATCTTTCATAGAATGCTTTTACTGAAAACACAATTTTTGTGTAGAAGTGTGCATACGAGGAATGGCCCCTTTTGAACAGGAGACGGGAATGGAAAAGCCGGCTGCAAAAGGCAAAAAAGCTACAATCTATGATATCGCCGCCGAAGTGGGGACCTCTGCCGCTACGGTATCAAGGGTGCTGAGCAAAAGCGGCTATCCTGTCAAGGAGGAACTGAGCCGGAAAATTTTCGAGGCTGCCGGAAGGATGAACTATTCCACCAACATGGTGGGCCGAATGCTGAAAAAAAGTGAAAGCAGGGATATCGGCGTCATCATCCCCACCATCTCAAACCCCTTTTACCCGCAGGTGGTGCTGGGGATTGAGCTGGAAGCCAGGCACAGGGGCTTCAACATACTGCTGTGCAATTCCTTCAGGGATGCGGTTACCGAAAAGAAATACATAGAATCGCTGTATCAGAAGCAGATCCGCGGCCTTATCATATCCTCCATTGATGAAAACCACCTTTTCCTGAAGGAAATGCAGGAAAACGGGATCAAAATCGTCGTGCTGGACCAGGGCGACCATGAGCTTAAATGCGGCAAGATCGGATTCAATTACATTCAGAGCGGGCTTATTGCCGTAGAGTATTTGTTTAAAATGGGTCATAGGAATATTGCGTTTATTACCTCCCCGCTTACCAAACGAAGCAGGAGAGAGACGCTGGAGGGCTATAAGCTGGCATTCCTGAAAAAAAACCTGGAGATCAAAGCGGAAAACATCCTTGTGGCGCAAATGGAAGAGGAGTCCCATACGGGAACCTATGAATTTGAGAATGGCCGGCGGCTGGCGAAGAAGCTTCTTGAATTGCCGGAAAGACCCACGGCCGTATTTGCAGTGAACGACATGACCGCCTTCGGAATCATCCAGGAGCTTTTGAACAACGGGGTCAGAGTGCCTGAAGACATCTCGGTCGTCGGATTTGACAATATCGAAGTGTCCTCAATGATCAATCCCCCGTTAACCACCGTCAACCAGCCTTCCTTTGAAACGGGGAGACTGGCCTGTAAGCTGCTGCTGGACAGCATGGAGGGCAAGGAGGCGGGTGATTTTTCCATCACCCTGGAGCCTACGCTGGTGGAGAGGAAATCGGTGCTTAGCTTGGCTGGAAAAGGGACTTAGAGCAGTTCCGGCAAGTTCTAACCAGGATTGTATCATTAGAGATTGCCGCGCTCCACTTGCGTTCTGCTCGCAATGGCATAGTTTCGCTTTTCTTGGCGGTATGCAAGGCACGTATGTCAAGTATGCGGAGCAATAGCAACAAAGCAATTCTGGCTTTTAACCCGAATAGCGTCATTGAGGCAGCCATGCTTCCACTACATTCCGTTTGCAGTGACAGGAGGAAGGGTATGCTTTAACGAATATAGCAATCGATTACTAATAAGATCAAGGAGGCGTAACATGGGAAATTTTGATGGTAAAGTTGATGTCCTGGTGGTAGGCGGAGGTATGATCAGCCGCGAGGTTATCCTGCCGACGGTATTCCAGGAACAAAAGTATGGGAGGGTGGGAAATATCTCCATCAGCTCCCTCACGGGAGACATTATCCAGGAATTGCAGGGGATGTTCCCGAAATTCAAGGGATATCCGGATCCCGAAAAACATGGCTTGACGGAGAGATACCCGGATATGTTCAAGGATGCCATCAGGGATCTGCCGGAAAACGGCGTTGTCATTGTTGCAACACCGGACCATCTGCATACTCCGGTCATCAAGGCCGCAATAGAAATCGGCAGGCATGTGATTGTAGAAAAACCCTTATGCCTGAAGGTCAACGAAGCTCATGAGATTATCAAAATGGCCGATGAAAAGGGGATCTACGTTCTGACGGATTATCACAAAAGGCACGACAGGTCGATCAGAGCTGCCAGGTATAAATTCAGAAGAGGACACCTGGGAGAAATGCTGCACGGGCATGCATGGATCGAGGAACCGAAATACATGGCCTTGAGCGTATTCAAGGACTGGTGCGAAAAGAGCTCGTCCTTTGAATATATCGGCGTGCACTATGCCGACGCGTATTATTTTATCACGGGGCTTAAGCCGAAAAGGCTTGTGGCCTTTGGGCAGAAGAAGTATCTGCCTACGCAGGGCAAGAACGCTTACGATGCCAACCAGGCTACCATTGAGTGGGAGGACGGCTCGGTGTTCTTTGTCCAGACCTCCTGGGTCAACAACGAAAAGAACAGCGCAATGACCAACCAGGGAATGCAGCTTCTGGGTACCATGGGCGAGTACTGGGCGGATCACAAGAACAGGAATACCCATTTTGTAAGTGACGAAAAGGGCTTTGAGGAATTTAACCCCAATTTCTTTAAGCAATATGACAGCTGGGATTTCCCTGGACAGGATGATAATGTGGGTTATGGCTATGACAGCATTGTCCAGGGCATCAACGATATCCGCAGAATCTTCAATGAAACCTCCGGCTTGAGCAGTCAGGATGCTCTCCAGGCCCGGAAGCGGATTATTGGCGAGATGGAGGATACGAGAGGTTTACCCAGGCAGGCGCTGGTCGGCGTGGCAATTAATAACGCGGTAAGGATGAGCGCCGACGCAGGCGGGAAATTTGTGGTATTTGACAAGGACATGAATATTTCCTTTGAGTAAGCATGGGCGTAAGGCATACAATGCAGGGGCTGCCATTGGCCGTCCGGCAGTTGTTTGACGCAGATAGCCTTTGCGGACGAGCAATGCGCGCCTCCATGTCAAGGGGACAGGTGCATTGACATGCGTAGGTTGACACTCAAGTGTCAATGTACCTGTCCCCCTTGACATGAGAAGCGTCCCCTGATGCGGGGATTGCGTTGTCGCAGGTGTGCTGCATGGTGGCATTGGCATTGGCAGAACAAGTTGAAGATCAGTTGAATTAGCATGAAATGCACTTTACAGGGGGTCTTATGGAAATACTGGCAATCACGGTACCCATCTTTATATTTGTAGCCATGGGGTATTTTTTAAAAGAGAAAAAAATCATCGGTACGGAAACCAAGGTGTTCCTCAGCAGGCTGGTTTACTACTTTGCCTTCCCATTGATGGTTTTCAAGTCCATTGTGTCCTTTGATTTTGCCAGTACCTTCAGGCTGAACCTGGTAGCCCACAATATAACAGTGACCTGTATTGTGTTCGGCATTACCTTTGCCGCAGCCTTTCTCATCCGGGAAATTCCCAAACGGGGAGCCTTCCATATGAGCTGCTTCCGCACAAACCAAGGATATATGGGTCTGCCCATTGTCTATGGGTTCTATGGGGATGCTGCCATGTCGAGGGCGGCGGTGGTGAACGGATTTGATTCACCCCTGGTGATTATTCTATCGGTGGTAGCCCTGGAATTATTCAGAGGGAAAGGACAGGCGAAGGGAGCGGATTCCGGCTCCAAAAGTCCGGCGTCCGTCATCGGGAAAAAGCTGGCGGCCTTTATCACCAATCCGTTTATCTTGGCTTCGGCACTGGGACTCACGCTGTCCTACTTCAAGGTGCCGGTGCTGAAAATAAGCATCCTCGATGAATTTTTGACCATTGCCGGCGGAATGGCCCTGCCCCTGGCATTGATTTCCATCGGCTGTTCCATTGAGGCGGTCCACCTGAAAAAGAATCTTAGGCTTGTGCTGCAGGCTGCATCGGTCAAATTGCTGGCTATGCCCGCCATTGCCTTTGTTCTTGCCTGGTTTGTTTTCAACTTCAGGGGAACGGATCTTGGGATGAGCGTCCTCCTCACTGCGATGCCAAGCTCGGTATCCAGTTATGTCATGGCTTTTGAAATGGGGGCGGATGAGGAACTGAGCGCCGCAATCATCGGCGTTACCACACTGGTTTCTGTTGTAACCATCTCGTTGATACAGTATGTATTGAAACTGAATTTTCTATAAACAGGCATGGAACGTTGGTGTAAGTTGTAGGTGGAGGAATTTGTAATAGAACGGAGGTATGTGGATGCTCATACGAAGAATATGGGAAGACAATGAAAAGGAAAGGCCAAGGGAAAAGCTGCTGATCAACAGGGAGGAAGCGGAAACCATAGCCCTGGGGTATGTATCCGTTGATCACGGAAACAGCACGGCAACAGGCTTTCATGACGATGAGGAGGAAATTTATGTCATCCTGAAAGGGCGGGCTATTTTAATGGTCGGCGAAGAAAAGCAGGAGGTAGGACCCGGAAGTGTGGCCTATGTCCCTAGAAACCACAAGCACAGCATGACGTGTATATCCGAAGAAAAACTGGAATATCTGTATTTTGCAAACTGGCCCGATACTACAACGAAGATTTCCAAATAATCCTTGAAGAAATAACGCATTAAAGCATTTGCGATATTTCTTCAAGGCTCATAAATACCGATATATCAATGTAATCTTCGTTGTAGTGCCAGATGAAAATGAATCAGGAGGTAATGACAAAATGGCAAAAAGCTTTGAAATGATCCCACGCAAGGTAAAAAAAGTGGATACGAAGCATAGAAAAATCGCAACGGAAATCCCGGTGCTGGAATCCCTGGAGATTCTGGAGCAGCTCCGGAAATACGAGCCCCGTTCCATGAGCGGACAGCCGCTGGTGGTCTGGGACAGGGCCGAAGGCTTCAATGTATATGACAAATACGGCAACAAATGGATCGACTTCAGCTCCGGCGTCCTCGTAGCCAATTCGGGACATGGAAATGAAGCGGTCAAAAAGGCGATCATCCGGCAGGTAGAGCACGGACTCCTGCACAACTACTGTTTCCCCAGCGAAATCAGGGCAAAACTGGTGAAGAGGCTGTCGGAAATCTGTCCCGAACCCCTTAAGAAGGTATTTTTACTTACCACGGGAGGGGAGGCGACGGAGTGCGCCATTAAACTTAGCAGGACCTATGGACGGAAAAACGGCGGAAGTGAAAAAATCAAAATTGTAACCTTTGAGGACGACTTCCACGGAAGGACCATGGGAGCGCAGATGGCCGGCGGATCACCGGGAGGAAAAGCCTGGATCGTTAATCTCGACCCCGATATCCTGCAGGTACCTTTCCCCAACGCCTTCAAATATGAATGGGCGGATGAGAGCAGGGCCGACTATTCCGATGAAAAATGCTTCAATACGTGGCTGGCCTATCTGGAAGAGAAAAATGTAAACCCACGCCACATTGCAGGCATTATGCCCGAAACCTTCCAGGGAGGCTGGGTACAACTCATGCCTGTGGGTTTTGCCAGAAAGCTCAGGGAGTTCTGCGACAGTTACAATATCGTACTGACCTTTGATGAAGTGCAGGCAGGCTTCGGCCGCAGCGGGAAGCTTTTCTCCTTCCAGCATTACGGCGTTGTTCCGGATCTGGTTTGCTGCGGAAAAGGGATAAGCAGTTCGCTGCCATTGTCTGCTTTAATCGGCAGGCCGGATATCATGGACCTTTACGGGCCCAATGAAATGACCAGCACCCATACGGGCAATCCGGTCTGTGCTGCCGCGGCCCTTGCAAATATCGATTACATAATGGAAAATAATCTTGTCGGGCATTCGGCAAAACTGGGAGATATCTGTGCGGAATTCCTGGGAGGAATGAAGAAGAAGTATCCTGACATCATCGGGAGCTTTCAGGGAAAAGGACTTGCCTGGGGACTGATCTTTGTGAAGAAAGGGACAAAAGACATCGACCCGGATTTGGCGCATGACATCGTAAGGCTTTCCATTGAGAAAGGGCTGTTGTTCTTTGCGCCTGTGGGAGCCGGTGCCACCATCAAGGTCACGCCTCCGCTGATGATTACGGAGGAAGCCCTGAGGGAAGGACTGGACGTATTTTCCGAAGCAGTTGCCGAAGCCGTCGGGGGAAAATGACAGGAAACGGTGTGCCAGGCACGCGTGTCATTGCAAGGAGCCCTGCGACGCGGCAATCTTTGCTTTTAACCAATTGCATCATTGAGATTGCCACGCTTCATTGCATTACGCTCGCAATGATAGACGAGTTGGCGCGATAGGGGACGGTTCTCTGCCGCATAATTCGATGAGTCGCAGAATTGTCCCCTGACTCACAAAAAATGAAAGGGATGAAGTCCATGAATAAGGTCAAAATCTTCAACGCAGAGGTTATAACTCCTTTGGAAGTAATTCATAACGGTACGGTCCTTATTGACAACGGCAAAATCGTCTGTGTGACCGGCGGAGCCATACCGACGGAGGACTACATGGAGATCGACGCCCAAGGCGGCTATGTGTCTCCCGGGTTCATTGACATACATACCCACGGCGGCGGCGGTTTTGATTTCATGGACGGCACCGTGGAAGCTTATCTGGGGGCAGCAGAGGCCCATGCGCGCCACGGTACCACATCCCTGGTACCTACAACCCTCACCAGTACCAACGAGGAACTGAAAACGTCCTTCCGGGTCTTCAAAGAAGCGAAAGCACAAAACAAAAAGGGCGCCCGGCTTCTGGGCATCCATCTGGAAGGGCCGTATTTCGCATTGGCCCAGAAGGGCGCCCAGGATCCAAGATATATCAGAAACCCGAAACCTGGAGAATATATGGAAATACTAGGTCAATCGGATGACATTCTCCGGTGGAGTGCCGCTCCCGAGCTGGAAGGGGCGCTGGAATTCGGCAGGTGCCTTAAAAGCAGGGGAATCCTGCCGTCCATAGCCCATTCGGATGCCGTCGATGAGGATGTGTTTAGAGCCGTCGAGAGCGGGTATACCCATGTGACCCACCTGTATTCCGGAATGTCCGGAATAAGAAGGATCAATGCCTACAGATTTGCCGGAGTGATTGAGAGCGCCTTGCTGCTGGATGAGCTGACGGTGGAGATCATTGCCGACGGCGTCCATCTGCCGGCCAGCCTGCTGAAGCTGATCTATAAAGTCAAAGGCGCCGGCCGGATAGCGCTGGTAACCGATTCCATGCGCGCCGCCGGGATGCCTGAAGGCGAATACCAGCTTGGAAGTCTCAAGGACGGGCAGAAAGTGATTGTGGAGGACGGAGTTGCAAAGCTTCCGGACAGGTCCGCCTTTGCAGGGAGCGTGGCTACGGCGGACAGACTGGTGCGTACAATGACAAGGATCGCAGGTGTTCCGCTGGTGGAGGCTGTCCGGATGATAACCGCCACGCCTGCGGCCATAATTGGGCTGAGTGACACGAAAGGAAGCCTGATACCGGGGAAGGATGCAGATATAATCCTGTTTGATGAGGACATTGATATTAAAATGTCAATAATCGGAGGGGAAATCGTCTGTCAATAATAAAAAGGTGCAATATTTTATGCAAGATTTGATAAAAAAATTAGCCTATTTGTCGAATTTGCAGGAAATATTGCAAAATTAATCTGGAACTGGTATAATAGGGCAATTAGTACAGAATAAAAATCGGGGGTCAAGGAGAGGGAAGAGAAATGAAAGAAATGAAAGAAATTAAAAAAGAATACAATCCGTATGACAACATGCTGGAGGTTCTGGAAAAAGCTGCAAAGATGCTTGGGTTGGAAGAAAAGGATTATGCGGCCGTCAAATATCCGGAAAGGGAATTGAAGGTGGCGGTTCCTGTAGAGATGGATGACGGCAGCGTAAGGGTTTTTGAAGGCTACCGGGTGCAGCATTCAAGCTCAAGGGGTCCGTGCAAGGGTGGTATAAGGTATCATCAGGATGTAAACATTGACGAAGTGAAGGCGCTGGCAGCATGGATGTCCTTCAAGTGCGCCGTTGTAAACATCCCTTATGGCGGCGGCAAGGGCGCTGTCAAAGTCGACCCAAGGGAATTGACAAAGAATGAACTCAAGAACCTGACCAGGAGATACACGGCCATGATCCTGCCTCTAATAGGGCCTGAAAGAGACATACCGGCTCCGGATGTGGGGACCAATGCGGAAATCATGGGATGGATCATGGATACCTACAGCATGTTCAAGGGCTATACCGTTCCCGGGGTTGTAACCGGAAAACCTGTGGATATCGGCGGTTCCCTTGGCAGGAAGGAAGCTACCGGACGCGGCGTCATGTTTATGACGAGAGAAATCCTGCACCGTTTGGGAATGCCCATGATTGGCACCAGAGTTGCTGTCCAGGGTATGGGAAATGTCGGCGGCACGGCGGCAGCCCTTTTATATAATGAAGGCTGCAAGATTGTCGCTGTGAGTGACGTATCCGGAGGGATATACTGCAAAGCCGGTTTGAACATAAAAGAAATTCTCAGCTTTTTTAGCAAGAATCCTGGCAAATTGCTCAAGGATTATGATGCCCAGGGTATTTCGCGCATCTCCAACGAGGAGCTTTTGACGGTGGAATGCGACGTACTGGTACCTGCCGCTCTGGAAAACCAGATTACCGAACAGAATGCAGCTTTAATAAAAGCATCGGTCATTGTAGAAGGCGCCAACGGTCCGACAACCGTAGAAGCGGACAGAATCCTCGAAAGAAACGGCAAAACCGTCGTGCCGGATATTCTGGCCAATGCCGGCGGTGTTGTCGTATCCTATTTTGAATGGGTGCAGAATATACAGTCGCTGATGTGGGACGAGGAGGAAGTCAACCGCGCCCTGGAGAAAATCATGATCAGAGCCTTCAACGAAGTGTGGGACAAGAAAAAGGAAAAGGATACAACCATGAGAATGGGCGGTTACATCGTTGCCATCGACAGGATCGTAAAGGCGAAAAAGATCAGGGGCGTCTTCCCATGAGGCGTTGATGCTGTAAACGATTTATGGCAAAAGTTCTGCAGGGCATTGCGCTTCCGCAAATGCAAGCTGTGATAAACAGATGCCCGGAGGGCCAATGGCTGCCCCTACAGATTTATGTGCAACAGTTTTTTACAATCCTATATAACTTCCCGTTTTTTCCTGAAAATGCCGACTGCAATGGACTGCATTTTCAGAAAATTATACAGGAAGTTATATTTTTGCCAGTGCCTGCTATATTTCCTGTCTGGAGGCTTATTGCCTCCCCAGCAACTCGTCAACCTGCTTTTTGAAAGAGTACTTCCTGAAGAATTCGATCAACGCAGCTTCAACGATTTCCCGCTGGCTGATGTTTTTACACTGGCTGAACTCAAGCAGCAGCCTCGACAGCAAATCCGACATATAAATGCTTTTGGTCCGGGTGATGCCGGGCACTGTATACCGTGGGACGGTTCCAGGCGCCGATTCCGGAAGGATGAGGTCCAGAAGCCGTTCCTTGTGTTTTGTAAGGGTATCCAGGAACGGCAGGTATTTTTCCAGTTCCGGGTATTGAGGGGACATGGGTGTATCTTCCCTGCCGGGAGTGCTCTCTTCTCTGTTTTCCTTCCCCGGATCTCCGGCTTCCAAAGGCCTTTTAACATAATTGTTCTCATCGGGAGACCACATGAACCCTCTGGCGTCCATGTAGGAGGAAAGCTGGCGGTGGTTCTCAAAGCCTGCTCTTTGAGCAATTTCCATGGGGTCGGCATCCTTTTCCCTGAAGCCGGAGATGATCCTGGAAATCCTGGAAGGATAAGAGCCGGGTGCATTCTCAGAGGAAGCTTCACCGGAGATATAATAGGAATTCCCTTTCGAATCCCATTTCATTCCATGCCTCCGCATTAAAATATCAATACCTCTCCAGCTTTTATAGCCGAGAATGTTTCCTACCTCCTCCCTTGTTCTGCCGGTTTGGAGGTGTCTTTGGATAAAGGCGATTTTTTCGTTTTCATGAACAGACAATTTTTCAGGCAAGGTATCTTCTCCTCTTAAATCAAGTTTATGGCATTTGTGAGCTCATCCATATTGGAATGGGTATAGATTGACGTCGTAGACAGATCGCTGTGCCCAAGCAATTTTTGAATATTTACGATATTTACATTTTTAGCCACCAGGTTGCTGGCAAAGCTGTGCCTCAGGATATGGCAGGTAACTTTTTTATTCCAGCGCAGGCTTCGGGTGGTTTCACGCAATATCCTGTTTACATAATCGGGCGAAACCCTGTTTTTATTCCTTGAAGTAAAGAAAAACGGGCTGGTTCCTCCGGTTCTCCGATTCTTCAGATACTCCCCGAGAATCGTATTTAGGTCCTTATGGATCGGTATCTGTCTGTCTTTCTTATTTTTGGTGTTCTTTACCGAGATAATCCCACTTTTCAAATCCACATCACAAAGCCGCAGGTTCAGGCATTCGGATATTCTCATGCCCGTATAAAAAAGCGTAGACAGTACAAGCTTTGCAATGGGGGCTTTGACGGAAGACAGCAGCACGTCCATGTCTTTTGGCGTAAGATAGATTCGCTCTTTTTCCGGTACGGGAACAGGCTCCAGCATCATGCCTATATTTTTGGATATCAGCTCCCTTTTCAGGCAAAAGCTTGTGAAAGCACGAAGAATATAGATGGACCGGCTCCTGCTTGCAGGCGCGTTCCCTTTTTCCTTCAGCATGCCTATATAGTCCTCCAGGTCCTGAACATCCACTTCTTCAATATAGACCGGCCCGTTATACTTTTTTGTCAGGAAGGTATTGAACTGGTTCAGTTCAGTCATATATCCCTTGATTGTTTCGCTTGATCTGTCACTGCATTTCATTTGCTTTTTAAACAACTCGGCTGCTTTCATCAACAGTATCATGATGACACTCCCTGTCGTTACGCTTATCCACCGTATTAAAGTTGGGCGGCATTCCTGCCAATATGGAATTATTTCCAGAATATAGACCGAATATGCATCCTCAAATACGGATACCGCTGTAATAGGTTTCCTTATGAAGCAAAGAAAAGCATTACATCGTTATGTTTACTATAATACATAACGATAACAAATGCAAGCAAAACCGATATAAATTTAGGATTTTTATCGGTTAACACAGGATTCTACTATAACGATACTTAGCCTGTCTATGCCTGTTATTGATGTGATACCCCTATCCTGTAGGGGCGCGCATTACGCGTCCGCAAATGCCGTCTACGTTAAACAGCTACCGGACGGCCAATGGCCGCCCCTACAACGAGTTTCCACATTTGGTGGTGTGCTATCACGTATATCCTTGCGAGGAGCTTGCGGCAAAGCAAGCTCACAAAATGCTGCTTGCGAAGAGATCACCACGCTTTGCTCGCGATGACACAAGGTTATGTATCGTTATAGTAATTCCCATTACATTATAATGTAGTCGGAGGCACAATCCCCATTGCATCATACAATTCCATCTGCCGCCTGGTTATATCACCTGAATACAGTCCGTCACCGGATTGCCCGAAACACTCGATAAGATCCAATTCGTCCAGAAGCGCCTGGAGGGTATATTGTTTACACAGGTCATTTTCCTGCATCTTCTTTTTAATATAAAAAAGGTAGCACAGCGCCAGAAATCCCACGAACAGCTTTCCATCAAGGCTGGCCTCGGCGGAGGCCTCCATATGCCTCAAGTCAAGCCGCTCTGCAAGGTGGTCGAAGGTCTTTTCCGTCAGTTCCTGATGTCTATAAATATCCAATGCTTCAATGGGGTCTTTTATTTCATTGCTCATCAGTGCAAAGTATCCGCAGTCCTTTTTTGCTTCATTGATTGCATCCTGTCTGAAAATAACCGTTGTACCGCACACCGGTGAAGGATTTATATCGAAATATTTCTTATAGAGCTTCTCATGTCCGGGCTCTGGCCTGCTGCTTTCCAGTTCGGACTGAAGCATGTGGAGGAGAGAGTTGAATTCCTTCTCTTCTTCCAGCGCATTCTCACTGTCGAAGTAGAGATGGAGATACATCCTGGCTCTTTCTTCGACAGAGCCTTTATTCTTCCGTTGACGGGAACACGGCCAGTCGATCATTGTCGTGCGGGCATAGACATCATACTTCTGACAATAATTCGGCCGCGTACATAGAGACTCACGGACTCTGTCAAGCTCTGTACGAACAAATTCCAGCGTCCGTTCCGGAGCAATCAGGAATTTCGTATCGTTCTGACACAGAGCGTTGACGTTATCCTCGCTAAAAAAACGCGTGTCCATTACAGGTTTGATTCTTTTGTATTCGGGTAAATCCATATCGGCAAAAAGATTTTTTATCGATCCGGCATCGCGCAGGTTTCCTGCCAGCTTGCTGTAATAAAAGGGCTGGTGGGATTTTTGGCCTAACAAAAACGCAAGGTTGGTTTGCGGCAGCACGCACTGCCCTTTGCCGGCGTCATGGCAAATCTGTTGTGTAAACTTTGATGGGACGGTACCGAAAGCTGTAGCATAAGCCCAGAATTCCTTCTCAGCGCACCGGTTTTCCTGAAGACGAAAAAAGCGGTGTTTTTGTTCGGTGATGGAGGAAAATAGCTCGCTGATTCTGTGAAAAGATATGTCTTTTCCGGAGGGATGCCTGTGGAGTGCCGCCCATTTCGGGAACCGGCTCAATGGGTTTCTGTCCTCCAGGACAAGGTAATAGGCGATGGAAAGAATCTCCCTGTAAGTATCCGGAAAGCATGTTTTAAGGTCATTGGCAATCCCGGTTCTGTCTCCGATGGTATCTAAAAGATAAGTGGCGCCGGAAAAAGTGCGGGATACATCCTTCTCCTTCACCGGACCCTGTTTTGTTTTCCGTGCTTTTCCCGGTGCGGCTTTATTCCTGGTTGGAACGACCTTTCCGGTTTCGGTATCCACTCTTCCGATCAAGGTTCGTTTTGCGCGGGATTGCCGTTTTTGTTTATCCCAGTGGGACACTGATTCGTAGGCATAAGTAATTCCGGATCTTTTATCGGTTTGATATACGATCGCCGCCATGGGTATCCTCCGTTCACATTATGATCAATAGCACCATAAAGAGGCATATAAAGACCTATCATTGATCATATCATAAAAATTTGGCGATGGAACGGCAAATGCTTCTTGTTAAAAATAAATTTACAATTTTTACTTTTTCTAAGTCGTACCATTACAATAAAATTTCCGAAAAATATTGTATAATATTCGTTTTATTCCTGGAAGTGCTTATTTGAAAGCCAGCTACGACTTACATATCAATCCTGCTTGGAAAGTATCTCAACACCTAAATCAATCATCCTGGATTCGCCCATGAAATCTAAAGCAATCGTGGCTCTGGCCTTTCGCTTATCCACACGTTTGATAATTCCTTCCATTCCGTGTAAAGGCCCATCTTTTACAAATACTCTTGAATTCTCTATAAATATTTTTGAATAATCAATAATGCTTTTTTCATCGATGAGCTTCAATATAGGTTTCATCTCCTCTAGATTTATATTCGTATAATATTCCTCTGCTTGTCTTAAGATACGGTATACCTTGGGGATTTGCCTGATTATATAGTACGAGTGATCGTTCATTATTGTATTTATTAATATATATCCTGGGAATAGCGGTTTCAAAACTTCATAATATTTTCCTTTGGTCCTTTCCGTAAGCTTGCTTTTTGGTATAATCGCGGTGCACTCTGATTTTTCAAAATGATAGTTTAGATATCGTTCTACTCTATTTTCGTCTCCTGTTCTAACAAAAAGGGCATACCAATCCATACATATCCTCCGTAATAAAAATTGCCTTTTACTTATATTTTCAGATTAACATCAAATATCTTGCTTATCTACTATACTTTTGGCTAAACACATTAAGGAAAAAATTGTCGATTTTTTGCAATTGTCCCTTGATTTAGTATTAAAATAATTAATTATAAAAAGTAATTTGATCGCGTGTAAGGAAAATTATGTAATAAACAGTCGCATTTCCATCGTTACGATAGTGAACGAAAGCATAGTTCACATCGGGTTGTAAAATTTGTAAAATCATAAAAGGGGGGCAAGCTAGTGTATGATTTATCTTTACACCAGTGCATGATGAAGTCATGGCAACGGTGCATGAAACAAGGACTGCCGATGGAAATTGAAAAACCCAGGATATGTCTTACTTCCAAGGAATTAAATAATAAACTAAAGAAAAAGAATGATGCTATTCTATCCTTTAATAATTTTATTGACAGGCATCTGGATTTGATCCGAAAGATAAAAGGCTGTTACTATTTTGCACTTTTTGACAATGAAGAAAATCTGCTGGCGATAAGGATAGGACCCAATAATAATGATAGATATGTTAACAGTTTTTTTATAACAGGTGCATCCTATTGTGAAAAGAGCGTAGGAACCAATGCAGTTTCACTATCAAAACTGCTTAAAAGGCCAGTGTATATGCACCCTGATTTTCATTACTGCAACAGGCTGAAAAATTGGTACGAGTATTGTGTACCTATAAAATTTGCAGGAAATGTGAATGGGTATATATCCGTAATCAGTGTATCACTTCCAATATCCAAAGCCATGGAGGGGTTTATTGATTTGCTGAGAATCAATATGTATGAAGAATTGCCCGCTTTAGAAACGGATAATAATTTATACGGCAGTTTAAAAGAACGATTAACAGAAAAGCAATACATTATATTAAAAATGATGGCACAAGGATTAACGGATACACACATATCCAGGGAACTGAAAATGTCGTTATCTACGGTAAAATATCATAATCAAAATATTTTTAAAGTATTAAATGCCAATAGCAGGGTTGATGCTGTTGTTAAAGCATTAACGAATAATGACTTGAATATTATTGATATTTGTTGTGATAGACCATGATATGAATAGTTAAAGGATGGGATCATTTGATTGTTGACGAAGTATATTCTTTAAAAATTGAAGATGTGTTTCCCAAAAGCAAGTTTGACACACTCATTCAATGTGTTCAGCAGGAACAAAGGGAAAGAATCCTGAAGTTCAAATTATATAAAGATGCATTAAGAACCCTGGCGGCAGATATTCTTATCAGAGATATAATTATTAATAAAGGTGTATTAAGGAATCCGGATATACTTTTTAAAAGGAATCAATATGGGAAACCTTGTTTGAAGAATACTCCAAATTTTCATTTCAACCTGTCGCATTCAGGTCAGTGGGTAGTATGTGCTGTATCCAATGTGCCTGTCGGAATTGATATTGAGGAAATCGTGCCAATTGATCTGAAGATCGCTATACGTTTTTTCGCAAAAGAAGAAATAAAAGACTTATTTTCATTGGTTGAACCGGAAAGATTGCCGTACTTTTATGATTTATGGACTTTGAAAGAAAGCTATATTAAAGCGATAGGCAAAGGATTATCTATACCACTTAATACTTTTGCATTAAAAAAAGACGCAAATGGCGGTTTTTACTTACAAAGAGGTGGACAGAAAGGAAACTATTATTTCAAGCAATATAAAATGTTTGATAATTACACGCTTTCCGTTTGCTCAATAAAAAACAAATTTACAGATCATGTGAATGTGTTTGATATGGATAGGCTGTTTATGGATTTTTTAAGGGAGGAGGGCTGTTATGTTAATTCCGGAAGCGAAAAGCCTGGGAGACAAAGGCTTTCTTTTCCATCCAGCGAATGAAAATACAAAAGGAAATAATGATCTACCGGGAAACAAAGACGATGCAATCCTGAAAATGTTGAATAAACGCCAGAAGGAGGTTCTTTTAAGACTGGCGAAAGGCATGACGGTATATGAAATATCAAGGGAATTGGGTATAAGCGAAGATACCGTCAGGTTTCATAAAAAGAGCATATTTGATAAGCTGGATGCCCATTGCACTGTTCAGGCTGTAATTAAAGCTATAAAACAGAACTATATAAAATTAAGCGATATATAAATTTTATAAGCATTTTGCAATACTACAATTTCGTGTAGTTGTTTTTTCAGCAGATTTGAATTAGTATTAGTAGCAGATACAATAACTTACAGTTTTAAAACAAGCATCCTGGCGACACTAATCGATGTGGTTGCACGTTAGTATAGCCGGAGAACATATCAATCCACAAATAAGTTACCTGGGCGGACTTGGAGAAATAGCGCGAATATAGAGTAATCGTTGCTATTATAAAAGTATGGCTAAGTATACGTATGTCAATGTACCTGTCCCACTGACATCCCCTTGATATGCCCCACCTTGACACCGGGGCACACCAACAAGTGGAAAGTCATTTGTAGGGGCGGCCATTAGCCGTCCGATAGCTGTTTGACGTTTTAAAATATACCTTGAATCATGGAGAAATCTATGCTTTATCCATTAACCCATCCCCAAAAAAGAATATGGTATATAGAAAAAATGCATCCGGATACTTCCGTGAATAATATTGGCGGGACGGTAAGAATAAAGGGCAAAATACATCCGGAACTGATGGGAAAAGCCATAAATGCCTTTATTGCAGGGAATGACGCAATAAGGCTTCATCTGATTGATTCGGACGGCGAGGTAAAACAATACATCGATGCGTATAGATTTGTAAATACCGAGCTGTTTGATTTCAGCGGGTATCCGGAGCCGGAAACAGCATTTATTTCATGGGTAGATGGCCAGGCCCGGACACCGTTTAAACTGGAAGACAGTGATTTATTCTATTTTGCCTTGTTCAGAATTCATGAAAACGACTGCGGCTATCTGGTAAAACTGCATCATATCCTGTGCGACGGATGGTCGGTACAACTGATGACCGGGCAAATATGCCAGGCGTATGATAATCTTTTGAATGGTATGGCAATTTCAAATGATAAGAAACCATCCTATATCCAATATATTAAAAAAGAGCAGGAATATCTGCAATCCGAAAAATTTATCCGTAATAAGGAATATTGGCTTAATAAATTTAAGATACTGCCGGATGAACTTTCCATAAGCACTGGCGAAAATATAACTTCCGATAATCTTTTCCGGGGAACTACGCTTGGTAGGTGCATAGGCGAGCAGCAAGCTTTAGCTTGCGACCAGCCCGCTCCATTCCCCAGAAAAGAATCGGAAGTAA
>JAFABI010000040.1 GCA_023426125.1 Bacillota bacterium
GACGGTTCCTGCTGACTCATCGCGATGAGTCAGCAGGAACCGTCCCCCTTGACTCCCCTTTGACTCTCAAATATCTTCCACCGGCACCGGCACTTTTTTCAGGATGTCGGAAATTGCCGTTTCCGCATTGGCCGTACCGCCCGATATCGCATGGCCCTTCAGCAGGATTCTGTGCGCCAGGACCGGAATCGCCATGTACTTGACGTCGTCGGGACTCACATATTCCCGGCCCTCCAGCAAAGCCCTAACCTGGGAGGCCTTCATAAGGGCCAGGCTTCCGCGGGGACTTACGCCAAGGGCAATTCCGTCATTTTTTCTGGTAGCTTCAATGATTTTCATAATGTAACCCTTCAGCGCGTCATTGACAATCACTTTCTGGAAGGAATTCCGCGCATTTACGACTTCTTCTGCGGAAGCTACGCATTCAAGGTCCGTAAAAGGATCCGAGGCATGAAATCTGGATAAAAGCTCCAGGCCTTGCTCATACGTCGGATATCCGACCCTGATTCGAAGAAGGAACCTGTCCAGCTGGGCCTCAGGCAAAGGAAAGGTGCCTCTGGTTTCAACGGGATTCTGTGTGGCGATTACAAAGAATGGCTGCCCCAATGGCCGGGTTACGCCGTCGACGGTCACCTGGCGTTCCTCCATGCATTCCAGAAGGCTTGACTGGGTTCTGGGCGTAGCTCTGTTGATTTCGTCGGCCAGGACGATATTGGCAAAAAGAGGGCCGGGTCTGAA
Source organism: Bacillota bacterium (assembly GCA_023426125.1). Lineage (GTDB taxonomy): Bacteria > Bacillota > Clostridia > Acetivibrionales > DTU013 > MnB-11. The sequence goes on from JAFABI010000040.1 coordinate 739, forward strand.
AACAAATTCATTGGTTTTCTGATCAAAGTAATTGATCCCCGTCAGGTCGGATGGAAGCAGGTCGGGAGTAAACTGTATCCGCTTGAAATCGCAGTCCACAGACCTGGCAAGACACCTGGCCAGCATTGTCTTGCCTACGCCGGGCACATCCTCCAGCAGTACATGGCCGGAACAGATCAAAGTCAATACCACCAGATCGATGATGTCGTCTTTTCCGATAATGACCTTTGCAACATTTCCTTTAATCCGGTCCGCCAATTGCTTTATTTCTCCAAGCTCCATTTTACCCTCCATGTCTCTTTCCTCCATTTTCTTTTCGTGTTAATCCGGAAAACCAAGTCCTATGTCATTGGTATATGCAAGAACAACCCTTGGCCGTCCGGAATTGGAGGACGGTTCTTTGTCCGCCAACCGGGTGCATATTATCCAACTGTTGTGTACTACTTTATGCGGACGCGCAATGCGCACCCCTACACTATTCTTCATACCTAGTCTTTAATTGCAGGTATGATATATTTTTTTAAAACTTCGATACGTTTTTTATCCGTCATCGGAACAGGCGTATCGGGGATTGCAGTCAGCACTACCACAAGGTCCAGTTCGGGAATCACATTGATACTCTGCCCGCCGTACCCCAGGGCTGAATACATATAGTAGCCGGTTTCCCCATTAATCCACCACTTATAGCCATATCCGTTGACATATCCCCCGTCCTCTTCCTTATTGAAATCATACATGACGGAGGTGGATTCCTTCACCCATTCTTCAGGAACAAGCTGCTTTCCCTCCCATTTCCCGTTATTCAGGTAAAGGTATCCGAATTTGGCCATATCCCTGGGCCTGAGAAAAAGGTTGGCATATCCGGTATAGTAGCCGGACGGGTCCTGGGACCACTTTTTATTCTGTATGTCCATCGGCTGAAACAGGAACTTCTCGGCGAAATCGTATGTACTCATGCCGGTGGCCTCCGTTAACAGTGCCGACAGCATATGGCTTGCGGAATTGGCATACTGGAACTTCTCCCCGGGCCTGTAGTTCAGCGGCAGCCGGAAGGCAAATTCCATCCAGTCTTTGCTGTTGGTCCATTGGGCCAGGTCTTCCAGAAAACCCGGCGTCATTGTCAGGAGATGCTTGATGGTAATGTCTCCCCAGCCTTTATCCGCGGCATTTGAAACATAAGAAGGGAAATATTTGCCCAGCTTGTCTTCGGTGTTTCCGATATAGCCTTCACGGATGGCAATGCCTGTTAGTGCGGAGATAACGCTTTTCGTAACTGAAAAAACATTGTTATAGACATCGGGGGTATTTTTATCATAATACTTTTCATATACGATATTCCCGTGCCGCATGACGATAAAGCTGCAGATAGAGGTAGTCGAAAAATAACTGTCGGCTTGCTTTAAAAGCTCCGGGTCCATTTTCTGTTCTTCGGGGGAGGATTGTTCCATGCTCTTTTCCGGAATGTCCTGCTCCTGGCTTCGACGTTTCTCCAGATCAGAAAAAAAGGCAAGAAGTGATATGGCAACAGATATGCACAAAATTACAGCGATGGCAATCAGTTCCCGGATGGTTTTGCTTGACAGGTTTTTTAAAAAAAACTTCACTCTGCCCGGCAGATTCAAAAATTATCACCCTCTATAACGGTTTAATACTATCATTTACTATCGTCCATGGCAAGTGTTCTTTTTCCGGTAAAAGGTAGTTTTTTTTGTGATGAAATACCCTAAAGATGAAAATAATATGACTGTAGTGACAAGTCACAGGAAAACGAACAGGAAATCCCGAGTATGCCGTTTAAGCCGGCAAACCCGGGAAATGGAGGAAACAATGGACGACAGAGAAAAAAATGAGACCGGAGAGGATGCCAAAAATATGAGACCCGGCAGTACTTACGGCAGCAATACGCTAAGCATCCATGAGCCTTTGCCGTTATGGTATATCAAGTCCAGGAACGCTATTTATTATGTTCTGGGCGTTATTGAAATACTGCTCGCCTTCCGCTTTTTGTTCAAGCTTCTGGGTGCAAACCAGGCCAGCGGCTTTGTTTCATTTATATACACCATCACAGGCATACTGGTAGCGCCCTTCAAAGGTATCTTCACTACCTTTGTCACCGAAGGCCTGTCTACCCGGTCGGTATTTGAACCGGCGGTTATCATCGCCTTAATCGTATACGCCATCATTGCCTGGGGTCTGGTAAGGCTGATAAAGCTTAAAGCCGCCAGGGACGGTCATTAAAAGTGACCATCCTCAGCCTCTTTCAAAGCGCCTTCCGCCTCCCTCTTAAATGCTTCATCCATGATTGCCTTTGTAGCTGTAGCACCGAATCGAATTGTGCCAGCGGCTCTAACCGTCAGCTTTTCAGCAAGGAAACCATTGCGGCGTCCGGAGATACTCCGGTGTACCAGCGCATTTTGGCCCTGATCAGACACCCCATCCGTTCCGGACAATTGAAACCGGGAGAAATGCTCCCCCCAGAATCAAAGGGCGGCCACTGGCCGTCCGCCCAGGACATCAGAATCACTGGAGGGTCGTATGGCGTTTATTTTCATAAATTGCATCTATACGGCGCAATACGCGCTCCTACAGAGGTAGAGGATATTTTTGTGCCTCGTTACAAGTTTGCGCTGAGATTGTTGCTCCCTTATGATATAATGTATGCCATACATTCGAACATAGGGAGGCATATTCCATGGAAATATACAACCATCGTGGAAATCTGGAAAGAACGAAAGACGCTATCGCAAAAGGCAAACTTACCGTAGGTTTTATCGGAGGCTCCATCACCGATGCCAGGTCGGGCAGCAATTGGCCGGAACCTGTTGCCGCATGGCTTATCCATAAGTTTCCCAACCTCCGCATCCAGATTGAAAATGCAGCCATCGGCGCAACCGGGAGTGAACTGGCGGTATTCCGGGCAAAACGGGATTTGATCGACAGGGGCTGCGACCTTGTATTTGTCGAATTTGCAGTCAATGATTTCTGGGAACCCACAGAGAGGCGGAGCCGGACACGCGAAGGGTTGATCCGCAAACTGCTGGGGGATGGAAAAAGAGACGTCGTCATCGTATATACTTATTGCCAGGATATGTACAAAGATATGTCGGAAGGCAGACAACCGTCTTCTATCGAAGAATTTGAACTGCTTGCAGCCCATTATAACGTAGGTTCCGTGTGGATGGGCCTTTATGCTCTGGAGGAAGTGAAACGCGGAGGGATGCGCTGGGAAGAATGGCTTCCCGATTCACTCCACCCCCAGAGCAGGGGCAGCTTTAGCTATGGGCAAAGTGTGAATGCATTTCTTGAGAGGGAGCTCCTTCAAAACACTCCGGCGAGTCCTATTCTGTCAGGAGACAGCTTACCGGATCCATTGTCGCAAAGACATTGGGGCGATACTTCTTTCATCCCCTTTGACGAGGTAAAGCTGGAAGGACCCTGGCTGATAAAGCGCTGGCCTTACCTGGTATGGATGGACCAGGTGCTTTCCACGTCGGCGCCGGGTGCAAAACTGTCCTTTACCTTTGAGGGAAGGGGATTATCCCTTGGATTTGATTTTGGCAAAGCTTCCTCGGAATTCAAGTACCGCATGGACGGTGGAAATTGGGAAGAGGCAGTTCGCGACCGTCCGTCATGGTGCGGTGAAATGAACTGGTTCAGGGTATTCAATGCAGGGGATGATCTGGACTCAGGCAGACACATCTTTGAATTGGAAGTGATTCACGGCAATAAACCTGAATGTACCGGCAGCCACTTCAATCTGGCATTTATCGGCATTGTGCGGTAATTTGCCGCCGTCAAGAGAGCCACTTGCAGCTTTGGTCCAATTGGTCCAATAGGAAAACAGGCAGAAAAACCGCTCCTGCCTGTTTTTTGTTCTCGTTATAACGACCTAATTTAAGTTGAGATACAGCATAAATTCAATCCCTGTCAGCTTCCTATGGTATGCTTCCTATGGGCGCCGGCCTGATTTGACCTGTTGGAGGTTTTTTTCCATGACCCTCTATTTTTTTACCGTATTCGGGGCATAACGGTGAAGAATGGATACATTCGCCTCCCTGACCGCTTCTGCGAATTCCTCCCACAGCCTGTCCTTAACATCGTATAATCCGTAATTTCCAATGAGTCCATGAACATTGCCGGAAAAATCATACAGCGCAAACCAATGTGTGCCGATCAGAAAATCCAGGTCAAACGCTTCGTTGACAAAACGCTTGTAATACTCCCCTCTCTTTTTCTGGTCACGCACAAGGACACTCTGCGCGCCATTGGTGCTGGTTAAAAACCCTGCTTCCCTTCCGGCGCAAAAGCTGAATTCCGTAATCATCACAGGCTTGCCCGTAATCGCATGGACATGCTTGAGATAGTCCCTGTATTTACCCAGGTGGTCATAAAAGTTTACGGATATCACATCCGCATAATTTGCCATGACCTCCAGCACTACCCTGGGAGTTGTAGCTCCGGCAAACCGGCATCCCAGGTTAAGCCTGCCGGGGTCATATTCTTTCAGGATCCTGGACGTGGTACTGAAATACTTCTCGGCAATAAGTCTTAAAAACTCTGTTTTATCCTGCTGGAAGACATCTTCGTCAACAGTATAATGCTGCAGGTGCAATAGGTCGTCAAACCCGGTATATTCGCTCTGCCATATACCATTCAAGCACTCGATGGTTTTATACCTGTCTTTCAGAAAGCCGACCCACGCCTTCTTTCCATAGGAGGTTTCCGGTTTCTCTATGTAATCGTCGACCAATCCGGTTTCCTTCGACTCACCCCCCGGCTGGTTGCTTCCCCAGTATCCGCCGCTCCCCCACCAGTGAAGCTCATTGTCGGTATAATAGCCGATGAGTCCCCTGTCTTTAAACAATGCTTCGCCTTTTCCATAAAAGCAGTCGATCATTACCTTATGGGCAGACATTTCGAAACTGGGGTCGAATACGTCGGGAAAGCCCACGCCCCATACATTGTTTGCCTTAGCGGCATGTGCGGACATTCTCAGCTCCACCGTCTTGGGATAGCCATTTCCCCAGAAATACATGTGGTGCCACGCTCCCAGTGTGTTGAAGCCCAGCTCCCGGATGCCGGCCAGCTTGCCTTTTGCCCATTTTTCGAACCATGCCGGGCCATCCTCATATTTTAATGCAGTACTGTCCAGCTCCACATCGGTCATCGTTACACAATCCACTCCCAGCGAATAAAAACGCCGATCGTCAGCATCGATCAACCACCACCTGCCGTCTTCTTTCCTTGTTTCATAATATCCGGACATACATAACCCTCCTGTGCCTTCTTCATCTATTCGTTTCAATTATTTGCATTAATGCTTATTCCTTGACTGCTCCTAAAACAATCCCTTTGACAAAATATTTCTGCAGGAAGGGATATACCAGGAGGATGGGCAGGGCTCCGATAAAAATCTGCGCCGCTTTGACTGTACGCTGGGATATGTTTTCGATATCCTTGGGATCTACATTCAGCTTTGAGAAGTCCAGCTGAACGATGATTGTCTGCAGCAGCGTCGCAAGAGGATAGTTTCCGGCGTCTGTCATATAGATCATACCGTCAAACCATGAGTTCCAATGACTTACCATGGTAAACAAGGACAATGTAGCCAGCGCGGGAGGCGACAAAGGTAAGAATACTTTAAGCATTGTCACTATCTCGCTTGCTCCGTCGATCAAAGCCGCCTCCTCCAGTTCCTTCGGTATACCCCGGAAAAAATTAAGCAGTATGATGATGGACCATACCTCCACTGCTCCCGGGAGTACCAGTGCCCAGATTGAATTCCTCAATCCCAGTTCCGTGATTAAAATATAGTTGGGTACAAGCCCTCCTGAAAAAAGCATGGTGAATACAAAAAACCACATATAAACGCTTCGTCCCTTAAAGGCTCTGGAATCCTTTGACAGCGGGTATGCCGTCATGGTCGTGAAAAACAGAAAAAGTACTGTCCCTATAACGGTCCGGACTGTCGATACCTGGATGGAACGCAGGAAATTCCGATTAACCATGGTTTCCTTAAATGCATCCACCGTAAAATCTACCGGCCAGAGATCGACCATATTTGCGGCAGCCGCCGCTTTGCCGCTGAAGGATACGGCCAGTACATGAATTAAAGGCAAAACACAAAGAATCGATAACAACAGAAGAAAACATGTATTAAATACGTTAAAAGCCCGGTAGCCCAATGTTTTGTGACTCACAGCCGGTCTCCTTTCCATAAGTGCAAGCTAGAAAATCCGGTAATTGGCCAAGACCGACGCCATCCGGTATGAAATGATGATCATGAGCATCCCGATCACTGATTTGAACAATCCCACGGCTGTCCCAAAGCCCATATTACCGTTGATGATGGAAATACGGTAAACATAGGTGTCGATAATATCGCCCTTTGAATAGACCAGGGGGTTGTACAGGTTGAATATCTGGTCAAAGCCTGCATTAAGAACGCTTCGCATCGAGAGGGCGGCAATAACGATGGTTATTGGCATAATACCCGGAATGGTGATATGGAGGGTCTGCTTCCAGCGGCTTGCGCCATCCATCAAAGCAGCCTCATATAACGACGGATTTATTCCGGCTAATGCCGCTAAATAGATTATTGCTCCAAACCCAAATTCTTTCCAGGCGTGACTGATAACTACCGTAGCTCTGAACCAGTTCCCATCGCCAAGAAAAAACACCGGCTGGACACCGGGGATCAATTGCAGCAGCCTGTTCACGATTCCCCCGTCAACGGAAAGCATGTCGATGAGTATACCGCCGAGAATAACCCAGGAAAGGAAATGCGGGAGGTACACCATGGTCTGTATCATCCGCTTGAGTCTCATCTTTACGACTTCGTTAAGAAGAAGAGAAAAAACAAAGGGTGCAATCAATCCGGCGATTATTTTAAAGCCGGAGATGATCAACGTATTCCACATCACCTGTATGCTGTACTGCAGTTCAAATATTCTGGCGAAATTCTTCAGCCCCACCCAGGGTGAATTGGCAAAGCCCAACCACGGCTTGAAATCCTGGAATGCAATAACAGCACCGCCCATGGGTATATAGGCAAAGATGACGGTGAGGAGTACGGCAGGAACCAGCATCAGGTGCAGCGGCCAGTTCCGTTTCATATTCCATTTTACTTTTTCTCGAATGATCGCTTTTTGCATTCGTCTACTACGCTCCTTTGTCCGGACCAATCCCCGGATTTCCAAATGACTTAAGTAAAACCGCAGGGGTGAATGTTCCCGTCCACCAGCCCTTAATACGGGGGGCATGGCGAATGCCCCCCTATCCTGCCGTCATCTTGCCTGAACAATTATTTGCCGCCAACCGACTTGTACCATTCCCTTACTTCGTCGGTAATCTGTTGTCCGCCCTTGGCGTACCAATCCGCCACGAACCTGTCGAACTCATCGCTTCCCGCTTTCCCGTAAATGATTTTACTGAAGGCTTCGATTTCCATGGTCTTCAGGTCTGCAAGCTTGTCTTTCATGGTATCGGTAGGCTTTCCTGTAAATAAATCGTCAATCGTGTGCGCACGTTGATCCACGACGATTTTCGCCGCTTCCAGAGGCTGCTGCAAACCAACGGTGACAACCTTCTTTTCAAAGAGTGTTTCAGGAGCTTTGCCGTTTGCAAGCTGAGCCAGCGTATTCATATACAGCGAAGGCATCCTTGGGGCAACTGCCAGGAAATATTTCTCCGGCGCTACACGGCCGCCGGGAATCTGATCCTCGGTCAATACAACTTTCCCATCAACAATGTCGTAATCGTACCCTTTGGCAAACCCATTCTCAAATACGCCGCCCTCTTCAGGAAGCATATAGTTTTGATATAAGTAATTATAATACTGAAAGAAAATCTCAGGATTTTTGAAGTCTTTATTGAAAAGCATTACAAAATAATGGGATCCTTCACTTGCCTGGCCAATTTTTCCATCAGGTCCTGCAGGAAGGGGATAAGGCCAGACCACAGCCCCGGGTACATTTACTTCTGTGGCATTCAAGGGCCAGCCGTATAGCCATGACGCACCAAAGGCAATTCCTGCCTTCCCTGAGGTGAACAGCTCTGAAGCCTTCATTTCGTCATGCATTCCTATTTCCTTGTGGACGTAGCCCTTATCGATCCACTCCTTGAATTTTCCAAGGGCCGTTTTGATTTCCGGTCTCACAGAGCCGTATACGATTTCACCTTTTTCATTCTTTTGCCATTTTTGAGGAATAGCTCCAAAGGAACCGAAAACCGCTCCAGGGCCTATCCATGCATTATAATTAAGCAGCATTGTCGAGGTCAGGCCATAGGTGTCCTTTTTGCTGTTGCCGTCCGGATCCCTGTTTACAAATGCATCCATAACGGCTTCAAGCTCTGCAATCGTTTTAGGGGCGGATAAACCAAGCTTTTCAAGCCAATCCTTCCTCATCCACATTACGTCGTCATGCTGCATGCTATATTCAAGCTCGGGAATTGCATATTTTTTCCCATCGCGAAGATAAGGCAGCCATGCATTGGGAACCTCCGCCATTGCTTCCTTCCATTCCGGGCAGGCATATTGCTCAAACATCCCGTCTACCGCCTGAAATCTTCCTGAGTCGATCAGGTCCTGGGCAATGTCCATCCCCACATTCAGAAAATCAGGCAGAGGTTCGTTGGCGGAAAGCGAAAGCATGAGTTTTGTGCGGAAAGCATCGTTGGTTTCAGGCGTTGTCCACAAATACCTGATATTAATTCCCAGTGTGTCTTTTGCCCAACGGGTATGCACATTGTCTTGAATCGTCTCGCCGTTTTTGAATTTAATGACGTCCCCTAAAATACATGCAGTGGTAATTTCCACTTCCGGTTCAAATTTGATACCGTTTTTCGGTAATCCCGCTTCCGTCACTGCTGCCGTACTTTCAGAGTCTGTCACAGCTGCCCGGCTTGTGTTTTCCGCTGTGCCCGCACTCCCATTATCACTGCCGCAACCTGTAAAAATGCTGACAAATAAAAATACTACAGCAATAAGGAGCACCGGTTTTTGAAAATTTTTCATAAAGCTTCCCCTTTCAAAAATAGATTCAGAACTGTATTTTTATTATATCGCCGGGCGCTTTTGATTTATATTGTAACCCCTTAACTTTCATTGGTTTTTCTTAGCTTCTTTTAAAAGCTTACTGGTCGCGGTACTCCTGCGGAGTAAGATTGAAATGCTTTTTAAATACTTTCATAAAGTAGGTATTCTCATAGCCAACCTGCCGCGCTATCTCATATATCCTTGCATCGGAATGCTTCAGCAGGTGAGACGCCCTGTCCATTTTCAACCGGTGCAGATACTCACTCAGGGTGTATCCGGTCTCAAGCTTGAAAACCCTGGACAGGTATACCGGATGCAGATGGACCTGCTCCGCAATGGTCACAAGGGAAACATCCTCGGCCAGATGGCTTTCCGCGTACTCGCGGACCTTTTCCAGGATGGTTTTCCTCATGTTGGACGTATTGCTGGCCAGATCGTCTCTCAAAATCTTCAGCACCCGGGAAGACCAGCTTTGCAGCTGGCCGACCGAGCGCATGCCCTCTCCTCTTCCCGATAATGGAAAATCCTCCTGTGTCAGTGAAGTCAGGCTCCGGCTGTTCTGATGCGCCATATGCGAATAGATGGAATAGATGGCGCAAGCCGCTTCCAATACATGCTCCACAGAGTCGCCGAAATTCGCCCTGAGCTCGTCAAAAACATTTTGAAGCTTGATCTCGGCGTCAGACCATCTGCCCGCTTCCAGAAGATGCTGGAGCGTCGGTATCCGGTACAAATGGTCCAGTGAGTACATACGGCACTCGTCCGGTTCATCCTCCATGGTAAAGAAAAAGTTGCTGTCGCTGCCTATCCGTCTTCGCATTATGGAAATGGACAGCTCATACAAAGTCCGGATATCCGTGGGAAACCGGCCCCATTTGCTGAGCATGAGAGATATCCGTCCTTTCAGATAGCTCTGGACGTTCTTTTGCAGCTGGTCGGCCAGACGCTCCACCAGTCTTTTCCTTCCGGCTTCCAGAGGCTCCTCCCCGGAGAAAAGGTCTTCCATGCCATTCTCCTTCAGTTTGATTGCGAAGACCAGGAAATCATGCTCATCTTTTGAATGCCAGAGCCGGAAATACCTGCTGTAAATTTCCTCCGTAATGTTGCAAACCGCATATTCCAGCAAATGCATGCTCCTGGTATCATAGCCGGGAAATTCATCCTCCAGCCTGAGGATCATCAATGCTATCTCATCGCCCTCGGAAAATGGAACGGCAAAAAGCTGTAGTTTTTTATATAAATCGTCATGGGACATGTAACGCCCCTGCAGTAAATCGTGCAGCATATTTCCCGACAACAGCGGGCGGTGTTCGGAAAGGGTATCCATTGCCTGCCTGTACGAGCTGATATGCTCCCACTCGCTTTTCAGCTTCTGCTGAACATTTCTGACGGTCTCTGCAAGCTCCTCCGTGAGGACAGGCTTAAGAAGATAATCCGTGGTCTGGGAGCGAATCGCTTCCTGTGCATATTGAAACTCGGCATGTCCGGATAAAATAATGCACTTTATGCCCTTCCAATTGTTCTGAATGGCCTGTATAAGCTCCAGCCCGCTCATGCCCGGCATGCGGATATCCGTAATCACAATATCGATGGCATGCTGTTTCAAAAGCTCCAGCGCCTCAAAGCCGGAAGCCGCCTTATGGACGTATTCCACATCCAATTCATCCCATGGGACCGCAATCGCGATTCCCTCCCGCACAGACTCCTCGTCATCCACGATCATCACCTGAAACATTTTATCTCTCCTCGTTTTCCGTGGTATATCAGGTTTCGGGAACAGTCCATACCAGCCTTACGATCAAGCCGCCGGTCTCCGAACGGGAATAGCGGACCCCCGCGCCTTCACCATAGCGGAGGGCAAGCCTCTGGTTCACGTTCCATATGCCATAACCCATATGGCTGTCCATCGGCATCGTCAACTGCTGTGTCAATTCCCGGAGCTTTTCCTCCGATATGCCGACGCCGTCGTCCTCCACCGTTATCTCCCTATTGTATCCGTCCGTCTTACCGGTAATGCGTATATGCCCGACACCGATTTTCGGCTCGATCCCATGGACCACGGCATTTTCCACCACAGGCTGCAGGATGAGCCGCGGGATTTGCAGGGAAAGCATCGCATCCGGAATACGAATTTCGTAATGAAACCGGCTCATCCTCAGACTCTGTATTTCAAGGTAATTCACCACCAGCCTGATCTCTTCCTCCATGGAAGACTCCTGTTTTTCCAGGCGGGTGGTATATTTGAAATATTCGCCGAGATTCGTCGCCATCTTTTCTACGGCTTCCTCTTTTCCAAGGCGGGTCATATTGACAATGTAAAACAGGCAGTTATACAAAAAATGCGGATTGATCTGCGATTGCATCTGCTTTAACTGAGCATCCCTGGTTGCAAGCTGCTCCAGATACACTTTTTCGATCAGCTGCTGAATTTGTTCCGCCATCTCGTTAAAACGCCGGAATACATATTTGAATTCTTCACTTTTGGTTTTTTCAATACGTGTGGAGAAATCACCCTGTTTTACTTTCTGCAAGCCTTTCATCAGTTTGCCTATGGGCATATGAACATTGCGGTACAGCATCAATGCCGCCATCAGGCTCATGATCAGAAGCAAAAGTATTGAAGCGTAAAAAAGGTACTTGCTTTTTGTGATGGGGACAAGAATTTGCTGTACGGGTACATAATCTACCAGCGTCCAATCGAAGGCGGAGGATTTGATATAGTACACCAGATAGGAGGAGCCGTCCAAGGCTGTTTGAAAAGAATCACTGTTTTTCAGTTCTCTCTGTTCCAACTGCGAAACAAAGCCCTGTATCCGTTTCAAATCGGCCTTGCTGTTGGCTATTACGCCATACTCGCTGTTGTAAACGAAGGGATCGCTCTGACCTGCCTGTTTGTAATCGTCAAGCATGCTCACGATATTTTTCTGGGAATACTTTATTTCAACAATCACATCCGCTTTTTCCGGCTGTGTGTAATTAAGGTACGGGTTTACGGCATAGAAAAAGAAATCGGATTGAGCCGGCTCCAGGTCGGGTATTTTCCTGGGTTTCCATGAATTATCGACATTCTGCCGCAAATACTCTCCTTCATATTGTACCGAGCTCTCTGTAGAAATCACCTGGCTGACCTTGGGAAAAAAAACGGATATTTCCGCCGGCCAGTCCATTGTGGTGCTCTGCATCGCAATACGCGCCTCTAGCTGTTTCTTTAAGGATATGACGTCGAAGTAATTCTCAAAATCCGAAATATGCATAAACAATTTGAGCGAAGGGTCGTTGCACAATACAAAAGCGCTCCGTACCACATGATCAAGCTGTAAATCCAGCCGGTTTTGAAGGAAAGACAAGCGCTGCCGCATGGAGCTCTCTATCTCATTCTTCACTACCGCCACCGATACCGTATTGGAATACGAGTATAATAGAAAAATTGGCAGCAGCAATAAGAGAATTAGCAGTATGATCTTTTGAAATATGGTCAGTTTAATCCCTGTCAAGGCTTTTCAACTCCTGCAGCCAGCTTAAGTTAACTGGAAAAACCGCATGATACTCCAGTAGAGATAATTATGAAAAGCTTAACATAACCCGCCGGCCCAGTCAAGTGTCCGCCTGTGCAGAGCGGCCAGGGCATGGATGTTATTTTTTGGAAAACTTCCATGTAAAATAATTAACCGTCAGGCAGGGTTTGCCACGCTACATGTGCCCCGCCGAAGGCGAATGGAGCATCTGGTATTTCTTCGGGGATATGCCGTAAAACTCCTTGAAGAGTCTGCTGAACTGGGCAGGGTCGTTAATGCCTACCAGAGGGCAGACGTCGCTGACCTTGAAATTCATCTTCAGATAGCCCGCCGCAACGGTCAGCCGCCTTTCACAGATATATTCACTGACCGGTTTGTTCAAAAACTTCTTAAACAAGTGCTGCAGGTTTCTTACCGACGTATGGGTGTTGGAAGCTATGTCTCCTACATAAAGCTTTTCGGAAAGGTTGGCCGCTATATACCTTATGGCTGATTCGACCACACTTTCCGTGGGGAAGGATTTGCCTTCGTATTGATTGCTTTTATCTTTTACCAGGGAAAAAAGGCTGTCAACGGCCATTCCTTTGGCTGCATTCCAGACACTGTAATTCCTGGCCGAATCGTATTCCATATATGTCTTGAAAAAGGTCAGGTAGGCAAGTATATGCCTGCATGATTTTTTTACCGTAAAATGGCCTGCTAAAAAAGAGGATAGCATTTCTTCCTCAAAGCTTTCGGGTATTTTTGACAGGCTGCCCTGGAGGTAAACGTTGAAAAAGACAAGGTAAAGGTTATCCCGGCCCCTGCCGGAATCATCCCTGGAAAGCCTTATCTCATGCATAACACCCGGATTGGCGATAAAAACGTCGCCTTCCCCCAGGGGGTATCTCTCTCCACCGTGAAGGTACTCACCCGTCCCTCCCGTTATGATGCATAACTCATAATAGCTGTGATAATGCTGGCCATTGGTGGGTATTGACTGGCAGTGCAATATGATTACCGACCCCCACTTGATTCTTGAAGAAAATGAAAGGATTCATGAAAACCAGATTAAACATGTGAAAAAGGTGATGATTCCATGGGCCGGCACATCCAGGCAATTGCAATCAATTCCGACCTGGGCTCGCAAATGGGACCGCTGTGCAACCCTGAGCTTTACAATGATTTATGCGCGCCCTATGTAAAGAAATTCTGTGATTTTGTTCATCAAAACAGCGATCTGAAGATCTTCATCCACTGCTGCGGATCGGTAAAACCGTTTATACCCGTATTGATCGAATGCGGTGTTGATATATTCAACCCTGTTCAGATATCCGCTGCAAATATGGACCCCTCCGAGCTAAAAAGGGAATTCGGCGGCAAGGCCACCTTCTGGGGGGGGCGGCTGCAATACTCAGAAGATTCTAAATATGGGCACGCCTGAAGCTGTGGCGCAAAATGTACGGGAACTGGTGAGTATTTTCAAGCCAGGCGGCGGCTTTGTCTTTAATCAGGTGCACAACATCATGGGAGACGTTAAACCGGAAAACATTGTCACCATGCTGGATACTGCTTATGAGGAGAGCTTTTATTGATTTCTCGCAGCTTTCCTTCAAGAAGGGCTGCCTCAAAAGTCGGATTCGTCATCTGCGCGTCCATACATCCCGGGCCGGTACATGTTGGTACCCCACGATGTAGGGGCGCGCATTGCGCGTCTGCAGAATGCAATCTACTTCAAACTGCTATCTGACGGCCAATGGCCGACGGATAGCAGTCCGCCTGCTGCCGCCCTACGGCCGATGATATGCCTTACCGGCTTCAAAAAGCGCCAGAATGTTTTCCGGCGGAACATCCGGCTGGATATTGTGCGCCGGTGCCAGCACATATCCTCCGTTACCGGACATGGCGTCCAGCACCCTGAACACTTCACGCCGCACATCCCCGGTGGTACCATAGGGCATTACATGCTGCGTGTCGATCCCGCCCCAGAAGGTAATCCTGTCCCCATAGGCTTTTTTGAGCTTCTCCGGTTCCATATCCCTTGCTCCGGGCTGGATGGGATTGAGAATATCAACGCCGGCGTCGATCAAATGCGGTATCAGCGGGAAAACCGATCCGCAGGTATGGTGAAAATAATAAGCCTTCGTAAACTTTTTCGTATAGCTGATCCGCTCCTTATAATAAGGCTTTACCAGTTCCGCGAACATGGCGGGCGATATGAAGGGACCGGTCTGTGTACCGAAATCATCACCGCTGGTAGTAAAATGAATATAATCTCCGAGGGCTCCATAGTATATTTCGATGACTTTCTTCTGGTAATTCAGCACGATATCAAAAAACTTCAAAACAAATTCCGGTTCCATGGCCATTTTCAGCAGGAACTCGTCAAAGCCGCACATCCAGCAGCCCAGTTCAAGCACCCCATATACCGGATGCTCGGCGCAAATCACATAATCTGTCTCTTGATAGAGCTTTTTAGCCTGCTCCCTGAATTCATCGATCTGCGAGAAGTTCAGCTTTTCCGCCTGCGGCCATGGATACCGGTCCAGATCTTCCAGATCCGCGCCCTTTAAAGGCGGGTTCTGGATATCCCAGTACATGCCCGTAAAAACCCGTGTAACTCCCCAGCAGTCGGTGTATTCATATTCCGAGCGCCGGCAGGACAGCGGGGTTTCCGGAGACAATATGTCTCCCACTCTGCGGATATCGATATCAAGGTGTTTCAGCACCCGTTCATCAAATTTACCGTACCATCCGTCGTATTCCCCGGTGATCCCGAGGAGTTGCTTCAATTTTTCCATGGATCCCTTTTCCAGCCCGGTCAGCGAAGTTCCCGCAAGGTCGAAAGGGACGCGGTCCACAGGTTTATGGTTTACTGTGGCTTCAAATCTTTCCCGGTAATTCATTTTCATACCTCCAATTCCTTCTGAACATTTATCTTCCTTCGTACCGCTCGACGTATATGGAAAAACGTAGAGGCACGCTATCAGCGCGTCCGTAAATGTAATCTGCGTCAAACAGCTACTCGAACGGCCGATGACCGCCCCTACAGCAAATCCTTTTCCATGCCGTCCGCCATGCATTTTTCTTCCTGCATTTCAATCAGATTGGTCTCCACAACCGGCTCCTCCGCATTGTGGGGTATCAGGAAAGTCTTGATTTCACATTTTCCGAAAATTGCCTTCCACTGGCGTTTCAAGAAGGGAATTTCAACCAAGGCATGGGCCTCCCGCCCTGCGGTTTCATAACAGCGGAGGATATAGCCATTCCCGTCTTCGGCCTTTTTGAATACCGACGCCACAACACTTTCCGTATCGATCCTGATACCTTCGAATACCAGCGGCAGAGTTCCCTTGTGATAGGTTTCGACGACCTGGACCGGCGGTACATTGAATTCACAAGCTTTTCTCACAATCCCGGCATCCTGCCAGCCTCCGGCGTGGAGAACCAGGGCATACCGGAATTCCTGAACACCCTGGTCCATGAACTCGCAGAACTCGTCCCGCTGGCCGAAGTGGTCGGCGAAAATGGGGCTCCTTACCACCGTCAAACGCATCTCGTGATCTTTGACGTCATAGCTGTATTTGGCATCATTTAACAGCGTAAGGCCGTAGAAGCCTTCGTCCATTTCCGGCGCCGCACCGCTTACATCCAGCCACTGCAACCCCGGCTCCTCCCTGCCGTCAACAGGTCTTTCGATGAAGCCATAGGGGATTTCATAAGCTGCTTTCGGTTCACGTACATTGACCGGAAAAGAAAGCTTCAGCATTTTATGCTTTTCACGCCAATCCAGCCTGACACGGATCTCAAGCTCCGGACGGCCGTCATACAGCATGAAATCCTGCCGTAATACGGAACAACCGTACCGGCTGGTCACCCGGAGTCCTGCACGCAGCGGGCCGCACTCCATCAACGTCACGGATGCGTCACAGAATCTTCCGGCTTCCCCCCTGAACTCGAAAATACCATGTGCCCATGTATCACTGTCATATTCGTCGATGACAACCGGGACAGCTCCCCTGCCCTGGATGACTTCAACGTTGTTTTTCTTGTCATACAGCCTTCGGATATATCCTGTATGAGGTTCCAGTTCCAGCCGGATATAATCGTTTTCCAATGCCGCGGCTTCCGCTCTCAAGCCTGAATTATCCTGCATGGGCTCCGTCTCCTCGTCCCTGTGCATCCAGAATACTTTATACCCCATGGCCGGGATATTCCCGATAAACAAGGTATCCCACTTGTCGCCGGCATTGGTCTGTGAAGCGCGAACCGTTTGTATTTTACAGATATCACCTTTTTCATCGGTGACCCGGCCGGCCTTCCGGTTCACCTGAACCGGTGCGGAAACCTCCCAGGAAAGCGGATTGAAAACCACCAGCGGCGATCCTCTGCTTCCCGTTTCCCAAGACTTCCAATCCTTCTCCTTGCTTAAGTAGAACGTTTCCTCCCCCATGGTATCGATGGACCAGGAAATTTTCTGCAGGGCTGCGTTCAACGCTTCTGCGCCGATCGTAAGCGCTTCGCCGAAAGAATCCCTTGCATCCTCATAGGCTTCCTTTATACTGCAGCCCCCGGCAATATCATGAAACTGGTTGAACAGGAGATTCTGCCAGGCTTTCGCCAGCCTGTCCTGCGGGTAGGGCAGCCCGTGCAATGCATCAGCCATGGCCGAAAACTTCTCAGCCGTCATCAGCCGGTGCTCCGTTTTCCGGATATTTGCCTTGGTCTCCGAATGGGCTGAGTAACAGCCGCTGGCATGATGCTGCAGGTCACCCCTGACGACAGGCAGGACCGCAGCCTTTTTTCCCATCGCTGTAAAATAAGCGTCCGGCGAGCTGTGTACAAGGGTCACGTCCTCCCATTCCGCCTGCAGCTTGCGAATCAATGTCAGAGCGGCAATCGTCGGTCCTCCGCCGTGGTTTCCGACGCCATAAAAGCCCATGAAATCGATCCCTTGCTCTTCCGCCAGCCCGGATTCGGCGCGCAGCTTCTGTAATTCCACCGGCTCCGCACCTCCATCCGATGAAAACCACTGGCTGTAACTAAAGGGTATCTTAAATGCCATTACCCGGCTGCCGTCCGCACTTTCCCACCAGAAAAGGTTTCCGGGCAATTCCTTCTCATGGGTGCCGGGACGCATGAATACATAGCTGTCCATTCCGCTTTTCTTAAGTATCTGCGGCAGCATCCCACTGTGCCCGAAGGAATCCACATTGTATCCGGTTTTGGCCATTGTCCCGAATTTCCGTAGGAAGTACCTTTGACTATACAAGCCGTGCCGGACAAAGGACTCTCCCGCCGGGAGATTGCAATCGGGCTGGATCCACCAGCCTCCGGCAATAGCCCAACGTCCTTCCTTGACACGTTTTTTGATTTCTTCAAACATTTCGGGGCAATTCTCCTCCACCCACCGGTAATAAGCTGCACAGGCACATGTGAAGATAAATTCGGGAAATTCCTCCATGCGGTCCAGCGCAGACCGGAAGGTAGCCTTGATTTCAGCAAACCCTTCCTGCCATCTCCACAGCCATACGGGATCGAGGTGCGCGTTTCCAATCAAATACACGGTTTTTTTATGCTCCATTGTTTCGGTTCACTCCTATTCGTTATAATGACCTAATTCAAAGGAAATTTGTCGTTTGTAGACAAATTTCCTCACAACAGCTGAGTTTCAACGAGACTGGCCGCAAGCTAAAGCTTGCTGCTTGTCCATGCATCCCGGGCTGGTCGCAAATGCCTTGCATTTGCTGCTCGCCTATGCATCCCAGGCGGGAGATATGCTCACCACCTGAAACCCAATTCGGTACCCGCCTATTCAAATAGGGACATTCCTCATCCCCGGAGCCCCGCTACTTGCAGAGGCGTGTCCCTTTACCTTGGAGAAGGTGGGGAATATCTTTGTCGCCTCGTTATAGAAAAATTCTACAGCGAATCATGGAACATTTGAATCAATGAAAAGGACAGAAGCATATAAAATTCTGCCATACCGCTTAGGAGCACTGAAAATATTACTTACGCTTTTTCTGCAGATGCTGGCGCTCCAAGACTGCATTTGCAGAAAATTTCAGCGTAAGTTATATTTTCATCAGTGCTTATCTTTGATATTTTCTGAACAGGGACGGAGTGATTAAGGCATATTGGTTGAAAATGTTGGAAAAATAGAACTCATTGTTAAAACCGACTTCCAGGGCAATTTCCCTGATTGTTTTATCCGTTTCCAGCAGCAATTTCTTTGCATGGTTGATTCTTATATGATTTAGCTTCTCGATGATTGTAAATCCCGTAACCTGTTTAAATATCCGGGCCAGATGCCTGTAGCTGACATGCAGGGAATCGGCCACTTCCTTTACCCCCAGGTCACTTGCGTAGTATTCGGCAAGGTATAATAACGCCTGGCGCACAACCACCTTAACACGGTCATTTTCAGAAGCCCTCTCTTCTGCATCCTTGTTCCACAGTTCACAGAGGGACAATATCCACGTAGCAAAGTGAGACTGCAACAGTATTCCGGATATGACCGCCCCCGATTCCACAAGCTCCGGGGCATTGCACTTAAAGCTGCCCGCCCTGACTATGGAAAGAGCTTCAATGACCCTGCCGGCAATTGCATCGGAGCCCTGTCCGTTCTTTCCGGACTCTGCTACCTCCAGCTGCCACCTTAGACAAAAGCCGTCGTCACCCCGATGGTTGCTATGCCGGTTGCTATGGTATACCCCCGGCGGTACAAGCAAAGAAAAGCCGGCCTCCGTCGAAAATTCGCAGCCATCCATGGTGGTGCAAAGACCTCCGTCGGAAACATAATTGAACTCAAACCAGGGATGCCGGTGCTCATCCACAGTCCAATCCTGGTCGTGCCTGGCCGGCAGCGCATCCACCAGCGTGATGGCCAGGTCGTTGAACAGTACCGGTTTCATGATGAGCTTTTGCAGCGGCTTCAAACTTTCTTCCCAGATGGAAGTCGGCATAAGGTTCGCTCCTTAAGTTTGCGGATTATATCTAAACACATATGATTCGTTTATAAGTATACCGGATAATATGACATGGGACAATAGTCCGCCACTATTAGGACGCTGTAAAAGTCATGGTACATAATGGAAAAAGTATACCAAATTTAGCGATAATTATTTATTAATAGTTACAATCGCTATCTTTCAAATAAGGAGCAGTGATATCTTGTAATGAAAGTATAGGATTTTCAATATTAAATGGAATATTTAAAACATCATCCTTATATGATATTGCACGTTGTAAATTAGGGTCCGAATATTCGTCTATTCTATAAATAATATTGGTGTTGTCTTCTAATGTTAAAAATGCATGGCCAAAACCTTTTGGTATATATATTTGCCTTTTATTTTCAGGATTAAGTTCTACACAAACCCACTTTTTATATGTTTTCGAATTTCTTCGCAAATCTACAGCAAAATCAAGCCCTCTCCCTTTTGTACAACTGACAAGTTTAGTTTGAGCCTTTGGTTTGTTCTGAAAATGTATCCCGTAAAGAGTACCTTTTTTTGTTGGACAGTACAAATATTCTTCTACAAACTCCGTTGTTATACCTACTTCTTCTAAATCCTTCTTTGAAAAATTCTTATAGACAGTCCCTCTTTTATCATCTCTTGGTTCATATTCTAAAATTAATACTTCCTTAAGTTCTGTTGGTATAATTTTTACCATTTTCAGATCATCCTTTTCACACAATCAAACTGTTGTGCCAATACTTTATCAGATATTTCTGCCACAAAATTTTGCAGCACTTGCTATCACGTCCCATGCTTCACGGCAGCCGCAGGCTTCCTGTCTCTTTCAGGTCGGACAAGGCGTTGGCCTTTATCATATTATTGGACAGCGTATATAGGGTATCCCCTATGTACAATATCCTTTCAACATTGAAATCACTGTTGTACCAATGATCCCCGGCTTTCAGGTAATCATCTTCGGCAAGATGGGTTATACGTCCTTTCAGGCTGAACCCTTCGGTCAGATTTATGCTGTAAACATATGCCCCCTGGAAGGAAAACCGTCCGTATTGCAGCTTATCCTCCTCATTCCCGCCGCCTTTGCCTTGCATATCCACTTCATACACGCTGACAGGAAAGGATAATAAGTTCTTGTCATATGAAAACAGCAGCGCTTTATGGTTCCTCAGAAGCTCCGAATCCGTCCCCCGGTCGCCGATGTTTACCGTAAATTTCTGCTTCGGGTTTGCCACATCCGACACATCAAACAAGGCTATTTTCATGCCCTGATAATAAGCCTGCCCTTTGATTTCCACCGTATCCTTGCCGAAGCCAAGGATATGATCCCTGTCATAAGGGTGCAAATAATCACTGTAGCCTGGTATTTTCAGGGCACCCAACACCCTGGGAGAAGCTGCCTGCGACAGGTCAATGACAAACAGCGGGTCAACAGTCCTGAAGGTCACCACATATCCTCTGTCCCCCATGAACCTTACGGAATAAATTTTCTCCCCGGGCGCAATATTCTCAAGCCTGCCGGAAATACCCATGGCTTCATCCAGTATATAGACATTATTGGCGGATGTGCGCTCGCCGCTGCGGCCTGCCACGCCTTTGGTGGTTGCTATCCTGAAGGTTCCGCCGTATTCATCCATGGAAAACTGATTCAGTATGGTTCCGGGTACGACGCCTTTGTTTCTATAAGCTGCAGTACCGCCGTCCAGCGCAAACCTGTATACAACGGTGCTATAACCGGCATCCGCAGGCAAAAAGCCCCCTTTTTTCATGGTTCTGTAGCCGTCGTAGTCCGTAAAGGCAACATACATGTTGTCAGGGGATACGTAGACATCCTGCCCCGAACCCAGGTATGCGGCAACCTCCGCTTTTTCTTCGGGTTTGTCAAGGTCCATGGAAGCGATGGTCAAATAGGAAAGCTCCATGGAATCGGGAAAATAGTATATGTCGGCATAATCAACCGCTTTATATTCACCGGCAACAGAGGTATCCCTGTACAAAGGCTTCACAGATATTTCAACAGCTTCCGCCACTGCCTTTGGGTCATATCCCATTGCTTCCGCACTTGCAGTATCTCCATCAAAATAGACCGCTCCTGTATCAGGATCCAGAATGCAAACTCTAATATCCTTGTCGGCTAGCAGATATAACGTTGAGCCGATCTTTCTGGATGATACGTAATTGCCTTCCAACTCCAGTTCCCTGAGTTTCAGGATGTTGTTCTTCTCCTTGCAGTCGTATACGATTGCCTTAATACTCTGCGGTTCATAATCCGGATATCTTTTTTTCATCTCTTCGGTGCCGATCCCGTTTTTTTTCACTATGGTTGCCGTTGATTGTCCTATCACCGTCAAGATATCCTTTTCAATATACAATTCAACGGGAGAAAAGTAAGAATCATCAAACAGGATAGTCCCCGCAACCTTCAGCTCTGATGAAGGATACACTTCGGTGATTGCCACGCTGCCTTTCTTTACCTGATAGATGTATTTGCCGTCGCTTTTTACCGTATCCGCTTCGTCCACTCCCTGGACCTGCACATTGGTTCCCGAATATTCCGGTGTTATGGCGAAGGATTCCTCCTCAAAAGCCGCAGTTTTATTTGCTGCGCCTGCTCCGCCGTCAGCCGCCCTTGCAGCATTTATCATTGTCTCGTCTTTATAGAAATATGGATTCCCGAAGGAGGAATCCAGAACAGACTCCCTTATCTTCCCCAAAAGATCTCTCAAGCCGTCAGCAGTCTCCACGGACGGCGGACGGCTGATGTCTGCGATGAGATCATCGATGAAAACCTTATCCGCTGTTTTGTCCAACAGGTTTTTCACCTTACTTATAACGATCAGGCCCCTGTCGTAGAAAACCTGCCACCCCATCGCTTCAGCAAACTGATTTACAGGCACAAGGATCCTGCCGTTTTCTCCCATTATGGGAAAATCAAGCTCGATAGGAGTTGCGTCAACATACATAATCCTGCTGTCCGGAGATAATTTTATGGTTTTGCTATCCGCAGCAACTGTTGCTGTTTTGGAGACTTGATCCCAGGTTACCTTTCCCCCGAGACTTTCCGCTACAAACCGAACGGGTGCAAATACGACGGCATCCCGTGAAAATGGCCTCACCTTCGGATTTTCCGGATCGATGGGCACTTTTGCATGATTTATCAGGGCTGTCGGACTCCCGGCGAATAAAACCAGGGCATTGTCGCCCAGCTTATTCACAGGACTGGCCGCGGCAAGCTGCCGGCCGGCGACGGTATTCCTCCGCCCCTCCGTTGCTGCTGTAGACTGCCGACCTTGACAGGAAGTGAATAGAAACGTCAATAAAACCATGATGCATAGTAATCTGGCAGGATGCTTCATCTTCTTTACCTCCTTTTGTTTCCATATATCTTTGACATTATTTAGATAATGTATGTTCCAATGATATTGAGGATGGGAGGATAAAAACAGGGAAACAGTATGTTTAAATGCCACGCCATAAGCCATGGACGGCCGTTAGTTTCAGAATACACGGGGACGGTTCTACTGTATGTCGAAGCATACAGTAGAACCGTCCCCGTGTATTCTATTCTGATTAGTCTTTGCAGGTATTAGATTTGTGTCTATTAATTCTGACATAGATATCATTGTTTTCTACAGTAATTATTACTTTCTCTACCTCCTCTTCCGTCAATTTAAAAATGTAATTCTCATTCCCATAATGATTGGAAATAAATACACAGGAATTTTCATCATCAGCACTATAAAGCACCAAATCGAACCATTTAACGTTTTTGTCGGAATTTAGATATCTGTTTATCAAATATTGTTTCGTCAGGTCATTTAATTCCAGGGAGAAGCCAATTTGTTCACCATATTCTTTAGTTCCCGCTATTTTACAAACAGATTTGATTTCATCAATAAGGTCTAATTCTTTTTTCCAGCAACCGATTTTCAAAAATTTCGTGCGCTGTAGATTATACTCAACTAGAGCAGCCCATATATTTCTATCAAATACTTTATTACCGTTATTGTCTACCTTACAGGGAGAGACATGGACATCAAAAAGCTCTTTAATGGAATTTCTTTCTTCCTGCCTGGATTGATCCCATATTATTACCTGCTTGTCCAGGCCCATTTCAATTACTCTCATCATTTCATTCCTATATGAATCGGGCGAATTTATCTCACATTCCAGATAAATCCTGTTATTAATGACTGTTGCCATTTGCAGTTCCCCTTAACCATCGAAAATTTCCCCTTGACATACGCATGCATCAACCATCTATTACACACAATCTTGCCTATATGCATCCATGGATGACACACAAAACCGTCCCCCCGTGTTTCCGCAGTCCTGTAGGGGCGGCCATTGGCCGTCCTCCCATCAGTTGCGGGGACTTATGGTGTCTATTATCATCCATTGTGAATCCAAGAATCGTCTCCTGACTCACAGACTGCATGCAAGCGGACGCGCAATGCGCGCCCCTACAGTCGATTAACATCCTCATGTCAATGTACCTGTCCCCTTGACATGCAGTTCATCGTATGAAAGCATCTCCACCTCTTCGCGCCCACAGTCAAGAAGATAAATGGATTGCGCGCCTGCCGCATCTGTGCGATCTGCCTTTCGGTCATGGAAAGGCCTTCTTCTTTTTCTCTTATTTTGGTTTCTAGAAAAATTCTGATTCTGTCGTCCGTCGTGCTATCCATCAGAATTTCGGATATTTCATTTAGACCAAAACCAAGGCTTTTTAACACCTGAATATGATTTGCACGGACAATCTGCTTTTCGCCGTAAAACCGGTAATTGTTCATACGGTCTATTTGTTCAGGCTTGAGCAGCCCGATCTTGTCATAGTTTCGCAGCATATGGATGCTTATTCCGGTCAGCTCTGAGAATTCCCCGATTTTTAGCATAGTTCACCTCCTACGCTTCTTCTATATTATATAAACTACCAGAAATTCGATCAACTCGTCAAATTCATGTTTGTATAGAAGTTTTGTAAAGTGACTTATCCTTTATTATTCTATTTTCCGGTTAAAAGTTCAAGCATTAACTCCGAAATCCGAATGTCATCTATCGGATGTTTGACAGTTAATAGATAATAAATCGCTAAAAGCCTTGATATAGGCTTATTTTTGTCAATAAGCCATGGACGGCCGTTAGTTTCATAACAGGAAAAACAGGTGTATTATTGATGGTAGAAAAAGACAACAGCTCCTGTTAGAAACAAACAAGAGCTGTTCTTAAAATTTTATCCGTCAATGCTTTCTGCGAGCTTCTCGCCGAAATCTCTGCACTGCTTCAATTCCTCTACAGTTGGAGTATACTTGAACGAAATGGGCTCCAGCGGTGTTTTAAATCCGGCTTCCCCCAGCAGGCGGTTTATGGCTTTGGGAGCCTCTCCGCTCCAGCCGAAGCTGCCGAAACCGGCTCCGGTTTTCCCTTTGAATTTGTGGTATTTTATCTCCTCCAGTAAAGCGGCAATGGCGCGCAAAACCGTGTTATTAACCGTACAGCTGCCGATAAGGACGGCTTTTGCCTTGAAAACTTCAGTCAACAGGTCACTCTGGTCCGAAACCGATGCATTGAACAGCTTGCACTTTATACCTTTGCTCTCCAGTCCTTCCGCAATGGCATGGGCCATGTTTTTTGTCGCATCATACATGGTATCGTAGATGATAACGGCATGTCCCTCATTATAGTCCTGTGCCCACTGGGAATACTTTTCAACGATCTGCAGAGGATCTTTCCTCCAGATGACCCCATGGCTTGGAGCTATCATATCGATCGGGAGATTCAGGCCTTTGATCTGCTCAATCTTTTTCTTGATCAGCGGACTAAAGGGCGTCAATATATTGGCGTAATATTTGATTGCCTCCTGATAGAGCTCACACGCATCCAATTCGTCATTAAACAATGAAGCCGGGGCATAATGCTGACCGAAAGCGTCATTTGAAAGCACTGTCGCAGCGCCTTTCACATAGGTCAGCATGCTGTCGGGCCAATGAATCATCTGCATTTCGACGAAAACGAGGTCATATTCGCCGATATTGACCGAGTCTCCGGTTTTTACAATAACAAAGTTCCAATCCTTGTGAAAATGCTTCCGGATGATTTCTGCGCCGTTTTTTGTGCAATAAATGGGAATATCCGGATTGAAGGACATAAGATAATCAAGGCTCCCTCCGTGATCCGGCTCAATATGGTTAATGACAACCATATCAATATTTTTTATTCCCACATCCCTTTCCAGCGCTTCGATAAACTCTTCCTTATATGGAGTCCAAACCGTATCCACAAGCACGGTCTTCTTATCTTTTATAAGATATGAATTGTAGGTGGAGCCTCTGTGGGTAGAGAGTTCATGTCCGTGAAAAGCCCTTAATTCCCAGTCCTTTATTCCGCACCAGTATATTTTGTTTTTAATTTCTATCATTGCACAATCCTCCAATTTCGTGTCTCGTTATATCTTTCGCAATTCATACAAATTTTACCCAACAAACGCCGCCCTGAAACATTTTTGGGAAAAGAGGCGGCCGGGACGCAAATGGGGACGGTTCCGCTTGCGTCTGATGTATATAGCGGAGGTAAAATACATAATTCATGCGGATTTAAATGTGCCTGGATGCAAAAAGAGGCTATCTCAAAAGCGGATTGCCCAATGAGCAATCCCTACAACCCGGGTGGTACATGACAGTACCCCCGCGCTGTAGGGGCGCGCACTGCGCGTCCGTGGATTTTGAGACAGTCCCTTTTATGTTCTTCTTCCCTTTAATTACTCAATAATTGCCGTAACCGTACCGGATCCGACAGTTCTGCCGCCTTCACGGATAGCGAATCTCAAGCCTTCTTCCATAGCGATGGGAGTAATGAGCTTGATGGTCATCTGGATGTGGTCGCCAGGCATGCACATTTCAACGCCTGCAGGCAATTCGGCAACACCGGTAACGTCGGTGGTCCTGAAATAGAACTGGGGCCTGTAGCCATTGAAGAAAGGAGTATGCCTTCCGCCCTCTTCCTTGGTAAGAACGTAAACCTGGGATTTGTAATGCGTGTGAGGCTTGATTGAACCGGGTTTTGCAATAACCTGTCCTCTTTCGATTTCATTTCTCTGAATACCCCTGAGGAGGACACCGATATTATCACCGGCAACTGCCTGGTCAAGGAGCTTCCTGAACATTTCAACACCGGTAACAACGGTCTTTCTGGGAGCTTCCATAAGACCTACGATTTCAACTTCCTCGCCAACCTTGACCATTCCTCTTTCAACCCTGCCGGTAGCAACAGTACCACGCCCAGTGATTGAGAAAACGTCCTCAACTGGCATGATGAAAGGCTTGTCGGTAGCTCTTTCAGGAGTAGGAATGAAGCTGTCGACAGCATTCATTAAATCCAGTACGCATTTGTATTCAGGTGCGCTGGGATCTTTGGATGCGCATTCGAGAGCAACCAGAGCAGACCCTCTGATGATCGGAATATCGTCCCCATTGAATTCATAGGAGCTGAGCAGTTCCCTGAGTTCCATTTCAACCAGCTCGATAAGTTCTTCGTCGTCAACCATGTCAACTTTGTTGAGGAAAACAACGATGTGAGGCACGCCAACCTGACGGGCAAGAAGGATGTGCTCTCTTGTCTGCGGCATTGGGCCGTCGGCAGCGGAAACAACCAGAATGGCGCCGTCCATCTGAGCAGCGCCGGTGATCATGTTCTTGACATAGTCGGCGTGGCCGGGGCAGTCAACATGGGCATAATGCCTGTTTTCTGTCTCATACTCAACGTGGGCGGTGGAAATCGTGATACCTCTTGCTTTTTCTTCAGGCGCTTTGTCTATCTGGTCATATGCAGTATACTGCGCTTTTCCCGAGAAGCCCAGAACCTTGGTTATGGCAGCTGTCAAAGAAGTCTTACCGTGGTCGACATGACCAATTGTTCCGATATTAACGTGGGGTTTGTTTCTTTCATATTTAGCCTTACCCATTGTGTAAATCTCCTCCCTTGGTTCAGTAATAAATACTGAATTTGATAAATTTTTATTTGCCTACAGGAACTCTTTAAGCCCCTGGATAGTACTGAAACTTACTCTTCACTTTATAATCGATTCCTGAATGCTCTTCGGAACCTCTTCATAGTGGCTGAACTGCATTGTAAACACGCCTCTTCCCTGCGTTCTGGAACGGAGTACGGTTGCATATCCGAACATCTCGGAAAGCGGAACATGCGCAGTAATAACCTGGCCTCCTGCTCTTGCTTCCATGCCCTCCATTCTTCCTCTCCTGGAATTGAGGTCTCCGATGACATCACCCATATACTCTTCCGGAACAACGACATCCACCCGCATTACAGGCTCAAGAAGCACCGGACTCGCTTTGCGGCAGCCTTCCTTGAAGCCCATGGAGCCGGCGATTTTAAATGCCATTTCCGATGAGTCCACTTCGTGATAGGATCCGTCGACAAGCGTGACTTTAATGTCAAGCACCTGATACCCTCCCAGCACACCGCTATGCATGGCGTCCTGGATACCGGCGTCAATTGCCGGAATGTATTCCTTGGGTATTGCTCCGCCGACGATCTTGTTTACAAATTCATAACCCGTACCGGGTTCCTGCGGCTCCAATTCCAGCCAGCAGTGACCGTATTGGCCTCTTCCGCCGGATTGCCGTACGAATTTCCCTTCGGCCTTGACAGCCTTCCGGATAGTCTCCTTATATGCAACCTGGGGCTTGCCGATATTTGCCTCTACCTTGAATTCCCTCATCATACGGTCTACGATGATTTCAAGATGCAGCTCGCCCATTCCTGAGATGATGGTTTGCCCTGTCTCAGGGTCGGTATGGGTCTTGAAGGTGGGATCCTCTTCAGAAAGCTTCTGCAGCGCAATGCCCATTTTGTCCTGTCCGGCCTTGGTTTTCGGCTCGACGGCAATATGAATGACCGGCTCGGGGAATTCCATGGATTCAAGGATGATCGGGTCATCTTCAGTACAAAGCGTATCGCCGGTGGTGGTGTCTTTCAAGCCCACGGCGCACGCAATATCGCCCGAGTAAACCATATCGATATCTTCCCTGTGGTTTGCATGCATCTGCAAAATTCTTCCGATTCTTTCCTTCTTGTTCTTTGATGAATTTAAAACGTAGGAGCCTGAACTCAACTTTCCGGAATACACCCTGAAAAAGCAAAGCTTTCCTACAAAGGGGTCCGCCATGATTTTAAACGCAAGGGCGGAAAACGTTGCGTTATCGTCCGCCGGCCTCTCCAATTCCGTGTCGCCGTCGGGGGCCACACCGCTTATGGGAGGCACGTCCAGCGGGGAAGGCATATAATCCACAACTGCATCCAGCAGCTGCTGCACACCTTTATTCCGATAAGATGAGCCGCAGGCCACGGGAATAATGCTGACGGATATTGTCGCCTTTCTGATTCCGGCACGTATTTCCTCTTCGGTAAACTCCTCACCTTCAAGGTATTTATTCGTTAAATCCTCGTCTTGTTCAGCAACAGCTTCAATTAAAATGTTACGGTATTTATCAACGACACTCATCATGTCATCGGGAATAGGACCTTCTTCTATTTCCTTGCCCAAATCATCCTTGTAAAATGAGGCTTTCATAGTAACAAGGTCGATGATCCCCCGGAAATTGTCTTCCCTGCCGATAGGTATTTGAATCGGAACAGCGTTGGCTTTCAACCTGTCCTTCATCATTTGTATGCAGTTAAAAAAGTCTGCACCCATAATATCCATTTTATTAACATATGCAAGCCTGGGAACGTGGTACTTGTCAGCCTGTCTCCAAACTGTTTCGGATTGGGGCTCCACGCCACCCTTTGCACAAAAAAGTGTTACTGAACCATCGAGAACACGAAGAGATCTCTCAACCTCAACCGTAAAGTCAACGTGCCCCGGCGTATCTATAATATTGATTCTGTTACCTTTCCATTGGGCTGTGGTAGCCGCAGAAGTAATCGTTATACCTCTTTCCTGCTCCTGCTCCATCCAGTCCATTGTAGCGGCGCCTTCATGAACTTCACCCATTTTGTGCAGTCTTCCGGTGTAAAACAGGATACGTTCGGTCGTCGTGGTTTTTCCGGCATCAATGTGTGCCATGATACCTATGTTTCTTGTGTTTTCCAAACTAAATTGCCTGGGCATATGGTCCTCCTTTCTCTCTGATTCCAATACATTTAGTATCTGCAATATTCTTCAATTAAAACCTGTAGTGAGCAAAAGCCTTGTTGGCTTCGGCCATCTTATGGGTGTCTTCCTTCTTTTTGAAGGCGCCGCCCAGTCCGTTGACCGCATCCATGATTTCGCCCGCAAGTCTTTCCTTCATGGTCTTCTCGCCTCTGTTGCGTGAATAGCTGACCAGCCATCTCAAACCCAGAGCCTGTCTTCTTTCCGGTCTGACTTCCATCGGAACCTGATACGTAGCTCCACCGACTCTTCTTGCTTTTACTTCAAGAACCGGCATAATGTTGTTCAAGGCCTGTTCGAAAACCTCCAGAGGATCCTTGCCGGTTTTGGCTTTGATGATATCAAAGGCATCATAGCAAATTCTCTGAGCCGTACCCTTTTCGCCGTCATACATAATGTTGTTGACAAGCTTTGACAATACCTTGTCGTTATAGATGGGATCCGGCAGAACATCTCTTTTTGGTGTATGTCCTTTTCTTGGCACTATACTTCCCTCCTTTGTCCAATGATAGGGGACCGTTCTTCCGAAGCCGGACACAGCAATACTCCGTCCCTGCTTCACGTGTCTTAAGAATTCCCCTTCCGAATAATTTCCGGGGCATGCGCCCCTCGAGGTACTCGGGACATATCATGTAAGGGGACACACCTTCGCTTTTCTTCTCTGACATCCTCTCAATTCAAGGATTATTCTATCCCGGAATCGAAGGAATGTCCCCATCGAATGTCCTCGTCAGTGCTCCGTAATTGCTTTATATAATTAAAAGGGAACAATCGCAACCTTAAATTTACAATAACAACTTACTTAGCACTTATTTTTTTGTCATCCGGCCCGGTTCATGGCACGCCAAAAGTTACTTTTTGGCGGCGCCTGCTTTCGGCCTCTTGGCGCCATACTTGGAACGGCCCTGCATTCTCTTTGCAACGCCGGCAGTATCAAGCGTACCCCTGATGATGTGGTACCTAACGCCAGGAAGGTCTTTCACCCTGCCGCCCCTGATAAGAACGACACTGTGCTCCTGCAGGTTATGGCCGATCCCCGGAATGTAAGCCGTAACTTCGATAAGGTTTGTCAAACGGACCCTGGCAACCTTTCTCAAAGCTGAGTTGGGCTTCTTGGGCGTCGTCGTTTTTACAACCGTGCATACACCTCTTTTTTGGGGTGAGCTCACGTCGATAGGCTTCCTTTTCAAAGAGTTGAATCCTCTCTGCAAAGCCGGGGCTGTAGATTTGTATTCTACCGTTTCCCTTCCTTTTCTGACCAATTGGTTAAATGTTGGCATTCATGCACCTCCTTTCATTTTGAATTTTCTTCAGCGCTAACTGATTTATAGTAACAGGCTGTAATAGGATTACAGCCTGAAGCGCTTATGATTTCCTGCACCTTTTGGCATACGGCTATTTCAGCAAAGTCACGGCGGATGCGCCGACTTCTATGCCGCAAGCCTTTCCCAACTGCTTCATGGTATCCGTATAAACGATCTCAACCGAATTTCTCATGCAAAGCTCTTTCAGGCCGCCGGTAATTTTTTCGTCGGCGTCCCTGGCAATGAAAACAATCTTTGCATTGTCTGCCTCAACCACCTTTAACGACTGTTTTATGCCTATGGCTTTATTGTTGCCCTTTAAAAGCTCCAGCATGAATTATGCCCTCCAATACAGGGACCAAACCTTCCCTCTTATCCCGTAGAACCGGATGCCGAAGAAATTTCCCGCCTAAAGTATGGGGACCACCTATAAAAGCAGAAATGTCCCCGCCAAACGTACTGAAATATTTTATCACCGCACAGCGCTATTTGTCAAGAAAAACACCGCTGCCCGACACTGTAAAAGAATTTTGGCAGTGACTATTCAGTTATCCCGGTTGTCATTGCGAGGAGCAAAGCGACATGGCAATCTCTACTTCTGACTACGATAGCATTTATTAGATTGCCGCGCTCCACTTCGTTTCGCTCGGAATGACAGTACCTGAATAGTCACTTTTGTGTCAAGGGGGACAGGTCCGTTGACACACAGCAGACTGACACTCATGTGTCAATGTACCTGTCCCCTTGACATACTTTTGGCATATAAAATCTGTAGGGGCGGCCATTGGCCGTCCGGCAGCTGTTTAACACAGATTGCATTCTGCGGACGCGCAATGCGCGCCCCTACAGGACACTTTTGCCATAAAATTTTTACAGCATCCCGCTACTCAACTACAGTGCTTATGCTGATGTCCTTGTATCTGCTCATTCCTGTACCTGCCGGTATAAGCTTTCCTATGATTACATTCTCCTTTAAACCTACCAGAGGATCTACCTTGCCTTTGATGGCAGCTTCCGTCAAAACCCTGGTGGTTTCCTGGAAGGATGCCGCCGAGAGGAAGGATTCGGTAGCCAGGGACGCCTTGGTGATACCCAGGAGAGCCCTCTTGCCCACTGCCGGCCTCAAGCCCTCGGCAGTAACTCTTGCGTTTTCAGCTTCAAAATCAAATATGTCCACAAGGCCGCCAGGCAACATGTTAGTATCGCCGGCATCGTCTATCTTGACCTTTCGGAGCATTTGCCTTACGATTACCTCAATGTGCTTATCGTTGATGTCAACGCCCTGCAGCCTGTAAACCCTCTGTACTTCTTGCAGCAGATAGGATTGAACCCCTTTCAGGCCTTTGATTTTCAAGATGTCGTGAGGATTTACGGAACCTTCCGTCAGCTCGTCGCCGGCTTCGACGGTATCCCCGTCCATCACCTTGATCCTGGAGCCGTAAGGAATCAAATAGTTGCGTGCTTCGCCTTCCTCGGATGTAATTATTACTTCCCTCTTTTTCTTTGTTTCATTTATCTTGACGGTACCATTTATTTCTGAAATCACTGCAAGGCCCTTGGGCTTCCTTGCTTCAAAAAGCTCCTCGACACGGGGGAGACCCTGTGTGATGTCATCACCGGCAACACCGCCGGTATGGAAGGTTCTCATGGTCAGCTGGGTACCCGGCTCGCCTATGGACTGGGCGGCTATGATACCTACCGCTTCGCCAACATTGACATCCTCTCCTGTAGCCAGGTTTGCGCCGTAGCATTTTGCGCAGACGCCGTATTCTGCATGGCAGGTGAGGATAGACCTGATTTTGACCCTCTTCAGACCAGCCTTTTCAACCCTGTCCGCTTCAGCGTCGGTTATCATTTTGTCGCCTTCAACAAGCACTTCCCCCGTATTCGGATCTATAATGGGCTCAATGGTATATCTCCCGACAATTCTTTCCGCTACGCCTTCAATTACTTCATTGCCGTCCTTAACGTCGAATACCTCGGTACTTTTTCTGGTACCGCAGTCAATTTCCCTGACGATAACATCCTGGCTGACATCCACCAGACGGCGGGTAAGGTAACCGGAGTCGGCAGTTCTTAAGGCCGTATCTGCAAGTCCTTTTCTGGCGCCGTGGGTGGAGATGAAGTATTCCAGAACATTCAGACCTTCACGGAAATTTGCACGGATGGGGATTTCAAGGGTTCTGCCCTGGGTATCCGCCATAAGGCCTCTCATTCCTGAAAGCTGCTTGATCTGGCTGATGCTTCCTCTTGCTCCCGACTGTGACATCATGAAGATGGGGTTGAATCTGTCAAGGGTCTGCAAAAGGGCTTGCGTCAGGTTTTCACCGGTTTCGGTCCAAGCCGTGATGACCGAGTTGTATCTTTCTTCTTCGGAGATCAAACCGCGTTTGTACATTTTGGTAATGTTATCGATCCTGTCTTCAGTATCCGCAATGTACTTGGCTTTGACATTTGGTATGACCATATCCGAAACACTGACGGTAATGGCGCCTTTGGTGGAATATTTAAAGCCCAATGCCTTTATGCGGTCAAGGACAACTGCCGTGGCAGTAGTGCCATGCACTTTTATACACTTGTCGATGATTCTTCCCAGTTCCTTCTTTGTGACAAGGAAGGTAACCTCCAGATTAAAAAGATTGTCGGGATTGGATCTGTTTACAAAGCCCAGATCCTGCGGAATCGCCTCATTGAAAATGAGCCTTCCCACGGTTGCGTCGATAATCTTTGATTTTTTTACGTCATCCACTGTCTTGGTCAGTCTTATCCTTATTGGGGCATGGAGTCCGACAAAGCCTGAATCATAAGCCATGATAGCTTCTTCAATGGAGCCGAATACCTTTCCTTCACCCGGTTCGCCTTCACGCTGGATGGTCAGGTAATAGCTTCCCAGTACCATATCCTGCGTAGGAACGGTCACAGGTCTGCCGTCCTGGGGCTTGAGAAGGTTGTTTGCCGAAAGCATGAGGAACCTTGCTTCTGCCTGCGCTTCTGCGGACAACGGAACGTGAACGGCCATCTGGTCACCGTCGAAGTCTGCATTGTATGCTGTGCAAACCAGAGGGTGCAGTTTAAGAGCCCTGCCTTCCACCAGTACCGGTTCGAATGCCTGAATACCAAGTCTGTGAAGGGTAGGCGCACGGTTCAGCAACACCGGGTGCTCCTTGATTACTTCTTCCAGAACGTCCCAGACTTCATTCCTTACTCTTTCAACCATTCTCTTTGCGCTTTTTATATTATGGGCCAGCCCGTCATTCACCAGCTTTTTCATTACGAAAGGCTTGAAAAGCTCCAGAGCCATCTCTTTTGGCAGACCACACTGGAATATTTTCAGTTCCGGTCCCACAACGATAACGGAACGTCCCGAGTAGTCAACACGCTTTCCCAGCAGGTTTTGACGGAAACGTCCCTGTTTGCCCTTCAACATGTCGGAAAGGGATTTTAACGGTCTGTTGCCGGGGCCTGTAACGGGTCTTCCCCTTCTTCCGTTGTCAATGAGGGCGTCGACGGCTTCCTGCAGCATTCTCTTTTCGTTCCTGACGATGATGTCGGGAGCACCCAGATCCAGCAGCCTCTTTAGGCGGTTGTTCCTGTTGATAACCCTTCTGTAAAGGTCATTCAAATCGGAGGTGGCAAACCTGCCGCCGTCCAGCTGTACCATCGGGCGCAGCTCCGGCGGAATCACCGGAACAACATCCATGATCATCCATTCCGGTCTGTTCTGGGAAAGTCTGAAGGCTTCCACAACCTCAAGCCTTTTTATGGTCCTGACCCGCTTCTGTCCGGAGGTATCGCTCAATTCCGATCTTAATTCCTTTGACAGTTTCTCCAGGTCGATCTCCATAAGAAGCTCCTTGACAGCTTCCGCACCCATCCCGGCTTTAAATTTCAAGCCGAATTTTTCCACACTGTCCCTGTATTCCTTTTCCGTGAGTATCTGCTTCTTAGAAAGGGGAGTCTGCCCCGGATCGATGACGACATAGGAAGCAAAATACAATATCTTTTCAAGGGCTCTGGGCGACATATCAAGAATAAGTCCCATCCTGCTGGGGATTCCCTTAAAGTACCATATGTGGGATACGGGAGCTGCAAGCTCAATGTGCCCCATGCGTTCCCTTCTGACTTTTGAACGGGTTACTTCAACGCCGCACCTGTCGCATACAATGCCCTTATACCTTATTCTTTTATACTTTCCGCAGTGGCATTCCCAGTCCTTTTGCGGTCCGAAAATCCTTTCGCAGAAAAGCCCGTCCCTCTCCGGCTTCAGTGTTCTATAATTAATTGTTTCAGGTTTTTTGACTTCGCCTCTTGACCATTCTCTGACTTTCTCTGGAGAAGCTAAACCAATCTTTATTGCATCAAAATTGTTGAGTTCAAACATGGCTTTATCTCCTTTCATATGTGCGGGGACACACCCTTCTCCCCCGCAAATCGTATTCCTTATTTATCGAGGCTGGCTCGTTGGTTTTCGTTGACTGCTAAACCATCATGCCAGGGAATGCCCCCGTTTGATTAGAAATCCTCGTCATCCAGATTATCTTCAAATTCCTCATCCTCTTCGGAAAACAGATCCTCTCCCAGGGTATTCTCAAGGGCGTCTCCCGAAGTGCCGATGTCTCCAAGGTCAAAATCGTCGATATCCATATCTTCATCCATGATATCGTCGCCGATGTCTTCATAATCCGTCAGAGGAGTTTCATCTTCACGGCCTTCTATATTTACGTTAAGCTCTTCAAGCTCGTCTTCAACAGACTCCTTGAGCGTAATTTCCTCGCGTTCCTCGGAATAAACCTTGACGTCCAGGGCAAGGCTCTGAAGCTCTTTTATCAAAACCTTGAAGGATTCGGGTATACCCGGCTCAGGGACATTCTCACCCTTGACGATGGATTCATAGGTCTTTACCCTGCCAACCACGTCATCCGACTTGACCGTCAATATTTCCTGGAGGGTATAGGCAGCTCCGTATGCTTCAAGAGCCCAAACCTCCATTTCTCCGAATCTCTGTCCGCCGAACTGCGCCTTACCGCCGAGAGGCTGCTGTGTCACCAGCGAGTACGGTCCGGTAGAACGGGCATGGATTTTGTCGTCTACCAGATGCGCCAGCTTCAATATATACATGTAGCCGACGGTTACCCTGTTTTCAAAGGGCTCGCCGGTCCTTCCGTCGTACAATACCGTCTTGCCGTCTTCCGCAAGACCTGCCTTTCCAAGAGTTACAATGATATCATCTTCCGTCGCCCCGTCAAAAACAGGAGTGGCTATTTCCCAGCCCAGAGCTTTCGCCGCATAGCCCAGATGGACCTCCAGCACCTGTCCGATGTTCATACGAGAAGGAACGCCCAGTGGATTCAACACGATTTCCAGAGGCGTACCGTCTGGAAGGAAAGGCATATCCTCCTCCGGCAGTATCCTTGAAATAACACCCTTGTTCCCGTGTCTTCCGGCCATCTTGTCACCGACGGATATTTTTCTTTTCTGGGCGATATAGCATCTTACCAGCTGGTTGACTCCCGGCGGCAGTTCGTCTCCGTTTTCCCTTGTGAATACCTTGACATCCACGATAATACCGGATTCGCCATGAGGTACTCTTAACGAGGTATCCCTTACCTCCCTTGCCTTTTCACCGAAGATCGCTCTCAAAAGCCGTTCTTCGGCAGTCAGTTCGGTTTCACCTTTTGGTGTAACTTTACCTACCAGGATATCCCCCGCTCTGACCTCGGCTCCGATTCGGATAATACCTCTGTCGTCAAGGTCCTTGAGGGATTCTTCGCTGACATTGGGGATATCTCTGGTGATTTCCTCCGGCCCCAGCTTGGTGTCCCTTGCTTCGGCCTCATATTCCTCAATGTGGATGGAGGTGAATACGTCATCCTTTACCAGCTTTTCGCTGATGAGGATGGCATCCTCGTAATTGTAGCCTTCCCAGGTCATAAAGCCGATCAGGATGTTTTTGCCGAGGGCTATTTCTCCATTGTCGGTGGAAGGGCCGTCCGCAATGACGTCCCCCTTCTCCAGCACTTCGCCTTTCCTTACAATCGGCCTCTGGTTGATGCAGGTGCCCTGGTTGGAACGCATATATTTCAAAAGCTTATAAACGTCCTTTTTGCCTTCCCTTGTTTTGATTACGATTTCATTGGCCGATACCTTGTCGACAACGCCCGCATTTTTCGCCAGGAGCACAACGCCCGAATCCCTGGCAGCCTTGTATTCGATACCGGTGCCGATAACGGGGGCGTCCGGCTTGATCAGAGGCACCGCCTGGCGCTGCATGTTGGAGCCCATGAGGGCACGGTTTGCGTCGTCATTTTCAAGGAACGGGATCATGGCTGTCGCCACCGATACCAGCTGCTTCGGCGATACATCCATAAAGTCGACCCTGTCCCTTTCAACTTCCAGGATGTCGTCTTTAAATCTTGAAAGCACTTTCTTTGCCACAAATCCGCCGTTTTCATCCAGAGGCTCGTTTGCCTGTGCAACGATGTATTTATCTTCTTCATCCGCCGTCAGATAAACGATCTCAGTGGAAACAACATTCTTCGCCTTATCAATCCTTCGATAGGGCGCCTCGACAAATCCGTATTCATTAATCCTGGCATAGGTGCTAAGGGAGCCTATAAGACCGATGTTCGGGCCTTCAGGCGTCTCTATGGGGCACATGCGGCCATAGTGGGAATGGTGAACGTCACGGACTTCAAACCCGGCCCTCTCCCTGCTCAAACCACCCGGCCCAAGGGCGCTCAGCCTTCTTTTATGCGTCAACTCGGCCAGAGGGTTGGTCTGGTCCATGAACTGGGACAGCTGGCTGCTGCCGAAGAATTCCTTGATAGCCGCGGCAACGGGACGGATGTTGATCAAAGCCTGGGGGGTTACGATGTCAATGTCCTGAATGGTCATTCTTTCCCTGACGACCCTT
Organism: Bacillota bacterium; assembly: GCA_023426125.1. Lineage (GTDB taxonomy): Bacteria > Bacillota > Clostridia > Acetivibrionales > DTU013 > MnB-11. The sequence goes on from JAFABI010000040.1 coordinate 38,635, forward strand.
TCCATCCTGGCAAGCCCGATCCTGAACTGGTTCTGCAGAAGCTCGCCTACGCAGCGAAGCCTTCTGTTGCCCAGATGGTCGATATCGTCTGTATTACCCACGGTATAGCTTAAATGAATAAGGAAATTGATGGAGGAAATAATATCATGAACCGTGATATATTTGGGTATGAGCTCGTCAATATTCTCTTTTAAAGCTCTTTTTAAGGCCTCGGGATTATCATTCTCCTCCAGGAGCTTTTTGAGAATGTCAAATCTCACCTTCTCGTTAAAGCCCATCTGGGATACGTCAAAGTCCACAAAAGCTCTTATATCAACGGTATTATTGCCGATGACCACGACCTTTTTGCCCTCGATGTTGAGATTGACACTATTGATCCCCGAATTCTGAATAAGCTCGGCTTTCTCCCTGTCGATTTTTGCATCTTCCTCAACAATGATTTCACCGGTCTGGGGGTTGACAATTCTCTCGGCAGTTCTAAAACCGGCAATTCTTCCTGCCAGGGATAATTTTTTATTAAACTTGAACCTGCCGAATTTGGCAAGGTCATACCGCTTTGGATCGAAAAACAGGCTGTTCAACAGCGTCGTTGCGCTTTCTACCGTCGGAGGCTCTCCGGGTCTCAGTCTTTTATAGATTTCAAGGAGACCTTCATCCTGTGTTTTGGCATTGTCCTTCTGGATGGTTGCGAGAATCCTCTCGTCCTCCCCCAGAAGCTCCGTTATGGCCAGATCGGTACCGTAGCCCAGAGCGCGCAATAGTACGGTGATCGGAAGCTTTCTCGTCCGGTCGATCCGGACGGACATAACGTCATTGGAATCGGTTTCATACTCCAGCCAGGCACCGCGGTTTGGTATGACGGTAGCGGCAAAGAGTTCCTTTCCTGTACGGTCAAGCTTGGAGGAATAGTAAATGCCGGGAGATCTGACCAGCTGGCTTACGATGACCCTCTCGGCGCCGTTAATGACAAAGGTGCCGTTGTCTGTCATCAGCGGAAAGTCTCCCATAAAAATTTCCTGTTCCTTGACTTCGCCAGTTTCCTTATTGATAAGACGGACTTTTACCTTTAATGGAGCAGAATAGGTGGTATCCCTTTCTTTGCACTCTTCAACGCTGTATTTCGGGTTGTCGTCCTCCAGATTGTAATCGGGAAACTCCAGGATCAGATTACCGGTATAGTCCGTAATGGGTGAAACATCTCTGAAAACCTCTCTGAGGCCTTCTTCAAGAAACCACCTGTAGGAATTTTTCTGCACCTCGATAAGATTGGGCATGTCTAAAACTTCGTCAATTTTAGAGTAGCTCATTCTCGTATTCCTTCCCAGTTGAACGGGATGTACCATTAAAAATCACCTCATAAATTATGACTTGTCTTAATGTTTTGAAGCATTTTTGCTTTGCCGGAACATCACTTCCACTCTGTTTTTCTTGAAACGCACATTTTATCATGAGCATTTCGAAAAAAGCTGGAAGTCTGTTTCAGCTTCGCCTTACATGAAAGATATGCAATCATGCATTTACCGGATTCACTACGTAAAAGCGCTGAAAATATTTCCCACTGTTTTTATGCAAATGCTGTCGGGCGGACCCGCGAGCTTACAAAAAAAACTTACTGCTAGTCATATTTTCACCAGTACTTATGTAGTGTATATTAAAGCTTTTAGTAGTATTATTAAAAGCTTTTTGGGCTCTTCCATAATTAACCATTAAATTATTATTAACACATGTTGTCTATTTTATTCTCCTGTGTTATAATCGTTTATGCCGGGGGTTTTTTTATATTCCACGGCAGATATGTATATCTGTACCATATTATAACGCAGTTTATTATTTTAGCATAGGATTGGCAACTTGTCAATCTTTTTTGTTTGGTATTTTATCCCATCCTTCATGTTTGTGTTAACATAATCACAAAAAGCAAAATCGTGTCATATACTACTATAGAAGCCTTCAACTTAAGGTAAAGAAAGGAAGACGCATATGGCTACCGAATTATTCAAACTTGTTATGAATGCTGTTACTACTACAACAACCGATGCCGTTCCGGAGGTGGAAAAGTACTTCTATAATTTGAACGCCGCTCACAGGACCAGCGGCACTATCACGATTCCGGCAACCCAGTTCACAGATGATACCGGCAATACCATGGCCGGAAACCTTACAACCGCAACGTCGGATAACGGATATTATCTGCTGTTTGTCAACGGTGTTTTGCAGCAATCCAGCCTGTTCACGGTTGGCGCCAACGGCTCCCAGGTAGTGATCACTCAGGCATCAACGGTTCCTGTCAGTGCTCCGATTACATTAGCGGTTAATAATTTCGCACCCAGCTCGACTTCGACGACGACAGTAACAACATAATTGCAAAAGTCCGGCTCTCCAGCGAAACAAACCTTGATTTATCGGCGTTTACACACCTTCCGGAAATATTGCGAAAGCTTCACGGGCACTATTTCCGGAGGGATAATAAACATATGTATGTTTCGCAGCAGTATCCGAAAAAAGATATGTATGGCGCTTACATATCTTTTTTGTATAGCCTCTGTTTTTCCGTCAATAGGATTTCACTGTACGGATACCGCCGACGCCCTTCGGCCAATTTGTCCAGGGCATAGCTTTTACAGATATGGAACAATGACGGAAGGACCTTGGCCGCTTTGGCTTGTTCCTTCAGCCGGCTTTCTGCTTCCGCTTCTCTTCCCGTAAGCCATAAGCTGCCGATAATGTATGCAAGGGCAATCGGATAAATGGCGCCAGCTTCCGCGATCTTCGAACAAAACGCTATTGTTTGCCCAAACTGGTGCTTTTTAAAGTGGATGAAGCCAAGAACATAATCCACGAGTTCCTCCCTGCCGTGAAACCAGCTGCCTTCCCGGATTTGGCCATTTCCCGCCGGAAAGCTGTCAAGCAGGCCGGAATCCTCCCGGAACATACCGCTGATTCCTTCCTGCGCCGCAGCATTCAGCGGATCCCATTGCAGCGCCTGCAGGTACGCATGGAATGCTTCCCTCTTTTTCCCCGCTTTTTCATAAAACCGGCCTATTTCTCCATGAATTTCACTGCATGGCATCTTTTCCGCATCCGTTTCAAGTTCCCCGGCATTCATGGCATCCCGGCATACCCCCAGACTGTAATAGAAGGCAGCCAGGGCTTTTCCTGCTTTAACCGGCAGCAGGGGCTTTGAGGCTCCGGCGGCAGCATCTCCCGTCATTTTTTGCCTCATGTTCTCCAGCCATCGCTCCAGCTTTTTCATAAAGCCTTTTGCCCACAAGACATATTCCAAAGCCCCCAGCGGCTGTGATCCATCGGCATCAATATGCATCAGCTGTTCAAGATTGTTCTGTTCCACTGCCCTCTTCAGCAGGTTTTCCAGCATTTCTTCAGGATCCGGCTTTGCAGCCAGTTCACCGATTTTGCGTAAAAGCCCGGAATTGCTCCTGTTCAGCACTGGCGAAAATATAACTTCCGATAATCTTTTCCGGGGAACTACGCTTGGTAGGTGCATAGGCGAGCAGCAAGCTTTAGCTTGCGACCAGCCCGCTCCATTCCCCAGAAAAGAATCGGAAGTAA